>CAVXKU010000007.1:0-160084 GCA_963762335.1 uncultured Alphaproteobacteria bacterium | reverse complement strand
ATTGGGCCGACTGAGAGATCGATGCCGCCGGTCAGCATGACGATGGTCTGCGCCGCCGCGACCATGGCTGTGGGGAACCAACCCTGCACAAATTTGGCGATCGCCCCTATCGCAAAGATGCCAGGAAACAGGATCGCGTAAATGGCTGCAAACACAGCCAGGACAAGGAATGCGCGACCTTCGTTGCGCCGCCACTGAATGGCCCAATAGAGCCGCGCGCCTTTGCCCGCCATCAAACGGCTTCTCCCAGGAGCGTAGGCGCCTCCCCCACGCCCATGGCGGCGGCCACGATTGCCTCCTCGGACGCTTCCGTGTGCGGCAGCGTCGCAGCTGGTCCGCCTTGTGGAACACCATCACCCGGTCGCAAAGGTGCACAAGTTCGGGCGTGTCGGTGCTCAGCAACACGACGGCTTTGCCCTTGCCGGCCATTCGCGGAGCGCGAGGTAGATCTCACGCTTTGTCTCAACGTCGACGCCGCGGGTCGGATCATTCAAAAGCGAGAGCGACGGATCGAGCGGCAGCCGTTCGGACCCGCGACTTTCTGCTGGTTGCCCCGGAAAGCGCCTGGACCGGGCGGCGCCGATCGCCGCGGATATTGAGGCGCTGCGCCAGACGCTCCGTAATCGTGAATTCCTCTGCACCCCGCCGACGCGCGAAGCTATGGCTCGCGAACAGGGCGAGAGCAAATTGAAGTCGATCGAGTGCGGCAGAAAAGCAAGCCTTCCTTGCGCCGATCCGCCGGATATCGGCGACGCCAACTGCGTTGGCCTCGGCGACTTTGGCGAAGGGAGCGCTCCGGACCGCCTCCCCGTCGACGAACATGCGGAAATGATCGGCTTTCGAGGGGATGGCGCCGTAAAGGCCCATCATGAAGTCTTCCTGCCCGTGTCCGACGAGGCCACCAGATCCCGAGTATTTCTCCGCGACGGAGCTCGAAGTTCACACCTCTTGCTGACCCGCTGCGGAAATTCCTCGCTTCGAGGACCAGATCGCCGAATTGAATGCGAGGCGTAGGCCGGAAGAGGGTTTGAGGATCGCGGCCCACCATCAGGCGCACAAGGCCGTTGGGATCAAACCCGGCAAGGGGACGGTCCGCGGTGACCGCCCCGTCCTTCAGGAAGGCCGAGTCACGTGATCGCAGAAGTCCATACATTTCGTTGACGGTGCGAGATATAGAAAATCGCGACCCCCTGATCGCGCAAACGGCGCACCAGGCTTACCAACATGGCCACATCCGGCGCGGCCAGACGACGTAGGCTCGTCCAGGATAAGGACGCGCGGCTTGATGAAGAGCGCCTTCGCGATCTCGACGATCTGGCGACGGCCGAGGGGCAATCGCCAGACTGGCGTATCGAGCGGTTCGATCAGTCCGATCTTGCCGCCGATCTCTTCGGCTGCGGCTGCGAGGCGCCCATAGTCGACCAACCCGCCCCGGCGACTGTATGCGCCGAGGCCGATATTCTCCGCGATGGAAAGATGAGGCGCGAGGCTCAGCTCCTGCTGAACGACAGCGATGCCGAGACGGTGCGCGTCGCGCGGCGCCAACGCAGCGACGGGCTCGCGGTCGACCAGAAGCTTGTCCGCTGTCGGGCCTCAGCGTGCCCGACAGCAGGTTGATCAGCGTGCTCTTGCCGGCTCCATTTTCGCCGAGCAGGGCGTGGATGCGTCCCGCGACGAGTTCAATCGAGACTTCGCGAAGCACCGGGTTGCCGAAGAAAGCCTTCGAGACGCTCCGCGCCTCAACGATCGTCTGCTGCACGCCCATTTCACCGCGTCGCTGTGCCGGCGCGAAGCTACTTCTTCAAGCTCTTGGCGATCAGTTCGTCGAACAGCTTCGTATCGTAGGGCGAGTAGATGTAGCCGTCCGCGGCGAAGTCCTTGGCTCGCGCCAGGTAGCTGTCGAGGTTGCTCTCGTCGATGATCGGCAGCGGGACATCGATATAGGCCGGGATATCCTTGCCTTGCAGCGCTTCGACCGCCGCATAGACGGCGAGCGCGGCCGCCAGCTTGGGCTGCTGAGTGCCCCATGCGGTCAGCTTCTTCGCCTTCCACATTTCGAGGATCGCCGGTAATTCTCGCCCGTCATCGGAACGAGCTTGCGACCCTGCTTTTCAAACGCGGTCACGGCCCCGGCTGTGAGCGCTCCGCCCTGGCTCCAAACCCCGTCAATCTGCGGATTGCTGAAGAGCAGGTTGGTGACAGCTTCCTGCGCGGGCGCGGCGTTGTAGGGAGTGTTGGTCTCCGCCAGAACTTTGATGCCCGGATTGGCCTTGAACACCGGCTCCGCGCCCTTGCGCCGATCGTCGCTGACCGAGACGCCGGCCGGTCCATTCAAGACGAGGATATTGCCTTTGCCGTTCAACTGCTGGACGAGCCATTCCGCAGCAAGCTTGCCCCACTGGCTCTGGTCGGTGTCGATCTTCGTGGTCAGATCCTTGGTGTCGACGAGGCTGTCAAAATTGGTGACGGCGATCCCCTTCGAGCAGGCGTCCGCGATGACGCGATCGAGCGCGGTGGCCGAACCGGCGTCGACGAATGATCGCGTCCAGCTTGGCGTCGATCATCGACATGGATCTGCTGGATCTGCGTGGTCGGCGTTACCCTGGGCGTCTATGATCGTCAGGCTATCGACGAGGCCCTGCTTCTTCAGCACGCTCGCCATGTCCTCGATGGTTCCGGTCGTCTCCTTCATCCATGTCGGGATCGAATAGATGTTGGCCCAACCGATCTTGTAGGGAGGCTTGTGCTCTCCTTTGATGCAATTGGCAGCCGCGGATGCTGAGCCCGCGCTTGCAAGTTGCAAGAGGGCCAGACCGGCCACGACGACGGGCGCGAATGCAAGCCGCGCAAGATTCATCTTGTTCATGTCAGCGTTCTCCCTTTGCGAAGCGCACCTGTCTGCGATCGGAGCCGCGTCGCCAGAGGACGCGGCCCAAGCGCCCTGCGGCTCCCCGAACGTCTCCGGCCCTAATCGCCTTCACAAGAAGGTTACCGGTCCGCCTCGGTAAGTCAACGAGTCTGACGTTTGTTGGCGGGTCGCGGGTCCTCGCAAGCGACAGTGTCGCGGCGCGTAGCTTTGCGCCAGAGAATTGTTGCATCGAAAGCTCGACGCGAGAGACTGTATGCAGCAAGACAAGGGTGCCGACGCGATCGCAGCGCCGGCGCAAGCCACACCTGACCATTGGAGCTCTCAACGTGGCCGGACTGTACCGCGGACCGATCATCGACGCGCATTGCCATCTGTGGGATCTCGGCATGGACCGGCCTGGCTCCGCCCCACAGGGGGCGCGATTCAGGCCCTCGGCGATCTCGCTCCCATTCGCCAGAATTATCTTGTGTCCGACTATCGGTGCGACGCGGCCAATCAGAACGTGGTCGCCTCCGTGCACGTGGAAGCCGCCTGGGACCGCACCGACGATCCACTCGCCGAAATCCGATGGCTCGAGACGCTCGACAAGTCGTCGGGCGTCGCTGCCCGCTACATCGGCTTCGCCAGCCTCGCGAACTCCGGACGTGGCCGCAGTGCTGGACCGCCTCTCCGAGGTGGAGCGTTGCGTTGGCGTCCGCCAGATGCTGAGCTGGCATCCGACCGTACGGGCCAAATGCTTCGCCCCGCGGCCAGGCGTCGCCGACGAGCCGGAGTTTCGACACGGCGTCTCGCTTCTTGCTCGTCACAACCAATTGCTCGAGCTGATGGTCTATCCCTATCAAGCCGAAGAGGTTGACAGGCTTGCGCGCGATTTCCCCGATCAGATCTTCATCGTCAACCATTGCGGCAGCCCGATCGATCGTGATCGCGAGGGCATGCTACGATGGAGGAACAGCCTGAAGCTGCTCGGCGCAGCGCCCAACATCCAGATCAAGATTTCGGCCGTGACCGCTTACGATCCGAGCCCGACGCCCGAAAGCTTGCGCGAGGTCGTTCTGCATTGCATCGAGTGCTTCGGCGTCGATCGGTCGATGTTTGGGAGCGACTTCCCCGTCGGTCGCCTGTGGACAAGCTTCGACGCGATCTTCGACGGCTTCAAGGCGATCGTCGAGGACTTCTCTGAAACCGAGCAGTCTGCGCTTTTCCATGACAATGCGCGGCGCGTGTACCGAATGGATGCGCTCTGATGCGAGCCGATCGACGCCGGCCGCCGTGCTCCGCGCCGCCGACGGCAGACTTTGCGAGAGAACGAGGCAGGTATTCGTGAACGAAATTTGGAGAAGCCTTTAATGCATCGATCGATGTGGACCTATGCATGGGACATTCTCGATATTGGGTTCGATGCGGCGCTAGGCGAACTCCGCGATCGCGCGGGCCTGAACTGCGTCAGCCTGGCCAGCTCCTATCACGCCGGGCAATTCCTTCAGCCGCGAAGCCCGAAGCGAAAAGCTTATTTTCCCGAGGACGGAACGATCTATTTCCACCCGACCCGTGGGCGCTGGGAGGGGCTCGCGATCCAACCCAAGCTCGCCGATGTCATTCGGGACGGCGGAGACGTTCTGCGGGAGCTCGTGCGCAGGCGGGACGCAGGCGGACTCGGCGTGTCTTGCTGGACTGTTTGTCTCCACAACACTCGGCTCGGCATGCTTCATCCGGGCGCCGTCACACGCAACGCGTTCGGCGATCCGAACTATTACGGTCTTTGCCCATCGAACCCGGACGCCCGCGCCTATGTCTGCACTCTCGTCGAAGATCTGACGCACTCGTACAAACCGGATCTCGTTGAACTCGAGACTCCATCCTTCATGGGATTCGCTCACGAGTTCCATCACGAAAAGGACGGAGTCGGCCTGACCGCCGAGGACGATTTCGCGTTGTCGATCTGCTTCTGCAATTCCTGTGTCGCCAGAGCGTCAAAAGCCGGCGTCGACCCGGAAGCCGCGCGTCGCATTGCCGCGCAATGGATCGTCGAGGCGTGCGAGCGGGAGACGCCGCAACCGCGCTTTCCCAATTTTCCGGCTGGCGGCCTCGACACCTTTCGGCCCTTCCCGGCGCTACACGAATATCTCCTGTGGCGCAGCGAACCGGTGACCAGCCTCATTACCGAGATCAGGGCGCGCGCGCACCCTTCAAGTCGCGTCGTCCTGATCGATCTCGCGGAGGGGTGGCTCGGCGGCTGCGATCTCAAGGAGATCGGCAAGATCTGCGACGGCGCCATTCTGTGCGTTTATGGGCTTGGGCCCGAGCAGGGCGCAGCCGCCATCAAACAAGGTCGAGCGGCGCTTGGGCCGGAGAAGTTCCTCGGCGCCGGCTTTCGTCTCTTCCACGGCGATGTCCCAGACGCGGATGGATTGACGGCTTGCGTCAACGCTTGCCTCGAAGCCGGGGCGAGTGGTCTGAACTTTTACAATTACGGCCTCATTCCCGGTCGCCGCCTCGACTGGATCCGCGCGGCCGTCGGCGCCCTCTAAAGACAATTCGGAGAGGGAGGCTAGCAACGCACAACGCTTCGGCTAGACGTCATGTTCGCGGGCTGATCCGGCGGCGCGCCCTTTTGTGCAGTTAAAGAAGGAGGGTTGCTCGGGCGGACCGAGCCGAGCCTCATGCACGGAGGGCGGACCATGGGAAAGTATAGCGAAGCTTTGGTGGCTTTCGATGTCGCCAAGAAGAAGCACGCGGTGGCGATCGCGGAGGGTGGCCGAAGCGGGGAAGTCCGGTTTATGGGCGATGTTGAGAACAATCCTGCGCCGATCGAGCGGACGATCAAAAGACTGGCTAACCGATACGACCGGCTGCATGTCTGCTTCGAAGCCGGGCCGACGGGATACGGGCTCTATCGCCAGGTGCAGGCGCTCGGGCATGACTGCATGGTGGTCGCTCCGGCGCTGATCCCGAAACGGTCGGGCGAGCGGATCAAGACGAACCGTCGGGATGCGGTTACGCTGGCGCGGCTGCATCGGGCCGGCGAACTGACGGGCGTGTGGGCGCCCGACCCGGCTCATGAGGCGGTTCGGGATCTTGCGCGCGCCCGCGAGGCGGCGGCTGACGATCTTCGGCGAAAGCGCCAGCAGCTTCTCTCTTTCCTCCTCAGGCACAGCCGGATTTACAGCGGCGGCGGCCACTGGACGCTGGCGCATCGGCGCTGGCTGGCCGGTCAGAAGTTCGACCATGTTGCGCAGCAGATTGTCTTTCAGGAAGGAATCGACGCGATCGGGGATGCTCTTCAGCGCCTGCGTCGCGTCGAGAAGCAACTCGCCCTCGTCGTGCCGGAGTGGTCCATGGCGCCGGTAGTGGAAGCCTATCAAGCCATGCGTGGCGCGTCGTTTCTCGTCGCCGTGACCTTCGCCGCCGAGATTGGCGACGTGCGCCGGTTCGACACGCCGCGACAGCTGATGTCCTTCCTCGGACTCGTCCCAGCGGAGAGTTCGACCGGCGATACAGTCCGACGGATGGGTCTTACGCTGGCAGGCAACCGGCGCGCGCGGCGGGCGCTCGTCGAGGCGGCCTGGACCTATCGTTATCCAGCGAGGGTCAGCGAGACCTTGAGAGCGCGGCTCGAAGGGCTGCCCAAGCCCGTGCGCGACATCGCCTGGAAGGCGCAGGTGCGTCTGTGCGCTCGCTATCGCCGCCTCAGCGCCATGGGCAAAAAGCTGCCCGTCGTCGTGGCGGCAATCGCTCGGGAGATGGCCGCCTTTCTTTGGGCTATCGGGCGGGAGGTCGCGCCCACGTAAAGACGCTCTCTTCCCGCTGCGCAGACCCGGGAGCGGAGCACGAAAGGTGGGGAACTCCCGTCGCTAGTTATGTGGCCGCGCCTTGCGCCGACGCCCGTCCTCTAGACCGAGGAAAGCCCCGAGACGTAGACACGGAAGGCGGTAACCAACCCGCGGATAAGAGTTTGATCAACCGTCGTCTTAAGCTCCGCTCCCAGCTCTGCGCAGCTATGACCTCTCTTTCCCGACGGACACCCCGCCGATCGGACGCTTAACCGCGCCTCTACTCTTGACCGCAAACATAAGACACTAGAAATTGTGAAGACGAGTTGGTCGAGCCTCAAATCCAATTGGAAACGAACAGCTTCGACATCGCGATGGGTGGGATCACCATAACCCTCGGTCGCTAGAAAAATAGGATTGTTCTCCAACCCCGCTTTTTCAAGTGGCAAGACGCCGATCACGCATTGCGGCGACCAACCGAAATACGAAACGATCGCAGCTATTGATCAGCCCGGCGTGAATGTGATCGTTAATCCAGGAGGAACCAACGAGCGCTTCGACAAGGCTCATCTTCAGAAAGCAACGATCATCCAATGGAGCGATAACGCCACGACCTTCGGCGCGTTGGTCGCGGGCAAAGCGGATCTGATGATCACCGACGCGGTGGAACGAGAGTCCAGGCGAAACTGTATCCAGGCGTCCTATGCCCAGTCCATCCAAACGCGCCGTTCGACCATTCGGAACTCGCTTACTGGATGCCGCGCGATCCAGTCTTCGCGGCTTACGTCAATCAATGGCTGAACCTATTCGATCTCTCGGGCGAGCGTCAGGCGATCCTCGCCCGATGGATGCCTTGACGCAACCCAACAGTTACGACAGGCTTCAATGCAACAGCTCGCTCCTGGTCCAAAGGCCTCGACGTGCCAACGTCCGCCGGCTCTTCGACAACTATCACTCTACTCGATGGGACGACTTCAATTTTGCGACCAAGTCGGTAGGAACTATGGCGTAGCTGTAGGGCGCTTTCGAATCGTTTCGAGAATCCCTGGTGGGCGTTTCCTGAATGTTGCGCAGCGTGTGCTTGGGTTCTCCTTCGACTGGTACTCGTCGAACGCACCATCACGCTCATCGGGTCTTCGCCCAGATCCTGCGTGATGCTGACAAGGCGGAAGTCTGCTCACATGAGGTGAACGACTTAAGGCAGAACGTTCCTGCGCTTGAGGCTGTCGAGGGCGCCGAAGAGCGAGAGCCGCGAGTCCATCCTGTCCGCAAAGCCGTAATTGAAGATCTTGTTCACGTCCGAGATTACGTCGCTGTCCGTGCGAAAAATGAAGTCGCCGAAACCCCAGCCGACCAACCGCGCGAGATCAGGCTCGATCAGGCCATGTTTTTTTGCGATCTCGCGCCAAAGCGGTCCCTTATCGGCCATATGACGGGCGAGGATCAACGGAACCGGCGACGCGACGTCGAGACCGAAATGTCCAGCGACGTCCTCCCACATGCGCTCCCAGCGAAAGACGTCGCCGTTGGTGACATTGAAGGCTTCACCTCCAGCCTTTGGCGTCTCCGCCGCCCAGACGCTCGCGCGCGCGAGCAGGCCTGCATCGGTGAACTGCGCAAGCTTGTCATATGCGGCGTCGACGCCTGGAAACCGCAATGGCAGTCCGAGCTCCCGCGAGATCGCCGCGTACGCGCCGATCACCATTGCGATACTGCCGATAGGACTGATCGGGTAGCGCCGGTTTTCGGCGGAAACCGCGAGCCCGTCGCTGCCGGAGTCGATGAAGCCAGAGGCGAGCGGCGCGGACGAAGTGAGAACGGGCCCCGCCTTTGGGTTCTCGATGCGAGCGTAGTTCTTGACGCGCCAGTAACTGGCTGGCCTCGAAAATCGCCTTGTGCTCGGCGAGCGCCGCATCCGCACCGGCGAGCCCACGCTTCGCCGGCTGACGGGCGCGGCAGAGCTGCCCCTTGAGCGCCTCAGCCATGAGATGGATGAGAGGGTTGTCGGCGTGGTCGAAGCTGACGTGATGGAATTGAAGATCAGCTTCAAGCACCCGCCACTCAAGGGCGGCGCGCTGCGTCCGGTTCGAAGGCTGCGCCGAATGCAGGCTTTCGACCATGGTCTTCTGGGCGCTGAGGGCCGCGCCGAGGTTCGGTTTGGAAGGCTTCGCCTCCGTTCTGGCGCGCCCTGGCGACCGCCGCCGTCTCGATGAGCTTGCGGCCCGCATCCACAACCGCCCGGAGCTCCTCGGCGCTGGGGGGTACGACACAAGACGTCGGAAGCCGCACCTCTCGCCAGCAGCCTCCCCAAGCCCCCCGACACCCGGCCGCTCAAGGCGATCATCCACTCAGACGGCGATCGTGCGGGACACCCACGCGCGTGCGGATTGATCGGCGGCATGCCAATTACGTATTCCTCCCGGGTGCAATGAATATCAAATATATTCTTTGCGCGTCAAACAGCGCGTTGGTCGACGTCGGTGACGATGGTTCCGTTGATGTCGCGCAACGGGTTGGCGCGGCGCGCGAATTGAGATTCTGGGATCGGCGCCGTGTTAGGACTTCGACGCTCGCGGCCTTGCGACGGCCGACCAGCGCGGCTCTGGGGAACGGAATTTTGCGGCCAGAGACCGCTGTCCCGTTCAGCCGCGAAAGGCCGACAGACCCGCCAAATCGCCGTCGCAGACCGCGCTACCCGTTAAAGCGTCGCGAGATTGCGAAACCCTGGGAACCTCCGCCGCCGATCAGGACTTCCTGGTGGAGCTGAGGGGAATCGAACCCCTGACCTCTGCAGTGCGATTGCAGCGCTCTCCCATCTGAGCTACAGCCCCGTCGCGCGGCTGTTTACGTGCGCGTCCGATGCCTGTCAACGACGTCGGCGTGGAGCGTCGGGGCTTCTCCGCTTCAACGGCAGCCTCTCAAGGATTTGGAGAATTCATGCGTGCGATCCTCGACATCGTCATTTACGTCCTCGACCTTTACAAGCTGGTCATCATCGCCGGCGCGGTGTTGTCCTGGCTGATCGCGTTCGGCGTCGTCAACATCCGCAACGATCTCGTTCGTTCGATCTGGAACTTGTTCCTGGCGCTCACCGAGCCGCTTTTGCGCCCGATCCGCAACTTTCTGCCCAGCACCGGCGGCATCGACATTTCGCCGATCATCTTGCTGCTGGCGGTCATGCTGCTTGAGCGCATCATCATCTACTACGTCTATCCGAACGTCTTCTGACCCGCCGCGGATGCCTGCTCCCGTCGCGGCCAAGACCGCCGCTGGCCGGTTCTTCGAGGACTTTCGCCTGGGCGAGACGATCCGTCACGCGACCCCGCGTACGCTGAACAGCGGCGACGCCTCGCTCTATTCGGCGCTGACCGGCGCGCGTTTCGCGCCCCAAAGCGCGGAAACCTTCGCCCGCGCCATCGGCTACCCGGCAAGCCCGATCGACGACCTGCTCGCCTTCCATGTCGTATTCGGCAAGACGGTGTCCGACATCTCGCTGAACGCCGTCGCGAACCTCGGCTATGCCGATTGCCAGTTCTTGAAGCCGGTTTTTCCCGGCGATACGCTCTCCGCCGTTTCGCAGGTGATCGGGCTCAAGGAAAACTCGAACCGGCAGAGCGGCGTCGTCCATGTGCGCTCGCAAGGGTTCAATCAGCGCGGCGAGACGGTCATCGACTACGTGCGCTGGGTGATGGTCAGAAAGCGCGACGCTGAGCGCCGCCGCGCCCGAGACCCACGTTCCCAAGCTGCCCGAGAGGGTTGACGTCGAGAGCCTCGGGGCGGCTTGTCCGAGGATCGACCGCGCCGCGTTCGACGGAGAGCTCAGCGGGTCGCCCTATCGGTTCGAGGACTACAAAGCCGGCGAACGGATCGATCATGTCGACGGCGTCACCGTCGAAGAGGCCGAGCACCAGACGGCGACCCGGCTCTATCAGAACGCCGCCAAGGTGCATTTCAACCAGTTCAGCGAGGGCCAGGGACGCTTCGGGCGGCGGCTCATCTACGGCGGGCACGTGATCTCGCTCGCGCGCGCTTTGAGTTTCAACGGTCTCGCCAACGCCTTCCATATCGCGGCGATCAATGGCGGGCGGCATGTCGCGCCGCTGTTCGCCGGCGACACTCTGTTCGCCTGGAGCGAAATTGTGGAGACCGCGGCGCTGCCTCGCCGCGACGACGTCGGAGCCCTGAGGCTGCGCACGATCGCGACCAAGAACCGCCCCTGCGCCGACTTTCCGGGCCGCGAGGGCGAGGGGTACGAACCTCATGTCGTGCTCGAGCTTGACTACTGGGCGCTTGCGCCGCGGCGGGCCTGACCGCGATGCGATTGCCGGCCGACGCCGTGCTCGCTCGTCATCGACGCCCCGGAGGCCATTGATCCGCACGAAGGGGCCGGCGAGGCGCGCGAGACGCGGAACATCGCGGCCCTCATCGCCGCGTGGCGGGCGGAGGAGCTTCCGCTGGTCCATGTCCGCCGACAACAAGCCGACCCTGCCGCTTCTCCGGCGCCGCCGCGTCGCAACGAGCTCGTCATCGTCCGCAACGCGCCAAGCGCCTTCGTTGGCGCCGACCTCGAAGCTCGGCTCGACGAACTCGGCGCAACCACGCTGGTCTTCTGCGGGGCCCTTGCGGCTAACGCGCTCGAAGCGTCGGTGCGGCACGCCGGCGATCTTGGCTATCAGGTCTTTGTGGTGGCCGACGCGTGTCAGGCGACCGAGGCCGTCGATGTCAAAGGCCGGGGCTCTCCAGCGGAGAGCTTGCGTGCGCTCTCCCGGGCTAATTCGCGCGGGGAGGGGGCCACGATTGTCGATGCTGCGACTGCGCTCCAAGCCGCGTCGACGGCCAAAGCCCGCCAAAGACGCGTCGCGGCCAGGACTTGATCGGGCGGCGCAATTTCACCGCCGGCGACCGTGTTCATTTCTGCGCGCGACGAAGCATTTTCAAAGGCTTAAGGTCATTTTTCTGCAACGCGAATGTCGCCAACAATAAAACACATAATAGTATAGTATTTTGTAAAGAGCTGTTATCTCACGTCTGCTGATGTGCAACCCCAGTTATTTCTATGATGTCGGGCCTTAATCTCGGTCCCGCTTATAGCAACGTTGATTAGTCTATTTCTCAATTGGTTTGGCCAGTCGAGCATAATTGCGTCTTTCAATATTTTGTCGCGAATAAACAATTCAGCCCCAGTGTTCACCGCTGGTCAAACGAGCGGATCGCACGTTCGGTGCTGATAGAACAGTAGGTGGTCTGTATAAGACCGGCCGCGCGGTCCTCTTTTGCTGCAAAAGAGTAGGGGAGTGACGCAATGACCAGATCATCGCCCTTTCACGCAATCATATCAGCGACCCTCAGTGTCTGCGCGCTGTGCGCCGGGGGCGGAATCGCCCAGGCTCAGTTCAAGCAAACCAACCTCGTCTCGGACGTGTCCGGCCTTGCCGCCATCACAGACCCCAACCTCGTGAACACGTGGGGCGTCTCCAATCTTCCGGGCAGTCCCTTCTGGATCTCGAACCAGGGCACGAGCACCACAAGTCTCTACACTGTGACCGGCAGCACCGGCGTCGCGCCGGCAAACCTCTTTCCCTCGCCCGCGACGAACTTCGCCGCCATCCCGATGGTTGGGGGAGGGCCTGCTCAGGGGCCGACCGGCCAGGTCGCAAATTCGACCATGACCTCCTTCGGTATAACCGGCGGGCCCGCTTTGTTTATCTTCGCCAATCTGAACGGCACGATTTCCGCGTGGAATGGTTCGAACGTCAATCCCGGAACCAAAAACGCCGCGACCGTGGTCGCGACCACGCCGGGCGCCCTTTATACCGGACTGGCCATCAACAGCGCGGGCGATAGGCTCTATGCCGCCAATGGAGCGACCGGCGCCATCGATGTCTTCAACGGCTCATTTGCTCCGACGGCTGTCCCAGGTGGATTTGTGGACCCGAGCCTGCCCGCCGGCTTCGTCCCCTTCAACGTCGAGGACATGGGCGGCAAAGTTTACGTAACCTATGCGCCAGCGGGACGCGATGCGCAGCTAAGCGCGACGGCGGGCATGGGCGTGGTGGCCGTTTTTGATGAAAACGGCAACTTTCAGCAGAATCTTGTGACGGGTGGTCCGCTTGCGGCGCCGTGGGGCATGGCCATGGCGCCCGCAGGATTCGGCGCATTCGGCGGCGACCTGCTGGTCGGCAACTTCAGCTTCGGCCTCAGCGAAATCAACGCCTTCAACGCGACGACAGGCGTGTTCGAGGGCACGATCGACGTCGAACCCGGGCCCCGGCGAGTCGCCGGGCGGTCTTTGGGACCTGATTTTCGGCAGCGGGGGCACCGGCGACCCGATGACCCTCTACCTCACCGACGGCATCGACGGCGAGACGCATGGCCTGTTCGCGCGCATAACCGTTCCGGAACCGTCGACCTGGGCGATGATGCTGCTTGGATTTGGCGGACTTGCGCTGTTCGCCGCGCGAACGACGCGCGGCCGTCGCTATCGGCTAAGCGGATAACCGGGACGAGAACCGTCCGAGGATCGGGCGGCTCTCGTCCTGCGACCGGTCCCGTGAACGGAACCCGGGCTGCGCAGTAGGACCGACCGTGCTGTGCGGCGTCGCCCGGTTGACCACTGCGTTGTCGCCTCGCATCTCTCTCGGGAGATTTGAGTGTAGGTATGAAATGATGGGCGTTGGCCTTCGGCGCAGTGACCAGCGTCACAGATCCGCACAGGCAGCGTCCGCCGTGCTTCTTGGATCTGCATTTTTGGCGGCAGCGGCGCAGACGGATGCATGCGTCGCATCGTGGGATACTCCCAGGCCCGACTAGGCTCGGCGCCCGTAAACCGCTCGGACACGGGCCTGCGCCGAGGCTCAGACGAGCGGTCGGGAGACGCGCCCTCTTTGCTGCTCGACGGAGGCGGCCGCTCCCGCCTCGTCCGATTAGGCCTCGAGCCTTATCGCGAGATTTCGGTCCGGTATTGGGCGCCAAGTCGCGAGCAGCTTGCGCTTCTCTGCCTGCGCCTCGGCGCTGACGTTCGGCGGTGGCGCGATGCGGCTGTCGACCGGGTAAGCCGATCGCCATGAACAGTTCGTCCTGCCGGCCGGCGCGCAAAGACAGGCATACGGCTGTCTTGCCCGACATGTTCTTGAAGGCATGGGGAGCGTTGGCTGGAATGTTGATGGTCGATCCGGCGCGCACGGTCTGCGTTTGTCCGCGGAAGGTGAATTCGAGCTCGCCCTCCAGCAGCGTGAACATCTCCTCGAAATCGTGACGATGCGGCGGCGGGCCGCCGCCGTCCGGCACGAGCATGTCGATGAGGCAATAGCGCCCGGCGGTCTCCGCGCCCGACACCAGAATGGTATACGTCCCGCCAGCCACAAGACATGTTGCACCCGGCGCCGTCCGGATCGGCGACGGTCAATTGGCGATTGGGGTCGTCGGCGGAATCGCGAAGGCGAAGTCATTGCGGCTTCCCTGTCCATTCCTCACAGGGGGCTTTGGCCGTCTGCGAATGACAGAGCGCTGCCTTTGCTTCGTGCCGGTTGTCGTCCCGACGCGACGAAGCAGTCGCATCACTCCGCCGCTTGCGCCGGCTCCCACTTGCGCTTCGGCTCCGGCTCGGCCTTTGGCGCTGGCGCCTTGGCTTTCTTAGAGCCGGAGAGCCAGTGCGACAGCTGATCGAGATAAATATAGATGACGGGGGTCGTGAACAGAGTGAGCGCCTGACTGACGAGAAGGCCGCCGACCATCGTGTAGCCAAGCGGCTGGCGCAACTCCGACCCGCTGCCGTGACTGAGCATCAAGGGCACGCCGCCGAGCATCGCCGCCATCGTCGTCATCATGATCGGGCGAAAACGCAACAGCGCCGCCTTGCGGATCGCATCGACGGCGCTCAAGCCTTCTTCGCGCGTGGCCGAGATCGCGAAATCGACCATCATGATGCCGTTCTTCTTCACGATGCCGATGAGCAGGATTGCGCCGATGAGGGCCACGAGACTGAATTCGTAGCCGAACAGCATGAGGGTCGCGAGCGCGCCAAGGCCCGCCGACGGCAGCGTCGACAAGATGGTCAGCGGGTGGATGAAGCTCTCATAGAGCACGCCGAGGATCAGATAGACGCAGACGAGCGCGGCGAGAATGAGCAGCGGCACGCTGGTCAGCGAATCCTGGAACGCCTGCGCGTTGCCCTGGAAGGTCGTCGTCAGACCCGTCGGCAATTGTAGCTGCTGCATGGCCTTCTGGACCGCTTCGGTCGCAGGGCCGAGCGCCACGCCTTGCGCGAGGTTGAAGCTGATGGTGATCGCGGGGAATTGCCCCTGGTGGCTGATGGACAGAGGCGCGACCGGAGCGGTCGTCCATTTCGCGAAGGCGCTTACGGGCACCATCTGGTTGGTTGTCGGTGAGCGGATGTAGATCTTGTCGAGGGTGGCAGGATCGCCCAGCAGCTGCGGCAGCACCTCCTGGATCACATAATAGGTGTTCACCTGGGTGAAATATTGCGTGACCTGGCGCTGACCAAAAGCGTCATAGAGCGTGTCGTCGATCAGCTGCGGCTGGATTCCGAATCGCGAGGCCATGTCGCGGTCGATCTTGAGCGTCAGTGTCGTGCCGGAATTCTGCTGGTCAGTCGCGACATCGCGCAATTCGGGCAGCGATTGCAGCTTCTCGAGGATCTTGGCCCCCCAGGCGGTGAGTTCGTCGAGATTCGCGTCCTGCAGGGTGTATTGGAACTGCGTCTTGGCAAAGCGCGCGCCAACGGTCACGTCCTGCGCGGCAAATAGATACACCCGCGCGCCTGGAATTTGAGCGAGCTTAGGCCGCAGTCGTTTGATCACGCCAAATATATTGACGTCACGCTCCTCGAACGGCTTCAGCTGAATAAACATGCGCCCGGTGTTCTGCGCGGCGGCGCCGACGCCGGTCCCAAGCCCCATAGCCACTGTATCGACTGCCGGATCGGCCATCACGATCCGCCCGACCTCCTGCTGCAGGCGATACATGACCGGGAATGAAACATCCTGCCCGGATTCCGTCGTTCCGTAAAGAATGCCGGTGTCCTGCTGCGGAAAGAATCCCTTGGGAATGATGACGAACAGATAGACGGTTGCGATCACCGTGGCGATGAAGGTCAGCAGGGTGGCGAAGCGATGTCGCAGCACGAAATCGACGCCGAGGGCATAGCCGTTCGCCATCGCGACGAAGCCCTTCTCGCTGAAATTATAGAGCCGGCCGTGTTTCTCCTCGTCATGGCTCTTGAGAAAGCGCGACGCCATCATCGGGGTCAGCGTCAGCGAAACAAAAGCCGAGACAAAGATCGTCATCGCGATCGTGACTGCGAACTCCCGGAACAGACGGCCGATAAGACCAGTCATGAGAAGGAGCGGAATGAGCACGGCCACCAACGAGACAGAAATCGATATGATGGTGAAGCCGATTTCTGCGGAGCCCTTGAGCGCAGCTGGAAGAGGTTTCTCGCCCTCTTCGATGTGGCGCGTGATGTTTTCCAGCATCACGATCGCGTCGTCGACAACGAAGCCGACCGAAATGGTGAAGGCCATCAGCGACAAATTGTCGAGGCTGTAGCCGGCAACCCACATGAGCGCGCACGCGCCCAACAGAGCCAACGGCACGGTGACGCTGGGAATGATCGTAGCCCAAACGTTGCGCAAGAACACAAAGATGACCGCCACCACCAGCAGAATGGTGAGCGCCAGCGTGAACTCGACGTCGCGCATGGAGGCGCGAATGGTGACGGTTCGGTCGGACAGAATGCTGACGTGAATCGTCGGCGGAATCGAGGCCTGCAAGGTCGTCAATGTGCTTTTGATCGCATCGACCGTGTTGATGACGTTTGCGCCGGGTATCTTGTAAATGACGAGAAACACGCTTGGCTTCCCGTTGCTCCAGGCCGCCTGCGTCGTGTCCTGCGGCCCTGCGACGGCTTGACCGATATCCCGGACGCGCACCGGCGCGCCGTTACGATAGGCGACGATGACATCGTTCCAGGCCTTCGCTTCCGTCAGCTGGTCGTTGGCCTGGATGGTGAAGGTCTGATTCGGACCGATTAGCGCGCCCTTGGGGCTGTTGACCGTAGCGATGGCGATCTGCGCGCGCACGTCCTCGAGCTGCATGCCTTTTTGGACGAGTTTTGCAGGATCGATTTGAATACGGATCGCAGGCGTCTGCTGGCCGCCGATGCGCACGAGAGAGACGCCCGAGATTTGGCTCAGGTGCTGCGCCAGAATGTTCTCAGCCGCGTCATCGACTTCGATGACCGGCGCGACGTCGGACTGAACGGAGAGAATGAGGATAGGCGTGTCGGACGGGTTGACCTTGCGATAGGTCGGCGGGCTCGGCAGATCCTTGGGCAATTGGCCGGAGGCGGCGTTAATCGCCGCCTGAATGTCGTTGGCCGCCGCGTCGATATTGCGGTTAAGATCGAACTGGACGGTGACCGCGGTCGCGCCGAGCGAACTCGAGGAGGTCATCTGCGAGACGCCCGGAATTTGCGCGATCTGCCGTTCAAGCGGCTGCGCGACCGAGGACGCCATGGTGTCGGGGGATGCGCCGGGCAGCGAAGCGGAGACCGTAATGGTCGGAAAGTCGACCTGCGGCAGAGGCGCGACGGGAAGCGAAGGAAAAGCGACGAGGCCGACCAGAAACACCGCAACCATAATGAGTGTGGTTGCGATCGGTCGGTTGATGAACGGGGCGGAGAGGCCCTTGTACATGAGCTAAGTTCCGCTTCCCGTGTCGATCGAAACGATCGACCCGGGCTGAAGCAGGAATTGACCGGACGTCACCACGCGGTCGCCATCCTTGAGGCCCTCGGAGATGACAGCGGTCGCCGTGTCCTGATGCGCGATCTTCACATGACGCAACTGCGCATGGTTCTGATCGTCGATGATAAAGACGAATAATCCGTTCTGGCCGCGTTGCACCACTTCAGTGGGGACCATCAACACGTCCTTCTCCACGCCAATCTGCAACCCGGTGGTCACAGCCAACCCCGGCCAGAGCGCATCGTCCTTGTTGTCGAACTCGGCCTTGAGCCGGATTGTGCCGGTCGCGGCGTCCACCTGATTGTCGCTGATCGACAAGCGTCCGGTCGCAAGCTTGTGGCCTTCCGCGTCCATCACTGTGACTGGGGGCGCGCCCTCGGCCAATTCCTGGTTGATGCGAGGCACATATTGCTGCGGCTCGGCGAACACGACGGTGATCGGCTGCAACTGCGCGATCGACACGATTCCAGTTTGTTGACCTGCGTTGACAAGATTGCCCTCGTCGATCAGGCGAAACCCAGCGCGGCCCGAAATCGGAGCGCGGATGGTGGTGTAGTCAAGCTGCGTCTTCGCCGCGTCAACCGCGGCCGTGTCGGCGGCGATCGAGGCGGTGAGCTGCAACACCATGGCGTTCTGCGTGTCGAGCTGCTGCTTGGTGGCGAAGTCCTGTTTGGCGAGTGTAGCGAAGCGAGCGAGATCGAGCTTCGCATTGGCGAGATTAGCCTCGTCCTGCGATTTCTTGGCGGCGGCCTGCTCTAGCGCGGCCTGAAACGGCCGGGCGTCGATCTGCGCCAGAAGATCGCCTTGCTTGACCATTTGGCCTTCGTTGAAGCCGATCTTCATGATCTGGCCATCGACGCGGGCGCGGACCAGAACAGTATTGTAGGCCTGCACTTGTCCGATGCTCTGCAGAACAACAGGAAAATCCGCGCGCTTGACCGGCGTCACCCTGACGACAATCGGCGCCGGGCCGGGGGCTTGGCCCGGCTGGGGCTGACCGGGGGCCGACGCGGTCTGAGCGGACGGGGTCCAAATCTTGTCGTGCAACTGATGAGCGAGCCCGCCGGCGGGCGGAACCCAACGGTCTGTCGTCTCTGGCGCGTAGACGCCATAGGCGGCGGCTGCGCCGCACGCTGCTATGGCAATCCACACGTACCCGGCAAACTTCATTGACGAAAGCCCTTTTAAACCGCGCTAACTGCGTAGGCGCCTCCCCGCCCGGCGACGGCGAGGCGCGCCGCGCCGGACTCCCAGCGCCCAGCGCTTTCCGGCGCCGGTTCTTGCCGGAAATCCGCCAATACCATTCTTTTGGTCGCGGCGGGGCCTGTTCAACCAAATTTGACCAGCCGCAATCCGTGAGGACGACGCAGCCGGCGCCTCGTATAAAGCAATCTAAAATGAGGCGCTTTGTGGGATGAACGCTTTGATCGTCGCCGCCGGGACGAAATACTTGGCGATATCGGTCGTACTGGCGGGCGCGCCAAGCTTAAGCGGCTGCCGCGTGACCGAGATCTTGCGGCTTATGATCCCCAGCAGGCATAGATTGGCGGCGTCGAATACGGCCGACCCGGAATTGCCGGTCGTGGCGACATCGGCGATGTCGGTGTCGAACCGCTCTCGCAAACTGGCCGGGATCGCCTCGCGCGGCAAAACCCTCGAGGGCGCCGTCCCCTCGGGAATAGCGACAACCACCCTCTGGCCGGCGTAGGGCGGGCGCTCGCAGAGCGGCGTCCGGCGCATTTGAAGACTGACCGGCAGCTTTGTCCCGTCAATCGACAACAGGGTCAGATCCACGCCTTCGAGGCTGCCTTGCTTGACGAGCGTCGCCGGTAGATCCTGCCCAGCAACAACGACATGAGGTTTGGTCTGCTCGAAGTTTCCCGCCACATGCGCCGCCGTCAAAATGAGACCGTTGCCAAGGTAAACGCCGTAGCCGGGCCATGGTTGTTGCGGCGTGCGGTTGATATGGACGGCGAAAGTCTTGAGGTCGGGCTGATCTGATTGCGCTCGCGCCAGGGTGCAGGTGAGCGCTGCAACAAGCGCCGCGCCGCCGACGCAGAGGGCTTTCGCCACGACAGTCATAGATTTCCTATGCTCGTTGCGGGCTCCGTTACGATCATTTTCGGCCGCCGCGGCTCGATGAGGCCACACCGCGTCCTAAGTCGACCCGTTAAGCAAATAGCTAGAATCTCACCGACTGGAGGAGCGTCCGGATCGGGTCAGATAGGGTATCCCAGCCATGGCCCAGAAGGGAGGAGAAAAGCCGAAACAGACAAAGCAGCTCGATCAGCGCCGCAAAAATGACGTTGAGGAAGGTAAAGCCGCGCGGCGTTTGTAGTCCAGCCTCGTCATGCATCATGTGATCGTATGGAACTTTCTGGACGTATGACGACGTTCTTCCCAAGAATGAAAAGACCGTGAGGCCAAAATACTGCAATCGACCCGAAACTATGAACACAAACGAGTACAGCAGACCAATTGTAGCGACAATAATTTCCGTATTCCTATCGTGGATCTGGTCGAAGACAAACCACGCTCCCGCTAGTATAACAAGGCCGGCGACAAGTCGGAACAAACCCACCAGCACGCTAAACATCAAGGCCCCAGTTTCTGTTGGTATTGTTCTTGATTAAACGGCGCGCGCCACCGGGACAATCCCACAATTCGGCAGAACTTGCTTGTCCACACCCTCGAGGGGCCAGACAAAGTTTTGCGGCGCCGCGGCGTCGCCGAGCACGGCTATTGACCCTGGCGCCTTGTTTTGGACCGAGATTTGCTTACACTGCGCTGCGTCAAAAATTGCGAGGGTCGACTGCAGCGCGGCTTGCGGCACGTGCGTACGATGGGCTATTATCCGTATTGAGACGGTAGAGTTTACCGCCGTCGCAGAATTTACCAGATGAAGGGCCCGTGACGTGGGGATAGCAGCGTTGTCGGCGTTCTTGAATGAAGTGTGAGCCCGCAAATGGCGACTGAGAGTCAAATTGCGTCCGAATCGGGGACCGGGTTCGCCGGGCCGGTTGGCCGGGCCCTGACGTCGAAAAATCGCTGGCGCCTTCCGATTACCTACGGAGCGATTGCATCCACCGCGCTGGGCGTCGACTTGGCGCTGATCCTCGGCAGCGCGACGATCGCCGAGGGAGTTTATCACAGGATCCCGGACGAGTTTGGAGGGGAATTTTCCCACACCATTGCGGCCGCAATCTTCGTGGCGATTCTGTTTGTCGCGGCAATGCGTGTGCAAAGGCTCTACAGCCCCACCCGGCTGATGGTCTGGGACGATCAGGCGAGGAGCGTGCTGGCCGCCTGGTGCGGCGCCTTCTTGATCCTGGCTTCAGGCGTTTTCAGCTGGGGAGTCAGCCACGACCTGTCACGTGGCGATGTTCTCGTGTTCTGGGCTGTCGGCGTCGTAGCGCTTCTTGCCCACCGCGCCGCTTGGATATTCGTATTGCCCCGCGCTCTGGAAAGTGGGGCGCTGCGAGGCCGCACGATCGTCAGCCTGACCTGTGAGGACAGCGTTCCGCCCCAGTTCACCGACAATCTGACCCGTCATGGCTACCACGCCGTGACGCATTTCCACTTGCCTGAGGGCGGGCCGCAGGCTGAACAGGTCATCGAAAGCGTCATTTCGCTCTGCCGCACGTCCCATATCGAAGAGGTCATGCTGTTCGTCGATCCCGAGCGCATGTCGAACGTCCGGTGGGTGGCGCGACGGCTCCGAGTGCTGCCGTTGCCTATCACCCTGGTTCCCTTCGGGACGCTCGCTCAGCTGTTCCAGCGCGCCCGTTCCGACATCGGCGACACGGTGGCGATCGAGCTTCAGCGCGCCGCGCTGTCTCCGACGGAGCAGGCGATCAAACGCGGGGTCGATATCGTTCTGTCGATGGTTGGTCTGATTATTTTGTCGCCGATCCTGCTCGCCACCGCGATGGCGATCCGGCTGGACTCGTCCGGTCCTGCGCTATTCCGGCAGACCCGGCACGGTTTCAACGGCCGGCCGTTCCGGATCTACAAGTTCCGCACAATGACCGTGATGGAAAACGGCGACGTCGTCGAGCAGGCGAAAAAGAGCGACAAGCGAGTGACGAGGGTCGGCTGGTGGCTGCGTCGATACAGTGTCGACGAATTGCCCCAATTGCTCAATGTGTTTCTCGGCGACATGTCGCTGGTCGGCCCGAGGCCGCACGCGTCGGCGCACGATCGCCATTTTACCTCCGTCATCGAGAAATACGCTTTCCGCCACCACGTTAAATCCGGCGTGACTGGCTGGGCGCAGGTTCACGGCGCGCGCGGTGAGACCGATACGCTCGATAAGATGCAGCGGAGGGTCGAGCTTGATATTTGGTACATTAATAACTGGAGTATTTGGCTCGACTTCACAGTCATGATAAGGACGGTCCTTGTGGTCTTTACAAGCGACAATGCACATTGAAGGCGCAAACGTCAGGAAGCTCCAACCCGCTGGCGGCGCGTAGTTTGGTGATATTGAGGAAGCGCGAGAGAAGACAGGCATGTCGATCGAGTCGCTAAAGTCTGGGCCTGCTCGGCCGGCCTCGTTATCGGCGAGCGTCGAAGGTCAGGGCGTTAACTTGGCTTTCCTCGCAGCGCTCGCGGCGTCTTTTCTCGTCGCCTATCTGCCGACGTACATAAAACTCGCCAACGGGCCGTGGCGCACCGAGCAGGAAGGGCACGGCCCACTCATCATGCTGGCCGCGGTGTGGCTGGCTTGGCAGCAGCGCGACAAAGCCCGCTCCATTGCATTGCGCCCTGCGCCCGTTGCTGGCTGGACCATTTTGCTCCTGTCCCTCCTGCTGATGGCGGTGACCCGGTCGCAAGACATCCCGATGGTCGAGGTTGCGACACAAATCCCGGTGCTTTTGGGATGCCTGTTGCTGGTCGGCGGCTGGCCGCTGGCGCGCGTCTTCGCCTTTCCTCTTGCTTTTCTTATATTTTCTGTGCCGCCCCCGACCTGGCTGCTCGATGCGTTCACCGTGCCGCTCAAGGTATGGATTTCCGATATCGTATCGAACCTGCTTTACGATCTCGGGTACCCGGTGGCGCAGAACGGCGCCATGATCATGATCGGTTCTTACCAGCTGATGGTGAAAGACGCCTGCTCTGGCATGAATTCGATCTTCGCTCTGTCTGCGATCGGGGTGTTCTATGTTCGTGAGTTTGTAGCGAACCATCCGGTCAGGAAGGTGATCTTGATTCTGTCGATCGTTCCGATCACAATTCTGGCCAACGTCTTTCGCGTCGTCACTCTGGTGCTGGGAGCCTACTACATCGGCGTGGATACGATCGAGGGCCTCTTCCACGACATGACTGGCATAGCGCTGTTCGTCTTCGCGTTGGTCCTGTTCTTCCTGCTGGATCGCGTCCTTATCGCCATCGAATATTTAGCCGGACGGGTTTTTGGATCGAAGGGGGCCGCCCGAGGCGCGGCCTGAAGATTGGGCTTTGCGGGGGAAATCCCGATCCGCTAGGGCGGCGATGCTGGAGGCTGGTTTCTTCCGGCGCTATCTTTCTGATCTAGAATATTGCTCTAAGTTTTAGGCTGAAGCGGGTGAGGGAACGGCTTCAATCACTGTCGGCTGAAGAAATTGGACCTATAGAATGCAGACTGTTTACGATTTTGTCACCGTGATATGCTTCATATGTATTGCCGTCACCTACTTCATGTTCACCGAAGGGGGGATGAAGATCCTGGCGCATTTCATGCTGCCCGCCGTGGCCTTCGCGATCGCCAATCAAGTCGGCAACCATGCCGGAGACAACGTGCCAATGAACATTTTGGCGGTGGTCCTGATTATCGCCGGGATAGGCTACACTTTCATCATCGTCCGACATAGCCCCGCTTGATCTGCGTCGGGCGGCGGAGTGTCCCCCGCGATTGAATTCGCCGCGCTTTGGCGACTTTGCGAGTCCTTCGCCCTAACTCCGAGCAACCAGAGCGGCAAACGGCGCCTATGCCTGCTTGGCCCCGCCTATTCAATTTGAACGATAAAAGTCCGGGAATAGAGTCGCTGTTCGAAGCGAGTTTGCGAGAACAACGGCAAAAGCCATTACAAGTTGAAATTTAACAATCGGATTGAGCCGCCGACAATTGCAGCGTCTCTATTCCTCGGCCCTGGCGGGTAATCCCGCCGTGTGACCGAGGCAGGCTGGCAATGATTACTCCCGCAGAGATTCAAATGATCCGCAATGCGGATCCGGGCGCAGTCTTGCCGGGCATCGATACAATGACCGGGAATCCCTATGCGACATCGACGCTTCTCGACGTCACCAAGCTTACCCAGAATTCAAAAGCGCCTTACTATTATTCGCCCTCCCTGAACATCGTCTACGTCACTCAGAGCGGCGCCGTGCTTAGCGGCATCAATTTTGGCACGGCGACGGTGGTCATCAACGCCAACAATGTCACGATCAAGGACAGCACGTTCACGGGGACGACCAGCTTCTGGGCAGTGTTCCAATCGGCAGCCTATAGCGGAGCGATAGTCGAAAACTCCACCTTTCAAGGCAGCAAATCGGCGACCGAAAACAATGTTTGGATCGCCTCCACTTTGCCCATAACCATCCAGAACAATAGCTTTCTCGATTCCCCGACTGACGCCATCGGCATCCACTCTGGCGTCGTCACCGGCAATTACTTTTCCGGCGGCGGCATACTTGCCGGGAGCTCACGCCGACGCGATATACGTCACAGCATCGAACGGCCCCACGACCATCACCAACAATTTCATCGACGGAACCCAGAACGCCGACGCGCCCGGTCAACCAAATAATGACATTCGGCTGACTGCTGAATTGGGTAGTTTGTACGACGTCACCGTGTCCGGCAATTACCTGCTCGGCGGTGGATATACGGTCGCTGTGGGAGGCGGCGCCGCTAGCAGCGGCTACACGACCACCAACGTGTCGGTCGCCAATAACTACATCGGTTTCGGCGCGTACGGCCCTTATTCGCGCGGCACTGACACCTACGTGCCTCCAGGCGCGAACACGATTGTCGATTTCACGAATCCCACCTATTCGACTCAGGCCCTGACGGCCTACCAGGCTGCGGGCCTGCCAACGGCGGCTGTGGTGTCCGCAACCAGCGCCGGCTCCTCCGCCGCCACTGGATCGGCGGCGACGACGGTTTTGGGCAACGGTTTCATCGGCGCCCACCTTGGGGCGGGTACCGGCGAGACCAACTTTGTCGGCGGTTTCGGCTCACAATTGCTGTTCGGCGGTCAGGGCGCGAACATTCTCACCTACCTCTCGATTGGCGACGGCGGTGACCGTATGTCCTCCTTCGATCCGGCCAAGGACGTGATCGACTTCAGCCGGATCGACGCAGACATCACCAAGGCGGGCGTCCAGAACTTCACGTTCATCGGATCCGCCGCTTTCAGCAGTGGCGCTCAGGTCCGCTATCAAATGGATCCGACGAACAACGTCACCACCGTCCAGGCCGCGCTCGCTGGCGATCCATTCGTCGATTTCACGATCACGCTCCAGGGACTGGTTCCGCTGACTGCCGCCAACTTCGCGCTGACCGCGTCCCAGTCCTCAGCCGACCTGGCGAATGGCGCAGCCTTAACCTACAGCAAGGTTTCAACAGTTGCCGGCGCGCCAACGGAATATGCATATTCGAACGTTCAAGGCCGAGCCTATACGTCATATCAGTCGTTCTACGGCTCTGGTTTCGCAAACCTGGCGGCGGACAATCTCAACCTCAGTTCGAGCGCAAACGAGCTCGAACTTTACGCCCCAAGTTCGACGGTCACGAGAGGCGGCGGCAGCGAAACTCTGCAGGTGGGGACAGGGGGCGCCGATCCGCTCACCTATCACCCCGTCGAGACCATCGACGCAAGCGCCACCGGCAGCGAAACCTTTATCTTCAGCGCCGGTTTCGGCAACGAGACGATCAACGGTTTTTCCGCTTCCGGCGCAAATCTGGATTCGATCCAGCTGGCAAAGTCGGCTTTTTCTTACCTGACCCCCGCCATGAATCAGGCTGAGGATCTGGCGAATGTAATGTCCCAGGCCACGAGGGGGCCATCCGGCCTGACGTTCACCGACTCGCACGGCGACAGCCTGACGCTCACGGGCGTGACCCCCGCGATGATCGCCGCTAACCCCGCCATGATCGAATTCACGTAAGCTCCCCGAACAGCGGGAGCGATCGCCGTCTCATCCGGCGTTTGCGGCGCGGGATTGCGAGCGCTCTGCTTGGGAGCGGCGGGTGAACGGCCACGCGACGAGGCGGGTCGCCGCCCATCCCCAAAGCGCAGCGAGTCCGGTGGCCGTGAGCGCGCCAAGCGACAGAGGCGCGGCGGGTTCATAATTATCGAGCGTGTTATGCGCGATCTCAGGATCGAAGTTCGTGGCCACCACATACAGGCGCGTGAGGGGCCCGGACGAGTTCATGGCTTCAATCTGTTCGTTCAGGCGCTTGGCGCGGGCGATCGCCTTGTCCATGTCTTGGCCGCGTTCGCGCGCCAGCGGGTCGCTGTTCGCCTCGAGCCGGCTTAGTCCCTCGGCGCGCGTGAGACTGTGCTGTCGAACCTCGCCGTCGAACTCAGACACAATCCGATTGAGTTCGTCGAGCCCGCCGCCCAACCGCTGACGGTACTGTTGCGCGAATTCGAGCCCCTGCGAGCCGATCAGTCCGGCCAGCAGGGCGATCGCCAGAGCAAGTCGACGTACAAACATCCTCGTGTGATGGACTGCGCAGCCCAGTGCGTAAAGCGCAAGCGAGTCGATGATTCCGCGCTGGCCGCTTGCTGACTGATACACGCATCCGAGCCGCAATTTTGTCGGCGAGCAAATGGCGCTATGATGCGGGGAAGCCGCTCATCGGCGTCGCGCCGGGGTGCTGACGTTCGCGGCTTGAGGATCAAGTCGTGAGCGAACGTCCCATGGCGGGCATTCCGATTGGCGTCGTCACCATATCCGATCGCGCCTCGCGAGGCGTGTATGAGGATAAGGGCGGCCCGGGCATCGAGGCGGCGCTAGCTGAACTCTTGGCCACGCCGTGGCGCCCTGAACGGCGGATAGTGCCTGACGAGCGGCTGGCGATCAAAGCCGCGCTGATCGCCCTGGCCGACAACGAGAGCTGTTCGCTGATCCTCACAACAGGAGGCACGGGACCTGCGTTGCGCGACGTGACTCCGGAGGCGACGGAGGCGGTTTGCGACCGGATGCTGCCAGGCTTCGGCGAATTGATGCGCTTGAAGAGCCTGGCCGATGTTCCGACAGCGATTCTGTCGCGCCAAGTCGCCGGCACGCGCGGTTCGAGCCTCATCATCAATCTGCCTGGCAAGCCGGCGGCGATCCGTACCTGCCTTGATGCGGTCTTTGCCGCGGTGCCCTATTGCATCGACCTCATTGGCGGCGCGCGGCTGGAAACAAATCCCCAGTTCTGCGCGGCCTTTCGACCCAAGGGGTGAACAGACATGATGGGTATTTCATCGATGCTGTCTGGCGCCATCGACTTGCGCCGATCTGCGCGGAAACCAGCGCGCTCCAACGAGCGCGGACTAATCCGAGGCTGGATCGCCAAATTGGGGGAATGGTCTTTTCTTTCTGGAGTTACTAAGTCGGAGGGTTCTCAAGCACGCGAGAGCCCTATGTCGGTCGCTCAGATTTTCCAGCCGGAAACCGATATTCGCGCCGCGATGCGCCAAGTCGGGGCGAAGGCGCGCGCCGCCGCACGGGAAGTCGCCAATGCGTCGACGGAGAAGAAGAACCGCGCGCTTCTCGCCGCTGCGCGAATTTTGCGCGAGCGCGCCCGCGAGGTTCTGGCCGCCAATGAACTCGACTGCTCGGAGGCGCGAGCGAAGAACTTGGGCGCGGCGCTGATCGACCGTCTGACGCTCAACCCGACCCGGATCGAGGGAATAGCGCACGGGCTTGAGGAGGTCGCCGCCTTGCCCGATCCGGTCGGGCGTGTGCTGGCGACCTTCACCCGCCCCAACGGCCTCAGCATCGACCGCGTGGCGACGCCGCTCGGGGTCGTCGGCGTTATCTACGAAAGCCGGCCCAATGTGACTGCGGACGCCGGAGCGCTTTGCCTGAAGAGCGGCAACGCCGTGGTGCTGCGCGGCGGCTCGGACAGTCTTCGATCGTCGGCCGCAATTCAGGCCTGTCTGGTCGCAGGCCTGAGGGAGGCCGGTCTGCCGGAGGCTGCGATTTCTCGCGCGCCCTTCGCCGCCCGCGAGGCGGTCGGAGAGATGCTGGAGGGTCTCGGCGGGGCGCTCGACGTCATCGTGCCGCGCGGGGGAAAGAGCCTGGTCGAGCGGGTGCAGCGCGAGGCGCGCGTGCCGGTGTTCGCTCATCTCGAAGGCGTCGTGCATGTTTTCATCGATCGGGCGGCCGATTTCGACAAGGCGCTCAAGATTGTCATCAACGCCAAGATGCGGCGCACCGGCGTTTGCGGCGCGGCCGAGACGCTGCTCGTGCATCGCGCCGTCGCCCCGTTTCTGCTCGGGTCCGCTGATCGACGCGCTGATCAAGGCCGGCTGCGCCGTGCGCGGCGACCAGGCAGCGCGGGAGGCCGATGCGCGGGTGACGCCGGCGAGCGAAGAGGACTGGCGCACGGAATATCTCGACGCCATCATTGCTGTCGGCGTCGTCGACAGCCTCGACGCGGCGATCCACCACATCGAGACCTATGGCTCGCATCACACGGACTGCATCGTGACCGAGGACAAGGCTGCGGCTGAGCGCTTCCTGAAGGAGGTCGATTTCGGCGATCGTCATCCACAACGCCTCGACCCAGTTCGCCGATGGCGGCGAGTTCGGATTCGGCGCCGAGATCGGGATCGCCACCGGGCGCATGCATGCGCGCGGGCCGGTCGGGGTCGAGCAGCTTTGCACCTTCAAGTACCGGGTGCGCGGCGACGGGCAGACGCGGGCGTAAGGCCTCGCCGTACCGGATTGCCCGGTTTACCCGGAGCGGGTTGGGCGCGCTTTCCCCGTCTGAGGCGCACGCGGCAGTTTTCGAGGAAAGCCGAGACAGCCGCCCCTCGACCGCGCCGTCTGACCGTCTGGCAGAACTCGCGCTTCCGTCGCACCCCCTCGTGAGCCTTCGGGCGTCCGCGTCACGCCTCAAGGCGCCTCGCTGCTCCTCGGCGGCGGCGGGCGACCGATCGCTTCTCCAACTGGCGCTCGAAGCAAGATCCTCCATCCAGACCTGTGGAGCAAAAAATATCTTGGCGCCCCCTTGCGCGTCTCACGATAAGATATATCTTGTCTACGACATATCGTGATATGTCTTTAATCGCAAAAAGGAGACTAACAATGTTCCATCGTCATTTTGACGATCATATTCGCCACGGCCACGACGGCCCCGGCCGCCATGGTTCCGAGCGTGGGCCGTTTCGTGGCTGGCGTTCCCGTGGCGGCGGCGGCGGTCGAGAGGGCCGCATGTTCGACGGCGGCGAACTGAGGTTCGTGATCCTGGCGCTCATCGCCGAGAAGCCCCGTTACGGCTACGAGATCATCAAGGAGCTCGGCGAGCGGGTTGGCGGCGATTATTCGCCAAGCCCTGGTGTCGTCTATCCGACACTGACCATGCTCGAAGAGATGGGTTACGCCCAGGCCAGCCAGGACCCGCAGGGACGCAAGCTCTACGGGCTAACGCCCGAGGGCGAAAAGGTTCTCGCCGACAACAAGGCGCAGACCGACGCTATCTTCGCCCGCTTTGGCGACAGCGATTCGCGCTTTGCGGGTTTCATTTCGGTCAAGCGGGCGATGCTCAATCTGCGCTCCGCGCTTCAGCTGCGCATCCGCGCCCGCGACGCCACGCCGGAGCAGATCCAGGCGATCGTGGACGCGATCGACGCTGCCGCCAAGACGATCGAGCGCGCATAACAGGGTTTCGCAGTGATGGTTTGTCGCGGTGGATGGAGAACCGTGAGCTCAGGTCCTGCTCGCCAGAACCGTTCGTTTCCAACCGATCGCTAATCGTGACAGGAAAGTTCTTGCAACGGCGCCGCAATAGAGATATTGCTGCAGTGCGGCATGACCTGCCGTATGCCCTCCTTGGGCGTTTCCTCCCTAGACTTAAGGCCGCCATGGCAACATGGCGGCCTCCTTTTTGGTCACTGAGGCCGGAAGACGAAGGGAACTGGTCGCCATAGCCCTACCCGTCGCGGCTTTTCGGGCTGGCTTTCGCCCGAGGACCACGGCGACCTGCGGAACATTGCGCATACGTCGATTTATAAATGACTTGATTAAACGGTAAAAACCCTGCGATTGATACCGTGGCGACAGCGAACTCCGCCGCGTGGTTTGATTTCAGTCAAGCGGACGATGGTCCCGGGGGATCAATAGGAGAGCGCGCGGAGTTGACCATCATGATGATTCTGACGATCCTAACGAGAATTCGGACCTTCCCAACGGAAATTCAAGCTGCGCGCACGGCTCGTGGCATAGGGAAAAGTACGGATTGCGGCCTATGGTGAGGCTGGCTATCTCGGACGCTTGCGTCCGCAATCCATGACCTCGTCTGATCACATCGCATACGCCGATCCTGAGCGGCGGCTGAGAAGGCTCCTTCGCCGGCTGCCGAGCCGGATGCAGGCCATGACCCGCTGGCTGAGAAAACCCAGGTCGCGCTGGGCGCGCATTCCGGCTGGAATCTTGTTGATCCTCGGCGGGTGCCTCGCCATCCTGCCGGTTTTCGGCCTCTGGATGCTGCCCCTTGGCTTCATGCTTTTGGCCGACGACATCCCGGCGCTTCGCCGGTTGCGCGATCGCTTTCTCGACTGGCTTGAGCAGCGCCGGCCAAACTGGTTCGCCGCCGCGGGCCGGACGGCGGGACCTGAGACGCCACGGGGCTGGCGCAATGACCGAGCCCTTGCGAAACCTCGGTCGCGATCAAGTTGAGGCGGGCGTCAGTAAAACCGTGTCGCGCAGGGAAATGGCCGGTTACGTCTGGTCGATCATAATGTCGTCTAGAACAAGGATACGGCGCCGCTTGTCGGGCTAGGCTCTATTGTCCACGGAAACGTCTGGCGACCGGAGCCGCCGCCGAATGCGATTGCGGCCAGAGCCGTTCCTAGTGGCCCCGGGTTTCGTGCTCGATGATCGAGGGGAGACCCTCTGGAGCCCGAACGCCGAACGAGGCGATGACGGCCCGGCTGGTGCGCACGAGATTGGCGCTTGGCCCGTTTGTTCCCACGCTGCGGCGGCTCACGCGCGCGCCTTCGATCAGGAGAAACAAAGTGTCGGCAAGGAGGTCTGGCTGTGAGGCGCCGGCGGCCCTACAGAGATTGGTTAGGCGCTCACGCTGGAGCATCTTGAATTCTTCGATCACACGAAGACCCGGATGGCCCTGCTCCGTCAATTCGATGGCGGCGTTGGCGAGGTCGCAGCCGCGCTCGTCCCCAGCGATAAATATGGCGGCCTTGTCCATGAAGCCGTAAAGCTGCCCGCCCGGGTCTCCGGGATTTGCGGCCTCGATCTCGGCCCAGATTTCGTCAGACTTTCGCCCTTTGTAATTCAGATACTCGATAATAAGCTCATCCTTCGAATCGAAGTGCCGGTAGAGCGCCATCTTGCTGGTGCCAGCGGCTTCGGCGATCGCTTCCACGCCTACGCCTCGGATTCCTTTGCGGTGGAAGAGGTCTTGGGCGCAGTCGAAGATGCGGTCGCGGGGCTTCCCGGCCCTGCTGATTGGCGCATCAGGATCCGGAATTGATTTTTCTTTGTTCATGGTGCTTGACGAACCCGTTACCGATCGGTATCAGATAGCGATACCGACCGGTACCACCCAGCGCTTGCAGAGTCAAACTGCCGTGGGGTAACAGCCGGGCCATACTCAAAAGGAATATCCGCAATGGCGTACGGAAGCGCCCAGACCATCGACGACCTTCTGGCGGACTCGCTCATTCAGAAGGTCATGCTCGCCGACCACGTGGAGCCTCAGGCGCTTCGGAGCCTGCTCGACGGGACGGCTCGGCGGATCGCCGATTCGCGCCGCGCGAGCGCCGTGCTCGTCGGCCAGGATCTCGGCCGGCGCACCACGTTCCGAGGGCCGCTGCTTCTCGCGCGGCCGTCGACGCGTGCGCCGGGCGGGGAATGCGGAGCATCGCTCTGCGGCTGACCCTGTTCCGCTAAGCTTAAGGCGATCCAGTGGTCGGCTTTTTCATCCAACGTCCAATCTTCGCCTCGGCGATCGCTGCGATCCTCGTGCTCGCCGGCGCGATCTGCTTTTTTCTGCTGCCGGTCTCGCAGTTTCCGGAGATTACGCCCCCGCAGGTGGTGGTCGCCGCCAATTACCCTGGCGCGAGCGCGCAGGTCGTTGCTGACACAGTAACGACCCCGCTCGAGCAGCAGATCAACGGCGTCGAGGGCATGACTTACATGTCCTCGGCGAGCTCGAATGACGGCTCCTCGACGATCACCGTCACCTTCAAGGTCGGCTACCCGCTCAACATCGCCGCGGTCGACGTGCAGAACCGTGTGTCGCAGGCCGCGTCCTCGCTTCCGGCGATCGTCAACCAGGGCGGGGTGACGATCAAGAAGCAGAATCCGAACTTCGTCCTGATCGTCAATCTGGTCTCGCCGGACAAATCAGTCGATTCGGTGACGCTGTCGAACTACGCCTACCTGCAGATCGTCGACCAGTTGAAACGGCTCCCCGGCGTCGGCGACGTCCAGATGTTCGGCGAGCGCCGCTATTCGATGCGAGTCTGGCTCGATCCGGACAAGCTCGCCAATCTTGGCGTGACCGCCGTCGAGGTCCAGAACGCGATCGCCGAGCAGAACGTTCAGGTCGCCGCCGGCAAGATCGGTCAGTCGCCTGCGCCTCCCGGGACCTCCTTTGAATTGCAGGTCAACGCCCAGGGGCGGCTCACCGATCCGCAGGAATTCTCCAACATCATCGTCCGCGCCGATCCCACGAGCGGCGCCGTCGTGCGCCTGCGCGACGTCGCGCGCGTCGAACTCGGCGCGTTGCAGTACTCGTCGTCGGCCTTCTTCGGCAAGGATCCGACCGTCGTGATGGCGATCTTCCAGATGCCGGGCTCGAACGCCCTCGACCTGCAGAAGCAGGTCAAGACGAAGATGGAGGAGCTTTCGAAGCGCTTCCCGCCCGGAATCGCCTACGCGATGCACTATGACACGACGCGCTTCGTGTCTGCCGCAATGCACGACGTCGTGATCACGTTGATCGAGGCGCTCATCCTCGTCGTCCTCGTCGTCTTTGTCTTTTTGCAGAGCTGGCGCGCGACGATCATTCCCACGATCGCCATTCCCGTTTCGCTGATCGCGACGCTGGCGGTGATGCAGATCTTCGGCTTCTCGCTGAACATGCTGAGCCTGCTCGGCATGGTGCTGGCGATCGGCCTGGTCGTCGACGACGCGATCGTCGTGGTGGAGAATGTAGAGCGCCAGCTCGAAGCCGGTTTGCCGCCGCTTCGAGGCGGCGAGAAAAGCCATGTCGGAGGTGACCGGGCCGATCATCGCCACGACGGCGGTGCTCATGGCCGTCTTCATTCCCGTCGCCTTCATTCCGGGCGTCGCGGGGCGACTTTACAACCAGTTCGCTTTGACGGTCGCGATCTCGGTCGGAATCTCGGCCTTCAACTCGCTGACCCTCAGTCCGGCGCTCAGCGCCGCGTTTCTGCGCCACGGGCCGAAGGGGCAGTTTATTCTGTTTCGCTGGTTCAACGCCGGGTTCGACTGGCTCGCGAACTTTTATGCGCGTTGCGTGAGGCAGTTCATTCGCTTCGGTTGGGCGCTGGTCGGCATCTTTTTTCTGTTCGTCGGCGGCGCCTATATGCTGTCGCGGACCATCCCGACCACCTTTTTGCCGGTTGAGGATCAGGGCTATTTCTTCGTCATCGTGCAATTGCCGGACGGGTCTTCGCTCGAGCGCACTGACGCCGTGGCGCAGAAGATTCGCGACCTCCTGCAGGCGACGCCGGGCGTCCAGATCGCCGGTTTCATCAGCGGCCTCAATTTTCTGACCAATGCGGCGCAATCGAATTCGGCGATCGAGTTCGCGGTTCTGAAGCCCTGGGATCAACGTGGGCCGGAGGAGAACGCGTCCGCCCTGGTCGCCTCGGTGCGCCCGAAGCTGCTCGCGATCCCGGAAGCCTTTGCGCTGAGCTTCGATCCGCCTTCGGTGAACGGGCTTGGCACGACCGGCGGCTTTGAATTCCAGGTCGAGGATCTGGCGGGGCGCGGAGGCGCGCAGCTGAGCGAAGCGACTCAGGCGCTGATTGCGGTCGCCCGGAAACAACCCGAACTCAACCCGCAATCGTTGTTCACGTCGTTCTCCGCGTCGACGCCGCAGCTCTTTTATGACCTCGACCGCACGAAGGCCAAGCTGCTTGGCCTCAGCCTGCCCGACGTCTTCAATACGCTGCAGATCTATCTTGGCTCGCTCTACGTGAACGACTTCAACCTGTTCGGCCACACGTTCCGCGTCACCATGCAGGCCGACACGAAATCGCGCGCCTCTCCGTCCGACCTCAGCAAGCTTTATGTCCGCAATAATTCGGGGGGCATGATTCCGTTGAACGCGCTCGGCAGCCTCAAGCCGATCGTGGGGCCGGAGACCGTGCCGCACTACAACAATTTTGCTTCGGCGCTCATCAACGGCGCGCCGGCGCCGGGGTTCAGCTCGAGCCAGGCGGTGGTCGCGATGGAGCGCGCCGCGGCGGAGGCGCTGCCGCGCGACTTCGGATTCGAATGGACGGGCGTGACTTTCCAGGAGCTCAGCGCGGGATCGCTCGCCACGATCGTGCTCGCGCTCGCAATCTTCTTCGTGTTCATGATTCTCGCGGCGCAATACGAGAGCTGGTCGATGCCCTTCATGGTGCTTTCGTCCGCGCCGCTCGCGCTGGTCGGCGCGTTGGGCGCGATCTATATCCGCCAGATGCAGGTCGACGTCTATTCGCAGATCGGCTTCGTCATGCTGATCGGCCTCGCGGCGAAGAACGCCATTCTGATCGTTGAATTCGCCAAGCGGCGTCGCGAGGAAGGCCTCTCCGTGGTTGAGGCCGCGATGGAGGCGGGGCGCTTACGCCTGCGGCCAATCCTGATGACCGCCTTCGCCTTCATCTTCGGCGTGCTGCCGTTGATGTTCGCAACCGGCGCGGGCGCGGCGAGCCGGCAGTCGCTGGGCACAGCCGTGTTCGGCGGAATGGTCGCGGCGACGGCGCTGACGCTCGTCTTTGTGCCCGTTTTCTACGCCCTCATAGAACGCGTTCGGGAAGGCCGCGAGGCGGCGACAGCCGCGCCGCATGCCGGGGGCGCTCATCTCGCGCCCCACCCCGAAGCCGCCGAATGATCGCCCAGGAGTTTGTCCATGCGCGCCCTTAAGGTTTCTTTTGCCGTCCTCGCGGCGATCGGCATTGTCGCGGTCGTGGGTTTCCGCATCGCAGGCGATCATGCGAATGGCGCCACGGAATCCGGAGCTCCGCCCGCCATGATGGCGATGCCGGTCCCGGTCGTTCCGGTCGTCAAAAAGACGCTGCCGATCTATCTCGAATATCCCGGACGCATTGAATCGATCCGCAGCATCGCGTTGCAGGCGCGCGTGTCGGGATACATTGACGCTCAGCCCGCCGCTGACGGCGCCGACGTCAAGAGCGGCGATCTCCTGTACCAGATCGATCAGCGCGACCTTCAGGCTGCGCTCGATCAGGCGAACGCGCAGGCGCAGCGCGACCAGGCGTCGCTCGAATACGCCAAGGCCAATTTCGGGCGCGGCGAGGAGCTGGTCAAAAGCGGTTTCGTGACCAAGGACGCCTACGATCAGAGGGCAAGCTCGATGCATCAGGTCGAGGCGCAACTGGTGCTCGACCACGCGGCGATCGACGCCGCGAAGCTCAATCTGGGCTATACGGAAATCCGGGCGCCTTTCGCCGGCAGGCTCGGGCGCAATCAGGCGGCCAAGGGCGCGCTCGTCGGTCCGGCGAGCGGGGCGCTCAATACGCTGATCGAGCTCGATCCGATCTACGTGACCTTCAACCCGAGCGAGTTGGATCTGGTCGAGATCACGACCGCGCGGGCCGCAGGAAAAATCGACGCCGAGATCTCGCTCGCGGGGACCGATACGATCCGCAAGGGCGAACTGACCTTCCTCGATAATACTGTCGACAAGGCCACGGGCACGATTGCGGCGCGTGTCACCATCGCCAATCCCGACTTCTCCCTGCTGCCGGGACAATATGTGCGGGTGCGTCTCCACATCAGGGACGAACCGGACGCATTCATGGCTCCGCAGGCGGCGCTGGGTTCGAACCAGATGGGCAAATTCGTCTATGTCGTGGGCAAGGACGAGAAGGCCGAACTGCGCCTCCTCACACTGGGTCCGATGGACGGCGACCTCGTCAGCGTGAGCAAGGGATTGAGCGGGGGCGAACGCATCATCGTCGGCAACCTGCAGAAGATCGGCCCCGGCTCGCCGGTCAAGCCGCTGCCGCAGCAACAGAAGCCAACTCCCTAGCCGGCAACGGCGCTGGAGACTGGCTCCCGAGAGCCGGAAGCGGCCGTCTGGCGAGAGCGCGCATTCGACGGGTGCGCGCCCTTGGCTCCCTTTTGATCTAGCCGCAATTTTACCGGCGCCCCCTCATGATTTCAGTGGGTTACGACCCCTTTTAGTTCCGTGCTCGAAAACGGGGGCGTCTCGCCTGATTGTCGCAATATATTAACATAATATATGTGTATTAGTGAGACCTCTCCGATCAGTCGATCGCGTCGTCTATCGGCGGCCGCTCGGGCCTGCGCCGCACGGCGACCATTTCCGCGAGAATTGAAAGCGCGATCTCATCCGCTGAGATCGCGGAAATGTCGAGGCCGGCCGGCGCCTTGATCGCGGCGAGCGCCTCTTCGGAGACGCCTTCCTTGGCGAGTTCGCCCCTCAGCGTGTCGGCTTTGCGGCGCGAGCCGACAAAGGCGCGATAGCGCGCGTTCATGGCTGCCGCGCTTTTCAGCGCGGCGCGATCGCCCGCGCCCTGGGTCGAGACGACGACGAAAGCGTTTTCGCCGGCCTCCGCTGGCGCCGACACGCCGACGAGGCGCGAAACCCCAATCTCGAAACGCTCGTGCTCCTCCGGCGCCGCTGCGACGGACACGGTGAAGCCCATCGAGGGCGCCAACCGGGCGAGCGCCACGGCGACCGGCGAAGCCCCGAGGATCAGGAGACGCGGGCTCGGCAACACGGGTTCGACGAAAACATCCATCGTGCCTTGGCTCGGACAGGAATTCTTGGCGTAGAAGACGCCGTCGCGCTCCTCGCCGGCCGAGGCTCCGAGTTCGGCAAGCGCGTCCTTGGGCGCGATCGAAACGAGTCGCGACTGGCCGTCGGCCATGCACTGGCGCGCCGCCTTGACCACCGCCGCGCGCGCGCACCCGCCGCCGATCCAGCCTTCCTCGATCGAACCGTCCGGCCCGATCAAAGCCTTCGCGCCCGCCTTTGCCGCCGTCACCGAGACCGTGCGCACCACCGTGGCGATCGCGAACGCCTGGCCTTGGGCCTGACGCAACGCGGCCTGCTCGAGCACACCCATCTCAGATCCTCGCCAGATAAGGTTCGAGGGCCGCGAGGCTCTCGAGACTATGAGCGGGGGCGAACAAGTCGAGGTAGGGAAGCGCCGCCTGCATGCCGCGCGCGCTGGGCTCGAAGCCGTCGCGGCCGGTGAGCGGGTTGAGCCAGACGATGCGCTTGCAGCGCCGCCTGAGGTCGCGCATCGCGGAGGACAGCGCCTCTGGCGGTCCGGTGTCGTAGCCGTCCGACAGGATCATCACGCAGGTGCGGGAATGGATGACGCGCCGCGCATGTCTGCGATTGAAGATCGCGAGACACTCGCCGATTTTCGTGCCCCCGCCGACGCCCGCCGCCATCAACGCCAGCCGGTCGAGCGCTCGCGCCGGATTGCGCTCCTTGAGCGCGGAGGAAACATGGGCAAGCCGCGTATGAAACAGGAACGCCTCGGATTCGCGAAAGACCTGAGTGACCGCGTGCAGGAAGCGGGTGAAGAACGAGACATAAGGCTCCATCGAACCGGAGGCGTCGAGCAACGCGACGAGTCTGAGCGGCTTGATCTTGCGCCGGCGGAATTTGAGGTCGAGCGGTTCGCCGCCATGCGCGACGCTGAGCCTGATCGTTGCGCGCAGGTCGAGACGTCGGCCGCGCCGGCGCGCCCGCTCGCGGCGTGTCAGCCGCGCTCGCATCACCCGCGCGAACCGTTCGGCAAGGTCCGCAGCCTGGGCGCGCTCCCTCTCCCCAACGAACGACGCGATGTCCTTCCTGGACATTGCCTCCTGCGCTGACGCGCCGCCGATCTTGCCCCCGCCGCCGGCTGAAGCGCCTTCAGGCGCCGCCGCCCCGCCGATCTGGGTCGGATCATGCTGTTCGCTCGCGCCCGGGCCGCGCTGGAAACGCCGGGGCGAGCGGGCGGCGAGCGCCTCGGCGTTGATCTTCACGGCGCTTTTGGCGCCGCGCCCGCGCCAGAACGCGTCGAACAATTCGTCGAACCGCGCAAGCTCCGAACGGCGTGAAGACAACAGCGCCCGCATCGCGATGCGCAAGCGTTCCGGCCGTTCAGCCATAGGGCTGCGACATGAGCCGCGCCGCGTCCTGCGCTTCGGCTTGGCCGACGACGAAGCCCGCGCCGCGCAACGTGGCGACAAATCCGGCAAGGCGCTTGCGCATCGCCGGACCGGGTCCAGGGCCTTCGACAGCAAAGCCCTCAGCGCCCATCACGCGACCTTTCCCACGAGCCGGCTCGTCGTCTCCGGGCTGATCGAGGCGCGGTCCTCGCGGGTCTTCAGGAGCGCGATCAGCGTCGCGTGAACGATCTCCGGCTCCTCTCGCAGATCCTTGACATCGAGGCCGGCGAGGGTCGCGGCCCAGTCGAGCGTTTCGGCGACGCCGGGGACCTTCTTCAGGTCCTCCTTGCGCAACATTCCGACCATGCGAGCGATCTGCAAGGCGAGATTCGCGTCGAGGCTCGGCTGGCGGTTGAGCAGAATGGCGGCTTCGCGATCGACGTCAGGGAAATCGAGATAGTGGTAGAGGCAGCGGCGCCGCAATGCGTCCGACAATTCTCGCGTGGCGTTGGAGGTGAGCACGACGCGCGGGATCGACAGCGCCGTGATGGTGCCGAATTCGGGGATCGTGACCTGGAAGTCGGACAGAAGCTCTAGCAAAAACGCTTCGAATTCCTCATCCGCGCGGTCGACTTCGTCGACCAGCAGCACCGGCGATGTCTTTCGCCTGATGGCGCTGAGCAGCGGCCGCTCGAGCAGATAGTCCTCGGAGAAGATCTGCGTCTCGATCTCGGAGGCGCTGGCGCCTGTACCCTCCCGCGCCTTGATCGCCAGCAATTGGCGTTGATAGTTCCACTCGTAGAGCGACGAGCTGACGTCGAGCCCCTCGTAGCACTGCATGCGGATAAGCTCGCAGCCATGCACGGCGGCGAGCGCCTTGGCGACTTCGGTCTTGCCGACCCCAGCCTCGCCCTCGATCAGAAGCGGCCGCTTGAGGTAATCCATCATCCATAGCGCGGTCGCCAGCTCGCGGTCGGCGACATAGCCAACCTCCGCGAGACGCGCTGCGATCGTTTCGCGCGGAATTTGCCCGCTAGGCATGCGCGACTCCCCTCTCCTTCCGGGAGAGGGGTCGGGGGTGAGGGCGTTCGTCACGGGGTCATGCGTCACGTCAAAGAGCCCTCATCCGGCCGCGCCTTCGGCGCATCCACCTTCTCCCGGAGGGAGAAGGGAAGGCGGCCGCGCCCGCGCTCACGCGTGCAGGCCCAAATCCTCCGCCGCCTGCCAGATGCGATAAGCGTCGTGGGGCATCGGAATATGGGTCGAGCCTGCGAACTTGAACGCGTCGTTCACCGCATTGGCGAAGCAGGGCACGCTGCCGACATTCGGGCTCTCGCCGACGCCCTTGGCGCCGATCGGATGATGCGGCGACGGCGTGACCGTGTAGTCGGTCTCCCAGTGCGGGGTTTCGACGGCGGTCGGCAGGAAATAATCCATGAACGACGCGCCTTTGACGTTGCCGTCCTCGTCGTAGAGAATCTCCTGGCCCATCGCGATCGCGTAGCCCTCGGTGCAGCCGCCATGCACCTGGCCCTCGATGATCATCGGGTTGATGCGCGTGCCGCAATCGTCGAGCGCGTAGAAGCGCCTCACTTTATGGACGCCGGTGTCGACGTCGATGTCCATCACGCAGATATAGGCGCCGAACGGATAGGTCATGTTCGGCGGGTCGTAATAGCTCACCGCCTCGAGGCCGGGCTCCATGCCGGGCGGGATCTTGTTGTAGGCGGCCCAGGCGAGCGAGCTCATGGTCTGGAACTTCTCAGGATTGCCCTTCACGCGGAACCGGTCGACGTCCCATTCGAGATCGCCCTCGTGCACTTCGAGCATATAGGCGGCGATCATTTGCGCTTTCGCCTTGACCTTGCGCGCGGCCATGGCGATCGCGGCGCCGGCGACCGGGGTTGAGCGAGAGCCGTAGGTGCCAAGGCCGTAGGGCGCGGTGTCGGTGTTGCCTTCCTCGACGGCGATATCGTCCGCGGGAATGCCGATTTCGGTGGCGATGATCTGGGCCCAGGTCGTCTCGTGGCCCTGGCCCTGGCTCTTCGTGCCCATGCGCGCGATGCCCTTGCCGGTCGGATGGATGCGGATCTCGCAGGAATCGAACATCGCGATGCCGAGAATGTCGCAATTTTTCGACGGGCCGGCCCCGACGATCTCGGTGAAGAAGGCGACGCCGATGCCCATGATCTCGCGCGTCTCGCCACGCTTGAACGCCTCCTGCTTCGCCTTCTGCTCTTCGCGCAGCTTGCGATAATCGGTGGCGTCGAGCGCCTTCTGCATGGCGGTGTGATAGTCGCCGGAATCGTATTCCCAGCCGAGCGCCGAATTGTAGGGGAACTGCTCGCGCTTGATGAAATTCTTGACGCGGAAGTCGACCGGATCGAGCTTGAGCTTCTGCGCCATGATGTCCATCGCGCGTTCGATCGCATAGGCGACCTCGGTGACGCGGAACGAGCAGCGATAGGCGACGCCGCCGGGCGCCTTGTTGGTGTAGACGCCATCGACCGAAAGATGCGCGACCGGGAAGTCGTAGGAGCCGGTGACGATGTTGGCGAAGCCCGCGGGCCATTTCGACGGATCGGCGCAGGCGTCGAACGCGCCGTGGTCGGCGAGGATGTGGACGCGCAAGCCCGTCACCCGCCCGTCGCGCGTCGCCGCGATCTCGGTCGTCATGTGGTAGTCGCGGGCGAACGAGGTGGTGGAGAGGTTCTCGATCCGGTCCTCGACCCATTTGACCGGAAGCCCGGTCACGATCGAGGCGACCGCGGCGCAGATGTAGCCGGGATAGGCGCCGACCTTGTTGCCGAAGCCCCCGCCGATGTCGGGCGCGATGACGTGAATCTTCTGCTCGGCGATGCCTGAGATCAGCGCGACGACGGTGCGGATGACATGGGGCGCCTGGAATGTGCCGTAGATCGTCAAGTCGCCGGTGATCTTGCTGAAGCTGACAATGCACTGGCAGGTCTCGAGCGGACACGGGTGGACGCGCTGGTAGCTCAGGAGGTCCTTGGTGCTCACCTCGGCCTTCACGAAGGCGACGTCGGTCAGCTCCTTGTCGCCGACCTGCCAGTTGAAAATGTGGTTGGGATGGTTGCGCGGCCCGTGTGCGCCGTCTTTTTTGTCCTTGATGTCCTCGCGCAGGATTGGCGCGTCCGCATCCATCGCCTTGAACGGGTCGACGACGACGGGAAGCGCTTCATATTCGACCTCGACGAGGTCCGCGGCGTCGGCGGCAATGTAGCGGTCGGTCGCGACGACGAAGGCGATCTCCTGATTCTGGAACAGGACCTTGCCGTCGGCGAGCACCATCTGGACGTCGCCGGCAAGCGTCGGCATCCAGGCGAGATTGACGCCTTTCAGGTCTTCAGCGGTCAGGACCGCGACGACGCCGGGGACGGCCTTGGCTTTGGAGGTGTCGATCTTGACGATGCGCGCGTGGGCGTGACTCGATCGGTGGAAGTCGCCATGCAGCATGCCCGCAAGCTTGATGTCATCGACGTAATTGCCGCGTCCCTGCGTGAAGCGCACGTCCTCGACGCGCTTGCGCTTGCAGCCCATGCCTTGCAGTTTTTCGGCGCGCTCGAGCGAGTTGAGGGAGGGGGCGTCGTTCATTCCGCGGCTTCCTTGAATTCGAGGCCAGCCAGCTTGGCGGCGGCGTATTGGACGGCTCTGACGATGTTCTGGTATCCGGTGCAGCGGCAGAGGTTGCCCGAAATGCCGAGGCGAATTTCGCTCTCGGACGGGTTTGGATTCTCCTGCAGCAGCCGATGGGCGCGCAGGATCATGCCGGGCGTGCAATAGCCGCATTGAAGGCCATGCATCTCGCGGAAGGCCTCTTGCAGGACATGCAGCTTGCCGTCGGCGCCGGCCATGCCCTCGATGGTAAGGACGTCTGCGTCCGCGGCCTGGATCGCGAACATCGTGCAGGATTTCACCGACCGGCCATCGACGTCGACCGTGCATGCGCCGCAATGCGTGGTGTCGCAGCCGATATGGGCTCCCGTCAGGCCAAGGTTCTCGCGCAAGTAGTGGATGAGCAGGACTCGCGGCTCGACGGCGGCGGAAACCGCCTTGCCGTTGACCGTCATGCTGACGTTGGTGAGAGACATATCGGAGCCTTTCAGGATTTGGCGCGCGCGAAGGCGCGGGTCAGCGCCCGCGCGGTCATGACGCCGGCCATCTTGGCGCGATATTCAGCCGAGCCGCGCCCGTCGGCGGCGGGCTCCGCGAACGCTGTCGCGGCGGCGGCGGCCCGTGCGAGCGTCGCCTTGTCGAGCGCGGTTCCGACGACCGACCCGGCCGCGTCGCTGGCGAAAAGCGGGGTTCCGGCGACGTTGGTGAGGCCGATCGCACAAGTCGCGATCGCGCCGCCCGAGACGGTCAGGATCACCGCCGCGGCGGCGGTCGCGTAGTCGCCGACCTTGCGCTTGAGTTTCTCGTAGGCCCAGCCGTGGCCCAGGGCAGGCGTCGGAACATGGATGGCGGCGAGCACCTCGCCGGGCTCAGCGGCCGTTTCGTAAGGCGAGAGATAATATGCGCGCGCCGCGACGCGCCGCTCCCCGCCCGCGCCTCGCAGCCCGTAGCTCGCGCCAAGCGCCATCATCAGCGCCGGCATGTCGTTTCCAGGATCGCCGTTGGCCACATTGCCGCCGATCGTGCCGACATAGCGCACCTGCGGATCGGCGATCACTTCGGCTGTCTCGCGCAGGATGGGCGCATGCCGCGCCAGCAATTCGCTGCCGATGATCTCGTGCTGGGTCGTCATCGCGCCGATGACGATTTCGCCGCCCTCGACACGCACGCCCTTGAGTTCCGCCACGCCCGCGAGATCGATCAGGTGGCTCGGCATGGCGAGACGCAGCTTCATCATCGGAATGAGGCTGTGCCCGCCGGCGATCACGCGCGCATCGGAATCGAGCTCGCCCAGGAGCGCGACCGCTTCCGAGAGACTCGCGGGTCGATGATACTCGAAGGATCCGGGGATCAAGATGTCCTCCCACGTCGTACTTTGCAGCCGCGCTCGATAGCCCGTCATCTGACGGGCGCTCTTCCGAACGCCCTTTGGAGCGCGGCCCGCCGCGGTCATCGACCGCGGCTACAGACGCTACAGATTCGAGCGCAACTCGCGCGTAGAGCAGGGAGGGTCCGCCGGATGGACGGGCCGTTCAATTGCTGATGAACGGAGGCGGCGAAAAAGGCGCCGAAAGCGGGTCTCCCGCACGAAATGCGGCAGGACGGTTGACGTATTTTATGCGCGGAGGCTCGTTTCAGCCCGCGAGCGCGTCGATCCTGAGCTTGAGCTCACGGTAATGGGCGCGGGCGATCGGGATGCTGCAGCGGACCGGCAACCCAAGTTCGGCGACGCCGGCTTCCCCCGAACGCTTGATGCGCGCGATCCGGTCGACCGAGACGATGTAGCTGCGGTGGACCCTCAGGAACGCTTTCGGATCGAGGCGCGCCTCGAGCGCGCTGATCGAGAGGGTGCAGAAATATTCCTTCTCGCCGTCGTGAACGTAAGTGTAATGGGCGTTGGCGCGAACCGCGTAAATGTCGCCGACGGCGATTTCACGCGTGCGCCCGTCCTTCTCGACACGGATCGAGGCGGTCGGTCCGACGAGCGGGCGCGACGGCTTCCGTTGCGCCGGGCGGGCTTCGTAGAGGCGTCGGCTGCGGATCATGCGCAGCTATCGCCACGAGGGCAGTGGGCGCCTCGGCCTTGAGCGCAGCCGCGCTGCGGCGTCTCGGGAAGCGCCCGCGTCGGGCACGAGCGAGAGAAGAAAAGCGCCCGAGACGCCGAACGCGACCACCGTGGCGAGAAGGGCCAGCGTATTGCGCGACAGCGCGGATTCGGCGCCGACGAAACGCGAAACGTCGAAGCAGAGCGGGTCGAGCCGCATCCCGGCCATCGCTGTGTAGTGCATTCCGGCAATCGCCAGGCCGAGCGCAATTGCGCCGAGGAACAGCCGCAGGCGAGTGGGCCGGCTGTCGATCGTCCATAAAGCGAACGCGCTCGCGCCGATCGACACCGCGATTGAAGCAACGACATAAGAGGGCGCGTACGACGTCGGCCCGGCCAGATGCACGGCCGACATGCCGACATAATGCATGAGGCTGACGCCGAGCCCCATCGCCAAGGCCCCAGAGCCAATTCGAAATGCGGGCGGCCCGGACCCATGCGCGGCGTAAGCGCCAATTCCAACGACAATGACGCAGATCAAAAACGAGATCAGCGTCGGCAGCACAAGGTAGTCGACCGCGCTCGGAAAATCGGCGGCGAGCATCGCAACGAAATGCATCGACCAGACGCCGGTCGCGAGCGTGATCGCCGAGCCGGCAAGAGCGAGGCGTCGGCGGAAGCCGCTAGTCGAATCGATGCCGCGCGCCAGCGACAGCCCCACGAAGCTGCCCTGGATCGCAATCGCGATGGAAAGAGCCACGAGCCAGGGCTCGTGAGGAATTATCATCCCGCGCCTCCCTAACGCGCCTTCACAGGAGCGAAAGTACTCAGGCTTGAGGGGACCCGCAACGATATACCGTTGTATATATTAGGAACTATCGCGATGTTACTGAGAGCGCCGTCGCCAAGACTTGGTTAGGGCCGGGACTCACAAGGAGAAAGGATGCTGGAGGTCGACCACGGCGTGCAGCTCCGACGAATCGCTGCCGGAACGGTTCGTATACTTACGGCCATTGGCGTAGCGACGAATATTGGGGCGCGGTCACGGCGCTCGTCGCCGTGACCCGTGGAGGTGTTCCTCTGGCCGCTCTGGGGACGGCTAGCTTTTCGTCGGCGCGGCGGAGTCCAGAAGCCTGGCCGATTTGAGATCCGACCACAGGCTGGCCGGGATCTCGACCGACGCATCGTGAACGTTCGACTTGACCTCGTCCGGCTTCACCGCGCCCAGGACGACCGAGACGACAGCCGGATGGCCCAATGCAAATTGGATCGCCGCCTGGCGCAGCGTGACCTTGTGCTTTTTGCAGATCTCTTCGATCGCCTTCACCTTGTCGACGACCGCCTTCGGAGCGTCCGTGTAGTCGTACTTGGCGCCGGCGCCCGATCCGGTCGCCAGAATGCCGGAATTGAACACGCCGGCGAGCATCACGCCCATGTTCTTCTCGAGCGCGAGCGGCAGGAATTCCGCCAAGCCCCCCTGGTCGATCAGCGTATAGCGTCCGGCCATCATCGCGACGTCGAAATCACCGGCCTTGGCGAATTTGACGCAGGTGTCGGCTTCGTTGATGCCAAAGCCGATCGCCTTGACGACCTTTTCGTTGCGCAGCTTGTCGAGCGCCTTGTAGGCGCCCTCCATCGCTTCCTTGAAGCGCCCGGGCGCCTCCTCCTTGCCATGCGTCCAGACGTCGCAATCATGAATGAGAACGATGTCGACCCGGTCGAGCCCCGTGCGCAGCAGGGAATGTTCGATCGAACGCATCGCGCCGTCATAGGAATAGTCGAAGCGCGGCGCGTGCGGATGCCCGCCGGCGAAGCCCGGCGACACCACGTCGCTGCGGGGCTTCGGCGGCTTGGTGAAGGGGTCCATGATGCGGCCGATCTTGGTCGAAACCAGGATGTCGTCGCGCTTGGCGCGCCTGAGCCCCGCGCCCATGCGGGCCTCCGCCAGCCCGTTGCCGTAGTGAGGCGACGAGTCGAACACCTTGACGCCGCTCGCGAGGGCTTGCTCGATCGTCGCGATCGACGTTTTTTCGTCGAGCAGCTCATAGAAGTCGCCGAGCGGGCCGGTTCCCTCGCCGACGACGGAGAAGGTCAACCCCTCCCCATTCCGAGCCTTGATGCGCCTCGTTTCCATGATTCCTCCAAAAGCGCCCAACCGGCGTCGTTGCGCCGCTCGGGTTTGCGGTTTTGATTGGGACGGCGTCTCTTACAACAAACGCGCGTATCCTCAAATGAACCAGGCGCGCCCGCTGCGCCGGAAAATCTTCCGACAATTTCTTCCTGAAAACCGAGGCCGACTTGAATCTGCCCTAACGCATTAAGCGCAAGCCGCCGCGACGGCCGGCCCCTATCGAGACGCCTCTGCGGATTGCGGCCTGGGCAGTCTGATCTTGCCCAGGATTTCCTCAACCTGGACCGTGGCGCGCTCCGCGGGAAAGAAGCCATCAACAATCAAATGCGCCAGTCCGTGCACAAGGCCCCATGCCGCCATCGCCGCTTGATTATCATCGAGAGGCCGCTGGTCGAGGTCGTTCACCCCGCGCAACAGCATCACCTCGACACCTGCGGTCGCCGCTTGAAGCGCAGGATATTTCGCCCGTTCGGCAAGAACGGGCCCGAACATGAGGCGAAAGAGGCCAGGGTTTTGATGAGCGAAGTCAATGTAACCCAGACCTGCCCGGACCAGCGGCGTGGCGCCTCGCGTCCCGCCCTGCATCGCCGCAGCGAGTTCGCGGAAACCTTCGGCGGCGAGCGAAGCCAGCAGGTCTTCCTTGCTGGTAAAATGCCGGTATGCGGCCGTGGCCGAGACGCCCACGCGTCGCGCGGTCTCCCTTAAGCCTACGGCCTGCATGCCATTTTCGTCCAGAATCTGACGGGCTGCAGCCAAAAGCGCGGCTGGCAAGTTCCCATGGCGATAGGGCCGGGTAGAATGCATTCAATACTCGACGGGCGTGGGGTTCACACTGTAAACGTGCGGCCTCGATTAAGGTTCCAAGAAAAATTGCTCTTCAGACCCAAGGGTCCGCGACCTCCAGGCCGCCCCTTAGCTTCAAGAAGGCGATGATCGCTTCCAGGCCATCGCCTGTTTTCATGTTCGCCAGCACGAACGGACGGCCCCGACGCATCATCAGCGCGTCAGTTTTCATGACCTCGAGCGAGGCGCCGACGTAAGGGGCAAGGTCGATCTTGTTGATCACCAGCAGATCCGAGCGGGTCACGCCGGGGCCTCCCTTGCGCGGGATTTTCTCGCCCCCCGAAACGTCGATGACATAGATCGTGAGGTCTGCGAGCTCCGGGGAAAAGGTCGCGGCGAGGTTGTCGCCGCCCGATTCGATGAGGATGAGGTCGAGATCGGTGAACCGTTTGCGCATCTCCGATATCGCGGCAAGGTTGATCGAGGCGTCCTCGCGGATCGCGGTATGCGGGCAACCGCCGGTTTCGACGCCCATGATCCGATCGGGGGAAAGCGCTCCGGCCTCGACCAGAATGCGAGCGTCCTCCTTGGTGTAGATGTCGTTGGTGATGGCCGCGATGTCGATCTGATCGCGCAGGCGTTTGCAAAGCTGCTCCATGAGCGCCGTTTTGCCGGAGCCGACGGGGCCGCCGATGCCAACGCGAAGAGGTTGTTTGTTCATGGTCATGATCGAAACAGTCTCGAATATTGGCTTTCGTGACGCATGGCGGCGATATCCGCGCGGAAGGCGCAGGAGCCAAGGTCGGTCAGGTTGGATACGGACGCCTCGCGGGCGAGCGCGCGTATGCGGGGGATGAGCGTCGCCTGGATCTTCTGTCCGTCGGTCTGGCCGATGGGCCCGAGGCGCACGACGGCCGAAACGGCCGCGGCGATCTGGGCCAAAATGAAGGCCTGAAGGCTCGCCTCAAGCGGCAGCCCATGACCAGCTGCGGCCGAGGCGACCGCCGCCGGATAGGCGACGCGCTCCGCGAGGACAAGCTGGCGCAGAGGCTCGCAATCCCAGGCGGCGCGGGCCGCGACGACAAAGGCCAAGCCTTGAGCCGTGGTCTCCAGGCGACGTTCGGCGGAATTGGCGAGCGCAATGGCGAACGCGTTCGCCTCGGTGAGCGCTTCCCAGTCTTCCGCCATTGCCGCGCGAAAGCATTCGGCGAACAGGATAGCGTCGGCGCGGGGGGCGCCAAAGGTCAAGAGATCGACCAGCCAGCCGCCGAGCGAGCGGGCGTCCTGGATGTCGCCGCTCTCCACCGCCCATTCCAATCCTTGCGAATAGGCGAACGAGCCGACCGGGAAAGCCGGCGACAGCCAGACCATCAAGGGCAGCAAGGACGCCTCGGGATCCGCTGGCTCTGAAGGGGGAGAGCGCGAGATTGTCACCAGCGCAAAGCCGTCATGGTGAGGGCAGGGCGATCTGCTTCCAGATCACTTAGCGATGTCCATGGTCGTGGTGGTGATCTGGATGATCGCAGCCGGCGTGATCGTGATCATGATCGTGATGCGCATGGTCGCCGTGGTGGTGATGATCGTGCCCGCTATGGTCATGGCCATGACCGTGCGCGGCGCTCGCTCCATGATCGTGGTGATGGCCGTGGTCATGAGGCTCTGCGCCGGCCTCGGCCTGCACATAGGCGCCGCCCTCCGGGTTGAACGGCGCCTCGAGCGCGATCACCCGCACCCCAAGACCTTCCGCCATCGCCTCGATGAGAGGGTCGCGCCGGATGCGCAACGCCTTCGCCAGCATCTCGGTCGGCAAATGGCGGTTGCCAAGGTGCCAGGCGACGCGGATCAGCGTGAGCGCGTCGGGCGCCCGGAGCTCGGCCAGCGGTTCCGCCTCGGCGACCACTTCGACGATGCGTCCGTCCTCGAGGCGCAGGCCGTCGCCACCGCGCAGCATCGCTGCTTCCGCGAGATCAAGGAGGAACACAAGGCCGCCGACGCCCGCCATGGTGACGCGTCGGCGATAGCGTCCGTCGAAGTCGAGCACCACCGTGTCGGCCGGAGCGCCGGTCCAGTGGCCGGCCGGGATGACTTTGTCAGCGCGTAGCATCGTTGCACTTCCCCAAGCTCGAAGGTCGGGTGATTTTGGAGGTTTGCCGCTTCGTCCGACTTTGGACGAGAAGCAAAACAAACGCCAGTCGGCCTGTAAGCCGGGTTCTGTATGGCCGGGGCTCATCGCCCCGACGTGACGGCCATTCCTCTGGGACGCCCGTCACCGGGCGCCTCAAGCAACCAACCCGAGCGACAGGGCCAACGGATAAGGCCTTGCGGCGCCAAGGCGCCGCGCGTCGCTCCTATTCGGTTTTGCTCCCGGCGGGGCTTGCCATGCCGCCGACGTTGCCGCCTGCGCGGTGCGCTCTTACCGCACCCTTTCACCCTTACCGTGTCGTTGACCTTTCGGTCCGCAATCCGGCGGTTTGCTTTCTGTGGCGCTTTCCCTGGGGTCGCCCCCGCCGGACGTTATCCGGCGCCGTATCCGTATGGAGCCCGGACTTTCCTCCGTTTCGCAACGGCGGCCGTCCGGCCGACTGGCGGCGACGGCATAGGAGGGCGCGGCAGCATTGGTCAAGCCTATTCGGCGGCGGACGGAATAGAGTTTTTCGTTTCCTCGGAGTGGAACCATTGCCGGGCTTGTTGATTGAAGCTTAATGCGGATTGTGGGATTGTGGCGACTAGCGGGCAGCGTTGTACGGCTTTGGGCATCGTAACGCAGCGGGTTTAGCCCTTTGGGGCGGGATGGGGGATCGAAAAAACACATGACAAGAGTTCTGGCCCTTTCGGCGGCGCTCGCCGCCGCTCTCACCCTGTCGGCTTGCGAGACGCCGCAGCAGCAGAACGCTTTGTTGGGCGGCGCGCTCGGGGCGGGCACGGGCGCTCTGATTGGATCGGCGGTATCGGGCGGCAGTGCGGGCGGCGCGCTGGCGGGGGCCGCTATCGGCGCCGGCTCTGGCGCGCTTATCGGTTCGGCGGCCACGCCGTCCGGCGGCTATTATGGCGGACCGCCGCCCGGGGGTTACTATGGCGGGCCGCCGCCGCGTCGTTGCGCCCAGTGGGCGTATGATTATAACGGCAATCGCGTTTGCACCGCTTTCTACTGAGCCTCAGGGAGGAACCATGAAGAAAATTCTCGCGCTCACGCTGGCGCTGGCCGGCGCGCTGTCGGTGTCGGCTTGTCAGACGCAGAATCAGCAGACAGGCACTCTGGCCGGAGGCGCGATCGGCGCCGGCACGGGCGCGTTGATCGGCTCGGCGGTTTCCGGCGGCAGCGCCGGCGGCGCCATCGCCGGGGGCTTGATTGGCGCGGGCACGGGCGCTGTTGGTCGGCAACGCCGTGACGGCGCCCAGCGGGCGCTGCGCACGATGGGGCTACGATTACAACGGCAACCGGGTCTGCGTCGCCTTCAACTGATAGACCAAAAGGGGCGAAACATGAAGAAATCCATCACTCTTGCGCTGGCCTTGGCTGGCGCGCTGTCGGTTTCGGGTTGCTACACGCCGCAACAACAAACGGGCACGCTGGCTGGCGGCGCGATCGGCGCCGGCGGCGGCGCCTTGATCGGCTCGGCGCTTACCGGGGGCAGCGCCGGCGGCGCCATTGCGGGTGGCCTTCTCGGCGCCGGCACTGGCGCGCTGATCGGCAATTCCATGACGGCGCCGCGCCACCGCGGCGCTGTGCGCGTTGGGGCTGGGACCACTGGGGCAATCGCGTCTGCCGCGCCTGGTACTGATCACCGTCACGCTTCAAGCGCCATGGCAAGAGAGCCATGGCGCTTAGTGTTTGCCGCGCGGCTCCGGCATTTCGCACCGGGACATGACCGCGCTTCTTCCAGACAGTCTGCTCGTAGATCGCGTCGTCGCGTCGCCCAATTTTGGCGAGCGGCGCGGCTACGGCCAACCCAATTGCGTCATCCTGCACTACACCGGCATGCCAACCGGCGAGGCGGCGCTGAAGACGCTGACCGATCCGGCCTGCGAAGTTTCGTCCCATTATCTGGTCTGGGAAGACGGGGCTATCGACCAACTGGTGGCGGAGCGCGACCGGGCCTGGCATGCGGGAAAGTCGTGGTGGAAAGGCGAAACCGATTTGAACTCGGCCTCGATCGGGATCGAGATCGTCAATCCTGGCCATGACGGCGGCTCGCCGCCGTTTCCAGACCGCCAGGTCGAGGCGACCATCGCGCTCTTGCAAGATATTGGCGCGCGCTGGGCGATTGTCTCCGAACGCATTCTCGCCCATTCCGACATCGCTCCGGCGCGAAAGCGCGATCCGGGAGAAGCGTTTCCTTGGGCCAGGCTCTGGCGAGACGGTGTCGGCCATTGGGCCGAACCAGCGCCGCTTGTTGGCTCGCCCCTGTTCGCTCCTGAAGAGGAAAGCCCGTCTGTCCGGGCGGTGCAGGCGATGCTGGCGCTGTACGGTTACGGCGTCGAGATCACGGGAATCTACGACCGCCAAACGCGGCAGGTGGTCGCCGCCTTCCAGCGGCACTTCCGGCCGGAGCGCGTCGACGGCGAAGCCGATGCGTCGACAATGGCGACGCTGAAGGCGCTTATCGACGGGCTGACGCGCGTCGCTTAACCGCCGAGGATCGTTTCGAAAGCGCCTCGCACGCGCTTGCGCGCTTCCCCCAATGCCGCCGCCAACGCCTCAAAGTCGGGAAAGTTGATGGCCGCAGCTATGCGGCGCTTCACGCCTGCGGTGGCCTTGGCGGGATCGAACGGGCCGGAGACAGACAGGCGCATGAACTGCGTCGTGTTGGTGTAAAGGCGGTGCGCATCGATGAGGATTTCAGCCTGTTCGGGCGTGATCAGCCCCGCACGGCCTGCGCTGTCCAAGACCTTGCGGGTTGAAACGTCGAGCAGGCGCGGATGCCGATGCGCCAACGCCAATTGCAGGTACTGGGCGATGAATTCAATGTCGATGAGGCCGCCGGCGGCGAGCTTCAGGTCCCAGATGTCGCTGTCGCCCTTTTCCTTGGCGATCAGCGCGCGCATCGTCCGCGTTTCTCGAGCCATGCTGGCGGCGTCGCGCTTGCGGGTCAGGGTCTGTCGCACCGTCTTGTCGATATCGCTGCCGAGGCTGGCGTCCCCGGCGACGAAGCGGGCGCGGGTCAGCGCCATATGTTCCCAGGTCTCGGCCTCGTCCTCCTGGTAAAGCTTGAACGACGCGAACTGGGTGGCGAGCGGCCCTTGGCGTCCGGAGGGCCTCAACCGCATATCGACTTCATACAGGCGCCCGGCTTTGGTGGGCGCGGTCAACGCCGAGATCAGCCGCTGCGTCAGCCGCGCATAGTAGAGACTCGGACTGAGCGGTCTGCGACCGTTTGAATCGCCCGCATCTGCAGGAAAGTCGTAGATGAGAATAAGGTCAAGATCGGAGGCCGCGGTCATTTCGCGCGAGCCGAGCTTGCCGAGCGCGACGACGGCGACCCGGCCACCGCTTACGCGGCCATGGTCGGCGGCGAACGCCTCGCTGACACGCTTGAGCAGCGCTTCAATCAGCCCTTGCGCGAGCGCGCTATAGGCGCGTCCCGCCCTGTCAGGATCGAGGCGGCCCGACAGAAGATTGAGGCCGATGTGAAACATCTCCTCGGCGGCAAAGTCGCGCGCCAGGTTCAACGCGTCCTCGGCGCTCTGTCCCTGCGACACAAACGTGTCGACCCTCGCGCCCATCGCCTCATCGTTGAAACTGGCGTCGACGTCAGCGGAACGCGCTGGGTCGATCGCGGCGTCGAGCACGTGCGGGCGCGATGCGATGACCTGCGCCAGCCGCGGGGCGCTGCCGAGCACGTCGCCAAATAATTCGCGCAAAGAAGCGTTCGAGCGCAGGATCGACAGCAGCTCGACGCTCGCGGGCATGTGCGCCAGCGCTTCGTCGAAAGCCTGAAAGCGCGGCGTCAGCGTCGCCTGATCCGGCGAACGCTTCGAGCAGCGCCGGCGTCAACTCGGTCAGCACCTCGCGTGCGCGTGCGCTGCGGACAGCCGCGCGTCGACCAAAGTGCCAGCCGCGAACAGTCTCTGCTGCGGCTTCCGGGTGTTGAAAGCCGAGCGCGCGCAGAGTGGTCAGCGTCTCGGGATCGTCGGAGACGCCGGTGAAGACGAGGTTGCCAGAGGCGACGCTGAGCTCCGGCGCGTCCTCGAACAGACGTGCGTAATGCCGCTCGACCCGGGTCAGGTGATGGGTGAGCTCGGCGGCGAAACCATCGAGTCGCGCGTAGCCGCAGAATTTGGCGAAGCGCGTCAGCGCCGGGCGCTCGAAAGGAAGACGCTGCGTCTGCTCGTCGGTAACCATCTGCAGCCGATGTTCGACCCGGCGCAGGAACGCGTAGGCCTGTGTCAGGTCGTCAACCGCTTCGGCGCTGATCCATTTGTCGGCGCAGAGCTGATGAAGCATGTCGAGGGTGCGCGATCCGCGCATCTGGGGGCGGCGTCCGCCAAAAATAAGCTGTTGCGTCTGGACGAAAAACTCGACTTCACGGATGCCGCCGCGCCCCAGTTTGACGTCGTGGCCGGGGACGACAACCTGCTCGTGGCCGCGCACGGCGTGGATCTGGCGCTTCATCGCGTGGATATCGGCGATCGCCGCATAGTCGAAATATTTGCGCCAGATAAACGGCGTGAGATCAGCCAGGAAGCGCTCGCCAAGCTTGATATCGCCCGCCGCAGGGCGCGCCTTGATCAGCGCGGCGCGCTCCCAGTTCTGGCCTACCGTCTCGTAATATTGGTACGCGCTGACGGTCGAGAGCGCGACCGGCGTCGAGGCAGGGTCAGGCCGAAGCCGCAGGTCGACCCTAAGCACGTAGCCTTCACCCGTTCGTTCCTGCAGGAGCCGGGTTAGCGCTCGGGTCATGCGCGCGAACAACGGCCCCGGCTCGGTTCCCGGTGGAATCGAGGCTGCCGCGGGGTCGTAAAGCACGATGAGGTCGATGTCGCTCGAGTAGTTGAGTTCCCGCGCCCCGTGCTTGCCGAGCGCCAGAACAACAACACCGGAGCCGTCCTCGACATCAGACGCTTCAGCTTCGAGCGCCAAGAGTCCAGCGCGCGCGTGCTTGCGCAAAAGGAAAGCGAGCGCGGTTCTGACGGCGGCGTCGGCGAAACGGGTCAGCGCCTCGGTCGCGGCGACGACGTCCCAGACGCCGCCGATGTCGGCAAGGGCGATCAAAAGCGCCGCCTCGCGTTTGGCGCGGCGGAGCGCCGGCATGAGGTCCGCCTCGTTCTCGTCACGCCTTGCGGCGAGCGCCTGAACGAGCGCGTCCAGCGATTCGCCGGGCGGACGCTTCAGGAGACGGACGAGCCGGTCCGGGTCTTCGTGGACAAGCGCCCACAGGTAAGACGAGTGATCGGCCAGCCCGAGCAGAACGTCGCGTGTCCGGCCGTGTTCGAGTTCGGGCGCCAGTTCCGCGCCTGGCGAAGCTTCCAGCAGCGCAGCGACACGGCGCCGCGCCTCGGCGGGCGCGGAAAGCCGCGGCGCCTCGACGAGGAGTTCAGCGAGCGATGCGGTCATCTAAGACCAGGTCTGCGGGCGCCCGCGATTGGGGCGGCTCATCAGCCGCAGGCAAGGTGAGGCGCACGCGCAGCCCCGGGTGGTTGTCCTCGAGCTCCACAGTTCCGCCATGCATGCGCGCGACGGCGACGGCCAGCGAAAGACCGAGCCCGTAGCCTGGGCGCGAGCGCGACCCTTCAAGCCGTACAAATCGGTCGAGGACCCGCGCCCGGTCCGCGGCGCCAATTCCCGGACCCCGGTCCGCAACCGTGAGCACGACCGATCCGCCGATCCGCTCAGCCGCAACGACGACGTCCGGCTTTGTTTCTGCGTCGACAGCCCCCTTGTTCGGCGAGCCGTACTTGATCGCGTTATCGACAAGATTGGCGACCGCTTGGCCGATCAACTCGCGATTGCCGCGAACTTTCAACCCATCCTCGGCGCGGAGCGTCAGCGTCATGCCCTCTTCGTCGGCGATCGGCTCGTAAAGCTCGGCGACGCTGCTTGCTGTTTCTCCCATGTCGAGCGACTGAAGCGGCCCAAGGTCGCCGCCCGCTTCCGCGCGCGCAATCAAGAGGAGCGCATTGAAGATCCGGATGAGCCCGTCCGACTCCTCGATCGTCTTCTCCAACGCCTGACGATAGGCGGCGGCGTCGCCGCCGAAGGCCAGCGCTTCCTCGGCGTGGTTGCGCAAGCGGGTGAGGGGCGTGCGCAAGTCATGCGCGATATTGTCGGAAACCTCCTTCAAGCCCTCCATCAGCTCGGAGATCCGTCCAAGCATCTCGTTCAGGCCTTCCGCCAGCCGGTCCAATTCGTCGCCGGAACCCGACACCGGCAGGCGCCGCGTGAGGTCGCCGGCCATGATTTCCTGCGCCGAGGTGTTGATGTCGTGGATGCGCCGCAGCACCCGCCTGGCCACGAACAATGCGCCGATCGCCCCGAGCGCGGCGAAAAAAACGAGCGAAAGCGTGAGCGAACGGGTCATCACCTTGATCATGCGGGCCCGGTCGCCAAGGTCATGTCCGATCAACAACCGGAAGCCGCCCGGTAGAATGTAGACCCCAACTTCCGCCTGTCGTCCGCGATCGCCGCTCCCGCTCCCTCGGTAGGTGATAGGCATAAAGCCTGGGCGCAAGAGCACCTCCGCCGGGACCTGTTCCACATTGCCCGCGAGCGGCTCGCCGATCGGATTGGTCAGGAGGTAAAGCGAGGCGCCGGGTTTCCGCGCCCGCGCGTCAATGATGGCCTCGAGCCGTCCTATCCCGGCATTTTCGAAGGCGTCGATAAGGCCCTTGGCTTCGGCGTCAATCGTCCGCGTGATCTCCCCGTCCAACACGGAGACGACCTGCCAGCCGATTACGAAAAGGACAACGCCGGCTCCAACCGCGCTGAGGAGAAAAATCGCCAGCGCAAGGCGAAAGGCGGTGGCGCCAAAGAGCTTACCGAGCGCCGTCACGAATCATGTAACCGGCGCCGCGAACCGTGTTGAGCAGCGGCGCATCGAAATCTCGATCGATCTTGGCGCGCAGGCGCGACACATGCACGTCGATCACGTTGGTCTGCGGATCGAAGTGATAGTCCCACACATGTTCGAGCAGCATGGTGCGCGTAACCACCTTGCCGGCGTTCTGCATCAGATATTCCAGCAACCGGAATTCGCGCGGCTGCAAGGTGATCTCTTCGGTCCGTCGCGTGACCTTGTGCGACAGCCGGTCAAGCGTGAGGTCGGCGACGCGCAGCACGGTCTCTTCCGGCGCGCCTTTGGGGCCGCGACGCGCAAGCGCTTCAACCCGGGCCAGAAGCTCGGAGAACGCATAGGGCTTCGAGAGATAATCATCGCCCCCGGCGCGCAGGCCCTTGACCCGGTCGTCAACCTGACCGAGCGCCGAAAGGATCAGGACGGGAGTCTCGTTGTTCTGCTTGCGAAGCGCGCCGACCAGAGTGAGGCCGTCCATCTTCGGCAACATGCGGTCGACAATCGCTACGTCATAGGCGCCCTCGAGGGCCAGATCGTATCCGGTGAGGCCATCGTTGGCCTGGTCCGTCATGTGGCCGGCTTCGCGGAACGCCTTGGTGAGATACGCAGCCGCGTCGCGATCGTCTTCGATGATGAGGATGCGCATGTCGGACATATAGCGAATCCTCTGCGCCGAAGCCAAAAAAAGGAATGGCGGCAGGTCCTCGGGGGGCTTGATGGGACCTGCCGCCACTTTTGTCGGAGTCGCGCGGGCGGGGAATGTGCGACGCCGACTGGTCGGAAGAGCGCGCTATGCGCGGGCCGGGGACGAGCCCATGAACCCTTCCGCCATTTCGTGTTGGCGTCCCACGTTTCCGTGGGACGCCGGTGATTAGGACGCGCGTGTGGGCAGCGTCAGGTAATGCTCTCCGTCGTTGGATTTCACACGCACGAGAACCGATTTCTTGCCGCCCGACTTGGCCGCGTCGATCGCGTCGACGACTTCGGCCGGCCGGCTGACCGACTTGCCAGCGACCTCGAGAATCACGTCGCCCTGCTTCATGCCCTTGTCCGCGGCCGCGCCGTCCGGGTCGACTTCGGCCACGACGACGCCCTCCTGGCCACGCGCCGGACGCAAGGTCAGCCCGAGTTTGGCGAGCGCCGAAGTCCCGTTGTCGTCGGAGTTTCTCGTTTCCGCGCTCGCCGTCTTGTCGGCGGGCATCGTCCCGAGGGTCACGTCGAGGGTCATCGGCGAGCCGCTGCGGATGAGCGAGAGCTTGGCCGTCTTCTTCGGGCCGAGCGCCGCGATCCGGCGGGCGAGATCATGCGGGTCGGCGACTGCCTCGCCGTCGACCGCGGTGATGACGTCGCCGCTCTTCACGCCTGCGGCGGCGGCCGGCGAATCTTTCTGCGCGGCGGCCACCAGCGCGCCCTTCGTCTCTTTGAGGCCGAGGTCGTCGGCCAGATCCTGGGTCACATTCTGAATCTGCACCCCAATCCAGCCACGGGTGACCGAGCCGGTTTCCTTGAGTTGCTGGACGACGGTCTTGACGACGTCGCTGGTGATCGCGAAGCCGATCCCGACGCTGCCGCCCGACGGCGAGAAGATGGCCGTATTGACGCCGACCACTTCGCCCTCGGCGTTAAACGTCGGACCGCCGGAATTGCCGTGGTTCACTGGCGCGTCGATCTGCAGGAAATCGTCATAGGGTCCGGAGCCGATGTCACGCCCCCGCGCCGACACGATGCCTGCGGTCACGGTGCCGCCGAGGCCGAACGGGTTGCCGACCGCAATCACCCAATCGCCAACGCGGGGCGCGTGAGAAGCGAATGAGACATAGGGAAAGTCGCTGCCTTCGGCCTTCAAAAGCGCAAGATCGGTCTTGTTGTCGACACCGATGACCTTGGCGGGCATCGATTTGCCTTCCGCGGTCGTGACGGTCACCTCGGTCGCGTGATCGACGACATGGTTGTTGGTGACAATGTAACCATCGCCCGAAATGAAGAACCCGGACCCTTGCGCCTGCGAGAAGCGGCGGCGCTGCGGTCGGTCGTTGTCATTGTTGTTGTTGTCCGTCCGGCGTGGCGAAGCGTCGGAAGAAATGGTAGAACGGGCTGTTCTTCGGAATGTCCGGCATTCCGGGCACGGCCTGCGAGTCGTCGTCATCGACCTGGTCAGCGTCCGACAGCTTGACCTTGACCGAGACCACCGCCGGCTTCACGCGATCGACAACATCGGCGAAGGAAGCCGGGCCAGCCGGGGCCTGCGTGCTCGTCGCCTCAGCGGAAACAGGCGCGACCGAGGTCTCGAACGCGACGCCGCCGAGGGCCGTCAGCGCCACGGCGCCGAGAAGCGCCGCACGGAGGGAATAGGAGGGTCGACCAAAGGTCATAAAGTGCTCCGAGCATCCTGTTGTCTGCGGAGACTTTCCCCGCCGCCTCACAGCAACGAGAATGCGCGCCTTCGCCTGAACAGGCGATGTCGCGAATATGAAAGATTTGTAATGTGGCGCGGGCTCCCCTTCTCCCTCAGGGAGAAGGTGGCGGGCGATAGGGCGTCCAGAAGGACGCCCGTCCTTCCGGACGGGCCATGGGCCCGCCGGATGAGGGAAAGGGCCGCTTGGCGCTAACCCTCACCAAGCCGTCTCCCGTAGGAGAGGGGACCCGTCGCTCAGCGCGTCGACGGTCTTCGACTTCGGCTTCAGGACCTGGCGGCCGCGATACATGCCGCTTTTGAGGTCGATGTGGTGCGGGCGGCGCAATTCGCCCGAATCCTTGTCTTCGACATAGGTCGGGGCTTTGAGCGCATCGGCCGAGCGGCGCATGCCGCGTCGGGAGGGGGAAGTCTTGCGTCTGGGAACGGCCATCGAGGGAACTCCAATCGGAAGCGGGCCGTGGAGCCCGGGAATGAGAAGGCGCGGCTCTTACACGCAATCGAGCCGGAGCGCCAGTCCCTTGGCCAGCGTTCTCAGGCGGCTCCGCGCGTCTCGAACGTGGCGAACGCGATGGCCTCGCGCGGCGCGCGATTCGCCCACAGGACGAACTGGAACGCCTGATAATAGGTCTCGCAGGCGTCGAGCGCCGCCTTGACCACGGCGCCGCATTGGGCGTCGTTCGCGCCCGCGCCGCCCGCCAGGCACAAAGCGTGACGGAACATCACCACGTCCTGCTGGCTCCATTGGTCGAAATGTCCAAGCCACAATTGTTCGTTGATGAGTTGCGTCAGTTCGCCGATCGCCGCGCGTTTGTGCGGGGGCGTCTTGAGATCGAACGAACAGCTGACGTGCAGCGACTCCATATCCGGCAGCCAGGTGAAGGCCACGTCGTAATTGGCGAATTTTCCCGAGACCAGAATCGAGATTTCGTCCGTCTCGGCGCGATCGAAGGCCCATTCGTTGACCGCCGCCAACCGCTCGACCACGTCGACAGGATGCTCGCTGCGTTCGTCGGCGCTCGTTTCGATGGAGATCATCAACGGGTCTTTCGGCGGATCGGGGGACCAGGCGGACTGCTGGCCGCGTCGACCGTTCAAGCCGCGCAACCCACTACAACCTTGCTGATTCGCACCCGTTCGTAAACTGACGACCCTTCAGAATCCACAAAAAGAGTAAACGGAATCAAGAACTCTGTTAACGTAAAGCGAGTCGGATCAAGATCTTGGCTCGCTGAGCTTCGCTTCGAGAGCCGCTACCCTTGCGGCAAGCTTATCGTTCTCTTCTCGCGCCCGCGCCGCCATCTCCTTCACCGCCTCGAATTCCTCTCGCGTGACGATGTCCATGCCAGACATCATCCGCTCGATCTGCGAGCGGGCGAACGTCTGCGCCTCACGCTTTGCGCCGTCGGCGAGACCCGCGGCGTCGGTCATGAGGCGCGAGAGGTCGTCAAAAAAGCGGCTGTTGGTCTGCGGCATGGCTCAAGCTCCGGGCGCCCGCGCGAGGGCGAAGCGGGCTTTCCCGACATGTGGCGCGAGCCGGTCGGGGGCGCAAGGGCGGATGCGCCGCTGCTTAAATTTCAGTTGCCCCGTCCGGCGATCTCAAGCATTGGACGTTTCCACGTTCGAGACCCCTGCCCATGCGCATTAAGTCCGCCGTTCTCCGCCAGCCCGGCCTGCCGGCGCCCTATGCCGACTCGAAGCCGCTCGAAATCGCCGAACTCGACCTCGCTCCGCCCGGCCGCGGGGAGGTCCTCGTGAAGATGGCGGCGGCGGGCCTGTGCCATTCGGACCTGTCGGTGATCGACGGCTCAAGGCCGCGCCCGACGCCGATGGCGCTCGGCCACGAAGCGGCGGGGATCATCGAAGAGGTCGGCGACGGGGTGACCGATCTTGCGGTTGGCGACCACGTGGTGCTGGTGTTCGTCGCAAGCTGCGGCCACTGCCACCCTTGCGTCGCGGGACGTCCCGCCCTTTGCGAGCCGGCGGCCAAGGCCAACGCCGCGGGGACGCTCCTTTCCGGCGAGCGGCGGCTTTCGTTTCACGCCGAGCCGGTGAACCATCTGCTCGGCGTCGCGGGTTTTTCGACCCACGCGGTGGTGGCGCGCGAATCCTGCGTCAAGATCGACCCCGACTTGCCGCTTGAACTGGCCGCCTTGTTCGGCTGCGCCGTGCTGACCGGGGTCGGCGCGGTCGTCAACACCGCCAAGGTCGAGCCGGGCCAGTCGGTCGCGGTGGTGGGGTTAGGGGGCGTCGGCTTGAGCGTGGTGCTCGGCGCAAGGCTCGCTGGCGCGCGCCAGATCATCGCCGTCGATCTTTCGGACGACAGGCTCGCCTTCGCGACGAAACTTGGCGCAAGTCACACGGTCAACGCCCGCTCGAACGACGCCGTCGCCGAAATCAGAGGCCTCGCCGGCAATGGCGTCGATGTCGCCTTTGAGATGGCGGGCTCGGTTCCGGCGCTCGAGCTGGCTTATGCGGTCACCGCGCGCGGCGGCTCGACCGTGACCGCTGGCCTTCCCCATTTCGAGAAGCGCATGAGCCTTTCGCCGCTCTCCCTGGTCGCCGAGGAGCGCACGCTGAAAGGCTCCTATGTCGGTTCGTCCGCGCCGCAGCGCGACGTGCCGCGCATGATTTCTCTCTTCCGCGCCGGCCGCCTGCCCGTCGACCAGTTGCTGACCCATCGCCTGAAGCTTGAGGAGATCAACGAAGGCTTCGACCGGCTGCGGGACGGGGTGGGCGTCCGGCAGGTCATCGTGTTCGAGTAGGGATAGACTAACTTCGGTCTGTCTCCACACCAATTGAGACAGACAATCACTTAAAACCGATCGCGGGGGCTACTTTCCTGATTCCATCGAATTTAGAGCGGCAGTATTCATACAATTGAGTGGATGTAGAGGTGCGTTTGAATACATACCGCTTCTCACGATTGGGCATCCTGAATATTGTGTCGAAGAGTCGCTGAGCCCCTGGTGTGTTGACGCCGTCCGCGTCAAAAACCAGACCTAACTCATCGGCGTGCTTCATAGCAGTCGTAATAAGCAGTTTAATGGCGTCGGGGTGATATTTTCGACGATGAGTCGACAACCAATAATAGCAGCGCTCACTGTCCCAGACGATGCATATCGCAGCGTCAAAGATACTCGCCTCAGAGGCGCGATGATAGTTTTTTCTGATCGCTGCTATAATAAGAGCTTGCGGAAGTTCTCTGTTTATACTGACAGTAACTAGTTATCTTGCAATCTCAAGAGGAAAATAGCGTTTCTGATTATTAACTTATTTCAAACCATCTCGATAGAATTTGATTAATTCGTTTTGATATATAGTTGAAAACATCAAGTTTATTATGCGCTTGTTTGATGTGTTCACGAGGTTTCGCACCAATTCTTCTTATCTTGTCTTCCGGAAGTTGCGAGTAATTGATCTGCTCGGAACATTCGAAACCTGCACGTTTAAATCCTCGTCTAATGAGGCATGCATTTCGTACGTTATCGCTGATAGAGAAGGTAAAAGAGATATTGGGGAGTTTTTTGATTAATTGATCAAGAGTGATCTCTTTTTCTGCGTCATTTAAATCATTTTTGAAGATAGGTCCGCCTACCCGTGACAGATGTGGATCGGTGCCTAACAGGATACCAATCGTGTTGCGCTGTATTATATAGGGTAAACGGGCCAGCGCCTGGCCATTTTGGCCAAGGACTTGCACCTCTCTCAAGTGCGCAGATCCCCTGACCATTCTCAGCCACCAGTCTTGCTGAAAGATCGTAAGTCCGAGTCGGCTCTTATAGCGTTAGGTGTTGGATGAGTTCAGACGGGTTGGATCGAGGGAGCGATCGATGAAGTCTGGGGATTTTGCGGCTTGGCTTTCGGCGATTGCGGGAATGAGTTCGGCGCAACGCGCTGAAGCCTTTGCGACGCTTGAGAAAGCGAGCGCGGGCGGCGCCGACGCGGCGGCGGAGTCTTCCGGGCAGGGGCCGGGCAACCGGGGGCGTCGGGAGGACGCCGCCGACGACAAGCCTCGAACGTTGAGTGGAATTGTCGAGGCGGATGAGACCTTCATTCTCGAATCCTTCAAGGGCCGTTGGTCCGACCTGCCGCGCAAGGCTTAGCAAGCGGGGCGGCAACGGCCCGGCGTCCCGGCCCTTATCAGGACAGCATTCCCCCTCGTCGCCCGCGACCGGAAGGGCGCGACCTTCGACCCGGTTCTGCCTCAGATCGACGGGGCTTCCATAGGCGCCGCGCTGGCCGGAATCGTCACGCCGGGCAACCATCTGATCGGCGACGGCGGCCGCCCGATCGCCGCCTTCGCCCGCAGAGCCGGGATTCCGTTCCATGCCGTACCGTCCCCGGGAAAGCCAACCCCCGAGGCGCCTCACCTGCACATCAACAACGTCAACGCCTACCACAGCCGCCTCAAGCAATGGCTCAACCGCTTCAACGGCGTCGCCACCAAGAACCTGCCCAGCTATCTCGGATGGCGCAGCGCCCTCGAAGCCTGGGGCGAATAACTCGACCCGCCACACCTGGATCAGCGGAGCCATCGGAAATAGCCCATATCAACAGATAACGCTATAAGAGCTCAAAATTTATTGCGTGAAAATAGAACCTCGTGCTACAAAATGTGCTCAACCTGGATTGAGCCTCGCGTCTTCGCGGCGATGACGGCCAAGACGGGTCGCGAGGTCACGTTCGCGATTCTGAGACCAGTGTGACATGGGAAAGATTTTCTTATTTGAATCAGCCGTAACCCATTGAAAAGTCCCGATTCCGAAAAATAGCCGATAGCAAATGCAAGCGTTTTTGCTGGCATTTATTTGCATTTGCTTGGATCTATTTGCGCTTCAGACCGGAGCCCGCCCATGCCCGCCAATACCCAGATCCTGCTCGACCACCGGCCAACGGACAAGGCCTCGCCCGCCAATTTTCGCATTGTCGAGACGCCGGTCCCGAGTGCGGGTCCTGGGCAAGTGCTGGTGCGTCATTCCTACCTTTCGCTAGACCCTTACATGCGCGGTCGACTTAGCGACGCGAAATCCTACGCCAAGCCGCAAGAGGTTGGCGCCGTGATGGGCGGCGGCACTGTCGGTGTCGTCGAAGCCTCGAATAACCCAGGCTTCAAGCACGGCGACGCGGTCGTGGGCATGGGTGGCTGGCAGCTTTATTCGCTCAGCGATGGCGCGATGCTGAGGGTGGTCGATGCTAAGGCGGTCCCGATTCAGGCCTATCTCGGCCCGCTCGGCATGCCGGGCGTCACCGCTTGGTACGGCCTGAACAGGATCATCGCGCCAAAAGCGGGTGAAACGGTGCTGGTGTCTGCGGCGACCGGCGCGGTCGGTTCGGTTGTCGGTCAGCTCGCGAAAATCGCCGGGACGCGGGCGGTCGGGATCGCTGGAGGGCCGGAGAAATGCGCCTATGCGATCAAGGAACTCGGCTATGCCGCCTGCGTCGACCATAAGTCGCCAAACTTCGCAGCGGAGCTGAAGGCGGCTCTCCCGGACGGGGTGGACGGGCTGTTCGAGAATGTCGGCGGCGAACCGTTCCAGCAGGCTTTGCGCCGGCTCAACGATTTCTCGCGCGTCGCGATCTGTGGGTTGATCGCGTCCTACGAGGGAGCGCCGACCGTGCTGCCCGACATGCGCATTTTCCTCATCAAGCGCTTCAGGATGGAAGGCTTCATCGTCTCCGACCACATGGACCTGTGGCCGAAAGCGATCGGCGAACTGGTCAGCCTTGCCGCGGCCAAGAAGCTCACGTGGCGGGAGACGATCCGAGACGGCATCGAAAACACGCCGCAGGCGCTGGTCGATCTGCTTCGTGGTGATAATTTTGGCAAAATGCTCGTGCGGGTCGATTGAGTTTAGTTAAATAACTTGGATGGGATGGATTTTTTGGGCTTTTATAGCTCAATAGTTCCCAGATATTGAGTTGAACAAAACTCCGAGCACGGCTATCTAAGCCGCATGAAGCTCGGCGACTGGCTTAAGCGCAATCAGGTGACGCGCGCGGATTTCGCCCGCCGGATCGGTGTTTCGCCCGGCGCGGTGACGCTGATCTGCCGCGAACACGGGTCGTGGCTCTCGCGAGAGACCGCCGAGCGGATCGTGGCTGAGACGCAGGGCGCCGTCACGCCGAACGACTTCCTCGCCGTCATGCCCCCTGCGCCCATTGGACTCGACATGCTCAATCCAGTCGCAGACGCCATCGAAGCCTTCGCGCGTGGCGAGATCGTCGCCGTCACGGACGACGACGATCGTGAGAACGAGGGCGACTTGATCGTCGCCGCTTCGCTTTGCACCACCGAGAAGATGGCTTTCATCATCCGCAATTGCTGCGGCATTGTCTGCGTTCCACTGACCAGCGACGACGCGCGGCGATTGCATCTCTCTCCTATGGTGGCGACGAACGACGCTCCGCTCGGCACCGCCTTCACTGTGTCGGTCGACGTGCGCCACGGACTGACGACCGGCATTTCCGCTGAGCAACGCACGAACACCGTGCGTGCGCTCGCCAATCGCAACATGGGCGCGAGCGACTTCGTCCGCCCCGGCCATATCTTTCCCCTCATCGCCAAGGACGGGGGCGTGCTCATGCGCTCCGGCCATACCGAGGCGGCGGTCGATCTTTGCAAGCTTGCCGGCCTGCCGCCGGTCGCCGTCATCTGTGAACTCGCCAACGACGATGGCACCGTGATGGTCGGTCCCCAGGTTGAGGCCTTCGCCGACAAGCACAAGATCAAGCGCATTTCGGTCGCCGACCTGATCGCCTATCGGCAGGCGCGCGAGAAACTGGTCGAGCGGGTCGCCTGCTTTCCCGTTCAGACGCCGATCGGCGAGCTGCAGGGCTACGCCTATCGCACCCCGTTCGATCCGGTCCTGCACTTCGCCTTTGTTCACGGGAGCATCGGCGACGGGCGCGAGGTGCCGGCGCGTCTGCACCGCGCCGACATCCTGAGCGACATTTTCGGCTCGGGTCCCATCCCCAAGGTTCTGAACCGCTTCAAGGCGGAGGGGCGCGGCGCGCTGGTCTACCTTCGCGACGGGGCGGCGGGCGTCCCGGCGAACCTGAGCGGCGCGCATGCGACCGGCTCCGACGACGCGCGCGAAACGCAATGGCGCGAGATCGGCCTCGGCGCGCAAATCCTGCGCGACCTCGGGGTCAACTCGATCCGACTCCGGACTGATAATCAACGCACCTATGTTGGTCTTTCCGGCTTTGGCATCGAGATCGCAGCGATCGAGCCGCTCGACGGCTGAGCCAGCGGGGTCCGCGTCGTCCGTTGATGCAACCCGTGCGCGCAACCTCGGTCCGAGATAAACGCCAATAAACGCCAGTAAACGAGCATAAACGCTAGTAAAAGTGCTAGCGTTTACTAGCGTTTATTTTTTCGAATCCGGACTTTTCAATGGGTTACGACCGATTCAAATAAAAAAATTGGGTCCCCGCTTCTCACTCGCGCCTGAGGTTGTGTTCGAAACCGTCTCGAGCGCATGCCTCGCGCCCTCTCCTCGTTCGATCGTCCTGGCTCAGGCTCGATCCGCCCGCGTCAATCGTATAACACGGATTTCCATTTTTACCAAGCATTTCTCATTATTTCTGCTCATCTGGATCACATAGGCCTTGCCTCAGGCGGCTGCGACGGCCAAGAAGAACCCCTTCATGTCCAGCTCCCCTCCCGATACGAGCCCCGGCGGCGTCGTCGCCGCCGAAGCTGTCCTGCAAAACCCGGCGACGCTGCGCGACCTTCTGCGCGTCAAATCCTATGTCTGGTTCTGGGTCGGCCGGCTCGGCGCCACGCTCGCCGTGCAGGTTCAGGCGATCGCGCTCGCCTGGCAGGTCTATGCGGTCGCGCGCCAGACTTCGTCGGTCGCCCAGGCGTCGCTCGCGGTCGGCATGCTGGGCCTCGCCCAGTTCCTGCCGATGTTCGCCTTGACCCTCTTCGCTGGCCATGCCGCCGACATTTACGATCGGCGCAAGATCATGATGGCCGGCCTTGGCGTGCAGCTTTGCACCTCGGCCCTGTTCGCCGCGATGGCCTATGGCGGGCTCAACCGTCTCTGGCCGATCTACGCGGTCGCGGCTTTGTTCGGTTGCGCGCGCGCCTTCTATACGCCTTCGAGCGCCGCGCTCGCGCCGACCCTGGTCGAGCGGCGGCTCATCCCGCGCGCGATCGTGCTGAATTCGGCGGGCAATCAGATGGCGACCATCGTCGGCCCGGCGATCGGCGGGCTTCTGGTGGCGGCGTCGCCCGTCGCGGCTTTCGTCGTGTCGGGCGCGCTTTGCCTCGCCTCGCTCGTCTCCTTGCTGATGGTCGCCTCGCCGCCGCGCCAGCCGCGTCCGACCGCCTCGCGCTGGGCGCTGATCGCCGAGGGCCTGAACTACGTGTGGACCACCAAGGTCGTGCTCGGCGCGATCAGCCTCGACCTGTTCGCGGTTCTGCTCGGCGGCGTCACGGCGCTGTTGCCGGTCTATGCGCGCGACATCCTGCATGTCGGGCCGGAAGGTTTTGGCATCCTGCGCGCCGCCCCGTCGGCCGGCGCGATCGCCTTCGGCTTGCGTCCTGGCCGCGCGGCCGCCGAAGTCGCATGTGGGCCTAAAAATGTTCGCGGCGGTCGCGATCTACGGTCTCTCGACCCTGGTGTTCGCCGTGTCGCGCTCGATGGTCTCTGAGCGTCGCGGCGCTTGCGACGCTGGGCGCGGCCGACATGGTCTCGGTCTTCGTGCGCCAGAGCCTGGTGCAGATCGTGACCCCCGACGCCATGCGCGGCCGCGTCTCGGCCGTGTCGAGCCTGTTCATCGGCGCGTCCAACGAACTGGGCGAATTCGAATCCGGCGGCATGGCGCGGCTGCTGGGACCCGTCGGCTCGGCGATTTTCGGCGGCTGCGGCGCGATTGTCGTGACGCTGCTGTGGGCGGGGATTTTCCCGGCGCTGAGGAAGGCGGACAGGCTGGAGTAGGCGAGCCCGTGGACTCCCCGTCATTCCCGCGTGCGGGAATGCGCGACGGCGGTGATGTACGCGCGAGCGACGATCGACCGATGACAGTCGCGGCCCGTCCTATGTGGCATTCCCGCGTCAGCGGGAATCCAGCCGTACTGCCGATGCACCGATGATGCGAGCCGCCGCGCTTTGCCGAAATCCCGCTTACGGACTCGCATGAGCGTAAGCCGTCGTCAGGCGGCATCCGTCATGTCTGGCGTCCCGCCCTACGCAACACCGTACGTTGGCCGTCCCGAATGATCTCTCAGCTGCATCGCGAGCCGGGAACGTCAGCGTCGAACCGGGCAAGCGTCGAGCCGCATTCACTCGCAGTCTGGCGTGACAGCAACGGCCTTTCGCCGCTTCGCCGCACGAATCGCCACCAGCCACAAGCGCTCGTTGATGCGAGTTTGCCAACCGTGACCGCCGGCCTTGAAGTAGGCGATCACATCGGAGTCCAGCCGCAGACTGACGGCGTGCTTCGGCTTTGCGAGAACCGGCCGGCCGCGGCGGACAATCTTGGCGCCCTCGCGCAGCGGAGTGGCGCGCGAGCTTGACGCGCCATTCCGGCGTCGAAAGGTCGGGCGCGTCGTCGGGGTCATTCGAGCTCGTCGGCATAGGCTTTTTGCTCACGGGCGTTAGCTTTCCTCATGCTGATGACGCGACGTCCGGCGCCGTTGGCGTCCACACCAGGACGACCATGCGCCCGTCGAGCCATCCGATGGTGATGAAGCGCGGCTCCCATAGTCTTTCCGATCATCCGGGACGATCTTGTGCCGGCCGCGAAACACCTTTCGCGCGTCGGCGAAATCGAGCCCGCGCTCCTCGAGCGTCTTGTCACGCTTCGCCGCGTCGAATTCGATCCTCACGAATTATTGTATCTACGATAAATAGCTTGGTCAAGCGACGTGAAGCGCCTGTGAGGCGAACCTCGCGTCCGCGGGGATGACAAGGCAGCGCTGTCCTTACGCGAATTCGGCGATCGCCACGTCCGACAGGCGTTGGAAGCGAAGGGCGCTGTTGGCTTCCTCGAGGAAGCCGGTGGTCAGGCAGACCATCGTCATGTCGCGCACGGGATCGACCCAAAAATTCGTTGTGCCTGCGCCCATCGCGCCATACGTGCCGGGGGTGGACAGGTGGCCGAAATAGGTCGGCTGCAAGCCCTCGCCGCGGAGGAAGAAGCCCAGCCCCAGATTGGCCGGGAACAGCGGCCAGCCTTTCAGCTCGCGCGCGTAGGTCCACAGGTCATTCGGACGCGCGCCGGTGTGGTTGCTGGTCGCGAGTTCCAGCATTGGCTTGGACAACACCCGCTTGCCATTCAAGGCGCCGCCCTGCCGCATCGCTTCGGCGAAGCGGAGCACGTCTGCGCCGGTCGAGACGAAACCGCCGGCTGGGATTTCGGTGTTCAATGCCGGGTTCAGGATCATCTGCCCGAGGCCGACCAAAGCCGACGCGTCGAACATGCCGGGGCTCTCGTCCGACACGCGCGGCATGACCGCACGAGCGGCGAGCGCTGCCGTTGCGCCCAGCGCCGTATCCGCCATGCCCAAGGGCGCGAGCAGTTCCTCGCGCGCGATATCGCGCAGCCGCCGTTTGCCGCCGTCAAGCCGACGCACGACTTGTCCCAACACGGCATGCGCCATGATAGGCGAATAGCTCACTTCCTCGCCCGGAACCGCTTCCAACGTGACATCACACACTGCTGTCACGACGGCGTCGAGGTCGCCGATCTTGTCAGCCGTGACGGCTGGAAAACTCGCGGGCAGGCCGCCGCTATGGGAGAGCAACTGGCCGATCGTGACCCGCTGTTTGCCTCTCGCTCCGAACTCCGGAATGATCTCGGATACCGGCGTGTTCAGGCGCGCCTCGCCGCGCTCGATTCGCTGCAAGACCAGCACCGCGTTGAACGCCTTCGAGATGGAGAAGACCGGGAACACACTGTCCAGCCGCATTGGCTTGGCCGCGCCGCGGTCGGCGAAGCCGGTCGCCTCCTCGAAGACGACCTTGCCGCCAACGCTGACGATCGTGACAGCGCCGTCATAGAGCTTGCGCTCCACGTCTCGTTCGATCGCCTGGTGTAGACGGCTCATGGCTTCCCCCTTGTGAGCGCTGGATTAGGACAGGCATACTGACCCTAACCGCAGGACAGCGCAATGCCGGAAGGGCTTGTCTGGATCCCCGCCTGCGCAGGGATGACACGTCGATCACCCCTCCATCAGCGCCGTCACATGCGCGGCGACCGAGCGCGAGAGCCCCTCGAGATCGTAGCCGCCTTCCAGCACCGACACGACGCGCTCGTGGGCGTGCTTGCGCGCGACTCCCATGAGCTTCGGCGTCGCCCAGGCGAAGTCGGCCTCGACGAGATTGAGATTGCCGAGCGGATCGCGCCGGTGCGCGTCGAAGCCGGCCGAGATGATCACGAGATCGGGCGCGAACGCCTCGAGGCGCGGCAGGATCGCGGTCTCCATGGCCTCGCGAAAGGCGTCGCCGCCGTCGCCGGCCCGCAACGGCGCGTTGACGATCTGGTCGTGCTCGCCGCGCTCTCGAACCGCGCCGGTGCCGGGATAATGCGGCATCTGATGGGTCGAGGCGTACATGACGGTCGGATCGTCCCAGAAGATGTGCTGGGTGCCGTTGCCGTGATGGACGTCGAAATCCATGATCGCGACCCGCTCGGCGCCGTGCGCTTTCTGCGCGTGCCGGGCGGCGATGGCGGCGTTGTTGAAGAAGCAGAAGCCCATCGGGGTCGCGACCTCGGCGTGATGACCGGGCGGGCGGGTCGAGACGAAGGCGTTGCGGACCTTGCCGCTCATCACCTCGTCGACCGCGAAGACGGCGCCGCCAGCGGCGCGCAAGCGCGGCCTCGAAGGTGCCCGGCGACATGGACGTGTCCGCATCGAGCGCGACCCGGCCGTGCTTTGGCGCGGCCGCCCGGATCGCCTCGATGTAGGCCTGCGGATGGACGCGGGCGATCGCGGAATCGTCGGCGAGCGGCGCGACGTCGCGCGCCAGCGTCTGAAACGCCTCGCTCTCGAGCGCGCGTTCGATCGCGCGCAAACGGTCGGGCCGCTCGGGATGGCCCTCGCCCATGTTGTGCGTCGAGGCAGGCTGGATGAGAGACGACGAGCGTCGTTCCGCTTTTCACGTCTCGGCGTACGATTTCCGTTCTCCCGAGATTGAGCCGCATGTCTCGCGCTCCCGTCGCCGAAAGTCCATTCGCCATAACGTCCGAGAGTGGCGTATGGTTCTGAACCTAACTTAGTGTTGAGCGAGAGCTCGCTCGTCGCGAGCCGGCGCTTCACGCGCTCTAACCGGACGAAGGGTTTGACGGCGAAAGACGAGCAAGCACAACCATTCTGGCGCACGAAGACGCTCGATGAGATGAGTGTCGCCGAATGGGAAAGCCTATGCGACGGCTGCGGTCGCTGCTGCCTCGTCAAGCTCGAGGACGAGGACACGGGCGAAATTCATTTCACCGATATCGGCTGCAAGCTGCTCGACGGCAAGACGTGCCGATGCATCGACTATCCGCGCCGTCACAAGCGTGTTCCCGATTGCGTGCGGCTGACGGCGGACGTGGTGCGTCAATTGAGCTGGCTTCCGGTCACCTGCGCCTATCGATTGGTGGCCAAGGGACGAGGACTTGCCCGATTGGCATCCGCTGGTGTCGGGTTCGCCCGACAGCGTGCACGAGGCGGGCGTCTCGGTGCGCGGCCGGGTGTGGGCGAGCGAGAGCGACATTGCGCCCGAGCTCTGGCCGGACCGGATCGTCAAATGGCCGAACCGCAAGCCGCGCGCCAAGCGCTGAGGCTCAAGAACGAGCGACGGCAGGGGCTCTCTAACGCCCGAGCGAGCGTCGTGGGATGCGGGTGCGATCGCCCCTCCGCGAACGGCGTCGATGAACGCGCGAAGCGCCGGCGCCATCTGGCGCTGCTGCGGATAGCAAAGGAAATAGCCGGGAAACGGCGCCGACCAGCGCTCGAGCAGAGGGATCAGCCGCCCCGCGGCGATCGGCTCCGCCACGGTCTCCTCAACCGCGATGGCGATCCCAACGCCTTCGAGCGCCAGGCGATTGGCCATCTCCTTGTCGTTGACGATCACGGGGCCGGCGACGACGACCTCGAACCAGGATCCGTTCTCGAAAAACTCCCAGGCGTAGGGCGTCACGCGGCCGGGCCAGCGCCATTGAATGCAGCGATGCCGGACGAGATCGCGCGGGTGCTCGGGACGCCCATGCAAAGCGAGATAGTCCGGCGAGGCGACCGCGACCTGACGCAGCTCCTTGCCCAGCGGCGCCACGACCATATCCTTCTCGATGACCTCGCCGATCCGGATGGCGACGTCGAAACCGCCGGCGACGACGTCGACCACCTCGTCGTCCAAGGTGAGATTGAGCACGACATCGGGATAGGCTTCAGCGAAGGCGGCCAAGATCGGCTCGACATAGGTCCGGGCGGCCGAACGAAAGGCGTGGATGCGCACGACGCCTGCCGGCCGCTCGCGATAGCGGCGCACCTGCCCGACGGCGTCGCCGAGCTCGGACACCGCCGGCCGCACGCGCGCGAGGAGGTTCTCGCCGGCGTCGGTCAAGGCCACGCTGCGGGTCGTCCGGTTGAGCAGCCTGACCCCGATCCGCTCTTCGAAGCCGCGCAGCATCTGGCTCAAGGCGGACGGCGAAACGCCAAGCTATTCCGCGGCGCGGCTGAAGCTCAAGCATTCGCCGACGGCGACGAACGCCCGCAACTGATTGTAATCGGCGCCGGACAGCAGGGACTCCATGCCCTCATCCAACGATATTTAAGCCTGACTTACAAGTCCTGTAAGAAATGAGGCTATTCTGAAACGCCGTCGCGAGGGGCATCTCTCAAGCCGCAAAGGAGATCTGCTCATGAGAACATGGTTCATAACCGGCGTTTCGCGCGGGCTCGGCCTTAGCCATCGCCCAGGCGGCACTGAACGAAGGCGACACGGTCATCGGAACGGTTCGCGAGGCCACGCCTGATCTCGCGTCAGGGCCCGGCAAGCTGCACGTCGTGACGCTTGACGTGACCGACGGCGAGGCGGTGGACATGGCGGTGAGCCAGGCCTTCGCCACGCGCGGGCGCAATCGACGTGATCGTCAACAACGCGGGCTACGGCCTTCTCGGGGCGCTCGAGAAAGCCACGGATTCCGAAGCCCGACGGCTGTTCGAAGTCGACGTGTTCGCGCCGTTTCGGATCATTCGCGCGGCTCTCCCGCACCTGCGCGAACAGCGTTCGGGCCATATCATCAACATCACCTCGATCGCCGGACGCGCGCCTGGCCCCGGATCGGCCCTGTATTCGGCCGCGAAATATGCGCTCGAGGGCATGTCCGCCAGTCTCGCGCAGGAGGTTCGCCCGTTCGGCGTCAAGGTGACCGCGGTTGCGCCGGGCGCGTTCCGGACGGATTTCCTCTCCAGCCATTCGATCCGCAAAAGCGATGCTGAGGACGCCGCCTATGCTCAAAGCGTCGGTCGCATGATGTCCGGATTTGGCGCGATGGCCGGCAAGCAGATCGGCGATCCCGAGCGAGCCGCGCAAGCGATCCTCGATCTGGTTCGGACGGAACAGCCGCCGATCCATCTCTTGTTGGGAACGGACGCCTTGCGTCGGGCGCGCGAGAAGGTCGACGCGGTCATCGAGGAGATGGATCGCTGGGAAGCGGTGACGCGCGGCACCGACTTTCCGCAGGTCGAGACGGCGGAGGCAGTGGCTGTGGCGCGCTGACGTCAAGCGTCTTTCGGCGCGACACGCGTGCAGCGGCGCATTCGCTAATCTCGACAGCCCGTGCGGCCTGCCCCCTTCACCACCCTGCGGGTGGTCCCCCTCCCCGCTTCGCAGGGGAGGACAAGAGCGGCGCCGCTGTCCTCCCCTGTCGTGAAGCGATGGGGGAGGGGGACCGTCCGTAGGATGGTGATGGGGGCGACGCCGCGCGCATCACGCCGCGGCGCGCAAAAGACCTTCGGCGAAGAAATCGTCTTTCGACTGGACGCCCGGCAGGACGAAGAAATATCCCCCGCCAACGGGCTTGATATACTCCTCCAGCTGCTCGCCGTTGAGACGCGATTGCACCGCGAGAAAGCCGGCGGCGAGATCGGCCTGGAAGCAGACGAACAGCAGTCCCATGTCGAGTTGGCCGGCGGTCGTCAGTCCACGCGAATAATTGTAGCCGCGACGCAGGATCCGGCTGGCCTCCGTCTGAGGCGTGCGCGGATTGGCGAGGCGAATGTGGGCGGTGAGCGGGATGCGATGACCCTCGGGATCGGCCGCATAATCCGGCGCATCGTGCTCATTCGCATAAGTGAGCGGCGCGCCGCCCGCCTTTTCCCGGCCCATGATCTGCTGCTGCTCGACCAGGGCCGTGCGATCCCACCGCTCGACGAACATCCGAATGATGCGGATGACCTGATAGGTTCCCCCTGACGTCCAGGCGGGTTCGCCGGCGTTCGGCTCGACCCAGACGATCTCGTTCATCAGCTTCTCGTCGCCGCCGTCGAGATTGGCGGTGCCGTCCTTGAACCCGAGCAGATTGCGGACCGTCTCCTTGCCGAGCTTCCTGATCGTATGCGGAGGCAGGAAGCCGTCGATCTTCCAGCGCAGGGCGAGAAGATCGGGTGTGTGCTTGAGGATGTCGCGAAGCGCGTGGATGTTTGTTTCGGCGGTGTTCGAACAGAATTGCAGCGCGACGTCGCCGTGGCAGAGATGGGCGTCCAGCGAATCGTTGGGGAACTGCTCCATCGCGATGAGCCGCGTCGGCCGGACTTTCTGCAACCCGTAGCGGTCGTCGAACAGCGATGCGCCGAGCGCGACGGTCACGGTCAAATTGTCGGGGAACACGTTCGGCCCGAGAAGCGCCGAAGTCTGGCGGCGGATATCTTGGGTCCAGGGTCGGCGCCGCTCCGCCCTTCATCAGAAAAGCGATGCGCTCGGTCAGGGTCCGAAACAGCCGCTCGAGCCCCGCCCGATCCTCCGCGAGACTATCAAAGCTCACGATCAGCGCGGCGGCTGGCTGCGGGGTGATCACACCCGACTGATGCAGGCCGTAGAAAGGCTGATGATCCTGGGTGCCGTCGTCGCCGGGCGGCAGTGTTTCGGCCGGCGTCGCCTGGGCCTGAGAGCCGAGCCCCAGGCCAATGGCGCCGCCCGCCAAACCCCGCAGAAGATCGCGCCTGGCCGGCTGCAGCCCGCCGCGCCGCTCGTCAGCTTCGGATGAAGCCGACGAAAGCGTGCGAGGCCCCTGATCCTGAGGCGACCTCATGCGGCTCGTTCGCCTCCGATCACTCGACGCCGAGCGTGCCCTTGAGCGCAGAAAGATCCTCGGCAAGCGCCGTCACAGGACCTTTAAGCGCATTGCGGTCCGGGTCCGACAGCTTCTCATAGCTCTGGAAGCCTCCGTCCTTCGTCCTGTATTTGGCGAGAAGCCCATCGACCTTGGCGAAATTCTCCCGCAGCCGCGCGCTGAGCTTGGGATCCTGCTTCACGATCAGCGGATTGAGGAGCGCGACGATCTTCTGCGCGCCGTCCACATTCGCCTGGAAGTCCCAGAGGTCGGTGCGGCTGTAACGGTCCTCTTCGCCGGCGATCTTCTTGGAGGCGACTTCCTCGATCAACTCGGCTGATCCGCCGACGAGATTCTTCGGAGCGATTGTGAGCCCGTCAATGCGCTTCTGCAGGTCGAGCGTGTCCGCCGTCAGCTGGTCCGCGAAGGGCGCCAGGCCGGCGGTCGATTTGTCGGTGAACAGGCCTTTCTCAAGCCGATGGAAGCCCGTGAATTTGGGATCTTCCGCCTTCTTCTCGAAATCGTCTTCGCGCGAATCCATCGTGCCGTCGAGATCGTTGAACAATTCGGCGATCGGCTCGATCCGCTCGTAGTGCTGATGAGCCGGCGCGTAGAGCCGCTGAGCGTCCGCCAGCTTGCCGGCCTTGACCGCGTCAGTGAACTTCTTCGTCTCGGCGACCAGAACGTCGACTTCCTTCTTCACGTAGACTTTGTACTCGGCGATCGGGCCGACGAGGTCCATCGGCGACGGTTTGGCCGCCGCGGCGGTGGTGGCCGCGACCGTCAGAATGCCCTTGGGGTTGCTCCTGAGCCCGCAAGTCATCGCATAGTCGCCAGCGTCGAGGGTCGCGGTCAGGGTCTGCGCGAAACCCGGCAGGATGTTCTCACGCTCCTCGACGACCATGACGTCCTTGAGGATCTCCCACTCGACGGCGCGCGTGCTTTCATTCTTGATGTTGAAAGTGTTCTTGCCGGCGGTGACATCGATCTTCGCGGGGTCGCATCCCGCGTTGGTCAGAGTGATCAGGATCGGGCCCGGCGCGATGGGGGCGGCGTCCGCTTGCCCGAACGCCTGACCGCCGATGGTCGCAGGCAACGAAAGCAAAGTCGCTCCCCCGAAAAGGGCGAGCCTCAACCGGGTTGTGCGAGAGTCCAGCATGTCATTCTTCCTTATGCGTCTGGCAGGTTTTCGAGCGGGTCAGATTTTGGAGAGTTGTTCAACGGCGCGCGTCACGGGCGCGGCGCGAGGCGGCGCGAAAAAGAGGATCAAAGCGGGAATGAGGTAGGCGAAATAGACGATCACTTCGCCGACGGTCGGCGCGTCCTGATAGCCAAAGACGCTCGCGAGCAGCGTGCCGATCAGACTGTCCTGGGAGATGAACGAACTGAGGTCGAAGGCCGTATTCTGCAAGCCGTTCCAGAGCCCGGCCTCATGAAACCCGCGCAGCGCCCCAGCCAGCAGACCGGCGGCGACGAAAATGATGAAGACGCCGGTCCAGCGGAAAAAATGCCGCAGGTTGAGCTTCACCCCGAAATAGTAGATCGCGAAGCCCACGCCGACAGCAGACGCAAGCCCAAGCGCCGCTCCGATCGGCACGGCCCAGCCCTGGCTCTGCTGGATGATCGCAAGCAGAAAAAACAGAGATTCGAGCCCTTCGCGGCCGACGGCGAAGAAGACCATCCCGATCAGCGCAAGGCCCTGTCGGTCGCCTGGCCGCAGGGCATTGTCGATCGAGTCGTGCAGTTGCGCCTTGATCGACCGGGCTGCTTTCTTCATCCAGAAGACCATCGAGGTCAGGATCGCGGTCGCCAGAAGCGCGACCACGCCCTCGAACAGCTCCTGCTCGCGCTGCGGGAATTCCCGGTTGGCGCTGACGAGCACCAGACCAACGGCGAGACAGACAGCGACGGCCGCGCCGACACCGACCCACACCATGGGCAGCCAATGCGCGCGCCCGGATTGCTTAAGGTAGCTCGCCACGATGCCGACGATCAGCGCGGCTTCGATTCCTTCGCGCAACATGATCAAATAGGCGGCGAACATTGGGAACGCTTATCGTCGGGAAGACGGGTTCAAGGCTCGTCCGCCACAGGCGTGGTGCTTCAAGGCCTATCGCGTAGCGCCGCGCGTTTAGTGAAGTCAACGAAACACGGCTCGGTCGGATCGACTTTAGAATCGTTCTAAAGACTGCATGGCTAAGTAAGTTTAGAAACGTTCTAAATCACGCTTACTTGAGCTTTCGTGCTCTCGTGAGGCCAGCGACGGGTTCGCCCAACGCGGCCCGTCGGCGTTACGCCGCCCAAGGGGACTGCGGCGCCGATCGCGCGAACGCCTCTTCAGGCGCGCCGCGACCCCGCGACGGAACGCCGCAGGAGCGCATAGAAGCTTCCCCCGGTCAGCGCTCCCAGCACGTAGACGATGAAGACGAGCAGGGCGAGCGGCAGGGTGACGCCTAGGGCGAGAAAGGAGACGTCGACGCTCTGGGTGTTCTGGAACACGAAGATGACCAGCGCCGCGACGAATAGCACAACGATCGCCAGATAGAGCCAGCGCACGAAAAACTCTCCTTGGCCCACGAAGCGCCGGCCGCGCGTCGCCGCTTCGCCTTAAATCGGGCGCGCGATCAAAGTTGCGCCCGCGATATCATCCGTCACGCCGCTTGCCGCAAACCCAGGCCAAGCCCGATCCAGGTCGCGCCCGCGAACACGAGATCAATGCCGAGAAAAATTCCGAGCACGTAGAGCGATGAGGTCGGCCAATGGATCAGGATGATGATGCCGAGCAGCAGCGTGATCAGGCCTGAAGCGACGATCCACCCCCACGGCGTCCCGCCCTTCATGTTGAAGCCGAGGAAGACCCGCATGATGCCCGAGGCGACCAGCGCCGCGCCAAGAATGAGCGTCAGCCAGACGGCGGTCAGCAGCGGATTGTCGAACGCGGTGAACCCGGCGATGATGTAGAGGACGCCGAGCAGAAGCCAGAAGATGAACCGGCCCCAGGTCTTGATCTGGAACGAGTGGATGACCTCGAAAACGCCGGCGACAATCATCATGATTCCGACGACGTAGACCGTCGCCACCGTCGCCATGACGACGCTGCCAAGCGCGATCATTCCGGCGATGACGTAGACCACGCCCAAGCGCGACGATCCAGCCCCATTTGGTCTTGAGCGGCGCGAGGCCTGCCGGAGGTCCAAGCCCCAAGGCCGAGGATGTGTTGGTCATGGCGTCCGTCCCTAATTCATGGCGCGAGCAGCCGCGCGAGCTTCATCGCCCTTATGACGCGCGAATCTTTAAGCAATCTATCACAGTCAAACGTGTTGAAAAGCGCCCGTTTGGGCGCCGGGGGATCGCAAGCTCACGCCACAGTGGTGAGGAGAGAGGGAGAGCGCGCCCTCAAGCCTTGGCGCTCCAGTCCCTCGCCCGGCTGACCAGCAGGAACAAGGCGGCTTCGTTCGATTCGGCCAGATACTCCTGGGCGGCGTGGGAAAGGCGCTCGACCAACGATTTCTTGTAGCCCTTGTGCTCAGGCTCAAGCGGGATCGTGGTGACGATCACAAGGATCCTCTGCTCGGCGCCGTCATGGGCTTTCGCGGTCCAAACCTTCGCGGCTCTGGCGAGGGGATGAGAGAATGTCATTAACATTTACCCCGTGTAAATCTCTCGCGCAGCGTAAGGGATCAGTGCGGGTCGAATACGTCAAGCCCTGGTCGCTTGGTGCGCGTCGCACCGGTCTGACGGGCGTCGAGGGCTCTCTTACCGCTTGCCGCTGGAGTCGACCAGCCGCAGAACCAGCCACACCGGGATGACGACCATAGCGCCCGTCAGTAGAATGCGCCCGACTTGGCGCATGTCACTGAATCCGAGTTCGACGATCCTTTTCACGCCGCGCACCACCTCTGTCAGCAACGTCGTCGGATCGAAGCCGAAGGTCTCAAGAACAATCCCGACCACAAAGGACACGACCACCAGCCGTACGGCTACCATAGCCGGTGACCCGCCGGCGAACCGACTAACGGCGTTGGTCATCGAAGAAGGCTCCGACAACAGGAGCGCACGAACGCTCGCCGGTTGTCGCCCCTGGCAAGGCGCAGGAGCGTCTCACTGTACCGAACCTTCATCGATCAGGCCTTCGGAAACTGCACGACCGACGGCGATTTTGGTTGCGTCTCACCGCGTTCATCGCCGATTTCCCTGCCGTTGATCGTGAGGCGCCCCTGCGCGGCGCCGAGCTTGATCGTCGAGCCGTCGGGCAGTTCGCCAGCGAGCAGCATCTGCGCCAGCGGGTCCTGCACCCATTTCTGGATCACGCGCTTCAACGGACGCGCGCCATAGGTCGGATCGTACCCCTTGTCGGCCAGCCATTGCCGCGCCTTGGCGTCGAGGCTGAGCCCGATCTTGCGGTCCTCGAGCAGCCGGTTCAGGCGCTTGAGCTGGATGTCGACGATCTCGCTCATGTCCTCGCGCCGCAGGCGATGGAAGAGGATGATCTCGTCGACGCGGTTCAGGAACTCGGGCCGGAAATGGCCGCGCACGACGCCCATCACTTCCTTCTCGACCGTCTTCGTGTCTTCGCCTTCCCGAAGATTGACGAGATATTCGGAGCCGAGGTTGGAGGTCATGATGATGAGCACGTTGCGGAAATCGACCGTGCGCCCCTGACCGTCGGTGAGCCGCCCGTCGTCGAGCACCTGCAAGAGGACGTTGAACACGTCCGGGTGCGCTTTCTCGATCTCGTCGAACAGCACGACCTGATAGGGCCTTCGCCGCACGGCCTCCGTCAACGCTCCGCCTTCCTCGTAGCCGACATAGCCGGGAGGCGCGCCGATCAGTCGGGCGACCGAGTGCTTCTCCATGTACTCGGACATGTCGATGCGCACGAGCGCGCTTTCGTCATCGAACAGGAAGGACGCGAGCGCCTTGGTGAGCTCCGTCTTGCCGACGCCGGTTGGCCCTAAGAACATGAACGAGCCGATCGGCCGGTTCGGATCCTGGAGGCCGGCGCGGGCGCGCCGGACCGCGGTCGAGACCGCGATCACCGCCTCGCGCTGCCCAACGACGCGCCGCGCGATCTCCTCCTCCATCTTGAGGAGCTTCTCACGCTCGCCTTCGAGCATCTTGTCGACCGGGACGCCGGTCCAGCGCGACACGACCTGAGCGACGTGGCTCGCAGTCACCGCTTCGTCAACCAGCACGCTGTTGTCCTGGCTCTCCGCGTCCTCGAGTTTCTTCTCGAGCTCGGGGATCGTGCCATAGGTTATGCGTCCCGCTTCCGCGTAGTCGCCCTTGCGCTGCGCCTGGGCGAGCGCGTTGCGCGCGGCCTCGAGTTCTTCCTTGAGCTTGGCGGCCTGGCCGAGCTTGTCCTTCTCGGCCCTCCAGCGGGCGGTCAGCGCGTCGGACTTCTCCTGCAGGTCCGCAAGCTCGCCGGCGAGCTTCTTGAGGCGATCCTTCGACGCTGTGTCGGTCTCCTTCTTCAGCGCCTCCTGCTCGATCTTGAGCTGCATGATGCGCCGGTCGAACTCGTCCAGCTCCTCGGGCTTGGAATCGACCTGCATCCGCTGGCGGGCCGCCGCTTCGTCGATCAGGTCGATCGCCTTGTCCGGCAGGAAGCGGTCGGCGATGTAGCGATCGGACAGCGTCGCCGCGGCGATGATCGCCGGATCGGTGATGCGCACGCCGTGATGGGCCTCGTATCGATCCTTAAGGCCGCGCAGGATCGAGATCGTGTCCTCGACCGTGGGCTGCGCGACGAACACCGGCTGGAAGCGCCTCGCCAGCGCCGCATCCTTCTCGACGTGCTTGCGATATTCATCGAGCGTGGTCGCGCCGACGCAGTGCAGTTCGCCGCGCGCCAGCGCAGGCTTCAGAAGGTTCGAAGCGTCCATCGCGCCGTCGGCCTTGCCGGCGCCGACGAGCGTGTGCATCTCGTCGATGAACAGGATGATGCCGCCCGCGGCCGCGGTGACCTCGTTCGAGCACGCCCTTGAGGCGCTCCTCGAACTCGCCGCGATATTTCGCGCCGGCGATGAGCGAGCCCATGTCGAGCGCGAGCAGCTTCTTGTCGCGGATCGATTCCGGCACGTCGCCATTGACGATGCGTAATGCAAGCCCCTCGACGATCGCCGTCTTGCCGACGCCGGGCTCGCCGATCAGCACTGGATTGTTCTTGGTGCGCCGCGACAGCACCTGGACGGTGCGGCGGATCTCCTCGTCGCGTCCAATGACCGGGTCGAGCTTGCCGTTGCGCGCCGCGTCCGTCAGGTCACGGGTGTATTTCTTTAGCGCGTCATATTGGTTTTCGGCGCTTGCCGAGTTGGCGGTGCGGCCCTTGCGGATGTCGTTGATCGCCGCGTTGAGGGTCTGGGCCGAGACGCCGGCGTTCGCCAGAATCTTGGCGGCCTGGCTCCCCTTCTCCATCGCCAGCGCCAGCAGGAGGCGCTCGACGGTGACGAACGAGTTGCCAGCCTTCTGGGCGATCTTCTCGGCATTGTCGAACAGGCGCGCCGTCATCGGCGCCATGTAGAGCTGCCCCGCTCCCGACCCTTCGACCTTGGGCAATTTGGCGAGTGCGGCTTCGACCTCGGTCAGCGCCTGGCGAGAGTTCCCGCCGGCCCGGTCGATCAGCCCGGCGGCCAAGCCCTCCTCGTCGTCCAGAAGCACCTTGAGCACGTGCTCAGGCGTAAACTGCTGATGCCCCTCACGAAGCGCCAGCGACTGCGCGGACTGCACGAAGCCGCGCGCCCGCTCGGTATATTTCTCCAAGTTCATTGTCGTCTCCTTCGGCGCCGACCAGCGCCCCGAAGCGACGCCAGCCAGCCCATACAAATCCCTTTGCCGCGTTTTCGCAGCTTGAACGGTATGTAGGAGCCGTCCTGGCGAGGACGGAAGGGCAAAACGCGAACGCTGGACTACGAAAAACTGACGATTTTGGCGCTGGCCGGCCTCGGCCTGTCAGGGCTTAGGGGACGCGCGCTTGAAAAACTCCTGAAGCCAGTCGGCGTTCATGCCGGCGATCGGCAGCCAGGCCTTGAACAGAGTTTCCGGAGAAAAGCGCTCGAGCTCGGCCATCATGCGCTTTTCGATCTCCGCCATGGCCGCCTTCTGCATCGGTTCGACATCTGGCAGACCCATAAATTGGCGGGCCTCCAGAGGCGTGCAGTCGACATCGACGGTAATCTTCATCGGGCGCGGCGCTCCCTTGTCCAAGGCTAAGCGGGATGACTTGGCGCGGAACGGCGCGTAATGAAGGCCCTCTCGCGCTTTTCAGGCCGAGACTATCGCAGGTCTTTGGAGTGTGAGCCAGTCTTGAGCGGCCCCAAAGCCTTCATTCTCCATCTGGAGCGCGCGAGTTCGCGCGAAGCCACCGTCCAGTCGCTCAGCTCCAGTCTGCCGATCGAGAGCGAGGTCCTGCCGGCTGTCGACGGGGCGCCTCTCACGCCGCAAGAGGTCGATCAGGCTTACGCGCGTCGGCGTTTCCGTCCCACCTATCCGTTCCCGCTGACGAGGACCGAAGTCGGCGTCTTTCTCAGCCACCGCGCGGCCTGGCGGCGGATCGTCGACGACGCGCTCGACTTCGCCTTCATCTTCGAGGACGACGCTCGAGATCGACCCTGCCGCATTCGCGGCGCTGGTCGAGTTCGTGACCCTCGAACGCCAGGCCTGGGACTATGTGCTGCTGCCGGCTCAGCCGATCCGAAACGGGACGCGGATCGCGAGCCGCGGCGGCTTCGCGCTCCTGCGCCCCGACGCGCCCCCCTTGAGAGCCATCGCCCAGATCGTCTCGCTCGCGGCGGCCAAACGCCTGCTCGAGCGCACGGCGCCTTTCGATCGTCCTATCGACACGCTGATGCAGATGACCTGGGTGACCGGCCAGCCCGTGCTGGTCGCCTCGCCCTCGCCAATCCGCGACGTATCCCGGGAGACCGGGGGCAGCACCGTCCAGCGCAAGTCGATGGGATTTCTCGACCGCCTCCATCACGAGGCGATGCGGCCGATCTACCGCGCGCAGGTGCTCGCCCGCTATCGGCGGTATCTCAAGCAGGCGGCGTGGTAGGCAGATCACACTTCCGTCGAATCGGGGCCTGTAGGCGCGGTCGCTGACCGCGCCGCCGCGCTCCAAAGGGCGTTCGGAAGAACGCCCGTCAGATGACGGGCTACCGAGCGCGGCTACAGCCGCCCCTTCCCGATCACGCGGCCCCTGCTCCCATCAATTTTCGCGCAGCAGCCGCGTTCATCGGTTGGCCGAAGGCCGCCCCTTGAGCGAATTGGCAGCCTAGCTGCGCGAGTTCGACCGCGTCCGATTCCGTTTCCGCGCCTTCGGAGATGACGTCCATCCCGATCTCCTGCGCCATGGCCACGATCGAACGCAGGATAGGCGACCGCGCGCCGACGGAATTGGGCCTGACCAGCGACGCATCGATTCGCATCGCGTCGAAGTGGTACTGCGGCAGGTGGCCGAGCGATGTGTATCCGGCGCCGAAACGGTCGATCATCAGCGCCGCGCCAATCTCGCGCACGCGTTGCAGGAGAGCCGCCGCGTATTCCGGGTTTTCCATCACCAGACTCTCCGCCGCGGCGAGCCTGAGCGAGCCACGTTGGACGTAGTGGCGGCCGAGCGCCGAGCGCACGTCGAGCAACAAGTCGTGGCTCAGCATCTGGCGCGACGACGCCGCGACTGTCGCGAAAATCGGCGGGTTGACCTCAAGCGCCTTTTGCCACGCCGCGAGCTCCCTCGCGGTCGACTCGAGGGCGTAGGCGCCAATGTCGACGATGGCGCCCGTCGCCTCTGCGGCGGAGAGGAATTCATCTTCGCCAAGGACGCCGAGTCTCGGATGACGCCAGCGCAGTAACGATTGGAACCCGGCGACGGTTCGATCCTCCAGGCGTACGATCGGGCGGAATAGAATGGAGATCTCGCCGCGCTCGAGGGCGCGTCGCACATCGTTTTCCAGCGCCTGCCGATCGGTGCGATGCGAGCGCATGTGGACCGCGAAAATCTCCACCCGATCGCCGCCGGCTTTCTTGGCGTTGGCGAGCGCGAGCTGAGCGTCAGCGAGGAGATCGCCGCCTTTGTCGTGCAGCTTCGGATTGTAATGCGCAGCACCGATCGAAACCGAGAGCGTGATTTCGTTCTCGCCAAAGCTGATCGGGGCGGTAAGGGTGGAGCGCAAGGCGTCAATCCTGGCGGGGGCGTCCAATGAGGCAGGCTCGGAAAACACGATGGCTCCGAACATATCGCCGCCCAGGCGAGCCAGCGTATCGCCGGGTCTTAAATCCCGGGCCAAACGCCGGGCGACAGCCAGGAGGGCGGAGTCGCCGATCGACAAGCCGTAGGAATCATTGACCGACCGGAATTCGTCGACGTCGATCACCATCACGGTCGGCGCATTCCCACCGGGCCTTTGGGCCAATAAAATCGCCGCGCCGAGGCGATCGTTGAACAGTTCGCGGTTGGGAAGGCCGGTCAGATTGTCGTGAACCGCGTCATGGAGCATGCGCTCCTCGGCGGACTTGAGCTCGGTCACGTCCGATAGCGAGCCAATGACTCGCACCACCTCGCCGTCGGCGCTGATCACCGGCCGAGCTTTCAGCACATACCAGAAATAATGCCCGTCTGATCCGCGCAATCTGAGATCGTGATTGATCCGGCCGGAGCGCTGATGCAGGAGCCCGTCGAGGGCCAAAGTATAGCGGTCGCGATCGAGAGGGTGGAGCATGTCGAGCCAGCCCGCCGCTGGTCCCGCGAGCTCGCCGCGCTTCAAGCCCAGCTGGCTCTCGATCGCCTCACTGCCGTTCACTTCGTCGGTCAGCACGTTCCAGTCGAAGATCGCTTCGCCCGATCCGGTCATCGCCAGCGATCGCCGCTCGGCGTCGGGGCCGCTGTCCATCGCGCCGCCCGAACCCGAGAAGGCGAACTGCATGACCGTGAAGCCGATCAGCATCACGATCAGAACAAGGCCGCCGACCAGACCCGGCGCCGCAAGGTCATTGGTCAGATAGCCAAGCGCCGCCGCGCCCGCCGCCACCACCCAGACCGCGAGCAGATACCAGGTCGGGATCAGCATCACGGCGCGGTCGGACCCGCGCGCTGCCAAGCTCAGGATGAGCAGGAAACCGACGCCAGCGACAGTGGCGATCGAGATCCGCGCCACCCCCGCCGCGACTGGCGGATTGTAGACCGAGAGCCCAACCACGGCCGCCATCAGCACAAGCCAGGCCAGCGCGAAATGGGTGTAGCGCACGTGCCATCGGCGCAGATTGAGGTAGGCGAACAGGAAGATGATGAGCGTCGCGCCGATCGTCGCCTCGACTCCGGCGCGCCAGATTCGCTCCGTCGCGTCCTCGAGGCCGAACATCTTCCGCCAGAAGCCGAAGTCGATGCAGACATAGGCGAAGACCGCCCAGGCCAGCGCTGCGGCGGCGGGAAAAATCATCGCGCCGCGCACCACGAAGACGATCGTCAAGAACAGAGCCAACAGACCGGCGATCCCGATCAGAATGCCTTCGTAAAGCGTTAGGCTTGTCGACTTGTCCTTGAACGCATCCGGCTCCCATAGATAGAGCTGCGGCAGGTTAGGCGCCCGCAATTCCGCGACGTAAGTCACGGTCGTTCCCGGATCCAAGGTCAGGCGGAAGACATCCAATTCCGCGTTGTCCTCCCGTTCGGGCGCCGCGCCCTGGCTTGCGGTGATGGTGGTAATTCGCGACGACCCGAGATCTGGCCAGACGAGGCCCGAGCCGACGAAGCGGAAATGCGGCGCGACAATCAGCCGTGTCAGTTGCTCCTCGGAATCGTTAGTCAGCGCGAACACGATCCATGCCGGCTGGGCGCCTGCTTCCAGGGCGCTAACCTCAATCCGGCGAACGATGCCGTCGGCGCCGGGCGCAGTCGACACCTGAATGCGATCGCCCTGCGCGCTGTAACGTTCTACGACCTTGGTCAAGTCGATGGCGTCTGAATCGGGCGAGACCCTAACGGACTGCACCGCGAAAGCCGGCCGCCAGAACGCGGTCAGCGCGACGACAAGGACCATGACGCCGATCACGCCGCGCCAAGCGCGTGAGGCGCGCCTCTCCCCGCGACGCACGCAAATCCCTGCGCCTTGGGCGCCGTGGCGATCGGTGACCATCCGTTCAGTCAAGGTTCGTCCACGTCAGTCGTGGGCGCGAGTCGCTTTCGACCAGCGCGAACAGGAGATGGTCGCGCCAGGCCCCGTTGATTCTGAGGAATTCCCGCGCATAACCCTCACGCCGAAAGGCGTTGCGCTCGAGCAGGGCGATCGATGGCGCATTTTCCGGAATGCAGGCCGCTTCGATCCGATGCAGCCGCAATCTGGAGAGCGCAAATTCAACCGTCGCCGCGACCGCTCGCGTCATGCGCCCTCTGCCCGCATGCGGGGCCCCCATCCAGTAGCCGAGCGTCCCGCACTGCGACACCCCGCGTCGCACGCCGCCGAGCGTGATTCCGCCCAGGAGTTCGTCCGCAGCGCTATCGAAAATGAGAAACGAATAGGCCTCGTCGCGAGCCATATCGTCGTCCTGGCGCCTTAGGCGTCGGCGAAACGCGGCGCGTGTCAGGTCGTCGTCCGGCCACGTCGGCTCCCACGGCTCAAGAAAGCTGCGGCTTGCGGCGCGCAACCTGGACCATGACGAATAGTCCGTCAGCGCCGCCGGCCGCAAATAGAGGCCTTCACCCCGAAGCAAAGGCTCCGGGCTAACCGGTCGCGTCAAGCCGAAAAGCGCCATCACACCCCTTTCAAAGCGCTGGCGATTTTAGCCTGGCCAGGAACTTTGCCGACCGCGCCAATCACCGCCAGAGCGGGGCGTGATCTAAGCATGGCGGCGCCGGTTTTGCGAACCTGTTCGACGGTGATGGCGTCGACGCGCGCCAGCATCTCGTCGAAGGAAAGCGGCCGCCCGTAAATCTGCATCTGACGGGAGAGCTGGTGAACTCGGGCCGCGGGTTGTTCGAGGGCGGTGACCAGCGAGACTTTCATCTGCGCCTTGGCGCGGCGAATTTCCGCTTCATCGAGCTCGTGCGCGGCTTCTGCGATGCAATCAAGAGAGGCCGAGACGACTTCCGCAGCATCCCGGTCAGCCGAGCCGGCGTAGAAGCCGAACAGGCCGGTGTCGCTGAAGTCCCAGTGGAATGCATAGATTGAATAGGCAAGACCCCGCTTCTCGCGCACCTCCTGAAAGAGCCGCGACGACATGCCCCCTCCAACCGCGGCGGCAAAGACATGGGCCGCGTCGTGATCCGCAGCGCCCGCCGCCCGGCCTTCAAAGCCCACCACGACGTGCGTCTGCTCCAGGCGCCGGCTGCGTTTCGTCTCACCGCCACGATACGCGGCTTGCGCTTCGGTCGGGGCTGGCGCGGCAGGGAGCTGCCCGAGACGTGATTGGGCGAGGGCGAGAATATGGTCGTGCTCGACCGCGCCGGCGGCGGCGACGACGGTGGCGGTGGAGCTATAACGGCGACCCAGATAGCCGTCGATGGCCGTTCTGTCGAAGGCCTCGACGCCCTCGCGCGTGCCGAGAATTGGCTGGCCGATCGGTTGGTCAGGCCAAGCTGTCGCCGTGAGGAGATCGAAGACCAGGTCGTCGGGCGTGTCTTCAACCGCCCCGATTTCCTGGAGGACAACGTTTTTTTCCCGTTCGAGTTCGTCCGGGTCGAACACGCTGTCGGTGAGAAGGTCGCCAATAACGTCGATCGCGAGATCGGCGTCGCCCCCTAAAACGCGGGCGAAGTAGCTGGTTCGTTCGACGCCTGTTTCCGCGTTGATGTCGCCGCCAACGTTTTCGATCGTTTCGGCGATCTCGCGGGCGCTTCGACGGCGAGTGCCCTTGAACGCCATGTGCTCGATGAAATGCGAGAGTCCGTGTTCGCCCGGGCGCTCGAAGCGAGATCCCGCGGCCACGAAGACGCCGATCGACGCCGTCTTCAGGTGGGGCATCGCTTCGGTGATCACGGCGAGACCCGAAGGAAGGTTTGTAACTTGAATGCTCACGCCGCGGCTCGCACCGTCTGGCGCAGGTAATCCGCCACCGCCCGGCGGTCGTTCGGCAGAACGATCATCGCTTCCCGGCGCTCCAACAGATCAGAGAGGCGATCCGGCAGCGCCGGCCGCACGCCGGTGGCGCGCTCCACAGCGTCGGGGAACTTGGCCGGATGCGCGGTCGAAAGCGCGACGACCGGCGTCGCGGGGCGCCGCCCAGCGCCTTCCGTGCGGCGTGAACACCGACCGCGGTGTGCGGATCGATGACCACGCCACTCGTGCGATAAACGCGGCTCATTTCCTCGGCGCAAGCCCTCTCATCGACCCGAAAGGCGTCAAAATCGCTCCGAATGCGCGCCAGAACCGGGGCCGGGACTGTGAATGATCCCTCGTTGGCAAGTTCGCTCATCTGCGCGACCACCTGCTTCGGATTGCGGTCAGAGGCCTCAAACAGGAGCCGCTCGAAGTTCGAGGACACCTGGATGTCCATTGAAGGTGACTGGGTCGCCTGGACGCCCGTGGGCGCGTATCGCCCGCTGGCTAATGTGCGCACGAGAATATCATTGTCGTTCGTCGCGATTATCAACCGCTCGATCGGCAATCCCATTCGCTTGGCGTAATAACCGGCCAGCACGTCGCCGAAATTTCCGGTCGGCACCGCGAAGGATATCGGACAATCGGGCGCGCCGAGAGCGACAGCGCTCACGAAATAATAGACGATTTGCGCGAGAATGCGCGCCCAATTGATCGAATTGACGCCCGACAATCGCATGTCGTCGCGAAAAGCGAGATCACCGAACAGCTCCTTGACGATGCTTTGGCAGTCATCGAATGAACCTTCGATTGCGATAGCGTGCACGTTGGGGCGATCGACCGTCGTCATCTGCCGGCGCTGCACGTCGGACACTCGACCCTGGGGATAGAGGATGAACACCTCGACCTGAGATTGTTCGGCGAAAGCCTCGATCGCCGCGGCGCCGGTGTCGCCCGAAGTGGCCCCGATAATCGTCGCCCGCGCGCCGCGCTGCTGCAGAACCCGGTTCATTGCTCGGCCCAGCCACTGCATGGCGAAGTCCTTGAACGCCAGCGTAGGTCCGTGGAAAAGCTCAAGCGTGAACAAGCTGCCGTCGATCTGGGTGAGCGGAGCGACCGCCGCATGACGGAAATTGGCGTAACTAGCCTCGGCTAAAGATTGGATTTCTGGAGAGTTGAAATCGGCGCCAAGGAAAGGAGCCATGATGCGCGCGGCGGCTTCCGAATATGGGACGCCTCTCAGTGCGCGGATCTCGTCGGGCCGCCATTGAGGAATTGAAAGCGGCACGTAAAGGCCGCCGTCGCGAGCCAGACCGGCGAGAAGCGCATCCGCGAAGCCCAGCGTCGGCGCTGCGCCGCGCGTTGAAACATAGTGCACGATCAGGGAACCCTCGGCCGTTTCGGTCGTTTAGCGCAAGTCACGCCAAAGGGGAACGGCGAGCGACTTGGACGCAGCAATGGGGCCAGAAAAAGACGAACCGAGTTGGGGATTTGCGATGGAGGAATGCCCGTTGAGCCATATTCGCACTTGAAAAAGCCTCACAACCTTCCGTAACGTGACACAATGACAACAAAGGCTCGGTCCGGTCGGCCGAGCCAGTCAATTGGGATCGCGAGTGATGAGCGCGGCGTTTACGGCTTATTTACGGAGACTGGTTCGCAAGGGTCGCCTGGAAGTGGAGGACGCCGACGGAGCCGTCGAGACGTTCGGCGATGGCGATGGGCCACCCCTCGCGGTTAAGATTTTCGATCGCGCGGCGGAAAAGCGATTGATTCTCAATCCGGCGTTGTCGCTGGGTGAACTTTACATGGACGGACGTTTAGCCGTCACCAAGGGCGACCTCTATCAACTGTTGGAGCTGGGCGCCCGTAATCTTGCCGAACTCGATGGGGTGCCATGGGTCAAGGCGCTCGACAAGGCAAGGATGGCGGTCCGCAGCCTGCACCAGCGCAACGACCGACGGCGCGCCAAGCGCAATATCGCAAGCCACTACGACCTCGACGCGCGGCTGTACGACCTCTTTCTCGATTCGGATCGCCAATATTCCTGCGCCTATTTTGAATACCCAGGTCAATCGATCGACGATGCGCAAACCGCAAAGAAGCGTCACATCGCCGCCAAGCTCCTGCCGAAGGATGGCGTGACAGCGCTAGACATCGGTTGCGGGTTTGGGGGTCTCGGGCTCTATCTCGGCGGCGTCGCCGGGGCGCGCGTGACGGGGGTTACCTTATCCGAGGAGCAGTTTGCTGTCGCAACGGAGCGCGCGCGCCAGACGGGGCTTGTCGACCGGGTCGAATTTCGGCTGCAGGACTATCGCGACGTGCCCGAGACGTTCGACCGCATCGTCTCTGTCGGCATGTTCGAGCACGTTGGCGTCACCCACTACGACGAGTTCTTCACCAAGGTTCGGGGTTTGCTCAAGGACGATGGGGTGATGCTGCTCCACGCCATCGGCCGGAATTCGGTCCCGGGTGTCACCAACCCCTGGATTCGAAAATACATTTTCCCAGGCGGCTACATTCCGAGCCTATCGGAGGTCTTGCCTGCGATCGAGCGCGCGGGCCTGTATGTGACCGACATTGAGATTCTCCGCCTTCACTACGCCGACACGCTACGGGCCTGGCGCGAGCGGTTCATGGCGCGGCGGGACGAGGCGGCCAAGCTTTATGACGAGCGTCTCTGCCGCATGTGGGAGTTCTATCTCGCGGGCTCGGAAACGTCATTCCGTGTCGACGGGCATATGGTTTTTCAGATTCAGATGGCCAAGCGTCAGGAAGACGTTCCGTTGACCCGCGATTACATCTCGCAGCGGGAGGCGGAGCTTCGCAGCCGTGAGGCCGAGCGGCCCCCGATGCGCCAAGCGGCGGAGTAGGCTCTAGGCGGCTTGCGCGAACCGAACCGCTAGGCCCGTCGCCGTTACCCGCTGAAGCTGGATGCCGTCGATGTCGCAGCCTTTGCAGCCGTCGACCTCAAATTGGACGTCGAGAACCGCATCGGCTCCAAACTCCGCAGCTTCGCGCGTTAGAGCCTGAATGGCGGCCTTACGGTCCGCTTCTCCGCCTGGGCCGCCTGCGGCGCGCCATGGCGCCGTGGCCCGGACTCGCCCAATCGCAATTGTACGCCGGCCGTCATCGAGCGCGGCCGCAAAACTCACTTGCATAATGTTCAGTCCAGTAACGAGGCGCAGACTCCATAGCGCGCCTGGTCTTTCGGAGCCGTTAACAACCTGTTACGGCTCGGAAAGTAACTGCGCCGGCGGTGGCTGGCGAAGCGGTAGGCACGGCGCGTCAAGCGCCGCGAGCTTTAAACCTCAAATTGTGGCCGTTATTCGACCGCCGCCGCTGGCTCGGTCGCCTGCGCTTTTTCGAGGTCGGCGCCAGTCTGCTGATCGACGACGCGCATCGACAGCTTGACCTTGCCGCGATCATCGAAGCCCATGACCTTGACCTTGACCCGGTCGCCTTCCTTGACGACGTCGGTCGTCTTGTTGACCCGGGTCTTCGCGAGCTGCGAAATGTGGACGAGGCCGTCCTTCGAACCGAAGAAATTGACGAAGGCGCCGAACTCGACCGTCTTGACGACCGTTCCGTCGTAAATCTGGCCAACCTCCGCGTCCGAAGCAATCGACTTGATCCAGTTGACGGCGGCCTTGATCTTGGCGCCGTCGCTGGAGGCGATCTTCACCGTGCCGTCGTCCTCGATATTGATCTTGGCGCCGGTCTTTTCGACGATCTCGCGGATCACCTTGCCGCCCGTGCCGATGACCTCCCGGATCTTGTCGGTCGGGATCTTCATGGTCTCGATGCGCGGCGCGAACTCGCCAAGCTCGGCCCGGCTCCGGTGAGCGCCTTGCTCATTTCGCCCAGGATATGGAGGCGCCCGTCGCGCGCCTGAGCCAGCGCCTGGCGCATGATCTCCTCGGTGATGCCGGCGATCTTGATATCCATCTGCAGCGAAGTGACCCCTTCGCTCGTGCCCGCGACCTTGAAGTCCATGTCGCCGAGATGGTCCTCGTCGCCGAGAATGTCGCTGAGCACCGCGAAGCGCTCGCCCTCGAGGATGAGGCCCATGGCGATGCCTGCCGTCGGGCGCTTGAGCGGCACGCCCGCATCCATCAGCGCGAGCGACGACCCGCACACCGTCGCCATGGACGATGAGCCGTTCGAACTCGGTGATCTCCGAGACGACGCGGATGGTGTAGGGGAATTCGGCCGCGGTCGGCAGCATCGGGCGAATGGCGCGCCAGGCGAGCTTGCCGTGACCGATTTCGCGCCGGCCGGGAGCCCCCATGCGGCCGGTCTCGCCAACCGAATAGGGAGGAAAGTTGTAATGGAGCAGGAACCGCTCCTTATAGGTCCCGTCCAGCGAATCGACATATTGCTCGTCCTCGCCGGTGCCGAGCGTGGCGACGACCATCGCCTGCGTTTCGCCGCGCGTGAAGAGCGCCGAGCCATGGGTGCGGGGCAGCACGCCGACCTCGGCCAGGATTGGCCGCACAGTGGTCAGGTCGCGCCCGTCGATACGGCGCTTATGGTCGAGAATGTTCCAGCGCACGACCTTGGCCTGGGCGTCGTGGAAAGCCTTCGCAACCTCCGCCAGAGGAAACTTCGGCCTCGGCGCCCTCCGGCGCGAGCGCGCCGAACACCTTCGCCTTGGCGGCGTCGATGGCGGCGTAGCGCTCCTGCTTCTGGGTGAGCGAATAGGCGGCTCGCAAATCGGCCTCGCCCGCATCCATCACAGCTTTCTCGACCGCTGACTGATCGTTAGCCTTGAGGTCGCGGGGCTCCTTGGCGGCCTTCTCAGCAAGGCGAATAATCGCCTGAAGGACCGGCTGGAATGCGGCGTGACCGGCCATAACGGCCTTCAGCATCGTGTCCTCGGAGAGCTCCTGAGCCTCCGACTCGACCATCAAGCACCGCGTCCGCCGTGCCCGCGACGACCAGATCGAGGGTCGAATTTTTCATCTCCTCGACGGTCGGGTTGACCTTGATCTCGCCCTTGATGAGGCCGACGCGCGCGCCGCCGATCGGGCCCATGAAAGGCACGCCGGAAAGGGTCAGCGCGGCTGAAGCGGCGACCATCGCCAGAATGTCGGAGTCGTTCTCGAGGTCATAGGAGAAGACCGTCGCGATAACTTGCGTGTCGCAGCGGAAATCCTCGGGAAACAGCGGACGGATCGGTCGGTCGATCAGCCGGGAGGTCAGCGTTTCACGGTCGGACATGCGCCCTTCGCGCTTGAGGTAGCCACCCGGAATTCGTCCTGCGGCGAACGCCTTCTCCTGGTAGTGGACGGTGAGCGGAAAGAAATCCTGACCGGGCTTCGGCTCCTTGGCGGCGACGACGGTCGCCAGCACCGTGGTCTCGCCCCAGGTCGCCAGCACCGCGCCGTCCGCCTGGCGGGCGACGCGTCCGGTCTCGAGCGTGAGCTTGCGGCCGCACCAGTCGAGTTCTTCGCGTTGTATGTCAAACATTTGTCTTCATCCTGCATGAGTTGAGGATGCGAAAGCCTGCGGCCCATGCCGCCCGTATATCGGGCTCGTCAGCGGCAAGATTGCGAGAGGCTGGGCGAACGCCAGCCGCTTGCGATCCTGCCATGACGCGAGGCTCTCGCATTGGAAAAGGCGTCGGCCGCGCCGCCGCCCGGTTTGAAAAGGCGCGTCGATTGCGCCCTGTTCGCGTGGGCTCGCCTTCAGCGGCGGATGCCCAAACGCTCGATGAGAAGTCTTGTATCGGTTCTCATCCTGCTTCTTGACGTAGTCGAGAAGCGTTCGCCGCTGCGACACCATCTTGAGCAGGCCGCGGCGGGAATGGTTGTCCTTGACGTGAGTTTTGAAGTGGCCGGTCAGGTTGGTGATGCGCTCGGTGAGAATCGCAACCTGAACTTCGGGCGACCCGGTGTCGCCGACTTTCGCGCCATATTGATTAATGAGCGCAGTCTTGCGCTCAGCGGTGATCGACATCGGGATGTTCCTTAAATCTGCGGCAGGCGGAAGCCAGCCTCATCGTCTGAAGAAAACCGGCCGAACCGGGATGTCGTCCAGGTCGGTCGCAACGCGAATTCCCGCGCAATGCTACGGCGCGGATCGCGCGCTTATACAGAGTTGGCGATGAGACGCCAGTAAAATGTTGGACCGGGCGACCTGTCGTTGGGCGACCGGCGCCCAAGAAAGCCCAACCTTGCTATTGGGAGCGGCGCATACCTTCGTCTGCGCGAGCGAGCCGGTCGTCAAGCGTGACAAGCTCAGCGCCGCGCGCGTGGGCGAGCCAAAGGTAGCTTGCGTCGTAGAGCGACAGCTTCATTCGCTCGGCCATAACGATGGCGCCGTCGAGCCGTGGCCGATAAACGAGCCCCTTCGGTTGCTGCCGACGCGGGAAGCAGCTACCAGCTTGCGATCCTCCCCCTTCTGCGATCCTGATGCCAGCCTCACCCGAAGACCTGCTCGCCTATCTGGCCGCCCTTGGCGTCGAAACCGAGACGCTCGACCATCCGCCGCTGTTCACGGTCGAGGATTTGCGGGCGTTGCGCGGCGATATTCCGGGAGGGCACACCAAAAACCTGTTCGTCAAGGACAAGAAAGGTCGCCTTTTCCTGCTCGTCCTGGGCGAAGAGACCGCGGTCGACCTCAAGCGGGTGCACGAAAAGATCGGCGCGCAGGGGCGCGTGTCCTTTGGGTCCGCCGATTTGCTGGAGGAGGTCTGGGGCGTCCGGCCCGGCGCGGTGACGCCGTTTGGCGCCATCAACGACGCCGCCGGCAGGGTTCACGTCGTGCTGGATGAAGCGATGATGCGCCACGAAAGGCTCAACTTTCATCCGCTCGTCAATACCCGGACAACCGGTCTGACAAGCGCCGATCTGTTCAAATTCCTGCGGGCGACCGGACACGAACCTCTGGTGGTGGCGCTCGGGCAGGATGAGCCAGCGGTTGAATAAAAAGCGTAGCGCCTCCATTTAGAGCGGAAAAGTGGGACACTTGCGCGGGGGGCCTTGCCCGTCCGCCGGGCTGGAGATGAACGGAATGACTGATGTCAGCGGCGCGATGGCGCCTCAAGCCAAAGCGGGTTCGGTTAAGGAAGTCACCACGGCCTCATTCCGCGCTGACGTGATTACGGCGTCGACGCGCCAGCCGGTGCTGGTCGATTTCTGGGCGCCGTGGTGCGGTCCCTGCAAGCAGCTTGCGCCGGCGTTGGAAAAGGCCGTGGCCGATTCCGGCGGCAAGGTCACCTTGGTCAAGATGAACATCGACGAGCATCCGCAGATTGCGGGTCAACTCGGCATTCAATCCATTCCGGCCGTTTTTGCTTTCGACAAGGGCCAGCCGGTCGATGGGTTTGTGGGCGCGCTGCCCGAGAGCCAGATCCGGGCTTTCATTGAGCGGCTCGTCGGGCCGCTGGAGGCCGGATCGGCGGCTCTGCTCGCGGAGGCGGAGGAGGCTGCCGGCAAAGGCGACGCGGCCGGGGCGATGGCGATCTATTCCGAAATTCTGGCTGACGACCCTGCCGACGCGAAAGCGATCGGCGGTCTCGCCAAACTCCACGTCGCCGCTGGACAAATGGCCGAGGCGAAGGCCTTGCTGGAGACGGCGCCCGCAGCGCCGGTCGGCAAGGAGCAGGAGCCGGCGGTTGTCGCCGCCTGGGCCGCCTTGCACCTGGCCGAGCAGGCCTCGACCGTCGGCGAGCTCGCGCCTCTCGAGCAGGCCGTCGCCGCCAATCCCGATGATCATCAGGCGCGCTTCGACCTTGCGATCGCACTGTCGGCGAAAGAGGATCGGGACGGCGCCGCTGACCAACTACTTGAAATCATTCGTCGTGACCGCAAATGGAACGACGAGGCGGCGCGGAAACAATTGTTGCAGCTGTTCGAAGCCTGGGGTCTGATGGACCCGGCGTCGGTCACTGCGCGGCGCAAGCTGTCGGCGATCTGGTTTTGACCGCGAACAGCCAAGAACACCAGAAGCAAGAGCACCTGGAGAATGAGAAGAGCGCAATGAAGCTCAACCGCACCTTCGCCGGACCGGCCGAGATGCCGAGCGACGATCCCGCTGTTTCCGATGGCGGGCGCGCTTCTCTTGCCGCGCCGGCCCATTCAGCTCACGGTGTTCGAGCCGCGCTATCTCGAAATGCTCGACGATGCGCTGGCTGGCGAGCGAGTCATCGGCGTCATTCAGCCGTCGTCCGACGAAGAGACCGCCGATCCGGCGCCCGAACTCTATCCGCTCGGATGCGCCGGCCGTATCGTTCAATATGCGGAGATCGGCGACGGACGCTGTTTCCTGACGCTGATGGGGATTGCGCGGTTCCGCCTCGGCGCGGAAACGCCGAGCGACCGTCCCTATCGGATTGCGACGCCCGACTATTCGGCGTTCACCGAGGATTTTCTCGAAGGCGCGGGCGAAGCAGCGGTCGATCGCGACGACCTGATCGCGGCGCTGAAACGCTTTGCCGAGGTCAACGAGATCAAGGTGGTGTGGAGCGATATCAAGAAGGCGTCGAACGAGGCGCTCGTCAACGGGCTGTCGATGATGAGTCCTTGCGGCCCGAGGGAAAAGCAGGCGCTGCTCGAAGCAAAGGATCTCAAGTCGCGCGCGGAGATGCTGGTCGCGATCACGACCATCGAGCTGGCGCGCGGCCAGGACGCGGCGACCCAGATTCACTAGCTCGCGCCGGCGCTCGAGCAGCCGCTGGGCGCCGCGTCAAAGCCGACGGCGCGATCGACGACGTAGAGCGGCCGGCCCTTCGCCTCGGCGTAAATGCGCCCGACATAGAGCCCGATGACTCCGGTCATCAGCATGTTGGCGCCGCCGAGCGCGGCGATGACGACGATGGTCGAACTCCAGCCACGTCTCGAGGCTGGGGTCGCCAAACGCCCACCGCCCGATCACGCTCAGCCCATAGACGAACGCGAGCGCAGACACCACGCCGCCCGCCCAGAGCGCCAGGCGAAGCGGCGCGTCGGAGAACGAGATGATTCCGTTCGCGGCGAGGCCAATCATCTTACGGAGCGAATACTTGCTTGTCCCCGCGGCGCGCGGCGGGCGATCGAAGGTCACCGTTCCCTGCCGAAACCCGATCCAGGCGAACATGCCGCGCACGAACCGGTCGCGCTCCGGCATGGCGAGAAAGCAGTCGAGCGCCCTGCGGTCGACCAGACGGAAATCACCGGCGTTGCGCGGCGTCGAGACGTCGCCGAGCCGGCCCATGAGGCGGTAGAAGAGATCGGCCGTCGCCCGCTTGAAACGGCTCTCGCCTTGACGCGAAGTCCGCTCGGCGGAGACGACGTCGTAGCCCTCCTTCCATTTGGCGATCATGTCCAGCACGACTTCGGGCGGGTCCTGGAGGTCCGCGTCCATCACGATGACCGCGCGGCCGGCGGCGTGATCGAGGCCGACCGTGATCGCGATCTGGTGGCCGAAATTGCGCGACAGTTTGATCAGCCGATAGCGCTCGTCGACGCGCGCCTTGCCCTCGATCACGATTGCGCTCGTGTCGCTCGATCCGTCGTCGACGACAATCACTTCGCCTGGCGCGTCGAGCGTCTCCAGCAGGGCGTCGAGGCGCCTGAGCAGGATCGGGATCACCGCCTCTTCGTTGAAGATCGGCACGACGAGGGAATAGGTCGGCGGCATGACGGCAGCCTTCTTCCGGAAGCCAAAGTCCAGACACTGTCTGGCAAAGGCCTAAAGAAAGGCTTTGCAGGCCGCCGGGCGTCGCAGCGCTACTCCGTCAAGGCTTTGTCTGATAGGGTCGTTAAGACACGTTAACCAGCGTTCCCGCTCGGAGTTGGTCATGGAATATGAAAACATGCCTGAGTCCTCGAATATCGAGGATCGGCGCGGTCAACGCGGCGGGGCGGTGGGGGCGGGCGGACTGGGCATCGGCGCCATCGTCGTCATTTTCGCCATCAGCTATTTCACCGGCATTTCGCCCCAGGTGCTCATCAGCGGGGCCGAAATGATGGGCGTCGGGCAGAAGAGCGCGCCGCCGCAGTCGACCACGCCGCCTGACCCCAACGATCCGATGCGTCTTTTTCTCGCCAAGGTCGTAGGCGGGACCGAAGGCGTCTGGGCGGAAGTGCTGCCCGCGCAGGCGAACGTCAAATACCAGCCCGCGCCGCTGGTCATCTACGATGGCGCGACGCGCTCCGGTTGCGGAGGCGCGCAATCGGCGATGGGGCCGTTCTACTGCCCGATCGACAAGAAAGTGTACCTCGACACCTCGTTCTTTCGGGACATGAAAACCAAGTTGGGCGGCGGCGGCGAGTTCGCCTATTCCTACGTGGTGGCGCATGAGATCGGCCATCACGTGCAGGACCTGCTCGGCATTCTCGACAAGGTCGACAACATGAAGCAGCGGGTGAGCCAGACGCAGGCCAACGCGCTGTCCGTCAGGGTCGAACTGCAGGCCGACTGTCTGGCTGGCGTCTGGGCCAACCATGCCGACGCGAAATGGAAGATCCTCGAACCGGGCGACATCGAACGCGGGCTCGCGACAGCGCAGGCGATCGGTGACGATCGGCTGCAGACCGCCGCGCGCGGCTACGCCGTGCCCGACAGCTTCACCCATGGCTCCTCGGCCCAGCGCCAGAAATGGCTGACGGCCGGCCTGAAGAGCGGCGACATCAACGCCTGCGACACGTTCTCGAACTGATCGAGCTGAACGTTCGCCGAGCTATGAGTGCGATGGAGCGGCCCTGGCGGCCGCTCTTTTGTCGGAGGGACGTAATGAGTCGCAGGTTTTCGGCATTGGCGCTCGCGGCGCGCTGACGGGAGCGGTCGACGCCGGCCTTTGCTTTGCACTCGAATCTTGTGGAACGAGGGCGGTCCCGCGGTGCTGATCGCGCGCACCATGGACTGGCCGGAATCGACTGAGCCCATCCTCACTGTCCTGCCCCGCGGCCTCGCGCATGACGGAGGCAGAGTTGGCGGCGAGGATCTGCACGATCCCAATCCGGACAAGTGAATCTCCAAATACGGCAACCTGGTCACCACGGTTTATGGACTGGGCGCCGCGGACGGGATGAACGAGTGTGGCCTCGCCGCGCGCATGCTCTATCTCAACGCGGCCGATTTCTGGCCGCGCGATGCGACGCTCCCGGGCGTGCAGGCGGGCTTATGGGCGCAATATGCGCTCGACAATTCCGCAAGCGTCGCCGCGGCGCTGGACGTTCTCCTGAAAATCCAGCCGATCGCAGTCGAGGCGCACGGCCACAAGGCCAGTGTCCATCTCGCCATCGAGGACGGAAACGGCGACTCGATCACCTTGTTGGCGATGTGACGGCCGACCACCGCCCAGCGCCAGGAACCGTGCGGCCTTGACGTGGTTTGGTGCGAGCCTATCTCTTGTTCATGATTTGTTCCAACTCTTCCGTTACGGAACATGCCCATGAACCCGACCCTGAGCCGCAACGTCCGCCATCGACCCCCGCCATCGTCCCGAAGCGATCGCCGAACGCATACTGCCGGCCGATCTCAGGCGTGGGCGAGGCGCGGCGACCAACGCTCACTGGCCGTTTCGAACTTGAGAAGCGTGAAGATTTCGACGACGGGTGGACGCGTGACGAGGCGCCCGAGCCGCTCGTCACCGAAGTCACGTGGGAAAAGCCCAAGGCGATCATCACACGCAACGAATCGCCCGACATCGGATTCGACCGGTCGATCAATCCCTATCGCGGCTGCGAGCACGGCTGCTTCTATTGCTACGCGCGGCCGACCCACACCTATATGGGGCTCTCGGCCGGGCTCGATTTCGAAACCAAGCTGTTCGCCAAGGAAGGCGCCGCCGAGCTTCTGGAGCGCGAGCTGGCCTCGCCCAAGTATCGGCCGGCGCCGATCGCCTTCGGCGCCAACACCGACCCCTATCAGCCGATCGAGCGGCAATATCGCATCACCCGATCGCTGATCGAGACGCTCGCCCGCGTCCGCCACCCGCTCACCATCGTCACCAAATCGAACCTCATTCTGCGCGACCTCGACATTCTGGCGCCGATGGCGCGCGACAATCTGGTCAAGGTCTTTGTCTCGGTGACGACTCTCGACCGCGCGCTCGCCCGCCAGATGGAGCCGCGCGCGCCGACGCCGCAGAAGCGGCTCGAGGCGATCGAAGCGCTCAACGACGCCGGAGTCCCGGCGGGCGTGATGGCCGCGCCGATCATCCCGGCGATCAACGACGAGGAATTGGAGACGATCCTGACCCGCGCCTATTCGGCCGGCGCGCGCGAGGGGAGCTATGTCGTGCTGCGGCTGCCGAACGAATTGCGCGACATGTTCCGCGAATGGCTGCAGGTCCACTATCCCGACCGGCTCAAGCGCGCCGTGTCGCTCATGCAGTCGATGCGCGAGGGCAAGGACTACGAGGCCCAGTGGGGCCGGCGCATGGCGGGCTCGGGCCCCTACGCCTGGATGATCGGGCGCCGGTTCGAGATGGCCGCGCGTCGGCTCGGCTTTCGCGAGACGTCGCGGGAGCTGCGCACCGACCTCTTTCGCAAGCCGACGTCTCGCGCCAAGTGCGGCCAGCGGGCAACTCAGCCTGTTTTAGCGAGGCGCGCGCTCTGCCCGGCGGCCTTCGGCTCCGGCCGCGATGGCGGCCGGTTGCGCCCGAGCCCGTCATCCGGATCGTCAAGCGGTCGGCCCCCAGTTCGAGGAGCGCGGCGGTCCGAAAGCGCCCCGGCGCCGTTCGCGCGCCCGACGGGCCAGGAGCTCGGTCGGGTCGCGGTCCAGCGGCAACGCCGAGGCGTCGCGCACGTCGCTCGGGTTGAGACCGATGTCAGCCAGCTCGCGTCGATCCATATTGGCCAGCATCCTCAGCGTCGCTCGCGCGGCCGCGACCCGGAACGGCCAGGCCGCCGCTCGTCTCGCTCCGATGCTGATTGTTCGCCACACACCGCTCTCGGGAATCATGGGATGCTCATCCTTTCGCGAGGTAAGATCGGACGCGAGGGCCTTGCGGCGCCAGAGACAGTTCAGTACAGTCTCGCCAAACTGTACCAATCCACTGGCGGTACAGTTTGGAGCGATGCATGCATGGACGATCGGCCGGCCTCGCGCGTCGAGACGACTGCGGCGTTCATCCGCGGCCGCATAGCGAACCGCGCGCTCGCGCGAGGCGCCCGGCTTCCTTCGGTGCGTGAGCTTGCCGGTCAAGCTCGAAGTCTCGAAATCGACGGTCGTCGAGGCTTACGACCGGCTCGCGGCCGAAGGCGCGGTTGTCGCCCGGCGCGGCTCGGGATTCTTCGTCGCGGGCGCCGCACGCCCGCTCACGCTCTCAGCCGCCGACCCGCCGCCTGAGCCCGCGATCGATCCGTCCTGGATCAATCGGCACGCCATGGTCGGCTCGCCCGATTTCCTCTGTCCGGGCGCAGGCTGGCTGCCCGATTCCTGGGTGCTCGATCTTGGCGTCCAGCGGGCGTTGCGCCTTGCCGCGCGCGAGGATCCTGAGCGCCGGCGCCAATATGACGAGCCGCTTGGCTATGCGCCGTTGCGGCGGCTGTTCTCCGTGCGCCTCGCCGAGCGCGCGGTGCTGGCGGATTTCGACCAGATCGTCGTGACCGATTCCTGCTCGCAGGCGCTCGATCTCGTCTGCCGGTTTCTCCTCAGTCCGAACGACACGGTGGTCATCGACGACCCCTGCTATTTCAATTTCCATTCGCTCCTGCGCGCCAATCGCGCCCGGAGCGTCACCGTGCGCATGACCCCCGACGGCCCCGACGTCGCAGAGCTTGAGCGCGTGTTCGCCGAGCATCGTCCGCGCCTCTATCTCACCGGCGGAGGCCTGCAGAACCCGACCGGGCGTGACGCCCTCGGCGGCGACCGTCCATCGGGTGCTGAGACTGGCCGAGGAGCACGACGTCCTCATCCTCGAGGACGACACGTTCGCGGACTTCGAGGCCGAGCCTTCGACGAGGCTCGCCGCGCTCGACGGCCTGCGCCGGGTCGTGCAGGTCGGCAGCGCCACCAAGGCTGTCGGCGCCGCGATGCGCTGCGGCTATATCGCCGCGCGGGAGGACTGGATCGCGCAGCTTGTCGATCTGAAGCTCGCGACGACCATGGGCAACAGCGCGACGGGAGCCCACATTCTGCATCGGGTGCTGACGGAAAGCGGATATCGGCGCCATCTCGACGGGCTTGCGGCGGAAGCTCGCCGATTCGATGGGGCGGACGTTGCAGAACCTGCGCGCGCACGGCCTCGTCCCCTGGATCGAGCCGCGCGCCGGCATCTATGTGTGGGCGCGCCTGCCCGAAGGCGTCAGCGCCGCCGACGTCGCGCGCTACGCGCTGACGAGGAAGGTGATGTTCGCGCCGGGCCCCGCCTTCAGCGCCTCCGACGATTCGCGCGGCTGCCTGCGCTTCAATGTCTCCCGCTGCAGCGATCCGCGCGTCTACGAGGTTCTCGACGAAGCCATCGCCGCCGCTCCCCGCCGCGAGTCCGCCCTGGCTTCGAATGCCGCGTTTTAAGCTTGTCATCGAATACGACGGCGCGCCGTTTGTCGGCTGGCAGCGGCAGGAGAACGGCCTCTCGGTTCAGGAAGCTCTGGAGAGCGCTCTCTTCGCGATGACGGCGCGCGCGTGACCGCCCATGGCGCGGGGCGCACGGACGCCGGCGTGCATGCGCTGGGCCAGGTCGCGCATGTCGACCTTGAGCGCGACTGGGCCCCGTTTCGGCTCAGCGAAGGGCTCAATGCGCTCGTTCGTCCCCATCCCGTGGCGATTCTTCGCGCCGAGCGCGTGGCCGACGATTTCGACGCGCGCCACAGCGCAAGCGCTCGCCACTATCTCTATCGCATCGTCAATCGCCGCGCGCCGCTCACGTTCGAGCGCGGCTCGGCGTGGCGGGTGAAGCCGCGCCTCGACGCCGAGGCGATGCACGCGGCGGCGCTCGTGCTGCTCGGCCGGCACGATTTCTCCACCTTTCGCGATTCGCAATGCCAGGCGAACTCGCCGATCCGCACGCTCGACCGGGTCGACGTCAGGCGCGAGGGCGACGAAGTTCTCTTCGAGGCGAGCGCGCGCTCATTCCTGCATCGCCAGGTGCGCTCGATGGTGGGCACGCTGGTCGAGGTCGGCGCCGGCCGCTGGAGCGCGGACGACTTCAAGGCGGCGTTCGAGGCCGCCGATCGCAGCCGCTGCGGCCCGGTCGCCCCGCCTCACGGCCTCTATCTGGTCCGGGTGGACTACACGAGACGCATTGCCGGGAGAGCAGCCTGTCCTCCCCCGCGAATGCGGGGGAGGGGACCGTCCGAAGGACGGTGGAGGGGGCTCGGTCGTCCAATGAGAGCGCCATCGGCAACTATCGCCAACGCCCGCCGCCTTCGGCGCGCACTGTCGCCGCCGGAGGCACGGCTGTGGAACAGATTGCGTCAACGCGCGCCTGGATTGCCGACCTTTCGCCGCCAGCATCCGATCGGACCTTATGTGCTCGACTTCTACTGCGCGAAGGCGCGACTGGCGATCGAGGTCGACGGCATGAGCCACGACGTCGGCGATCGACCTGAACGCGACCTTCGCCGCGACACGTGGCTCGAGGCGCAGGGCGTGACAGTGATGCGAATCCCTGCGAGCGAGTTCACAAGAAACTTCGACGAGACCGTCGACGCAATTGTGCGAATGGCGGCGGAGCGTATCGACGATTAGGCCCCCACCACCGCCCTTCGGGCGGTCCCCCTCCCCCGCAAGCGGGGGAGGATGCGCGCGCCGACTCGTTCGCGTCGACTACGCCGAAAACCGAGCGAAATAAAGCTCGAGCGCGCGCTCGTAGATGCGCGACAGCGCGTCGAGATCGTCGACCGCGACCCGCTCGTTGACGGCGTGAATCGTTGCGTTGACGAGGCCAAGCTCGACCACCGGACAGGCGTTCTTGATGAAGCGCGCGTCCGAGGTTCCCCCGCCTGTCGAAAGCGAAGGCTTGCGCCCGGTCACGTCCGTCACCGCCTGGGTGACGAGATCGGTGAACGGCCCGGGCCTGGTCAGAAAGGCGACCGCGTTGCTTGGCTCGAAAGTCAGCGTCGCACGCCCGCCAACGTCGGCGCCCGCCACTCGCCGCTTGATCTCCGCGGAGAGAGACTCGAGCGTCCAAAGATCGTTGAAGCGGACGTTGAACTTGAGGCGCACCTCGCCCGGAATGACATTGAAGGCCGGATTGCCGACATCGACCGAGACGACTTCGAGGTTCGTGGGCTCGAAGTCGGCGTTGCCGGAATCGAGCGGCGGCGACAACAGCGCCGTCAATATCGGCGCAAGGGCACGAATCGGATTGTCGGCGATATGCGGGTAAGCCGCGTGGCCCTGGCGACCGCTGATGGTGACGCCGTCCGTTGAGCGAGCCGCGCCGGCCGTGCTTGATCGTGTCGGCGACCGTCTCGACGGAGGTCGATTCGCCGAGGATGCAATGATCGAATGTTTCGCCCCTGGCGCGCGCCCAGTCGAGGAGCTTGACCGTGCCGTTGACCGCCGGGCCTTCCTCGTCGCCGGTGATGAGAAAGCTGATCGAGCCCTCGAACGCCCCCTTGGCGACGAAGCGCATGGCGGCGGCGACCGAGGCGGCGACGCCGCCCTTCATGTCGCAGGCGCCGCGGCCCCAGAGCTCGCCGTCGGCGATCTCGCCCGAGAACGGGTCGAACCGCCAGAGCGCCTTATCGCCCGGCGGCACGACGTCGGTATGGCCGGCGAAGGCGAGATTGGGCGAGCGATCGCCGAACCGCGCATAAAGGTTGAGAACGGCAGGCGTTCCCGGCGCCTCGAACGTGACGAGCTCAGTCGCGAAACCGGCCTTGCCGCAGGAGGTCGCTCAAATACGGCAGCGCGCCGCCGTCGATGGGCGTCACCGAGGGAAAGCGGATGAGCGCGCGCGCGATCTCGAGCGCCGAGGACGGAACGGGCACGCTCACGTGTATGCGCGCCGTTACCTCGGGCGCATTTCGCGCACCGGCGCGGCCCAGTCGAGGCCGACGTCGTAGATCGGCGGCTCGGTATTGGACAGAAGATTCCACAAGCCGGTCTGAGGACTGCGCTTCAAGGACTTGATCAGGACCCGCCCGTCGGTCAGGCCGCACACGCACATACGGCCGACCAGACTGTCGTCAGCCGGATTGCGAATGTCGTCGTAGAAGACAAGCCAATTGTCGAACAAGACGCCGAGCGAGTGGCCGCGCACCTGCACCGCGACCGTCGTCGGCTTCGAGTCGAGCGGCGCGTCCACGTCGTCGAACGGCCCCTGGCCATCGGCGTAGAAATGCGCGACCGCGCCTGCGCCGACATAGCCGACCAGCGGCGCGCTCGGCGGCCGAGGCGGTCCCCCGCCAATCAGGCGCGGCGGCTCGACGCCAAGATATTCGGACACGATCGCGATCTCGTCGGCGCGCAGCCGGCGATGACCGTTGAGAAGGTCGGTGACGGCTGAGGGCGAGCGACCGAGCGCCTTGGCGAGGCCGCTGCGGGTTTTGCCGGTCCGTTTGAGGGCAGAGCGGATCCAGTCGACGGTCACAGCGGAAGCTCCTGCAACTTGTTTTCTCCAAGCGAAAGGCGTTGGGCGCTCTTGCGCCTCCTGGTCCTCTTCAACCCGCCGATTCACGAAATTAACCTCGTTTCCGAAAAACCGCAATTCAAAAAAACAGAAGCTTGACTATTTCTTCTGTTTTACCCGATACTCGAACAAAGCAGGAACATAGCACGCTAAAACAGAAAGGGCAAGCTCGTGACCATGTCCCCACCCCGCCGCCGTCCGCCGAAAGTCGACACTGAGCGAGCAGAGGCCATACGCTCTTGCGCCCGTCATCTCAAGGATTTGCAACGGGCCTACAGTAGGGCTCCGGCGAACGTTCGGGTCAACGAACGCGGCTTGCCCAAATTCGTCCCCCCCATCCTCGAGCAATCCTTTTGCACCTCGCCCGCGGCTTTGTGCGCGGAACTCGCCGAGGAGCCGGCCCGATCCGCGGCGCCGCGCGCGGAACTGGCGGAGCCCGCCCGATGAGCAGTCCCCGCAAGCCGACCAAGCGAAAGTCGCCCCAAGAGATGCTCAACGCCGTCCAGGACCGGCTCGACGCCACACCCGAGCGTCTCGCCAGGGCCAAGGAAGCAGGTCAGGCCTCGACCCTCGACGCCAGCCGGACGCGCCGTCTTCTCGATCCGTTCGACACCATGCGCGCCAACCGGGTGCTCGCGCCGACCGATCCGAAGCTCAACGACATTCGCTGGCTGGTCGGCGAGTCCCTGCGCCGCACCCATGACCGAGCCAGGGTCGATCAGTTGCGCGCGGTCGCGCCTGACCGGCTCGGCTCGACCGGCTTCGGCCCTCGCCACGGACTGCCTCAGTCCGACGTCGCGCTCAACGCCCGCGACAAGTTGCGGGAAGCCGAAGACCGGGTCGGCCCGCACGCCTGGCCGATTGTCACCCGCATTGTCATCGAAGGCGCGGGCGTGCGCGACTGCCGCGGCTTCGTTCCCGAACTCGCCACCCCCTGGCGAGCCGACGCCGTGGTCTCCGACCGCCTGCGGGTGGCCCTCGACATGATCGGCGGGCTGATGGGGGTCACGGCGAGACGCGAAAAGCGAAGGGAATGACGACGCCTCGCCAAGCGCCGTTCGCGAAAGGAAACAACCTCAAAGGAGCGAATCTTCATGACTTTCAACATCGTCGCCATGATTTGCATCGCGGGCATGAGCCCGGTCGATTGCGGGCCGGAGCCAGGCTTCTCACGCGACGTGGCGATTATCGGCTCCGTGTCGAATGAATTGTGGTGCGGCGTCGAAGCCCAGCAGGACCTCGCCAAGAGCGCGCCGTTCCGCAACCTGGCGAAAGGCGAGTTCATCAAAGTCATGTGCGTCAGAAGCGGCTGATCGCATTTTGCGAATTCGCAGGGCCGCGCGCTCTGGCTGCGCTTCGGCCAGGGCGCGCGTCGGTTGTGGGTCTGCCGCGAAAGAAGTTCTTATCGCCTAAAAATATCAAATGCTTATATATACACTATATGTTTATGTTCTAAACAGTCTGGCCGGGCAGTCGGTTGGGTCGAACGTCTCCGTGGTCACCGACTCGCACGAAGCCAGGTTTTTCACAGTTGCAGAAAAGTGAGGTTAAGCGTCTGAAATCATTCGAGTCGCGCGCAGAAATCGCACACCCGGCGCGACGCGCAGGCTTAGGCCCACAATCGCCAGGCTCGCCTCCTCAAGCGCCCTGCGGGTTCAGCCGCCAGGACGCGCGACTGACGCCCTCCATGTCGGCGAAGCGCCCGACGATCGCTTCGAGCGCCAGCTCGCGCCGCTTGTGCGAGGTCACGGTCGCGGTCACGTCGACCCGGCCCGTCTCGCCCATGAACGCGCTGTCCACTTGGGCAAAATTCAGCTCCGCAACGGCCCCGATGTCCTGCACGAGTTGGGCGCGGATATCAGAGGCGCGCGCCGGCCGGCATTCGATCGAGATGACGTAGTGCTGTTCTTCCTCCGACATCTCCAAAGGGTGTCGATTGATGGCGCGGACCAGCGGACGCAACACGACATTGGTCGCAATCACCAGAACCGCCGCCACGAGGCCATGGAGCCCCATCCCCTCGCCGGCGAGCAGGCCGACCGCGGCCGAGCACCAAAGGGTCGCCGCGGTGTTGAGGCCGCGCACATTGAGGCCCTCCTTGAAGATCACGCCCGCGCCGAGGAAACCGATGCCCGTCACGACCTGGGCCGCGATCCGAGTGGCGCCGTCAGCATCCGAGACCGCGCGGCCATAGGTGATGAAGATCGCCGCCCCCAGCGCGACCAGCGTGTTGGTCCTCAAACCCGCGAGATGCTGGCGCCACTGACGTTCGAGACCGATCGACGCGCCAAGGCAGGCGGCGATGAAAAGATTGAGGCAGGCTTCAGCGAGCGCGTTGGCCATGCGGGACCTTCAATGAGCGGAAGGGAAACCATCAACCGGTAAAGGCGTCGCCCCGAATTCGCCACGAACCATTCACGGTAAATTCAGACGATTACCTTATAATTCATGGAGCATCCGGAAACCTGGAGGAAAGCATGAATTTGCGCATTCTGTCCCGCGGAGCGCTCTCCGCCGTCGCAGGCGCCACGATGCTCGCTCTTTCGAGCGCGCCCTCGTCCGCTTTCACACTCTCGTCCCCTTCGCTAGAGCAGCCTGTCGTCGGCGCGGACGTTCAGTCCGTCTGGTGGCATGGCGGATGGCACGGAGGCTGGCATGGCGGCTGGCACGGTGGGTGGCATCGCGGATGGGGCTGGCATCGAGGATATGGCTGGGGCGGTGGCTGGCATCGCTGGGGATGGGGCCCGCGCTACGGCTTCGCTCCGGTGCTACCATTGCTGGTGGGGCCCGTGGGGCCGCCGCTGCGGCGTCTGACGCGTAAACATGTGTGAGGGAGCGCCGCCAGCAGCGCGGCGCTAGCCCTCCATCTTCTCGAGTAGCGCCTCGGAAACCTCGAAGTTCGCGGTGACCGTCTGGACGTCGTCGTTATCTTCGAGCGCGCCGATGAGGCGCAGGATCTTTTCGCCCGCCTCGTCTTCGACCGCGATCGTGTTCTGCGGTCGCCAGACGATAGCGGCCTTCTCGGGCTCGCCGAACTTCGCCTCCAGCGCCTTTTGCGCGTCGCGCAGCGCTTCGACCGAGGTGATAACCTCGTGTTCATCCGGGCCGGAGACCACGTCGTCCGCGCCCGCCTCGATCGCCGCTTCGAGCATCGCCTCGTCGTCCGCGACCTTGCGGGCGAACACGATGAGCCCCACCCGATCGAACATGAATGAGACCGCGCCCGTTTCGGCCAGCGCGCCGCCCGCCTTGGTGAAATAGGAGCGCACTTCGCCCGCGGTTCGGTTGCGGTTATCGGTCAACGCCTCGACGATCACAGCGACCCCGCCCGGAGCGTAGCCTTCGTAGCGCACTTCGTCATAATTCTCGGTGTCCGCCGAGGACGCCTTCTTGATCGCCCGATCGATGTTGTCCTTGGGCATGTTCTCGGCCCTCGCCTCGATCACGGCGGCGCGCAGGCGCGCGTTCATCGCCGGGTCGGGCAGGCCCATTTTGGCGGCGACGGTGATTTCGCGCGCGAGCTTGGAAAAGAGCTTGGAGCGGATCGCGTCCTGCTTGCCCTTCTTGTGCATGATATTCTTGAACTGACTATGGCCGGCCATATTCGCCTCGGTTGACCCTTCAATTGCGCGGGTTGCCTATACGCCGCGTCCGGGGCCAAGGGAAGGCGATCGGGAGGATCGAGATTGACGCCGCAACGCCACCGTCGTGATAGCCCCGGGAGTGGATTATTTCCCCGGTTTCCTCGACCGCGCCGCCCAGGAAGCGCTACGGGACGAGGTGCTGGCGATCCTTGAGGTTGCGCCCCCGTTTCGCCCGCGCATGCCGCGCACGGGCAAGCCGTTTTCCGTCATGATGAGCAATTGCGGCTCGCTGGGCTGGGTCTCGGACGAGAGCGGCTATCGTTACCAGCCGACGCATCCGGAGACGGGACGCCCGTGGCCGGCGATGCCGCCGCAGCTCCTCGCCGCCTTCGCTGCGATCGCCCCCGACGCGCCGCTGCCCGAGGCCTGCCTCATCAATCTCTACGACTCGACCGCCCGAATGGGTCTGCACCAGGACCGCGACGAAGAGGAACTGTCCGCCCCGGTGGTGTCGCTATCGCTCGGCGATACCGCGCTGTTCCGGGTCGGCGGCCTTCAACGCAACGCGCCGACCCGCTCCTTCCGCCTCGCTTCGGGAGACGCCATGTCGCTTGCGGGCGAGGGTCGTCTTGCCTTCCATGGCGTCGACCGCATCATAGCCGGACTCCTCGACCCTTCTGCCTCAGGGCGGCAGGATCAATCTGACGCTCCGACGCGTGACGAGGGCGCGTCCTAGCCGTTACTCGCCGCTGGCTGCCGGCTCTTGCCTCGGCGCGGCCTTCGGCCCGCCCTTGGAGACGCCAACCATCGCCGGCCGCAGCACGCGATCGCCGATCGTCCAGCCGCTCTGAACCACTTGCGAGACCGTGCCCGAAGGAACCGTCGGATCAGGCGCCTCGAAGATCGCCTGGTGAAAATTGGGGTCGAATTTCTGCCCATGAGGGTCGAGTTTCTTGACCCCATGGCGGCCAAGCACCGTTTCCAGATCGCGCGCGGTCAGTTCGACGCCTTCGATCAACGAGCGGATCGAGGCGTCGGCGCTCGCGCGGGCCTCGGCCGGCAGATGTTCGAGCGCGCGCGAAAGATTGTCGACGACGGTCAACATGTCACGCGCAAAGCTCGTCACACCGTAGGATTTGGCGTCCGAAACCTCGCGCTCGGTGCGCCGGCGGAGATTTTCCATTTCCGCCAGGGTTCGCAGCACCCGGTCCTTCAATTGGCTGTTTTCGGCGTTCAAAGCCTCAACCACGGCGAGAACGTCCGGTTCGCCGTTTTCGGGCCGAGCGCTTTCGGCTGGGGTAGCTCCAGCCTGTTCCGCGGACGCCTCGGCGCCCCGTCCGGCGTTGTTATTACTCATCGTTTTATGAGCCCCATTAGAATTTGTGACGGATATCAGGGCAGACGAAGCAAAAATCAAGCGCGAGCAGAGTTGTAAATCCTCCGCTGCCGCCGTCAGTCCTTGCCGAAGTCCGCCAGCAACCGCCGTTTGATCGCCGTCTGCCGTCCCGGCGCGTTGATCTTCTGTCCGGTCAGGTCGGTGACGTAGAACGAGTCCACCGCCTTTTCTCCGAACGTGACAATATGGGCCGAGCCGATGTTGAGATTGAGGCTCGATAAGGAGGCGGTCAGATCCCGCAACAGGCCGGGCCGGTCGAGACCGGTAACCTCGACCACGGTGTAGCGGCGGGAAAGATTGTTGTCGATCGTCACTTCCGGCTCGACCGCGAAGGCGTCGTGGCGTTGGTCCCGCGTCTGTCTCGACGGCGCCATTTCGGCCAACCGGACCTCGCCGCGCAAGGCCCTCTCGATGTTGGAGGCGATCCGCTGACCGCGCCGCAATTCATCCGCGTCAAGTTCAAAGGCGCGCGAAACGAATATCGTGTCGAGCGCAAGGCCGTCGGTGGTGGTGAAAATCTGCGCGTCGACAATGTTGCCCCCGGCTGCCGCGCACGCGCCGGCGATGCCGGTCAAAAGCCGCGGGTGATCGGGCGCAACCACGGTGACGGCCGTCACCCCATGAAACGCATCCGTTGTGACCTCAGTCGACAGCGAACGGCCTTCTGCGGCCATGGCATGCAGCAATTTGGCGTGTGCCACTTGTCGGACGGGCTCAACCTTCAGCCAGTAGGCCGGGTAGTGGCGCTGCGCGTAAGCGTCAAACTCCGGGTCGGACCACCCCGGAAGCTGGCCGTGCAAGGTCTGCTGAGCCGCGTCAACGCGCGTCTTGCGGTCGATCGCCGAATGACCGCCGCCAAGCACGACTTCCGTCTCCCAATAGAGCGTCCGCAAGAGCTGGCCTTTCCAGCCGTTCCATACGCCCGGTCCGACCGCCCGAATGTCTACGACCGTCAGAGTCAGCAGCATTTTCAGGCGCTCCTGCGTCTGAACAAGCGCTGACATGGCCTCTGCCGTTTTCGGATCGAACAGGTCGCGGCCTTGCGCCATGTTGGACATGACCAGATGCTGTTCAACCAGCCACGCTACACGCTCGGCATTGGCGGCGGTGAGCCCAAGGCGCAAGCCGAGCTCGCGCGCGACCTCAACGCCTGCCTGCGAATGATCGACGCCGCGTCCTTTCGCAATGTCATGCAGGAACGCCGCAAGGTAAAGCTCGGTGCGATGGGCGATCTGCGGCATGATCTTGGTGGCGAGCGGCAGCTCTTCCGTCAGCCGTCCCGCTTCGATCGCGCTGAGTTCGCCCACAGCGCGAATGAGATGCTCGTCGACCGTGTAGTGATGGTACATCGAGAACTGCATCATGCCGACGACACGGCCGAAATCAGGGATGAACCGTCCCAGTACGCCCGCCTCGTTCATGCGCCTCAGCGCGATTTCCGGAGCATTGCGCGACGTGAGCGTTTCGAGAAACAGGCGGTTCGCCTCCTTGGTCCTCGCGCAAGCCGAGCGTCGATGCGCTTCAGGGATTGCGTCACCAGTCGGGTCGCGTCCGGATGGATCGGCAGATTCGATCGGTCGGCGATCCAGAACAGCCGAATGAGGTTCACCGGATCGCGCTCGAAGGCGTCGTCGTGGATGACGTTGACGCGGTCGTTGTCGACCTTGAAATCCTTGGCCTCTGCTATCGCGCGGGTACGCCTGCGGAGACGCCCGACGAGGCGGCCGAACGCGGGCGTCTTCTTGGCGTGTCGCTCCTCAAGCGCCGCGCACACGATCGCGGTCAAATCGCCGACGTCCTTGGCGATAAGAAAGTAGTGCTTCATGAATCGCTCGACGTCGATCAGCCCTGCGCGGGTCGAATAGCCAAGCTGCCGGGCGATCGGCCGCTGGACGTCGAAGCTCAGGCGCTCCTCCGCCCGGCCGGCCAGAAAGTGGAGCCGGCACCGCACGGTCCAAAGAAACTCTTCGCAGCGACGAAACAAAGCAAACTCGCGCGGCGAGAACAGGCCGGCCGCGAGAAGCTCGCGGGGGTTACGCACTCGGTAGACGTATTTGGAGATCCAAAACAGGGTATTAAGGTCGCGTAAGCCGCCTTTACCTTCCTTCACATTGGGCTCGACGAGATAGCGCGACGCTCCCGCCTTCTTCACCCGGGTTTCGCGTTCAGCGAGTTTGGCGGCGACAAATTCGGGCGCCGTCTTGGCGACGATTTCCTTGTCGAACCGAGTTCTCAGAGTCTCGAACAGTGCGCTGTCGCCGGTGATCAAACGCGCTTCGACGATCGTCGTGCGGATGGTCATGTCGGCGCGGGCCTGTTTCAGGCACTCGTCGACCGTTCGCGTCGCGTGGCCAACTTTGAGTTTGAGATCCCAGAGCACATAGAGCAGAGCCTCGACCACCTTCTCCATGCCGGGCGGCGATTTGTCGGGCATGAGGAACAGGACGTCGACGTCCGAAAACGGCGCGAGCATGCCGCGACCGTAGCCGCCGACCGCGACGATCGTCGGCAACGGCGCGCCCGATCGCGCCGGAGCAAGCCAGCGCGCGGACATTTCGAGCCCAAGCCGCAGCAATTCGTCGGTCTCGGCGCTCAGCATCTCCGCGCACGCGCGGCCGGTTCCGCCGGCCTCCAGGGCGCGGCGCGCCTCGTCCCGCCCGGCGTCCATAGCCACACGCAGAGTTTCGACGGCAGCGCGGCGAAAAGCCGCGGGGTCGCCCGAATGCTGCTTATCGAGGGCCGAAAATTGATCGAGGAGCTTGGTTCGCTCGACGCCCTTAAGCGGCGCAGCGCGGGAGCGGCGTTCGACCGCGGGAGCCTGGGCGTCTGACATCGGAGGTATATCCTCCCTCGGTCTGGCAATCGCAAGGCCAGCCGGGTTCCGACAGAAATGTTAGGCCTTGGCGATCTTGGCCTCGATTGCGTCCCAGATCGCGACCGCCAGATCAGGCCCGCCGAGCTTCTTGATCGCGCGGATTCCGGTCGGCGAGGTTACATTAATCTCCGTCAAATACCCGTCAATGACGTCGATGCCGACGAACAAAAGGCCGCGCCGTCTGAGTTCCGGCCCGATTGTCGAACAAATCAGCCGTTCTTTCTCGGTGAGCTCCGTTCCTCGCGCCGCCCCGCCGCGCACCATGTTCGAGCGGATATCGTCGCCCGTTGGCACGCGATTGACCACGCCTTTGGCCTCGCCGTCGACGAGAATGATCCGCTTGTCGCCGCGCGCGACCTCCGGCAGGAACTTCTGGATGACCCACGGCTCGCGGAGGGTCGTGCTGAACAGGTCGAACAGCGAGCCGAAATTCGGATCCTGAACGGCGACTTTGAACACCGACGCGCCGCCGAAACCATAGAGCGGCTTCATCACCACTTCGCCATGCTCGGCGCGGAACGCTTCGATCGCCGCTTTGTCGCGGGCGATCAGGGTCGGCGGCATGAGTTCGGGAAAATCCATCACGAACAGTTTTTCGGGCGAATCGCGCACGCCGCGGGGATCGTTGACGACCAGCGTCCGGGGGTGGATGCGCTCGAGAAGGTGCGTCGTCGCGATATAGGCGAGGTCGAACGGAGGGTCCTGCCGCAGCAGCACCACGTCGACCGTCGCAAGATCGACCAGCTTCGCCTCGCCGAGACGCGCGTGATCGCCCTCGACGTCCTTGACCGAGAGCGGCTCGGCCATCGCCTCGACGCGCGCGCCGTTGAGCCTCAGCCGGTCGGGCGTGTAATGCAGGATGCGGTGGCCGCGCGCCTGCAGCTTCGAGAAGAAGCGCGAAGGTCGAGTCCCCGGCGATGCGGATGCGCTCGATCGGGTCCATCTGCACGGCGACGGTCAGGGGCATGGGCGTCCGGTCGAGGGTAAGGGCGAGTGTCGGGGAATCAGTCGATCTCGAGCCTATACGCGTCCGGCTCGTGACGGGGAAGCCGCCCGCGCGCGACGAAGACCGCGTCGCCCCGCAATGTAAGGCCGGCCGCCCACGGGTTTCGCGTGAGCCACACCCGCGCGGCGCGCGCGATTCGCCGCCGCTTGGTTGCGCTGATCGCGAACGCTGCGACTTCGAGATCGGCCCGTGCCTTGACCTCGACGAAGGCGATCGAGCCGCCTCGTCGCGCGATAAGATCGATCTCGCCACCCGAGACGACAAACCGCCGCGCCAGAATCGTGTAGCCCTTGAGGCGGAGGAGAAGCGCCGCGATCGATTCGGCCTTCAGGCCATAAAGATGCGCGTCGCGCCGGCGCTCAGTTCGCTGGTCGGCCCGCGCTCCTCACCGTTGAGCGCCCGCAATCGCCAGCGCGCGCGCATAAACCTGCCGTCTCGGCAGCCCATGTTTGGCGGCGATCGCCGCGGCGGCGTCCTTGACCGACAGTTTCTCGAGCTGCGCGGCGATCTCCTGGTCGAGCGCGGCCTCGGAAATCAGCGGGCGTTCCTCCGCCGCGCCGACGACGATGACGATCTCGCCCCTGGGCGCCTCGGCCGCCGCGTATTCGGCGGCGAGCTTGTCCAGCGCGCCGCGCCTCACCTCCTCATGCAGCTTGGTCAATTCGCGCGCCACCGCCGCGGGCCGAGGCCCAAGCTCGAGCGCAAGGTCGGCAAGCGTCTCGGCGAGCCGCCCCGCGGCTTCGTAGAAAACGAGCGTGCCGGGCACGGCCGCCAACGCATTGATCCGCTCCCGCCGCGCCGCCTGCCGGGGCGGCAGGAATCCCTCGAAATAGAACCGGTCGGTCGGCAGACCGGCGACGCAAAGAGCCGCGAGCGCCGCGGACGGGCCCGGCGCGGCGACGACGGCGAAGCCGAGTTCGATCGCCTCGGCGACGAGTTTATAGCCGGGATCGGAAATGAGCGGCGTCCCGGCGTCGGAGATGAGGGCCAGCGCCTGCCCTTCGGCGATGCGTTTGAGCGCGCGCGGGCGCGCCTCGGCGGCGTTGTGCTCGTGATAAGGCGAGAGCGGCCTCTCAATGCCGTAACGCGCGAGCAGCGTGCGCGAAACGCGGGTGTCCTCGGCCAGGATCGCGTCAGCGCCGGCGAGGATCGCCAAAGCCCGCAGCGTCACGTCGGCGAGATTGCCGATCGGCGTGGCCACGACGTAAAGACCAGGATTCGAGCGTCGCCGCCGGCAGAGTCGCGTCGCCGATGTGAAAGGTTCGGGCTCGAGCGATCGGTCTTGACGCCGTCCGAGCGGGGAGCTTTTGCCGCGGTCATTGCGCTTTAATCCGCCGATCGTCTGGCTGGCTCAACGACCGACGCATAGCCAAGCGCAGGTGAAAATGCCACAATTTCCGTCGACAGCCGGCGAATGGCGACTGTCGCGCGCCGACACGCGGCCGACTGACGGCGCTGCGCTTGCCGGCGCCCGCGGGATTCGAGTGAGAGGTGAGTATGAGGATTGCCGCTGAGCAGCCGGCAGCAAATCGCGGCGTGACGAGACGCGCCGTGCTTGGCGGCGGGCTGGCGTTGACGCTTGCCGGCTGCAATTCGGCGGGCCTCGAGATGCCGAACGACTTCGGCGGCGCCCCGCGCGCCCAGCCGCTCCGCCGGCGAGCGGGGCGCTGGTCGGCGAGACGCTGGGCAACGGCCCGGTTCGGGTCGGAATGATCCTGCCGCTGACCCAAAACGGCGGCCCCAGTCCGATCGGCGTCTCGATGCGCAATGCGGCGCAACTGGCGATCGACGATTCTGGGTCTTCGTCCATCACGCTGATGGTTCAGGACGACCATTCGAGCCCCGACGCCGCGGCCCAGGTGGCCCAATCGGAACTCGGCGCGGGCGCGCAACTCATCCTCGGCCCGGTATTCGCCAACGACGTGCGGACCGCCTCGGCGGCGGCGAAGTCGGCGGGCCGGCCGATGATCGCGTTCTCGACCGACGTCAGTGTCGCCGCCCCGGGCGTCTATCTCCTGTCCTTCCTCATCCAGGGCTATGTCGACAGGATCCTTCAATACGCCGTTTCGAACGGCAAGAAGTCGTTCGCGATCATGGCCCCGCAAAACGACTACGGCAATGTCGCCGCCCAGCGGTTCCAGGACATGGCGGGAAATCTCAACGCGCAGGTGGTCGTGACCGCCCGTTACTCGTCGGGCCAGATGGCGACCGCGGCGCAGCAGGTGGCGGCGGTTCAAGGTCAGATTGACGCTCTCTTCATTCCCGAGCAGGCCGACGCCATGCCGGCGGTCGCGGGCGCTCTGGGGTCAGCCAATATCAAGACCAAGTTTTTGGGAACCGGCGTCTGGAACGACGCGCGGGTTCTCAAATTGCCGCAGATGCAGGGCGCCTGGTTCTCCGCGCCCGACAATTCCGGCTTCGACGCCTTCGCGCAGCGCTACAAGGCCAAATTCAACAGCGAGCCGGCGCGCCTCGCGACGCTGGCCTATGACGCGGTGACGCTCGCCGCCGCGCTCGGCCACAGCGGCGGGCCGGATCCGTTCAACCAGGCGGCGCTGACCAACATATCCGGCTTCAACGGCGCCGACGGGGTGTTCCGCTTCCGCGCCGACGGAACCAACGAGCGGGGCCTGGCGGTGATGGAGATCGGCGACGACGCCGCCAAGGTGATCAGCCCGGCGCCGCGAAGCTTCGCGACGGGGTAGTCTAAGTCGACCACCTGCACCCTAATGGAGCCTCTTATGATGCGGTCGCCGCAACGGGCGCGGCGCTAAGGCCCGCCTGCGAGCGCCACTGGTCCGTCGCGGAGGCGGTTCGGGCGCAACCGATGGTGCAGTGCGCATTGCAGTCTTTCGGCGTGTCGAACTGCTCGCGAAGATCAGCGTAGCTGTAGGAGAGCAGGTCCTTCGAGAAGCTCTCCCGCGTCTGATAGCACCAGTGCACGCTCCCGAACTCGTCCACGTAGAGATAGCGGGAGCCCGAGCGGCACTTGAAGGGCGCTTCGCCGAACTCGATCATCTTCCCCCGGTATCCGAAGGCCTCGTTCGCACGGTCGCCGATGCGGCGCTTCGCTTCGTCGTACGCGCTCAGTTCCTCGTGCGACAGCTGCGACTGACCGTTCTCGTCATGAACCAGCAGAATACGCGGCGTGAAGCCGTGGGCCTTCGCGAAGTCCACGACCTCGAGAGCCTCTTCCGGCGGCGCGCTCCCGATGACGCCGCTCATGACCACCTTGAAAGTCGCCTTGTCCGCCAGGAGCTCCAGCTTCTTCCGCAAGGGCTTTAAGGTTTTCGCTGTGACCTTGTTCGGATTGACCCCGTCCACGCTGATCTGCATGTCCGTGAGGCCAGCGTCGTTGAGGGCGTCGATGAGGTCCGGCGACAGACGCCATCCATTCGTGATCATCATGCGCCGCTTGAAACCCAGCCTCCTCATCTCAGCCACGAGGTCCGGCAGGCGCGGGTGCATCGTGGGCTCGCCGCCTGTCAGGCAGACCGCCCACGCCCGTAGCTCCGCCAGCTTGGCGAGGCGTAACGCGAGTTCCTCGTACGGCACCGGATCGGACGTCCGGTCGTACTCTGTGCAGTAACCGCATTTCAGGTTGCACCGCCGCGTCACGACCACCTGGGCGAGCCAAGGGCCGTAGCGCAGCCACTGGAAAACGTTCAATGCCGCCATGCGCGGTAGATACCTTCCTAGGCCCCGTCCGCCAGCCAACGCTTAGCTGTATGCGGCATTCGTAACACGCCTTCAGGGTACGGCTATATCACCGATCCCTGTCGAGAAGAACCGTTACTCTGCGGCGATTTTTTGCTGAAGTTCTTTGGTTTTGCTTTGATTTAATTGGCCTTTGAGGCGCGCACGGCTTTGCGCGCCTACGCCAATTCAGAGGTTGCCTAGAGCATGCTTGGCAGCACCCGGTCTGGCGGCCGATGGCCGTCGACGAAGGTCCGGATGTTGATGATGACCTTTTCGCCCATGTCGGCGCGGCCCTCATGGGTCGCCGAGCCCATGTGCGGCAGGAGCGTCACCTTGCCGGTTTTGGCGAGCGCGATCAGTTTCTCATTGACGGCGGGCGCGTGCTCGAACACGTCGAGACCGGCGTTGGCGAGTTCGCCCGCTTCGAGCATCCGGATCAGCGCATTCTCGTCGACGATCTCGCCGCGCGCGGTATTGATGAGAATGGCGTCGGGACGGAGATGCTTCAGCCGGCGGGCCGACAGAAGGTGGAAGGTGCCAGGGGTGTGCGGGCAGTTGATCGAGACGAAATCCATGCGCGCCAGCATCTGGTCGAGCGAATCCCAGTAGGTCGCCTCGAGCGCCTCTTCGATTTGCGCCGCCACCCGACGGCGATTGTGGTAGTGGATCGACATGCCGAACGCGCGCGCGCGTCGGGCCAGCGCCTGGCCGATGCGTCCCATGCCGACAATGCCGAGACGCTTGCCGGTAATGCGGCGCCCCAGCATCCAGGTCGGCGACCAGCCCGTCCATTGCCCCTCGGGAATGACGCGCGAGCCCTCCACCAGCCGCCGCGCTGTCGACAGGATCAGGGCCATCGTCATGTCCGCGGTGTCCTCGGTCAGGACGCCAGGCGTGTTGGTGACGGTAATGCCGCGACGAAGCGCGCTGGTAACGTCGATATGATCGACCCCATTGCCGAAATTGGCGATCAGCTTCATCTGCTCGCCGGCTTGGGCGACCATGGCGGCGTTGATCTGGTCCGTGATGGTGGGCACCAGAACGTCCGCCTCGCGCATCGCCTCGACGATGTCGGCCTGGGACATCGGCTGGTCTTCGATGTTGAGGCGAGCGTCGAACAACTCGCGCATGCGGGTCTCGACAAGCTCCGGCAGTCGGCGTGTGACCACCACAAGGGGCTTTTTCTTGCTCATGAGCGCTGCTCTTATCGCTCGTGCGGCGCAGCCGCCCCGTTCTGGTGCAATCATCTCGTTCCGCGCCTTCACAAGAGTTCACGCCGCGTTAACGACAGACGACGCAAATGAATGCGCCGGCGCGCCCACGAATCCCGATCCGCCGAATTGGCCTCCTTAGCAGAAGAACGGGCAAAGACAAGGATGGTCGAATCTCTGTCGAGGAAGGCGGCATGAAACAAGGCAAGCATCCCATGACCTCGCTCGCATACGACCGTCGAGACGCGCTCGCGCTGGCCTGCGCGCTGATCCTCGCCCCTTGCGCGGCGATCGCCGATCCCGGTCGGGCCGGTCACCAAACTGCCTTTGCCGCGCTTCGCCAGTTTGAAGACGGACCGAGTCAATCTCCGCGAGGGTCCGTCAAAGGACCACGCGACGAAATGGGTCTATGAGCGGGCTGGGCTTCCGGTCGAAATCACCGCGGAGTTTGAAATCTGGCGCAAGGTCCGCGATTCGGAAGGCATCGACGGCTGGGTGCTTCATTCGCTGCTTTCCGGGCGGCGGACGGCGCTGGTCACGCCCAATAAAAAGGGCGAAAACTCCAAACTCTACGCTCGAGCGTCCGCCTCGGCGGATTTGGCCGCGACGCTTCAATCGGGGGTGATCGTCAACATCCGCAATTGCGACGGCGCCTGGTGCCTCGTCGATGGAGACGGGTTCAAGGGATATATCGAACAGGAAAAGCTGTGGGGCGTGTATCCCGACGAAAAAATCCAGTGAGGCCGGGCGGATCACCTCGCAGAGACTTCGCGCGCCGACTGGGTGGGCCGGAGCGGCAGATTAGCGGTCTCATCTGCCGCGGCGAAGGCTTGGCTTGAGGTCGTCTTGCGGCGAGCGCGTGAGACGGCTACGGACGCTGCGGCCCTTTCGAGAGGAACTCTGTCATCCCATGAGAAAAGTCTACGCCACCGCGGACGAGGCGCTCGCCGGCCAGATCAAGGATGGCATGATCTTGATGGCGGGCGGATTCGGTCTTGCCGGGGTTCCCGAGACGCTGATCGACGCGGTGCGCAAATCGGGCGCGAAGGATCTGACCTTCGTTTCCAACAACGCCGGCGTCGACGGGATCGGCCTCGGCATCCTGCTTGAAACCGGCCAGATCAAGAAGATGATCTCGAGCTACGTCGGCGAGAACAAGATCTTCGCGCGTCTGTATCTCGCGGGCAAACTCGAACTCGAATTCAACCCGCAGGGGACGCTTGCCGAGCGCATTCGGGCCGGGGGAGCGGGAATTCCCGCCTTCTTTACCCGCACGGGAGTTGGCACAGTGATCGCGGAGGGCAAGGAAGTTCGCGATTTCAACAATGAGGCCTATGTCATGGAGACTGGCCTCATCGCCGACATTTCTTTGGTTCATGCCTGGAAGGGCGACACTGAAGGCAATCTTGTCTACCGGAAGACGGCGCGCAATTTCAATCCGATGATGGCGACGGCGGGCCGTCTGACGATCGCCCAAGTCGAGCACCTGGTTGAGCCGGGCGAGACTCGATGGCGACCACATCGTCACCCCCGGCATTTACGTTCAACGCATCGTTCACGTGCCGAATGAGCTTAAGCGCATCGAGCAACGAACGACGCGCAAGCGCGACGCGGCCTGAATACTTCGGAGGCAGACCAATGGCTTGGACCCGCGACCAAATGGCGGCGCGCGCCGCTCAAGGAGCTCAAGGACGGCTTCTACGTCAATCTCGGCATCGGCATTCCGACGCTGGTGTCGAACTACATCCCTAAGGGAATGAGCGTGCAGTTGCAGAGCGAGAACGGCATGCTGGGGATGGGGCCGTTTCCGTTCGAAGGCGACGAGGATCCTGACCTCATCAACGCCGGCAAGCAGACCGTCACGCAATTGCCGACGACGAGCTTCTTCTCGAGCGCCGACTCATTCGCGATGATCCGCGGAGGGCACATTGACCTCGCAATCCTGGGCGCAATGCAGGTCGCCGAGAATGGCGATCTCGCCAACTGGATGATTCCCGGGCAAGATGGTGAAGGGCATGGGCGGCGCGATGGACCTCGTCGCGGGCGTCAAGCGCATCGTCGTGGTGATGGAGCACTCAGCCAAGGACGGGCCGAAGCTCCTGCATCATTGCACCCTGCCGCTGACCGGCGCGAAGGTCGTCGACCTCGTCATCACCGATCTCGGCGTGTTCACGATCGACAAGCACGGGCTGCGCGGCATGGCGCTCATCGAACTCGCGCCCGGCGTGACCTTGGACGAAATCGCCGCCAAGACCGAGGCGACCTATCGGGTCGCGTTGAACGAGCCCCAGCGAGGCGGCGGCCGCTGGTGAGGTTCGTCTTTCTGGGAAGCCGGAGACGGCGTCGCTTCTCCAAGATATGTACTGATTTACAATGTAATTTTGATCTACAATCAGCCCACGCTCCCCATTTTTAAGTGCGGAACTAAAAGGGGGCGTAACGCACTGAAAACATTGATGCGCGGAACTAAAAATGCTGCTACGTGCGCGCATCCCTCGAATGCGCACTCTCCCGATACGACGCGCTTCCGGCTTTCACGGGGCCGGCCACACCCAGGACTGAGCGCTCTAATACGGGGAGCGTCGACTCGCGAGGATGAGGCGCGGCAAGCCTTGCAGCAGCCGCACCCTCTCTCCGACGTTCCTATTTCTTGACCAGAGGGCAGGCTGAATCGGCGAGCTTGCCGTAACGCCTCCTCGGGCTTCAGCGTCTTGAGGATCTTGTAGAAGTCCCAGTCGCCCTTCGATTCGGCCGGCGTCTTCACCTGGACGACATACATCTCCTTCTCCAGGAGGCCGTCCGGTCGGATCACGCCGTCCGTGACGAACATGTCGTTGATCTTCGTCTTCTTGAGCTGCTCCATGACCTTGTCGGAATCGGTCGAGCCAACCGCCTTGACGGCGTTGAGGTAGGCGAGTGTCGCCGAATAGTAAGCGGCCTGGGGGAAGGTCGGCATCTTCTTCGTCTTTTCGAAGAACCGGTTGGCGAACCCGCGCGTCGTGTCGTTCATGTTCCAGTACCACGAGGTTGTCAGCACGAGGCCCTGGGCGGTTTCGAGACCGAGCGCGTGGACGTCGGAAAGGAAGACGAGCAGCGCCGCCGGCCTCATCGTCTTGGTGAGGCCGAATTCCGCCGCCGCCTTGAGCGAGTTCGACGTGTCCGTGCCGGCGTTGGCGAGCGCGAGCACCTGCGCGCCGGAGCTCTGCGCCTGGAGGAGATAGGACGAAAAGTCCGACGTTCCGAGCGGCACTCGGACGCTGCCGAGCACGCTTCCGCCGCCCGCCTTGACGACGTCGGTGGCTGTCGCCTCCAATTGCTTCCCGAAAGCATAGTCTGCGGTGATGAAGAACCAGCTCTTGCCACCCTCTTCGAGAATCGTCTTGGCGGTGCCGTTGGAAAGCGCGGTCGTGTCGTAGCCGTAGTGGATCGTGTAGGGCGTGCAGTCCTTGCCGGTCAGCGACGCGCCGGCCGCGCCGATGGCGAAAAAGGGAACCTTCTTCTCCTTGGCCGCGGCGGACATGGCGAGGCTGACGCCGGTGTTCGAGCCGCCGAGCTGCATCGTCAGTCCGGCGGTGTCGGCCCATTCGCGGAGTTTCTGTCCGGCGATATCCGGCTTGTTCTGATGATCGAAGGTCAGGACCTGGATCGGCTGGCCAAGGACCGATGCCGCCAAAATCGGCGATCGCCATTTTGATCGACTCGACGCCGGCGGCGCCGATGACGTCGGCATAGGGTCCCGACATGTCGTCAATGTCGCCGATCACGACCTTGTTGTCCGCGGCCAAGGCCGCGCCAGCGGCCAGCGACGCGCACAGCGCGCCCGCCAGCATCAACATCGTGTCTGAGTGATTTCATTCCATTCCTCCCAATTTCACAGTTCGTCCGGCGGCGCGCCGCCAAAGCCCTAGCCCCATGCGGGCATAATGCTTGGCGCTGTCGCGCATGGCAACTTGCGCTTTAGTCGAGAGCTGCGCTTGGCGCGAGCGCCGCGCGTGCCTATAAATCGACCATGGCGCGAAGAGAGTCCCGGCAAGCGAGGGCGGCGAGGACCGAGGCGATCTTCGAGCGATTGGCTGCCGCCAATCCCGCCCCGAAGGGCGAACTCCAATACATCAACCCCTTCACGCTGCTCGTGGCGGTGGTGCTGTCGGCGCAAGCGACCGACGCGGGCGTGAACAAAGCGACGCCGGCGCTGTTCGCCATCGCCGACACGCCGCGAGAAGATGGCGGCGCTCGGCGTGGAGCAGGTCGACCGACCTGATCAAGACCATCGGCCTCTATCGGACCAAGGCGAAGAACGTCATCGCGCTTTCGCGCGCGATCGTCGAACGGCACGGCGGCGAGACGCCCCGCAACCGCGAGGAGCTGGAGGCTCTCCCCGGCGTTGGCCGCAAGACCGCTAACGTGGTGCTCAACACCGTCTTCGGCGAGCCGACGCTGGCCGTCGACACCCATGTCTTCCGCCTCGCCAATCGCCTGAACATCGCGCCCGGCAAAACGCCGCGCGAGGTCGAGGATGGCCTCATGCGCGTCGTCCCGGACCGGTTTTTGCTGCACGCCCATCACTGGCTGATCCTGCACGGGCGCTACGTCTGCATTGCCCGCAAACCGTTGTGCGGAATATGCGTGCTCGTCGATCTCTGCCCATACGAGCCGAAAAACTCTGCCGAGCGGCGGCTGACACGCGCGAAGCGCCCGCGTCGCCACTTGCCGCTGATTTCGGCGCGCCGCCCGTGAGGCGGACACCTCTTCTCCCGCATCGAACCGCTAGGTGCAATCTTGCCCGCCGAGGCGGCGACCGGATAGGACTCTGCCCCAATGTTCGACATCGTCCTGCTTCTGGCCGTCCTTGCGACCCTGCTCGTGGTCGTCGCCGTCTCTCAGCCGGTGGCGGTCCGCCTCAAGCTCGCGCCGGTGGTGCTCCTCGCCGTCATCGGGGTGGCGATCGGCGGCGGTGTCGATCGTCTTGCTGCACTCGTCGCTGACCAACCGCTTCGACAGCACCGCGGCGCTGTTCGCCAACCTGCCGGTCGGCGCCGAGACCTTCATCTACGTCTTTCTGCCGCTGCTCGTCTTTGAGGGCGCGATCACCGCCGACGTGCGGCGGATGCTCGAGGACGCCGCTCCAATTCTCATGCTCGCGGTCGTCGCCACGGTTGTCTGCACCGCCGTGGTCGGCGTCGCGCTCTGGCCGATCGCGGGCCTGCCGCTGGTGGTCTGCCTGTTGCTCGGCTCGGTGGTGGCGACCACCGATCCGGCCGCGGTCATCGCGGTGTTCCGCGACGTCGGCGCCGCCGCCCGTCTGACCCGCCTCGTCGAGGGCGAGGCCCTCCTCAACGACGCGGCGGCGATCGTCATGTTCACGGTGCTGCTCGGCATGATCGTCTCCGGACGCCAGCCGGACTTCATCGGCGGCGCCGCGCAATTCCTGGTCTCCTTCTTCGGCGGGGCGAGCTTTGGGCCTGCTCGGCGGGGCGGGCGCTGCTGCAACTCATCCCCTGGACCCGCGACGACCGGTTGGCCGAAGCGACGCTGACCGTCGCGCTGCCCTATCTTGTTTTCATCGCCGCCGAACACGTCTTGCATGTGTCCGGCGTCGTCGCCGTGCTCTGCGCCGGATTGACGGTCAGCGCCTTCGGGCGATCGCGCATCACGCCCTACAATTGGTCGTTCATCACCGATCTCTGGGCTCAAATCGCCTTCTGGGCGCATTCGCTGGTGTTCGTGCTGGCTTCGATCCTGGTGCCGAAGCTGCTGGTCGACATGCAGTTTCACGACGTCATGCTGATCGCGGCGCTGATCGTCGCCGCTGTTCGCGCGCGCGCCTCCTGGTGCTGTTCCTGCTTCTTCCGCTGTTGAGCCTGGCCAAGCTGACCCAGCCGATCAGCACCGCCTACAAGCTCGCGATTGCCTGGGGCGGCTTGCGCGGCGCCTTGACCTTGGTGCTGGCGCTCGCCGTCACCGAGAACACGGCGCTGAAGCCCGAGATACAAAGATTCGTGGCGGTGCTCGCCACGGGCCTGGTGCTGTTCACGCTGCTCGTCAACGGCACGACGTTGCGCTTCGTCATCCGCCTTCTGCGGCTTGATCGCCTGTCGCCGGTCGACGAGGCGTTGCGCGATCGGGTGTTGGAGCTCTCCTACGCGGAAATCGGCGAAACCATTCGCACGATGGCGAGCGAGCATGAGATCTCCCCGTCGGCCCTTACCAGCGCTCTTGCGCCTTACGAGGAGGGAATCGCGGCGGCGAAAGTCGCGCGGCGCCAACGAGGCGGGCCTGACCGATCATCAGCGCCTGGCGATTGGCCTCGTGGCGCTCGGCAACCAGGAACGGATGCTGGCGCTCGAAATCATGGCCGAGCGAGCCGCCTCGCCCGTCACCGTGCAGGCGCTGCTGCGCAACGCGGAAGCGGTGGGGGAAGGCGCGCGGAGCGGCGGGCGGCTCGGCTACAAGCGCAGCGCCGAAGCGGCGCTCGCCTTTCCGTTCTCCTTCGCGGTCGCCTATTTCTTCTATCGTCGCTTCGGGATCGTGCGCTTTCTCGCCGATCGGCTCGGCGATCGGTTCGAGCTGCTTGCTCGTCACGCGCCTGCTGATCCAGGAGCTCATGGGCGCACACGCCGTGCGATCGCGTTCGATCTTCGGCGAGCGGGTCGTCGAGCTCATCGACACGATCCTCAAAGTTCGCCTCAAGCGCACGACGGCCGCTCTCGACGCGCTGCGCCGGCAATATCCACAATATGCGGCGGCCCTCGAAGCCAGGTTTCTGCGCCAGTCAGCGATGCGACGCGAGATGGGACGCTACGACGCCCTGTTCCAGGAAGGCCTCATCGCGGCCGAGGTCTATGAAGATCTCAAAGGCAGTGTCGAGGGCACGCAAGCCAGAGAGACCCGGCCTCGTTTCGATCTCGGCCTCGATACGCGCGAGTTGATCGGGCGCCTCGACCTGTTCGCCGATCTCAACGACCAGCAGCTCGAGCGGGTGCAGAAGCTGCTCAGGCCCCGGTTCGTGGCGCCGCGCGAGCGGATCGTGCGTGAGGGCGACGAGGGCGACGCCTGCTACTTCATTGCCTCCGGCGCCGCCGAGGTCGTCTTTCCGGGCCGCCGCATTCCGCTCGGCAGCGGCGACCTGTTCGGCGAGATGGCGCTGCTCACGCGGCATGACGCGACAAGCCGATGTCGTCGCCATGACCTATTGCCGGCTGCTCGTCCTGCGGAAGCTCGATTTCGACCGTTTCATGGACGACAATCGCGACATCCGTCTTGTCATCCACAAGATCGCCGCGTCGCGCTCGTCGATGAACCGCTCGGATGAGACGCATGCCGGCCTGGCCTGAGTTTCGATTCGGGCGCCAACCTGATCACTGTCAGCCGCCATATCGCGAGAGGACTGCCGCAGCGTCGAGTGCGTCGTACGCGTTGGGATCGCCGGCGTGGAACATGACGACAGTGACGCCAAAGTCATCGAATGAGTGCACGTAGATTGGCATAAACCGGAAGGCGCTATAGCCCCTCTGCAAGGTGAGTTCAGCCGCGCGTCGCAGGGTCGCCTCGCGAACAAGGGGCTCCGCGTACGGTTTGACGTCCAGTCGGACCATATTGGGAGCGAATGCCGTTTCCTCGATGCTTGCGCATCCGCCGAGCGCGAGCGCGACGGCGACAAAAATGCACGTGCGTCCAGCAATCATCCCCGCGGCCCATGACTAAAGTCGGCGCCTTTTCAACCCCATTCCCGGTCCGCGGTCGTTGTCGGCGAGGAACTGGTCGTCTGGTAAGCCTACCGTGAGAGAAGTCCGCGCGCCATGCCGTGCTCGCATGTCGAAATCAATGGTACCGCCACCCCGGCTCGAACGGGGGACCTCTAGATCCACAATCTAGCGCTCTAACCAACTGAGCTATGGCGGCCTGACCCGGCTTGGCCGGGAAACTAGTGACAAAGAAGAACGCGCGCAAGATTTGCCTTCAGGTATTAAGCCTTGCGCAGCCAGAAACAAAAGAACGCCGCCCGCAACGGCGGACGGCGTCCATTGGCGACGCGAGGGAGGGACCGCGCCGCCAAAAACGAACTGAAAGGTCAGACGGCCATCTTGAAGGATTTTGCCACTTGTTCCTTGATCGGCTCGACAGCGTCGGCCATGGCCTTCTGCGCCATCGCGCCGAAGTCCTTGGTCTGGCTCGTGATCGTTTCAACCTGCTTGCGGGCGAACTCGGTCTGGAGCGAGATCAAGTCGGGGAGCGACTTGACCGAGAACATCGCCTTCCAGAAGTCGAAATTGGCGTCCGCATTCGCACGCATCGCTTCCACCGCCTTGGCGTTGATGGCGAGTGCGCCGTCCTTGGCGGCTGTGAAGCTGACCTCGATCGCGCTTGCCGTTTCATCCGCCGCGGTCTTGGCCTTGGCGAAAGCGGCGCGCGACTCGATCACGCCCTTTTCGAGGGCGTTGCGGAAGTTCTGTTGCATCTCCGCGACCGGCGCCTGGACTTCGGTCGCAAGGGCGGCCTTCACCGCCGAAGCGGCGGCTCCCACGGGAGCTGCTGCAGAAATGGCTTGGACGGTCACGCTTTTCTTTGCGGCTACGGGCATCGTGTTACCTCGATATCTATGTTGAGGATTGAGGGGCTAGGCGAGAACTGTGTTCAGTTTGAACCAGGCGTCATGCTTTTTTGGACGATGGAGCCAAGCTCCTTGGCCTGCTCCTGCAACGCCGCGAGCTGGGCCTTCAGGTACTCGCTCTGAAGCGCCAGAGCCTCCTGCGGGTCCTTCGCTTTCACCAGCTTCTGGGCCAGATCGAAAGCCGCGTTTACGTTGCGCTCAGTGTAAGACAGAACGTGAGCGCCGACCGATTTCGCGCCGCCCTGCGAGGTGGCGGCCGCGTCGCCGGCAGCGCCGCTCGCACGCTGCGCGACCGTCAGAAAGCCTTCGAACGCCTTGCGCGCCTGTTCGACGCTGCGCTCGGCGAAATCGCGCATTTCATTTGGAATCTCGAACGGCGAAGTGGACATTCTCTTCCCTTTCGGCGGTCGCGAATCGGTGGCCGCACTTTAAAAGCCTTATAGCCGCATTTTTGCTGCAGTGCAACATTTTTACTCATCTTGGGAATTTTAACCTTGCGCCAAAATTGAGGCGCCGACTCCCGTGGTGAAATTTCGATGGCCGCGTTAAGCTTTCGCTAACGATAAAGCCCGAAATCGTCGCGTACTCACCTGCGCCGATTTGACGTCCATTCGCGAGCGCCGACTTTGACCCATTCGCCGCCATCGTCCGCCCCCGACTCCGCGGCGCTCTCGCGTGAACAAGCCGCTGCGGCCTTCGAGTCACATGCCGCGCCAGAAGAATGGTCGAACACCAAGGCGCGGCTCGCGATCCTATCTCCGCCGGGCCTCCTTGTGAGCGCGAGCCCCGCCATGCTCGCTTTGTTCGGAGCCAAGGATTGCGAGGCGCTCGAAGCGCGGCTGATGCGGGGCGAGGGCCCGTCGGCGCGGCGCCTGCGCCATCTGGCGGCAGCGCTTCCCTTAGGCGAGCCGTCGCGTCTCGAGCAAGTGCGGCTCGTCGTTGGCGGCCGTTCGTCCGGGGTCAATTTGCGCTGTCTGCGAGTCGGAGCGCCGGGATGCGCAAGCTGGTTCTTGGTGTCTGTTCCAGCTTTAGGGTTCATGCGACGACGCGGAGCCCAGTGTCTCCCGCGAGCCCGCGGTTCTGCAGCGGAAGGATGAAGCGCCTCAGCCAGAGGATCTCAGGGCCTCAGGTTTGGATCTAACGCCGACGCCGAATTCACGCTTCCTCTGGACCCTCGATGAGCAAGGCCGCTTCGGCGCGCCGGATCCAGTGATCGTCGCTGGACTTGGGGCCAACGCGCCGCAAAGCGGCGAATCCGTTGAGGCGCTTCTTCACCGCGCCGAATTGGACGGCGGCGACGTGCTGGCCCGCGTGCTTGGCGAGCGGCAAACCTTCTCTGACGTTACCGTCGGGTGGCCTATCGCAGGCATTGATCGGCGCCGGATGGTCGCGCTTTCGGCTGCGCCGTTGTTCGGCCGTCATCGCGAATTTTTGGGCTATCGCGGCTTTGGTTTGCTGGGGGAGGAGATCGAGGTCGCGGCCTCGCCCAAGGCCGACTCATCGAGGGACGCCGAAGATAACCGATCGGCGGCGCCTGAGGCGCTGGACGCCGACTCGCGACTGAGTCCGCTGCGAAACGTTCGGGGAGCCGAGCGAGCCGAACTTCGGAGCCTCCGCCGCCTCCGATGCGATTTCTCGACGCTGCCGGCGGAGGACCGGCGTGAAGCCGTGGGCCAGGAGCCCGAGACCGTCCCCGACGTGGTGGCCGCGCATCTCGAGCTCTCGCCTACGGATGTTTCCGATGCGCCGCCCGATGCGTCCGTCGAAGCCGAAGGGGCCGCATCAGTGTCTGCGGCTTCGTCGGAGTCGCACGAAATCGCCCTTGAGCCCATCGAGGCGCATCTCGAGCTTTCCCCAACCGATGTTCCCAGCGCCGCGTCGCTTGAGATTGCCCTCGAGGCGGGCGACGCCCACGCTCCCCGAGCGGAGGCAGAGCAACCGGGTCACGCCGATCGCCCCGCGGCGAGCGAGCCGCCGCCTGAGCGCAGCGCCGAGATCTACGTCCTGCGCCACCCGGCGACTCCGTTCTTGTCCAACATCGTTCCGATCCGTCCAGGGGCGCTCGACGCGCTGGCCCGCGAGGCGCCGCAAGCCCTTCCCGCTGAGAGCGTGGAGCTCAGCCGCAGCGAGCGCGACGCTTTCCGGGAAATCGCTCGCGCCCTCGTCGGCCGTGCGCCGGCCGCGCGCGACGACCGCTCGGACGAACGAGGGGGCGGGGACGTCCAACGAGAACTCGGGATCGACGCGCTTGCGGCCCAGCTGAAGGAGCGGCAAGGCGAGCTTGCCGTTGGCCGCGGCGCCGATGACGAGCAGGTTCGGCGCAACGCAGGCGCCCTTCTGGACCGTCTGCCGGTCGGCGTCCTCATCTCCCGCGACGGGCGCGCGCTCTACGCCAACCGGACGTTGCTCGAACTCATCGGCTATCGCGATTTCGCGGAATTCCAGGCGGCGAATGGACTCTCAAAAATGTTCCGCGACCGCGATCCACGAGGGCTGGCGCCCGACGACGTCGGCGCGGTCGCGATCGTGAAGGCGGACGGGCAAATCCTGTCCGTCGACGGTCATGCTCAGGTGATCGGATGGGACGGCGCGCCCGCGACCCTGATCGCGCTCCGCCGTTCGCTGGAAGCGGAGCTGAAGGCCAGAATGCGCGCCGCTGAGAGCGAGGCGGCGCCGCGCAGCGGTCCGGTGAGCGACGACTTTCAGGCGATGCTCGACCGCGCGAGCGATGGGGCGGTCACGCTGGATTTGGCTGGCCGCATCCTCTCGCTGAACGAGCCCGCCGAGCGCCTGTTCGGCTACCAACAAAACGAGATCGTCGGCGAGAGCGTGTTGATGCTGCTCGCGCCGCAGAGCCATCCTGAGACGACCGCAAGGCTCGAAAGCTTGAGCCGCGGCGGGGAGATCGAAGCGGCCTTTCGTCCGCTTCAGGTTGTGGGCCGCGACCGCGACGGCGCTTCGATCCCATTGGCGTTGACGCTGGCTCGCCTCGGTCCGAGCGAGGCTCCTCAATTTTGCGCGCTCGTGCGCGACCTCAGCCGCGAACGCGAGACCGAACGGCGCCTTATCGCCCTGCGCGAGGCCGCCGAGGCTGCCAGCGCCGCCAAGACTGATTTTCTCGCCCAGGTCAGCCATGAGATCCGCACGCCCTTGCACGCCATTCTGGGCTTTGCGGAAGTGATGCTCGAGGAGCGGTTCGGTCCGGTCGGAAACGAGCGTTACAAGGACTATCTCAAGGACATTCACGCGTCCGGCAGCCACGTGATGAGTCTCGCCGACGACCTGCTCGATATCAGCAAGATCGAAGCCGGCAAGCTCGACCTTGCTTTCGTCTCCGTCGACGCCAACAGCGTCATTCGCGAATGCGTGTCGCTGATGCAGCCGCAGGCCGCACGCGAACGGGTGATCATGCGCGTCTCGCTTCACGACCGCCTGCCGCGCGTGATGGTCGATGAGCGCTCGCTCAAACAGATCATGCTGAACCTGATGTCGAACGCGGTGAAGTTCAACGAGCCGGGCGGCCAGGTGATCGTCTCAACCGCCATTGACGCGGCTGGCCAAGCGGTGATCCGCGTCCGCGACACCGGCGTCGGCATGAACGAGAATGAAGTGGGTCTCGCGCTCACGCCGTTCAGCCAGGTCGGCAAGGCCGGCGCGCAAGGGCGGGGCCGGTCTCGGCCTGCCGCTGACCAAGGCGCTGGTCGAAGCCAACAAGGCCGAATTCTCGATCAAGAGCCGGCGCGAGCAGGGCACGCTGATCGAGATCGCCTTCCCCAACATCCAGGCGGCGCAATAGGCGGCCGTCCAGAGCGTCCTGGCGTCGGGCGGAGTAAGCCCATCTCGCGAACGCGGGCCATCAGCAGCGCGCTTGCCTAACCGCCATTTTACCGGCGCGCCCTAATGTTTTCAGTCGCTTAGGACCCCGTTTAGTTCCGCGCTCAAGATTCGGCGCGTCGCCGCGCGACTGGGCGCAGACACGCAATCGGCTCTTGTCGTCGGTTTTGAGCAATGCTATCATTGATAGCATCGACTGACTTGAAACTGCGAACGAGACTTGGAGCTGCGAATATGCCTGATCTCCTGGTGCGCGGAGTCGATGACGAGATCGTCCGCGCGCTCAAGGAGCGCGCGGGAGCGCATGGCCGCAGCGCCGAAGCCGAACATCGCGCAATCCTGAAGGCGGCGCTTGCGCGTCCCCGCCGGCGGACCCTCGCCGAGGTTCTGGCGTCAATGCCTGACGTCGGCCTCGACTTCGGATTTTGAGCGGGTTGATTCGACCGAACGCTCCCCGCATGTATTTGATTGACACCAACGTGGTCAGCGAGGCGCGGAAGGGCGCCAAGGCGAATCGTGGCGTCGCCGGCTTTTTCGAGGCTGCCGCCGCCGCGGGAGAGCCAGTGTTTCTCTCCGCCATATCGGTAGGGGAGTTGCGCCGCGGCGTCGAACTCATCCGTCGTCGCGGGGACGCCAACCAGGCGCGGCGGCTTGAGGCTTGGCTGGCCAGGGTCGTCGAATCGTTTGGCGAATGCATTCTCGCCTTCGATGCGAACGCGGCGCAGGTCTGGGGTCATTTGCGAGTCCCTGCCCCGGCTCACGCCCTCGACAAGCAGGTCGCCGCCATTGCTCTTGTCAACGACCTCACCCTTGTGACCCGCAACGTCGCCGACTTTGAAAGCTCGGGGGTCAAATTGGCGAACCCATTTCAGTAAGGCCAGAACTCACGTCATCGAAATTGCGGAGCTGGTCACGAAGCCGCCATCCGGCGCCGCAAGCCGCGCCCGCAATCGAGGCGCGGCGAAGTCCAGAGCCATGCGAACCTTGAGCGGCGTCAATCCCTGACGGCCGTGGATGAGGCTGACCGGCGCAGGCTCCGGCTCATATTCGGAGAGCACAATCTGAATGCGGCCGTCCAAAACCGCCTGCGCGACCTGATAGGACAGGACGCGCGTGACGCCGAGGCCAGCGGCCGCTCCGTCGATCGCCGCTTCGGCGGTGTTGACGGACGAGGCGGGAGCGCACCTGCACGCGCAGTTCGCGCTTCGACTTCGGGTCGCGGAAGATCCAATGCTGGCGACGATGAAAACGGATTGAAGGTCACCGCGGTCAGCGCGGACAAGTCTTCTGGCCTTTGCGGGACGCCGTGAGCGGCGAAATAGGCGGGGCTGCCGCACACCACGCTGCGCACGGTCCCGACCCGCGTCGAGACCAATGCGCTGTCGGCCAGCGCGCCGATACGCACCGCGATGTCGACGTGATCGTCGATGAGGTGGAGATTGCGGTCGGCGAGCACGAGCCGGACATCGATCTCGGGCCACTGGGCGAGAAACTCGGCGATCACCGGCAGGACGTGCAGCCGGCCAAAGACCATCGGCGCGGTGATGACAAGGTCGCCGCGCGGCGCGGCATGTTCTCCGGACGCCGCGCGCTCGGCCTCGCGCACCTCATCGAGGATGCGCTTGGCCGCGGCGACATAGGCCGCGCCCGCGTCGGTCAGCGCGAGCTTGCGGGTCGAGCGGATCAGAAGCCGCGTCTTCAGATGCGCTTCGAGCTCGGAAATCTTGCGGCTGACCGTCGGCAGCGGCACGCCGAGCTTGCGGCTGGCGGCGGACAGGCTGCCGGCCTCCGCGACCGAGACCAGAAGGGACATGGCTTCGAGACGATCCATATTCCAATAATTGAAAGAGTGTCTTCCAATCATGCCAGATTATTGGACCGATATGAAATCGACTACTTGTGTCTGGCGGCCGGGTTTCGGCCAGATGGTGGGGATCTTGGCCCATGCCCTATGGATTTCTCGATATCGCCTCGACGCCCGGCGTTCGCGCCGCGCAGGAGGCCAACGGCAGCGGCGAATACTGGGCGAAGCTTCCACGGCGATCGCGCGTTCGATCGCTTCACGCGAAGCCGAGGCGGCGTTCATCGCCGAGCGCGACAGCCTCTACATGGCGACCGTCTCGGAGAGCGGCTGGCCCTATGTCCAGCATCGCGGCGGGCCGCCCGGCTTCATCCGCGTTCTCGACGACAGGACGCTGGCCATTCCCGACTTTCGCGGCAACCGCCAGTACATCAGCACCGGCAATCTCGCGACGAACGACCGCGCCGCGCTGATCCTGATGGACTATCCCCACCGGCGACGGCTCAAGATCTATGCGCATGTCGAGGCGAAGGATCTCGGCGCCGATCCGGAGCTGGCCGGCGAAGCTCACGCTGCCCGGCTACAAGGCCAAGGTCGAGCGCGGCCTCGTCATCCATCTCGCCGCATTCGACTGGAACTGCCCGCAGCACATCATTCCGCGATTCAGCGAAGCCGAACTCGAGCCCGCGCTCGCGCCGTTTCGCGCGCGGCTCGAAGCGCTGGAAGCGGAAAACAAGGCGTTGCGCGCCGAACTGGCGGCGAGCCGTCAGCCGCTCGCGAGGCCCGGGAATGGCGACGCCGAACGCCTGAAGCAAAAGAACCGCGTTCAAGGTCAGGATCACCAACGCCCCGAACGGATGCGGCGACGTTGGTCAGCCGGCTGTTGGCGAAAGCGCCCATGATGTCCTTGCGCCGGGTGAACAGGATGAGCGCGATGACCGGCGCGGGCAGGGCGATGCTCAGCACCACCTGGCTGATGATCAGCGCGTTGGTCGAATTGACGCCGAGCCAGACGACGACAAACGCGGGAATCATGGTCACCAGTCGGCGGACGAAGACGGGAATGCGGAACCCGACGAAGCCCTGCATGATCATCTGGCCAGCCATGCGTGCCGACCGCCGAGCTCGACAGTCCGGAAGCCAGCAGCGCGGTCAGGAACGCGCCCGCCGCGGCCGGGCCGAGCAGGGGCGTCAGCGTCTTGTAAGCGGTCTCGATCTCGCCGACGTCGCTATGGCCCGGCGTGGAACGCGCTCGCCGCCATGATGACCATCGCCATATTGACGAGGCCGGCGACCCCGAGGGCGACCAGGACCTCGATGTTCGAGAACCGCACCAGGAGCCGCCGCTCGCGGTCGTCGCGCCCCGGCGCCCGGTTCTGGGTGAGCCCGGAATGCAGGAAGATCGCGTGCGGCATGATCGTCGCGCCGACGATGCCGACCGCGAGCGTGAGCGCCCCGGCGTCGGGAAGCTCGCGGAACAGCGAGGCCGCGCCCTGCGGCGCGCCAGTCGATCGGCGCGATGAACATTTCGGCGAGATAGCAAAGCACGATCGCCACGACGAGCGAGCCGATGATGATCTCGATCGGGCGAAACCCGCGGCTTTCGGACATCAGGATGCCGTAGGTGATGACCGCCGTGACGGCCATGCCGGCCATAAGCGGGATGTGCAGCAGGAGCGACAGCCCGATAGCGGCGCCGAGGAATTCGGCGAGATCGGTCGCCATCGCCGCGACCTCGCTGACGATCCAGAGCGCCCAAACCACCGGTTTCGGAAAATGCTCGCGGCACAACTCGGCCAGATTGCGCCCGGTGACGATGCCGAGCTTGGCCGACAGCGCCTGGAACAGCATCGCCGTCATATTCGCCAGCAGCACCACCCACAGCAGCGCGTAGCCGTATCTCGCGCCCAGCCCCGATGTTGGTGGCGAAGTTGCCGGGATCCATATAGGCGATCGAGGCGACCACTGCGGGGCCGGCGAACAGAAACGGGCTGCGCCAGGTCGTCTTGGCCGGCCAGAACCTTACGAATGCCTTCGACGGTCCGGTCCGTCATCCCCATCGGAGCAGCGCCCAAGCTTACGCGCGCGACCGCGTCGCTCATCGGCCTCGTCTCCAGCGTTTCTCGCCTCATCTGCATAATGTACCCTTTGCTACGTCATAGTCAATAGGCTGCAAATGAGCGCAAAGGCTGGATGAAGCGCGAGGAGCGCCGAAGCCGGGTTGCATTTTGCAGCCAAGGCTGCACAATGAAACGAGGGGCGACACTGAGCGTGCGGCGGGGCGAGCGAGGGCGATTTGGCGACCACGAAGCGCGGCAAAGAGCCGCCGTCCGCACCCGCGCGGACTGGCGGCCGAGCCCGCGCAAGCCGACCGGTTCAGCAAGGCGCGCTCGGCGCGCTCGGCCTCGCTGCTCGAGGACTACACCGAACTGATCGCGGACCTGATCGCCGCCAATGGCGAAGCGCGCACGACCGACATCGCGCGGCGCATGGGCGTCGCCCATCCCGACCGCCAGCAAGACCATCGCCCGCCTGAAGCGCGAGGGGCTGGCGCGCGCCAAGCCCTATCGCGGCATCTTTCTGACCGAGGCGGGCGCGGCGATGGCGAAAAGCGCGCGCGAGCGCCACCGGCTGGTGGTCGACCTCCTCATCGCCGTTGGCGCGCCGCGCGAGGCGGCGGAGGCCGACGCCGAAGGCATCGAGCATTACGTCTCCGCCGCGACGCTCAGCGCCTTCGAGGCGTTCCTGCGCGGCCGTGGCGAATCTGAGCGCAGGCCAGGTTCAGCTCGGCCTGCAGGATCGGGCGCCCGCTCAGGGGACGCGGCGCCAGTCGAACGACTTGCAGATGAGGCCGCCGAGCACGCAGCCGGCGGTGACGAGATGGTCGCCCGAGAGAGTCAGCTTTGCCGTGTAGCGCTTGCCATCCTCGGGATTGAACGCGGTCCCTGCCCAGGAGCCTTCGCCGTTCGGCTTCATGTCCGAGAACAGCTTCTGGCCGATCTCGGCGGAGCCGCCCGCCTCTTTCTTCCAGGCCAGAAAGCCGCATATCGCGCCGCCGCCGCAAGCGGAGAAGCGAAGCTTGGCGGACCCGTCGTCCCGCATCCATAGTCCGGTCGCGTCGCTGGCCATCGCCGGCGGCGCGGACGCCGCCAGGAGCGCCAGAGCGACGAGCAAAGCGCGCGTCATCTGTCTATCCCTCGAGAACCATCTGAATTGCAGGCACTTAGGGTGCAGTCGACGAAGAATCAATGCGACGCCTTGAGCGCCTCCGGCCAGAGCGGCTGATACCCGCCCTTGAGCGCGGCGACCGTCGAGGGCGGGGTCAAGACATCGGCAATGACGTCAGGCTCGAGCGGCGTTGGCGTGCCGTAGCCGGCGAAACTCCACGGCAAACAGCGCTCCCGAGCGCACGGCGTAAGCGCTTCCCGTCGCGCGCGATCATCGCCCCGTCCGGCAGATCGCCGAGCCGCGCCCGCCACAGGCGTTTGCGCCGGTTCTCGACCCGCTCGCGGTGGAGCGCTTCGTCCATCGCCTCCACGTGGCTCGGAGCGCCAGGAAACGCGGCGATAAAGGCCTTCGCCGCGGGCCTGCGGCACTCGAAGCAGGGCCGGTGGCCGGCGGCGAGCGCGGTCGGCTCGTCGAGGAAAAAGAGCTCCGTGTAGTACCGGCCCCAGACGTCGCGCTGGCGTCCTTTGAATTCGCAGACGCAGATGAGCCAGTGCTTGGTCTTCCAGCGGCTGCCGCTCAAGGTCTGATCGTCGCGATGCAGGCGACCGCCGCGATTGCCCATCAGCCCGCCGCGCTCAGCGACGGCGTGCAAGTTCGCCGAACGGATCGACGCGATTTTGCAGCGGCCGGGGCGCTTGAGACATGCGTAGCTGGACGAGGTTGCGTTCCGTTTGCGGCAGGTCCACGCTTTCAAGCCTTGGCGTTCTTTGATGGACGAAGACATGGCGCTCGAACTTCGGCCGAATTGCGAATATTGCGACAAGGACCTGCCGCCTGACGCGAGCGAAGCGCGCATCTGCAGCTACGAATGCACCTTCTGCGCCGATTGCGTCGAGCGGTATTTGAGCAACGTCTGTCCCAATTGCGGCGGCGGCTTTGCGCCCCGGCCCATCAGGCCGGTGAAAGAATGGAGGCCGGGATTGTGCGTAGCCAAGCGGCCGGCCTCGACGAAGCGCGTCGGGCTTTCCTACAGTCGCGAGGCGATCGCTGAATTCGTCCGCGAGGTCGAGGCCGTTCCGCCCGACCGCCGCTGACGGCGCTTACCGCACCGGCGTCGCTTGCGCGCTCACCTGCGCCTCGCCGACATTGTCGACCCCGTAGACGTCGTCACGGAAACTGGCTGGCCCGTCGCCATTCGACCATCCGGTCAGATAGACCCAGATCACCGGCACCGCCTTGGCGAGATTGACGTCGTAGCGGGCGCCTTCCTTGATCTTGGCCTGCAGCGCCGCTTTGTCCCAGCCGCCGAAGGTCCGCCGCGTGCCCTCCAACAGCCACGCCGCGTAATCGTAGACGCCCTGCACCCGGACACAGCCGTGGCTGAGGAACCGGTAGTCGGAGCCGAACGCGCCCTTCGAGGGGGTGTCGTGCATATAGACGGCGAGTTTGTTGGGCATGCCGATGCGAATCGAGCCGAGCGAATTGCCGGCGCCCGAAATCCTGCCGCAGCGTATAATTGGCCGCCCGCTCGGTGCTCCAGTTGACCGACTTCGGATTGATCTCCTTGCCTTGTCCATCGAGAATCCGGATCTTGGCGCGCGTGAGATAGCCCGGATCGCGCTGCATCCGCGGAATGATTTCATGTCTGATGATCGACGTCGGGACCGTCCAGGTCGGGTTGAGGTTGACGACCTGGATATGGGCGGAAATCTCGGGCGACGGATGCTCCGGATCGCCGACGATCGCGACGTAACGATGGGCGACGCGGCCATTGTCGACAGCTTCGACGGAAGTCGAGGGCAGGTTGACGACCACATAGCGTTCATCGAAGGAAAAATTGAGTCCCGCCAGGCGATTGGCGCTGGAAGCGAGCTGCCTGAAGCGCACCTTCGCCGGAATATTGATCGCTTTCAGCGTCGCGCCGGAGACGATTCCTGTCTGGCGCAGTCCCATGCGCGCCTGAAATCGCTTCACCGCCTGAGTGAGCCCGTTGTCCCATGCGAGGCCGCCCGACTCTCCCGCGGCGAGGTCGCCTTCGATGGCCAGGCGCTTGCGCAGTTTCACGACTGCCGGACCCTTCGTTCCGGGGCCGATCGCAGCGATGTCGGTTGGCCAGCCGCCTGCGTCCACGATCGCCGAATAGCGCTCGGACGCCTTGGCGGTCGCGAAGAAGGTGTCGGGCTGAAGCGTCGGGCGAGGATCGTCGCTGAGCGCGGTCTCGCGCGGCGGCGGAGGCGGCTACGACTTTCTTCGGCTTCAGCGGCGCGGCAGCCTGGGTGGATGGAATCGGCGCAGCCGCGGCCGGCGGAGCGTTCGATGTCGAAGGTGTGTTTGGCGTCGGTTCAGCCCCTGCCGTCGGCGCCGCAGGCTCGGGCATGAACGGGCTTACGAGGCCACCGCTTGAAGCAGGCGGGCTTGCCGGGCTGATCGACGGCGTCGAAGCCGCCGTTGGCGCGGGCGGACTCGCTGGGATCTGCGCCGGCGGGCTCTCGGGAGACGCCCCGGCGGTGAAGGGACCACGGGCGCTGAAGATGTTGCAGGCAGGCGGAGTCGCCGGGGTCTGCCCCAGCGCGCCAGACACGATGAGGGGCAGCCCGGCGAGCGCCCCTACAACCCAAACCCGCAGCGTCATGCGACAGGACCTGACACTAGAAAGGCGCTTCATGCGCGCCCGCAAAAGATTCATTATGCCCATTAAGGTTACTAATTCGTCGCCACAGCGGCTGAGTTTTCGTCATTACGCCCGGTTGGCCTAAAAATGCAAAGGCCGCCCGGAGGCGGCCTTTCACGAGCGCAAGCCCTCTTTGGGCTTTCAGTCGATGCCGGGCGAAAGCCGGTTGTGCCGGGAACGCCGGAACCCGGCGAACCCGAGGCCGCAGACACATAGCGCCATAAGCGCCCACGGCGACAATTCAGGTGACGTGTAGGTAGCCGCCCCGAAGGGCAAACCGATTGCAAGCGCACCGTAGCCGGCTGCGACCGCAATCCGGCGTGGATTACCTGAGCTGATGGACATGTTACCCCCAAGTCCAAACGAGGCCAGTGACGTGACGTTAAGAGCGAACCGTGACAGGACTATGGCATTTTATTGCAATGCGAATAAAATCTTTCGCATTGCGGTATGACACTCTCAGCAATTAACATGCCGTTAATTTCGAGAGCTCGGCTGTCGGGCGTGTGGGTTTGCGATCCAGGCTCAGCCGACGACGACGATATGCAGCCGTCTCGGCCCATGAGCGCCGAGGAGCAGCGTCTGCTCGATGTCGGCTGATCGCGAAGGTCCGGTGATAAAATTGACCGTGCGGGGCGCGGCTCCCTTGCCATAAACGCCGCGCAGCTTGGCGAACACGCTCTCGTAATCGGCCTCGATCTCGTCGCGCGGCACGACGACAATGTGGTTGTCGGCCAGAAAATTCAGGGTCGTCGGATTGTCCGCGCCAGAGACGAGCGCCAGCGTGCCGGTCTCGGCGACGCCTGCGAAAGCGGCCGAGACGGCGTTGGGGTCGCGTCCGTCGGATGGACCGCGCTGGATATCGAGCAAGGTTTCGCCCCACGGCAGCGCGGTCAGACGCGGATCGTCGCCCATGCGCAGCGTCGCCGGGCAGTTGCTTTCGCGTAAATAACGGGCGATTTCCGCCGGCGCGTCGGCCCATTCCCCCACTTCAGTCACGCTCGCTTGCGCCCGCTCGGCCTCGGCCTTGAAAGTCGCGAGCCGAGCCGAGACGTCGCCCTGGCCGCGCTTCGGCACAATTCCGGGCGGCGCCTGCTTCAGCCGCGTTTCGACCTCGAACCGGCGCGTCGCTTCGTCGCCGGTCACGCCAAGCGAGCGGCGAATGGTGGCGAAGACCGCCGCGCGGGAACTCATCGAACCGCTCCGCTCCGCGATCGCCACTGGCTCTGGAACGTCGCCCCCTGCGGCGCCGCAAGATCGCGGTAGCGCGTCCAGCCGCCGGCAAAGGGCAGCGAGGCGAAGCGGCCCTTGTTTCGGCCGGCGAGGTGCATGGCGCGCGCGGCAAGACCCGTCGCCATTCGATAGAGCGCCGGGCGGCTGGCGAAGAACGCCCAGAACCCGAGGCCGTAACGCATCGGCGCCGGCGACAGCTGGCGCTCGAACTCGCGCTCGCGCCAGTGTCGCATCATGCCGGGCAGCGGAATGCGGACCGGGCACACCTCTTCGCAGCGGCCGCAGAACGTCGAGGCGTTCGGCAATTGCCCGCCCTCGGCGACGCCGATCAGCGAGGGCGTCAGCACCGCGCCCATCGGTCCCGGATAGACCCAGCCGTAAGCATGGCCGCCGACCGCCTGATAGACCGGGCAATGATTCATGCAGGCGCCGCAGCGGATGCAACGCAGCATGGCCTCGAACTCGCCGCCCAGCATCGCTGAGCGGCCATTGTCGAGAATGCACGACGTGATAGGCCCTGGGACCGTCGGGATCGCCCGGCCGGCGCGGCCCGGTCGACAGCGTCGTATAGACCGAGGCGTCCTGGCCGGTCGCCGAGCGCGCCAGCACGCGCAGGAGCTGGGCTGCGTCCTCGAGCGTCGGCACGATTTTTTCGAGCGACGCGATGACGATGTGCGCCTCGGGCAGGATCTGCGTCAGGTCGCCATTGCCCTCGTTGGTGACGATGATCGAAGTTCCGGTTTCGGCGACCAGGAAGTTCGCGCCGGTAATCCCGACATCGGCGGCCAGGAATTTGGCGCGCAGCACCTGGCGCGCCTCGGCCAGCAATTGTTCGGGTTCGGCAAGAGAGCGCTCGGGCAGGAGATCGCCGTGCGCCTTGCGGAATTCCTGCTCGACGTCCTTTGCGGTGAGATGGATCGCGGGGGCGATGATGTGGGAGGGCGCCTCGCCGCGCAATTGAATGATGTACTCGCCGAGGTCGGTTTCGACCGGCTCGATGCCGGCCGCCTCGAGCGCCTCGTTGAGCCCGATCTCCTCGGCGATCATCGACTTGCCCTTGGTGGCGCTTTTCGCGCCCATCGACCTGCAGAGCTCGATGATGATCTGGCGCGCTTCTTCGGCGTCCTGCGCGTAGTGGACCTGGCCGCCGCTCGCGCGAACCTTGGCCTCGTAGGCTTCGAGATAGAGATCGAGATGGGCGAGCGTGTGATCCTTGATCGCCTTGGCGCTGTCGCGCAGCGCCTCGAATTCGGGCAGCCGGGCGGCCGCCGCCGCGCGCCGATTGACGAAATTGTGCGAAAACGACATCGCCTTTTGCAAGCGGTCGTTCGTCAGCGCCTCGTGCGCGTTTTCCTTGAATTGGGTGGTGGTCGCGACCACGCTCATCGGGCGGCCTCCGGCTTGCCTTCGCCGATCGCCGGGCCGTCCGCCATGCCGGCCAGAATTTCCGCGACGTGGCGCGCCTTGATCGGCGATCCGTCGCGCTGAAGCTTGCCGGCCATGTTCATGAGACATCCGAGATCGCCCGCCAGCACCGTATCGGGTTGGACGCTGCGGATGTCGTCGGCTTTGCGCGCGACGATCGCGTTCGAGAGTTCGCCATATTTGGTCGCGAACAGGCCGCCAAAGCCGCAACAGACCTCCGCATCGGTCAGTTCGACCAGCTTCAGGCCCTCGACGCCGGCCAGGAGCCGTCGCGGCTGCGTCTTGACGCCGAGTTCGCGCAGGCCCGCGCAGGAATCGTGATAGGCGACCGTTCCCTCGTAGCGCGCGGCGACCTTTTTGACGCCCATGACGTCGACCAGGAAGCTGATCAGTTCGTGCGTCTTTTCGGCGAAAAGCTCGGCCCGCTTCGCGAGGTCCGGCTCGCCCGCGAACAGCTCGGGATAATGCTTGATCAGCATGCCGCCGCATGAGCCGCTCGGCGCGACGACGTAGTCGCAATCCTCGAAGGCGTCGATCGCCTGGCGCGCCAGCATCTTCGCGCTCTCGCGGTCGCCGGCATTGTACGCCGGCTGGCCGCAGCAGGTTTGACTCGGCACGACGACCTTGCAGCCGGCGTCCTCGAGCAGCTTGACCGCGCGAAGCCGACGCTCGGGCGGATGATGTCGACAAGGCAGGTGACGAAGAGACCGACACGAGGCTGAGATTTCGGGCCGGAAGAGGCCGACATAGCATTCATTCTGTTCATCGGATCCTTGGGTCCAAGGGCGCTGCTCGCCCTTGTCGCTCAGCCTTCGCCTGCTTAAACTCGCACAATGGCTACGGATATCGCAACCCGCGTCTATAATCACGCCTTTCGCATTGATCCAGCGATCCGGACGCTGCTCGACACGGATTTCTACAAGCTTTTGATGCTCCAGATGATCTGGAAGATGCATCCCGAAGCGCCAGGTGACCTTCCAGCTCATCAACCGGACGACGTCGGTCAGGCTCGCCGATATCGTGGATGAGCGAGAACTGATCGACCAGCTCGATCACGCGCGCAGCTTGCGGCTCGCCAAGAACGAGTTGATCTGGCTCGCGGGCAACACGTTTTACGGCACGCGCCATATTTTCGAGCCTGAGTTCATGGAATGGCTCGCGACGTTCCAGCTGCCCGAATACGAACTGACCAAGCGCGACGGGCAGTACGAGCTGCGCTTCGCCGGTCCCTGGACCGGCACGACGATGTGGGAGATTCCCGCTCTCGCCATCATCAGCGAACTGAGGGCCCGGGCGGCGATGCGCCGCATGAGCCGCTTCGATCTCGACGTGCTCTACGCGCGGGCCAAGGCCAAGCTCTGGTCGAAAGTTGAGCGGTTGCGGATCCTCGAGCATGAGGAAGGCCCGGTCAGACTGTCGGATTTCGGCACCCGCCGGCGGCACGGCTTTCTTTGGCATCGGTGGTGCGTCGAGGCGATGCAGGAGGGACTCGGCGTCCAGTTTTATCGGCACGTCCAACGTCAAGCACGCGATGGACACCGGCCTCGAGGCGATTGGCACCAACGCTCACGAATTGCCTATGGTCTATGCCGCGATCGCCGAGGACGACGAGGCGCTGCTCGATGCGCCGTACAAGGTGCTCAAGGACTGGGCAAAAATGTACGGAGGCAACCTGCTGGTCGTTCTTCCGGACTGCTTCGGCACGACGTCCTTCCTCGACAACGCTCCGGACTGGGTGGCGGATTGGAAGGGCGCGCGACCGGATTCCAAGCTGCCGGTCGCGGGCGCGCGCGAACTCGTCGATTGGTGGATCAAGCGAGGCCGGGACCCGAGAGACAAGCTGGTCGTGCTGTCTGACGCGATGGATGTCGATTCGATCGAGGAATCGGTGCGCGCGCTCAGCGGACAGGTCAATCTGTCGTTCGGCTGGGGCACCAACCTGACCAATGACTTCATGGGCTGCGCGCCGGCGGGCGTGGACGGTCAGCTCAAGGCGATCTCGCTGGTCTGCAAGGTCGTCGAGGCCGATGGGCGGCCGGCGGTCAAACTCTCCGACAACCCGAATAAAGTGATGGGGCCGCCGGAAGAGGTCGAGCGCTATCGCCGCGTGTTCGGATTGGTGGGCATGAAGGCGACGCCGGTGACGGTCTAGGGGCGACCCGGGGATAATAGCGTTCGCAGGTTCGGTCCCATGGCGCTGCGGTTCTTCAAGGCGCTCAAGTTCTGCCCGGGCAGTCCTGCGAGGACCGCCCGCCGACGAATTCCCCAGGCGAAGAAGACGCCTGTGCAAGGCGGTCTAGACTTCACCACAGTCGAGCGTTCGAACGCGCTCAAGAGCAGAGGTTGACGTAGCTGTAGCCCAGGTAGTTGCCGCCCGCGTCATATGTAGGCCTGTAGGTCCAGCAGCCGTCGTAGCCTCCCCACCAAGCGCCAGCGACAACCGCAGGCCCCCACCAACCGTTTATAAAGACGCCATTGCGGAAGAAGCCGCGATGGAAAACAAACCGTCGATTCGGGAAGAACGGATGAAAGCCGGGGTGGAAGCCGGCAAACCCCGGTCGAAAGCCTGGATGGAAGCTGCCAATGCCGGGATGGAAGCCGCCGCCAAAGCCTCCATGAAACCCGCCAAAGCCCCCATGGAAAGCCAAGGATGGGTTCGTCGAGCCGAGCGCCATCGCCAATGCGACGGACGCTGTGCCGATGGCCTTTAATATGGATCTACGCATAGTTGCGCCTCTCCAAAATCCGCACGGCGCCGCGCCATCGCCTAGCGAACGCCGACGATCCGCGCGCCTGACCGATACAACACCCGGCGGCGGCGGGTTCTTCGATCACAATCTCATGATGAGACGAGCGCTTACGGACCGCGGGTATCGTCGTTTTCGGGTGGGCGCTGGCCTTCGGAACGGCTAATCATCACGCCCTTGGCCTCAGCCATGCTGAGGCGGCAATAGATTTTACGGACCGCCATGCTCGACATTCCCAGCGCTCCGCCTGCCGGCGCGGATTACGCGACCGTCAAACGCGCGATCGAATTCATCTCCAAGCGCTATCGCGACCAGCCGTCGGTCGAGGCGATCGCCAAGCCATGTCGGTCTTTCGGCTTCGCACTTCCAGCACGTCTTCAAGCGCTGGGCCGGGCTGACGCCGAAGGCGTTCCTGCAGGCGGTCACCATCGAGCGGGCGCGGGAGCTCCTGCACAGATTCGGCGAGCGTGCTCGACGCGGCCTATGACGTCGGCCTTTCCGGCCCGAGCCGGCTGCATGACCTGTTCGTCGCTCACGAGGCGCTGGCCCCCGGTGACTATCGTCGCGACGACCTGACGCTGGCTTACGGCTTCCATGCCTCGCCCTTCGGCGAGGCGATCGTGGTCGCGGCGCCGCGCGGCATGGCGGGTCTCGGTTTCGTCGACGACGGGAATCGCGAGGCCGCGCGCGCCGACATGGCGCGGCGCTGGCCCCGCGCCCGGCTCATAGAGGACGAGAGCCTGACGGCCCCTTATGCAAGCCGCGCCTTCGATCCCGCGCTTTGGCGATCCGACGCGCCTTTGCGTGTCGTCCTGATCGGCACGGATTTCGAGCTTCGGGTCTGGGAAACGCTGCTCAGCATCCCACTGGGGCGCGCCACCACCTATTCGGACATCGCCTGCAAGATCGGCAAGCCAACGGCAGCGCGCGCAGTCGGCGCCGCAGTGGGCAAAAATCCGATCTCATTCGTTGTGCCCTGTCATCGCGTGCTGGGGCGCTCGGGCGCGCTCACCGGCTACCATTGGGGCCTCGCGCGCAAGCAGGCGATCATCGGCTGGGAGGCGGGGCGGGTCGGCTCCGGCGCGTGAGGCGACCTACTTCCTCAGCACCTGAATGGCTGGCTTCGTCTCCGGCTGGAACCTCGAAGGGACGTCCGCCGGCGGCGCAGCGGGATAGGCGATGCGAAGGCCCGCCTCCCGCAATCGGCGCAACACCTCGAAATTGATGTCGCTTCGAGTCCGCTCCGCCTGCTCGATGTCGTCGACGAAGCAGATCAGGTGGAATTTCATCGACCAATCGCCGAACTCCGCGAACATCACCGACGGCCCGGGGATGGCCAGCACCTGCTCTTGCGATTTGGCCGCGGCGATCAAGAGGTCGCTGACTTTGTCGAGATCGCTTTCGTAAGTGATGTTGACCGCGACAATGATGCGTCCGACGCGGTCGTTATGGACCCAGTTCTTGACGACGCCGCTGACGAAGTTGGAATTGGGGACGATCAAACTGCCGCGGTCGAAGGTCTCGATCTCGGTCGCGCGGGCGTTGATTGAGCGGACGACCCCCTGATCGGACCCCACCACCACCAGATCGCCGACGCGGATCGTGCGCTCCCACAACAAGATGAGGCCGGAGACGAAATTGTTGGCGATTGTCTGCAGGCCGAAACCGATACCGACCGACAGGCCGCCGGCGATCAGGGCAAGCTTCTGAACATCCACGCCGATTTGTGCGCCGGCCAGGAGCGCTGCGATGATGACGCCGATATAGCCAAAAATCGTCCGGACCGAGTTTCTGACGCCGGAATCGAGACGCGTCCGCGGCAGGTATCGCGAGCTCAGCCAGTTCTGGATCAACCGGGTCAGAAACATCGCGACGGCGAAGACGATCGCCGCGCCGATCATCGACGACAATGACAGGGTGACGCCGCCGAGCGAAAATCCGAAATAGGCCGAGCGCAGCGAGCCGAACATGTCCTGCGACTGCACGCCCCACGGCTTCAGCACCGCCGCGACCGCAACCACAAACACCACCACACGGGCGACGCCCTGCAGGACGACAGAGATTTGCGCCAGCGCGTTGCGGCGCAGGCCAGCCATCGCCAAGAGACGCGCGCCAATTGGTCCATCCGGCTTGAAAATCGCCTCGATGCCGTCCTGGGCGATGATATCGGCGATATAGAGCCCGCTGCCGAGAACGCTGAGGTAAATCGCCTGATTGACGAGGAAAGTGGCGAAGGCGACGTAGCCGGTCACAGCGCCTAAGAAAATGATCAGAGCGGCGCCCCACGCGAGCGTTCTGAGCGGCGCCCACGCTTCGCTCTGTGGCGATCCTTGCGCGCCCGTCGGCTGCGCGCCGAGTTGGCGCAGCGCATAGGCGACCGCGATCGCAGCGATGATCGCGCCGACGCCCCGTGTGGCGACCGCGATATTGAGCGAGGCGACGGCGTCGGCCGCTGGCTCGATCAAACGTTCGACAGCCCAGATCGCCGCAAACGTCATCGCGAGGCGGTAGAAAATTCCTGCCGCTCGATCGCTGATCGGAACGAGCCTCCAGGCCGCACGCCCGGGCGCGAGCAGGCCACGACCAAGCGCGTTGACGGCGATCAGCACGCGCGCCGCCTCGAACGCGGCGTCGATGACCCTCTGCATGCTCGGATCGGTAAGGTTGAAGGAGTCGAGCGCGCCGGCCAGCACGCCGAGGCCGCCGAGCGGCAGCACGGCGAAGATCACAAATGTCCCGGCGGCGGCCAGCGCGCGGCGCAATCGGCTTGGCGTCGTATCGCCGAGGTCGCGATAGACAAATCGACGAGCAATCCAGCCAAGCGGAATGGCGGCCAGCGCAAGCGCGATCACGATCGCGGCCATGCCGATCTTGGCGAGCAACGACCGTTCGCGGATGGCGCCGGCCCAGTTGTCGATGAGATTCCGGACCACCTCGACGTCTACGGGGAGTTCGCCTCGGACCGCGGCCCAAAGCTGAGGATTGAGAATGCTGGACGAGCGGGCAAAGGTTCGTTGTGCGAACAACTGACGCCGCGCCGCGCCGATACGGGTGCTGACATCATTGGCTTCCAGCAACATGGCGCGCGCGGCGCGCAGGTTGGCGTCGAGCCGGTCGTGCCTCTGCTTCTCGTTCTCGAGGTCCTTGGCGGCCACGTCCGTCGTAGGCGCGGGTTGGCCGGATTTAGGCGTGAGCTCGTCGAGGCGCTTCACCGAGTCCGCCAGGCGAGGAGTGAGCTCGGCGATCGCTCCCTGCAAGGCGAGGCCGAGCGCGTCGCTCTGGGCGCGCAGCTTCTGCAAGCCCGCGTCGTCGATGTTCGTGTTGCGAAGCGCCGTTTCAGTCTCAGTCAGCGTCGCCCGCGTCTGCTCGAGGTCGAGCCGATGCCTTTCCTGCGCGCCCGCGCACCCGAGCGTCGCGACCAAGAAGGCGAGAACAAACCAGCGCAACAGGCGCAATGCGGACGCAGGCTTCGTCACAGGCTGGACAGCTCCTGGCATGATTCGGCGGCGCTCCCTTGCCATCCGACCATGGCCGCGCTGCGGCGGCAACCGGGCGGCTGGGCTGCTTCGGGGTCAAGTCCCGCCGCCGCTATGGGGTTTGTCGCGCTGAGAGAACGTTCACCTTGGGCAGAGGTTAGGGGCTGCGCGCCTCACGCGGCTTTGATAAAGGGGGCCGAAGACCCTTGAGGGCCATCTCGTGACCCAAACGATTCCAGCCGAATCCGAGAGCCAAGGCCTACAAAGCGTTGCCGGCCAAGCCCCGCGCACCGCGGGAGAGCGTGCGCTCGATTGTCTGCTTGCGGCCGGTTTCGAGCGCACCGAACCGCCGATCCTTCATCCGGCGGCGATTTTTCTCGACATGTCGGGCGAGGAGGTCCGCCGTCGCCTGTTCCTCACGTCCGACGCTGTAGGCGAGGAGCTTTGTCTCAGGCCCGAATATACGATCCCCGTCTGCCGCGCCTATCTGAACTCGGACAAGGCCGGCAAGACCGCCGAATATTCCTACCTCGGCCCGGTTTTTCGCGCGCGCGCGGGCCAGGTCGGCGAGCAGACGCAGACTGGGCTCGAGAGTTTCGGCCGCCGCGACGCCGAAGCGGCTGACGCCGAAGTGTTCTCGCTCGCCATGGAGGCCGCGGCGGCTGCCGGGGGCGGCGCGCTCGTGGCGCGGCTCGGCGACGCAGGCCTTTTCGACGCCGTGCTGGATTCGCTGAAAATTCCGGAGCCGTGGCGAAGGCGTCTGCGTCGCGGCGTTGCCCGAGGGCGCAGTCTTGAAGCGATCTTCAGCGGCCCAAGCCAGACCGCGCTCGCTCAACCCGGCGTGCTGGCGGCGTTGGAGAGCGCCGATCATGCCGGCGCCAAAGCGCTGGTCGAGGACCTGCTCGCGATCGCCGGCATCGACGCGGTCGGGGGACGCAGCGCCGGCGAAATCGCCGACCGCTTTTTGGAACAGGCGTCGTTGCGGTCGGGGCCGCCGATCGAACCCGAGAAGCGGGCGGTGCTCGACGCATTTCTGGCGATTTCCGGCGATCCTGACCAGGCGGGGGGCGAGCTTCGCCGCCTCGCCCATTCGGCTGACCTGGACCTGGGCGCTGCGATGGACGCCTTCGAGCGCCGTAACGGCTTCATCGCCGCCCGCGGCGTCGCGATCGAGGCGACCCGCTTCAGCGCCGCCTTCGTGCGCGATTTCGATTATTACACCGGCTTCGTGTTCGAGGCCCATGACCCCAATTCGGCAAACGCGAAGACCGCGCTAGCCGGCGGACGTTACGACGGGCTTGCGCGGCGGCTGGGAGCGGCTGAGGACATTCCCGCGGTCGGCGCGGCGATCACACTCGACCGGCTCTCAAACGGAGGGGAGGGCTGATGGCCTCCCATTCCGGCAACGGCGCCGAGGCCCCGTTCGTCCTCGCGGTTCCCTCCAAAGGGCGATTGCAGGAGGCCGCCGCCGCGTTCTTCGCGCGCGCCGGGCTCGAACTCGTGCAGGGGCGCGGGGCGCGCGACTATCGCGGCGCAATCGCCGGTTTGTCCGGCGTCGAAGTCGCTTATGTCTCATCGGCCGAGATCGTCGGCCAGCTTGCGGCGGGCGCGGCGCATTTCGGGGTCGCCGGCGAGGATCTGGTGCGCGAGAAAGTGGCGGACGCCGAGGCGCGGCTCGAGCTTCTCAAGCCCGCTCGGCTTCGGCCACGCCAATGTCGTGGTCGCCGCGCCCAAGGCCTGGATCGACGTGCGCACCATGGCCGATCTCGACGACGTCGCCTCGGCTTACCGCGCCAAGCGCGGCGAGCGCATGCGGGTCGCGACCAAATACGTCAACCTGACCCGCCGCTTCTTCGCCGAACACGGAATCGCCGACTACCGCATCGTCGAGAGCCTGGGCGCAACCGAGGGGGCGCCCGCTTCGGGCGCAGCCGAACTCATCGTCGATATTACGACGACTGGAGCAACCCTCGCCGCCAACGGGCTCAAGATCCTCGAGGACGGAACGATCCTGCGCTCGCAGGCGATGCTCATTGCCTCGCTGACCGCCCCGTGGGGTCCGAACACTCGACAGAGCGCGCGTGAGATCCTCGCGCGCATCGCGGCGAGCGAGGAGGCGCTGAAGTCGCGCGAAGTCCGGGCGCGGCTGCCGAGCCCGGCGCATGTTGTGGTCGAGACGGCCCTGGAGCGTTTTGGCGCGGTTTCCGCGACCGGCGAGGACGTCGACCCGCATGGCTTTGTCGCGCTGCACTGCGCCCGCGACAAGGTGGCCGAGCTTTCCGGCTGGTTGCTCACTCAGGGCGCCGAGCGGGTCAGCGTCGCTGCGCTCGAACAGACTTTCGCCGCGCGCAATGTTCTCTACGAGACGCTCGAGAGACGCATCGGCGCGGGCAAGCACTGAGCTCCCTGCTCCATCTCCCAGTGAGCGCTCTCGAGCTTTTGTTTCGCCCAGGTTCAGACCAATCAGCAGCGCCATCAGGCTCAAAGCGCGTTCGAAGCCGCCCGACCCGAAAGCGTGAACGATGGATGATCTCGTGAGCTCGCCACAGCCCACAAACATGCAAGTGTCGCCGTATTGTTAGAAGAGCTAAGCTGCCATCTTGGGCGAAAGCGTAAGAGGAAGCGGGCAACCCGTGAGCAAGCCAAAACTCAAGTGGAGCGAAAAAGAGGAAGGCGCGGATTTCGAGGCCGCGTTCAAATATCTTTCCCTTCTGTGCCCCGACAGGAAAGCCAATGCGCTCGTCGAGAGCCTTCGCGGCGCGAAGCTTGTCGAACATGCGGCGAAGGATATGCTGCGCGCCGCCGGGCTCCCGCTTCTGCCGCGCGACGATCCGCATGTGGATGAAGACCTGAAGCGAATTCAAAAGGCAAAGCCCCTCGCGCCCGTGCTCCTGGTTCGTGGGAATATGGCGAGATGGACTCCCTCTCATTGTCGCGGACGGTTATCATCGGATCTGCGCGGTCGTCTATTTCGACGAGAGCGCGCCCGTCCGCTGCCGCATCGCCGATATCGCCAACAGAGACGTGTGATGGACCCACGACTGCTTCTCGGAGAGCCGACGGGGCAGAGCTGGCTCCAGCTCGCCGAGCTCGCGCTCGCGTTCGTTCTTAGCGCGTCGATCGGACTTGAGCGAGAGATCCGCCAGAAAAGCGCTGGCCTGCGCACTTATACGCTCGTTGGCTTTTCCTCAGCGTTGGTGATGTTGGTTTCCAAATACGGATTCACCGATATCCTCGAGTTCGGCCGAGTGGTGCTCGATCCCTCGCGTATCGCGGCGCAGATTGTTTCGGGAATCGGCTTCATCGGCGGCGGCCTCATTTTTGTTCGAAAGGACATCGTTCGGGGCCTGACCACGGCGGCGACGGTTTGGCTGACCGCCGCGGTCGGGATGGCCTGCGGGGCCGGGCTTCCGATCCTGGCCATCGCGGTGATGTTTGGGCATTTCATTGTGATCTTTGTGTTTCCTTCTATCGAGCGCCGACTGCCAAAATCGCGTTGGGCGCCGTCGTCGTTGCAAATTTCCTATCAGGATGGTCGCGGCATCCTTCGCGAGGTGCTTGCGGCTTGCACCCGCAGCGAATTTTCAGTGAGTTGCGTGGAAGTCGAGCGCGATCCTTCTCACGAGACCGGCTCCGCGCGTGTCATTGGCGAAGAGCTCTTGAGCGCGGAGCAAACGATTGGCGACAACTGGGCTCCGCCGCCAAAGGGCATCGTCACGCTTCGCGTCGAAGTGCGTGGCGCGAAGTCGGTTGCCCGACTTGCCGAACGTCTGAGCGAAATCGATGGCGTGACGGCGGTCCGGACAGCCGACGCCAATGTTTCGTCCGACTGAGAGCCGCAGCTTCGTCGGCGATTGGGTTAGTAGATGAGTTTGCTTGCCGCGACGGCCGCGCGCTTGGCGAATTTTTCGACTATGGACTTCAGCTCCGGGTCTCGAATGAGCGAAATCGCCTTCTCCGGGTCGACCCACTGAACCACGCGCTGTCCGAATTCGGGCCAGGTCGCGCTTTGTCTGCGAACCAGCAGTGGGAAGATCTTGACCTCGTAGTCAGGATCGGCGCCGTTCTCGCCCGCGGTCTTTTTGTATCGGAAAATGCCGATCGCCCGCGCGCCGATCTTTCCTCTGACACCCGCTTCCTCGAACGCCTCGCGTGCAGCCGACTTCGAAGGGGTCAGCCTCTTGATCGGCCATCCTTTGGGCACGATCCACCGCCTCGATTGCCGCGTCGTCACGACGAGGATCTCAAGCGCGGCCATAGGGGTGAACCGATAAGGCAATGCGCCGTACTGGACGCGTACGGCTGGCCCAGTCTTTCGTTTCTTTGGCTTGCGAGGGATAATCGCATCTCCGGTAAACGACGCCTCAACGCGCTGCAAGTCGCATAGTTACGAGTTGGCGAAAAGAAAAGCCCTGAACCCCCGCTCGGAGGCGCTCTCCCCAATTCGATGCAAGCTCGAGACGACCTGCACGTGGACAGCTGCCTGCTCGGACAATTCGCTTCGCCGGGAGCCTGCGACCGACCCCTGTCACGGCAGAAGGGCGCTCTCCCGGTAAGTCGCGATGATCGCGTCGTAGATCGTCGCGTCGCCACGGCTACGCGCGATCAGTTGCGCGCCTTGGACCGCAGCGAAGATCGCGAGCGCGCGTCGCTTGACGGCGTCACCGCCCTCGAACTGGCCGAGCGACAGAACCTTGACGAGCCAACCGACGTTGGCCTCGCCGAACTTCACCACCTCGATCCTGACCTCCTCAGGAATTTCTTTGAATTCGGCGGCCATGATGCCTCCGAGGCACATGCGGTTGTCGTTACGGACGGTCTGCCCAAAGACATCCGTGTACTTTCGGATGCACGTCTTCTGATCGAGCCCGTCCGCGCAGCAGCTCGTCGAGATAGTGCAAAAAATCGGATGTATAGCGCGCCGCCAAGGCGCTCCCGAGTTCCCCCTTGGTCGGGAAATAATGGTGGATGCTGGCGCTTTTGATGCCGACCTCCTTCGCCAACTCCCGGAAGCTCAAGCCGCCATAGCCGCGATCCTGCACGGTCAGGCGCGCCGCCGTCATGATCCTGTCTTTCGTGTCGCCGGTCGCTGATCGCCATTGCCTGCCTCTTTCTCTACCTGACGACAGATAGACGTTGACAGCGTCGATTGGAAGGCGCAAACGAACGTCGTCGAGCGACACTACCTGTCGTCAGGTAGACTAGCTCGCTGCAACAGGAGACCGTCCATGCTCCACCAACAAATCGCAGACACCAGCGCCATCCACTACCAGGAGGCGACCGCGCTCGCGGCGCTGATCCGGACAAAGCAGCTCTCGTCGCGCGAAGTGGTCCAGGCGCATCTGGACCGCATCGAGGCCGTGAACCCGAAGATCAACGCAGTCGTCACGCTCATGGCTGAACGGGCGCTCACGAGCGCCGATGCGGCGGATAAAGCCGTGACCAGCGGCGCGCCGCTCGGGCCGCTGCACGGCGTGCCGTTCTCGATCAAGGATTCTTTGGACACCGCCGGCGTTCTCACCCAGCGCGGCTCGAAGCTCTTCGCCGGCAACATTCCGGACAAGGACGCGACCGCGGTTGCGCGCTTCAAGGCCGCTGGCGGGATTCCGCTCATGAAAACCAACCTGCCCGAGTTCTCCGCCTGGACCGAGAGCGACAACCGCGTCACCGGCCGCACCAACAACCCATGGAACCTCGAGCGCACCCCGGGCGGCTCGTCCGGCGGCGAGTCGGCGGCGCTCGCCGCCGGCATGTCGCCGATCGGCATTGGCAGCGACGTCATGATCTCGGTGCGCGGCCCAGCCGCCTTCACGGGCGTCGCGGCGCTCAAGGCCACGCATGGCCGCGTTCCCTATACCGGCCATTACCCCCGGGTCACATCGCACTGGTGGCACGTCGGGCCGATGGCCCGCACGGTCCGCGACGTGGCGCTCGGCTATTCGATCCTCAAGGGGCCGGACGGGTTCGACGGCTACGCGATTCACGCCCGGGAAGCGCAGGCGGACGGCGGCGGCCTTGCCGGTCAGCCGGTCCGCGTGGGCTGGGTCTCCGATGCGGCTTTCGCTCCCGTCGATCCCGAGATCACTGCCGCGGTCGCCGCCGCCGCTGCACAGCTTGCCGATCTAGGATGCGCGGTGGAAGAAGTGACGCTGCCTTTCCTTGGTGATCCCTTCGGTACGCTCGCCACCCTTGTCTATGGCGAGATCGTGCCTTCTATCAAAGCCCTTGCCGCCGGCCGGGAGAGTGAACTGCATGCGGTGGGCGCCGGCATCGTTGGAACGCTCGATCCGTCGTTCACCGACTTCGCCGCCGCCCACGCCAAGGTCGAGGCGCTGAGGTCGGCTTTTGCCGGCTTTTTCCGGAAATACGACGTGCTGCTGACCCCGGTCACGCCGATGACCGCCACGCCGCACGGGGCCAAGGAGCTTGTCGTCAATGGGGTGAAGGCGCCGTGGACTCACGTCATGGCGGCGACCTCGCCCTTCAACATGACCGGGCTGCCCGCGCTTTCGGTTCCCTACGCTTTCAGCTCCGAGAAGCTTCCGATCGGCATCCAGCTTGTGGCCAAGTGGCTCGACGAGGCGACCATCCTGCGCCTCGGCGCAATGCTGGAACGCCGGGGCGGCCTTGGCGATCGCCATCCCGTCATTTGAACCCGATCGGCTTGCCTCGCTTCGGCTGCCCCGGTTATCGCAAAGGGAGGCGGGTTGCGGCGAGCGCCTGAGAGGCCGCTCCGCCTGGCGCAGCCGAAGCGGTAACCGCTTTCCGCGAGAAGCGGTCGGAGGCTATTTCGACGCCGGTGGGTGCAGGCTCACAACGACAAGACTTTGGCTGACAAAATCCCGGGGGCCGCCGCCGCTCTTCTGGAAGAAGCGGTTGGTCACCTCAATCGCGCGGTTGTCCGCCGTCTTCGAGCATGTGTCGTTGATGTAGGTCGGACCGATCGCTTCCTCGTTGGCGCTCGGCTGCCCCTTTTTGCAGGTCCAACCCTCGTCGCCGTAGTGTTCCTTCGCCTGGATGCCAAGCCGGTAGGCTTTTTTCCGCATGTAGAGACTCGTCTGATCCTTGGTCTTGATCTCGATCCTGACCAAGCGAGCGGAGCCATCAAAAAACAGCGACAAGTCGACGGGATGGCCGGCGACCAAGGTCTCGTCATGGCCGGGCCGATCGTATTCGACGTGCAAGCCGCGCAGGCCGTCGGCGTTGGCCGGGCAGGACGTTCCAGATCATGCCAGGTCTCGACCGGCTGATTCGTCGCCCCGATGCACGACAGATTGTGATAGCCGGAGGCGGGAAGGTCTTGCACCGACATGCCGATGTTGATGTCGTGCAAATCCGAGATGGACTCCGCGGCGACGGCGCCCGGTGCGCCCATCAAGGCGCAGAGACCGAGAGCTGCGAGTAAAGGCCGGGCTTTCACGAGCAGGTCCCAATCACTCCGTTGTCGCGGGCGTCGGCAACGCATGATGACCTCCACCTTTGTAAACGTCACAGGCCTTCGACTCTTCGCCGAAGAAGGCGACGCAATCGGCCAGATTGGGATCTCCCTTACCTTTAATGGAGGTGAGGACGTAGTCCGCGACGGCGTCGATTTCCTCAGGCTTGAGAAAAACGCCGGCTTGCGCGACGTGCATGGTGTCGACGTCTTTACTGCTCAAACCATAACAATGCGGCTCGCCTTCCGCGGGATAGGAGTCGCGAACGAAATAAGGCATCCCGGTTCCGGGACGGCCGCATTTCACGGTCTCCATGATCTGTGGCTTTTCAAGTTCAGTCTTGCGTAGCGACAGCGCCGCGCCGCCGTACCCGCCCCCGCCCCCGCCGTGCCACTTGTGACAGCCGACGCAATTCGCGCGTTTGTAGATGGCTTGGCCTGTTTCCGAGCTGTTCTCCGCCGCGTGTGACGTTCCAGCGATCAAGACAAAAAAAACGAGCGCAGCGGCGCCCCTGGCGAGAACTCAAATTTCATATCCATCATCGTGTGAGGCGCGAGGCCACGGGAGAGTCCCAGTGGCCTCGCTGTTTTTCTTCAGAGCGCGAATACGTACAGCATCGATCCCGGCTGCATTTTCTTCAGCTCAGGCGTGGCGTCGATGAACCACTTGTCCCAAGCGCCGCCCATGCCGACGAGAACCGCGACATATTGCTTTCCGTCGACCGAGAAGGTCATCGGAGGCGCATTCACGCCGCCGCCCGTGTTGAACTGCCACAGGCGCTCCAGCGTCTTTGCATCAAGCGCGTAGACCTGGCCTGACGGTTCGCCTGAGAACACGAGATCCGGAGTGGCGAGGATACCCGCCAGATTCGGATAAGGCGTTTCGTGCTTACCGACGACCTTGCCGGTCGTGACGTCAATCGCGGTGACGCTGCCCGTGATGCGGAAGGGCTGCGACGGGCCACCACCAGTGAAGAAGTCGCGCGGCTTGTTCGCCTTCGTCTCGGGCTTGATCGTGATGCGATTGCAGCTCTCGATCACCGGCACGTACCAGGTCTTCAGCATCGGGTTGTAAGCCGTCGGGGGCCAGTTCTTACCACCCATGTTGCCGGGGCAAATGTCGGTGATTTCCCTGCTTCGGACCGGCGTGGCTTCCGGGTTGTAGACCTGCACCTGCTTCTTCGCGTCGTATTCTTCAGGCTTGCCGGATTTCGGGGTCGATGCCCTTCGTCCAGGTCACCTTCTTCACAAACGGGGTCGCCCAAAGGAACTTTCCGTCCGTCCGGTCGACTGCGTATCCGAAACCGTTCCGATCGGCTTCGAGCGCAATCTTCTTCCCGTCAACGTCGACGAGAACGTTCTCAGCGACGCTGTCATAGTCGTAGGGGTCGTTCGGCGTATGCTGGAAGTGCCACTTGATCTTGCCAGTGTCCGCGTCAACGGCAAGGGAGGAGTCCGTGTAGAGGTTGTCGCCCGGACGATAGGCGTTGTCCCAGTCCGGTCCCGGATTGCCGACGCCCCACAGGATGGTGTTGGTGGTCGGATCATAGGACCCGGTCACCCAGGTCGATCCGCCGCCGGTGGTTTCCTGGCTGTTGTCCCCGCTCCAGGTCTCTGATCCCGGCTCGCCCTTCTTGGGGAGCGTGTAGGTGCGCCACACTTCCTTCTGAGTGTCGAGGTCCGTCGCGGCGATCCATCCGCGGATTCCGTATTCCGCGCCGGCCACGCCCGGTGATCGCCATGTTCTTCACGACGAGCGGCGCCCCGGTGACGACTTCGCCCTTGTCCGGGATCGGCGACCTGACGCTGCCATTTGACCTGGCCGGTCTCCTTGTCCGTCGCGATGAGGCGTCCGTCCAAAGTATGCGAAATCACAAGGTCCTTGAAGAGAGCGACGCCGCGGTTATCGACGCCGCAGCAGGCGACCGCGCCGGCCCAATCGTGATCGGTCTTGGGGTCCATCTTCCACAGCAAGGTCCCCTTCCCGCCATGCGTATCCAACTTGTAGACCGAGCCCCAACCGTCGGTGACGTACATGAAGCCGTCCTCGACGATCGGCGTGCCCTCGAGGCCGCCATGCGTCCAGATGCCGCCGCCCTCGAGGCCGCCGAGTTGCATCGTCCAGGCGACCTTCATGCCCTTGACGTTGCCCGCGTTGATCTGATCGAGCGTCGAGAAACGCTGAGCGTTGTAATCTTTGTGATGGGTGATCCAGTTTTGCGGCTCCTTGTCGGCTTCCAGGAGGCGCTGGCTCGTGGTGTCAGGGCTCTTCGCGACGACCGGCGTCTCAGCTTTCGGACCGACCGACGGGGCATCCGCAGCAAAGGCTGCTGTGCCTAATATGAGGGCAAGTGCGGCGCTGCCGGCATAAAATCGGCGTGTCGATCTGGATGACAGCCGATGCAACATTGATCGCTCCATTTAAGCGTTCCTCCCGGTTACCCCAATTCCAATTGGGTGAGATTCAATTCTTGCTGTCAGAACCGTCAGTGCGCGAGCTTTGCACATCAGCACGTGGGCTATTCAGTCCCACGTCGAATGTGTTTCGCGCACCTCGTCGCAACAGCCATGAACCGTGATGGAATCAATAATGCGAATGCGCGCGCTCAGCAATAGGTGATCGCGGCTTTTGTCGGTTCACGCTGTGATTGAGCACTCGCACAACAAGGGTTGCACAAGTGTCGCTACGCTTGATTATTTGCGTAAGCGCCGGAACTGAAATCCGACGCGACGCCGCTTCCTCGTCTATGCGGAACTTCATAAACCCATCCTTCACTTTGAAGGGTTCGGCGATAACCGGATCGTCCCAGTCTCGGCATTGGAGCCACGAACCCACTACTGCTGACGACCGAGATGCGCTATCAGTCGCGCGAGCGCCGACAGCCATCCAGGAACGCGCGGGCTGCTCAAATACGCGGGGAGACAATGAAGGACGGGCCTGCTTTGGTTGACATGCGTTTATCACTCCGCAGAATCACGCGATCGGCGTTGAAACTGGCTCCGTTGGCTCTGCTGATAGCCGCTGGCGCGGCTCGAGCTGACGACATCGCCGTCGCTGACGCCTGGACACCTCCCAACGGCGAAGTCGGAAGCGACGCCGTGCTTGGGATGGTGGTCAAGAATGACGGCGCGGAGCCGGATGCGCTCGTGCGCGTTTCGTGTCCAGTCGCGAACTTTTCCGAGAAGCGCCAGATCGACATTGGCGAGGGCGGCAAGTCGGCGCGAGCGATCAGCGACATTCCAATCGCGGCGAAATCAAAAGTGCTGCTGAACCGCGAAGGGTTCCACGTCGCGCTGTTGCAAACTCGGGAAAAGCTGGAGCCGGGCCAAGAATTTCAGTGCTCGGTGTCGTTTCGCCGATCGGGTAAGATCCAAGTTCAAGTGCGCGTGACGCAAAAGGCTCCTGGCTCCTGACGGGGTAATCGAAGACGAGGACGACGGGCAGGCGTAGCCGGCGCCGACCGTTTGAACCGTTGCTGCGCGCGCGCTCCGCGAAGCGCGATTTTTCGCCGAACCGTCGCGCAACCGAGCCCAGCAAAGCCGATCAGCATCGTCGCCAAGGTCGAGGGCTCGGGGACCGAACTCGCGACGATGTTGATCGTCAAACTGTCGGCATGTTCGCCGGAACCCCAGGTCCGAAACTGGCGTCGAGATAGGTCGGTCGGACCAATCGCTTGTCTGGGTATTTCTACCTATTGACTATTTCAATCAGGACGAAACTAAATGAATGAATACCGCTCTGATTGTGCCTTTATTGTTTCGCCAAGGTATTCGAAATTAGACCAAACGAAACAACAAATTCGGTGACGAGTTCGGGAGGGCAAAATGGCGCTACGGTCAGCATTCTGGCTCCCTCTAGCAGGATTGCTGATTGTCGCGCCGCAACCTTCCTCCGCCGCCGTCTTTTTTGTCTTCGCCGGGGGCTACGCCCTAGACACTACCCGTAAGTGCGCGTCCGTGGGAACGGCCACGAGCGCGACCTGCGACGCGACGAACACCTCTACGGATCCTGATAGCGGCGAGACAAAATCAGGCGAGATTCATGTCGGGGCCGATTTGGCGAGCGGCGACCTGTTCGTGCACGCCGAAAGTGAGGCCTCCCTTCCAACTGCGCAAGCCGGAGGCGAAGCTCAGATCGGGGACACACTCAGCTTCAACGGGGCGATCTCCCCCACCTCCGTCACGACGCTCCACATGAGCGGGACCATGAGCAATAACAATGGCTTCACCGCCGGGTCCTTGGAAATCTTCGATGACACTGGTCTTCTCACGGCCGGCGGCGCCTGCTCGAAACCAACCGGCGACTTTTTTTGCGCTCCAACGAATAGCCAAACCAAAGTCTCGGTGGTCGGCAATTCATTTTTCATCAGCTCGACAGTCAACATAGAGGATCACAAACAGATACTGGTGGAGTTTGTTGTTTTTGCTTCGTCCTTTTTAACCAGTTCCGCCGACATCACCGACCCGATCACGATCGACTTGCCCCCGGGCGTCACCTTCACCTCCGCCTCAGGAGTGTTTCTGACTGGCGCGGGCAGTGTCCCCGAGACTTCGACATGGGCGATGATGCTGCTTGGCTTCGCCGGCCTTGGCTACGCCGGGTATTGGAAGACGCGACAAGCCGCCCATAGGAGCGCTTGAGCAAGCGAGTCGCTTCGGCGCTGGCTAGCGCCAGTCGCGGCGCGCAAATGTCAATGCTTGATCGGCAGTCGATCTGACGAACTGCGGTCTGCGTATTGTCCGCTGAGGATGGCGGTGACGCCGATGCGGACAGGCGCGGCCTGAATAGGCTCCGCCGCGAGGGCAGGTGTGAAGGCCAGGACACAACCGGTCAACAAAGCGATCCTGAGCAGCCATCGATGGCTCCTCGCGCGAGATGGGGCGGCTAACGGAAGAAAGCTGTCTCATTCCATCTCGGAAGCCAACTGCCGTCCGCGGGCTATAACGCGATCGTGAGAGTCGTTGCTGAGGTAGGAGCGACGGCGAACTCACGCTGGCAATGGACACGGGGTCAGCGGCGCGTAACGCTGATTCAAGCCTCGTCCGCGCTTTGTGGCGCGCGCTTGGCGGCGATTGGCCCCAAATAGCAAGACGCTCCAGCGGGTGTTGTGC
>CAVXKU010000006.1:0-46976 GCA_963762335.1 uncultured Alphaproteobacteria bacterium | reverse complement strand
GTGTCGACCGGATTGACGATGATTGCGGTGACGCCATTGGCAATGAAGTTCTGAACCTGGCTTAGCTGTTTGGAGACGTCGTCTTTTGCATCCTCGATCTGAAGCGTGAGCCCGGGAACGGTTTTGGCGTAGTCGGCCATCCCGTTTCGCAGAACAGTCAGGAAGTTGTCGTCGAACTTATCCATCGACACGCCAATCTTAGCGGCGAACGCGGGGCTCGACAGCACGGTGGCCGCGGCAAGCGCAAGAAGTGTGCGTCTCATATCCTGTTTCCTCCCTTAAAGGCGCCCTAAGCGGTCGGCGTTGTGCGTCCCGATCTGGAACAATGGTTCGGCTCGGGCCGCAAGTCCAATTTAGGCGAGAAACTCTTCCCCCGCACGTAGCTTTTGGGCGGCGCTCCATGCGACGCAAGCCGGACAAATCTTCGCCTCACGCCAGCGCCGCCACCGGCGGGGCAATTCGCCCGTGGCGATTGCCCGCTTCGCGCCGACGCTTTAGAGCGCCCGCTCCCATCGATCCTGGTAGGCCTCAAGTCCGGGCAGGGCCCAGACAGATGCCGGCTCGAGCCCCGGCGGCGGACGGGGCGCATCCCAATGGGCGAGCATCGCGGCGCCGGCTGCAGCGCCTGCGCTCACCGGCGCGATCACAACCCGCCGGCCGGCCATGAGCCTGGCGAGCACGGCGGCGAAGGCCGGCGAGCGGGCGAAACCGCCTTCGACGATAAGGTCGCCCGGCGCTTCGAGGCGCCGGAGCATATGCGCGGTCATCAACGCCGAGTAGAGGGTCGCGAGCGCCACGCGCGCTCTTGGCGCCGTCGGCGGGTGGCCCTCGATCACGCCTTTACGCGCGGCGAACGGGCCGCCCTGGTCGGAGAACGCGGGCAAGGCGAGCACGCCAGAAGCGATGATGGCGCCGACGTCTGCTTCGTCCGCGTCGGCCGGCGAGTCGCCCGCAAGAACCGCATATTCGCGCCCGCCCATGAAGCGCGCTGTCGGCACCGGCTCTCCGCGCACGTCGACATTGGCCAGCATGTCGGCTTCGGGATCGAGCCGCGCCGTTCCGCCCACGGCCATGATGATGACCCAGGTGCCGGTCGAGATCACGGTGAACGGCTCGCGCCGAGACAGGAGATGCGGCACAAGCGAGGCGTTCGAATCGTGCGCGCCGCAGATGATGCGCACATCGGATGACAAGCCAGTCGCAGCCGCGACTTCGGGCTTGACTGTTCCGAGGGTGTCCCAGGCCTTGCGCATCGGCGGGAAAAGTCCGCCGCCAGCCGAACCTGTCGACCATGCTCGAGAGGTCGCCCTCGCTCGGGCGCCACAGGTCCGTATGGGCTCCGAGCGATGTCACCTCCGAAGCCATCATCCCGCCGAGGCGCCAGCCGAAATATTGCGCGTAGGTCAGGAACGCGGTCGCCTCTTTGAATTGAGCCGGGTAGCAGCGCTCGTAATAGAAGATGTGGCGCCCGAGATTGAGGCCCCGCGACAGATGGGGAGATCGCGCCTCGTCGAAGGGCGGACGCGCCGCATCATAGTCGGCGTCGACAGCGGCAAATCCATCGAACTCATAGTCGAGCGGCGGGAGCGCCGGGCCGTCGTTGCGCATGAGGACGCCCGCACAGCCGTGTGTCGTGGTCGAGATCGCCTCGATGGTAAACCGCGCGCCAAGCTCCTTGAGCGCGCCCACGAGGAAAGTCCAGGCGCCTTCCGTGTCGAGCCGGAGATAAGGCCATTCAAAGTCAGGCGCGAGCGGCGTGTTCGGCGCGGAGCGCTCGGCGAGAACCGCGCCGCCCCGGTCGAAGACGACGACTTTGATGTTGGTCTTGCCGACGTCGAAGACCGCAATGCAGCGGCTCATGCGTCAATCCGGATGGAACGGGTCGGCGGGCGGCGCCGCGCACTTGGACGGGCCGTCATCGTAAGGACCCTCAGGCGTCTTTCGACGCCCTGAGGGTCGCAATGATGATTGCAGTTCGACCAATTGCGCCCTCGGTTCAGAAGTCGAACTTGGTCACGTTGTCCTTGTTGAAGATGAAGGGCGCCCCGAGCAGGATTTCGCTGCCGTTGACGACATTGAGCTTGCCGAGCTTGCCTGCGTCGACCGACGTCCCGCCCGGCTTCAGCTTGCCGTCGGCGACCGCGCGCATGACGTAGGTCGCGGCGTAGCCGAGATCGACCGGGTTCCACAGGACCACCGACTTGACGCAGTCGGCGTTGACATAGGGCTTCATCGCGTTCGGCGTGGCGAGGCCGACAACGGCGATCTTGCCGCATTGGCCGGCCTTGGTGACCGCTTCGGCGGAGGCCGGCGTCGCGACCGAAGTCATGCCGAACAGGCCCTTCAGCTTGTCGCCGTATTTGTTGATGAGGGTCGTCGCCTGATTGAAGGACAGATTGTTGTCCTCCTGCGCCTCGACCGTCTCGAGCCATGTCATTTTCGGATGGCATTTCTCGGCATAGGCCTGCATCTCGGCGATCCAGCGGGCCTGATTGGGCGTGGTGAATGTCGACGTCACGATGGCGAAGCTGCCGTCGCCGATCTCCTTCGCCATCGAGTCCACCATGGACTTGCCGATGCCGTTGAACTCAGCCTGGTTCACGAACCATTCGCGCGCGTCGGGCTGCGAGTTGGCGTCGTAGCCGACGACGTGGATGCCCTTGGACAAGGCCTTCTTCAACACCGGCGCGATCGCCACCGGATCGTTGGCCGCGAACAGCACGCCGTCGACGCCGCGGGTGATGTAATTGTCGATGAACTTGATCTGCTCGTCGATCTTGGCTTCCGTCGGCCCGTCGGTCGTCACCTTGACGTTGCCGAGTTCCTTGGCCGCGTCCTGCATGCCTTTGGAGGTCGCGTTGAAATAGCCGATGCCGATCAGCTTCGGCACGTCGACGACGGTGATTTCCTTGCCCGCCTTGTCTGGCGGATTGGTCGGCTGGCCGCCGTCATAAGGCTTGGCCGCAGCCGGGGCCGCCGCGCCGCCCGCGTCGCAGGCGAGCGGGCTCGTCGGCAGATCGTCGGCGCCATCCCATTTGCTGGCGGCGTTCGCAGCACCGGCGGCGAACGACAAGGCGAAGATCGCCGCCGCTGTGGTGGTCAATAAACTTGCCTTCATGTCCATCCTCCCTAAATGCCGCTTGCTGCGGCGTTGGTCTTCCAAATGCGTCGCTCAGTCGCGGCGACGCTGAAGGGAACTCGCGATCAAAACCGAGAGAATGAGCGCGATCCCAATGACGACGATTGTCGCGTCCCCCTTGACGCCCGTCAACGCCAGACCGTTCTTGAGGAGCTGGATCATTGCGAGCCCAATGACCGTGCCCCAGATCGTGCCGGAGCCGCCGAAAATGCTGGTTCCTCCCAGCACCACCGCGGCGATCACGTCGAGCTCGTAGCCGCTGCCCATATCCATCCGCGTGGTCGTCACCCGCGAGACCAGGACCCAGGCGGCGAGGCCCGAGGCAAGGCCGGACAGCGTGTAGACGATGAGCTTGACCCGATCGACCGAGAGCGCCGAAAAGCGCGCCGCCGTCTCATTCGCGCCGATCGCGTAGAGCGCCCGGCCAAAGGTCGTGCGGTCGAGCACGATTCCCGCGATGACGATGAGAACGAGCAGAAGGAGAAGCTGCGTCGGGACGCCGAACACGTCCCCCTGGCCGAGAAAATAGAACCATTCCGGATAGCCGCGCACCGAATGCGCCTGGCTTATGCCCTCGGCGAGGCCGCGATAGAGCGCGAGCGTCGCGATCGTCATGATGAGCGGGGGCACTTTAATCCGCGTGATGACAAGGCCGTTGATGAAGCCCGCGAGCGCGCCCACGAAGAGCGAGAAGGCGATCGCTAACGGAAGCGGGAAACTGAAAGGTCTTCCACGAATAGCCGAGCATGATCGCGCACAAGCCAACGATCGCGCCGACCGAGAGATCGATGCCGCCGGTGATGATGACGAATGTCATCGGCAGCGCGATGAGGCCGATCTCGGTCATGAGCCGGCCCTGGTTGAGAAGATTGTCCAGGGTGAGAAAACGGTCGTTCATGAGGCCGAGGCCGAAGAGCGCAATCAGGAGAATGATCGCGAGCAATGTCTCGTGACGCTTGAGCCAGCGGGGCAGGCGAATCGTCTTCGTTTCGATCGCCAGGCTCATCGCTTCCACCCCTGAGCGGCGCGGCGCTGGCGGCGGAGGATGTCCGCGATGACGGTTGCGAGAATGAGGCCGCCGCGCAAGGCGTCCGTCCAGTAGGGCGAGACGTTGATGAACACGAGCGCGCTCGTGATCTCGGCGATGAGGATGGCGGCCAAGGTCGAGCCAACCACCGTGCCGACGCCGCCGAGGATGCTGACGCCGCCGACGACCGCGGCAGTGATGATGGTGAGCTCGAGGCCTTGCGGGGTCGTCGACTGGATCACGCGGAGCTGCGTCGCATACACGAGCGAAGCAAGGCCGGCGAAAAGACCATGCAGCGCGAACACCATCAGCACGGTGCGCTGCGGGTTGACGCCGCAGAGACGCGCGGCCTCAGGGTTCCCGCCGGTCGCGTAGATCGCCCGTCCCGTAGGCGAATTGCGCATCCACAGCGCCGCCAGCACGGTGGCGAGGACCATGATGATGACGGGCATAGGCACACCGAACAGCGAGAGATCGGCGAGATGGAAGTTTTGCGGCAGGTCGGTGATCCACTTTCCGCCGGTCACGCTGATGAGGCCACCTTTGAGGATCGACAGCATGCCGAGCGTGACAACGATCGCGGGGATTCGCAGATAGGCGATGATCGCGCCCTGCGCCGCCATGACGGCGACGCCGATGACGAGCGGCGCGAGCCAGGTGACGATGATCGGCGCGCCGGCGACGGCGAGCGAGCCGCTGATCGTCGCCAACACACCGATGAGAGCGCCAACGGAAATATCGATGTTGCCGGAGATGATGACCATCGACATGCCGACGGCGGCGATCGCGATATAGGCGTTGCCAAGCAGAATGTCGGAGAGATTGCGCGTGGCGAGGAAGCGCGGATTGATGAAGCCGACAACGACGGCGAGGACGACGATCGCGACCGCAAGCAGAAGCTCCTGGCCAGCCAGCCTGCGAAACAGGCCGGTGCGGGAGTTTGCCGAACTCGCGATTGCGGTCGCGGTCACGCCGCCTGCTCCGCGCTCGACGTCCCGCCCATCATCGCGGCGCCCACGGCCTCGGAAGTCGCGTCAGCGCGATCGAACTCGGCCACGAGCCGGCCCTCGCGCATCACGAGCACGCGGTCGCTCATGCCCAACACCTCGGGCAGCTCGCTCGAAATCATCAGAATTGCGACGCCTTCGCCGGCGAGCTGGCTCATCAGGCGATGGATCTCGGCCTTCGCGCCGACGTCGATGCCCCGCGTCGGCTCATCGAGGATCAGGAGCTTGGGATTGTTGGCGAGCCACTTGCCGAGCACGATCTTTTGTTGATTGCCGCCGGAGAGTCGGCCTGCGATCTCGTCGACCGAACTTGTCTTAACGCTGAACCGCGCGACGCCCTCAAGCGCCATCCGCCGCTCCGCCGCGCGGTCGATGAACCCGGAGCGAGACAGAGACCCAAGCGCCGCCAGCGAGAAATTGTGCAGGACGCTCATCCCGCGGACCAGGCCCTGCGTGGCGCGATCTTCCGGCACGTAGGCGACGCCATTTGCGCGTGCGGTTTCAGGCGAGTCGATCCGCACGCTTTCGCCGTTGAGCCGAATCTCGCCGGACTCGCTCGGCGTCATGCCGAACAGCGTCTGTGCGAGTTCGCTGCGGCCCGAACCCACGAGTCCCGCAATGCCGACGATCTCGCCCGCCCGCACGGTGAGGCTGACGCCCTTGGTGAGCGGCCGGCGCACGAGATCGCGCGCTTCGAGGACCGGCGCGCCGATTGGCGCTACCGTCTTCGGGAAGAGGCTCTCGAGCCGCCGCCCAACCATCATCTGCACGAGTTCGCCGACGTTGGTGTCCGCGACATCGCGCGAACCGACATAGGCGCCGTCGCGCAGCACCGTGACGCGGTCCGCGATCGCAAAGATCTCGTCGAGGCGGTGACTGATGTAGACGATGCCGACGCCGCGCTGCTTGAGGCGGCGCACGACATCGAACAGACGCGTCACGTCGCTTTCGGTCAGCGCCGCGGTCGGCTCATCCATGATGAGGATGCGGGCGTCATGCGACAAAGCGCGCAGGATCTCGACGCGCTGGCGGTTGCCGACGGTGAGCACGCCGACAATTTGATCCGGCGACAGATCGTCGATTTCGAGCGAGTCGAGCAGCCGTTCCGCCTCCGTCCGCATCGCCCGCCAGTCGATCCGGCCAGCGCCCGCCAGCGGGGCATGGCCGAGAAAGATATTTTCGGCGACGCTGAGCTCGGGAAACAGCAGGAGCTCCTGATAGATCGTCGCCACGCCCGCGCGACGCGCGTCGTCAGGCGAGGAAAAATCGAACTGCGTCCCGTTCACGAGAATCGAGCCGACGTCCGGTTGGTAGACCCCGGACACAATCTTGATGAGTGTCGATTTGCCGGCGCCGTTCTCTCCAAGCAGCGCATGGACTTCACCCGGGCGCACGTCGAACGATACGCCAGACAGCGCGCGCACGCCGGGAAACGTCTTCTCGATGCCTCGAACTTCGAGCAGCGGAGCCCCTGCCTCGCCGGGCGGAGCGTCAGCCTTCAATTCTGTGCTCACGCCGCCCCCGTAACGCGCATCTCGGGGAGGTCGATACTTGAGAGGAATTGCTGCGCGGCGAGCTGATCGCGGAGGGTTTCGACGCGCTGTCGCTCGCGCATAACCTTGTCGTTCCCCCGAAATTGATCGTTGTCGATTTCAGTGCCACGCGTCTATAGGACTGTCAAATCGATCAGATCCGATCATTAGATCCTCACAATCGCGCAGAAACGTTGACGCTCTTCGGCCGTTTGCCTATTGGAAAAATGAAATCGAGTAGTGTCGAGAGGAACAACCAATGAGCGGCGATCAAGTTCGTTTTGACGCTCCGCTGCCCGATCTCTGGGACGACGAGCACGCGGCGTCCCTCGATGAACCGGGCCTGCTGCTTTACCGGTCGAACCTACTTGGCAGCGACCTGCGCATCACCAACTTCGGCGGCGGCAATACGTCCGCTAAGCTGCCCGCGACCGATCCTCTGACGGGCGCTCCAACTGAAGTCTTGTGGGTCAAGGGTTCCGGCGGCGACATCGGCTCGATGAAGCTCGACGGCTTCTCGACGCTCACCATGGACAAACTCAACAGCCTCAAATCGATCTATCGCGGCCTCGAGCACGAGGACGAGATGGTCGCGCTCTATAATCATTGCACATTCAACCTCAATCCGCGCGCGACCTCGATCGATACAACGCTGCACGGTTTCGTCCCGCACGTTCATGTCGACCATGTTCACGCAGACGCGGTCATTTCGATCGCCGCCAGCGAAAACGCGGAGGCGCTGACGAAAGAGATCTATGGCGGCGAGCTTGGCTTTTTGCCGTGGCAGCGACCGGGCTTTGATCTCGGGCTCAAGCTCGGCGCGATGGCTGAAGCGAATCCGAACATGAAGGGCGTGGTGCTCGGCGGCCACGGGCTGTTCACTTGGGGGCCGACCTCGAAGGAATGCTATCGGATCACGCTTGAGATGATCAACAAGGCCACCCTATGGCTCGGTGCAAAGGCGCAGGGAGCAGCGTTCGGCGGGTCGCACGTTGAGGCGCTGCCTCGGGCCGACCGGCGCAATGTTGCGGCGAAATTGCTGCCCGCCATTCGCAGGCATATTTCCGCAAGCGAACGCAAGATCGGACACTTCACTGACGCGCCTGCGGTGTTGGAATTCGTCAATTCGCAAGATCTCAAGTCTTTGGCTGCGCTTGGGACATCCTGCCCGGATCACTTCCTGCGCACGAAGATCCGTCCGCTTGTGCTGCCCTACGAACCCACCTCTCGCAATCTCGAGGAGGTGATCGCTTCACTCGACAAGACTCTCGCCGACTACCGGGCCGACTACGCCGCCTATTATGAGCGTTGCAAGCACCCGAATTCGCCTGCGATGCGCGACCCCAACGCGGTCATCTATCTCGTCCCCGGAATCGGCATGTTGTCCTTCGCCAAGGACAAATCGACCGCTCGCATCGCCTCGGAATTCTACGTCAACGCGATCAACGTGATGCGTGGCTCGACGAGCGTCGGCAAGTATGTGGGCCTTTCGGAGCAGGAAGCGTTCAACATCGAATATTGGCTGCTTGAAGAGGCCAAGCTCCAGCGCATGCCGAAGCCGAAATCGCTTGCGGGCCGCGTCGCGCTGGTGACAGGCGGCGCAGGCGGCATAGGGCAGGCGATCGCCGACTCGGCTCATGACCGAAGGCGCCTGCGTCGTGCTCGCCGACATCGACGCCCAAAGCCTGGACGCGACCGTCGCCAACTTCGGCAAGCGATTCGGCAAGGATGTGGTCACGGGGATCCATGTCGACGTGACGAATGAGAGCAAGGTCGAATCCGCGTTCCACGAAACGGTTCTCGCCTTTGGCGGGCTGGACATCGTCGTCGCCAACGCCGGCATCGCCTCCGCGGCTGCGTTCGAGGACACCTCGCTCGAGCTTTGGGACCGCAACATCGCGATCCTCGCGACCGGATATTTCCTCTCCGCGCGAGGGGGCTATCGGATCATGAAAGATCAGGGCCTCGGCGGCAGCATCGTCTTCATCGCTTCGAAGAACGCGCTCGCCGCCTCGCCTGGCGCCTCGGCCTACTGCACCGCCAAGGCGGCCGAGGTGCATCTTGCGCGCTGCATAGCGCTCGAAGGCGCGCCGCTCGGCATCCGCGCCAATACGGTCAATCCTGATGCGGTGCTGCGCGGCTCGAAGATCTGGCAGGGCGAATGGCGGACCCAACGAGCGGCGTCAAACAAGGTGAGCGAAACCGAGCTTGAAGAGGTCTACCGCCAGCGTTCTCTGTTAAAGCGCTCCGTCTATCCCGAAGACATTGCCGAAGCGGTCTATTATTTCGCCTCTGACCTCTCCGCCAAAAGCACGGGCAATATCTTGAACGTAGACGCTGGCAATGCAGTGAGTTTCGCGCGCTAAACGGGCGACGCGAGAACGGAGCGGGCATGGGCTCCTGCGCGACGCCCGCGCCTTTCTGATTGCTGACCAATCGACGCGACATACGCCTCAGAACACCGCCAGCTCGCGGCGCTAAAGCGCATCGGCAAACGCGTTATCTCGGTTCGACAAATTCGAGGCGCGATCTTGATGTCGCGCACGGCCCCAACACCGGTCTTGAAATCGACCGATACCTGACTAAAGTCAGATAATGGACGAGAGCGAGCTGCAGCACATTCGTCGCTTCAACCGCTTGGTGACCCGGCGCGTTGGGGCGCTCGAAGTCGATTATTTGCGTCGGGGCCGCCCGCTGGCGGAGGCGCGGCTCATTTTCGAGATCAGCGCTGCTGGCGTTGACGTCCGCGCGCTCCGCGACAAGCTCGGACTCGATTCCGGATATCTCAGCCGCCTGCTGCAATCCCTGAAGACGCAAGGGTTGATCACGATAGCGAAGGAAAATGGAGACGGCCGCCGTCGTCGCGTGACTTTGACGCGCCAGGGGACCAGAGAGCGCGCGGCCTACGACAGGCTCTCGGACAACCTCGCGGAGTCGATGCTAAGGCCCTTGGATCGCGCCGAGCAGAGTCGGTTGCTCGCGGCAATGGGCGAAGTCGAGCGACTGATCCGAGCGGCTTCGGTAGAGATCGCGGTGGACGGGCCGGACAGCGTGGAAGCGCGCCGATGCCTCGAGGCCTACTTCCGAGAGCTTGAGGCCCGGTTCGAGAGCGGCTTTGACGTCGCAACGGATGATTCCGCCCGCGTCGAGGATATGGTTCCTCCTTCTGGACTTTTTGTGATCGCTCGACTCGACGGCGAGTCGGTCGGATGCGGCGGCCTCAAGCGCACGAGTAAGACGGTGGGGGAAATCAAGCGCGTCTGGACCGCTCCGTCCGCTCGCGGCATTGGCGTTGCGCGCCGGCTATTGCGAACGCTCGAAGCTGCGGCCCGCGAAAAAGGGCTAAAGACGCTGCGCCTGGACACTAACCGCGCGTTGACCGAAGCCCACGCGCTTTACCACAGCGAAGGATACAAGGAAGTCGCTCGATTCAACGACAACCCCTACGCACATCACTGGTTCGAGAAGCGGCTTTAGGCGTTCGGCTCCGCCGCCACTCGTCAGGCCCTAAATGGTGTCGCTTTTCGCCGCCCGTTCGTACTTGCGGGCCGCGGTCGTCACGGCGACCGCGGCGACGGCGAGCGGTCCGGCCGGAGGGGCGCCGCCAATCTTTGTCGCATCGGATGAGCCCTCAAGAAGCGCCTGAAGCCAGTTGCTGATCGCGAGGTCAGGCAAAGGAACGCCGGTTTGTGTCGCGAGACGAGCGGCCGAAAGTTGGGCCACAAGGCTGTAGGCCCTGATGAGAAGATCCGCCATTTCGTCGAGCCCCTTGCGAGCTGTCATCGGCTCGATGGCCATCCGGCCGGCGGAATCGGAAAGCGCGGCCATGGCCTCGATCACGTTCTTGCGCGCCAGGCGGTAGTCATGTTCGCTGACGTCGCTTCTCAGCGCCGCCGAGGCAAAGGCGGCAAGCTGGGCCTGAAGGCCGCTCGCCAATCGCGGCGCCTCGAGAAATTCCCAGCGCGGCCAGAAGTAGTTGAAGAGATGCGCGATCGCCGCGCCAATCAGCGTGTCGGCCAGGCGCACCAGGATTGGCGCCGCGAACGTCGGCTGGACCATATGCAACGACACCAGAGCCATCACCGAAGCGGCGGTCGAGGAGACGCGATAGTTCAGTCGAGCGAAGCTGTGCACGACGGTGACCGCGAAGCCCTGGACCGCGACGAGGGCGCCCAGCGGCAAATAGGCGACGGAGCCGGCCGCCAGCACGCACCCGATCAGCGTGCCGATGACGCGGTCATCGCGCCGCTGCCGGGTGAGGCCGTGGCCCGCCCGGATGACCACCGCGATGGTGAGCAAAACCCAGTTGCCATGCCGCTCGTCGCCAAGCGACTGCGCGACGACCGCGCCGGCCATCATCGCGAGCGAAAGCCGCGCCGCAAATCGCAGGACTGGCGACTTGGGGCTGAGATGCGGAGCAAGCGCGCTCGGCCCGTAGTTCCGCTTTGGAATGAAAGCCGCGAGGTCAACGTCGCCGATCGCCGCCTTCGCCGTTGCATCATTCGACAGAGACCTCTCCAGGCGTCGGACGTGATTGAGCGAGCGAACAAGCCGCCAGGTGACGGCGTCGAGCGCCGCGCGCGCTTGCCGATCCATTGCGCCCGCTTCGACCCGCGCCGCCTCGCGGTTGAGAGCGTCGATGGCAAGCTGATGGTCGGGCGGCAGGGTGGGGTGCCCGGTGGTCAGAAGCTCGAGGCTCAAGTGCTGGAGATCGAGCGACCCGATCCGCAAAGCGTCCCCGATCCGCGCCAGCACCGTCGCCGCTTCGGGCGTCTTGCGGATGAGTTCGACATCGCATTGGGCGGCAATGAGCGCGTCGAGCGCGTCCAACAGAATGCCGATCGAGGCCGCGAGCCGCATGCGCTCGCCCTTGTTCCCGAGCGGTCGAGCAAGAGCGACGCGCGCCGACTGCAATTGGTCGGAAAGCGCCGACTGCTGGCGGATAACGGCGCCATAGGCCGCCGCGAGATCCTGGTCGGGGTCAAAAACGCCCGCGACGGCGCGCAAGTAGATCGAGAACTCGCGGATCGTTTCGCTCGCGACCATCCGGCGGGCGCTGGCGTCGGTGAAGACGGTCGCCAGGAGCGCGATGGCGATATAAGCCACGCCGCCGCCCGCGAACAGCATCTCGGTGTGAACGACCCCGGAGTAACTCTCGCGCGGAAATCCCAGAATGAAGACCATCGGGATGACCGCCTGCATGCCGACCGCGACCGCCCATCGCCCGAGGCCCGTGACGAGGCCGCCGACAAAGCTGATGATTCCGATCATGAGGATCGCGGCGACCGTCCACGGCAGCGCCGCTTGCATCGCGATTGTCGACAGCATCGCCAGAGCGAAGCCGAAGACCAGCGTCCGCGCATCTTCTCGCGCCACGGCGCCGGAAGATCGGAGATGCTGGCGGATATGGCGCCCAGCGTCGCCGGCTGGCTGGCCACGAAGCCGAACAGCTCCGAGGCGACGAGCGCGACCGCGACGACGCCCAAGCCGACGCTGACGCCGTTGATGATGTGCTGACCGACAAAAAGCCGCAGGAGATTTCGGAGGACGCGGCCAGCGAGGCATTGGGCCCGATAAGGTTCTAAGCGGGCGTTGCGGTCTCTTTCAACGACTGGACCGCCCGCGCCGCGACCGCATTCAGGCCGGGATGGCCTTCATCGGCGAAAGCGATGATCTCGCGAATCATCTTTGGCGTCCAGTATAAGCGCAGATGCGAGGCGGCGCCCTCGGTCCCTTCTCGCTCGGGCATGGAGGCGTAGAAATCGCCGATCTGATTGGCCATGCGTACGAGTCTGTCGAGCTTGCCGGTGGTCAAGCCGCCAATCCTCCGCTTGCTTCGTCCTTCTCGTCGTCGAAGCATAAAGCCTGGTCGCGGCGCGCGACAGCGATCACGCGAACGCCAAAACGCCGAGCCCGTTCGAGCGCAAGCGAAGTCGGCGCCGAGACCGAAACGAGCGTGCCCGCGCCGAAGATGGCGGCCTTCGCCACCATCTCGAACGAACAGCGGCTGGTGATAACGAAAAAACCGCTGGCCGGCGCGACGCCAGCGCGAGCGAGCGCCCCGATCGTCTTGTCGAGCGCATTGTGCCGTCCGACATCCTCGCGGACCAGGACGATCGTCCCGTCTCGTCCGCACCAGGCCGCGGCGTGGACGGCGCGCGTCGCCTGATTGAGGGGCTGGCTCGCTTCGAGTTCGCTGAGGGCCACGCGGATCGCCTCAGGCGCGATCGGCGCTTGCGGATGCAGCGGCGGACGGGGCGAGGGCATCTGCGAAAAATCCTCGATGCCGCATAGGCCGCAGCCGGTGCGTCCGCTCATCGCCCGGCCACGCGCAAGATGCGCCTGCAATCGCTCGCCGGACACTGCGATCTTGAGCTTCCAGCCGTCCTCGACGGGCTCAACCTCGACGCCGCGAATATCGGCGAACGCTGTCTGCGATCTGCTCCGTCAGCGCAAACCCATAGGCGAAATCTTCAAGATCGTTGGGCGTCGCCATCATGACCGCGAAAGGCGCGCCGCCTATGACGATCTGAACTGGCGCTTCGACCGCGACCGCTCGGGTTAGCTCCGGCCCGCTGGCGCCGGAATCATAGGAAAAGGCTCGGACCGGAACGTCGATCGAACCAGCGCCCTCACTCGGCCGCATCGGCCAAGGCTTTCTCGGTCCGGCGCAAGCGAGACGCCCTCTTCCCGATCGCGGACCTGCCAGTCGGAGAAATGGTTGGTCCGCCGCACCTGCACGGCCGTCACCTTATATTCAGGGCAGTTGGTCGCCCAATCCGAATAATCGGTGGTGACCACGTTCGCGCCGGTCTCCGCATGGTGGAAGGTCGTGTAGACGATCCCCGGCTGCACGCGCTCGGTTATCTTGGCGTGCAGCGAAATCTCGCCGCTCCGGCTCTTCAGCGCCACGAGATCGCCATCGCGCACGCCGCGCTGTTCGGCGTCGAAAGGATGAATTTCGAGCACGTCCTCGCTGTGCCACGCGGCGCTCGCGGTGCGGCGCGTCTGAGCGCCGACATTGTATTGCGACAGGATGCGGCCGGTCGTCAGCAGAAGCGGGAAGCGCGGTCCGACGCGCTCCTCGGTGGCGACAAATTCGGTCAGCATGAACTGGCCCTTGCCGCGCACGAAGTGGTCGACGTGCATGACCGGCGTGCCGGTCGGCGCCGCGTCGTTGCATGGCCACTGGATCGAGCCGAGTTCGTCCAGACGTGCGTAGGACACGCCCTTGAAGGTCGGCGTCGTGGCCGCGACCTCGTCCATGATCTCGCTCGGATGGGTATAGCTCATCGGCACGCCGATCGCGTTGGCGAGCGCCATCGTCGCTTCCCAGTCGGCCATTCCGGCAAGAGGAGGAATCGCTTTGCGCACGCGGTTGATGCGGCGCTCGGCATTGGTGAACGTGCCGTCCTTTTCCAGAAACGACGAGCCCGGGCAGGAACACGTGCGCGTAGCGCGCCGTCTCGTTGAGGAAGAGATCCTGGACGACGACGCATTCCATCGCGCGCAAGCCGGCCGTGATGTGCTTGGTGTCCGGATCAGACTGCGCGATGTCCTCGCCCTGCACGTAGAGCCACTTGAACGAGCCGTCGATCGCCTCGTCGATCATATTGGGAATGCGCAGGCCCGGCTCGTTGCTGAGCGGCACGCCCCACAGGCGCTCGAACGTCTCGCGCACGGCGTCGGTGGACACGTGGCGGTAGCCGGAAAACTCGTGCGGGAACGAGCCCATGTCGCATGAGCCCTGCACGTTGTTCTGACCGCGCAGCGGATTCACGCCAACGCCTTCGCGCCCGATATTTCCAGTCGCCATGGCGAGGTTGGCGATCGCCATCACAGAGGTCGAGCCCTGGCTGTGCTCGGTGACGCCAAGCCCGTAGTAAATCGCGCCATTGCCGCCCGTGGCGTAGAGACGCGCCGCCGCGCGCAGCTCGCCCGGATCGACGCCGCTCGCCTCCGCCGTGGCCTCGGGCGAATGACGAGGATCAGCGACGAAGCGCGCCCACGACTCGAAATTGGCGAGGTCGCAGCGGTCGCGGACGAACGCCTCGTTCACGAGGCCCTCGGTGACGATGACGTGGGCCAAGGCATTGAGGACCGCGACATTGGTTCCGGGCTTCAGCGCGAGATGATAGTCGGCCTTGATGTGCGTGCTCTTGACCAGATCGGTGCGGCGGGGATCGATGACAATGAGACGCGCGCCGGCGCGCAGGCGCTTCTTCATGCGGGAGCCGAAAACCGGATGGGCGTCGGTCGGATTGGCGCCGATCACGACCACGACATCCGTTTTTTCTACGGACTTGAAATCCTGCGTGCCGGCCGAGGTGCCGAAGGTCTTCGACAGGCCGAAGCCGGTCGGCGAGTGGCAAACGCGCGCGCAAGTGTCGATGTTGTTGTTGCCGAATCCGGCGCGAACCATCTTCTGAACCAGGAACACTTCCTCGTTGGTGCAGCGCGAGGAGCTGATCGCGCCGACCGAGTCGCGCCCGTACTTCGCCTGGATGCGCCGGAATTCGTTCGCCGCGTAAGCGATCGCGTCGTCCCAGGAGACTTCGCGCCACGGATCCTCGATCCGCTCGCGGATCATCGGCTTCAGAACACGGTCCTTGTGGGTCGCGTAGCCATAGGCGAACCGGCCCTTGACGCACGAATGCCCCTCGTTCGCCTTGCCGGCCTTGTAGGGGACCATGCGCAGGACTTCGTCGCCCTTGAGCTCCGCCTTGAAGGAGCAGCCGACGCCGCAATAGGCGCAGGTCGTCACGACCGTGCGCTCCGGCGTTCCCTTTTCGATGACCAGTTTTTCGTTGAGCGTCGCTGTGGGGCACGCCTGCACGCAGGCGCCGCAGGACACGCATTCGGACGACAGAAAATCGACGCCGCCCGTTCCAACCTTCGAGTCGAATCCGCGGCCGAGAATGGTCAGCGCGAATGTGCCTTGAACCTCCTCGCAGGCGCGCACGCAGCGCGAGCAGACGATGCATTTCGAGGATTCAAAGGTGAAATACGGATTGGACGCGTCGGTCGGCGCCTTCAAATGGTTCGCGCCGTCATATCCGTAGCGAACGTCGCGCAAGCCGACATTGCCGGCCTGGGCCTGCAACTCGCAGTCGTTGTTGGCGCTGCAGGTCAGGCAGTCCAGCGGATGGTCGGAAATGTAGAGCTCCATGACGCCTCGGCGCAGCCGCTCCAGGCGAGGCGTCTTGGTGCGGACGATCATCCCCGCTTCGGCTGGCGTCGTGCAGGAGGCGGGCGTGCCCTTTCGGCCTTCGATTTCGATCAGGCACAGACGGCACGAGCCGAAGGCCTCGACGCTGTCCGTCGCGCAGAGTTTGGGGATCGGATTGTCGATCAGAGCGGCGGCGGCCATGACCGACGTTCCCGGAGGCACGCTCACCTGGCGCCCGTCGATGGTCAGCGTGACCGTCGCCTCGCCGGTGCGGATCGGCGTGCCCGTATCGAGTTCTTGCAACAGCGCCATGGCTGATCTCCTATTCCGCCGCGACGCGCGCGGGCGCCTTGGCGAAATCCTCGCTGAAATGATTGAGCGCGCTAAGCACCGGCATGGGCGCGAGGCCGCCGAGCGCGCAGAGCGAGCCGTCGGTCATGACCTCGCAAAGATCGCGCAACAGTTGGACGTTCTTTGGGCGGTCCTGGCCGGCGATGATCTTGTCGACGGTCTCGACGCCGCGGGTCGAACCGATCCGGCACGGCGTGCACTTGCCGCAGCTTTCCTTGGCGCAGAATTCCATGGCGAAGCGGGCCTGGCGCGCCATGTCGACGCTGTCGTCGAAGACGACGATCCCGCCATGGCCCAGCATACCGCCCGCAGCCGCCATCGAACTCATAGTCGAGCGGCGTATCGAGGAGCGACTCGGGGAGATAAGCGCCAAGCGGGCCACCGACCTGGATCGCGCGGATCGGCCGACCGGTCCGCGTGCCGCCGCCGAAGCCTTCGACCAGTTCGCGCAAAGTCGCGCCGAAGGCGAGTTCGACGAGCCCGCCGTAGCGAATGTTGCCCGCAAGCTGGAACGGCTGCGATCCGAGCGACCGTCCGACGCCATAGGCGGCGTAGGCCTTCGCGCCATGCTCAAGAATCCACGGCGTGGAGGCGAAGCTCAACACATTGTTGATGACCGTCGGCTTGCCGAACAGGCCTGAAATCGCTGGCAGAGGCGGCTTGACGCGGATCTGCCCGCGCTTCCCCTCGAGGCTTTGCAAGAGCGACGTCTCTTCGCCGCAGATATAGGCGCCAGCGCCGAGTCGCGCCTCGAGATCGAAGGCGAGCCGGAGCCAAGCACGCTCGGGCCGAGCAGGCCGCCCGCCCGCGCGCGCTCGATCGCCCGCTGAAACGTCGCGAAGGCGTGCGGATATTCGGAGCGGATGTAGACGTAACCGCGCGTCGCGCCGACCGAGACGCCCGCGATCGCCATACCCTCGATCAGGAGAAAGGGGTCGCCTTCCATCAGCATGCGGTCGGCGAACGTGCCGCTGTCGCCCTCGTCGGCGTTGCAGACGATGTACTTTTGATCGGCCTCGACGCCCGCGGTCGTGCGCCACTTGATGCCGGTCGGAAAGCCTGCCCCGCCCCGCCCGCGAAGGCCTGAGGCCAGAACCTCCTCGATCGTCGCCTTGGACCCAAGCGCCAACGCGCGCTCCAAGCCTCGAAGGCCGCCATGGTGGCGATAATCCTCGAGCGACAGCGGGTCGGTCAGTCCGCAACGGGCGAAGATGAGCCGCTGCTGTTTCGCGAGGTAGGGGATGTCGTCAACGAGGCCCAGCGCCTTGGGATGAGCGCCGCCGCTCAAGAAGCCAGCTTCGAAAAGCTGAGCCGTCTCGCCCGCTGCGACTGGCCCGTAGCCGACGCGGCCGGCAGCCGTTTCCACCTCGACAAGCGGCTCGAGCCAGAAGAGACCCCGCGATCCGGTGCGGACAAGCTCAATGTCGAGGCCACGGCGGCGCGCCTCGTCGTGTATTGCGTTTGCGACAAGGTCCGCGCCGACGGAGAGCGCCGAAGAATCCGCGGATATGAAGACGCGGACGCTCATTGAGTTTTGCCTTGCGCCGCCGCGACGATCGCGTCGATCCGATCGCGGTCCAGGCGCCCGATCGGCTTCCCGTCGATCAAGCGCGGCCGGAGACAGAGCGCAATTGCCGAGGCAGTAAACCGTTTTGACGTGAAGAGCCGAATGGTTGTCTTCGTCGTCGACCTTAATCCCATGACGAAGTTCAAGATGCGAAACGAGGTCCTCGCACCCCATGGACTGACAGGATTCGGCGCGGCAAAGCTTCAGCACCCGCCCATCGACCGGCGAGCGGCGGAAATCGTGATAAAAGCTGATCACGCCCAGCGTTTCGGCGCGCGAGATATTCAGCGCGTCCGCGATCAGCGGGATCGCGGCGTCGTCGATGTAGCCGAATTGCTCCTGCAGATCGTGCAGGATCGGCAGCGTAGCGCCTGGCGTGTCGCGCTTTCGGTCGATGAGCGCTTGCGCCAAAGACAGATCAAAGGCCATTCGGCCGGACACGACTATCCTCCCGGGATCCTGCTAGAGATGCGCTTCCGAGGCGGCTTAGGTTCAAATTGAACCTTTGGAATGTACGATAGGCAAATTCTATCGATCCAGTTCAAGATTCTCGCCGGGTCGGTTCGGGGGTTGGATCAGCGCCGCGATATCATCGGGCAATTGCATCGCGAACAGGTTGCGGGCGAGCGGCGACGGCGGCTCGCGATCGCTCATCACGAGGCCAATGGTGCGTTGCGCGATCGGCTCGACCAGCTCGATCGCCACCGTGCCCTCCGGCACGCCGAAAAAGCGCAGGAGCTGGCGCGGCACGATCGCCGACCACTGGCCCGCGCTCACGTGCGAGACGAGGTTGAAGATCGAATTGGTCTCGACCGCCGGAACGGGCTTCGCCCCGACCGAGCGAAAGACGCCGTCGATGATCCGCCGATTCTGCATGTCCGGGCGTCAGCAGGCACAAAGGCGTATTCGCCGCTTCGCGCCAGGTGACCTGCGTTCGGCCGGCGAGCGGGCCGCCTGCGGGCGTGAGAAAGAGATATTCCTCGACGCAGACCGGTTTGGCCTTCACATGCGCCATCGGTTCGGCGTCCAGGTAGGTGAGGCCGACGTCGAGTTCGAACTCTTCGATCCCGCGGTCGATCTCCTGGCTGTTCATGGAAATCACGGCGACCGTCACGCCCGGAAACCGGGCGTAAAAAGGGGCGGTCAGCTGGGAAACGATCGGCAGCGCGGTCGGGATGACGCCGATCCGAAGCCGTCCGGTCAGGCCCTTGTCGATCTCCTCGAGCCCGCGCCGGAGATTCTCCACCTCGGCCAGAATCCGGTGGGCGTGCTCAAGGGCGACTTGCCCCTGCGGCGTCAGGCCCACATATCGGTGGCCGCGCTCGACGATCGGCGCGCCGAGATCGTCTTCGAGCAGCCGAATCGCGGCCGAAAGGGTCGGCTGCGACACGTGGCAGGCGTCTGCGGCGCGGCCAAAATGCTTTTCGCGCGCGAGCGCCACGAGATATTCGAGTTGACGGAGGACCATGACGCCCTATCCAGGCGCCTGTCGTGGCGCCCTGCTCAGCCAAGGTCAATAGCAGGTTCCTATCGGGTTGGCGCTCCGTCTGGAGATCGCCCAATTTCGACGTTAGGAGCCCAACTCCGAATGGAGGTCCGATGCCGGAAGCCGAACCCGACAACGCGCCGCGATCGAGAGCGTTCGCGATCCGCATTGCTCGCGGCGCTGATCGCTGTCTTGGTGGTCGGCGTTGCGGCCTTCCTGCTCACGAACCCGTCGGAAAGGCCGCGCGGGGCGCTGATCGGCGGAGCCTTCGCGCTTCAAGACGGGGCCGGCAAGACGGTCAGCGACCAGACGCTGAAGGGACGGCCGTTCCTGGTCTATTTCGGATACACCCACTGCCCCGACGTCTGTCCGACCGAGCTTGCGCGCATCTCCGACATTTTGGGCAAGATGGGAGACAAGGCGATCCCGACGCTGTTCATCACCGTCGACCCGGAGCGCGACCCGCCGAAGGTGATGCAGGACTATGTCTCGAGCTTCAACCCCGCCGTGATCGGGCTCTCAGGCAGCCCGCAGGCGGTGGAAGCAACGGAGAAGACCTTTCGGGTCTACGCCCGCAAGGGTCAAAAGCAGCCCGACGGCGACTATTCGATGGACCACAGTTCGATCGTCTATCTCATGGACAAGAACGGCGCCTTCGTCGAAGCCTTCAATGTCGAGCGCTCGCCTGACGAGGCGGCGAAGGACCTCGAGAAGTATCTATGAGTTCGGGCGCCATTGTCCGACGAGGCGGCTCTTGCTAGAGCCAGCGAGCAAACGCAGAAAGCCTGAACGCGATGGACAAGTTCACGACATTGACCGGGGTCGCGGCGCCGATGCCGATCGACAACATCGACACCGACATGATCATCCCCAAGCAGTACCTCAAGACGATCAAGCGCACCGGCCTCGGCGCGGGCCTGTTCGCGGAGATGCGCTTTCGCGAGGACGGCTCCGAGAATCCCGACTTCGTCCTCAACAAGCCGGCTTACCGAAAGGCCACGATTATCGTGGCCGGCGACAATTTCGGCTGCGGCTCGTCGCGTGAGCATGCGCCCTGGGCGCTCCTCGACTTCGGCGTCCGCTGCATCATCGCGACCGACTTCGCCGACATTTTCTACAACAATTGCTTCAAGAACGGCGTCCTGCCGATCAGGGTCTCGGCCGAAAATCTCGCCAAGCTCCATGACGACGCCGAGCGCGGCGCGAACGCGACGCTGACCGTCGATCTGCCGGCGCAGGAGATCCGCGGTCCCGACGGCGGGGTCGTCAAGTTCGAGATCGATCCCTTCCGCAAGCAGTGCCTGATCGAAGGGCTCGACGACATCGGCCTCACTCTGGTCGAGGCGCTCGGCGATCGACGCGCACGAGAAGAAGACGGCCGCCGCCCACCCCTGGCGGTAACCTCCTAAGATCGTCATCGCGAGGAGCCATGGGCGTCGAGAGCCACCCGTCCTTGGGACGGGCCAAGGCGACCCGGCGATCCAGAAGCCGGAGCACCTTCCGTTCCCTGGATTGCTTCGCTTCGCTCGCAATGACGGTCGAATTTGGGTTTCCTTGGCGCCGAGCCATTCGCCGACGAAAACCACGGATAATGCCTATTGGATTGCTTGGATTTCCTTGGATTCTCTCGTCCGAATCGTGACTTTTCAATGGGTTACACGGGAATTTCGGCGGAAATATTTTCGTGAGCGTCCGCCGCCGAGAGATCCGGGTCAGTGTCGGCGGCGGGCGCCAGATTGTCGGCGATGCGGTTGATCTTTTCGATGAGCCGCTGCCGCTCCTCCGGTCCATAAGAATGTTTCGCGACGACCGTATCCTGATGCTTGTCGAGCCGGTCGATCAGCTTGATGAGCGGCGCGACCGCCTGGAGCTCGCCACGCCCAATCGCCTCGCTGACGACACGCAAGGCGGGCATCAGGCGTTCGAGCTGAATATGCGCGTGGTCGGCGCCGCGGTCGATGACCCGCTTGCCCAAAACCTCCGAGACGATCTGGCGGATTCGCTCGGCGCTGAGGCGCTCCTCGCGGGCGATCTCGTCATAGGCCCAGCCTTCGCGCAGCCGCGCAAAGATCCGCTTCCGCCGCTCGCCCTTGGTGAAAACATTCAGTCGCCGACGGGGTTCGTTGCTCCAATCGTAGCCTCGCTTCTCTGGAAAAGCGGTATAATAGCATCATAATTCTGAAAAAAAGAATTAAATGTCGAGAAATCCGTTGAAGAACCTCGTTTCGATGTTCCCACTTGAGCGCCGAAGTTAAAAGCCGTTCATTTGTGGGACGCAATTGGGCCGCTTTCGACCCGAGCGGACAGTCGGTGTGTGCACAGCTCAAGATACTCGCAACAGCGATTTCAGGCCGATTCGACGGACAGGAGAAAGGCCACCGTGGCCCTGACCTGATCGCGTTATCCCCGCAGATCGCGCCTTATGTATTTTCCCTTACGAGCCCCGGAGGGGCTTTGTCTACAACCAGCTCCTGAAAATGCGCCGCCTCTCTCTCATAGTAGGCTACGCAGTCCGCAACGGTTTGGTAGCGAGCTTCGTTCTCTGTCGGTGTTTGGGCGAGTTCCGTTTGTGCGCTTGCAAGCCCTCTCTAAGCGTCTTATCGTCCGAGTCGTGTCGTGCTGCTTCGCTCGCAGAGTTTGCGGGTATACTCCCGTCACGACATAAGGGCAGCGCCCACCCCTCTTGTAGACTTCTCGCTGCGCCGACCACAGTGCATGGGCTATCGGTTTGGAGTAATGTTTTTCGAGTAATTTTGTCACAACTTCTACCGCTTCGAATTCGGTTACCTCAAACATGGTGCCGACGTAAGATCGCGCGTTGCAGAACGTGAACGTCTCGGCGAGCCTGTGCCAAGACACGCACGCGTTATTTGATAATTATTGGCGTCCCGCTATTTGCGAGCGGCCTCGGTAAAACTATAAGATTGCCACCCGACATTTTGAGTGCGGCTGCAGCCTACTACGCGACCCACGGTATCTTTTATCACCGGCTTCAATTCCCGGTCTTTCGCTCTCGTTAGCCTCATGAAATCATTGATGGCTGTGCCACATATAGCGCCTCTTTCGCCGTTCTGTCGGACCAATCTACGCCGTCAAGTGATACGAAGCGAAAGAACTGCGTCACTGACAAAATACTCGGGTCGTCGGTATTTCCGACATGAGCGCAATATCTATAACTAATCGCCGGTCATGCCCTTCGGAATCTTTGAATTCATAGGTCCATCTATAACCGTCCGGGTCTCCGCAATGCGTAGAAATTAACAACAGATCATAAGGAAACCATTCCATCATCTCGCCTACATCGCGCACATTTGCACCCGCGTTACTGTAGACGCGAACAAACGCACCGCGCGGCGCTAGCAACTCTGCGGCGACCTCGATCTCATGGGCCTCAGCATCCATGCTCGGGTCTACTAAACAAACGTGCGTGATACCGGGTTCGCCTGGCTGTTCTGCCGCAAACCCATTCACTACCGAAATACCCATGTGCGGATAACTAAATATGTGAGTTGACGGACAACTGGTGATGGCGAAGCCGAAGGGCAGGCCGCTCGTTACAAATGTGATCGCCCCACCGATTGGAACGGGCAGTACGCCACAAAGATCGCGCAACTCGCGCCTAAGTTGATCCAATATATGCGCGGTGCCGACGAGCGATTATCATAAAGCGCGTAAAACTGTTCCTAAAATCGTCGCGTAAATACGCCCACTTGGGGGATTAAGTAAAATCCGGCTCCCAAGGCGTAGGCATAATTGGCAGCGATAACCTGCGCCATATCGTCTCCGTCTTCGCAAACGACAAGATGCGCCGCTTTCGCCGGTATAGGCTCACCGGGGAAGGCCAGTCCTCAAAGACGATGTCGCAACGCGAACGGAGTGCCTTTAGTAGCCCCAATCCAATATGATCGCGGCCCCATCGCAGGGGTTCTCTACGGGGCGGGACTTACAGCGTATTCGATGTCCGCAACGGTTCCCACGGTTTTCAATCGAGAGCGCAACAACGGCGCAAATTCTGCCTCAATAAGCGACGTGGTTTCCGCCGGAAGATCGCCCAAAATAATTGTTTCCGGTTTCGACCTTCCGACAGCGTTATTAATACGAATTACCTCTAATTTCCTGTCGTCACGCGTAATGCGCGGACCTTCAAGTATCGGTACATAATGACCAGGCGCGGCCAATGCGAGGGACATGCGAGCTGCTAGCCCCACATTGTCGGTAATGACCGCCGAACGGCAAAGCGTCGGACAACGCATATTTCCCCCCTCGGCTTACGCGGTGCAAATACTAGGTGCGGAAACTGTCTGCCCGCCCAAAACAGCCGATCGAGCTTTGACCCAGGCGAGCGCCCTGATCCCACGACCGCGGTCATCCGTGTCAGCGTGCCGCCAGCAGAGGCCGGCTCTGATGAACGGCGCAATGAGGCCCGGCGCACGCCGTGGCGAACCCATCGGCCTTCAACTCTCATCCTATTTCCTCGCCCGCTTGCGCTGAGCCTGGACGGCCGCAAGGTTTTCGGCGGCTGTCTTATCTTGCGGATCGACGCGCAGCGCCGCCTGGTAGTCGGCGATCGCGCGGTCGAGATCGCCTTTGCCGCGGAAGGCTGCGCCGCGGTTGTTGTAGGCGTCGGCGAAGGCTGGGTTCAGCTGGATCGCGCGGTCGTAGTCGGCGATGGCGCGGGTGAGATCGCCCTTGGCCTGGTAGGCGTTGCCGCGATTGGTGAGAAAATTCGCCCGCGGAGCAATCCGAATCGCCTCGCTATAGTCGATGATGGCGCGGTCGTAGTCGCCCTCCTCCGCGTAGGAGAGGCCGCGATTGTCGAAATAGGTGGGCTCGGTCGGGTCAAGCTTGATCGCCTCGCTCTCGTCGGCGATCGCCTGCTCGTTGCGGCCGAGCTTCCCATAGGCCGCGCCCCGATTGGTGTAGGCGCGGTCGCTGCGCGGATCGAGCTTGATCGCCTCGTCATAGTCCTTGATCGCGCGTTGGTAGTCCTTGGCAAAATAATAGGCGGCCCCGCGATCCCGGAACGCCAAGCTCAGTTTCGGATCGAGCCGCAAGGCTTCGTCGTAGTCGTGGATCGCGCGTTCGTACTGGCCCTTCTCGACGAACACGTCGCCGCGGTTGTCGAAGGCCTTCGCGTCCCTGGGATCGAGCCGCACCGCCTCGCTTGCATCGGCGAGCGCGCGGTCGAGCTTGCCGATCGAGCGGTAAGCGTTGGAGCGCTCGCGAAAGGCTCGGGAATTGTTCGGATCGAGCGCAATGGCGCGATCGAGATCGGCAAAGGCTCGGCTCATCTTGTCGGCGTACCAGGCGGCCTGCGCCCCGATTCACGAGCGCATCCGCGACCGCCTTGGGCGCGTTCCGCGCGGCTTTGATCAACGCGTCGCAGGCGGCGATGCGCTGCTCGGGAGAGAAGGCGCTGTCGTCGTCTGCGGCGCAGACCGTGGCGTTGGCGTCGCCCTGGGCGCCGGCCGGCGATGCAACGATGGCGGCGAGCAGGCAAAGGACGACGCGGGGCGGCATGGGCTATCTCCCACAGGAGAGCGAGGGAGTATCGCGCCTATTCGATAAAACACCGTGACCTTCATCACACAGGGTCTCTGAGGCGGCGCCCTCAGCAGGGTTGCGGGTACGGATAGCGCCACTCGCGATAGTGGTGGCAGCCGCCGGTCGCGCGGTTTCTGGACGGGGTTTTTGCTTGTCCCGGGGCAGGACTCCCCTGGCGAGAAGCGGCCGCTGGCGCGTCGCTGAGCGGCGAGTGTTCGAAGAGGCCGGCCGGATAGTCGGAGTCCGCCCATGCGGGCGAGGCGAGGACCAGGGCTAGAAGGCTCGCGCGCGCAAACATAAGTCACTCCTCCGTGGTTTTGCTCAATCCAGGTTCCCACCCGTCGCTGGGGACAATCAAAGCATCCCCCAGGGGCGATGAGGCATCCTGGCGCCACGACGGGAGAGCGAAACCACGCGCCAATCGTTGTCGGCCCGAGCCTCTCGCCACCGCAGCGCAATATCGACTATAGCGGCGCGGTCCCCGGGAGAACATCGTGACCGCCAGCCGCCCATTCGACGATATCCGCGATCTTCTGCGTAAAATGCCCAGCCGCCGACGAGGGCGCGCGCGCCGCGGCCCGCGAGCGCGAGGGGCGCCTGACAAAGCCCGCGGGCTCGCTTGGACGGCTCGAGGAGATTTCCGAATGGATGGCGGCCTGGCAGGGATCCGCCCGGCCGCACGTCGATCGCCCGCTCGTCGCCGTCTTCGCCGGCAATCACGGTGTCGTCGCTCAGGGCGTCTCCGCCTTTCCGCCGTCGGTCACAGAGGCCATGGTTGCGAACTTCCGGACGGGCGGCGCCGCGATCAACCAGATCTGCAAGACTTTCGACATCTCGCTCAAGGTTTACGAACTGGCGCTCGAGAAGCCGACCGGCGACATCACGCAGGAGCCGGCCCTGGACGAGAAGACTTGCGCCGGGACGATAGCCTTCGGCATGGAGGCGCTCGCCTCCGAACCCGACCTGCTCGTGCTCGGCGAAATGGGCATCGGCAATACAACGTCCGCCGCGGCGATCTATCACGCGCTTTATGGCGGGCAGGCGGAGGAATGGGTCGGCCGCGGGACCGGCGTCGATGACGACGGCCTGAGGCGCAAGGCCGACGCCGTGCGCGCCGCGGTCGCGCTCCACAAGCCATATCTTGACGACCCGCTGCAGATTCTGGCCCGCCTCGGCGGGCGCGAGACCGCCGCAATCGCAGGCGCAATCCTCGCCGCGCGGCTTGCGCCGCACGCCCGTGCTGCTGGACGGCTTCGTCGTGTGCTCTGCCGCCGCGGTGCTGCTTGCCCTCGACGACGCGGCGCTCGACCATTGTCTCGCCGCCCATATTTCGGCGGAGCGCGCCCATCGACATGCGCTGAAGCTGATCGGCAAGCCACCACTGCTCGACCTCGGGATGCGGCTCGGTGAAGGCTCGGGCGGCGCGCTGGCGGTTGGCATTATCAAGGCCGCGGTCGCCTGCCACAACGGCATGGCGACATTCGCGGAAGCCGGCGTCGCCGGGAAGGAAGAACCTTGAGGGCTGAGTGAGCGTTGAATTTCAGCATCGCGCCAATGCGAAGGAGGCGAGCGTGACTGATGATGAGCGCCAAATCCGTGAGCTTGTCGATTCCTGGATCGCCGCCAGCAACGCTCACGATCTCGCGGCGCTCCTGGACATGATGACGGACGACATCGTCTTCATGACGCCGGGTCGGCCGCCGTTCGGCAAGGCCGAGTTCGCGGCTCAAAGCGAAGGGATGAAAAGCGCTGCAATTGAGGCCAATGCAGAGGTGCAGGAGATCGAGGTGTTCGGTCCGCGCGCCTTTGTTCGCAACCATATTCGAGTGCAAGTGACTCCCCTTGGCCAAACATCGAAGCGCATGTCGGGATATGCGATGAGCATCTTGCGCAAAGGCGCCGATGGCCGCTGGCGCATCGCGCGCGACGCCAATCTGGTTGCGCCGGAATAGGCGACCGTTGACGGCGCGAGATCAAACAGAGGTGATGATCGCTGATGAGCAAACGCTGGAGCGAGGTCGATTCCTATTTCGCCAGGACGCTGATCGAGTCAGACCCAGCGCTTGAGGAGGCGCTCGCAGCCAATTCCGCGGCGCGACTGCCGTCGATCGACGTCTCGGCGACACAAGGCAAGCTGCTCCATCTCCTGGCGCGCATGTCGGGCGCACGCAAAATGTTGGAGATCGGCTCGCTCGGGGGATATTCGACAATCTGGCTGGCGCGCGCTTTGCCCGAGGACGGCCGGCTCATCACGCTGGAAGTCAGCCCGAAGCACGCCGAAGTCGCACGCCGGAACCTCGCCCGCGCTGATCTTGCCGGCAAGGTCGAGATCAGGATCGGGGCGGCGTTGCAGACCTTGCCCAAGATCGAGGCTGAGGGGCTTGGCCCGTTCGACTTCGTGTTCATCGACGCCGACAAGACCAACAACGCGGCCTATCTCGAATGGGCGTTGCGCCTTTCGAAGCCAGGAACCGCGATCGTCGTCGACAATGTCGTTCGGCACGGCGAAGTGGTCGATGCGGCCAGCAGCGATCCGGATGTGATCGGCGTGCGCAATATGTTCGATCTGATTGCGCGCGAGTCGCGATTGAGCGCAACCGCAATTCAGACGGTCGGCGCCAAGGGCTGGGACGGGTTCGTGCTCGCAATTGTGAGTTAAGGCGCGAAGTCTCGACGCTCCGAGACGATTGCGCTGTCGTTGACAGCCCTACAGCGCCCGATTCAGCGAAATGGCGTTCTTCACGAGTCCGCGGATTGAAGCTGCAGCGCAGGCCCTGCGCTGTCCGCATGCGCGCGCTCGGCCACCCCTTGCCCGAAACGGCGGTACCAAAGGCCGGTGAGGATCGGCACGACAATCGATGTGACGATGATGCAGATCGCCACCAGGACCGTCGCCTGCTGCGCCACCGGCGCAAATTGCGGCGCGACGGCCGCAATCGCCACAGGGTTGGCGGCGGCCGCTCCGGCGGTCGATGAGGCGGCGATGCCGGCCGTGCCCGTGCCCCGGCCGATCAGCTTGTCGGCAATGATCAGCGGCACGCCGGTCAGCACGATGACGGAGAGGGCAAGCAGGATGCCGAGACCCGCGAGCGGCGAGAGAAGCGTATGCAGGTCGATGGTGTTGCCGAGGGCGAAAGCGAAGAAGGGGATCATCAACTGGCCGCCGGGAGCGAAAAATTCCCTGAGCTTGGGATCGAGATTGCCGAGCGCGAAGCCGACCAGGAATGGGAGTACGGCGCCGACAAAGATCTGCGGCTCGAAATGAGCCGCGCCCGACGCGCCGAGGATGATCATGCTCATCAGCGGTCCGGACTCGATCGACATCAGGACGAAAGCCCCGGCTTCCTCCTTTGCGCCATAGGTTTGCATCAACGAGGCATAAAGGCCGCCATTGGTCATATCCACGGCGCACACGATGGCGAGGATCGACAGGCCCGTGAAGAAGCCGCCCTGAATACCCTCGGGAGGAATGAACTGCGAAGCGACGAGAACGATCGCCCAGGCGGCGAAGAACTTGGTCAACACAAGCGTCCCGGACTTGCGCAGAACGGTCCCGGTCGCGCTGAGCGTGATCGACGATCCCATGCAGAAGAACCACACAGCCAGGATCGGCAGGACGCCGGTCATGATTCCCTGGGTGAAGCCTTTGAAGTAAGCAGGCGCGTTCGGCGCGAAAGTCTTGCAAAGCGCTCCAAGCAGGAGCGGCGTCAGCATCATGCCGCCCGGAAGTCTGTCGATGGACTCCTTGATTCTCACGCTCGCCCTCCCTCTGGTTCCATGCCGGCCGGGATTATCGCTTCGGCGCGTCGAGCAGCTTGGCGATCCGCTGCAGCGCGAATCCATAGCCCTGCGTCCCGCAACCGACGATCACGCCGGCCGCGACGCCCGACACGTAGGAATGGCGCCGGAACGACTCCCGCTTGTGCACATTGGAGATATGCACTTCGACGATCGGCCCTCCATAGGCGTTTAGGGCGTCAAGGATGGCGACCGACGTGTGCGTGAATGCGGCGGGATTGATGACGATGCCGGCTGCGCGCTCGCGGGCGTCGTGAATCCATTCGATGATTTCGTATTCGCGATTGCTCTGATGGAACTCGATCGCAAATCCAAGGTCTTCGCCGACGCGTCGGCAATCGGCTTCGACGTCGGCCAGCGTTTCGCGGCCGTAGATCTCCGGCTCGCGCTTGCCAAGCAGATTGAGACTGGGGCCGTTCAGGACCACAATGATCGGGCTCAAGCGATTCCCCCATTTTGGCGCGCTGGCGCCGTTCTCGCGCGTCCTTAGCACGGCCCGACCGGCCGCGCATGCCGCCCGTTAGTAATGAGCAATGACGGCCATTTGCCTGGTCTGCAATTCGGCCGGAGGATACGTCTGGACGCCGCCCTGCCCTGCCCCGGGCCACTCGCCGATTGCGACGGGCGCAACGCCGTTGTGGCGCAATTCAGCCTCCACGCGCTCGACCCGCCGGTTCAGAGTGCGGACGCGCCGTTCCGGGTCGCCCGCGACCTCCGCCCGCTGGTTGACGTCGATCAACGTCAATGTTTGGGGCGCGGCGCCCGCCACGGCGTCGACAACCATCTGCCGGCCAACGCCGGTCAGGGCCGACCCACGCCATGCCGTCGCATCGAGAGTGTCGCGCTTGACCTCGGGCGGCGTCGCACAGCCCGCGACGGTCAGAGCGATGACGCAACACAGGCGCGCGGTCGTCAGAAGAGGTTCCGCGCGTTTCCCGCCGGAACCTCGCGTCGCGGCCCGCGCTAAACCGCGGGACATGGAACCGCCAGGCATTCAATCGTCATCCGGTTCAGCCCCCGATAAAGTCAGGCTTTGGCAGAAATTTCGGTACAGGTTTTCAGGATCACGTCGCCATCGAGAATAGGCTTGGCGACGCCAAAAAAGCGCGCAACGACATCTGAGTTGTTGTGAGTGTCCATCGCAGACGAATCAACAAACCGCTCGTATGTCGTAAACACGCAAGGGTCCTCGTTGTCCTGGGAAACGAAGAAGCCGAGAGTGCCAGCCTCGGTCTTGCGAACATGATCCGCGACCTCGAGCAACGCCTTGGACATCGTCTGTTCATGACCTTTGCGGACGCGGATGATGGCGGTGATTGTGATCATTGTTCCCTGTCTTCGATTATGTGCGCTGGTCGTTTCGACCCGCCGCCTCATCCGTGCCACGCGGCGACGGTCTTCAGCGCAGAGAAACCGTACAGCGCCTCGAACCCCTTCTCGCGGCCGTGACCCGATTTGCCCACGCCGCCGAACGGCAGCTCGACGCCGCCGGCCGCGCCGTAATTGTTGAGGAACACCTGCCCCGCCCGCAGCGCCTTGGCGAGCCGCATCTGCCGCCCCCCGTCGGCCGTCCAGACGCCGGCGACGAGACCGTAACCCGTCCCGTTGGCGATCGCGATCGCCTCGGCCTCGTCGTCGAAGGGAATGACGACCTGGACGGGGCCGAAGATCTCCTCCTGGGCCAGTCGATGATTGGGACGGACATCGGCGAACAAAGTCGGGGCGACATAGTGCCCACCCTTGGGCGCGTCCTCGACAATCGTGGCGGTCGCAGCCGTCGTCAGGTCCGCGCCCTCGGCAATGAACCGGCTGACGATCGCCTTCTGCCGCTCGGAGATGAGCGGACCGACATCGAGGTCGGCGTCGGCCGGCCCGACCTTCAAAGCCCGATAGCGCGCCGCCATCCGCTCGACGACCTGGCCATAAATCTTGCGCTCGACCAGAATGCGCGAGGAAGCGGAACAGGTCTGGCCCGCGTTCTGGATACCCGCGTTGACGAGGAAAGGCAGCGCGCGCTCAAGATCCGCGTCAGCGAAGACAAGCTGGGGAGACTTGCCGCCAAGTTCGAGCGTGACCGGCGCGACGTGGCGGGCCGCCGCCTCCTGCACCAGCGCGCCGACCGCGACCGAGCCCGTGAACGAGAGATGCCGCACGCCCGGATGGGCCGCGAGCGCCGCGCCTGCCTCTTCCCCGAGGCCGGGCACGACATTGAGCGCGCCTGCCGGAAAGCCCGCCTCGCGCGCGAGATCGGCAAGCGCCAGCGAAGTGAGGCAGGCTTCTTCCGCAGGCTTCAGCACGCAGGCGTTGCCCATCGCCAGCGCGGCGCCGACGGTGCGCCCGGCGATCTGCATCGGATAGTTCCACGGCACGATATGCCCGGTCACGCCATGCGGCTCGCGCAAGGTGTAGACCGTGTAGCCGCTCTGGAACGGGATCGTTTCGCCCATCACCTTGTCGGCGGCGCCGGCGTAGAATTCCATGTAGCGCGCCATCGCGACCGCGTCCGCGCGGCCCTGCTTCAGCGGCTTGCCGACGTCGAGCGCCTCGATGTGCGCGAGTTCGTCGACGCGCTCCGTGATCAGTTCGCCGAGTTTCGCGAGCAGCCGCCCGCGCTCAGTCGCCGTGAGCCTGCCCCAGTCGCCTGCAAGCGCTTGGCTTGCCGCGTCGACCGCCGCATCCACATCGGCGGCGGTCCCACGCGCGATCTCGCCGATCTCGACGCCACGCGACGGGTCCTCGACCGGCAGGCGTTCGCCAGACTGCGGCTCGACCCAGCGCCCATCGATGAAGCATTTGTCGGAATCAAACCAGGTCGGCTTGGCGTTTGTGCGAACTCGTTCCAGCATCATCTCTCAACCCGTTGCCCTGGCATCAGCGAAATTATGCTCCGCCCCACACCTCTTCGGCAATCTCGACCATACGCGCGAGCTTGATCCACTGATCCGCCTCGGTGAGGTCGTTGCCATGAGCGGTCGAAGAGAACCCGCACTGATGGCTGAGCGCGCATTGGTCGAGCGGAACATATTTCGTCGCCTCGTCGATGCGGCGCTTGACGTCGTCCTTCGGCTCGGCGGCAGCGCTTCTTGGAGCTCATCAGGCCGAGCACGATGGTCGCGCTCTTCGGCGCAAAGCGCAACGGGGCGAAATCGCCTGAGCGCTCGTCGTCATATTCGAGAAAGAAGCCGTCGATTGTCATCTCGTTGAGCAAGATCTCGGCGACCGGCTCATAGCCGCCCTGCGCCACCCAGGCGCTCTTGAAATTGCCGCGGCAGAGGTGGACGCAGACGGTCATATCCGCGGCCGGTCGCGGATCGAATCGTTGATCAGCCGGCAATAGAGGCGGACGAGCGCGTCCGGATCGTCGCCGCGCGCCTTGGTGCGGGCGCGAATGTCGGGATCGCAGAGATAAGCGAGATTGGTGTCGTCGAACTGCAGGTAGCGGAGGCCCCGCCCGGCGAGATCGGCGACCTCGGCGCGATAGGCCGCGGTCAGATCGTCGTAAAAATTCTCAAGGCTCGGATAGACCGCCTCGCTGATCGCCTCGCGCCCGCCGCGGAAGTGCAGCATCGACGGCGCCGGGATGCAGACCTTCGGCGTGCGGCTCGTGGCGGACTTGAGGAAATCGAAGTCCGTCCCTTGAATTGGCCCGACCCATTTCACCTTGCTGCCGACATGCATGGTCGGCGGCTTGAACCCGACCTCGGTTCCATCGTCCTTGCGGAACTTGGCGACGAATTCGCCGTAATGGGTCTCGACGCCCTCGAACCGTTCGAGAAAATCGACATGAAAGAACGTGCGGCGAAACTCGCCGTCCGTGATCCCCTTGCAAGCCGACATTCTCCTGGGCGCGCACGACCTCGCGGATGCACGCGTCCTCGATCGCGTGCAACTCGGCGGCGGGGAGTCCGCCGGCGGCGAAAAGCTCGCGTGCTTCCCGCAGCCGCCCGGGACGAAGAAAGCTCCCGACATGGTCGGCGCGAAACGGCGGGCGCGTCATGGATCCTCCCTCGAAGCAGACGACCTTTGTCTTAATTCGATGCTGTCACGCCGATCGCGGTGTTGGCAACCAACCCTCACCCCCTCCCTGAGGGCGAAGGTGGCCCGAAGGGCGTCCGAGCAGGACGGCCCGGTCGTCCTTCGAACGCGCGCTATGGCGCCGGATGAGGCGGTGCGCAATTTTCACCGCCTGCCGGCGAAAAACGCTTTCAGCATCGCCGCCGCCTCGCTCTCGCGTAAGCCTCCGTAGACCTCCGGCGCATGGTGGCAGGTGGGTGAGCGGAAGAAGCGCGGGCCGCTGTCAACAGCGCCGCCCTTGGGGTCATAGGCTGCGTAGTAGAGCCGGCGCAGGCGGGCGAAGGAAATCGCGCCCGCGCACATCGCACAGGGTTCGAGGGTCACATAGAGATCGCAGCCAACGAGGCGCTCGGAGCCGAGTTTGGCCGCCGCCTCTCGGATGACGATCATTTCCGCGTGAGCGGTTGGATCGCTGAGCTCGCGGGTGCGGTTTCCCGCGCTCGCAATCACGATCCCGTCGCGAACCAGCGTGGCGCCGATCGGCGCTTCGCCGCGCAGTTCGGCCGCGCGCGCTTCGGCGAAGGCGAGAGCTCATCGGATCGCCGCGCTCGTTCTCTTCGGCCAAATCGCGCTCCTCGCGGCGCAGTCCCTGGTTGCGGGCCAAGCGTTTTTCGTTGGCGGCCCGCGGCGTTCCGGCTTAGGACAAGCAGCGCCTGGGAACAACGCGAAAGCGGACCGGCGGAAACGGAGCGGTATGAACGACGAAGCACCAGTGAAGAGCTCAGAGGTTCGCGAGGGCCAGCGGATCGCCAAGGTCATGGCGCGAGCGGGTATCTGTTCTCGCCGCGACGCGGAGGCGTGGATCGCCGAGGGCCGGGTCAGCGTCAACGGCAAGGTGCTCGAGAGCCCGGCCTTCAACGTGAGCGAAACCGATCATGTGCGCGTCGACGGCAAGCCGCTCGCTGCGCCCGAGCGCACACGGCTCTTTTTGTTTCACAAACCCAGGGGGCTGGTCACAACCGCCCGCGATCCGGAAGGACGAGCGACGATTTTCGCGGCGTTGCCGCCCGACCTGCCGCGCCTGGTCACGATCGGCCGCCTCGACATCAACACGGAAGGCCTGCTGCTTCTGACCAACGACGGCGGGCTCGCGCGCGTGCTCGAACTTCCATCGACCGGCTGGCTGCGTCGCTATCGGGTGCGCGCGCATGGGAACATCGAACAGGCGGCGCTGGATCGTCTTGCCGACGGAGTCACGATCGACGGCGTCGACTATCTCGGCGTCGAAGCCAAACTCGACCGCGAGCAGGGCGCGAACGCCTGGCTCACATTGGGTCTCAGGGAAGGGAAAAACCGGGAGATCAAGAAAATCCTCGAACACCTCGGTCTTGAGGTGAACCGGCTGATCCGCGTCTCGTTCGGTCCGTTCGAACTCGGCGATCTCGCGGAGGCCGAAGTGGCGGAAGTGCGCACGCGTGTGCTGCGCGACCAATTGGGCGCGAAGCTCGCCAGGGAAGCGGGCGTCGATTTCGACACGCCGCCGATCGTCGCGGAGGCGCCGCCGCCCGAGCCGGCGCACGGCGAGCGGCCGCGCGGCGGGCGTGGGCCGCGGGACAACCAACGGCCTGGCCGCACGATGCAAGGCCGCCCCGATCGAGCAGCGAGCGGAGGCAAGCGGTTCGAGCAGGACGGAGCGGCGCGGCGCACGCCGCCGGCGCCGTCCACGCCTGAGCGCCGGCGCAAACACGTCTCGGCTTTGCGCGCTGAAATCGCCGCAGACGCCGCGACCACCCGCAAGCGCGTTGAGCGCAGCGCGACCCATGACCGCAAAGGTCGGACAATCGCGGTCGAGCGCGTTTCTCGGCCAAGGGATGAGTCTGCAAGTGATGGCGCGCCCGAAGCGGCGCCGAAACGCACGGGACGTCCGAACACCGGGGAGCGCGGCGGACGCGCATTTCGATCTGGTCCGCCGCCCGGAAAGACCGATTCGTTCGGGCCCAAGCGAGGGCGCGCCGCCGGGGGGCGCGAGCGGCCGTCTTACAAGGGTGGCAAGGAATCTGGGAATCGGCCTGAAAGACCAAGCAGCGGGAGGAGCGAGGGCGGACCGCGAGAGCGCCGCTTCGACCGTCCCGCAACCGCGCGTGACGGCGATCGTCGGGAACGCCCCTCGCCGGCACGGGCCGCCGACGGTCCGCCGCGCGAGCGCAGGTTCGATCGGCCCAAGGGTCCGCCGCGTGACCGGGCAAACGACAGTCGGCCGCCGCGATCGGACGCCACGAACCGCGAGCCGCGCTCCGAGTTCAAGCCACGACCGCCCGGCGCGGGACGGCGCGCGATCGGCGGACGCCCGTCGCCAGCACGGAGCGCCGACGGTCCTGCGCGGGAGCGCAAGTTCGACCGGCCTAAGGGTCCGCCGCGTGACCGGGCAAACGACAGTCGGCCGCCGCGATCGGACGCCACGAACCGCGGGCCGCGCTCCGAGTTCAAGTCAAGGCCGCCACGTGCAGACGGGCGTGACGGGGAACGCCCGCGGAGCGCAACCCGCGACGCGGGCGACAAAGGCGGACCGCCGCGCGGGCGCTCCTCGCCGGGGCGATTCGCCCGGCCGCCGGGGAAAGGACCGCCGAGGGGCGCGGGCGGTTCGCGCCCGCCGCCGCGAAAGCGGTGATCGATGCGGATTGTCGGCGGCCGACTCAAGGGCCGGACGCTGCTCACGCCGTCGTCGCGCGCCATTCGTCCGACCTCGGAGCGGTTGCGCGAGTCGATCTTCGACATCCTCGAACACAGGTTTCCCGGCCAGATCGAGGGGGCGCGGGTCGTTGACCTTTTCGCCGGATCGGGGGCGCTCGCGATCGAGGCTCTGTCGCGCGGCGCGCGCTTCGCGCTGTTCGTCGACAACGGCGCCGAGGCGCGTGCGCTTCTGCGCGCCAATGTCGAGGCGCTGGCGCTGGGCGGGGTGACGCGCATCTGGCGCGCCGACGCGACCAAGCTCGGTTCGGCGCCGGGCGGCGGCCCGTTTGCGCTCGCCTTTGTCGATCCGCCTTATGGACAGGGTCTCGCTGGACCGGCGCTCGTCTCGCTCGTGGTTGGCGGTTGGCTGGAGCCGAATGCGCTTTGCGTCGTCGAAGAAGCCGCCAAGGTCGAGATCGCGGCGCCGAGCGGCCTCACGCTTGTCGACGAACGGGTTTACGGCGAGACGGGAATCGCAATCTTTCAGGCCAGCGACCCAACGGCGATTTGATTGCGCTTGCATTGTCAAACCGCTCGGGTTGCGCCAACGTCGGCCGCACGTCGCGAATTCCAGGGGACAGAGTTGAGCAAATCCGTCGCGACGGTCGCCGTTCTCGCTCTGCTCGCGCTTGGCGGCTGCCAGGGGGAGCCGCTCGAAACCGATCAGGTCGCGCAGCAGTCGATGATCGGCCTTTCGAAGCGCGATATTCTCGCCTGCTTCGGTCAACCCGCCCAGCGCGTCCCATCGGGCCAGGCCACCGAAATCTGGACCTATACGGGCGGACACATGCGAGGCTACGGCCCCCAATGGGCGATCGGCCTCAACACGAATCTGGTCCCGTTCACGCCGGCCGGAAGCTGCGACGTCGTCATGGTCATGACCAACGCCCGGGTCAGCCAGGTCGGCTACACCGCGGTCGACGGCAGCGGACTGCCGCTCGGGCGGGAATGCGTCTTTTCGGTCGAGCGCTGCGTCAGGGCGCCGTAAGCGCCGTGAGGTCCCCTCTCCTACGGGAGAGGGCGGCGCAAAGCGCCGGGTGAGGGTTTCGCGCGCGAAGGCCGCCTCGCTCGGGGGCAGCTCCCTCATCCGGCCGCGCTTCACGCGGCCACCTTCTCCCGGAGGGAGAAGGGCAGGAAGCCAACCTCAGACGTTCTCGCCCTGGATCGCGGCGATCGTCGCGTCGGTCACCGCGCGTGTCGTGGCCTTGCCGCCGAGATCGGGCGTGTGCAGCGACGGGTCCGCCGTCACACGCTCGATCGCCCGCATCAGGCGATCCGCCGCGGCCTTTTCGCCGAGGTGCTCGAGCATCATCGCGCCCGTCCAGAACGAGCCGATCGGATTGGCGATTCCCTTGCCGACGATGTCGAACGCCGAGCCGTGGATCGGCTCGAACATCGAGGGATAGCGGCGCTCCGGATTGAGATTGGCGGTCGGCGCGATACCGAGCGAGCCGGCCAGCGCCGCAGCCAGGTCGGACAGAATGTCGGCGTGGAGGTTCGAGGCGACGATCGTATCCAGGCTCTCGGGCTTGATCGTCATGCGCATGGTCATCGCGTCGACCAGCATCTTGTCCCATGTCACGTCGGGAAACTCGCGCGCGATCTCCGCGCCGATCTCGTCCCACATCACCATGGCGTGGCGCTGCGCGTTCGACTTGGTGACGATGGTGAGGAGCTTGCGCGGCCGCGATCGGGCGAGCGCGAAGGCGAAGCGGAAGATGCGCTCGACGCCCGCGCGGGTCATGATCGAAACGTCGGTCGCGACTTCCAGCGGCAGGCCGCGATGGACGCGTCCGCCGACGCCTGCATACTCGCCCTCCGAATTCTCGCGCACGATCACCCAGTCGAGTTCGGGACCGTTCACGTGGCGCAGCGGGCTCACGATCCCCGGCAACACGCGAGCCGGACGAACATTGGCGTATTGATCGAACGGCTGGCAGATCGCGAGCCTCAGGCCCCAGAGGGTGATGTGATCGGGCACGTCCGGCGAGCCGACCGCGCCGAAATAGATCGCGTCATGGTCCTTGATCTGCTCGCGGCCGTCCTCCGGCATCATCAGGCCGGTCTCGCGATAATAGTCGGAGCCCCAATCGAACTGGTCGAAGCTCCATTCGACGCCGCCCTCGCGCTCGGCGACCGCCTTCAAGACCTCGAGGCCGGCGGGAATGACCTCCTTGCCGATCCCGTCGCCAGGAATGACCGCGATCCGATAGCGCCGCATGTTTGGAGTTCCGGACTGTGAGGAGACCGGCGCCATGAGGCCGGACCGACGCGCCTGCCCGTATCACAGCAAACGGTGTTGAACGCAATCGCGCTCCGCCTCGGCGCGACCCAGTCGGAGCCCGCGGGCCTCGACGTTCGCTTCAGGCGGTCGCGAGGCGTGCGCGACGCAGGCCGGCCATGCCTAAGCCCGCAAAGCCGAGCAGCGCCAGAGCCCAGGTCGACGGCTCGGGCACGGCGACGACGCTGACGTCGTCGAAACCGGCGTAGTACGCCGCCCTGCCGACTCTCCGAGAAACTGATCGTGTTCGACGTCCCGTCCGTCCGGGAATGAAGGAAAAGGTGAATTGCTGCCAAGCCGAAGTCGAGATCGGTCGCGGGCGCCGTCGCGGTCTCGGACAAAAGAATCGTGTTCGACGTCCCGTCGGTGATCGTCACCCCGATCGAAACAGGCCCGCCATTACCGCTGTAATTTCCGACCCAGAAGCTGACCTGTTGTTCGATAAACGGCAGAATCGTGAATGTCTGACTTATCGACACGGGCCGAACGCTGCCGTCACACAGGATTGCAACGCTGCCGTCGCACAGGTTGACGGCCAGATTTCCGCTGTGCGGGCCGACGCCAATCGGCTTGAGAGGATTGGGCTCGTACCCGGTCGTGTACCAAGCGATCGGGTTATCATTGACGGTCCAGCCGGGAAGAGCCGCTGTCGCCGGGCTAGATCTGTCGAACGCTTCCGTCGCCGAATGTTCCTTCCTCGAAGCCGCCATTCCTGATGAGTTTGCGCCGCCGCCGGAGACGCGCTGGCGAGCAGCGCACGCGGCGATGATGGATTGGACGGCGCGCTTCATGACTTTCCCCGCAACGTAACCGCAACGGCGATCACGGAAACGTGAACAGGCCGAGCATTCGACGGGCAAGTCAAGTGCGTATTACTACCTACAGGTTGAGCCGCCGCGAGCCGCCATCGAGCCATTCCGACTGGGCGTGCCGGCCAACAGGCAATCCAGAAGCTAGAATTTCGATCTGTCAGTCAACGGAGCGATCGGGCGCACGCGGCCCTGCCCGCGCCATCTTGCGCGCCGACATGGATCGAGGCCATCGTCGGGCACAATGGATGGAAAGATGACCGCTCATCATGTGGTCGTGGTCGGCGCCGGGTTCGGCGGGCTCGAGACCGTGCACCGGCTCGCCGGCGCGCCGGTCGAGATCACGATCGTCGATCGACGCAACCACCATCTGTTTCAGCCGCTTCTCTATCAGGCGGCGACGGCGTCGCTCGCGCCCTCGGAGATCGCCTGGCCGATCCGGCATCTCTTTCGCCGGCGCAAGGATGTCACGACCCTGCTGGCGTCCGTCGAGTCCATCGACAAGCAAGCTCGCGAGCTTCGCCTCGATGACGGCTCGACGGTTCGCTACGACACGCTCGTGCTGGCGACCGGCGCGCGGCACGCCTATTTCGGCCATGATTCCTGGGAGCCGTTCGCGCCTGGCCTCAAGACGCTCGAAGACGCGACCACCATAAGGGGCCGCATCCTCCTCGCCTTCGAGGAGGCGGAGCGCCAATCCGACGAGCAAAAGCGCGCGGCGCTTTTGACCTTCGTCATTGTCGGCGGCGGCCCGACGGGCGTCGAGCTCGCCGGCACGATCGCCGAGCTGGCGCGCGCCACGCTGCCCACAGAGTTTCGCCGCATCGACACGCGTCAGGCGCGAATCGTGTTGATCGAGGCCGGTCCGCGCGTCCTTCCGGCTTTCGCTGAAGACCTGTCAAACTACGCCAAGGATTCGCTGGAGCAGCTGGGCGTCGAGGTCGTGCTTGGGCAACCAGTCTCGGAATGCAATGCCGACGGGGTCGTCTTCGGCGGCCAGACTTTGGCTGCGGCGACGATCATCTGGGCCGCGGGCGTTCAGTCCTCGCCCGCCGCCCAATGGCTCGACGCGCCAGCAGACCGGGTTGGGCGTCTCAAGGCTGAACCCGACCTGACGGTCCCGGGACATGCCGAGATTTTCGCGATCGGCGACGCAGCGATCGTCCTCCGCCCGGATGGGCAGCCGGTTCCCGGCATCGCGCCAGCCGCCAAGCAGGAGGGCGCCTATGTCGCCAAGGTCATCCGCGCCCGGCTCAGCGGCGCGCCCGCGCCTCCGCCCTTCCGCTACAAACATGCCGGCGACCTCGCCACGATCGGCAAGCGGCGCGCGGTGATCGACTTCGGCTGGATCAAGCTCAAGGGCGCGCTCGCCTGGTGGCTCTGGGGTTTCGCGCACATCTACTTTCTGATCGGGGTGCGCAATCGGCTCAGCGTCGCGCTCAACTGGCTGTGGATTTATGCGCGCGACCAGCGCGGCGCGCGGCTCATCACCTGGTGGGGCGGAGAGGTGGAGGGGACCAAGCCTTTCCCGCGTGGGGAGGAAAAACCGCCTCTATAGTTTGAGGCCGTGGCGCTTGAGCTGCCGGGTGAGACTGCCGTCCGCGGGGAAGAGCGGAATGAGGCAGGCCTGGACGGCGTGATAGATGTCGGGACGTCCTTCGAAAACGCGCGAGACGGGATTGAGCGCGCTGTCGAGTTCGGGCTGCCAGTCCGCCTCCTGTCGATCACATGGCTTGCGACGAAGCTCCAGATGCGTCGGTACCATTCCTCGTAGAATGGGTCGGGATTGACAGAGCCCAGGACGGCTGCGGCGCCGACGCCCTCGGCGCAGGGCCACCAGAAGCGATCCGTCTGATCCGGTCGGTCGCTCCAGTCGAGCGTGTAGTAGAAGCCGCCAAGCTTCCGGTCCCAGCCGATCGACAGCCGTCTGACGGAAGAGCTCTGCCGCGGCTTCGATCATCCAGCCTTGCTGCGGTCTCCAAGCTCCCAGAGCTGGACAAGCAGGCGGCTCCATTCGAGCGCATGGCCGGGCGTCGTGCCGCTCGGGCGGAACATCGGATCGCCCTTGATATGCGCGGTCGACCTCCCAGCCTTCCGTGAAATGTTCGGCGACCCGCCAGCCCTCGTTGCGGGCGTGGCGGTCGATGATCAACGAGGCGATGCTCTCCGCCTTGTCGAGATAGCCACGCTCGCCCGTCGCCTCGAAGGCCGCCATCAGCGCTTCGGTGAGATGCATGTTGGAGTTCTGGCCGCGGTAAGTCCCCATCGGCGACCAGTCGGGATTGTATTCTTCGGTGGTCGCGCCGGCTGCCTTGTCCCAGAACCTTTCCTCGATGACCTGCGTCACGTCCGCAATCAGACGCGGCGCGTCGGGATGGCCCACGCACATCGCGGACGAAGCGGCGAGCAGGACGAAGGCATGGCCATAAGCCTGCTTCGTCGGATCGGTGGGTTTCTCGTCGTCCACGCCCCAGAAATAGCCGCCGTGCTCGCCGTCTCGCATCCGCTCCCACAGGAACGCCAGCCATGGTCGACGATGCGGTCGGCGCCCGGAAGTCCCGAGGAGATGCGCGATGGCGAAGCAATGCACCATGCGCGACGTGTCGTGCACCTGCCGGTTCGCGCCTTTGTGTCCGGGCTTCGGCGGCAGAGGCCGCGCGTTCTCGTCCAGCGAGAAGAAGCCGCCCGCCGGATTGAAGGACGGGAAGCTGGAAGAAGTCGAAGAGGGCGCGGGCGTTGTCGACGAGCCAGAGGCGATGGGCCGCGAGCGTCGTGAAGCGCGGCGTCCCGGCCGCCGGAAGGTCCTTGATTGTGGGCGCCGCCATCGTACGCAAACCTAGGTCTTGCTGATCGAAGAAGGGATCAAACGGCCCTTCGCCAGATCAACGCCTCGCCGTGTCGGAATGACCGCGTTATAGATCAACAGTCGGTTCGATCGAGCTTACCCGAGGCCAGCGGTGCGCCGAAGCGCGCGAATTCAATGCGCGGACCTCCGCTGCGCAGTGCAGACCCGCGGCTGAATGCAATAGGGAAAACTACCTATGGCGCTCGCGGCTCATGCCGATACGTTCGCGGCCGTTAGGGGCTTCCGTCACACACTGCCGCCGGAGAACATCCCGCACGGGTTTTGCCGCGCGGCCTCCCTGGATTGCGGAGTGAGTGGGCAGCCCTCTCGATAACCGCATTAACAACGAGACCCACATCGTGGCCCGCACTCCCTTGCTGCAATTTCTTAAAACGCTTTCTTCTGACGTCAGCCTTTGCCAAAGCCGGGACATCTCCGTCGCGGAGCTGATGGCGGAGCGACGCGCCGCCCCGTCGCGTCGCCAGTTCGTCGCTGGCGCCGCTGCGATGGCGACGAGCGCAGCGGTTCCGGAAGCGGCCTTCGCTGCGCCTCCCAAAGCCCGCATCGCCATCGTCGGGGCGGGGATCGCCGGGCTCAACGCGGCGCTCACCCTGCAGGATTCCGGAATCGCCAGCACCGTCTATGAAGCCTCGAACAGGATCGGCGGGCGGATGTTCTCGGCCACGTCGATATGGGCGGACAATCAAGTGAGCGAATGGTGCGGAGAGCTGATCGACTCCGATCACGAGACGATCATCGGCCTCGCCCGACGCTTCGGCCTGCCGCTCGACGACTTCGCCGGAAATCCGAGCCTGCGCGACACCTACAAGCTGTTCGGCCGCTACTACACCGTGGAGCAGGCTTACGAGGACTGGCGGGGCGGCGTTCAGCAGGCGATCGCCAAGGATCTCGAAGCCGCCGGCGAATCGACCACTTACGACAAGTTCACGCCCGAAGGGCAGAAGCTCGATCAGATGTCGGTCGCCGAGTGGATCGACAGCCGCGTCCCAGGCGGCCGCAAATCGCCGATCGGCGCCCTGCTCGACGTCGCCTACGCGATCGAATACGGGGCCGACACGACCGACCAGAGCGCGCTGAACATCGTCTACCTGCTCGGCGCCAACAAGCAGACCGAGGCCGGCGAGGGATTCAACGTCTTCGGCGCCTCGGACGAGCGCTATCACATTCGCGGCGGCAACCAGCAGCTGCCCGACGCGCATCGCCAAGCATCTCCGCACCCCCGTGCAGCTCGGAATGCGCATGACGTCGATCGCCCGCAACGGCGACGGGACTTATGCGCTCGGCTTCGACGGCCATCCTTCGGTCGCGGCCGATCTCGTGATCCTGAGCCTGCCTTTCGCCGTCCTGCGCAAGATCGACACCAGCGGCGCCGGCTTCGACGCGCGCAAGAACACGGCCATCCAGGAGCTGGGGCGCGGCCAGAGCGGCAAGCTGCAGCTGCAGTTCACCTCGCGCTACTGGCGCGAGCCGGGCCCCTGGCCGGGGCGCGGCAACGGCCTGTCCTATACCGACGAAGGCTACCAGAACACGTGGGAGGTCAGCCGGCGGCAATTCGGCGCAAGCGGCATTCTCAACAACTATACGGGCGGCTCGGTGACCGCCGCCAAGACGACGAAGACGCCGTTCGCGACCGCCGCGGACGCCGACGTGAAGCAAGATGCTCAGGCCTTCCTCGGCGGCCTCGAGACAGTCTTTCCCGGCGGAACCGCCAAATGGAACGCGCGCGCCGCAAGCTCGCTCCCCGCGCTCGATCCCAATCTGGGCGCGTCCTATTCCTATTGGAGAGTGGGCCAGTACACCTCATTCGCCGGCTACGAGAAGGTGCGGCAAGGCAACATCTTCTTCGCCGGCGAGCACTGCTCGGTCGACTACCAGGGTTTTATGGAGGGCGGCGCGGCCGAAGGCGCGCGCGCGGCGAAGGAGATCCTGGACCAGCTCCGCGGGAAGAAGGCGCATAGGGCGCGCCCTGGACCGGGCGGTCGGTTTGGGTTTTCTTGGGCGCTGGCCGTTTGAGCGCGAAAGCCCCCGTTTTTGGGGGTTGGAAAAGCTTGGATTTCCTTGGATTCTCTCGTCCGAATCGAGCCTTTTCAATGGGTTACACAGGATTTTCGCTGAAAGAAATTTCTCGCGCCCTTTGCCCCTGCGGCGGCGCCAGAACGGGGTTCATGGCGGTCTATGGTCATGCGGATGCGCAGAATTATTCACCAAGGAAGCGTAGCATGATTTCCGTTTTTCATCAATCGATTGTCGTCTGACGGGAATGATAAGGATGCGAGGCAATCAAGCCCCGCGAAGACGAGAGCACCGGAAGATCAGGAGCGGCTGTTTCAGCGGCGCTGCGCCACCAACGCTCGTCCCGTGTTCTCTCGGTAGAGAAGCGAGTTACGTCGCCTTCGAGCAGGAATAACTGTCCCGTACCGGCATTGGAGGCGCGAGCAGGCGACAGAGGCACGGCGCCGATCATCCACGAGGGATCGAGCCCGGCGTTCGCGAGGCAATGGGCCATCATCGCAACGCTCGTCGTCTTGCCGAAAGATCCCGCCACCACGATGTTTTCGTGTCCACGCGAAAGGAGCGCGAGCACTTCGGCGAAGGACAGAATTTTTGGCCCTCCAGGCCTCGCGGCGCGCGCGAAAGCCTCCGCCACCTCATCATTCTCGTTCGGAACCAGCCGCGCGTTTTTGCCGATGACGATAAGATCGGCGTCGTCAGGAATATTCTGCGCCGCATAAGGCGTTCGGCACGCGAAGGCTTCACGAGCCAGCACCTGCGAGATCGGCGGATAGATCGCTTCGTCTGAGCCTGTCACGGCAACGCCGCTGTCGCGCAGCAGGATCGCCGTTGCGCTCATGCCCACGCCGGCAAGGCCAATAAAGTGGGCTTTACGAAATGGAAATGCGGTCATCGTCACTTTGTCTGGACGCTCTTTGATCACGCGCCCCAGTTCATCGAATTAGAGAGGCGCACGGCTGCGAACACCTGTTTATGCCAGCGACCCCAGCAACAAGGAATTTGCGCCGTGGGTCGCTGCGCTCACCTAACTCGGTAGCTGTGCGGCAGTGGGCGGGACGGCGTTTGGAACGGCAGGGGCAAGGGTCGAAGTCTTAACAAGTGCATTTTGCTGCAGGTTGGAGGTGAACGCTTCGCCCTTGGCACGGCGATCCTCAGCGCCGGCTTTGTCAAAGAGTGCGATCGTATGGTCAACCACTGACTTGATTTCGATATCCGTCAGCGATGAGACCTTCAGATTGCGTAGAGTTGAAGGATGCACCGGCCGCGATCCGTTCAAGTTCCAGGCAAGCTGCATCATGACGTGATATCGCAGGTTGTTGCGATAAATCTGAGCGATCGACGCTCGTTCTTGCTTTAAGTAACGGTCTACTACGAAATAGAGGTTGGCGCAGACGTCATAGATCTTCAGTTCCGTCGTTTCTGCAAACAATGCCTCATAGACGGTATCCTCCTTCATAAGCGTGGTCGGCCGGCCGCGAGCATCGTGCGGCCGCTCAAGGAGAATTGCAATTACCGACTGAGCGAGCTTGTCGATGCCAATGATCCTATCGACCGGCTTGCCTTTGTTGCGCCAATAGTCCTTTCGTCGATCGTAAAAAATTCCCAATTGGAGCAAATAGTCTTCAATCTTCCGTTGAAAAGGCTCGGTGGCGTGAAGCGATGCTGCCTTTATATTAGTCTGGGAGTTCGTCGCCTTGATGACACGGTCGCGGCGGACTTCGTCGTCGATCTGTAGCACGCGAACCTGTACGCTTCGATCGGTAGCATCCTTCCCGCCATTGGCGAAGTATCGATGTATCTCGTTTGAAGTTTGCAGGCCATTGACAACTATGGGATTTTTGATTGTAAGCTTGTCATCCTGCGCCCCCGCCTCTTCAGCGAGGATGGTAATGCCGTTGTTCAGCCACCAGAAGTCGGCGGGGTCCCCCACAACTGTCAGTGTCGCGGCAATCTCCTTGTTGACAGATGCTCCGCTCTGATAGTCTCGAACGTTGAATTCAAACAGTGCATCCACGATCTGGCCACCGTCATTTATGAAATCGAAATAGTCCCTAAGCTTGGCCAGAATGATGTAGCCATTACCGTGGGATATCGGTTGTTTGACAAAGGGTAATTGCTTTACCATCACATTCTGCTTTTGAGCTTCCTCATACAATTTGGCGGCATTCCAAAGCTCAACCTTGCAGGTGGATTTCGGATGGCGAGCCTCTATGCTTTTCTTGAGTGTGGGGATCATGGCTTCAACCTTAGGATTCCCTGCGGTTGCTAGAGTAGCATAGACCACATGGACATGCACGGTTGGAAATTGCGCAGCTAGTTCGGTTAAGCTGCTGCGGTAGGCTTCGAATATCTCGCAAACGTCACTGTTGAAGACTGTTTCCAGGTTTGTTGTATCAGGGCCAAGTTTGATCAACTCAGGGACCGACGCGATTAATTTAGCCATTGCCGTCTCGGAGAAGCCGCCCTCCAACTTTGATTGAATGATATACAGCTCAATTTCTACGGGGGATTTGAAGGTGTCCATCTCCGTGTCGATGGCGACGAGGGACCGATTGACAAAGAAATAGACGCTGTCAAGACCCCCATCATTCTTGCCGTCGACGACGCCCCTGTCGATCTCGTCGAAGGTGAGACCGAACCGCTTGAGGATCGTCTCGGCGCAAAAAATACTCGAACGCGTCGCCGTCAGCGAGATTGGTGCCGTAGCGGGCCTTACGCTTCGAGAGAATAGTTTTGATCAGGACGTCGTCGCTCATGTTAACCGCTTCTGTGGACAAAGAGAGCGACGACGCTAGTTGCCCACGACAGCAGCGGCAAGGCGGATGGAACTTGGTCGACGTGAAATTTGGATGAATTGCGTGGGACGGCGAGTTTTCATTCTCCTGTTGGTCGACGACATTTAGCTTCCGCTGCTATGGAAGCGGTTGATTTCTACCTGTTCGCCAACTCTCGGCGAACGACCGGTATTTGCGCAAGCAGACGTGGGCGGCGGCAGACCGCCCGATGCTCCGACGTTGGATGCATTCTATACTTGCGACGGGCGAATAGGCCGAGGTCCTCGACCTCAACAGGCGATTGGGAATCCTGACCGCACCCAGCGAGCAAGCGGCTCACCCCCTCCTCCTCCCCCTCACTTCCCGCCCTTCGGCCGAGCCTCCCCGCCGCCCCAATTGTGCGGGCCCATGTCGGCGTCGGTGGGTTTGCGGGGCCTTGTCGAGGGCAGGTTGGCGGCGCGGCCGAACGGGCGCTCGCCGGTGTAAGCGCCGGCCGCCGCCTCGATCGCCTCCTGGCGCGCCATCGGGTCGTCGCCGATTGCGAGCGCGACCGATTGCAGGCGCTTGATCTCGTCGCGCATGCCGCGCCGCCTCCTCGAATTCGAGATTGCCCGCCGCTTCCCTCATCCGCTTGTCGAGATCGGCGATCGTGGCTTACAGATTGTGGCCGATGGCCGGAGCGTCGGCGAGGCCGATGTCGACGGTGACGTGATCGGCCTCGTAGACCGAGCCTAAGATATCCTGGATGCCGCGCTTGATCGACGCCGGCGTGATGCCGTTCGCCTCGTTATAGGCCTTCTGCTTCTCCCGGCGACGATGCGTTTCCTCCATCGCGCGCGTGATCGAGCCAGTGACCACGTCGGCGTAGA
>CAVXKU010000005.1:0-118964 GCA_963762335.1 uncultured Alphaproteobacteria bacterium | reverse complement strand
ACCATTTCGCGGGTCGCGTCGGGATCGGTGATCCACTTCTTGTAGAAGTCGAACGGACAAGCCGCCACGCCACGATCACCTTCGCCGGAATTGATGAGGCCCGTGTAGCCGCGATGCACGAGCTTGAAGAGATGGTTCTCCGACTGCATGTTCTTGCGGGCGTCACGGATGAGGAATTTCGAGAGCGCCGCATATTGCACGCCCATGTCCTCCTCGCCGCACTCGCCGAGCGTGCGGCCATCGAAACCGATGATCGCCGAATGGCCAAAATAGCTGTAGACGCCGTCGAAGCCGGAGGCATTGGCGACTGCGACGTAGCAGTTGTTCGCCCAAGCCATCGACTTCGCCATGAGGATCTGCTGCTCTTTGGCCGGATACATGTAGCCCTGGCACCGAACGATCAGCTCCGCGCCGCGCATCGCGCAGTCGCGCCAGATCTCCGGGTAATTGCCGTCGTCGCAGATGATGAGGCTGATCTTGAGACCCTTCGGGCCGTCGGACACATAAGTGCAGTTGCCAGGATACCAGCCTTCGATCGGCACCCACGGCATGATCTTGCGATACTTCTGAACGATCTCGCCCTTGTCGTTCATGAGGATGAGCGTGTTGTAGGGCGCCTTGTTGGGATGATCCTCATGGCGCTCTCCGGTCAGTGAGAACACTCCCCAGACCTTCGCCTTGCGGCAAGCCTCGGCGAAGATTTCGGTCTCCTCGCCCGGCACCGAGGCGGCCGTATCGTACATTTCCTTGGGATCATACATGATGCCGTGGGTCGAATATTCCGGGAAGATCACGAGATCCATGCCCGGTAGGCCGACCTTCATGCCCTCCAACATCTTCGCCGATGTTGCGCGCGTTGGCGAGCACTTCTGCCTTCGTGTGAAGCCGCGGCATCTTGTAATTGACGACGGCTACGCCGACCGTGTCCTTGCTGCTGGAAATATCGCCGTGCAACATTTTTGAGCTCCTTCTGCTGAGTGACTTTCTAGACGGCCATGTGACGATGAACGATGTCGTCGCTCAGCGCCGAAACGGGCCCTTCCGCCGCAACGCTTCCCTTCTCGAGGATCAGGAAGCGCGTCGAAGCCCTGCGGGCGAATGCGACATCCTGTTCGACGAGAACAATCGTGAGGCCGCGCTCACGATTGAGGCGGGTCACGACGTCCTCGATCTCCTCGACGATGTTAGGCTGGATGCCCTCCATGGGTTCGTCGAGAAGAATCACCTTCGGCTCGCTGAGCAGCGCGCGAGCGATGGCGAGCTGCTGCTGCTGGCCGCCGGAGAGATTGCCGCCGTAGCGGTTCTGGTAGTCTTTCAGAATGGGAAACATCTGATAGACCCAGTCGGGCACGTCGCGCGCCGGCTGCCGCGCCGCGAAAGTGCCCAGGATGAGATTTTCTCGGACGGTGAAGCGGGGCAGAATGCCGCGTCCCTGCGGTACGTATCCGATGCCGGCCTTTGCGCGCTGGTCCGTCCGCAGCGCGCCGATGTCGCGCCCGTCCAGCTTGATCGAACCCATCACGCGATCCATCAGGCCGAGTATGGTGCGCATGAGCGTCGTCTTGCCAACTCCATTGCGGCCAAGCACCGCAAGGAATTCGCCCTTGCCAACCGAGAGGCTCACGTTCTGCAGCGCGCGGCTCGCGCCGTAGAAGGCGTCCACGTTGGCGAGGTCAAGCATTGCTGATTCCTCCCGAGCCGAGATACGCCTTCTTCACCTCCGGATGGGTCTCGATCTCCGCGCACGCTGCCTTCCGCGAGCAGGCGCCCTTGATGCATGACCGAGATGACGTCGCCGATCGCCTTGACGAAACCCATGTCGTGCTCGACAACGATCAGCGTGTGCTTGCCCTTCAGGCGCAGGAACAGATCGGCGGTCTTGCGCGTCTCCTGCGCCGTCATGCCGGCGGTCGGCTCGTCCATCAGGATCAGCGCCGCATCCTGTGCAAGTAGCATGCCGATCTCCAGCCATTGCGTCTGACCGTGCGAGAGATAGGCGGCGGGTTTGGCGAGCTCTTCGCGCAGGCCGACGAGATCGGCGAGCATCTCAAGACCGTTCGCTTCCGCTCCTCGGGCGCTGCGGCGTAGCGTTCTGAAAGACGCCGGTCTCCCGAGCATAGGCGACCTCGAAATTCTCGCGCACTGTCAGCTCGCGGAATAGACTCGGAACCTGAAACTTGCGCCCAACTCCGGCTCGCGCGATCTGATAGTCCTCGAGCGTGTGCAGCGGAACGTCGGCAAGGGTGATCGTCCCGGATTGCGGTTTGGTTTTGCCGCAGATGAGATCGAGCGCCGTCGTTTTGCCCGCGCCGTTGGGGCCGATGAGGCACCGCAGTTCGCCTTTCTGGACGGTCAGATCGAGCTGGTTGACCGCCAGGAATCCGCTAAAGCTGACGCTAACGCCGCGGAGTGCAAGATACCCGGTCACCACCGCGACTCCTGCCGCCGCGCCGATGACCCTTCCGCCGCCAGCGAACGGTTGCGCGGAGAGAGCCGTTCGACCACGCGTCTGCGCAAGCCCGGCGATACCCTTGGGAAGGAACAGCACAACGAGGACAAAGATCGCCCCCATCACCAACGTCCACGTCTCGAGAAAGGTGGGATCCTCCGACAGCGCGCCTTGGACGCTGGTGACGAGAAGCGCGCCGAGGAACGCGCCAACAAGGCTCTGCCGTCCGCCGACCGCGCACCACACGATTACCGACAGGCTCAGGGGAACGCCGAGAAAAGTCGGCGAGGCGAACTCCATCACAATCGTATAGAGCATGCCCGCAAGGCCAGCGATCGCGGCCGAAAAAGCAAAGGCGAAGATCTTGTAGGCCGCCACGTCGTAACCGAAAAACCGGACTCGGCTCTCGTGATCGCGGATCGCCTGGATGATCAAGCCGGCTTTCGAGTGGCTGAAGGCGAAGGCGAGCAGCATCGAAAACGTCAGACAAACCGCAACGAGGTAATAGGTGGATCGTCCGTAGGCGTCGAAGGTGATGCCGAACAGTTCGAGCTGGGCGAGGTCCGTAATGCCATTGAAGCCGCCGGTATAGGGCTGCTGGTCGATAATCACGAGATTGAGCACGACCATCGAGGCGAGCGTCATGATCGCCACGTACACTCCGGTCACGCGCCCCCGGAACATGAACCAGCCGAGCGCCGCCGCCGCGAGCGCAGGCACAAGAATTCCGGCGGCGATTGCAAAGACGATCGAGTAGAACGGCTCCCAGAACCAAGGCAGACGGGTGACGTTGTTCCACGCCATGAAGTCGGGCAGACCGTCCGCGCCGGTCTGCACCGGAACAGTCTTCAGTTTGAGCGCCATCGCGAGAGCGTAGGAGCCGAGGCCGAAGCCCATCGCATTGCCGAGATTGAGAATGCCGGCGTAACCCCACGCGAGGGACAGCGACATCGTCAACATTGCCAGGACGAGGTAACGGGCGACGCGATTGATCGCGAAGTCGCTGCTGAGGAAGGAGGGCGCGATGAACACGAGCGCGCACACCACCACAATCACCGCGAGTTGGCGCGCGACGGGACGAGTGTCGCGGGCCGCGCCGCGCAAGGACGTCGCCGTCATGCCGAGCGGACCCTGGCGGAGAACAATCCCTCAGGTCGGAAGCGGATGATGACGACGATCGCCAACAGAACGAGCGCCTTCGCAACCGTATCGTTTTGGAGGAAGGCGATGACGCCCGACAAGGTGCCGATGATAAAGGCGCTTGCAATCGTTCCGATCAGGCTCTGGACGCCTCCGAGCACGACGACCATGAAGGCGTCGACAACGTAGCCCGTGCCCATTTCCGGGGAGACGCTCTTAAGCGGTGAGACGAGCGCTCCCGCGAGCCCCGCGAGGCCCGCGCCGTAGGCGAAGGTCAAGGCATAGACATTTGTTGCGTTTATGCCGAACGCAGAGGCGATCGAGCGATCCTGGATAATCGCCCGCAGTTTCATGCCGATGGTCGTGCGGTAGATGACGAGATAGGTGACGAGCGACAGCAGGAGAGATGTCAAGAACAGGAAGACGCGGTACATCGACATCTGCACGCCGACGACTTCGATGCTCTCCGAAAGCGAGGGGGGCATCTTCACGTAACGCAGCTCACCGCCAGCGATCAGCCGCACAATCTGCTGCAACACCACGCCGATGCCCCAAGTGGCCAGAATCGTGTCGAGCGGCCGTTTGTTGAGGCGACTGAGAATAATCCGCTCGATCACCCAGCCGAATGCTGCGACAGCGAGAAAAATCGGAATCAGCGAGGTCAAGCAGCCCCAGGCCGAGGCGAATCTGCAGCCCCCATGCGAGATAAGCGCCGATCATCAGGAACTCGCCGTGGGCGAGATTGATGATGCCCATCGAGCCGTAGATAATGGCGAGGCCGAGCGCCACGAGCAGCAGAATCGAGCCGATGCTCAGGCCAGTCACTAGTTGTTGAAGGATTTCATTCACGCTTGCGCTCTTCCGTTGTCGTCGGAACCGTCGCCCGGCGCGGGTTTTGCGGCCGGGCGACGCAGACGTTCTTTCCGGAATTACTTCGTCACGAGCCCCTTCTCGGTGCATTCTTGACCAGGATAGGCAGCGTAGGGTGCCGGCTCGACCCATTCCTTCGACTCGACCAAGACCTTGAACTGCCCGTCCGACTGCGCCTGGGCGATCTTCGGCCATAGGAACGTGTGCTGGTTCTTCGGGTCGATCTTCACCTTGCCCTGCGGAGCGATCATCTCCTGCCCCATCGCCGCGTCGCGCACAGCAGGCGGCGTAATGTCGCCGGCCCCGATCTTCTCGATCGCCTGCTTGAACAGATAGACCTGGAAGTAGCAGGCCTCTGACACGAAGTGCGTCACCTTGTCGGCGCCCCAGCGCTTCCGGTAGGCCTCGACAAACTTCTCATTCTCGGGGGATTTGTGCACCATGAAGTAGGGTGCCGAGGTGAAGTGGCCAGCAGCGGCGTCGCCGCCCATCGCTGCGATTTCGTTCTCAGATGTCGTAAGGCTGGCCATCGGCATCTTTGCCGGGTCGAGGCCGGCCGCGCGGTACTGCCTGTGCAGCGCGACAACCGAGTCGCCAACGACGGTCGAAAAGATCACGTTCGGCTGCTTCGAACGGAACTTGTTGATCACCGAGGAAAATTCAGAGTGGCCGAGCGGGACGTACTCCTCCTCGACCACTTCGCCGCCGTACTTCTGCAGAAGGTGGCGCAGATAGTTGTTCTCCTCCTTCGGGTAGATATAGTTCGAGCCGATGAGATAGAACTTCGTGCCGAAGTTCTTGATCAGCCACGGAACGAAATCGTCCTGCTGCTGGTTCGGAACGGCGCCGGTGTAAATGACGTTCTTGGAGCACTCGCGGCCCTCATAGAGCGTCGGATACCAATAGAGATTATTTTGGCGTTCGAAGACCGGCAACACCGCCTTGCGGCTTGCCGATGTGTATGAGCCGAAGACGCTGATCGCCTTGTCGCCCATCACAAGCTTCCGTGCTTTCTCCGCGAATGTCGCGGGGTCCGACGCGGGATCTTCGACGACCGCCACGATCTTTTTGCCGCCGGCGCCTCCCGCCGCGTTGATCTCCTCAATTGCGAGAATAGTCGCCTTGTTTAGCGACTCCTCGATGATGGCGGTCGTGCCGGTCAATGAAAACAGGACGCCGACTTTGATCTCCCCTCCCGCGGCCAAGGCGAAGTCCGCGTTCTTACTCCAGATGTGAGGAAAGCCTGCGACCGCCGCTCCACCGACCGCCGCGGCTGATTTTAGGAATGTCCGCCGGGTACTGCTCATATCGCTCCTCCCAGAGCCGAAAACGCAAAAGCCCTCCCACTGCTCAAAGCAGGGGAGGGCTTTTTTGCCGATGTGATGCGGCTTTGTCGCCGCGCTGAAACTACGTTCCCGTAGGTTCGGCCCCAGATCGGTAACCGAGCAATTCAAAGGAGTCAACGATCGCCATCGCGACTGCCGCCGCGGATACGCGACGATCCATCGCTTGTCGTCGAATGAGGCTATAGGCCTCGTCTTCCGGCATTCCGCGCTCGGCCATAACGATCGCTTTCGCGCGCTCTATCGTTCGCGTCGAACGTAGGTTCTCCTCAAGCTTGTCGATTTTCTCGCGCAGGCGCTTCTCATAACGAAACTGCTTGAGCGCGAGGCCGAAGCTAGCAGCGACCGCGTTTGCGGAAAAAGGACGCGGGAGGACGCACTGGGGCGTCGCATTGCAGAGAGCGTCGAGATTGACTGGGCCGTCGACCGGAAGGATCACGACGAGCGCGGCAGCAGCAGCGCCGGGAACCCACCGCAATCTCTTCGCGAGGTCCGGAATGTATTCGCAGTAAATGACGTCCGCGTCTGACGGCAAAGTCTCCTGCATCGGCCAGACGAGACGCACCTGGGCGCGCGTTCGCCGAAGCTCACGGATCAAAAATGCGATGTGATCGTCGGGCGGCGCGACGACGATTGCTTCGACAATGTCGGCTCCTGACCCTGATCTCGGAGCCGGAGAGCCGTTGGCCGTCAACCTTGCGGACCGCCGGATCACGCATGAGACAAATCTCGTACGATCACGCGAGCACCCCCGCCACGACACCGGTGCAGACCATCAGGAACGGATCGGGACGCACTGGCGATGCAGACTGGCTGACAATGTCGAACTGTCCGTTACGATTGGCGCGCCCGATCCGGTTCCACAGGTCGGAATGACCACAGGCAGGATCGATCGAAACACGACCCTGCGGCGCGTCGAAAGCGCTACCGAGCGTCATCGATCGCAGGACGTCGGTGTCGATTGTCCCCGCCATTTCCAGCGCGCGGGCGAAGAGGAAGACCTGAAAATAGGCGGCCTCAACGCACATATTGGTTGGCTCGTTTTCCCCCCAACGCTTTTTGAAGCGGGATACGAAAGATGCATTCGCTGCGCTGTTGACTCCCTGGAAGTAGGACGCGGCTGTAATGTGACCCTCGCCGACGTCAAACCCCATCGCGCGCACTTCAGCTTCGGTTGTCGTGAGGCTTGCGATCGGCATTTCGCTTGGCTCGAACCCAGCGTCTTTGTAGGCTTGATAAAAATGGACTGTGCCGTCGCCAACAATTGTCGAGAAGATCACGTCCGGTCTCACCCGCTTCAGGTCCTCGATCAGCGGAAGGAAATCGCGCCGACGCGCGCGAAGGCTGAGATAGCGTTCGCCGACAACGCTGCCTCGCCCTCGCAGAAGCTCCCGCATGACCCGATTGGATTCGCGCGGATAGATATAGTCAGAACCCACGAAGTAAAAACGGGAGCCAAAATGTTCGATCAGATACTGGCACAACGCCACGCTGTTCTGATTAGGCGCAGCACCGGTATAGATCACATTGGGCGACGCCTCGAAACCTTCGTATAGCGTAGGGTACCAAAGCAACCCATTCAGCCTTTCGACGACGGGTAGCACCGCCTTCCGGCTCGACGAGGTGTAGCAGCCGAAGATTGTGCTGACGCCGTCTTCGATCATCAACCGCTTCGCGAACTGTCCAAATGCGACTGAGTCCGAGGCAGGATCGTAAACGACCGATTTGAGCTCGCGGCCCCAGACGCCGCCGGCGCTATTGATCTCGTCGATCGCGAGCAGCGTTCCCTGAAGCTGCGTTTCCTCGATGATCGACATGAAGCCGGTGCGCGAAAACAACACCCCTACGCGCCAAGGGGCGCCGCAATCGGCTTCGACCGCCATCACACTCTTGGTCCCCAGAATAGAGCCGAAACTTTGCGTTCCACAACCTCGATGCCGTTTAGTGAGTCTCAAGCACGAAACGATTTTCTCACACGAGACGCAACAGAAGGCAATGCAGATAACATGACGAAAACGATCGGCGAAGCGAACAGGATACCTTACGGCCTACCGGCGTATTCCTATACGAAGTTAGCGAAACCGATAGCGGACGTCGAGAGCGGCATGGCGCGAGCAATCATCATGACGCCACGTTCGACCGCCGTGCGGATGAGCGCGATCATCCTCGTCCCTGTCGGGGACTACACCGCGATGGTGGTTCATACCCATGCAGCCGAGGCCGACCGCCGAGACTTCGACCCCGCTGCTCCCAAGTTTTCGAATCTGCATCTTCGTCCTCCCTGGCGCGTCGTCGCCCGCAACGGTTTGAGTGTTCATTTCAGTGGGCCACGAACCCGCCGTCGACGGGCAATGCGACGCCGAGCACCATGCTCGCGCCGGGGCTGCACAGCCAAAGGACCGCCGCGGCAACCTTCTCAGGACGCCCCATCCGGCCGATCGGCTGATCCTTCAGAAATTCCTTCATGGCCGCAGGGTCGATGCTGTCGCCCATCGGAGTATCGATGCAGCCGGGGCAGACGGCATTGACGCGAATGCCCTGCGCAGCGACGTCGAGAGCTGCGCTCTTGATGAGGCCAATGACGCCATGTTTGGTCGCATGGTACGCGGCGCGCCCGGGCAGGCCAACGAGGCCGCCGAGCGAGGAACAGTTCACGATCGCGCCCGCGCCCTGCTTCTTCACCTGCAGAAGCTCATGCTTCATGCAGGTCCACACGCCCCGCAGATTGACCGCGTTGACCTCGTCAAAACCTGCGGGCGGTCTCCTCCATCATCGGGCCCGTAGGCCCAAGAATGCCTGCGTTGTTGTAGGCCATGTCGAGCCGACCGAAGGTGGCGACTGCGCGTTCCACCATTGCGGCGGCCTGCGCCTCGTCAGCGACATCGCACGGAACGGCGATCGCTTGGTGACCAGCATCTTCGAGCGCTTTGACCGCAGTGGACAGGGCCTTCTCATTGCGATCAGCGAGCAGTCAGGCGACCACGCTACCTGAGCTTCGTGTCTACGCGGTTGATTTCGACCCTGAGGCGACCGTCGGCGTCTATGGGTCTAGGCCACTACCACCCGGCACTCGTATTCCACTACCTATTCCGACTCAATTCTAAACTTATTGACGCTTTCCCTCCTCTGGAGCCGGGAGGTATCGGCAAAAAGGGCGTAGCGACCGGCAGCTATTATACTTTTGCAGCAAGTTTATTATGTCGCATTCCACAAGTTTTTTGCTAAAATTCACTGAAACAACTGCTCCTCGCTGGCGCGACATAAAGAAGCCTAATTAAGTCGATCGAATGTTAACGCTGGGGAATCAGCGGTATTTGCTGAAAGAATGAAATGCCGGCATCGACGAAAGCCAAAGATGAACACCTCCGAACTGAGGCGTTCCGATTCGCTGCCCGATCAGCGCCCATGTTCGATCGTCACTTGGCGTTGAAGATTGGGAAATCTATTTCCACGAGAAGGAAGCTTTGCGGACTGTGGTAGCAACAGCTGGCTGCAAGGGTTGGCATCGATCCCGCCGAAGTGGAGGCTTACGAGCAAGGCGCTAAACGTACGAGCTGCAGCCTTTTGCTTCAACCGCCAAGCAGTTGAATGCGACCCCTCGGTTTTTCTTCCAATAGCGTCGGGAAGCGCTCTTACGACCCGCGGTCTATTAACTACGGCCTAAACGCCGACCGGGGGGCCGGGACAGGTTTCTAGACGAGCCATAGCCCGCGAATGTTAATCCACTTCCGCGTATCCCTGAAAAAACTATTCTCTCTTATGTTTGCGGTCAAGAGTAGAGGCGCGGTTAAGCGTCCGATCGGCGGGGTGTCCGTCGGGAAAGAAAGGTCATAGCTGCGCAGAACTGGGAGCGGAGCGAGAGACGACGGTTGATCAAACTCTTATCCGCGGGTTGGTTACCGCCTTCCGTGTCTACGTCTCGGGGCTTTCCTCGGTCTAGAGGACGGGCGTCGGGCGCAAGGCCCGGCCACATAACTAGCGACGGGAGTTCCCCACCTTTCGTGCTCCGCTCCCGGGTCTGCGCAGCGGGAAGAGAGCGTCTTTACGTGGGCGCGACCTCCCGCCCGATAGCCCAAAGAAAGGCGGCCATCTCCCGAGCGATCGCCGCCACGACGACGGGCGGCTTTTTACCCGTGGCGCTGAGGCGGCGATAGCGAGCGCACAGACGGACCTGCGCCTTCCAGGCGATGTCGCGCACGGGCTTGGGCAGCCCTTCGAGCCGCGCTCTCAAGGTCTCGCTGACCCTCGCCGGATAACGATAGGTCCAGGCCGCCTCGACGAGCGCCCGCCGCGCGCGCCGGTTGCCTGCCAGCGCAAGACCCATCCGTCGGACTGTATCGCCGGTCGAACTCTCCGCTGGGACGAGTCCGAGGAAGGACATCAGCTGTCGCGGCGTGTCGAACCGGCGCACGTCGCCAATCTCGGCGGCGAAGGTCACGGCGACGAGAAACGACGCGCCGCGCATGGCCTGATAAGCTTCCACCACCGGCGCCATGGACCACTCCGGCACGACGAGGGCGAGTTGCTTCTCAACGCGGCGCAGGCGTTGAAGAGCATCCCCGATCGCGTCGATTCCTTCCTGAAAGACAATCTGCTGCGCAACATGGTCGAACTTCTGACCGGCCAGCCAGCGCCGATGCGCCAGCGTCCAGTGGCCGCCGCCGCTGTAAATCCGGCTGTGCCTGAGGAGGAAAGAGAGAAGCTGCTGGCGCTTTCGCCGAAGATCGTCCCCCGCCGCCTCGCGGGCGCGCGCAAGATCCCGAACCGCCTCATGAGCCGGGTCGGGCGCCCACACGCCCGTCAGTTCGCCGGCCCGATGCAGCCGCGCCAGCGTAACCGCATCCCGACGGTTCGTCTTGATCCGCTCGCCCGCTCGTTTCGGGATCAGCGCCGGAGCGACCACCATGCAGTCATGCCCGGCAGTCATGCCCGAGCGCCTGCACCTGGCGATAGAGCCCGTATCCCGTCGGCCCAGCTTCGAAGCAGACATGCAGCCGGTCGTATCGGTTAGCCAGTCTTTTGATCGTCCGCTCGATCGGCGCAGGATTGTTCTCAACATCGCCCATAAACCGGACTTCCCCGCTTCGGCCACCCTCCGCGATCGCCACCGCGTGCTTCTTCTTGGCGACATCGAAAGCCACGAAAGCTTCGCTATACTTTCCCATGGTCCGCCCTCCGTGCATGAGGCTCGGCTCGGTCCGCCCGAGCAACCCTCCTTCTTTAACTGCACAAAAGCGCGGGCCGCCGGATCAGCCCGCGAACATGACGTCTAGCTGTGAGCTTTCAGGAGGTTGTCCATTCGGTTTGAGCCGTGAACGCTGATGTCGCCAAACCTCAGGGATTCGCGGAGAAGCCGAATGGACACGCACCAGAATGCGTCTCTTACGCCCAGAGGTCGAGAGGCGATGGCGCGCAGCGTGATGGAGGGCGGCTCGTCGAAAGCAGCTGCGGCGCGCGCGTTCCACACGACGCCGAAGACCGTCGCCAAATGGATCGCGCGGTTCGCCCTCTACGCCGAGCGCAACCTGATCGAGCGTTTCTTTCCATTCATCAAACAGTTCCGAGGCATCGCGACCCGCTACGAAAAAACCGCGCGCAATCTCCTCGCCGGCCTGCATTTGGTCTGCGCCCTCGCTTGGCTCAAATGAGGACACGCCCTAACTAGTCACCCCGTCTCTCAGATGCGCATCTTCAGTTCACGATTTGTTGAAATGTATTCTTTGCAAGAGAACTGTGGCGCCAATGGCACATGTCGGTGACAATCGTGTTCTGTCCACGGCATATTTAAGAATAAAATGTGGCCTTCCGTGGCGGAGATGTTAATCTCGCCGAGTATTGCAGAATTTCGATGGAATTCGCACAGTGCTCCCATCGCACTTGTTCAGTAAAATCTTCGTTTGCACAACTCTACTCAGTTCGCGTGCGCACGCGAACTCAGCCTTCAATAGAAACAGTGGCGGATGAGCACACCTATCTTAATGACGGTGTCGATATGGAAGAGTTTACGGCAGATGAGGTTGGAGGCGTCGGCCGCGCTCGGTACATTGGTGGGCGCAGACATGGCTGGCCGAACGAAACCCAGATACCAGGGAAGGTCGAGGCGCGCGTGCCTGCAAGCAGGGTGCTTGCGAGGGTAATCGCGGCCGTCATGCCCACTTCAGGGCGTGCAGTGACGCTGGCTATTACGTTGCTTGCCTTTGGCAAATCAGCGCACGCCACCTGCGATGCCGACGGGTCCATCACTGGTGCGAATGGCCCCATCGTCCTCGGGACGGCCGGCTGCGCCACCAATCCCGGCGTCATGAGCGGCACTGTCGAAAGCGGCGCGGCGGTTGCGGCGCCGGGCACCGGCGTCACTTCCGTCGCAAGCCCGGGTTGGTCAGTAGCCAATCACGGAATCATTACGGCGGGCGGCAACGGAGTCACGGGAGATGTGTCATTTACCCTGACAAACTCCGGAATGATTACTGCAGGTGACAGTGGCGCTTTGATCGGCGGCGGCTCGACCGTCGTCAACTCAGTCGGCGGTACGATCGCTGGCGAGTTCACGGGTCTTTCGATCAGCGACAACGGAGGCTCCGTCAGCGGCGGGCCCTCCACCGTCGACAATGCCGGAACGATCAGCAGCACCAGCGGCTTCAATGACGCCATCGACCTTGGGCTGGGCGGCACTGTAACCAACCGGAGCACAGGCACGATCAGCGCAGTCGGCGTTGGAGTCGCTGGCGCGAGCAATCCGACGATCGTGAATAACTTCGGCCAGATTCTCGACGCATCGACCGGCGTCGGCCTGTCAGCGGGCGGAACTGTGACCAACGCTTTAGGCGCGGTCATATCCAGCCCGTCGGGGGGCGTCGACATTGCAGGCGGAGTCGGCGCCGTCGTCAATTCGGGACGCATTCTCGCGGGCGTAGGACGCGCGATTAAACTGCAAGCCGGCGGCTCAGTAACCAACACGAGCACAGGAACAATCAGTGCTGGCGGCACGCGCGCCATCAGCATCGTCGGCGGCCCGAGCGTCATCATCAACGCGGGGTCCGTCGACGGCGGCACCATCGCCGCCATCGACGTTGAGAGCACTCAATCTTCGATAACCAACTCAGGCACGATTCACTCGCCATCGGGCGCCGGCATTCAGCTCGACGCGACGAGCGCAAGCAACACCTTGACCACTATCGTCAATGATTCCGGCGGCGCCATCGAGGGGGCGGTTAATGCGCTTGTGGCCAACGGTAACGCCTCTGTCGATTTCACCAACAGAGGCGCCGTCATTGGCAATATGGTTTTCGGCGCAGGCGACGTCGCGCTGCATTTCTATACCGGTTCGTCGCTGATCGGGAACCTGACGGCCGGAACCGGCACGAACACAATCGGCTTGAACGGGTCGGGAAACGGCACGTTTTCCAGCCCGATCGCGAATTTCCAGACGATCACCAAGCTGGATGATGGAACATGGACCCTGAGCGACGTCGTGAGCGGCCCTACCGTCCTTAACGTTACGCAGGGCGCACTGATCCTTTCGGCGGCCAATACCTATTCGGGCGGCACGACCATTTCGGGCGGGACGCTGCAACTCGGCAATGGCGGCGCCACAGGCAGCATCGTCGGCGACGTTACCGACAACGGGACGCTGGCGTTCGACCGCTCCGACGTCTCGACATTCTCGGGCGTCGTTTCGGGGACCGGCTCTCTGTCACAGCTCGGAAGCGGCACGACCGTCCTGACCGCGGCCAATACCTATTCGGGCGGGACCCTGCTCGCCGCCGGCACGCTCATCGCAGGCGACAATAGCGCGCTCGGCGCCGGCGTGCTGACGGTGGCGGCCAATCCTGCGGGAACGACGCTCGACAACACCGCGGCGGCGACCAGCCTCGCCAACGCGATCGTATTAGATCCGTCCGCCAATCTGGCGGTGGCGGGAAGCAATCCGCTGACGCTCGCGGGTTCGATTTCCGGGGCAGGCGCATTGACGAAGGACGGCTCGTCCACGCTGATCCTCACCAGCGACAATACCTATTCCGGGGGCACGACGATCAACTCCGGCACGTTGCAGGTCGGCAATGGCGGGGCGACCGGCAGCGTCGGAACGGGACCGGTCCTTGACGACGCCGCGCTGGTGTTCAACCGCAGCGGAATCGTGACGGTCCCCGGGGCCATCACGGGGTCGGGAAGCTTGACACAGATGGGCGTCTCCGGCGGCGCCCTTGTTCTAACCGGGGCGAACGCCTATTCGGGCGGCACGACGATCGCCTCCGGGATTTTGCAGCTTGGCGCCGGCGGGACGACCGGCAGCATCGTGGGCGACGTGACGGATAACGGGACGCTCGCCTTCAACCGTTCGGACACCGTGACCTTCGCAGGAGTGATCTCCGGTAGCGGGGGGTTGTCTCAACTCGGGCCAGGCACGACCATTCTAACCGCCGACAATTCCTATACCGGCGGCACGACCGTTAGCGCCGGCGCGCTGGCGGTCGGCGATTTCGCGCATCCGACGGCGGCCTTGTCGGCCGGCGGACCCATTGCCGTGGCTTCAGGTGGCGCGCTGGGTGGTTACGGCAGCGCCACTGGGTCCGTGGTCAACCGCGGCGTCATCGCAGCCGGCAGCGCCACGCCGGGGTTCTTGGGCTCGCCGACCGGGACTTTCACCATCAATGGCAATTTGCTCAATCAAGGCGCCATCCAGCTCGCTTCCGGAGAGAGCGTCGGCAATGTGCTGGAGGTTCGCGGCAGCTATGTCGGAGCCGGCGGAACGATGGCCATTAATACGTTTCTGGGAGGCGACGGCTCGCCTTCCGATCGATTGGTCATCAACGGCGACCCCGCCGCGACCGGCAACACCATGGTGCGCGTCGCTAACGTGGGCGGACCGGGAGCGGAAACGACCGGCAATGGGATTCTGGTGGTCAACGCGATCAACGGGGCGACAACGGCGCCGGGCGCCTTCACTCTCGCGAATGGCGAATTGCGGGCGGGGGCCTTCGACTACGACCTATTCCGGGGTGGCGTCTCCGGCAGCCCTGACGACTGGTTCCTGCGTTCGTCCTTCATCGTGCCACCGGCGCCTCCGATCCTTTTGCCGACCCTTCCGCCGATCCTTCCGACGACCCCCCCGCCCAACCCGCTGCCGCCCGGCGTCTATCCGATCATTGGGCCGGAGCTCGCCACTTATGGCGTCGTGCAGCCTCTGGCGCGCCAATTGGGCCTCTCGATCCTCGGCACGCTCGACGACCGGGTCGGCGACACCTACGAGCGAGACGGTTGCGCCGTTCAGCCGGCGACCGCGCCGAACACCCTGCCGACCAAGAAGCCCGGGCCGACGCCCGCTCCTTGCCCGCTCTTCTCGCCCTCTGTCTGGGGCCGCTTCTTCGGACAGACGATCGACAACCGCTATCAGGCCTTTGCCGATCCCCACGCCAGCGGCAATCTGGGCGGCTTCCAGGGCGGCATCGACCTTCTGCGAGGCTCGTTGATCGCAGGCCAATATGAGCGGATGGGCCTCTACGGCGCCTACGGCGACGTGAGCGCGGACGTCGACGGCCTCGTCGCCAATCCGGCGGCGACCGCGTATATCAACACCCACACCGGATCGGTCAACATCAACGCCTGGTCAGGAGGGGCGTACTGGACCCATGTCGGGCCTGGAGGCTGGTATCTTGACGGGGTGCTGCAGGGGACCAGCTATGGCGGCTCGGCCAGCACCCAGTTCGCCAGGCTCGAGACGGACGGCTGGGGCTTCATTGCGTCTCTGGAGGGCGGCGTTCCGTTCGCCCTTCCGCAGTTGGGGCCCGGCTTCGTACTCGAGCCGCAGGGACAGATCGTCTGGCAGAAGGTCAGCTTCGGGCAGCGCAACGACGGGCTTGGCGAAGTCGCGCTCGGCGACACGACGGGATCGACCGGGCGCGTCGGGCTCAGGGCCAAATGGACGATCGTGACCGGAGGCGGTGAGGTCTGGCAGCCGTACCTAAGAGCGAATGTCTGGCAGGATTGGGGGCCTAACGCCAACACTGTCTATTCTGGGACGGACATGGTTCCCCTTGTGACGCGCGCTACGTCGGTTGAGTTCGGCGGCGGTCTGACGGGACGGATCAACGCCAATGTCTCCGTCTTCGCCAATGTCGACTATGAATTCGGGGTCGGCGCAGGCGGGAACGAGAAACGAAACGGCGTTCGAGGCGCATTCGGCGCCCGATATACGTGGTGAATCAAGTTCAACGTCGGTGGAACAGAGGTTATTGCTTACAATGATCAGCAGCTGCGGATTGATGCGAATTCAGGGGTAATCAAAGGCGTTCCTTATTCAGTAGAGCATGAGCAACAGCGCATAAATGGCTTTGAATTGATTGATCAGAGAAGCGAAAGTATTATTTGGAAGAACGAAAAGATAAGCTACGTTGAGTTGGCAACAGGAAAGATAAACAGTAGTTTCGTGATACCGTCAGGAGATATGTCGTTTATTAAAGTTCAACTCACTGGCACTAAAACACAATGTATTGATTTGGCAGTCAGATTCGGAATCGACTTGCTTGACGCTGCGGCATGTAGATATGGACACTGGTCATCAGACTGGGACCGATATGGAAATGAGTCCACGTTATCCGCGGAGCATTAATTTTTGATCACCGCACCAAGATCTTATCTTGGTCAGGCGGAGACATGCGCCTCTGGGATGCTCCAAAGGGAAATCAGTTAGGCCCCACAATGGAGTCGTACGAAATTGAGCATGTTTACCTTACGCGGGACGAAAACCGAATATTGCTTGGGTCGGCGGAGAGATCAAGATTTGGGACGTTTTGACGCGGCAAGTCTTAGGGAATTCCATGCGCTACGAGGCCGCTTGGCCTGCGAAGACCACCAGCACAGTGGATAGCTTGGAGGATAGTTCTGGTGAAATTTAACTTGAGAAGTTTACCTGGCGAGGATGCAATACAGCTAATATCTGTAGAAACTGGGCGAGTAAACATAAAGTCACCTTGGGGTGAAAGCTCCTTGTTTGATGTTGCGTGTTCTGCCTTGGGGGATGCAGCAAGCTATCAAAAATTCAATCAGTACAGGCCCGCTGGAGCGAGAGGACATTTGCGGTTCCGATTTTCGACCCCAAAAGTCCAAATTGGTAGGCCGAAAACTGGCCACCGCTCGACACGATCCACCCTCAATGCCGCGCTAAGCCGGAGAAACCTTCACCTGTCGCGGAATTGTACGAGGTCCGTGTCGCTCCTCGGTCGCCCCTCGGACTTTAAGTCCTCAGCAACGAAGTGGCGCCCATCGCGTGAGTAGAGTTGGTTACTCATGCGACCGCCCGGACAAGGACGGCCACAGCAGCGGCTAGGACTGCAAAGTAGGTTAGAACCCCGATAAGGGCCAACCCAGCAAGATGAACTTCGCTCATTTGGAATCCAAGTGGTTTTTGGTAATCGTTCCAAATGTTGTGTGCTCTGTACATGGGTATTATTACCTGTTCCGCACCCTCTCACGAGCCCTGGTTCCTTGCCTAAGAACGGGAAGTCCTCACAATGGCGCCGACCGTTGCCTCTCACTTTCCTCGGAATGCAGTCTGGCTCGGAACTTGCGTCTTAGTGGTGGGCGATTGGGGGCGTTAGACATCGAACAGGGAAAGTGGCCATGGGCTACCGTATGATCTTGTGCGCCGCAGGGCTGGCCTTCGGATGCTCGCTGGCCCCTGGACAGGCGGAAGTGCTGGCTATCAACTCCGCCCCAGCGATTAGCAGTCAGCCTTCTATGAGTAGCGCTGACGTTATTGACGAGGCTGACGTCGGAGGTGTCGAAACGGAATCAGAGCGTGGATCGCGAAACGCTCGTCCCGTCACCCCGGAAGCTTCGACTTGGGTGACGGCGCTTCTCAGCTTTGCTGATTTCGGCCGATAACCGGCGCCGAGACGACTTTATCCGTCAACTTAGCGACGGAGCGCCCATTCGGACGTCTTTCACGCTGGCTCCATGCCGTGCCGACGTTTGACGGCGTCCGTTTCGACTGAGGCCAGATAGGCGACGAGCGCGCGAGCGCCATCAGGGTCTTGCGAGGCCGCCGATACGCCGGCTGCGAACACGGTCACGGCCTGAATATCGGGCGGCAGAGGACCGACGACCTCGATGCCCGGCTCGCCAATCAGCTCGCTGAGTTGCTGAAAACCAAGCTCGGCTTCACCATTCGCGACCAAGGTCGCCACCGGCACGCCCGGTGGCGCGACAAGCGTGCGGGCGGCCGGCAGGCCCCACTTCTCGCACAGGGTCTTCACATGATCGCCGCTCGGACCGGTCGAGTAGCAAATTCGTTCGCGCACCGAGCATGGCCTGTTTCACCGCTTGTGCGCTCGCAATGCTGGGCGGGGCCGAGCCCGCGCGAATCGCAACGCCGATCTCCGACCGCGCGAACTCCCTTGTCTCGCCCTTTGCGAGATGGCCCTCCGTCTCCAGGGCGCCCACGACTTTGGACGCCAAAACCACGATGTCCGTCGCCTCGCCGGCGCGCACGCATTTGGCGGCTTCGACGCCGCCCATGGCGCGAACTTCGACGTGCGTCCCGTTGCCTGCCTCGTAGTCGCGGACAAGATCAGCCAGAATGCGCCGCGTCGCCATCGAGCACAGGGCCGTGAGTCGACCCTTCACAGGCTTTGCCAGGGCGTGGCCTCCGTGCCGACAGACGGCTTAATTCATGGCGCAATCGATTCCTTATGGCCACGGCGACGCAAATCGAGACGCGACGATATTAGCGAACGGCCGCTGCCCCGCAAACGTCCACCGATGGCGAGGAGCGCAGCGCCTGAATTCCGCGCCCTAGCGTCCGCGCCAATCACTCATTAACTAGGCGAGCGTCGCTCTCACGGCGCGAGCAGCGTCAGGCGATCTCATGCCGGGTTCAACAATCAATTCGGGCTCTATCGCGTTTCTTGGCTTCGGCGAGGCGGCGCGGGCTTTTCTCGCGGGCTGGCGCACCAACCCGGACTTCAAGGCCCGCATCTGCGCCTACGACATCAAGAGCGATTCGCCGATTATCGAAGTGCGAACGGCTAAGCGCGCCGATTATGGGGCGGCGAAAGTGCTCGGAGCTTCGAGTGCGGCCGAAGCCGTCACCGGCGCCGGTGCGGTCTTTTCCGTCGTCACCGCCGATCAGGCGCACGAAGCCGCGGTAGCCGCGCTGCCTGGACTCGTTCAAGGCGCATTGTTTTTCGATTGCGATTCCTGTGCGCCGCAGACCAAGTCGCGCACCGCTCGAGAGGTCGAAGCAGCGGGCGGGCGCTATGTCGACGTCGCTGTCATGGCGGCGGTCCATCCGCTCCTGCACCGGACGCCGCTTCTGATCAGCGGTCCACACGTCAAAGCCGCAGCGGTGGCGCTCGCGTCTCTCGGCATGTCGGCAAAGATCCATGAGGGTCCCGTTGGGGCCGCCTCGGCGGTCAAGATGATCCGCTCGATCATGATGAAGGGTCTCGAGGCGTTGGTCTGCGAATGCGTGCTGGCAGGCCAGAAAGCAGGCGTCATCGAGCCCGTGCTCGATTCCCTCGACGACACCTATCCCGGCTTCGACTGGAAGGAGCGCTCGGCCTATATGCTGGAGCGGGTGATGACCCACGGCGTCCGGCGGGCGGCGGAAATGCGCGAGGTGGCGCTGACCGTCGATCTGCTTGGGCTCAAGGGTGAAATGTCGCGCGCCACGGTCAGTTGGCAACAGTCGATCGGCGAACTCGGTTTGCGCGCGGAAGTGGCCGAGGTCGCTGACTATCGGGTTCTAGCCGACCGGATTCTGGCGGAACTCAACTCGTCTAGCAGCGCGTGAAGCCGAGCGTTGACAACTGACGGCCGTGGCGCCGCCCGCCGCCTGGAGGTCGAACGCGCTGCGTGAGCTGGCTCCGGTCCCGATCACGCAATTGTGCTCGATGGCGGCGCGATCGCCCCGCGCTGGAAAGAGCGCCGAATTGCTGGCGGATCCGGAAGCGACAGCGAAAAAGAAGGCTTGATCCGTTACTTAGGCATCCGGCCGCAGTTTAGAGCGCCCATCGCCACCCTGGCGTCACGAGGCTAGCCGCTTTGCAGCGTCACCGCTCTGTCATGTCGCATTTCTAACCGAATGCCGTTCCCGGATCTTTGCGCAATGTCCGCCTGACGGAAGCCGCGCTTGTCACTAGCCCCCGGGAAGGGGTCCTCAATATGAAATCCTTAACCCTCGCCGCTCTGACCATGGGCGGCGCGCTTTCAATCGTGACGGCGTCAAACGCCTTCGCAACCGTCGAGACCTACAACTGGGAATTGACCGGGCTTTCGCCAAGCCTCGGCTATGCCCCCCTACAGGGTGGCGGCACGCTCACGGCCACCTCGAACGGTGATGGCTCTTGGACGGTCGACGCAGTCACCGGCGAGGTGGGCGGTCTCACGATTTCCGGCGTGACCAACTACTTCCTCAGCGACAACCTCGTTTATCCAGCCGGGTTGACCCAAGTGAGCACGGGCGGATTCGCCTTCGTAACCGACACCGGCGTTGATGTGGACATCTTCAGCTTCTTCGGTCAGGGATCGGTTCCTTCGGGCAACGCTTACGGCGAGGAAACGTCCATTGGTTTCGGCGTTGGCACGTTCGCGATGAGCGCCGCAGGCGGGACGACGGGCGCAGTCCCGGAGCCCTCGACCTGGGCGATGATGACGCTCGGCTTCGTTGGCCTGGGCTTCTTGGCTTATCGCAGAGTGAAGGCGCCGGTTGCAGCGTAGTCGGAGCGCGACAGGGAAGGTCGCTCATAGCGGCCTTCCATTTTGTAGACCTTCAGTTCTTCGGCGCAGAATCCCACGGCGACGGCACGCCAACTCGAATGAGTCGCGAAAAGTCGGGCGACTGGCCCGCGGCCTTGGCCTGAGGACTGATGCGCGCTCGCTCCATCAATTCGCTGAGCGGCATTGTCGTCACGACCGCGTCATGGTCGTAAAGGTAGCCCGGCAGAAAACCGTTGACGACGAGGCGCCAGTCAAACGGGAGTGTGCTCCCCGCCGCTCTCACCAGCTTGAAGACGACGGTCGCGCAATTCGCGGTGATCGAATTGTACCATTTCGGCTGTTCGGCGAGCTCCGTCGACTCGACGACATATTCCCGCAGCAAAGCGCGAGCCTGGTCGGGCGGCGTGTTGAGACGGTAAAGGCGCACGTCCTCCCCGCGCACGTTCGTGCGCAACCTCACTGAATCGTGCTCGGTGGTGGCGAGATAGACGAGCGTGTGGTTTTTGAAGGCGTCTGCGATCGGTGAAAACACGCCGGTCTTCTCGCGCCGGACCTCGACCGACCACGCGATATGCTCGCCGTCCTCGAAGCCGAAGCTCATGATGACGTGCGCCATTTCCGGCCCGGCCCAATAGGCGAGAAAGAGATCGAGCGTCTTCAGCTTGGAGAGGTCATAGGTGCGCTTGCTCCACTTTTCGGTGAAGTCCGTGTCGGTCCGCCAGTCGAAGTCGCGAACGTCGGATAACGTCAGAATGTCGCCTTCGATCGACCCCGTCGTCTGCCGCGCGACGTCGGGCGCCCAGTCGCCGTCGAGCGGCGGCTTGATCGTGCTCCACCAGACGAGCAATCCGGCAAAGGCCAGCGGCGAAGATAACGAGTGCGCTCAGGCTGCGGCTGCGGCGCATGAACAGCGCCACAATCGTCGCGAGGCCGAGAAGGGCGAACACAATCGCCGCGGCCGCCCTTAGGGCCTCCGGCGCCGGAAGCCGAAACCATAAAGCGAGCGCGCTCCATGCACTGATGGGCGCGATGACCAGCGCAGACACGAGGACGCGAAGCAGCGTGCCGACGACGCGTCGTCCCCACCCCGATCCCTCGCGCATGCGGCTTCATCCCCCTCAGCCGCGTCGCGCTCGGCCCACGCTCGGCGCCGTTTCAGATCCAGACTGTCAATCGATCGCGGGAATGATCGCCGAGGCCTCGACGGTTCCGCCGAATCTGGAAGTGGTCAGTGTAATCTTCTCGCCAGCCTTCATGCGCTTGATATTGACGCCCCGTGCAACCTTGTAGGTCGAGCCGTCCTCCAACGTGACGACGTGTCTCATCAGGTCGACGGACTTTATCTTTCCGGTCGTCGTCCTATTGGGCGTCTCTGCTGCAAGAGCGATCGTGACCGAGCTCAAAATGCCCACAGCGGCCAGTAGGCTACGCATTTTACCCATCGATACTTTCCTTTCCTTGAGGGCCCGCTCGCAACGGCTCTCCAAACATTTTCTCGTGGCGGTCTGATGGCGGCGCTCCTCACGCTTTGCTGAGGAACCTGCGCGATCAGCCTTCGCTCTGGTGCCCGCCGGACAGCGGCACGAACGGAATGATCTTGCCGCCGAAAATGTCGGAGCGCGCCACCGAAGGGGCGCCGTCCGCGCCGACCTTCTTGACCACTTTCAGGATATGCTGCGCCCCGGGCGGACCCACCGGAATGACCATGGTCCCGCTCGGCTTCAATTGCTGCAAGAGCGGCGGCGGGATGTGGTCGATGCCGCAGGTGACGATGATCTTGTCGAACGGCGCCGCCTCCTCCCAGCCGTTGTAGCCGTCGCTATTCTGGGTCGTGATCGCGGAATATTCTTTGTAACCCCCTTCGATCAACCGATCGTAAACGCCCCGCGTACGCTGGGCGAGCTCGGGAATGATCTCGATCGAATGGATATGGGTCGTGAGGTAGGTGAGCAGCGCCGATTGAAAGCCCGAGCCGGTGCCGATCTCAAGCACCTTGTCGCTCGGACGAATTTCAAGCGCGCTGGTCATCCGGCCCATCGTGCCGGGCGGCGTGATGGTGACGCCGAAACCGATGTCGATGTAATGCCCGACATAGGCGCTGTCCTTGTCGTCTGGCAGGCAAAACTCCTGGCGCGGCGTCATCAGGAAGGCGCGCTTGTCGGCGGATGTCCAGAGGTCGTTGAAGCTGATCACCACCTGGTAGCGGTCCCAGCGCCTCTCGAGATATTTCGGGTCTTCCGCCGGGCGATTGGCCGTCATCCAGGCGACGAATGCGGCCTTGCTCGAAAGCGGAGGGCCGTCGGCGGCGAGGGCGGCAGCCGGCACGGCGGCGACGCTGGCCGCCGCGCCAAGAAGAAATTCACGTCTGAGCATCAAGGCTCCTTCAATCGAAGCGTCACAAGGATTCGGGCGGTATCTAACACAAATCGTTCGGAATGGTGGCCGCCGTCATCTCTACTACGAACTCCCTAGCGCCCGAATCGGGCGGTCAGGAAATTGTGCAGCTCCGCCCATGCTCGCGAAGCGGCGTTGCGGTCATAGGCGAGCGGCATTCCCATAACCTTTCGACCGGCGCCAAACTCGGGGAGGTCGAAGGCGTGGGCTGCGCCGGGATAGACCACGAGCTTCACCATGCCGGGCGCCTGTTGTTTCGCCAGTTGCGCGCAGTCTGCAGCGGGCGTCACCTCATCCTTCGCGCCGACGAGAATGAGCGTCGGGATGGCAAGAGTCGCGCCCGCCACGTTGGCGCAAGGCGCGTAGAACGCCGCCGCCGCCTTGAAGCCGGCCGCGCTGCCGGCGGCGATCTTGAGCGCCGTGTCGCCTCCTTGGGAAAACCCGACCGCGGCGATCCTGGCCGGGTCGACGTAAGGAAGGCGGGAGAGATAGGCGAGGGCGCCAGAGGCGTCGGGCAAAGCCTGCTGGAAGTCGACGGCGCAGGTCTCCTTGAGCGCGCGCGTCGCAAAGTCATCGACGAACAGAGCGACATAGCCCCAAGCCGCGATCCGTTCGCCGATCGAGATTCGCTCTTTCGGAAGGCCGAGGCAGGTGTGCAGAAGGACGACGGCGGGAAAAGGGCCCGCGCCCTTCGGCTTGCTTAGATAGCCTTGGATCGCGTCGCCCTGACCGGCGCTCGTGAATTTGGCCGTTTCATCGGCTGCCGCGGGGGCGCAGCCGACCAGGAAACCGAAGAGCGCCGCGAGTGCGAGCCGCCTCGTTCCTCGCGCCCTGGTAGGTGTGCAATTCTGCACGCGAAACAGCGATTTCAACGACTTAAGCTCATTTTTCTGCAACTCGGCAACGGCTGGTTCGACTTCAATAATACATATATCATACGGTTCTATAAGAATGCCAGGTAGGACAAGCAAATCGCCAAAGCGCATCTCACCCCTCCACGAAATCCGTGCGCGCAAAGCCCTGCGCGTAGAGCAGCGCGGCGAGATCGGTGTGCTCGATGCGCGCGTGCGCGGCCGCCGCGACCTTGGGCTTGGCGCGGTAGGCGACTCCGAGGCCCGCGGCTTGCAGCATCGGAAGATCATTGGCGCCGTCGCCAACGGCCAGCGTGTCGTCCAGCGTGATCCCGATTGTCGCTGCGATCTCCTTGAGCGCACTGAGCTTGGCGTCCTGACCGAGGATGGGCTCGATCACCTTCCCGGTCAGCTTGCCGTCTTCAATCATCAGCGTATTCGCCCGGTCTTCGTCGGCGCCGATGCGTTCGCGAATGGCGCCCGTGAACTGGCGGAAGCCCCCGGAGACGATGGCGACATACGCCCCATTTGCCCGCATCGTCTGAACGAGCGTGCGGGCTCCCGGGCTCAATGTGATGCGTGCCTTGAGCACGTCGTCGATGACCGTTGCCGGCAAGCCGGCGAGGAGGGCGACGCGCTCGCGCAAAGCCGGAGCGAACGCGATGTCGCCGCGCATCGCCCGCTCCGTGATGGCGGCGACGCGGTCGCCGACCCCGGCGAAGGTCGCGAGTTCATCGACGCATTCCTGGCCGATCAAGGTCGAATCCATGTCCGCAACCAGAAGGCGCTTCCGGCGGTGCGCGAGCGGCTGGACGATGACGTCGATGGCCTCGGCCGCAAGCGCGCTCTCGAGCGCGGCCCGCTTTGCCCTCAATTCTCCGGTGAAGATGAGATCGGCGGCGACGCCTTCGTCGAGCCAGCGCCGGCGCTCGACCCCGTTGAGGGCTTGCGCGGCGCGGTCGAGTGTAGCTTCGCTGAGCGGCGTCTGCGCAGGATCGGCGACGAGCGTGGCGACGAGAACGGACGACATGACGATACCAGAGAGAAAGCCAGACAATTGAGGCGGGCGCTCCTCATCGCAGGCCCGACCGCAAGCGGCAAGTCGGCGGCGGCGCTTGCGCTTGCGCGAACGCTTCGGCGCGACGATCGTCAACGCCAACTCGATGCAAGTCTACCGCGACCTGAGAATCCTGACCGCGCGGCCAACGCCGGATGAGGAACGGCTCGCGCCGCATCGCCTGTTCGGCGCGATCGACGGCGCGATCAATTTCTCGGTCGGGCGATGGGCGGAAGCCGCGCGCGAGGTTCTGACCGATCTCGGCGAACGTCCGGTTATTTTCGTCGGCGGCACAGGGCTTTATTTTCGTGCGCTGACTGAAGGCCTGTCGGACATACCGCCCGTGCCCGAGTCCGTGCGGGCTGAGGTTCGTGGCCAAGCCGAAGGTCGCGCCACACCGGAGCTTCACGCCGAGCTTGCGGCGCGCGATCCCGAGACCGCCGCGCGCCTCAATCCCAGCGACCGGCAGCGCATCTTGCGCGCGCTCGAGGTGGTCGCGGCGACGGGACGTCCGCTGGTCTCGTTCCTCGGCGCCCGCGCGGCGCCGGTGTCTGGCGCCCGGCGAATGGGCCGGCCTCTACCTCGCGCCCGATCGGGCGGAGCTCGGTCAGCGCATCGACGCGCGGTTCGACGTCATGCTCGCCCGCGGGGCGCTCGACGAAGTCGCAGCGCTGATGCAACGGCGTCTCGATCCGGCGCTGCCGGTCATGCGCGCCCACGGCGTTCCGCATCTCATCGCCCATCTCGAAGGCCGAATGAAGCTCGACGAAGCAGCGAAGCGCTCGAAGCTCGACACCCGCCATTACGCCAAGCGGCAGTTCACCTGGGCGCGTCATCAGCTCTCGGGCTTCAGATGGGTCGCGCCGGAGGAGGCGGTCGAGGCGGGCCTGCAGAGCGCATTGGAATGAGGGGCCGTCACCGTCCGGCGAAAGGCGTCGCAGGGTGGCGGCGTCTCGGTTAGATTGGCTCAACAAAAGCAAACTGGAGAGCCTTATGCCGCAAGTCCGAGCCAACGGAATCGACATTGAATATGAAAGCTTCGGGCGCGACAGCGACCCGCTTATTCTGCTCATCATGGGCTTCGCCGCGCCCAGCTTATCGTCTGGCCCGAGGACCTGTGCGAAGGGCTGGCGGCCAAGGGGTTTCGTGTCGTCCGGTTCGACAACCGCGACATCGGCAAGTCGACCCATCTCGCCGACCGCCCAGCGCCGGACTCCCGCGCGCTGTTCGCGGAAGTCATGGCCGGCGGCCATCCACATGTTCCCTATTCTCTCGATGACATGGCTGACGACACCGTGGGTCTCATGGACGCGCTTGGCGTCAGCCATGCTCATATCGTCGGCGCCTCGATGGGCGGCATGATCGCCCAATTGGTCGCGATCAATCATCCGACGAGGACCAAGAGTCTCGTCTCGATCATGTCCACCACCGGACGTCGAGATTTGCCGTCGGGGAAGCCCGAAACGCTGTCGGTGCTGTTCCGCCCGCCCAAGAGCACGAGCCGCGACGATCTGATCGACGCGAGCATTCTCGTGCAAAAGGCGCTGTCCGGTCCGGGCTTTCCGGTAAGCGAAGCGGAGATGCGCGCGAGGGCCGAGCGTCGCACGGATCACGCGCCTTTCGACATGGCCGGCATTGCGCGTCAGTCGGCGGCTTTGATCGTCGCCCAGCCTCGCAACGCGCTCTTAAAGCAGATCGCGCTGTCCCACGCTCGTCATGCATGGCGCCGACGATCCGGTCATCCCCGCGGCCGCCGGTAAGGACACGGCCGAGAGCATCCCCGGCGCCGAATTGATCATCGTTCCCGGCATGGGCCACGACTTCCCCTCGGCGCTGGTTCCGATCTACCTCAAGCACATCGGCGATTTTGTCGCGAAGGTGGAGGCGCACGGCAGTCTAGCGTCGCGCCAGTTCCGTTTGTTGCGCTCGAACGCCGGTCGCGACCCAACCAGCCTTTTCGCCATGCGCCGCCCTGTCGGCGCGCCATGGCGCATACTGGCAGGGTTTTGACCTGAAAAGGCAGGCGCGGTCTCGCGCGATCTCTCATATCAGCGCGGCCGCTGGGGAATGCTCGAGGGGGAGACTGTCGCGCATTGTCCCGATGGTGTGAGGCGGCACGGAGCGTACCCCTCTTTCCGACGCTCGCCTCGCCGCCCGTTCCCTTCTTTCTCGCACAGCCGGAGGGGGCGGGCGGCACGCCTCCTAGAGCGACTTTGGCTTCTGCTTCGGGGTGGCCAGGAGAGCCGCCTCGAACGCCCTCGCGGGTCAGCCTTTTTCGTCAAGCGCGCCCGGATGGGCGCCCGCCCTCTGCGGCAACAGGGCAATCAAGGCGACGATAAGCCCGGCGAGGATCGCCGAGGCAAGATAGCGGCTGATCTCGAAGCCGCCGTTCGTTGCAGGCTTGTCGAGCAGATCGCCCAATGTCGCTCCGAGCGGTCGCGTGAGAATAAAGGCGGCCCAGAACAGCGTCACGCGAGAGGTCTGCGTGAAGGCGTAGAGGGCGAGAATGACGCCGAGCGCGCCGGCGAACAGGATCGCGCCGCCTCCATAGCCAAGGTCGTTGGTGTCAGCGACCCAATCGCCGAGCGCGGTGCCGAGCGTCTGCGAGAACAGGATGGTAATCCAGTAGAAAGCCTCGGCCTTCGGCGTGACGATCGTATTGACCGAGACCGTGCCTTCCGACCATCGCCAGATGGCGAGCGACGCGGCCAGACACGCGACCAGCAGCGTAGACCCGCCGAGATATCCGATCCCCAGCGAACGATCGACAAAGTCGGCGATCGTCGTGCCGACGGTCGTCGTCGCAACGATGGTCAGCCAGTAGAGGTAAGCGTTGAAGTTTCTGGAGCGAATCTGAGCGAAGACAACCGCCAGGAAGACCGCCAAAAAGATCAGCGTTCCGACCGCGTAGCCGAGATTCATGGACATTGTCACCGCGTCTCCGCCGGTCTCTCCGAGCGTCGTCGCGAGGATTTTGATGATCCAGAATCCGAGAATAACTTCGGGAACCTTGCTGAATCGCGGCGCGCTGCTTGCCACTGAAACTTGGCGCAACGGTTCGTCCTGCGGAAAACGCACTGCTTCGCCTGCGCCGATCATGGCTGCTCCTCAATTGACCAAAGTTGGGTTGGATTTGGGCGACGAAAGCCGCCGAACCCGTATTGAGGGCGACCACATAGGCGATAGCTGGGCGAACGCCCGGCGCTTTTGAGGCGAATGGGTCAGACCCGCGCGCTGACCAGCAATTCACGCCGCCGCCGGATCAACTCTTGCCCACCGCCACCGCCCAGGAATTCACCGCGCCGCGGCCGTCAGGCGTCGGCGCAATGAAGACAACAAGCTGGTTGCCCTCGCAGCAGCCGAATTTGAGGACGTCGCATGGCCACTCTTCCCCTGCGAGCACGCCGCAGCTCGTCGCCTTCGAAGACACTGGCCGCGAGCCAACAATAAGGATGGCGACGTCCGTCGGCATGCCGACCGCGAGCTTCATGCCCGCCTGGAAGGCGTTGAACGGAGGCTGGTCCGCGCTGAACATGGGAGGATAGCCGCCGACGCAGCATCCGGCGAGCGAGGCGGCAAGAAGCAAGGCGATCAGGGCGCGCATCGAAGATCTCGGCTGTTTGGGCAGGCGGATCGAGATCTCATGACGCACGGTCGCCCCGGACCGGCGTCTCGCCGACGTCAATCAATCGGGCAAACGGGTTAGCCGCCGGTTAAGCCGCGTCGCCTTCCACCACTCTCCGCCCTGCGCTAACTTGAGGCCCATGACGAAAGAGCCGAAAGCGCCAAAGCTCACCCTCGCCAAGGCGCGGGAAGAGCACGCGCGCCTTCAGGCCGAGATCGCCGAGCATGACCGGCGCTATCATGGGCGAGACGCGCCGACCATTTCCGACGCCGAGTATGACGCGCTGCGCCGGCGCTACACCGCGCTCGAAGAGGCGTTCCCCAAACTTGCCGACGCGGACTCCGCGAACCGCAAGGTCGGCGCGGCGCCGTCGGAGAAATTCGCCAAGGTCCGCCACCGCGTGCCGATGCTGTCGCTCGGCAACATCTTCGCCGACGAGGAGGCCGAGGAGTTCTGCGCCCGGGTGCGGCGCTTTCTGGGCTTGGGCGAGAGCGCGCCGCTCGATGTCGTTGCGGAAGCGAAGATCGACGGGCTCTCCTGCAGCTCTGCGCTACGAGGATGGCGAACTCGTCCAGGCGGCGACGCGCGGCGACGGCTACGAAGGCGAGGACGTGACCGCGAACGTGCGCGTGGTGGAAGCGATCCCGAAGCGCCTCGAGGGCGCGCCGAAGATCTTCGAGGCGCGCGGCGAAGTCTACATGCGCCACGCCGACTTCGCCGCGCTCAACGCGCGCCAGGCGGCCGCCGGCAAGCCGATCTACGCCAATCCGCGCAACTTCGCCGCAGGCTCGCTGCGCCAGCTCGATCCGCGCATGACCGCCGAGCGGCCCTTGCAGTTTTTCGCCTACGCCTGGGGAGAAGTGAGCGAGCCCTTCGCCTCGACCCAGTTCGGCGCGATCGAGGCCATGGGTCGCTTCGGCCTGCCGACCAATCCTCTTGACCAAGCTCTGCCGCTCCGCCGCGGAGATGCTGGCGCAGTATCGCTCGATCGAAGCAGCAGCGGGCGACGCTCGGCTATGACATCGACGGCGTCGTCTACAAGGTCAATGATCTCACGCTGCAGCAGCGGCTCGGCTTCGTCTCGCGCTCGCCGCGCTGGGCGGTCGCGCACAAGTTCCCGGCCGAGCAGGCGACGACGATCGTCGAGGCGATCGAGATCAACGTCGGCCGCACCGGCGCGCTCACGCCGATCGCCAAGCTCAGGCCCGTGACCGTCGGCGGCGTCGTCGTCTCCAACGCCACGCTGCACAACGAGGACGAGATCGCGCGCAAGGACGTGCGCGTCGGCGACACGGTTTTGGTGCAGCGCGCCGGCGACGTCATCCCGCAGGTGCTCGCGGTCGTGCTCGACAAGCGGCCGGCGGATTCGAAAGCCTTATGTCTTCCCCGAGACCTGCCCGATCTGCGGCTCGGCGGCTCTGCGCGAGATCGACGAGAAGACGGGGGTGGCGGACGTCGTGCGCCGCTGCACCGGCACGCTCATCTGTCCGGCGCAGGCGGTCGAGGGCCTGAAGCACTTCGCATCCCGCAACGCCTTCGACATCGAGGGACTGGGCGAAAAGCTGATCGAACTCTTTTTCACCGAAGGCTTGATCCGCACGCCGGCTGACATTTTCACGCTTGAAGGCGCGCGATGGGCAAAGCCGACCCGCCTTTGCGCGAGTGGGAGGGATTCGGCGAGACTTCGGCGCGCAACCTGTTCAACGCCATCGACGCGCGCCGCACGGTCCCGCTCAACCGCTTCCTCTTTGCGCTCGGCATCCGCCATGTCGGCGAGACCAATGCGCGGCGCCTGGCGCGCCATTTCGGCGACTGGGAATCCTTGCGCGCAGGCGGCGCGGGCCGAAAACGCCGCCGAGGAACTGTCCGGCGTCGGAGGAATCGGGCCGGTCGTCGCCGAGGCGATCGCGGATTTCTTCGCCGAGCCGCGCAACGAGGCGGCGCTCGACGCGCTCGTCAAGGAAGTGACGATCGAGCCGATGGAGGCGATCGCCGCCGGCCATCCGCTCGCCGGCCAGACGATCGTGTTCACCGGCTCGCTGGAAAAGATGACGCGCGACGAAGCCAAGGCGGTCGCCGAGCGGCTCGGGGCCAAGGTCTCGGGCTCGATCTCGGCCAAGACCAACCTCGTCGTCGCCGGACCCGGCGCCGGCTCGAAACTCGCCAAGGCGCGCGAACTTGGGGTCGAGACGGTCGACGAGGACGAGTGGATCAGGCGCTCCGGGCCGGGGTAGAGCGCCATCTCGGTCCGTCTCTCTGACGGAGTATGGTCGTGGGCCACGCAGCCGCGGGATTGGGCCGTTTGACTGGTCATCGCTCATTGATGGCGTTCCGTCCCACTTCGAGGCGCATGGCGACCTTGCGTCTACCGGCGTGCTCGCCGCGCCGATCGTGCGCTAGATCGGTGCCGTGCCGGGCGGCGCCAGAGGGAAGCCGGTTTTTCAGCATGAGCACCTGGCGCCAAAGCGGCATCGATCATTCGCGAGGCGCGCCCTCGCGATCTCGACGCGATTGCGAGGCTCGAGAACGAATCGTTCGAAACCGACCGGGTTTCGCGCCGGTCGTTGCGCGAATTCCTGCGGGCGCGCTCATCGGCCGGTGATCGCGGCGACCATCGACGATGAACTGGCGGGCTACGTGCTGGTCGTCGCTGCGCAAGGGGGCGCGGGCTGTGCGTATCTATTCGCTCGCCGTCGACGCGCGGTTCGCCCGCCGCGGCGTCGGCCGGGCGCTGCTGCAGGCCTGCGAGGCTTACGCGCGCCGTCACCGCCGGGCGGCTCTCACCCTTGAAGTGCGCTACGACAACGCCTCGGCGATCGCGCTCTACGAGAGTTGCGGCTTCCGCCAGTTCGGCGAGCACGCCCATTACTATGCGGACGGGGCGACCGCGTTACGCTACGAGAAGTCCTTGCTCCCCGCCCCGCAACGCGAAACGGGGAACAATTCCCCGCCTGAGCAGGTTAGACCGTTGCGAGGCGCATCGCGCCCGCGCTAGGGGAAGCAAAGAAGCGCGGAACTGAGTCGCGCCGGTCATTGCCGAACCTCTAGCGCCGAACCTCAGGGACTTTCCGCCCGTCATCATGCAAACGCTGTCGCGACTTTCCGCACGGCCCGAATGGCGCGCGTCATGAACGGCTGGGTCATCCTGGTCGATCAGGCGCGCGACTTTCCCAATGCCGATACGCCGCACAAAGTCATTACGACCGGCGACTATCTGGCGCGGCCGAAACTGTTCGCGGGCCTGGGGCGCGCGAAGATCGTCAATCTGTCGCGCTCGTACAACTACCAGTCCAAGGGCTATTACGCCTCTCTACTTGCCGAAGCGCGCGGTCATCGGGTGATCCCGACCGTCGAGACGATGCTCGACCTACGCGAACTGAAACTCTACGAGCAGTCGCTGCCGGAATTGCAGGAGGCGCTGACCGCGGCGGCGACCAAGGCGCACGCGACGGAGGACACAACCTTCGACCTTCTGTTCTGCTTCGGCTTCGCCCAGGATCCGCGTTTCGAGGCCTTCGGCCGGCTCCTGTTCGACTGGTACCGCTGCCCGGCGATCGAAGTCACCATCACGCCCGGCAAACGCTGGAAGATCGATCGGCTGCGCGCTCGCCCGCTGGCCAAGCTCGGACCGGACGAGACGGAATTCTTCCGCACAAGCCTGCATCGGCACACCCAGCGCGACTGGCGCAATCCGCGCGGCCGCCCGATCGCCCGCTATTCGCTGGCCGTCCTGCACGATCCGCAGGACGCGCTGCCGCCTTCCTCCCCCGAGACGCTGCGGCATTTCCAGCGGATCGCCGAAAAGCAGTCGGTCGAGGTCGAACTCATCACCCGCAGGCAGCTCGCGGAATTGGCCGAATTCGACGGCCTGTTCATTCGCGCGACGACCTCGATCGACAATTTCACCTATCGCTTCGCTCAGCGCGCCCGAACCGAAGGCATGCCGGTCATCGACGACCCGCAGTCGATGATCCGCTGCACCAACAAGGTCTACCTGCACGAGCTTCTGGAGGCGCACGGCGTGCCCGTGCCGCCGACGGTGATGCTGGCCGACGATGACGACCTCATCAAGGCCGAACGCCTGCTTGGCTGGCCGATGGTGGTCAAGATTCCCGACGGCTCGTTCTCACGCGGCGTGCACAAGGTCGAAACCGCAGAGGCCTTGAAGAAGCTCTCCGACAAGCTGTTCGAGGACACCGACCTCCTGTTGGCGCAGAAATTCATGCCGACCAAGTTCGACTGGCGGGTCGGCGTGCTCGACGGCGAGCCGCTGTTTGTCTGCCAGTACCAGATGGCGCGCGGCCACTGGCAGATCATCAAGCACGGGCCGAACGGGGCGCGGGAGGGCGGCTCGAAGACGCTGGCCATCGGCGACGCGCCGCCGCGCGTCATCGACGCGGCGCTCAAGGCGGCGCGCGCGATCGGTCCGGGTCTTTACGGCGTCGACATCAAGGAAACCGACGGCTCGATCGTCGTCATCGAGGTCAACGACAACCCCAACCTCGAACACGGGGTCGAGGACCTGATCGGCAAGGACGAGATCTGGGCGCGAATCCTCAACTGGTTCATCAAGCGGATCGACGCCTGAGGCCGGCGCCGGCGGCGCGTCGGAGACTGCGGCGGCAAGGGCCCCGCCTGAATTTCGCCAGCCCGGCGGTTCAATGTACGTCGCCCCGTCCTTCAAGGCGCAGCAAGCGTCACGCGACGGCGAAACGGGAGGAAGCCATGAATCCGAACAAGGCGCTTTGGGAAAAGGGCGACTTCACCCGCATCGCGGAAAGCATGCGAGAAAGCGGCGAGAAGCTCGTTCAGAAACTCGGCGTCACGAAGGGCATGAAGGTCCTCGATCTTGGCTGCGGCGACGGAACGACGGCATTGCCGGAAGCCCGGCTCGGCGCGGATGTCCTCGGGGTCGATATCGCCGCAAATCTTGTCGAGGCCGGAAACAGGCGTGCGAAAGACGCGGGGCTGGCGAACTGCAAGTTTCAGGAAGGCGACGCCAGCGACCTGCGCGATCTTAAGGACGCCAGTTTCGATCTCGTCGTCAGCATCTTCGGGGCCATGTTCGCGCCCAAGCCTTTCGACGTCGCCAAGGAGATGACCCGCGTGACCCGACCTGGCGGCCGGATCGTCATGGGGAACTGGATTCCGAACGATCCGACATTGGTGGCGCAGATCCTGAAGATCAGCTCCGCCTATTCGCCTCCCCCGCCCGAGGGTTTCGTCAGCCCCATGACCTGGGGAATCGAGAGACAACGTGATCGAGCGATTTGGCGCCGCCGGCGTCCCGAAGGACAGGATCTCGTTTGTCCGAGACACCTATACCTTCCGCTTTGCCTCACCGCCGGCGCAACTGGTCGACGCTTTCAGAAAATACTACGGGCCGACGATGAATGCGTTCGACGCTGCGGAGAAGAACGGCCGCAGCGCGGAACTGAAGAAGGAGCTGGACGATCTGTTCAACAGCCAGAACAAGAGCTCCGGGCCGGACGCAACGTTAATCCCTGCGACCTATCTTCGGGTGACCGTCGCCCGCTAAAGGCGGGAGAGCCCGGCCTCCACGTCGAAGTCGCGATTGCGCATTCGGGTGAGGACTGGTACCGGTCACGAAAGCGCCCGCCACAGGGCCGAATTCGGGGAACCGTTATCTCGCGGGGAGCCAGAATGCCGGATATCGCCAAACGCCGACGATTTCTGCTGTTCCTTATCAAGCCGTCGCATTACGACGACGAGGGCTATGTCATCCAATGGAGGCGCTCGGCGCTGCCCTCCAATTCGCTCGCCTGCCTCTATGGAATCGCCACGAAGCGCCCAGAATCAGGTGCTTGGGCGAGGACGTCGACATCGAGATCTTCGCCCTCGACGAGACCAACACCCGCATCCGGCCCGACCGCATCGCCCGCCAGATCAAGGAAGCTGGCGGCGGCCTCGTCGGCTTCGTCGGCGTGCAGTCGAACCAGTTCCCGCGGGTCATGGACCTCGCGCGTCCGCTGCGCGCGGCGGGCGTGCCCGTGTGCTATCGGCGGCTTCCATGTTTCCGGCTGCCTCGCCATGCTGCCGGAGACGCCGGACTCGCTGAAGGAAGCGCTCGACCTCGGCATCTCGCTGTTTGCGGGCGAAGCGGAGGGCCGCTTCACCGAGGTGCTGCGCGACGCCGCGCGCGGCGAGCTGAAGCCGATCTACAATTACCTCAACGACCTGCCGGGGCTCGAAGGCGCGACGGCGCCCATGCTGCCGCGCGAGCGCGTCAACCGCACGATCGGCATGATCTCGAGCTTCGACGCCGGGCGCGGCTGTCCATTTCTGTGTTCGTTCTGCACGATCATCAACGTGCAGGGCCGAAAGTCGCGCTATCGCACGGCCGACGACATCGAGGCGCTGGTTCGCGTCAATCACGCCAACGGCATCCGCTACTACTTCATCACCGACGACAACCTCGCCCGCAATCGCAACTGGGAGTCGATCTTCGACCGGCTGATTGCGCTGCGACAGGAGGGTCTCAACTCGCGTTTCGTGATCCAGGTCGACACGGCCTGCCACAAGATCCCCCGCTTCGTCGAAAAGGCGATGGCGGCCGGCGTCAAGCGCGTGTTCATCGGACTTGAGAACATCAATCCCGACAATCTCAGCGGCGCGAAGAAGAAGCAGAACCACATCTCCGACTATCGCGAGATGCTTCAGGCGTGGCGCAAGGTCGCGCGCGATCACCTATTGCGGCTATATCATCGGCTTCCCGAACGACACGCCGGAATCGATCGTCCGCGACATCGAGGTCATCAAGCGCGAGCTGCCGCTCGACATCCTCCAATTCTCCTGCCTGACGCCGCTGCCCGGCAGCGAGGATCACGCCAAGGCGGTGAAGGCCGGCGTCGACATCGACCCCGACCTCAACAAGTTCGACCTCGAACATGTCGTCTGCGACCACCCGAAGATGACGCGCGCGGCAATGGCAGGAAGCCTATTGGTCGGCCTGGAGCACCTACTACACCGACGAGCACATGAAGACCGTGATCCGCCGCGCCGTCGCCGGCGGCCCGCGCGTCGATGCGGTCTGCTTCCTCATGGTGACATTCTGGGCGAGCAGCCAGCTCTACAACATCTATCCGCTCGAGGCCGGAGCTCGTGCGCCGCAAGGTTCGGACGCGACCGGCGGCCCGGGATGCCGATCGAGAATCCGCTGATCTTCTACCCGCGCTATGCGTGGGAGACGGTCTTCGATCTTCGGCCGGGCGGCCGGCAAGCTCGCGAAGCTCTGGCTGTTCGCTCGCAGCGTTCAGCGCGATCCGAACGCCAAGAACTTACACCGACGAGGCGCTGAGGACAGTCGACGACTACGACATCACAGAAATGTATCCAGCTCTCCGAATTGGCCCGGAAGGCGGGCGAGAAGGCGAAGCGCATCGAGGAGCACAAGCAGCCTGCGCCGCCGGCGCAGTTCGAGGCGGTGAAGTAGAGGGCGCCTAAGGTCTGAGGCGCGGGGGTCAATGCATTCTCTTTATCGGGCGGTCCTCGTCGCGGCGATCACGTTTGGCGCGAGCCTCATCGGCATGGCGCTGCAACGGGAAGTGCCGGCCGATGTTCTCACCGCATCGAAAGGCTCGGTCGGCGCAATGGTCGGCCTCGTCACGCTCTTGCTCGCGCTCGTGCTTGGCTTCCTCGTGTTCACCGCCTTTTCGGTCTACGCGACGCAGCAGACCGAAGCGCAATCGCTGGGCCCGGTGATCATCGAGCTCGACGTTCTCCTGGAAGAATACGGTCCCGATATCGTGAGTGTCCGAAAGGGCTTAAGGGACTCCTTGGGAAGGGCTCGCAGGCGCTTCTTCGGCGATGTGAAGCACGGACCCCAGGCCCATACGATCGAAGAGACTCGGGCGACCATGCACTGGATGAACACCTATTTCGACACCCTTCAGCCTCCGAGCGAGCGCCACCGGCAATTGCTCGTATCGGCGCGCGACCTCGTCAAGAAATTCGCCGAAACGAATATGCTGATGGCGCGCCAGCTCGCCAATCCGTTCCCCCCTTTTGTGATGGCCGTGGTCGTCTGTTGGGCAGCGGCCCTGTTTCTCGGCAACGGCCTGGCAGCGGCGCCGAATGCGATCACGGTCCTCGCCCATCTGGCCGGCGCGATCGCCATTGGCAGCGCGATTTTTCTCATCCTCGAACTGAGCACGCCCTATACAGGCCTCATCCGCTTGTCGCCGGCCAGCCTCGACCGGATGATTGAGGTTCTCGGCAAGGTCGAGCAGAAAGAGACGCCTGCGAGCTAGGCGGGGACCGCAGGCTATGGATGAGATCGAGCGGCTCGAGCTTCGGATCGACGAACTGCGGGACGCCGTCGAGCGCAGCCGAAGGTGGCGATTCGCAGGGCGTGCTTCAGCCGTGCTCGGCCCGGCGCTGCTGGCGGGCCTCGTGCTCGGCCTCCTCGACTACACGCCCGAGCGGGTGATCGCCGCGCTCGCGCTCGCGATCGGCGGGTTGGTGCTCATGGGGTCCAGCCGCGCAAGCACCGAGGAGCTGGCGCGCACCCTGAAACAGGCGGAGGCCGAGCGCATGGCGGCGATCGACGCCCTCGAACTCGTCCAGGTCAGCGAGAAGATTTAGGCGCGGCAGCGTGGCCGAAGCAGGAGCGCGCTCGCGCCTGCAATGCATTTCTGGTGACTTTCAGAGCTAATTCACGTATTCGTGAAGCCCAGAAGGGCACGTTCATGGAACGCAAGCTCGCCGCCATCCTCGCCGCCGATGTCGCCGGCTACAGCCGCCTGATGGAGCTGGACGAGGCGGGAACCTTCGAGCGGCTTAAGGCGCGCCGGACTCGAACTGGTCGAGCCGGCGATCGCGGCGCATCGCGGCTCAATCTTCAAGCTGATGGGCGACGGTCTTCTCGCCGAGTTCGGCGAGCGTCGTCGATGCGGTCGAATGCGCCGTCGACATCCAGCGCGGAATGGCGGAGCGAAACGCCGACCTTCCCGAGGATCACCGTATCGACGTGCGCATCGGCGTCAATCTCGGCGAAGTGATCGTCGAGGGGACGGACCGGCACGGCGAGGGCGTCAACATCGCCGCGCGGCTTGAGCAGCTTGCCGATCCGGGCGGAATCTGCGTTTCCGGCAAGGTGGCGAACGAGGTCGAGAAGAAGCTCGCGTTCGGCTTCGAGCCGATGGGCGAGCAGAAGGTCAAGAACATCAGCGAGCCGATCCCGGTCTATCGGGTGAAGCTCGACGGCGTGCCGCGCCCCGAGAAGGCGCACGAGCCCGAAGTCACGCCTGCCGGGTTGGGCAATGCCGCTCGCTGCGGCGGCCATGCTCGCGATTGGCGGCGCGGCGGCCGGCTGGCATGGCCTCGTTGGCGCGCCCTCGCACGAGGTCGCGGCGACCCATGTCGCCGTCGATCGCCGTGCTGCCGTTCGACGACCTGAGCCCCGACAAGAGCCTCGGCGTATCTCGGCGACGGTGTCAGCGATGACATCATCACCATGCTGTCGCGTTTTCCCGATCTCTCCGTGGTCGCGCGCAATTCGTCCTTTGTCTACAAAGGCAAGCCGGTCGACATCCGGCAGGTCGGGCGCGATCTCAATGTCGACTATGCGCTGGAAGGCAGCGTCCGCAAGGACGCCGATCAGATTCGCATCACAGCCCAGCTCATCGACGCGCAGACCGGCAAGCACGTCTGGGCCGAGCGCTACGACAAGACTGGAAAGGACCCGCTTGCCCTTCAGGACGAGGTGACGAGCGAAGATCGTCGGCGCGATGACGGGCGAGAAAGGCCAGGTCAAGCAGGGCCAGTATCGCGAAGCTTGGGGCAAGGACACCGCCGACCTTGGCGAATACGACTACTATCTTCGTGGTCACGACATTTTCATGAACGCGCAACACGAAGGAGGAGAACGACCGCGCCGGCGCGCATTTGGGAAGAGGGTCTGGCGAAATATCCAGAATTCGAGCCTGCTCAAGGTCAAGCTCGGTTTCTATCACTTCGACGCGGGTTGAACTTGTGGAGCGATGACATACCAGCGGAATTCCGCAAGGCGAGCGAGATCGGTCGCGAGGTGCTCGCCAAGGACAACCTGACGCCGCAGGTGAAGCGGCTCGCGCACTGGCTCCTTGCCCTTGCCCTGCCTTTTGAGCGCGACTTCAACCGGGCGCTGGACGAGGCCGACGCCGCGATCTCCATGGCGCCCGTACGACGCCTTCGCAATCGGCAACCTCGCTTTGGTCCCCATTATGTCCGGCAAACCCCGGAAAGGCCTTAGAGCAGGATCGATTTTGCACTCGCCCACGACCCAAATGAGCGAAGGACTAGCAATACAAGAGGTTGGGCTCTCCGCCTGCTTGGGAAGTATGAGGATTTGCTCGCCGCCTTCAAACAGGCCGACATGAGTCGGTGACACTCCGCTTAACATCGCCATCAACCTGGTCCGCCTCGGCCGAATCGACGAGGCCAAGGCGCAGGTGAAGCTGATGCTGGAGAAGAACGATCCGAAATTCACCCAGGCCAAGTGGCGCGAAGGGTATTTCTACAGCGACCCTTCCATCGTCGACGGCGAAGTCGCCGATCTCGCCAAGGCCGGCCTGCCGGAAAAATAACAGGCTGTGTTCGCTCGGACGTCCCTTCATCGCGAATGTGCGTGCCAAATGAGAGATCGCTGCTGCGTCGAGTTCGAGGGATGGAGCGGGCGAAGGGAATCGAACCCTCGTATGAAGCTTGGGAAGCTTCCGTTCTACCATTGAACTACGCCCGCTTAGGATCTCCTTCGGCACAAGGCGCCGATGGCAGGAGAGGAGGGACTTCAACCCCCAACCCCCGGTTTTGGAGACCGGTGCTCTACCAATTGAGCTACACTCCTATAAGGGCCGTTCATGCCGCAACCCGCGCACGGACGCAAGAGTGGAGGCGGTCCAGCCGCCAGCTTGACTTCCCAGCCCCTCGTCGCCAGTTTCCGCGCGCCGCGCCCCTCCCCGTGCGGTTCCCCCTTACAAGGACCGGATGCGCACCTATCTCAGCTTTGAAACGCCGGTCGCCGATATCGAGGCCCGTCTCGATGAAATGCGCGCCGTCGCGGCGAAGGGCGATTCGGCCGCGCTTGCGGACGAAGTGGCGAAACTCGAGGCCCGGGCCGAGAAGGCGCTGGCGGATCTCTACGCCAACCTGACGCCCTGGCAGAAGACGCTGGTCGCGCGTGCGCAAGGGCGCCCGCGGTTGGGCGACTACGTCAAAGGGCTCGTCACCGAGTTCACGCCGCTCGCCGGCGACCGCTATTTCGGCGAGGACGAGGCGATCGTCGGAGGCCTCGGAAGGTTCCAGGGCGAGTTGGTGTGCCTCCTCGGCCAGGAGAAAGGCGACGACACCGCGAGCCGGGTGCGGCACAATTTCGGCATGGCGCGCCCCGAGGGGTATCGCAAGGCCGTGCGGCTCATGGAGCTTGCCGATCGCTTTGGCCTGCCCGTCATTTCCCTCATCGACACCGCAGGCGCTTTTCCGGGAATTGAAGCCGAGGAGCGCGGGCAGGCCGAGGCCATCGCCCGGTCGATTGACACCTGTCTCTCCATTGGCGTGCCGAACATCGGGCTGGTTATTGGCGAGGGCGGCTCAGGCGGCGCGCTGGCGATCGCCGCCTGCAACTCTGTGCTGATGCTCGAACACTCGATCTACACTGTGGCTTCGCCCGAAGCAGCCGCTTCGATCCTGTGGCGCGATTCCTCCCGTGCGCAGGAAGCGGCGACGGGCATGAAGATCACGGCGCAAGACCTGATCAAGTTCGGCATCATCGACGGAATCATTCCCGAGCCGCTGGGCGGCGCGCACCGCGATCCGGCGGCGGCGATCGCCTCGGCCGGCCGTGCGATCAGCGACGCGCTGAGGTCGCTTCACAACCTGGGTCCGGACGAACTCCGCAATGCGCGGGCGGAGAAATTCCTGGCGATCGGGCGGAAGATTTAGCCCCGGCGGCGGGCATCTTCGCATGCTGCAGACTTGGCGCCGGTTTGGCCCCGACGATCCGCCTCCCTGGCGCCTGATCGATGAGTTCGCAGCAGAAACTGCGCGCGCTTCATCCGCAGCCGATGAGAGAGCGCTCGCCGAAATCAGCGCGCCGTAAACGAGGCATGGACGGATGTAGGCTTACCGGCCAAACTGCAGGCGTTGCGCTGCTTCAGCCAAACCAGTCCCGGAGACAGCCATGTCGACACCCTTTTCACTCGCGCCGGATCAACTATGGCAGGCGATCAATCCGATAACCGCCTATCAGCAGGGCGCCCAATTCGGCTTCATCAACATCGATCTCGGGGCCGCAGGGGAATCGGACCTCGAGCGGAAGCTTCTCGACAGGGTCGGGAGCTATGGGCGCCAGCTCGGCCGCATCGGCGACGCGCTGGAAGTTATCTTGAAGCATGTGAAGCTCGGGAGATCTGAAACCCGAAGAGCAGGACGCGCTGGACATTCTCAAGGGCCAGCTTGCATCGGTGCGGCAGGTGAAGGCGGAGCGGCGCGCGAGCGCGCCGGCTGACGCGTCAGACGCCACTCAAACGCGAGCGCGATGAATCGGCGTCGCCGAATAACAACGGGGGAAGTCACATGGCGTCGGAGACAATCGGCATTGGCGGGCTCGTGCTCCGGTTTCTTCAGACCAAAGAAGAAACCGGCGGCAGCCTCGATGCGTTCGAAATGACCGTCCAGCCGAACGCGCGCATGCCTGTCGCGCATTATCACGAGAGTTGGGACGAAACGATTTATGGCCTGACCGGCGCGTCAACCTGGCGCGTCGACGGCCAGGACGTCGTGCTCAAGCCCGGCCAGTGCATTTTCATCAAACGCGGGATCGTCCACGCTTTCCGCAACGACACGCAGGAAGTCGCGAGCTGCCTGTGTATCTTGACACCGGGCGTACTTGGACCCGGCTATTTTCGCGAAATGGCGGCTGTGCTCGCCGCAGGCGCGCCGGACCCAGTAAAAATGAAGGCAATCATGCTGCGCCACGGGCTTCACCCAGCGCCGCAATAAGAGACCTTACATCCCTCCGAGATGCTCGGCGACGGAATAGATGTCTTTGTCGCCGCGGCCCGACAGGTTCAGCACCATCAGGTGGTCTTTCGGGCGTTTGGGCGCGAGCTCGAGAATCTTGGCCAAGGCGTGCGCGGACTCGAGCGCGGGGATGATGCCTTCGAGCTTCGAGCAGAGCTGGAAAGCGTCGAGCGCTTCCTTGTCGGTCGCCGCGAGATAGGTCACCCGGCCGACGTCATTGAGCCAGGAGTGCTCCGGCCCGACGCCCGGATAGTCGAGGCCGGCCGAGATCGAATGGCCTTCGAGGATCTGACCGTCATCGGTTTGCAGAAGATAAGTGCGGTTGCCGTGCAGCACGCCGGGCTTGCCGCCGTTGATCGAGGCCGCGTGGCCATCGGGAACGTCGAGCCCATGACCCGCCGCTTCGACCCCGAAGATCTCGATCTGCGGCTCGTCGAGGAACGGGTGGAAAAGGCCGATCGCGTTCGAGCCGCCGCCGATGCAGGCGACCAGACTGTCCGGCAGACGGCCTTCGAGTTCGAGCATCTGCGCCCGCGTCTCCTCGCCGATCACGCACTGGAAGTCGCGCACCATCGCCGGATAGGGATGCGGGCCAGCGACCGTGCCGATGCAATAATAAGTGTTGTGGACGTTGGTCACCCAATCGCGGAGCGCCTCGTTCATCGCGTCCTTGAGGGTCCTCGCGCCCTGCTCCACGGCCCTGACTTCGGCGCCCAGCATCTTCATGCGGAAGACGTTCGGCTTCTGCCGCTCGACATCGAGCGCGCCCATGAAGACGATGCATTCGAGGCCGAAGCGCGCGCAGGCGGTCGCTGTCGCGACGCCATGCTGGCCCGCGCCGGTTTCGGCGATGATGCGCTTCTTGCCCATGCGCCGCGCGAGCAGGATCTGGCCGATCACGTTGTTGATCTTGTGCGCGCCGGTGTGGTTCAGCTCCTCGCGCTTGAAATAGATCTTTGGCGCCGCCGAGGTGTTCGGTCAGCCGCTCGGCGAAATAGAGCGGGCTCGGGCGCCCGACATAGTGCTTGAGCAGGTGATTGAGCTCGGCCTTGAAAGCGGGATCGGCCTTCGCTTCCTCATAGGCCTTTTCGAGCGAGAGGATGAGCGGCATCAGCGTCTCGGGGACGAAGCGTCCGCCATAGATGCCGAAGCGGCCGCGCTCGTTCGGGCCCTCGCGATAGGAATTGGGCTTCTCGAGCTTGCTCATGTCACTCCACTCCGGCGGGCACGCGCGCGAACGCGCGCCGCGCCGCCGCGACAAACGCCTTGATCTTGGCCGGGTCTTTGACGCCGGGCGCGCTTTCGACGCCGGAGGAAACGTCGACGCCGCGCGCGCCGCTCAGCGCGATCGCCGCCGCGACGTTGTCGGGTTCGAGTCCTCCGGACAAAAGCCACGGGCGGGAGACATGAAAATCCTGCGTAAGGCGCCAGTCGAACGGACGGCCGTTGCCGCCCGGCAGCACGGCGTCCTTCGGCGGCTTGGCGTCGATCAGCAGCAGATCCGCAACGCCCGCGTAGGCCTCGGCGGCCGAGAGATCGGCGTGTGCCGCGACCCCGATCGCCTTCATGGTCGGCCTCGCGAAAAGCTCGCCGATCTCTCTCACGCGCGCAGGAGTTTCGCTCCCGTGCAATTGCATGAGGTCGGGCGACAGGGCCTCGACGATGCGCTTGAGCGTGTCATCATCGGCGTCGACACTGAGCGCGACGATCTTCGCCCGTCCCTGGACCTGTCGCCCGAGCGTGCGCGCGGTCGCCCAGTCGATATGGCGCGGGCTCTTGGAAAAAAATACGAAGCCGACCATGTCCGCGCCGGCGTCGAGCGCGGCGTCGAGCGTTGGGCCCGTGGAAAGGCCGCAGATTTTGACCACCGGCGTCATCGCGCGCTTCTTTCGGTCAAAGCGCCGGCGGTGTCAAAGGGAGGCGGCTGGCTGCTCCCCGGCCGGTTGGCTTATTTTTCAGGCTTGCCGGCGGCGATGTCGCGCTCGATCGCGTCGATGTCGCTTTGCGCCGCCGCGCGCATCTTTGCTTCCGCATCGCGGTAGAGGGCGACAATTCGACGCCCCTGATCGGTCAGCGACGCGCCGCCGCCTTTGACGCCGCCGTGGTGCGCCGAAACCACGGGCTCGACGAACATCTGGTTCAATTCGTCGACCAGCAGCCAGGCGCGACGATACGACATCTGGTGCGCGCGGCCGGCGGCCGAGATCGAGCCTGTCTTTTCGATCGCTTCGAGGAGCGCGATCTTGCCCGCGCCCAGGCGGCGGCCAAGGTCGAAATCAAGCCGGATCGTCAAACGAGTGGCCATAAGTCCCCCTTCGAGCGGCCAACGCGCTTGTTTCGGGCCGCGGCTTCTTAATGCGCGTGAGCAAATTCCCAGTAGAGTTTACGAGCGCGCCGGAAGAACGGCCCGGGCTGCAGATCGCGCCCGTCAATGCGCGTGACCGGCGTCACCTTGCCGTAGTTGCCGACGACGAAAATCTCATCCGCCCCGTCAAAATCGGCGAATTTCAGGGTAGCCTCACCCGCGTCGGCGCCGTCGGCGCGCAAAAGCGTCAGCACCCGCTGCCGGGTGACGCCGTTGAGGAACGTCCCGTTGGCCATTGGCGTCATCACTCGGCCGTCCTTGGCCATGAACACGTTCGCCGTCGCCAGTTCTGCGACATTGCCCAGCATATCGCACATGAGGCAATTGTTAAAGCCTCTCGCGCGAGCCTCGATCAGCGCCCGCGCATTGTTTGGGTAGAGGCAGCCCGCCTTCGCGTCGATCGGCATCGTCACCGCGAGCGGCTTTGCATAGGGGGAGCGAGTGATCGATATGCCGGTTGGCGGGGGCAAAGGCGCTTCGTAGATGCACAGACAGAAGCGGGTTGAGTCGGGGTCCGGCGGCACCGCGGTCGCGCCGCTCTGTTCGGGCCAGTACATCGGACGGATATAGAGTTCGGCGCCCGGGCTGAACTTTTTCATCCCCTCCCGCGCCAGTTCGACCATCGCCTCGACGCTCATCGTTGGCTTCAGGCACATGGACTGGGCCGATCGGTTGAGCCGCGCGCAATGCTTGTCGAGATCGGGCGCCACGTCCTCGAAGGCGCGCGCGCCGTCGAACACACTCGAGCCCAGCCAGAAGCCATGCGTGCGGGCCCCCACGATCGGGTGATTGCCTTCGAGCCACTCGCCATCGAGGAAGGTGAAGGTCTGCGACCAGGCGGACATTGGCGGCTTGATCCATCGGGAGAAATGGGGTCGGCGGAACGCTCGGAGCCAGTCTAATTGGGTTCTGGCGGCTGGAGCCAGCGCAAATCGAAGCCACAGCGCCGTCAATCGAGCGGCAGGACCCCTTCGGCCTCAGCGGTCAGCCGACCCGCCGCTTCGCCGATTCGAACGCCCGCGATCTTGAGATCGGGTGCGATCTCGGCGAGCGGGACGAGCACGAAAGCCCGATTGAACAATTCGGGGTGAGGCAGCGTCAGCTGTTCCGTCTTCAGCGAAACATCGTCGTAAGCGATGAGGTCGAGGTCGATAACCCGCGGGCCCCATCGCTCCCCGGGCGCGCGGCCAAGCTCGACTTCCAGCGTCTTGAGGCGCCCGAGCAACGTCTTTGGCGATAAGGTCGTCCAGCCGAGAGCGCAGGCGTTGACGAACCAGTCCTGGTCGGTTTTGCCCCATGGGGGGGTGCGATAGAACCTGGAGACGGCGCTCAGCTCGATTCCTGGCTCGCCTGCGATTGCCCGCAACGCGCGGCGCAGGCTCGCGACCTTGTCGCCGACGTTTCCGCCAAGCGCGAGGACGACGCGCACCCGGCCGTCATCCTTGAGTTCTCCCTCCGGCAAGGGGGCCCCGGCGTTCCTCAGCGCCAGGAACACGGCGAGCGCCGCTCGGTTTTCGACCACGTCATGCACGCGCAACACCGAAGCGCCTCGCATAAGCGCAATCGTGTCCGCTGCGAGCGTGCCAGGAAGACGCCGATCAACCTCGGCGTCGATGATCCCCCCGATGAACGACTTGCGCGAGAGGCCGACCAGGATCGGCGCTCCCAATCGACGGAAGCGGTCGAGGTTCCAGATGCAGGCGTGGTTCTGCTGCCGCGTCTTGCCGAAGCCGACGCCCGGATCGAGCAGGATCCGGCTAAAGGGCACGCCAGCGCCGGCAGCGAGGTTAAGCGAGCGCTCGAAGAAGCGCTCGACCTCGTCGAGAATGTCGATCGCCGGATCGGCCGCATCCCGGTTGTGCATGATGACGACTGCCGAGCCAGTCTCGGCGACAGCGTCCGCCATGCCGGGATCGCGCTGCAGGCCCCACACGTCGTTGATGACGCACGCGCCGAGCCGAGCTGCCTCGCGCGCGACTGCAGCCTTGCTGGTGTCGATGGAGACCGGCGCGTCCAGGTCCGCGGCCAGCGCCTCGAGCACCGGAACCACCCGCCGCAGCTCCTCGTCCTGAGAAACAGGAAGATGGCCCGGCCTCGTCGATTCGCCGCCCACGTCGACAATCGCCGCGCCGTCGGCGACCATCGCCCTGGCCAGCGTGACGGCTGCGGCAAGCTCGGAATGGCGCCCGCCGTCGGAGAAGGAGTTGGGCGTCACGTTGAGAATGCCCATCAGCTGGGGCGACGTCTTGAGCGCGCTTAGGAACGCATCGCGATGAATGAAGCGGCGGTCGACCATGAACGTCGGCTATCGAGTCCTGGCGACTTCCGCAACCGACTCCCAAAACGCCTTGCACCGAGGCGGCGCGTCCGGATATCGCTGGCGCCTACGGCTTTATAACATAATAACTCAGTTATTTATGTCACAATCAGTCAAGCGCCCGATCGTGAGCGCGGAACTAAACGAGGTCTCAAGCCCCTGAAAACACTAGGGCGCGGAACTAAAATGGAACTAAGCGTGCGGCCCGTCGACTCTCGCGGTCGTTCAATCACATCCCGTTCTGCCGAGTTTCCCCCTTACGCGCCGATGGCCGCCAGGATGCGCGCCCAGGAGCGCGCCCCCTTGTGGAACGACGTCCGGTCGTATTTCTCGTTCGGCGAGTGGATGCGGTCGTCGTCGAGCGCGAAGCCGACGAGCAGGCTGTCGAGATTGAGTTCGCGCTTGAACGCGCCAACGATCGGGATCGACCCGCCGCTGCCGACCAGCGCCGCTGGCTTTTCCCATTCGGTCTCCAAGCGCGCGGCGTGCGATCCGCAGCACCTGGTTCTTGATCGGCAGCGAGATGGCGGGACTGCCGCCATGGCCAAGAAATTCCGCCTTCACGTCGGGGGGCAGGCGCGACGTGACGAAAGCGCGGAAAGCTTCGAGGATCCGCTCGGGGTTTTGCTTGCCCACGAGCCGGAACGTGATCTTCGCGCTCGCCTTGGCCGGCAACACCGTCTTTGTCCCCTCGCCGGTGTAGCCGCCGACAATCCCGTTCACTTCGCACGTCGGCCGCGACCATAAGACTTCGAGCGGCGGGCGGTCGCGTTCGCCAGCCGGCGTCGTCAGCCCGACCTCGCGCAGGAACGCCCCGCCGTCGAAATTGAGCTCATGCCATTGGTCCGCGAGATCCTGTGGAATCTCTTCGACGCCATCGTAGAAGCTGGGAATGGCGACGGCGCCGGCATCGTCGTGCAACTCACTAAGGATTTTCGACAGCACATGGATCGGGTTGACGGCCAAGCCGCCGTAAAGGCCCGAATGCAGATCTCGATTGGCGCCGGTCAGTATGACCTCATCGGCGGCGATCCCGCGCAGCGCGATCGTGATGGCGGGCGTCGAGCGGTCCCACATCCCCGTGTCGCAAACCAGTGCGACATCGGCTTTCAGCTCCTTGGCGTTCTCTGCGAGAAAGGCCGGCAGCGACGGCGATCCGGTCTCCTCCTCGCCTTCGAACAACACATTTATATGGCAGGGCGGGCCGCCGAATTGCTTGAAGGCGCGGCAGGCCTCGAGAAAGGTCATGAGCTGGCCTTTGTCGTCGCTGGCCCCGCGCGCCACGATCTCTTCGCCCTGTGGCCCGCTCTCGAGCTTCGGCTCGAACGGCGGATTGCGCCAGAGATTCAACGGATCGACGGGTTGGACGTCATAATGCCCGTAAAACAGAACGCTCGGCGCCTCGCGGCGCGCAGCCTTGATGTGACCCACGACCATCGGACGGCCTGTGGTCGGACGCTTGGCCGCCTCGAACCCGAGATCGCTCAGCTCCGTGACCAGCCAGTCCGCCGCGCGCTCGCAATCGGGGAAATGCGCCGGCACGGCGGAAATCGAGGGGATCGACAAAAAAGCGAACAGCCGGTCGAGCGCGGTCTTTTGGCCAGAGTCGATAGCGGAAAGAATGTCGTCAATCGTGGCCATCTGCGCCTCTTGTCGCGGTCGTCGTCGGTGATCGGATCGCTTCTCCTATCATGGCGTCCAGCGTTCGTCGTCCCAGTTCCGTCCTGTGAATGACGGAGCGGCCAAAGGGGATCGAGCTTCGAGGGAAAAGCGAAGGGCGCCCGCAAACGACAACGCCGCCGAGATCGGCGGCGTTGAAGAGCGAAAGACGAGCGTTCAGCCCGAGAGTCGTCAGAAAATCTGGCGGAAGATCACGTACAGCGTGCCGGACATGATCATCGCCGCCGGCAGGGTCAGCACCCAGGCGAGCGCAATGCTGCGGATGGTCGACCATTGCATTCCCGAACCGTTGGCGACCATCGTCCCGGCGACGCCGGACGAGAGAACGTGCGTCGTCGACACCGGCAACCCGAAGCCGTCCGCCGCGCCGATCGTCGCCGCGGCGACGAGTTCGGCCGCCGCGCCCTGGCCGTAGGTCAGGTGGGTCTTGCCGATCTTTTCGCCGACGGTGACGACGATACGCTTCCAGCCCACCATCGTGCCGAGGCCCAGCGCGATCGCGACGCAGATCTTGACCCACGTCGGGATGAACTTGGTCGCGCCGTCGAGCTCCTTCTTGAAGCTGGCGATCTGCGTCTTGTCCGCCGCCGACAGCTCGCTCGCCTTGTCTTTCGCCAGGACGCGGAAGCCCTCGGAGGCGAGATACATGTCGTTACGAAGGTTCTGCACCTTGTCGAGCGGCGTCTTGGCGACCGAGCCGTATTGCTCGACCGAGTCGCTGATCTGCTTGGTCAGGACCGCGAGCGACGGATAGGTGCCCTCGGCGATCGTGTGGGAGTGAACGTACTCCGTCACAGCCGGGCGGGGATCGCCCGTGACATTGTATCCAGCGCCATGGGCTTCGACGATCTTCGAAGCGGCGTGCGCGGCGGTAACGAATGCAGCGGCGTGACCTTCGGCCGGCGCGCGGTTCAGCGCGTAAGCCGTCGGCGCGACGCCGATCAGGATCAGCATGATCAGGCCCATGCCCTTCTGGCCGTCATTCGAGCCATGGAAGAACGAAACCAGCGTGCAGGTGAGGATGAGCAAGCCGCGGATCCAGATTGACGGCGGCTTGTTGGTCTTCGGGGCGGTGTAAAGCTCGGGCACGCGGATGACAGCCTTCATCGCGAGCAGCAGCAGCGCCGAGAGGGCAAAGCCGAACAGCGGCGAGAACAGGAGCGCCTCGCCGACCTTGGTGACCTGGTCCCAATCCACGCCGGCGGTGCCGTTCTGACCGCGGATGATCGCGTTTGCGACACCGACGCCGACGATCGACCCGATCAGGGTGTGCGAGCTGGACGCAGGAATGCCCAACCACCAGGTGCCCAGGTTCCAGATGATCGCGGAGATGAGCAGCGCAAACACCATGGCGTAGCCCGCGGCGGAGCCGACTTGAAGAATGAGCTCAACTGGTAAAAGCGAGACCACGCCGAAGGCTACAGCGCCGGTCGAAGCGAGCACGCCAAGAAGATTCCAGCATCCCGACCACACGACCGCGACCTGCGCCGGCAAGGCGTGGGTGTAGATGACGGTCGCGACAGCGTTTGCCGTATCGTGGAAGCCGTTGACGAATTCGAAGCCAAGCGCGATCAGCAATGCGACGCCGAGCAGAATGAACGGCACGATTGTCGTCGGTCCGCCGCCAGCGACTTCAATGTCGGAGCGGATCGAATAGGCCATGTAGAACAGGCCAAGCGCCAGGACAGCGAGGATCCCGAGTGCAAACCGAGGATCCATCGGTTTGTGCAGGGCCGGCTTGACCGGCGCTTCGGCGTGCGGGCCGAGTCGAGCGTCGAATGCGGCGGACATGGGGGCTCCTTGGGGCGTTGGAGCCTCTTCTATCGCGACCGCCCATGACAGGAATGTGAAGGCTGTTTACGAGCTACCGGACCGCGTGAGGGAATCCCTCGCCCTCGGCCACGGCTATAGGGAAAACTACCTAGACAGGATCAGGGCGGAAGTCATTGCCAAAGCGGCGCGGATAGGCAATTCTCGCAGATAAAAACGAGGGCGGATCGTCAAATGGCGCTTTTATCGATTCTGGACCGAAGCCACACGATCGCCAAACCCGGCTTCAGCCGCTGGATGGTGCCGCCGGCGGCGCTCTGCATTCATTTGTGCATCGGCCAGGCTTACGCATTCAGCGTATTCAATCTGCCGATGACCAAGCTGATCGGCATTACGAAATCGGCCCCGGACGACTGGAAACTGACCGACCTCGGCTGGATCTTCTCGATCGCGATTGTCTTCCTCGGGGTGTCGGCGGCGGTGTTCGGCCGCTGGGTCGAAGAGGGGGGCCCACGCCGCGCGATGGTCGCCGCGGCGTTGTGCTTCAGCGGCGGATTCCTTATCAGCGCCTTTGGCGTTTCGATCCATCAACTTTGGCTTGTCTATCTTGGGTACGGCGTGCTCGGCGGGACCGGCCTCGGCATCGGCTATATTTCGCCAGTATCGACGCTGATGAAATGGTTTCCCGACCGCCCCGGAATGGCGACCGGCATGGCGATCATGGGCTTCGGCGGCGGCGCGATGATCGCGGCGCCGCTTTCGGTCTGGCTGATGAGCATTTTCAGCACGCCCACGCATGTCGGGGTCGCCGAGACCTTCGTCGTCATGGGGCTTATCTACGCCTGTTTCATGCTGGTCGGGGCGACGATCGTGCGCGTGCCGGCGCCGGGGTGGAAGCCTGAGGGCTTCGTTCCAGCGGCGCAACCCAAGAAGCTCGTCACCACCAGGGATGTCTACGTCTACCAGGCGCTGAGGACGCCGCAGTTCTGGCTAATCTGGATCGTGCTCTGCATGAATGTGACGGCGGGAATCGGCGTGCTCGGGCAGGCGTCGGCGATGAGCCAGGAAATGTTTCCGGGCCGGGTCACCGCCGCGGCCGCCGGCGGCTTTGTCGGGCTCCTGAGCATCTTCAACATGGGTGGCCGCTTTGCCTGGGCCTCGCTGTCGGACTACATCGGCCGCAAGAACACCTACTTCGTGTTCTTCATTCTCGGAATCATCCTCTATTCGCTCGTGCCATATTTCGGCGGCGCCGGCAATTTGCCGCTGTTCATTCTGTGCTTCCTCATCATCATCAGCATGTATGGCGGCGGATTCGCCACTGTGCCGGCCTATCTCAAGGATATGTTCGGAACACGCTACGTCGGCGCGATCCACGGATTGCTCCTGACCGCGTGGGCGGCCGCGGGCGTCTTTGGTCCTGTGCTGGTCAACTACATCCGGCAGTATCAGATCGACACCGGGGTTCCGAAGGCTCAAGCCTATAACGTCACCATGTACATCATGGCGGGGCTCCTGGTCGTCGGCTTCGTCGCCAACTTCCTGATCAAGGCGGTCGACGACCGCCATCATATGAACCTCGAGACGGTCGACGACCTGGTCGGGGTGGCGTGAGGGATGGATATGAGCTTTGACAACCGAAGCGGCGACGCCACAAGCCCCATTCAACTGTGGCTGGCCTGGGGTTTCGTCGGCATCCCGTTGCTGTGGGGTATTTACGGGACTTTGGTCAACGCGATGAAGCTCTTCCAGTAGGGCGCTCGCCGACTAAAAGTCCGAGCCGTCCGAGCTTCCTCGAGCGCCGATGCCGAGCGACCGAAGGGCGGTAAACTCGCGGGAGCTTTGCCCGGCCTCAGGTTCGCGACGGACCCTTGCTGTCAATAAGCGACTCGCGTTCCTTGAGCAGTTCCGCAAGCTGGCGTTCCTGCTCGGCGATGCGATCCGCCGCCCGCGTCTCGTCCTCGGCGCCAGAAAAGGCGGCGGCTTGCTCGGTGAGCTCTCGCATATTGTCGCGGATGATCGCGATGCGCGCGTCGAGGTCTTCAAGAGAGCCATGAGCCATCAGACTGCCTCCGCCAGAAGCGACAATTGCTGCCTCGCCGGATCGCCGAACTGATCGACCAGTCGGGTGGGATAATCGCCGGTGAAGCAATGGTCAGTGAACTGCGGCTGCTTGTTGTTGCGGCCGGGATAGCCCATGGCGCGGTAGATACCGTCGACCGAAAGAAACGCGAGACTGTCGGCGCCGACGAATTCGCGCATCCCCTCGAGGTCCATGCGGGCGGCGAGGAGTTGATCGCGCTCGGGGGTGTCGATGCCGTAGAAGTCGGGATGGGTGATCGGCGGCGACGAGACGCGCAAGTGAACCTCGCGCGCGCCTGCCTCCCGCATCATTTGCACGATCTTGATGCTCGTGGTCCCGCGCACGATCGAATTGTCGATCAGCACGACGCGCTTGCCCGCAACCACCGCACGATTGGCGTTGTGCTTCATGCGCACGCCAAGCTCGCGAATTGACTGGGTCGGTTGAATGAAGGTGCGCCCGACGTAATGGTTGCGGATGATGCCGAGTTCGAACGGCAGGCCGCAGGCGCGCGCATAGCCGATCGCGGCGGGAACGCCAGAATCGGGCACCGGCACGACCACGTCCGCATCGGCGGGCGCTTCGCGCGCCAGCTCCGCTCCCATCGCCTTGCGAGCGTCGTAGACACTTCTCCCATGGACGATTGAATCGGGCCTGGCGAAATAGATGTACTCGAAGATGCAGGGGCGGGCCGTCAGCCTTGGCAACGGGAAGAAGCTCTTCACGCCGTCGCCGTCGATGACCACCACTTCGCCGTTCTCGATGTCACGGACGAATTTCGCCCCGATAATGTCGAGCGCGCAGGTCTCCGAGCAAAGAATGGGGCTGCCCTCAAATTCGCCGAGCACCAGGGGACGGATGCCGAGCGGATCGCGCGCGCCGATGAGCTTCTTGTTGGTCAGCGCCACGAGCGCGTAGGCGCCTTCGATCTCAGTCAGAGCCTCGACGAAACGGTCGACGATCTTGGGCCGACGGGAGCGCGCCGCGAGCAGAAGCACGACTTCCGTATCGCTGGTCGACTGACAGATCGCCCCGCCGCGAATGAGTTCCCGGCGTAGCGTCAGTCCGTTGGTCAGATTGCCGTTATGGGCGACCGCGAGGCCGCCCGCCTCAAGTTCGGCGAACAGCGGCTGGACATTGCGCAATATCGTCTCGCCAGTCGTCGAGTAGCGCACATGGCCGATCGCCGTCCGCCCGGGCAAGCGGTCGATAGTGGCGGCGCTCGAAAAGTGATCTCCGACCAGACCCTGTCGGCGCTCCGAGTGGAATCGGACGCCGTCGAAAGCGACGATGCCGGCGGCTTCCTGGCCGCGATGCTGCAGGGCATGCATCCCAAGGGCGGTAATCGCGGCGGCGTCGGAATGATTGAAAATGCCGAAGACGCCGCATTCCTCGCGCAACCGGTCGCCGTCAGGGTCGAAGCCGGACTTCGCCGGACGCGTTTGAGGCGAATTCCGGCGAAGTCCGCGTCACTGCTTTGGAGCCGGAGCGAAGGGGGCGTTCTTGTTGATCAAGGCGTCGAGCTTCTGCTTGTCGTTTGCCGAGCCGCCCGGTGTCGAATCGGATTTTTTCGGCGATTGAGATGGCGCCGTGGGCGAGGGAATCGCAATCGACTGATCGTCCGCGCTCTTCGGAATTGTCGGCGCCAGATCGTTCGTCGCCGCGTTCGCATGCGACTTGATCCAGCCATCGACCGTCTGAGCGGCATCCGTCGGGAGCATGGCGACGACCCGATCCGCCGTCTCGGTGAGGACTGGCCGCGTTCTGGCGTTCTTGACCCATTCCGGCTGCTGCTTCTCTGAAACCAACCAATTGAAGATGGCGAAGGCGACGACGGCCAGGAGAAACCCCCGCGCAACCCCGAACACGAAGCCCAGCGACCGGTCGAGAGCGCCGATCTTGCTGTCGAGGATCGCGTCCGACAGCCGAACCGTGAACAGCGACACGACGATCAACGTGACGAAAAACACGATCGCCGCAGCGGCGGCCTGAGCGATGATCTCCTTATGGATATAGGGAGTGAGGTAGGGCATGAGAATGGGGTAGAAGTAATAAGCAGCGGCGGCGGCGGCGGCCCACGAGGCGATGGCGAGGACCTCGCGCGTGAATCCCCGCATCATGGACAAAAGCGCCGATACAAGAACGATGCCGAGAACCGCTAGATCGAGATAAGATGGCATTAGCGAGAGAACCTCGTCGCGACGGTGCACGTCCCTGCGCCCTGGGGCGGCCGGCGCGAGCGCCTTATAACCAAGCCGGTTCAGTTCGTCACCCCACTGCGGGACGGCGCCTTTGCTGGATCTCGCCTTCGTCTCGACCGCGCTCGCGGCGATCAGCGCGACCAGCGCGGCGACATTGTCGATCGGCTGCATGGCGATAGCGACCGATTCGCCGCCTGCGCGCGGCGACTGCGGCGCGAATGCGCGCGCAAACCCAAGCTTGGCGGCCTCCTTGAGCCTGAGGCCCGAATGCGCGACCGCGCGCACCGAGCCCGATAGCCCGATTTCGCCGAAATAAACGGCGTCGCGCGGCAGGCTCGCGCCGGTAAGGGAGGAAATGAGCGCCGCCGCCGCGGCGAGATCGGCCGCGGGCTCCATGATCCTCAGACCGCCCGCGACGTTGAGATAGACGTCATATTGCCCGAGCTTCATGCCCCCATGGGCCTCGAGCACCGCCAGCACCATGGCCAGTCGGCTCGGCTCCCAGCCGACGACCGCGCGGCGCGGCGTGCCGAACGTCGTCGGCGCGACCAGGGCCTGGATCTCGACCAGAAGCGGCCGCGCCCCTTCGACGCCGGCGAAGACCGCAGCGCCCGGATTGGCGGCGCCGTCGCGGTCCGCCAGGAACAAAGCCGAAGGGTTCGGCACCTCGGCGAGGCCGCCGCCGGTCATTTCGAACACGCCCACTTCGTCGGTCGCGCCGAAGCGGTTCTTGGCCGCCCGCAGCAGGCGAAAGGCGTGCGCGCTGTCGCCCTCGAACGAAAAGACCGCGTCGACCATGTGCTCGACGACGCGGGGGCCAGCGATCTGGCCGTCCTTGGTCACGTGTCCGACCAGCAGCAAAGCCGCATTGCTGGCCTTGGCGAAGCGGATCAGCGCCTGCGCCGAGCCGCGCACCTGGCTGACGGTTCCCGGCGCCGATTCGATCGCGTCGCTCCACATGGTCTGAATGGAATCGATGACCACGAAGGTCGGCGTATCGCCGGAGCCGAGCGTCGCCACGATATCCTCGACGAACGTCTGCGCCGCGAGCTGCACCGGCGCGTCCGCGAGCCCGAGCCGGGCCGCGCGCAGACGGACCTGGGCGGTCAATTCCTCACCCGAGACGTAGACGACGCGGCCGCCCGAACGCGCCACCGCGGCGCAGGCCTGGATCAGCAGGGTCGATTTGCCGATGCCTGGCTCGCCGCCGATCAGCGTGGCCGAACCGGGCACGAACCCGCCGCCGGCCACCCGGTCGAGTTCGGCGACGCCCGTCACCAGACGAGGCGCAGGCTTGGTCTCGCCCGACAGGTCTTCGAGCGGAAACGGCCGGCCCGCCGCGCCCCTGCGCGCCGCCGCGCCGCCTCCGCCGACGCCAAGCGCGGCGCCTTCCTCGATGATCGTATTCCACTCGCCGCACGATTCGCACTTGCCCTGCCAGCGCTGGGTGATGGCGCCGCAATTCTGGCAGACATAAGAAGAACGAAACTTCGCCATCGCGCCGAACTCGCAGGTTTATCCTGACCTGTCGAGACTTTGTTCGCGATTTGGCCGCGCTTTCCGCCGGGTCCGCGGATAGGCGTCAGTCCATTCGTTAACCAATGAGGCGGCGCAGCCACAAATCATTCAGCCGGCATTCAACGACGCGTCGTTAGGGCTGCCTGCATCGCAAATCGAAAGGCGAACTCATGCGAAGAATACTGATTGCGTCTGCCTTTGCTCTCCTCGGCCTGTCGGCCGCGGCCCCGTCTCAGGCGATGCCGTTCGCGCCGGCTGATGAAACGGGCCGCCGGCGTCACGCTCGTTGCTTACGGGTGTGGCCCGGGCTTCACGCGTGGACCGTACGGCCACTGCCACCCGATGGGCTATGCGCCCCCCGGCCCGCTTATGTCCACCCATATGCTCACCCTAGCTACGGCCGTCACTGCTGGTGGCGCGGCGGCGTGCGCGTCTGCAACTAAGCACAGTAAGCGAACGCGAGGCGCTGGCCTTCTTCTGAAGGCCGGCGCCTTACGCCGCGGCGCTTATTCACGCCGCGGCGCTTGGCCTCGCCTTCAAGCGTCTCGCGCCAGCGGTTGAGATGAACAAGCTCGGGCGGGATCGCGATGCGCGCGGACCTCGCGAAATCGAGCGCCACGAGGCCCGTGATATCGGCGACGGTGAACCGGTCGCCCGCGATGAACGGCCGGTCGCGCAGCGCCTCATCGACAATCGCCATTGCTTTCAGCGCCCTCGGCCGATTGGCCGCCGCCCAGTCCGGAACCTGCGGGTTCTCCATTTCCGCCATATGCGGATGGCTGTGCCGCAACACCTGCGCGATCGGCAGCAACAGGCGCCATTCGAGCTGGCGCTGCCACATTTCGATCATCGCCTGCTCGACCGGCGTTAACCCGAACAGATTCGGCTCCGGCCAAAGCGCCTCGATATAACGGCAGATCGCGATCGTCTCGGCGATCCTCGTCCCGTCGTCGAGTTCCAGGATCGGAATGGTCTGGAAGGGATTGAGGCCCGCGAATTCCGCCGTCTTGTGCTCGAGCTTGCCAAGATCGACCTCGACGCGCGGGATCGAGACGCCCTTTTCAGCGAGGAAGATGCGCACGCGGCGCGGGCTTGGCGCCAGATTGGAGTTGTAAAGCTTCATGCTGACCCGCCTCTCTTAACGACGTTAATCAAATTAACCTCAACAGTCTCTCAACTCCGAACCAACGCGTCAGCGGCTCGTTAATCATTTCAGCCGCATGATTGACGCGAGTAAGTGCGTGCGTGTCAGGCGAGTATGCGGGACGTCGGTGCGGATCTGGGCGAGAGCGGAAGCGGCAGTCGGACCGACGCCGAGGCCGCCGCGCGCCGCCGCAAGATGACCATCCAGCTCCGGGAGACGCGGCGGTCGCTCTCCGAACCTGACGCCATTCCAAGCCATTCGAGCGCGATGGTGCGCCTGTTCGCGGAGATCAACCGCAGCGCCACGCCCATGCTCGGGGTGATCGCGCTTGGCGTCTGCGCGACCGCGCTGGCCTGGCTCGACGTCGGCCCGCTGGTAACCTGGGTCACGTTCATCGTCTGCGCGATCGCCACCGGCTATTCTCTGCCGATCGCCTTTCTCGACAGCGGCGACCAGGAAAAGACAGCTGGCGTCTGGCGGCGCAAGTTTGTCCTTTCGACCGGGCTCAGCGGCTCGGCCTGGGCCTATCTCATCGTCGCCCTGCTTCAATCGCGCGACCCGAACGCCCAGCCGTTCGCCATGATCATGATGCTGCTGGTGGCGACTGTGATGTCGCTTTTGACGGCGTCCATCCCCGGCGCGTTCGTCGCCGGCATGGCGCCGATGATTGTTGGCGTGATCCTTGTCTACGCCCCGCGTCTCTACGGGGCGGCGCTGCCCGCGGCGGCCTTGTCGATCGGAATCATCGGCTATTTCCTGATCGTCGCCCGGCGCCTGTATGCCGCAGCCTCCGACAATATGTCGTTCCAGGCGGAAAAGGACTCGCTGATCGCCGAGCTCGAGCAGGCCAAACTCAATTCGGACGAAGCGCGCCGGCGCGCCGAGGGCGCCAATCTGGCGAAGTCACGCTTTCTGGCGACGATGAGTCATGAGCTGCGCACGCCGCTCAACGCCATCCTCGGGTTCTCCGAAGTGATGAAAGGCGAATTGTTCGGCCCGCACGCGCTGCCGGCCTACAAGGAATATTCCAACGACATTCACGCGAGCGGCCAGCATCTGCTCATGCTGATCAACGAAATTCTCGACCTGTCGAGGGTCGAAGCGGGGCGGTACGAGCTGAAGGAGGAGCCGGTTTCGCTCACCGCAGTGGTTGAGGAATGTCTTCGTCTCTTATGGTTGCGCATCGAGCGGCGCCATCTCGTCATCACCGAAGCGATGGAAGACGGATTGCCGCGCATCTGGGCGGACGAGCGCGCGGTGCGGCAGGTCACTCTCAACCTGCTCACCAACGCCATCAAGTTCACGCCGCAGGGCGGCTCGATCACGATCAAGGTCGGCTGGACCCGGAGCGGGGGGCAATATCTGTCCATTCGCGACACCGGCCCCGGCATTCCGCCCGAGGAGATCCCGGTCGTGCTCTCGTCGTTCGGTCGCGGCGCGCTGGCGCAGAAGAATGCGGAAGAAGGGACGGGCCTCGGGCTGCCGATCGTCAAGGGACTGGTCGAATTGCACGGCGGGGAGTTCCGTCTCAACTCCACTCTGCGAATCGGAACCGAAGTGATCGTCATCTTCCCGCCTGAACGGGTGATGGACACTCTGGCGGCGCTTGATCCCGAGCCGGTCCCCGAGGCGCCCGACCGGCGCCGTCGGCGTATGCGCCGTCGCCAGCGAGTTCCGGCCCACGCGGCCTGAGCTCCAGACACGGCGCCTCCAGCCGCGGTCGCCCGCCGACTTTCTCAGGGTCAACACCGATCAGTTGAGCTGCATCGATAGATAGGCGCGCGGCTCAAGCTCTTCCTGTGCTATCTCCATGGCGGGTGAGGGCGCGCCATGAGCGAGACCCGGAAGATTGCGGCGATTCTGGTTTCGGATATTGTTGGCTATAGCCGGCTCGCCGGAGCGGACGAGGATCGAACTCTGGCGCGGCTGCGCGCGCTACGCAGCGATCTGATCGATCCCACGATCTCCGTTCACCATGGCCGCATCGTCAAGCGCACCGGCGACGGCAGCGTCATCGAGTTTCGCAGCGTCGTCGACGCGGTGCGCTGCGCGCTCGAAGTGCAGCACGCCATGATCGAACGCAATGCGGGCGTCGCGATCGACAAGCGCATCCAATTTCGCATCGGCATTCATTTGGGCGACGTGGTCGAGGAGAGCGACGGCGATCTGATGGGCGATGGCGTCAATATCGCCGCGCGGCTGGAGGGCGTTTGCGAGCCGGGCGCGATCTGCCTGTCCGAGGACGCCTACCGCCAGGTGAAGGGGCGGCTCGATCTCAAGGTCAGCGATCTCGGTCCGAAAGAGCTCAAGAACATCGCCGAGCCGATCCGGGTCTACTCGCTGCAAGTCGGCATCCCCGCTCTCGCGAAGCCCGCGCCATTCCTAGCGCCCGAAAAATCCGGCCCGCCACGACTGTCGATGGTGGTCTTGCCGTTCTCAAATAATGGCGGCGACCCTAGCCATGAGCATTTCGTCGACGGGGTCACAGAGAGCCTCACCACCGACCTCTCACGCATTCGCGGCGCTTACGTGGTCGCCCGCAACACGGCGTTCAGCTACAAAGGCAAGCCGTTCGACGTAAAGACGATTGGGAGCGAGTTGAATGTCCGCTATGCCCTTGAGGGCAGCGTCCAGCGCGGTGCGGACCGCATGCGGGTCAACGTGCAACTTATTGACGCGCAGATGGGCAATCACCTGTGGGCAGAACGGTTCGACAAGCCGCTCGCCGATCTGTTCGACATGCAGGACGAAATCGTCGCGCGCCTGGCCGGCGCGTTGAACGCCCAGCTCATCGCCGCCGAGGCGCGCCGCGCCGAACAGTCTCCAAATCCGGAACTCGATGGACCTCTATTTTCAAGGCTTGGCTTGTTTTAACCGAAGTCGGACGCCGGATAATGTGGCGCAGGCGCGTGACTTTTTCGATCGCGCCCTCACCGCCGATCCCGAAAACGTCGAGGCGCTCGTTGGATCGGGCGCGCGCGGATGTGACAGACGGCGCGAATTCCTTTGTGACCGATCCCATCGCGGCTTTCGCGTCCGCCGAAGCGAAGCTGACCAGAGCCCTGTCGGCCGTCCCGGACCACGCGCTTGGTCACATGGTGTTGGGATTTGTCGATATTCTGACCAAGCGCGCCGCGGAGGGTATCGACGAATGTCAACACGCACTGGCGCTCGACCGAAACCTCGCCAACGCCCATGCCTTCGTTGGGCTTGGTCAAATCTTCGTCGGTCGCGCCGAAGAAACGGAGGCTCACATTGCCGAGGCCCTTCGTCTCAGTCCGCGAGATACAATTTCTTACATCTGGATGACTTTCGCGGGCCTGGCGAAACTCCACCTCGGCACGTTACGAGCAAGCGGTCGCTTGGTTTCGGCGGGCGATCGAGGCCAACCGAAATTATCCGCTAGCCCATTTTAACCTGGCCGCCGCGCTTGCGTGGCTCAATCGACTGGACGAGGCGCGTTCCGCGGTCAAGACGGGTCTCGCTCTTAATCCCGCTTTTTCCATCGCCCGCGCGCGCGCTCGGACCGAGAGGAGCGACGATCCGACGTTTCTGGCCCAGCTTGAGCCCATTCTCGAAGGCATGCGCAAGGCCGGGGTCCCCGAGTAAAGGCTTCAACGCCTGCGCCTTCGCGCGGTCATGGCTGACACAATGGACACGCGGTGTTTGACGTTGCGACCGGCATGTGAGCGGCGTCACAGCCTCGGTCGAGTTCCTGTCGCATTGGTAGTCGTTTAGAGTTGTCAGGAAGAGTCTGGTGTCTCTGGCCTCACGGACCCGAACGGGCTCCCTGCGGAGCGAATTGAGAGCAATCCCGGTCATGCCATCGGACAAGCGGGAGAGGCTTTCCGCCCGGTCTGGGCGCCCTTGACGTAAGGAGGATCGCGATGGCCGACGACGACCACATCAACGATCCCGACCTCGTGGCGAAGGTGGCGAACGTGCTGCTCTCACCCGAATGTCAGCGCATCAATTTCCGTTGGGGAAGGCTGCACGTCACGGGCAAGGCCTATCGCGCCGTGGTTCTTGCGCTGGCCAACTCGCGGATCAACCTCTTTGAGGCCGACGACGATGAGCACAAGCTCGCAGACGACGTCGAAGCCGTATACAAAAGCAACAGCGAGACGATGATCATTCGTCCGCATCGCAATCTGCACAAGGTGTCGAGACGACGGACGATTGTGCACGAGGCGACTCACGCGGTTCAGGACGCCCGATTGAACGGCGTGTGGGTGTGGAGCCTTGATGACGAGGCGACCGCCTATATCGCCGAATGGCTGTACGTCATCCATTCCTCGCCGGACGTCGATAATCTGAGGAATTATCCAGACCCGCACGAGCCGATCGACATCATTGCGCTTGAGATCGCGTTCTCGCTCGTAGGCAAGCATGGGGGTGTGCCCAAGGCGGCCGCGATGCAGCGGTTGGGGAATGCGATCTACGCCAATCCGACCTACTCGGTCCACATGTTGCTGCATCCCTGGACGCGCGACGACGGCGTCACGGCGCCAGATTTTCCGTAGAGGCTTTGCGCGCGTCCCATATGGTAGCGGTCGGCGGTGAGCAAGACGAAGGCCCAAAGAACCCTGAGTTGAGGCGCGACGGCGCCACAACTCGCGCCAAATTGATTGGCGCAGATGGTCGGCTGACGCTACGTGACGGTTATGCGACGGGGCCTGCAACATTGAACGTCACTCTCAATCAAGCCATCGAGATCCACGCGAAGGTGCTTAAGCACCGGTTCGGTGATCGAGCGCCCCTATTGGCGCGGGAGAAGGCAAATTATTGCTCGACACGTGGCGACCACGAGGGTCGCGCGGTCTGGCTAAAGGTTGCCGACGTAGCAAAGATGTTCGCCGGGGCGCGAATTCGCAGCAACAATCGCGGCAAGGCGCGTAGATCGAGCGGCTAAAAGCCCCACGTCGCTGGCAGCAAATGTTTGCGTGAATCAGGAAATCGTGTTATTGTTTTCATTCGGTCAGATCAGCACGCAACGCCTTGGCGGAAGGGGCGCGGACGGTTGGGGGCGGCGTACGATAGGCCTTCACAACCTGGACGCGAAAACAGAAATTTTTTATTTGAAATCGGCCATAACTCATTGAAAAAGCCCGATTCCGAAAAATAAGCGCAAGCAAATTCAAGCTTTTTTGCTTTCATCTGCTTGAATTTATTTGCATTTTACTTGAATCCGACTCGCTCTTAAGTTGTGCCGACGCCTTTGGGCGGCTGGGTCGCGGTCTCGATCAGGCGCTGGACTTCTCGCCGAAGCCCGCCGCCTCGATGGCGAGATGGGTCTTGTTCTGGAAGCTGGCGTCCTGGCCTGCCGCCAGAAGAGGCGCGCCGTCGGCGATGGCGCGGCAGACCGCCTCGACCCAGCCAGCCTCCGATTTAGCGAAATCGTTCAGGACATAATTGTGCACCAGCGCCTTGTCGCCGGGATGGCCGATGCCGACCCGGACCCGCTTGTAGCCTGGGCCGACATGGGCGGTGATCGAGCGCAGCCCATTGTGGCCGGCGTCGCCGCCGCCGACCTTCAGCCTCACCTTGGCCGGCGCGAGATCGAGTTCGTCGTGGATCACGACGAGGGCGCCAAGGTCGAGCTTCGCATAGCGCAAAGCTTCGCCGACGCTGCGCCCGGATTCGTTCATGTAGGTCTGAGGCTTAAGCAGGGTCACCCGCTCATCGCCGATCAGTCCGTCAGCCGTGAGCGCTTGATGGCGGGCGCGAAACGGGCCGAACCGGCGGCTTGCGGCGATGGCGTCAATCGCCATGAAACCGATGTTGTGCCGGTTGCGCGCGTATCGCTCGCCCGGATTGCCGAGCCCCGCGATGACCAGCATGGAGGTCCCCGATCGATCCGCGTGACGATTGGCTTCGCTAGCGCGAGCCGCTCTCGTCCAGCGCGGTCGAAGCTTCCGCGCCGGGGATCCCGGGCGGAGCTTCGATCGCTAGGCTTACTTCTTGGCGGCCGGCTTGGCCGCGGCGGGAGCGGCCGCGCCCTTCGCCGGAGCGGCGCCCTTGGCGGCGTCGGCCTTGGCGGCGGCGCCAGCAGCAGGAGCGGCTGCGCCGGCTGCTGCAGGCGCAGCGGCGCCAGCAGCAGGAGCCTCTTCGGCCATCACCGTCGGCGGGACAATCGTCACCACCGTCAGGTCAGCCTTGGCGCTGACCGGCCGGCAGCCCTCGGGCATCTTGATCGACGACACGTGCACGGAGTCGTGAAAATCCATGCCCGCGAGGTCGATGGTGATCGATTCCGGGATGTCGTCGGCAGGGGCCATCACCTCGACCGTGTGCAGCACGAGGTTGACCGCGCCGCCCTTTTTCACGCCCGGGGATGCTTCGCGATTGATCACGTGCACGGGCACGCCGATGCGCACGCGAGATCCCGGCGCAAGCCGCAGAAAATCGACATGAACCGGCCGGTCGTTGACGACGTCGAGCTGATAGTCGCGCGGCAGAACCCGCTCCTTGCGACCTTCGATTTCGAGTTCGAAGATCGAAGTCAGGAAGTGGCCGGAATAGATGAACTTGTTGACGTCCTTGAAATCCACCGAGACCGGCTCGGGTTTCAAACCGCCGCCATAGATGACGGCTGGTACGCGGCCTTCGCGACGAACGGAGCGGGCGGCCCCCTTGCCTGTCCCGCTACGCGTCACGGCCGCGAGTTGCTTGATCGCTGCCATGATGATGTCCTTTATAAAGTCGCGCCCTGCCTCCAGGGGTGTCGGATTCAGCGCGAAGCGCCGGCTTATAGAGAAGGAGGGCCCTTGGAGCAAGAGCGTCAGAGCCTTGCTTTTGTCGGCCCATCCTCGCAAATGCTCTCCTCCGGAGAAGGGACATCATGACGGGCGCATCGGCGAATAACGAAACCTGGCGGATTGAGAAAGACGCGCTTGGCGAGGTGCAGGTGCCTGCAGAGCATCTCTGGGGCGCGCAGACCGAGCGCTCGCGGCTCAATTTCGTCATCGGGGTCGAGCGGCATCGCTGGGGGCGACCGGTGATCCGCGCCTTTGGCTTGCTCAAGAAATGCGCGGCGCTGGCGAATCTCGAGCTCGGACAATTGTCGAAGGAAAAGACCGATCTCATTGTCCGGGCGTCGCAGGACGTCATCGACGGCAAGCTCGACGACGAGTTTCCGCTGGTCGTGTTTCAGACCGGGTCGGGCACCCAGTCCAACATGAACGCCAACGAGGTGATCGCCAACCGGGCGATTCAGATGGCCGGCGGCGTGATCGGGTCGAAGAAGCCGATCCATCCGAACGACGACGTCAATCACAGTCAGTCGTCGAACGACGTGTTCCCGACCGTCATGCATATCGCGACCGTCATGCGGATCACGGAGGCGCTGCTGCCGGCGGTCTCTCAGTTGCGCGACACGCTGAACGCCAAGTCGAAGGCCTTTTCCCATATTGTGATGGTCGGTCGGACGCATCTCCAGGACGCGACGCCGCTCACCCTTGGGCAGGTCATCTCAGGTTGGGCGGCGCAGCTCGACCAGGCGATCGCAGGCGTCGAGCGGGCCTGCCAAGGGCTGATGCCGCTCGCAATTGGCGGAACGGCGGTCGGCACCGGCCTCAACGCGGACCCGCGTTTCGGCGAGACCGTCGCGCGCATTCTGGCCTCGGAGACGGGCGAGCCCTTCACCTCGGCGCCCAACAAATTCGCGGCCTTGTCAGCCGACGACGCCATGGTCAACGCGAGCTCCGCGCTGCGCACGCTGGCCGGCGCCTGCATGAAAATCGCCAACGACATCCGCCTCTATGTCAGCGGGCCGCGAGCGGGCATCGGCGAACTGAGGATACCGGAGAACGAGCCCGGCTCCTCGATCATGCCGGGTAAGATCAACCCCACCCAATCCGAAGCCTTGACGATGGTCGCCGTGCAGGTGTTCGGCAACGACGTATCCGTCGGCATGGCCGGGGCGCACGGTCACTTTCAGCTCAACGTGTTCAAGCCGGTCATCCTGCACAATGTGCTCGAGTCGGTGCAGCTTTTGACCGAAGGGTGCATCTCGTTCGACCAAAATTGCGCCTCCGGCATCGAGCCGAACGAGAAGCGCATCAAGGAGCATCTCGACAATTCGCTCATGCTGGTGACGGCGCTCAACCCGCATATCGGCTATGAAAAATCGGCGCAGATCGCGATCAAGGCCCATCGCGAGGACTCGAGCCTCAGGGACGCGGCGCTCTCGCTCGGCTTCGTCACGGGCGAGCAGTTCGACGAGTGGGTCCGGCCTGAGGACATGATCCATCCGCTCGCCATCGACGAGAAGGCGAAGTGACGCTTGCGCCGCGCTGATCCCGTCGACCGCTGTCCCGCTCCAGCCCGGCAGCGAGGTCAGCGGAGCTGCCGAACACCTCCCGATAAGCGCGCGTAAACGCTAGTATACGCTAGTAAACGCTAGTAAAATCGCTGGCGTTTACTAGCGTTTATTTTCCGAAATCTGGACTTTTCAATGGGTTACGGCCGATTCAAATAAAAAATTTGCCCCTAGCCTTCTTGATCCCCGTCCGCGACGATCTTCTTTCCACCTCTAATACGTGGGATTCAAATTCTGACGACAAGAAATACATCTAGCACCATTTCTGCAATTTTGCAAGAAATTGCCGACCTCGCCTGCTGCTCCCGCGATCCGTTCGGAGAACGCCTTTTCCCCGCGCTCTAGACGCCATACGCCTTGAGAAACACGTCGACCCCCGCCTCGACCGAAGCTTCGATGTCTTCGCGGCTGACCGAGTCGACGACGCCGAATATCAGGCGCTTGAACACGTAGCTCTGGCAGAGGTCGAGGAACTGCCAAGCGGCGCGCTCCGGGTCGGGAACCTTCAGCACCCCTGACTTTTCCAAATTTTCGAGTTCCGCGGCGAGCCGGGTCGCGCCAAAGAGCGGGCCGGCCTCGTAGAAGGCGCGGCCGACATTGGGAAATTTTTCCGCCGCGGCGATGACGATCCGGGCGAGCGCGAGGGTTTCGGGCTCGCACAACCGATGCATCAGGCGGACGCCAAAGTCCCTCAGCATCTCGCGCGCATCGCCCTCGCGCCGGAAGGCACAGAGCCGCTCCGCCGCTTGGGCCTTTTCGGCGCGAATGATCGCCTCGAACAACTCTTCCTTTGAGTTGAAATAAGCGTAGAGCGTGCCCTTGGAGACCCCTGCGGCGCGCGCGATGTCGTTCATGCTCGCCCCGTCGAAGCTGGCGCTCAAGAACACCTGCCGCGCCCCGTCCATGATCTGGCGCCGTTTCGCGCTGCCGTCATTGGCCGCAGCTGTTTCCCGCTCCAGCGCCTCCGATTCCATAGACAAACCCTTCGACCGCGATCATCGCTGACCGAACCGTTCGGTTCGATTTTTGTTGCAATACTCCTCGGTTTCCGTTAAGTCAACGAGAAATGACCGAACCGTTCGGTCAAGAGTTTGTTATCACAGGCTTTTGAAATGACCGATGACGTCCAGGTGACACGGCCGGGCGCTGAAACACCGGCCGCAATCCCGTCTATGGAATTGACGGCCGCTTCTCCTGCCAGCCTCCCCTCTCCTCCTGCCGATGGATCGTCCGGCGCTCTGGCGCATCCGCCAGCCGCTGGCCTGCCGGCTAAGCCTGCTCCGGCCAAGCGTTCCGGCTTGCGCCGAGTTCATCATGCCCGTTCTGATCCTCGCCGCGGTCGGCTACGGCGGCAAAACGGCTTACGACTATTTCGTCACCGGGCGGTTCCTGGTCTCGACCGACGACGCCTATGTCGGCGCCGACACTGCGATCATCGCCGCCAAGGCGATGGGCCACCTGACCGCCGTTCCGGTGGTGGACAACCAGATCGTCCACAAGGGCGACCTGCTCGCTGCGATCGACGATGGCGACTATCAGAACGCAGTCGACGCGGCCCGTGCGCGCATCGGCACTCAGGACGCGACCATCGCCCGCTTCGCCCGCCAGATCGAGGCCCAGGGCGCGATCATCGCGCAGGCCGGGGCTCAGGTCAATTCGGCGGCGGCGCAGGTCAAGAGCTCTGCGGCTGACGTCGAGCGGGCGGCCCTGGAATATGACCGCTCGTTCAAGCTCGCGCAGACCAATTTCGGCTCGCAGCAACGCCTTGAGCAGGCGACCGCCGACCGCGACCGCACCATCGCCGGCCAGGCCGCCGCCAAGGCGAGCCAGGCGTCGGCCGCCGCGGCGCTCGATGGCGCAAAGGCCAATCTTGATGTGCTCAAGGCGCAGAAGGACGAGGCCGCGCGCCAGCGCAACGAGCTTGTGACCGCTCAGGCCATGACGGAGCGCAATCTTTCCTTCACCCGCGTGCTCGCGCCCTTCGACGGAACCGTTGGCAACAAGGCGGCTCAGGTCGGAAACCTGGTTCAGCCGGGAACCCGGCTGATGGCGCTGGTGCCGCTCGACGCTTCTTACGTCGACGCCAATTTCAAGGAAACCCAGCTCGCGAACGTCAAGCCGGGACAGAAGGTCGATGTCTCCGTCGACGCGCTCGACGGCAAGGTGGTCGAGGGCGTGGTGTCGTCGGTTTCCCCGGCTTCCGGTTCGCAGTTCTCGCTGCTGCCGCCAGACAACGCGACCGGCAACTTCACCAAGGTCGTCCAGCGGGTCGCGGTGCGCATTACGTTCCCCGAGGACGTGCTGAAAAAGGTCCCGCTCCGGTCCGGCCTCTCGGTCGTCGCGACGATCCATACCCGCGATCCCGCCACGCCGGAGCCGACGCTGCTCGGGGCGCTGGGTCTCGAAGCCTTCGCGACTCGAAGCTTGAAGCCGTGACCAGCGCGGCCCCCGCGATACGGCCAGGCGGGGCGTCGCCGGCTACCGATCTCATCGTCGCGCCAGCGGCGGTCGCGCAGCGCGATTTCTCGCTCAAGCGGGTCGCGGCGTTCATCTTCATGGTGTTCGGGATGTTCATGGCGATCCTGGACATCCAGATCGTCTCGGCGTCCCTTTCGCAGATCCAGGCCGGGCTCTCCGCTTCGTCCGACGAAGTCACCTGGGTTCAGACCAGCTACCTGGTCGCCGAAGTGATCATGATTCCGCTGTCGGGCTTCCTGTCGCGGGTGGTGTCGACGCGCGTCATCTTCACCATTTCGGCTGGCGGCTTCACGCTCATGAGCTTCATGTGCGCCAACGCCAACTCGATCGAGGAGATGATCCTCTGGCGGGCGCTGCAGGGCTTCATCGGCGGCGGCATGATCCCAACTGTTTTCGCCTCCGCGTTCACCATCTTTCCGCGCGACAAGCAGCCGTTCATCGCCCCGATCATTGGCCTCGTGGCGACGCTTGCGCCGACGATCGGGCCCACGGTCGGCGGCTATCTCACCGACTGGTTTTCCTGGCACTGGCTGTTCCTGGTCAATCTTGGCCCCGGAATCATTGTCACCATCGCCGCCTGGATGCTGATCGATTTCGACGAGCCGGACTATTCGCTTCTCACTCACTTCGACTATGTCGGCCTCGCTCACGATGGCCGGCTTCCTCGGAGCGCTGGAATACGCGCTCGAAGAGGGGCCGTCGAAGGACTGGTTCGAGAGCACGCCGGTGACGATCGCGATCGTCATCTCGGCGGTCAGTTGCGTCGCCTTCTTCTGGCGCATGGCGACAGCGCGGCAGCCGATTGTCGACCTCACCGCCTTCCGCGACCGCAATTTCTGGACCGGCTCGATGTTCGCCTTCGTGCTCGGCATCGGGCTCTACGGCCTCACCTACATCTACCCGGTCTATCTGGCGGTGGTGCGCGGCTATTCGTCGCTGATGATCGGCAAGACGATGTTCGTGACGGGCCTGTGCATGTTCCTCACCGCGCCGCTCGCCGGGCGGCTGATGACGCGGGTGGACCCGCGTCTCATGATCGCGGCCGGTTTCATCATGTTCGCGGTCGGGACCTTTCAGGCCTCGTATGTCACCGTCGACTGGGACTTCTGGGAGCTTTTGTGGCCGCAGGTGTTCCGCGGCGTCGGGCTGATGCTGTCGATGGTGCCGATCAACAACCTGGCGCTCGGCACCATGCCGCCGCATAAAATCAAGAACGCATCCGGCCTGTTCAACCTGATGCGCAACCTCGGCGGCGCCGTCGGCCTTGCGCTCATCAACACGCTGCTCGACAAGCGCATGGATCTGCATCTCGAGATGCTGCGGGAATCGGTCACCTGGGGACGCCAGGTTGCGACGGATACGCTGGCCAGCATGACCGCGGCGCTGGCGGCGCGCGGGTCGGACGCCGAGCTCGCGGCGACGCGTCAGCTTGCCCTGATCGTGCGGCAGCAGGCCGAGGTGATGGCGATCTCGGATGTGTTTCTCGCTCTCACCGTCGTCTTTCTGGCTTGCGTCTGCTTGGCTGCGTTGATGCGCCGCCCGCCAGTCCCGGCGGGAGCGGGCGGAGGCGGCGGCCATTAGCCAGCGTTGAGGCGGATTCGTCTGTCCCGCAAGACGGCCTCGGCATTGGTGAAAATGCTTACCAATAAGTAATAATACGGAAGCCAATTCCGGATCGATCGCACTTGCGGAGGGGAGCCGCGCGGCCATATTATGCGGGTCGGGCGCTCAATCGGGAAATCTCTAGCGAGCGCCGCACTCTTCTTATGAGGTTTCTCTCATGTCCAACTATGACCGTTACGCCAGCCCGCGCCCCGGCGCGGGATACGCACGGTCCGGCGTCGCCGTCGATCAGGGCCTCCGGGCCTATATGATCGGCGTCTATAACTACATGACCCTCGGGCTCGGCGTCACCGGATTGGTGGCTTACGCCGCCTTCGCGCTCGGCACGGTGGACACGGGCAGCGGGCGCTTGGCGCTGACCGACTTCGGTCATGCGATCTACGCCTCGCCGTTGCGCTGGCTGATCGTGCTCTCGCCGCTGGCGTTGGTGTTCTGGCTCTCCGCTCGCATCAATTCGATGTCGGTGTCGACCGCTCGCAACGCCTTCATCGCCTTCGCGGCGTTGATCGGCTTGTCGATGTCGGCGCTGCTGGTGGTCTACACCGGCGCTTCGATCGGGCGCGCGTTCTTCGCAACCTCGGCCGCGTTCGCCAGCCTGAGCCTCTATGGCTACACGACCCAGCGTAGCCTGTCGGCGATGGGTTCGTTCATGATGATGGGCGTCATCGGTTTGATCGCCGCGGGCCTCCTCAACATGTTCCTGCACAGCACCGGGTTGCAGTTCGGCATCTCGCTGCTTGCGGTGGTGATCTTCGCCGGCCTGACCGCCTGGGATACGCAGGCGATCAAGCAGATGTACTTTAGCGGCGACACCTTCGAGATGATCCAGAAGAAGTCGATCCACGGCGCTCTTCGTCTCTACCTCGATTTCATCAACATGTTCCAGGCCCTCCTGATGCTGACAGGATCGCAGCGGAGCAACTGACACAGGATCGTCAATCTAACGATCTAGTTCTCCCCCGGCTCGCACTGCGCGAGCCGGGGATTTTTTATTTGAGTTGTGCTTCAGGGGGCTGGATCATGCATAGGCTTGGCGTTGCGGCGTCGGCGTTTCTGTCCTTCGGGATTGTCGGGGGTGCAGAGGCGGCGCAACTCAAGATCGTCGACGTCAGGGCCTATGCGTTTTTGGAGCACGCAGGCAAGCTGTCCGACGATCTTCTGAGCGGCGGTGAGAGCCTCGTCGACGCTCCCAAAGGAGGCGCGCTTGGCGGGCGACACCGCGACCGGCCTGCTGATTGACTTCACCTTCGAAGGCGACAAGAACGCCTCGCCGAAATATGCGACCGCAGTTGTCGACTTGATGCAGACCGGACGTTCCGGTCAGCCGATCACCACCCATCGGGCGTTCACCAACTTCATCTTCGGTCCCGACGGCATCGAGCACAAAGCGGTGTTCCTGGAGGGCGCGACCTGCATGCCGCTCGCCATTCAGGTTCATGCGGGAAAGACGGAAAAGTCGGCGAAACTCGATTTCCACTGCACGGAAACTGTCGCACCCAAATAATGATGCGATCGGCTGGGCAAGCGGGTGATCAGTCCTCGCTCAGCCCGAGCACGTCGGCCATCGAATAAAGCCCAGGCTTACGGGCCCTCGCCCACAGGACCGCTTTGAGTGCGCCGCGAGCGAAAAGGGCGCGATCCTCGGCGAGGTGGCTCAAGGTCACCCGCTCCCCCTCGCCCGCGAAAATGACGCTGTGATCGCCGATCACCGTGCCGCCACGTAGCGACGCAAACCCAATGTCGCCAGCGCGCCGGGCGCCGGTCAGGCCGTCGCGGCCGCGCGCCGAATGGTCTTTTAGAGAAACGCCGCGGCCTTCAGCCGCCGCTTCGCCGAGCAGGAGCGCCGTGCCCGAGGGTGCGTCGACCTTCATGCGATGATGCATTTCGACGACCTCGATGTCGAAATCTGCGCCTAGCGCTGACGCGGTCCGCCTCGTCAGCGCCGCGAGAACATTGACCCCGACGCTCATGTTGCCGGAACGCACGATCGGCGCATGGCGGGCGGCCGCGTCGATTTGGTCGAGATCTTCGTCGCTCAAGCCCGTCGTGCCGATCACGTCGGCGATGCGCGCCTGCGCGGCGAGCCCGGCAAGGGCGACGCTCGCGGCAGGTGACGAGAAATCGATGATCGCGTCGGCATCAAGCAGCAATGGCAGCGCGTCGGCCACGATCTGAAGGCCCTTTGCCGGACAACCCGCTAGCAGCGCTGGATCCTGGCCGAGCCAGGGCGAGTCTTCACGTTCAAGCGCGCCGGTGAGCTTGAAGCCGTCCGAACTCATGAATCGTCCGGACGACCATGCGTCCCATCCGACCGGCGGCGCCGCTTACGATCAGCCTTAAGTCGGCCATTCCAATTCCTCGATCGGCCGTTAGCCCGGCTGCGGTCCGTCGTAACCTTCGATGATCACCAGATCCGCGTTGCTGGCTGCGTCGCGAAGCTTGGTGGCTTCTCGATATTCCTCGGAATCGTGGCACGCGACCGCGGTCTCATAGTCGCGAAACTCAATCACGACATTGCGCGCCGGCGCCTTGCCGCGGGTGACGACATATTTGCCACCACGGACCAGGAAGCGCGCTCCGTACTTGGCGAATGCCTTCGCATTCGCCTTGACGTACTTCTGGTAGCCCTCGGGGTCGTGCACATCGACATGAACCATCCAGTAACCCTTTGGCACCTTCAAACTCCCTCCACTAGAGCCATGTCGATCTCCGTCGCGCCGCTCGGCCCGCGAACGAACCTAGTCCGGAAGCCAATTAAGTCAAAGCAGCGCTAATTTCCGCGACAACCGCTTCAGCAGCCGCGCGGGGATCAAGGGCCTGGGTCACCGGGCGGCCAACCACAAGGTAATCCGCGCCGTTGCGGATTGCCTCGGCAGGCGTGGCCACGCGCTTTTGGTCGCCGACCGATCCGCCCGTAGGGCGTATGCCGGGCGTAACAAGACAAAGCTCCGCGCCGACCGTCTGGCGCACTAGGGCCGCTTCAGCAGCGCTCGCCACCAAACCATCGACGCCAAGCTGAAGCGCCTGTTCAGCTCGCCGTCGAACTGTCTCGACCACGCCGAAGCGATAGACCGCGTCGAAAAGATCGGCGTCGTCGTAGGAGGTCAGGACCGTGACGGCCAGGATCTGCATGCCCGCCCCTTTGGCGCCGGCGACCGCCGCGCGCATCGTTTGCGGATAGGCGTGGACGGTGAGAAACCTCGCTCCCGTTTTGGAGGCCTGCGCTGTCGCCCGCTCGACGGTGTTGGGAATGTCGTGCAGCTTGAGGTCGAGAAAGACCTGTTTGCCCATCGCCGCCAATTCGGAAACGAGCGGCAGGCCGCCGCCGTAAGCGAGCTCCATGCCGACCTTATAGAAGACCGCGCTGTCGCCGATCCGTTTGACCAGCCGTCGCGCCTCGTCAGCGTCGGGCATGTCGAGGGCGACGATCAACCGCTCGCGCGGCTCAAGCGGGCTCGAACTCAGCGACCTTTGGCGGCATCGGCGGTTTCACTCTTGAGACGATAGGTCCAAACAAATGCCGGCGGCAGATTGAGCAGGATCGGGCGCGAGCGAGCCGCCGAATAAAGCTCGCCGCAGACCTCGCGAGGAATTGGCGAAAGGAGACCGTAAGTGAATTGGACGAAGATTCCCGTGGGCCCCATCAGCGCAAAGGCGTCGCCGATCAGCTTTGTCCGCAGCGGCTGCGGCTGGTTTAGGAGCGGCAAACTGGAGACGACCGCCGCGATCGGTTGGCCTGAGAATGGCGCAAGCGTGCGCGGAAGGTCGTAGGCGTCCCCCTCGATGACTGCAGCTGACGCGAAACGCTGCTTCAGAAGTCGGCAGAATCCCGGGTCGTATTCGATCAGCACGAGCCGATTGGGGATGACGCCAACCTCAATCAGCGATCGAGTAACAGGGCCAGTGCCAGGCCCGAGTTCGACGATGAGGCCGTGTGAGGGTAAGCCGGTGGCTGTCGCCATTGCACGCGCAAGAGCACGCCCGGACGGCGCGACAGCGCCTGTCAGTCGTGGCGCCGCGACGAGAGACTTTAGAAAACGCGTGCTGTCCGCGAGCTTCCGCCGACCTGTCTTATCAAGCGCTTGCCCGTGCATTTCGGCTCCAAGCGGTGAGCCTCTTGCGGCACTCCGCGTTTATATCGCGCCGCTCGCTGCCCGGCAAAGGGCAGACCGAACTCCGGCATGGCTACGTCAGCTCCGGCCCTCGAAGAATTCCTTCATCTTGGCGAAGAAGCCCGAGCTTTCCGGATGGGTCGTATTAGAGGATTCAGAGGCGAACTCCGTCAGGAGTTCACGTTGCCGGCGCGTCAAGCTTTGCGGAGTTCTCGACATTCAGCTGAACGAAGAGGTCGCCGGCATCGCGTGAGCGCAGCACCGGCATGCCCTTCCCGCGCAGCCTCAACTGACGACCAGACTGCGCGCCTTCTGGGACGCTGACCCTCGATTCGGTTCCGTCGAGCGTCCGGACACTGAATTCATGGCCGAGCGCGGCCTGCACCATCGAGATCGGCACTCGGCAATAGAGGTCGGCGCCATCGCGCTGGAAGAACGCGTGCGGCTTAACGGTTAGGAAGATGTACAAATCGCCTGCGGGCCCGCCTCGCATTCCCGCTTCGCCCTCTCCGGTCAACCGGATGCGCGTGCCGTCTTCGACACCGGCGGGGACATTGACCGACAGGTTGCGTTCCCTGGTCACACGGCCGGAACCGGCGCATTTGTCACAAGGATTTTCAATGGTCTGTCCGCGGCCGTGACAGGACGGGCAAGTCCGCTCGATGGCGAAGAAGCCTTGCTGGGCGCGCACGCGCCCGTGTCCGCCGCAGGTCTTGCAGGTCGCTGGCCTCGAACCAGCGCGCGCGCCGGAGCCGGCGCAGGCTTCGCAAGCGACAGACGTGGGCATACGAATAGCCGAAGTCTTGCCGTGAAACGCCTCTTCGAGCGTGATCTCAAGGTTATAACGGAGGTCTGCCCCGCGCTCGCGGCCCGAGGACTGGCGCCCGCGCCGCCCACCCATCATATCGCCGAACAGATCATCAAAGATGTCGGACATTGACGATGCAAAGCCGTCGTTCATGCCGCCCTGATCGAAGGCCGCGTGACCATAACGGTCGTAAGCGGCGCGCTTCTGGGCGTCCGACAAATGTTGATAGGCTTCGTTCAGCTCCTTGAACCGGGCCTCGGCCTGCTTGTCACCCGGGTGCCTGTCAGGATGGCATTGCATCGCGGCCTTGCGGAAGGCGGACTTCAACTCGGTGTCGCTAGCTGTTTTCGCGACGCCCAGCGTCTCGTAGAAATCGCGCTTGGCCATTGTTCAGCGCGCCCGCAGCCTATCCATGACTCAGTACTCCTACGCCGCATCTTCGCGGGCAGGACTCGATCTTGCGCGGACGCCGGCGTCCTCAAACGCAAGCCCGACGTCAGCCCGATCTCCCGCCCGCCCTCAGGGCGTCCCCTAAAAGGTCTAACCGGCCGCGTGGCGCGGCCGGTTCATTCGTTCAGGACTTCTTCTTGTCGTCGTCGACTTCCCGGAACTCCGCGTCGATGACGTCGTCCTTAGCCTCTGCACCGGCTTCAGCGCCGCCATCGCCCGGCGCGCCACTTGCCTGCTGGGCCCTATACATGGCCTCGCCAAGCTTCATTTGCGCCTGCATCAGGTCATTGGTGCGCGCCTTGATCACCTCGACGTCTTCCCCCTGCAAGGCGGTGCGCAAAGCAGCGACCCCGGACTCAATAGCGCTGCGATCGGACTCAGCGACCTTATCGCCATATTCCTTCAGCGCCTTCTCTGCATCATGCGCCAGCGACTCACCCTGGTTCTTGGCGTCGACCAGCTCGCGCCGCTTCTTGTCCTCGGCGGCATGAGCTTCCGCGTCCTTCACCATCTTGTTGATGTCGGCTTCGCTCAGGCCGCCCGAGGCCTGGATGCGGATCTGCTGCTCTTTGTTGGTCGCCTTGTCCTTGGCGGTCACGTTGACAATGCCGTTGGCGTCGATGTCGAAGGTAACCTCGATCTGCGGCACACCGCGCGGCGCGGATGGAATTCCAACGAGATCGAACTGGCCCAGCGCCTTGTTGTCAGCAGCCATCTCGCGCTCCCCCTGGAAGACGCGGATCGTAACAGCCGTCTGATTGTCTTCGGCCGTCGAGAACACCTGGCTCTTCTTGGTCGGGATGGTCGTATTGCGCTCGATCAGCCGGGTGAACACGCCGCCCAGCGTCTCGATGCCGAGCGAGAGGGGCGTGACGTCGAGCAGCAGCACGTCCTTGACGTCGCCCTGCAGCACACCGGCCTGAATGGCGGCGCCAATAGCGACGACCTCGTCAGGGTTGACGCCCTTGTGCGGCTCCTTGCCGAAGAACTGCTTGACGATTTCCTGCACCTTGGGCATGCGCGTCATGCCGCCGACGAGAACCACCTCGTCGATCTGGCCCGCCGACAAGCCAGCGTCCTTGAGCGCTTTCTTGCACGGCTCGACCGTCTTCTGAATGAGATCGTCGACCAGCGCCTCGAACTTCGCCCGCGTCAGTTTGAGGGCGAGATGCTTCGGCCCCGTCGCGTCTGCAGTGATGTAGGGGAGGTTGATTTCGGTCTGAGTCGCAGACGACAACTCGATCTTCGCCTTCTCAGCCGCTTCCTTCAGGCGCTGCAGGGCAAGCTTGTCCTTGGTCAGGTCGATGCCCTGCTCTTTCTTGAACTCGCCAGACAGATACTCGACCAAACGCATGTCGAAGTCTTCGCCGCCGAGGAAGGTGTCGCCGTTCGTCGACTTCACCTCGAACACGCCGTCGCCGATCTCGAGCACGGACACGTCGAACGTGCCGCCGCCGAGGTCGTAGACCGCAATCGTGCCCGCCTTTTTCTTGTCGAGGCCGTAGGCGAGCGCCGCCGCGGTCGGCTCGTTGATGATGCGCAAAACCTCAAGGCCAGCGATCTTGCCCGCGTCCTTGGTGGCCTGCCGTTGGGCGTCGTTGAAATAGGCCGGAACCGTTATGACCGCCTGAGTGACCGGACCGCCAAGATGGGCCTCGGCCGTTTCCTTCATCTTCTGCAGGATGAAGGCGGAAATCTGCGAGGGCGAATATTGCTTGCCGTCGACGTTGACCCACGCGTCACCATTGGGACCGCGCACGATCTTGTAGGGGACAAGAGCCATGTCCTTTTTGCTGATCGGATCGTCGAACTGCCGCCCTATCAATCGCTTGATGGCGAAGATGGTGCGCTCAGGATTGGTCACCGCCTGGCGCTTGGCGGGCTGGCCCACCAGACGTTCGCCGTCGTCGGTAAACGCAACGATAGAAGGCGTCGTCCGAGCGCCTTCAGAATTCTCGATCACCTTGGGCGTCGAGCCCTCCATGACAGCGACGCACGAATTGGTTGTGCCAAGGTCGATGCCAATTACTTTCGCCATTTACTCACCCCTGTTTCCTTGCGGGACCGCCGAGCCCCAAAGCGGCAAGGCCTAAGAGAAGCGTTTTACCGATCGCTTCGCAGCCGACGGCTGACGTCTTCCGATCCCCATCGTTTAACCAGATTTCCGCCGATTCAGCTGATTTCGCGCTCTAACCGGCTAGTCGGGCCGTATATAGGGGGGGCGTTTTAGTGGCGCAAGGCGCGGAAGCCGTGGTTTTTTCGAGGTTCCCGCGCATTGAGCGACCCACTGCGCGCCTTTCCCTTTCTCGCAGGCGCCTTTAGACTTCGATCGATGAATCGGCCCTTCGCTCCTTTGCTTTTCGGCCTCGTCAGCTTGGCTCTGTTGCATGCCCCCTCCAGCGCCCAGTTGATGCTGCCAGGCGCCGCGCCTTCCGCGCCGGCGGAAGCAACGGACGCGCCCAAGCCAAAGAAAGCGCATTCCGCGGGCCCCCCTAAGCCAGCTAAGCCCGTTGCTGCGGCGGGAGTGGCGAGCCTCATCGGGCGGCCGCTTTTGCTCAACGGCAAGTCCGGGCTCCTTCAGATTTCCGGGGACGACAAGTCGCTGACGATCGACAAGCTTCAACTCGCCGGCGAAGGCGTAACCGATTCATCCCAACGCTGCGTCGTCGACATTGTCGGCGAGACGCCTATCGAGGCGACAAACGTTGGCCGCCCCGACGGCCTGGAGCGCTTCGAGGCCAAGGTCCCGGCCTGCCCCGTCGCGTTCGACGTACTGGACGGCGCGGTTCTTGTCCCGGCGCAAATCACGGCCTGCGTATTCAAAGCTGCGGATTGCCAGACCACGCCCGGCGGCCTTTGGGGTCCCGACGGCGCCTCGCTGGTCGGCGACGCAGCCAAGATCGTCAAGGAACGGACCGAAGCGGAAAAGGCCATGGGCAAAGTCCTCCGCTCAATCGAGGACCGCGCCGCGGATAGCCCTCAGGCCGCCGACTTGGTGCGCGAGCAGAAAAGCTTCGCTGGACAGCGCGACGAGCTTTGTCGCGATTACGCCAAGGAAAGCGTCCACGGCTATTGCGGTTTGCGTGTGACCGAAGCACGCGCCGCGCTCTTGCAGACGAGGCTCGATGAGCTCAGTCCGGCCGCCGCTTCCAAAGCGGCAAGCGAAAAGGGCAAGAAGACGAAGTCGAAGAAGGGTAAGCAGCCTTAGCGTCGATGGCGCTCGGCGCCGACCCACCGTGAGTCATGAGGTGATCCAATGACGCAGGACCTGACGGGCAGTGCCAAGGTCGACGCGACCGGCGCGAATGCCCATGGCGCTCGGTCCCTCAAAGCCAAAGCCGCGGACGAGTTTCGCAGATTCTTCGTGCTCTTCCTCTATCTCTGGATTCTGTTCGGAGTTTTTGTCCTCAACCAAGGCGTCGTCCTGCGCGAGCACGGGATCAATTTCGCCATGCAGGGCTTTGCCTTCATCAACGCCCTCGTATTCGCCAAAGTCATGATGCTGTTTGAGATATTTGACCCGGGAAAATGGCTGCGCACCCGACCGCTCATCTATCCGATCCTTTATGAAACTTTCCTCCTGACTGTCCTCTTCCTCGTTGCTCACGTCGTCGAAAAGACGATTGAGGGAGTGCTTCGCGGAAAGACGGTCGTCGACAGCCTGCCGGTGATCGGCGGCGGCGGTCTCACAGGACTGATCAGCATCACCGCCATTCTGTTCATCGCGCTGATTCCGTTTTTCGGTCTGAGGAATCTGAGCCTGGCCATGGGCGAGGGACGGCTCTGGGCGATGATCTTTGAGGCCCCGTCCGGGCAGGACAGCGATCGCCCCACCCGCGCGGCGTCGCGATCCGGGTAGGCCCTGCGCCTCGACCAACGGACTTTATCTCTCACGCCGGCTCGGTTAGCTTACCTGAACGTGGAATGGGCCCAGCGCAACCGGGGTCCGCCTTTGAGAGGAAAACAGCTCATGTGGAATGAATTCAAGGAATTTGCGCTCAAAGGCAACGCGCTCACCCTCGCCGTCGGCTTCATCATCGGCGCGGCGTTCAGCAAGGTCGTCGATTCTCTGGTCAACGACCTCATCATGCCGATCATCGGCATGGCTGGAAAAGCCGACTTCTCAAACTATTACGTCCCGCTTTCGAGCGCGGTGACCGCGACCAACCTGGCCGACGCGAGAAAGCAGGGCGGGGTTTTCGCCTACGGCGATTTCATCAGCGCGGTGATCAACTTCCTCATTATCGCGATCGCGCTGTTCATTGTCATCAAGGGGATCAACACGATGACCCGGAAGGCCGCCAAAGAGCCGCCGGCGCCGGCGCCCCCCACTCAGGAAGTCGTTCTTCTGACTGAAATCCGCGACCAGCTCGCGAGGCGTGGCGCGTAACGTCGCGCTACGTCGCCGCTTCTGACGCTGCCTCGGTTTCCGGCGAGGCGACAGCTGCGTCCCGGTTTCGCGCCAGCCAGAACGACGCCTGCGCCACGACGCCTGCGGCCAGGAGCACGGCGGCGGAGGCGAGCGCCGGGTTTGTGCCCCAACTGGCGAGCATGACCAGAACCCCGGCGACGGCCATCTGAACCGAACCGTAAAGTCCGGAAGCCGTTCCAGTGACGCGTGGATTCACGCTGATGGCCTTGACTAAGGGCGGCGGGCGCCGCGGCGCCAACTCCGACGCTGAACACAAACATGGTTGCGATGGTTCCGACCAGGGTCGCCCGGTCGGCGATCAAGAGGCCGAGGAACGATGCCGCCGCCACAACGCTGATGGCGTTGGCGACGACCACGAATCGGGTAAGGGAAAAGCGGGCGATCAACTGGCTTGCGAGAAGACTGCCGAGCCAGATCCCGGAGACCAGGAGCGCGAGATACAGTCCCACGCTGGCGCTCGGGGCATGCAACCGATCGACAAAAATGAAAGGCGCGCAAGCGATGAACGCATAGAGGGAGGTTGTCGCGCAAGCGCCGCCGACGGCGTAACCCAAAAACTGACGAGAGCGCAGCAAGCCGATATAGTCGCGCGCATATCGCGACGCGCTGACGAAGAGCGCTTCCGGGCGCGTCTCCGGCAGCATGCGCCACGCCAGCACGAAGTTGGCGACGCCCAAAGCGCCAAGCCCGATCAGGATCGCTCGCCACCCCCAAAGGCCGCTGAGTCCCCCGCCGATCAGCGGAGCGACCGCCGGGCCTGCGGTCACCAGCAAATTCGTGAGCGCCAAACGCCGCGCGGCTTCATGAGGCAGCGACGTGTCGCGAATGATGGCGCGCGCGAGCACCAACCCCGAACATCCGCCTAGAGCCTGAAAAAAACGCGCGAGCACGAGCGTATGGATGTCGGAGGCGAAAAGCCCGGCGATGCTTGCGATCGTGAATATGCAGAGGCCGACGAGCAGCGCCGGACGGCGGCCGAAGCGATCCGACGCAGGACCATAGAGCAACTGACCAACGGCCAATCCCAAGATGTAGAGACTGATGGTCAGCTCCGTGGCGGCCGGCGTCGCGTGAAGATCCTTGGCCGCCGCCGGCAGCGCGGGCACGAATATGTGCATGCCCACTGGCCCGCTGAAGGTTAACAAGCCCAAGAGCCAGAGCGGCGCCGAGCGGCCGCGACGAAGGTTCATCGGCTTGCCGACCGTTTGCGTTCGGTCGTCTCAGATCGCGCCTCCGCGAGGCTCAAGAGGCGATCTCTGACCGATTCGAGCAGCCGAAGCGAACGCGTCAAATCCTCGTCCGAAACTTCGCCAAGGACGACGTCGCGAATGTCCTGGGAGACGCGCTCGACCTGGTCGACCGTCTTACGTCCGCGCGGCGTCAGTGCGAGGCTCTTCGCCCGCCTATCCGCGTGGTCCTCGCCTCGCTCAATGAGGCCCCCGTCCTCGAGCGAATCGAGCAGACGAACGACCGAGGAGCCATCGAGCGACAGCGAAGCCGCCAGCTCATTTTGCCGCATCGGCGACTCGGACCGAGCGATCCGCAGCAGGGGGAGCCAGGTTGCTTCTGTCAAACCATAAACCTGCAAACGCCCGTCGACCGCGCGGCGCCATTCGCGTGCGACATGGGCGACAAGGGGCGCTAGCCGAGCGCGGGCGTCTTTTGGGGGAAGCGGCATGGAGGCTCTAATAGATGGCATATCAATTAATGGACTATCAATTATTTGTGAAGCGATTCCTTTTGAGGCGCCCGCTTCAGTCGGAACGACGCGAGCGCTGTAAGCGACGAGGTTTGCAACATCGGCGGTCGGGCGCTAGCCCCGCGTCGACGGACTAGCGGTCGTTTTTCTCCAGCCAAGCCTTCATCTGCGCGATCTCCTTGTCTTGCGCGGCGACGATGTCGGTCGCCAACTGGCGCAATTCGGGGTCGGTTCCGTATTGGAGCTCGACCTTGGCCATATCGATCGCCCCTTGGTGATGGGGAATCATCATGCGCACGAAATCTTCGTCCGGCTTGCCTGTCGGTTTCACGTGCATGCCGTTCATCATGGACTTCATCGAGGCCGCAAATGCCTGGTCCGCGGGGCTCGTCGCGGGCTTCATCGCCATGCCCTTCATGTCCTCGGCGCCGACAGTTTGCGCCGACGACAGGAACGCCGACATGACGAGGACCGCGAAGACCATGGATCTGTTCATAATGCGCTCCTTCTGAAGAGAACGGCGGCGGGCGAAGGCCGGCTGCGGACGACGACATGCTCAATCAACTTGCGTCCAACTCCACAGTTCCGCTGACCGCCCGATCCGAATCTAGGCGTCCGACTGATGCAGCCGGAACCTCCGCAAGCGAAGCGCGTTGGCGACGACGCTGAAGGAAGACAGCGCCATAGCCGCAGCGGCCACCACCGGAGACAGCGTGAGACCGAGGCTTGGGTAGAGGATTCCGGCCGCTATCGGGATGCCCGCAGCATTGTAGACGAAGGCGAAGATGAGGTTCTGCCGGATGTTGCGCATGGTCGCTTGCGACAACCGACGAGCCCCAACGATTCCGCGGAGATCGCCACTCAGCAATGTGACGCCCGCGGCTTCGATGGCGACATCCGTTCCTGCCCCCATCGCGATCCCGACATCGGCAGCGGCAAGCGCCGGAGCGTCGTTCACGCCGTCGCCAGCCATGGCGACGACCCGACCTTCCTTCCTCAAGCGTTCGACCGTCTTGCCCTTGTCCTGCGGCAGAACTTCGGCCTCGATTTGCTCAATGCCAAGCCTCCGCCCGACGGCCTCAGCGGTCGCGCGATTATCGCCGGTGAGCATCACGACGCGAACGCCCGCTTCCTTGAGCGCGCGAACCGCCTCGGCCGCGGTCGTCTTGATCGGGTCGGCGACGGCGATCGCGCCGCTGGTCTTGCCATCCATCGCGACGAAGATCGCGGTCGAGCCGTCGCGGCGCAATTCGTCCGCGAGCCCTTCGAGGGCGCCGACGTCAATTCTGGCCGCCTGCATCATGGCGCGGTTGCCAAGGGCGACTTGGCGACCCTCGATGATTCCAGTCACCCCTTTGCCTGAGACGCTCTCGAAGCCCTCAACCTTCGCGAGCGCGAGATTGCGTTTCGCCGCAGCACTCACAATGGCTGCCGCCAGTGGGTGCTCGCTGCCGCGCTCAAGACTGGCCGCGAGGCGCAATAGCGTCTCTTCATCGATTCCCGGGGTGGGCTTGATCGCCACAACCTTGGGTTTTCCCTCCGTCAGGGTGCCGGTTTTGTCGAGGACGAGCGTGTCGACCTTTTCGAGCCGCTCGAGCGCTTCCGCATGTCTGATCAAGACGCCCGCCTGAGCGCCCCGTCCTACGCCGACCATGATTGACATCGGCGTGGCTAGACCGAGCGCGCACGGACAAGCGATGATCAACACCGAGACTGCCGCCAGCAGACCATAGGCCAGGCGCGGCTCGGGGCCCCAGACCGCCCAGCCAGCGAAGGCGGCGACTGCCACAGCGACGACCAGCGGCACGAACCAGCCGGAAACCTGATCCGCGAGGCGCTGGATGGGCGCGCGGCTTCGCTGCGCCTGCGCCACCATCTGCACGATCTGGGCGAGCATCGTGTCACGCCCAATCTTGTCCGCGCGCATCACGAAGGCGCCGCGTTCATTCAGCGTGCCGCCGATCACCTTGTCGCCTACGCCCTTGCCGACGGGCATCGATTCTCCGGTCAGCATAGATTCGTCGACCGCGCTTCGCCCTTCGATAATCTGGCCGTCCACCGGGACCTTCTCCCCCGGGCGCACGCGCAGCCGATCGCCGATTTTGACGGAGTCGAGGGCGACTTCCTCATCCGCGCTATCCGTCTGGACGAGCCGCGCAGTCTTTGGCTTAAGGTCAAGCAGAGCGCGGATCGCGCCGCCGGTCTGTTCTCGCGCCCTGAGTTCTAGCACCTGCCCGAGCAAGACCAGCGTCGTGATGACCGCGGCCGCTTCAAAATAGACCGCGACTGCGCCGTGGTCGCCGCGGAATGCCGACGGGAAGAGGCCCGGCGCAACGGTGGCTACGACGCTGTATGTCCAAGCGACGCCGACACCCATGGCGATCAGCGTGAACATGTTGAGATTGCGGGTGATGAGCGACGCCCAACCGCGCTCGAAGAACGGCCAGCCTGCCCAAAGCGCGACCGGCGTCGCGAGCGCCAACTGAATCCAGTTGGAAACGCCTTCGGGCAGGAACCGATGCAGGCCAGCGAGATGTTCACCCATTTCGAGCGCGAAGACAGGAACGGAAAGTGCAAACGCGATCCAGAAACGCCGGGTCATGTCGATGAGTTCGGTGTTGGGGCCGGTCGCTTCCGTCGCGATTTCGGGCTCCAGCGCCATGCCGCAGATGGGGCATGCGCCGGGGCGGTCCTGACGAACTTGCGGATGCATTGGGCAGGTGTAGATCGCGCCCAACTGCTGCTCAGGGTTTGGCGAGGACGCTGGGCTAGCGCGGTGGGTGTGGCCGTGCGCAGCGCCGGCTGGCGCATCAGCTGACGCGGCCAGGAATTGCGATGGATCGGCGACGAACTTTCCGCGGCATCCGGCGCAGCAAAAATAGTAGGTCGCGCCCGCGTGCTCGGCCTTGTGCTTGGCCGTTGCGGGATCAACCGACATTCCGCAAACGGGATCCTTCACGAGCTCGCCCTCGGCGCCGGCCGAGTTCGTTGGGATGATCATGCTTGTGTTCCATGAAGAGGAGTCGTAAACCTTCCTATCATGGGAAGGTCAAGCGGATTCTCAAAGTGAACATCGGCGCGGCGGCGGCATCGAGCGGAGTGACTGCCAAGATGATCCGCCATTACGAGGCGATCGGTCTGTTGCGACCTCCCGAGCGCCGCGCGAACGACTACCGCGATTACGGCGAGCGCGACATCCACGAACTCAGGTTCATTCGGCGGGCGCGCCGCCTCGGATTTTCGATTGCCGAGATCAGCGCGCTTTTAGCTCTGTGGCGCGATCGCCGCCGTTCAAGTCGCGAGGTCAGACGCATCGCGGAAGTCGCATATCGGCGACCTTCAATCGCGCGTCGCGGAGATGCAGGCGATGGCGAACACGCTTCGAGAGTTGGTCGCCGCGTGCCACGGGGACGATCGTCCTCACTGTCCCATACTCGAAGATCTCGCGCTCGGGGTCGACGACTGAGCCGTAGCCTACCCTTGCGCGTGGTCAGGCGCTGGTCCATGAGGCCGAAATGAACGCTTGCTTCGTCCCCAGCCAGAAACAATTGGCCCGATCTCATCCGCCCCGTCATGCGCGACGTCGCGACGAGCGGCATCATCGAAGTGTTCAATTACGGCCGCGGGCGACAAGGGCTCATTCCCTTGTGGGTTGGCGAGGGCGATCTGCCGACCCCGCCTTTCATTAGCGAGGCGGCGAAGGCCTCACTCGACCGCGGCGAGACCTTCTACACCTGGCAAAACGGCGTCCCGGAGCTGCGCGAGGCGATCGCCGCTTACATGACGCAGGTCTATGGCGCAGCGCCCGGCGGCACGCCTTTCTCGCCCGCGAATTTCTTTGTGACGATTGGCGGCATGCACGCGATCGAGATTGCGACCCGGCTCATCGTTGGCCCAGGCGACGAGGCGCTGATCCCGACGCCCGCTTGGCCCAATTTCGTCGGCGCGTTGGAAATTTCTGGCGCGCGGGCTGTCCCTGTCCGAACTCGACAAAGGGACCCGCTGGAGCCTCGATCCAGCTAAGCTCGAGAAGGCGGTGACGCCTGCAACCGCCTCATCTTCTTCAACACGCCCGCCAATCCGACCGGCTTCGTCGCGACGCGAGAGGAGATCGTTGAGACCCTCGCGATTGCGCGCCGGCATGGACTTTGGATCATCGCCGACGAGATTTACGGACGCCTGACATACGACGGCGTCCGCGCGCCTTCGTTCCACGACGTCATGGCTCCCGACGACAAGATCCTGTTCGTCCAGACCTCTGTCCAAGAACTGGGCGATGACTGGCTTTCGTGTCGGCTGGCTCGAGGCCCCGCCGGAGCTTGGCTATGTGATTGAGAACCTCGTTCAGTACACGACCTCGGGCGTTCCCGTGTTCACTCAGCGCGCTGCGACCGCGGCGCTCGAGCAAGGCGAAGCGTTCCTCGCATGGCAAATCGAGCGCTGCCGCCGCTCGCGCGACATTCTGTGTGAGGGCCTCGCTGCAACCGGGCGCGTCCGCTTCTTCAAACCGGAGGCGGCGTTTTATCTGTTCTTCTCGATCGACGGCTTCTCTGACTGTCGCGCACTCGCGCTCAAGCTCATCGACGAAGCCGGCGTCGGCGCCGCGCCCGGGAGCGCGTTCGGCCCAGGCGGCGAAGGCCATCTGCGAATTTGCTTTGCCCGCGATCCCGAACAGATCGCAGAGGCGACGCGGCGCCTGGCCCGGTGGATTAGGGCCTGAACTCCAGACGTCGAGGTTGCTGCAATTAAACCGACCGGATCCATTTCTGGACGCGCGCATGAGCCTTGGCGGCTGGATTCACGACGTACTCAGGCCAATGGCCATTCAGAGTGGCGATGATCCCGGATATCGCGTCGCGGGCGACGGACTCGACGAAGGAGTCGGTCCAGCACAAGCAATGGGCCGTCGGGATCACGGTCTCCATCGTCAGAAGCGGATTGTCGGGATCCGGCGGCTCTTTCTCGAAAACGTCCAAACCCGCCCCTGCTATTCGTCCCTCCCTCAGGACTTCGATAAGCGCCGGCTCATCGATGATCGGTCCGCGGGCGACGTTGATCAGATACGCGGTTGGCTTCATCAGACCGAAGCCGCTCGGCGTTCAGCAAGTGGCGTGTCGATTCGTTGAGCAGGCAGGCGACCACGACCACGTCGGATTGTTCGAGAAGATCTTCGAGACTGCAGAGCGTCGCTCCGGCCTGAGCGGCGGAGGCGGCGTCGACATGCGGGTCGGCGGCCAGGACGACCATCCCGAAGGGCTGCATGAGACGAACGAGCTCGCGTCCAATCCCGCCGAGGCCGATGATTTCCGAGCGTCCGTCCCCGCGAGAGCGAGACCCGGATAGTTCCCGCGTTCGCGCCAGCGGCCTTCTCTAGCAATCCGCGACTTGATCGGAAGCCGAAGGCTAAGCGCAAGAATGAAGGCCATCGCCGTTGTCGCCACGGCGTTCCTGACCGGGATCGGCGTGTTGGTGAGAAGAATGCCGCGCTGTGTGAGGGCTGCTCGTGTCAACGGCGTCGTAGCCGACCCCATTGCGGGCGATGATGCGCAGCTTGCCGGTTTCGTTCGCGAGCTCCTTCTCGGAGACTTTCGATGCCCCGATTAGCAACCCCTCGTAGTCGGCGAAGGCCGCAGCAGGAAGTTGTCCTCCGGTCACAGGAAGGATGCTCCAGCCGATCCCTGCGTCGGAAAAAAGCGAGAGACACGGCGTCCCCGAACATAGGACGACCATTCGTGTCGAAGAGGTCCGCGCTAAGACCCACCTTCGCGTTCTCTCTACTCATCTCTGGCTCCAATGAAGCTGGTCCGTCACGCCAGCGGTTCGACGGCCTGTTTGAGGCGCGCGGATTCGTAAGCGCCAAACACAAGCCCGTAGGTCTTGAGACTATCGGCGCCAGAGGTCTCGGGCTCGCGCTGCTCCCGCAGACATCGAACCCAGTGCTGCTCGACACGTAGAACGCTTTCCTGCGTGCCGTGCCAGGGCGGCGTCGACCAAGGCAGCGCCGCCGGCGCGACGTCGCGCTCGGAGGCTTCGCCGTTCGAGAAGACGTTCAGCCGATATCCTGGACTTAGGCGCAAACTGCCGGATGTCCCCTCCACCTGAAGCGAAAGCTGAGGGAACGGATCGGGATGGATCGGGCTCGCATAGCTGCACTCCACGATGCTCGTCGCGCCGCCCGAATGCTGAAGGACGATCGTCGCCATGTCCTCGCCCGCGATTCCAGGCTTCACGCTTTGCGCCTGGCAGTAAAGGCGCGTCGCCTCGCCCATGAGAAAGCGCGCGACGTCGAGCATGTGGACGCCGAGGTCTAGGATCACGAAGTGATCGACATCCGCGAGATAGGGCTGCTTGCCGTAGATGTTGTGCCCGGTCCGGAACGACACGCGCGCCCAGGTCGGCTTGCCGATCGCGCCCGACTGGATGACATCGTGCGCCTTTCGGACTGGGGTCAGGAAGCGCGTATTTTCGTGCACCATGAAGGGAATACGGGCGGCCTTGCAATTCTCGACGATGGCGACGCAATCCTCCCATGTCGGCGCGAGCGGCTTCTGCACGATCGTTGGAAGCTTGCGCGCCGCCGCCATTCCGACGAGCTTGGCATGCGATTCCATCGTAGTGGCGATGTCGACGAAATCGAGCTTTTCACGGTCGAGCATTTCGGCGGCGTCAGCGTAGGCTGCGCTCGCGCCGTGGCGCGCTGCCGCGGATCGGGCTTTTTCCATGTCGAGGTCGCAGACCGCGGCCAGGACGACATCGTCCATGCTGGACCAGGCGGCCAGATGATTTTCGGCAAAGAAACCACAGCCGATGACGCCGACCCTGAGCGGAGACGAGACCAAGCGATCCTCCTCGCGGCGATTAGTGGATTTCGCCGGATTCTCGGAGCGCGTCCCGCATTGCGAGGGCATTGAAGCCACGAGCGCGAGCGCGATCAAGAATGACCTTCTCCCGCCGCGTTAGAAGGTCGATGGCCTTCGGCAGGGCACGGACGGCCGCGGCCGGAATGACCACCGCGCCATGAACATCCGCGTGTACGACGTCGTCGTGGCCGACGAGCATGCCAAAGATGTTCACGTCGCAATTCATCTGAACCATATGCACATGCGCATGGCTCGGGCCGATGCGGCCGCCCACGATCTGGAAGCCGGGCGCAAGCATGTCGATATCGCGAAAGGATCCATTGGTGACGCAGCCGCGCACTCCGAGATTTGCGTGGACGGTTGTTTGGACCTCGCCCCAGAACGCGCCGAAGCCAGGTCGATCGTCGACGTCCTGAATGACCGCGATCGTTGGAAGGCCCTTGGCCTCACAATATTCGTACCAATCCTCGCGGGGCGGCACGGGTCCGCGCGGCCGCTCCGCGGCGCGGATCATTCCGGTTCGGGCGAGGCCCACGATCGGCGAAAATTTCCGATCGACGCAAACCATGGGTTCGACGGTGAAGCCTATCGCACGACGTTCCGGCGCGACGATCTCGAGGCCGTTGCAAATCGTCGGCGTGTCCCAGGCTTTGAGCGCGTCGAGATCTTCTGCGGTGAACGGATAATCGGTCATGGCGTTTCCTGGGTGGGGAAGTGAATCAGGCTTCGACGCGAATCTTACGCTGCTCGAGGCGTTCGGTCATCAGCCGGCGGCGGCCGTCGACCCATGCGGCGATGAAAATGATTAGACTGTTGACGAGCGGATAAAGATACGGGTTTGCGTTCAGCATGACGAGGCCGTTCGACGTCGTCTGCACCAGCACGGCGCCGAAGATGCTGCCGAACACTCCGCCGCGCCCGCCAAAGAGACTGGTGCCGCCAAGCACGGCGGCTGCGATTACAGGAAACTCTTCCTGATAGCCGAAGGTCGCCGACGCCGCCCCTACCTGGGAGACCGAGATCAGCGCGCCGATGGCGGCGCAGACACTGCAAATGCAGAAGACTGAGAAGATGATCGCCTGAACGCGGATTCCCGCCTTTCCCGCAGCTTCCGGGTCGGCTCCGACAGCGTAGATCTGACGCCCATACGGCGTTTGCGTCAGCGTGATCCACGCGACCGCCGCGACGGCGACGGCGATCCAGATCGCCCAGGGCAGGCCGAAGAACGAAGTCCGCCCAAGCGCTTGCACGGTGTCGCTTTGGAAAACCATCTTGGTCTCGGAGAGATAGAGAGCCAGTCCACGGCCGATGAACAAGGTCGCAAGCGTGACGATGAACGGAGCTATGCGCAGGCCCGTGATAAAGCAGGCATTGATCGCGCCCAAGATCGCGCCGATCAGCATGATGACGGGGATCGAGACGAAGAGCGAAACGTCCGACAGGTAGAGGCCCATGACGACTGCGACCAGATACATCACCGAACCGACGGAGAGATCCACGCCGCGCACCAGGAGCACGAAGGTCATGCCGATCGCCATCACCGCGACGTGAGTCGATTGTGTGAGGATGTTGCGGAAATTGGCGAACGAAAGAAAGCGATCGGAAAGCAGGCCGAAGGCGACGCACAGGACTGCGAACAGCATCAACGGCGCTAGCCGCAGCGCGATGAGGACAAGGGTCCGGGAGTCTAATCGGCTCAAGGCGTCTTCCTTAGTCCCACAACGCCGTCTTCATGAGCGCCTCACGATCGAAGTCCGTCCGATCGAAGAAGCCGCGCACCTCGCCGCGGCTCATCACCATGATGCGGTCGGCCATACCGATCAGTTCCTCGATCTCGGAGGAGATGAAGAGGATTGCCGCGCCGTCGGCGACCATTTGGTTGATGATCTTGTAGACCTCATATTTTGCTCCGACGTCGATGCCCCGCGTCGGCTCGTCGAGGATGAAGATCGTGGGCGCGCGGAGGAGCCATTTCGCGATCACGACCTTTTGTTGGTTGCCCCCTGAGAGGGTCCGCACGGCTGTCCGGTCGATCGCCTTAGCGTTAACACGGATGCGATCAGCCACGCCCCGCGCCGCTTCGCCGAGCGCAGCTGGCTTCAACCAGTTCAAGAAGCCGCTCGATTGCTCAACGAGCGACGGTAGGACGATGTTCTCGGTGATGGAGGCTTCCATCATCAGGCCTTCACCACGCCGGTCCTCGGTCAGGAAGGCAAGGCCCCTGTCCATCGCCTCGCGAGGCGCAAGCGGCGAAAGCCTCTGCTCCCCAACGCGTATCTCGCCTTTCGAATACGGATCAAGACCGAACAGGATACGCGCCAGTTCCGAACGGCCCGAGCCCATCAGGCCCGATACACCCAGCACCTCGCCCAGCTGAAGGTCGAACGACACGTCCTTCACGACGCCGGGCTGCGAGACGCCGCGCACGGACAAAGCCGTCTTGCGCGCGCCGGAGCCAGGCTCCCGCTCAGGAAAGAGCCGATCGATCGTCCGGCCGACCATCAGCGTCACCAGACGTTCGATCGTGAAGTCGGCCCGCGGGCCGCCGCCAACCACCCGACCGTCGCGCAGCACGACGATATCGTCGCAAAGGCGCAAGACGTCGCCGAGAATATGGCTGATGTAGATAATCGAGATCCCCTGTGCGCGCAGCCGGCTGATAATCTTGAACAGTCGCTCCGTCTCGCGCGCAGTCAGCGAAGTCGTGGGTTCGTCGAAGATGATAAGCCTTGCCTGCCGGGTCAGAGCCTTGGCGATCTCGACAAGTTGGCGTTCACCCTGAGGCAGTCGCATGACCGGCGTGGCCGGAGAAACGGGCAGGTCGATCAGCTCGAGAGCTTTCTTCGCCTGCTCTCGGAGGGTCCGGCGGTTGATGAATGGGAGACTGTTCATCCTTCTTGGAAAATGATCGAGGAAGATATTTTCCTCGACACTGAGATTCGGAAAGAGGCTCAGTTCCTGGTGAATAAAGGCGATGCCGAGAGCGAGCGCGTCGCGCGAACTCGCCGGCGCAACGGCTTCTCCGGCAAGCTCGATACGGCCGTTGTCCTTGGTGAGTACGCCGCCGAGGATGTTCATCGTTGTCGACTTGCCAGAGCCGTTCTCGCCGACAAAACCAAGAACGGCTCCGTACGGCAGCTCAAATCCGACGTCGTGAAGCACCTGGACGCCAAAGAAGCTCTTGTTGAGCCCGCTGACCTTGAGAAGCGGCCCCGACATCGCCTAGCCCCGCGCCCTTAGCGTGTGGCGGATCGCGTCGGTCACGGCGGCCAGTAGAATAACGCCGCCTTTGATTGCATAGACCGACGACAACGACAGGCCGAGCAGCTGCAAGCCGTTGTCAACCGTGCTGAGAAACAGCACGCCGAATAGAACGCCGATGACCGTCCCCTTGCCGCCGAACAAACTGACCCCCCCGATCACCGCCGCGCCGATCACGTCGAGCAGGATGCGCTGCCCGAGGATGGGCGTTCCCGCTTCGAGGCGCGCCGTGTAGATGATCGCCGCAAAAGCGGCGAACAGGCCAGATAGGGCAAAACAGCCGATTACCACGGCTTTCACGGGCACCCCCGAGATTGCCGCCGCGTTAGGATTGAGGCCGACCGCCACGACCCAACGTCCGAAGACCGTGCGTGTCATAAGGAGATGGACCACGACGGCGAGGACGGCGGTGATAAGCGCCGCGTAGGGAATCCCGGCCACGCCCCCATAGCCGATCTCGAGAAACGCGGAAGGGAGGCTGCCGATGCTCGATCCGGAGCTCGTATGGACGGCCGTGTACCAGATTGCCGCGCCGCTGAAGAACATCATCGTCGTCAGCGTGACGAGAAAGGACGGCATGTCGAACACGATGGTGCAGACACCGTTGATGACGCCGATCACAATTCCCACGGCGACGATCGCGAGGATCGCGACGGCCGGGGCCCACGGCTGTCCCGCAAGATAACCGCCCTCACTGGTCATGACAGAGGCGCCGACCACGCAGCCCATCGCCATGATCGAGGTGGCGGAGAGATCGATCTGGGCCACCATCAGAACCATCATGAGACCCAGAGCCGCGATAAACAGCGGGAGGATCTGCAGAAAGATGTCCCGAAGATTAGCGGGGCTCAAGATCTCAGGCACGAAGAACCAGAGCGCCGCAACATAGACGAGGGTCAACGCGAGGACGAGATAGTCCGAGAAAAGGAGTTGGCGCAGCGCTTGTATCGGGCGAGAGCGCGCGCCGCCCGATGTCGAGGACAAGACGCCGCCTGTTTCCGCCATCTCGGAAACCTTGGGCTCGCCGGCGTCCGGAATCAATCGGTTACTTGTTCTTCTCTTTCCACACGTGGTAGCCCCACATATCTTCCCGCTTGGCGTCGAGCGTCGCCTGACTAATCGCGAACCCGGGGTCAATCAGCATCTTGTCCACGGGCTTGCCGGCCCAGGTATCCTTGAAGGCGCCGTAGGCGAGGTCGACTTCGTAGAAGAGATTCTGCACTCCATTCACGTCCATGTATTTATCACTCAGCAACTTGTAGCCGTTCTGGTCGCCGTCGAAACCGGCGAACAGGACGTGTCCTTCCTCACCCGTTTTATGCCACTTGCCGGCCGTCTTGAGCACCTGCTCGATGATCTTGTCCTGCGAGTTCAGACGGTGAGATGAGCATGTTGATGTCTGGATTTGCCTGAATCGCGTTGGTCAGACCTGCGAAGGCCTTGTCGGCGTTCCATTCCGTCGCAACCCGGGACACAACCTCGACGAGACCTTTGTTGGCGTCGAGAACATCAAGCGCGCCGTCGCGCCGCTGAACCGCGTTGTTGTCGCCAAGGTCACCCATCAGAAGGACGGCCTTGTACTTGCCGCCTTGCTTCTTCGCGATGTCGACGAGCGTCGACACCGTCATTTGCATGATCTTTCGGTTGTCGGCCTGGATGGCCACATATTTGTTATCGTTCGGAGCGGGCGGACGATTGAAAAAAACGATCGGGATGTTGGCCGCGTTGGCGGTCCGGATGGCTGGGATCGCGGCGTTGTTATCGGTCGGAATGAACACGATCCCGTCGACCTTGCGTGCGACCATCGCCTTCACTTGATCATTCTGCTTGTTCTGATCGCGGTTGGAGATTGTCTCGAGTGTCGTCCAACCGTTCTCCTTTGCTTTCGCCTTCAGGATGTTGTTGCCGGTGATCCAGAAGTCGGAGTTGAACGCGTCGAACATGAGAGCGATGGTCTTTCCCCCTTCAGCGGCGTGCGCCATCTGCGGCGCCATCCCGGTCGCTGCGACGAGAAGTCCCGCCGAGAACTCACGCCTGTTCAATCTCACTGTCATGGTCGCTCCTCCTTGCAATGCGCGCGTCTTACGCAACCCGCAGTTCGCAGCCAGCGCAGCAACACTGCTGCTCTCGAGCAAACGGCGCGTTCCGAGGCTTCCTCCCGGGGAGCTGCTTTCAAGCAGGAGCTCCCTCTTCACATTCACAATAGCACCGCGGACGGCGTTGTCACGCCGGTCGCCGCCCGCAACCGAAGGCCGCCTGGAGCGTAGAAGCGCTTCCTACAGGCTCAGGTGCTCGAGCACACGCGCGTGCGCCTCCGGGGCGCACGGACCTTCGTCGTCAATCTCGCCCATCTTGAGCACCGCCCACCGATCGGCGGCGCGCAGGGCAAAATCCAGGTTCTGCTCGACAACGAGCATCGCCGTTCCGTCCTTCGATCGTTCGTCGCGCAGAACGCCGACGATGCGATCGACGACGGACGGCTGCAGGCCTTCCGAGATCTCATCAATGAGCAGCAGGCGTGGCCGAAGCATGAGGGCGCGGGCGAGAATCAGCATTTTTTGTTCGCCGCCCGACAGCGTGCCCGCCTTTTGTCTGAGCCTATCCTTGAGAAACGGGAAATAGCCGAAGGCGTGATCGAGCGCCGCGCCGAGCTCGCCGTCGCTGCGCACGGCGAGCCGCAGATTGTCGCGGATTGTGAGGTCCTGGAAAAGAGTTTGCTCCTGCGGCACGTAGCTCAAGCCCCAGGCGATCATCCGGGCAGGCGTCAGATTGGCCTGATCCACGCCTCCAAGTTGAATGGCGCCGCTGCGAAGGGGGATGAGCCCAAGGATCGTCTTGAGCAGCGTCGACTTGCCCATGCCGTTCTTGCCGAGCACGGCGACGATCTCGCCAGGCTGAACGGACAGGGTCACGGACTTCACTATGGAAACCGCGCCATAACCGCTGGAGATTTCGCGCAGGCTCAACACTGGGGCGTCGCGCCCCTCAGACATGACCGCCGCCGGAATATATGGTTCGCACCGTCTCCGAATTGACGACGTCGTCCACCGCGCCGTCGAGCACGAGCCGTCCCTGATGCAACACCACGATGCGGGAAGAGATTTCGCGCACGAAGTCGAGGTCATGTTCGACCAGGATGATCGCGTAGCCAGCCTCTTCCGTGAGATGCCGCAGGACCGCGCCGATGGTCGCGCGTTCCGCCTTGGTGAGGCCCGCGGTCGGCTCGTCCAGCAGAATGAGCCGCGGTTCGAGCGCAAGGACCATGGCGAGTTCAAGCGCCTGCTTCAGCCCATGCGACAGAAGGCCGGCGGGCGACGCGATCAGGTCGATGAGGCCGGTGAGCCGCAGGATTTCAACGCTGGCGCCCGGCAGCGAGAGAAGAGGCGCCGAGCCGATCCCGCTCGGCGTTTCGGAGGTCGTGCGGGCGAGCCTCAGGCACTCGGAGACGGTGAGACTGTCGAAGATGCTTGCGACCTGAAACTTGCGGCCGACGCCGAGCGCCACAACGCGGTCGGGTGTGAGGCCCTTGATGGGCTTGCTTGCAATCTCGACCACGCCTTTGAAAGGCTCGGAGCCGTCGCTGAGACAACGGATCAAGGTCGTCTTGCCTGCCCCGTTCGGACCGACAATGCTGACGAGTTCGCCAGGGCGGATTTCGAGGTTGATGTTCTCAAGCACGGAAAGACTGCCGAACGATCGCGCGAGGCCGGATACCTTCAGAAGCGTGGCTGGCGTCTCAACGACAGTACGCGGGGCGGCGACCGTGACGCGGGAAGCGCGGGTTTGTTTTGATGAGCCGAAGATCGCGGCCGAGGCCCGGCGCGCGAGGCCGGCGAGGCCATCAGGCAGAAAGATGATGATGATGACGAACGCCGTCCCGAGCACCAGCTGCCACAGGAAGGGCAGGTCGCCAGACAGGCTTGCGCTGAGATAGTCAATTGCGAGCGCCGCAAACACTGGCCCAAGCAACGACCCCCGGCCTCCAAGCGCCACCCAGATTACGAGTTGGGTGCCGAACAGAAAGCCGGTGTTCTCGGGCGCGACGACGCCAGACGCGTGAGCGAAAAGAAAGCCAGTGAACCCGGCCACGCCTGCGAGCGCGACCGTCAAGATGATCTGGATGCGCTTCGGGCTAATTCCGAGATAGGCGCAGCGGACATCGTTGTCGCGCACGGCGACGAGCAGCTTTCCGGCGTCCGAGCGGACGAAGACCCAAGCCGCCAGGGTCACTGCGACCATGACGAGGCCGCTCAAACGGAAGAAGCCCTCAAGCTCGAGCGGCAGAGTGTCGTAGCCGACGAGCCCGCTGCTCGATCCGGTCAGCAGGCCGCCGGAATAGACAAGTTGCGTGACCACGATCGGGAACACGAGCGAGATCACCGAGGCGTAGAGCGGCGTCGAACCGTGATAAAAGGAGAGCCAGCCGACGACGAGCCCGAGGACCATCGGCAGGACGATGGCGAGCGCGAGCGCCGCCGCCATCCAGGCCGGCGTCGAGCCTAGGCTCGTCATCGTCATGGCGGTCGCGTAGGCGCCCACGCCGAAGAACGCCGCCTGGCCGAACGTAAGAATGCCGGTGAAACCCCACAGCAGGTCGACGGTCACCGCGAGGGTGGCGTAGAGCATCGATCGGGTGAGAACGTTGGCTGCAAAGGCGCCGAGCACGAGCGGGCTGATCCAAACGATCAGCGCCGCCGCGATGGCCGCCGCGGCCGGCGCCCGCCACTCGAGTGTAGTCGTCGACGCGAGGCGACCGTTGAGAAGGGCCGTGTCCTCAGGCACGCGAGAAGCCCCGCGGATTGATCCTGAGCAGCAGCGCGGCCAGCACAGCGACCGAAATGCCGCCGAGCACGGGACTGACAAAGGTGCTGACGAGCACTTGAACCCCGCCAAACACGAGACAAGCCGCCGCTAGAGCGAGATAGGATGTATCCGCGACCATCACCAACATGAACGCGCCGATCAGCCAGGCCACGCCCATGTTTGGATCGACGCTCGTCAACGGCGTCAGCAATACGCCGGCAAGCGCGGCAAGACCGGCGCCAATCATGAAAGTCGCGAGCCGGACACGATCGGTATCGATGCCGAGCGAGCGCGCGAGCGTTTCGTTCATGATCACCGCACGCGCGGAGAGACCGAGCCGCGTTCCCTCAATCGTGAGCGCGAACAGAGCGCCGATCGCGAGCGCGGCGAACAGCATGAAGAGACGATAGACCGAATAGTCGACCGACAGCACCGTCACGGTGCCGGACATGAGGTTTGGGATCATCTGAACGTCACGGCCAAACGCCAGCGTGATGAGCTGGCCGATGACGATCCCGAGTCCCCAAGTCGCAAGGATTGCATCAAGCGGGCGACGGTAGAGTGGGCGGATGATGAGGAGCTCGGCGACACCGCCTAGCAGAGCGCCGGCGACAAAGGCGATCGGCAGACCAGCCCACGGGTTTAGACCGAGCTTCGTGGCGACGACGGCGCAATAGGCTCCGATCGTCAGCCACGCGCCATGCGCGAAATTGATGATCTTGAGCACGCCGAATATGGCCAACAGGCCGACCGACACCACGAACAGAATCGCGGCCGTGGTCAGAATGTCGAGGAGAAGCAGCATGGCGGCGAAAAGGGAAGCGACCTGAGCCGCTTCCCTTCGACCTTATTTCAGGTTCGGACACTGATCGCCGGGATCGACGTCCTTGAAGGTCGCTGCGACCTTGACCGTGCCGTCGCCCTGCACCTGGCCCAGGTACATGGTGAGCGGCGCGTGGTGCTGCTTGTTCATTGTGATCGCCCCGCGTGGACCGGTGAAGGAGACGGTCGGCAGAGCCTCGATCACCTTGGCCGGGTCGGTCGTGCCGGCCTTCTCGACTGCCGCCTTATAGAGGTAGACCGCCTCGTATTCAGGCACCGACAGGTCGTTCGGTGTCTTAAGGTCGGCGCCGAACTTCTTGCTCGCGGCTTCCAGGAATTTCTTGTTCTCGGGCGAGTCGATGCCCGTCACATAGGAAGCCGACAGATAGATGCCGGTCGCGTCCGCGCCCATGCTTTTGGCTGTGCCTTCGTCGACGGCGAGATTGGCGTAAGGAAGGTTGATGCCCGCCGCTCGCATCTGTTTGGTCAGTGTGACATTGGGCGCGCCGCCTGCTGTCGAGGTGATCACGGCGTCGGGCTTGGCCTCCTTGAGCTTGGAGAGGATAGGCGTCCAGTCAGCGCCGTCCATCGGCAGGTATTCCTCGCCGACGATCTTACCCCCGGTCTTCTCCACGTACTTGCGCGTGAACCCGAGCATGCCGCGGCCGAATGCGTAGTCGCTGCCAATGAGGAAGTATGTCTTCGCGCCTTTGTCCTTGGCGAAATTGTCGACAATCGGCGGCACCTGCTGCTCGGGCACCCAGGCGTCGACATACATGTATTTGTTGCAGGAATGCCCTTCGTAGAAGGACGTATAGATATAGGGGACGCGCCCCTTGCCCACGGCGGGCAGGCCGGCGTTGCGCGCCGCGCTCGTCTCCATCGAGATCAGCGCGTCGACCTTCTTCTGGTAGATGAGCGAATCGAAGGCCTTCTGCGCGCCGGCCGCGCCCGAGGCGTCGTCCGCCACTTCAAGCTGAAGCTTGCGGCCGAGCACGCCGCCGGCCGCGTTGATCTCGTCGACGGCAAGTTGCGCCTCCTGGACGACCGAAGGCGCGACAACGCTGTTGGCGCCGGACAGTCCGACCGGCACGCCGATGACGATCGGCCCGGAATCGGCGGCTTGCGCGACCGTGGCGAAGAGCAAGGTTACGGCGCTGGCGGCAAAGAGTTTGGCTGTCATGGTGGGCGTCTCCCTGGGGTTCAGGTCATGAGCGGCTGAGCGTGGGCGCTTTTCGATGGCGGGTCGCTTGTTCGTAAGCAAATGTGATGCCGAGCAGTTCGGCTTCGCTCCATTGCGGGCCGATTGCGATCAGATTGAACGGCGAGCCCGAGGCGTAGGCGCCCGCGGGCACGGTGACGCCCGGCAAGCCCGCGATGTTGATCTCGCTGACCGTCGTCTCGTGGATGATGTCCTTGGCCTCACGTGCTGCAAGCTGCTCGCGCATCTGCGGAAAGATCGCCGCGTCCAGCCGATGGCGCGCAAAAACCTCGTTGAAGATCGAAAGGTGCTTTTCCCTGAGCGCGATGAAGGCCGACATGTCGGGCGGCTTCGTCGGGTCCGCGAGGCAGGCGTTGAACTCCGCGAGGCGCGGCATGTAGGAGAGGACGCCCGTCGGCGCGAACGGATCCTCGGCCTTGGTCGCGGTCGCGAACTCGGCGAAGGTCTTGATCGCCGCGTCGGGTCCGAGGCGCTCGAGGTATTTGCCGAGATCGTAGGGCAGCGACTCGAGGCCGCGCGCGTCATATTCCTCGCCCGGCACGGTCGGCGTCCGCAGGTCCGCGAAGCCGGAGCCGGCGAACGGATCCTCGACAAGAATTGCGCCTTGCGCTTCGATCTCGCCAAGCGCGCGGCGATAGAGCGCCGTCGCTTCCTCCGAGAGCGGCAGGTTGCGCCACCCTGGTCCGTACGTGCCGATGCGCTTGCCGCGCAGCGCGTCCGGCTTGAGATTGGCCGCGTAGCCGCCCGGAGGCTTGCGGCCAATCCCGGCGACCGTCTTGGGATCGGCCATGGTGAAGCCCGCGAGCGCGTCGAGCGCCAGCGCCGCATCGCGCACGCACCGGCCAATCGGGCCGACCACGTCGCGCAGGCTCGAAAGCGGCAGCACGCCCACGTTCGGCACGAGCGCGAAGGTCGGCTTGATGCCGACCAGCCCTTGCGCGGAAGCCGGGTTCTGGATCGAGCCGCCTGTCTCCTCGGCGAGGCCCAACACCGCCAGGCTCGCCCCGACCGCCGTCGCCGTTCCGGCGCTCGATCCTCCGGGCAAGAACTCGCGCCCGGCTGCGTTGTAGGTGGGACCCGCCCAGCTGTCGTTGGCGTGGCTGCCGGTCGCGCTCAAAACCGGAATATTGGTCTTTCCGAGGATCACCGCGCCGGCCGCCCGCATCCGCGCCACGACCGGCGCGTCGGTCGCCGGATAAAGGTCGACGCCGCCCGTCTTGCTGTGCAGAAGCCGCCATCCGCCGGTCGTCGGGAATCCGGCCATGTCCATGGCGTCCTTGACGACGACCGGCACGCCGTCGAGGGGCCCAGGCTCTTGCCCGACGCGCGCCGGGCGTCGCTCGACCTCGCGTCGTCGAGCGCGCTGGGGTTCATGAACACGATCGCGTTGTAGGGCGGGTTGTAGACCGCGATGCGATCGAGAAAGGCCTGCGTCAGGCTTTCGCTCGTGAACGCGCCGCTGGCGAAGCCCGCCTGAGCGCGCTCGACCGTCATCTCGACGACGTCGATCGCGGTTGCCGGCTCTTTCGTCGCGCTCATGACCGATGCGCCGCCACGATCGACTTCGCGATCGAAGCCCCCAGCGTATATTTCGGATCGACCATGTTGCCGAGCCGCATCTTGCCGCACATCGTGAGCAGCAGATAGGCGTCGGTCTCGTCAAAGCCGAATTCGGCCTCCATCCAGCGGATGAGCTCGCGATAGGCGATGCGGGACGCATCCTCCATCGGTCGCGCCGAGCCGATGGTCATAAAGAACTCGGACGTTTCGAGGCGCGGCCAGGCGATCGTCCATCCCTTGATGAGATCGATCTGCACGGTGGTGACGGTCGGATGTTCGAGCGCGACGCCGCACAATTCGCCGTCGCCCTGAATGGCGTGGCAGTCGCCGAGATAGAGCAGCGCGCCCGGCGCATTGACCGGCAGGTAGATCACGCTATCCGGCGCGACGTCCGGCAAGTCCATGTTGCCGCCATAATAGTCCGGAACGAGCGACGAGATCGCCTCGATCTCCGGCGCCGTTCCGATCGTGCCGATGAACGGCTCGATAGGGCAGCGTGATCTTGTCGCTCCATTTGACGCCGCCCTCGACCGTGACCTCGATCTTCTTCACGTATTCGTGCCAGCGGCTTGTTGAGGAGCGCGGTCGCGCCTGTGCCGACGAGGCCGCCAAACTCCGGGATCAGCGCGGTTGTGCCGACCGGCTGAGGTCCGCGCGGAACGATCGACTTGATGTAGACCGCGAGACAGTCGCCCTTTTCGGCGCCGTTGACGAAGATCGGGCCGTTCTGCGGATTGAGGAACGGGAAGTTGAGCTTCTCGCTCGGCTTGTCGGTCGCGAACTTGATCGCGCCCTCGAACGCGTCATGCGTCTCGCACGAGACGACCGCGCCGGGATCGACGGTGAGCGCGGGCTTGGCGAACGGCCCGTAGGTGTAGTGATATTTGCCTTGCACGGCCTCGGTGATGGAGTGCTTGGCGCCGGGCTTGCCTTTCGCCACAGCGTTGCGGGCCATGATGGATTGTTCGAACCAGGACACTTGCAAGCTCCTTTTGAGTTTCAGACTGCGAGATAGCGGCGGACGACTTCGCTGTCGTCGAGCATGGCGGGCGTCAGCTCGGCGACGACCCGCCCCTTGTCCATGACGTAGCAGCGCTGCGCCATGGCGCGGATCATATCGATATTCTGTTCGACAAGGACGACGGTCAGGCCGGTCTTCTGGTTCAGTTCGACAACGATGCGCGCGATGTCCTGCACGATCGACGGCTGAATGCCTTCGGAAGGCTCGTCGAGCAGAAGCAGCGTCGGCTGGCCGACGAGCACCCTGCCGATCGCGAGCTGCTGCTGCTGGCCGCCTGAGAGCGTGCCGGCCGCTTGCCGGCGCCGCTCCTTGAGAATTGGGAAATAGGCGTAGACCGGCTCGAAATCAGCCGTGCGGGCGCCGCTGATGCTCAAGCCCACCCGAAGATTCTCTTCAACGCTCATGCGCGGGAAGACGTCGCGCCCCTGCGGAACGTAGCCGATGCCCCGCCTCGCGCGCACATGCGGCGTTTCGGCGCCGATGTCGGCGCCGTTGAACCGGATGGTTCCCTCGGTCGTCGGGAGAAGGCCGATCACCGCCTTCATCAGCGTCGATTTGCCGACGCCATTGCGGCCGATGACGGCCGTGACTTCGCGGTCGCGCACCGAGAGATCGACGCCTTGCAGCACAGGCTTTCCGCCATAGCCGCTGCGCAACCCTTCGACGGTCAGAAGCGCGCGTGGGGTCAGGCATGGTGCGGCGCTCCGTGGCCGTGCCCGAGATAGATCTCCGCCACGCGGTCGTCGGCCATGATCTCGTCGATCGACCCTTGCGCGAAGATCCTGCCGAAATGGAGCACGGTGACGCGGGTGGCGATCTGCCGCACGAAGTTCATATCGTGTTCGACCGCGAGCACCGTCATGCCGTCTGTCTGTAAGGCGCGCACCATCTCGCCGGTCGCGTGGGTCTCCTCCGGCGACATGCCGGCGGTCGGCTCGTCCAACAGCAGGAGCTTCGGCCTGAGGCTCGTCGCCATGCCGATTTCGAGCCATTGCTTCTGCCCGTGACTGAGGTTGCCGGCCGGCTGGCCTGCGTCGGCCGTGAGATTGAGAAAATCGAGCTGCCGCTCGATCTCGTCGCGCAGGCCCAGGCCTTCGAGATGATGCTGGAGCGCGATCTCGAGATTTTGCCTCACGCTCAGCGCCTTGAAGATGCCGGGCACCTGAAATTTGACGCTGATGCCGCGCCGGATTCTGTCGTGCGACTCAAGCTGCGTGATGTCGCCGCCGTCGTAGAAAATCTGGCCGCTCGTCGGCTGATACTCGCCGAGGATCAGGCGGAAGAGCGTGCTCTTGCCTGCGCCGTTCGGTCCGATCAGGCAGTGAAGCTCGCCAGGCTCGAGCACAAAGTCGACGTCAGCGGTGACCTGGAGGCCGCCGAAGCGCTTGTTGAGCTTGCGGGTCTCGAGGAGCGCCATCACGCCGTCTCCCGAGCGCGGCGCCGGAACAGCCGCTGCGGCAGAAACGCGAGCGCCAGGATGAGCCCTTCCGGCGCGAGCAGCACGGTGACCACGAGCAGCAGGCCCATCACGACGAGCGCGTACTGGCTCCCGTAGACGGTCAGCGCCTGAAAGCCGCCAATGAGGAGAATCGTGCCGAGCAGCGTCGCCGTCAGGTCGCTGCGCCCGCCGACCGCGACCCAGACAATCGGCAACGCAGCCGCCGTGATGCCCATGCTCGACGGCGTGATGTACTGGCCCCAGGTCGTGTAGAGAACGCCGCTCAAGCCAGCGAGCGAACTGCCGATGACAAAGGCCGCGAGCTGATACTTGCGCACGTCATAGCCGAGCATCGTGGCGCGCGCGGGATTTTCGCGGATCGCGACCAGCACGTTGCCGAACGATGAATTCACCAGAATGCGCAGCGCGAGATAGACGATCACGAGCAGCGCGAGCACGAAATAGTAGAGCGGCAGGTCGGGCGCGAGCACGAGCGGGCCGTCCTCGCCGGGCCAGGGGATCGTCAAGTTCGGCATGCCGTTCATGCCGTTGAAGCCATTGAGCCGGGCGCTGCCGATATGCCACTCGGGACCGGCGGTCTGCGCCATGAAGCGTTCGAGGACCAGCGTCACCGCCAGCGTCACGATGCCGAGGAAGACGCCGCTGATGCGGCCGAAGAACAGGAAATAGCCGAGCACCGCGGCGACGATCGCCGACAAGGCGACTGCGGCGAGAGTGGCCCAGAGCGTCAAGCCGTAGTCGGCGCCCCAGTTGAGCGTGATGACGCCGTAGGCGTAGCCGGCGATGCCGAAGAAGGCCGTTTGTCCAAAGCTGAGCGCGCCCCCGTAACCCCAGATTACGCAAAGCCCGAGCGCCATGAACACCCAGTTGAAGAAATAGACCGTGTTGCCGACGGTGTAGGAATCGGTCACCAGCGGATAGGCGACCGCGAGCGCGAGGACGACCGCCGCCCCGATCCAGAACCGCCATCCGCGTCCGAGCGTCTGCGGGCCTTCGAGCCGCGACGCCAGCCGGAGAAAGAGTGATCGTCGCCCCATCGCGGTCTCAGGTCCGTTCGCGCAGGATCAGGCCGGAGATGCCCCGCGGCAGCACCCGGATGACGATGATGACGGCGATGAGGAGGCCGATCTGACCCGCCAGCTGGCCTTCCCAGGTGGTCATCGCCGCCCGGATGAAGCCCAGGATCACGCCGGCCGGCGCGGTGCCGACGAAGACATCCCCTCCGCCGGTCACGACGGTGACGAAGGCTTCGGTGATGAACTGGGCTCCCATGGTCGGCACAAGCGTCATGGTTGGCGCGTAAAGGCCGCCCGTCGCGCCGGCGAGCGCGGCGCCGATGCCGAACGTCAGGCTGTAGATGAGCCGCGTGTTGACGCCGAGCGCCTCGGCCATGTGGGGAACCTGGATCGTCGCCCGCGCGAGCACGCCGAAGCGCGTGAAGTTGAAGAGCAGATAGAGCCCGGCGAGGATCGCCGCGGCCGTCGCCATCAAAACGAAGCGGTAGACCGAGTAGGACAGCGAGCCGATCTGCACGCTGCCGAGCGGCGTCGAAATGTCGGCGAGGCTCGGGCCGAGCAGGATCAGGGTGCCTTGCGAGGCGATGAGACTGATGCCCCAGGTGGCGACGATCGTATCGAGCGGGCGCCCGTACAGGTGACGGATGACGAAGCGCTCGAGCAGGATGCCGATGAAGCCCGCGAACAGCGCGCCGCAGACGATCGCCAGCGGCAACGGCGCCCCGAGCTTGGCGACGGTCACCGTCATGTAGGCGCCGGCCATGATGAACTCGCCATGGGCGAGATTGATGACGCCCATCATGCCGAAGATGATCGCAAGCCCGCTCGCGCACAGCACCAGAAAGGCGCTTGCGTCTCCGAACTGGTAGAGGAAGCCGACTATGGCGTCGAACATGGAGCGACCTGCCGGGCGCAACGAACAGGGGGCCGACGGGACGTTCGTCCCGCCGGGAGTTTGCAGAGGCGCCGGGCCTTACCCGGCCGAACGAACCCTCAGCCCTTGGGCGGCGGATTGCTCGGCGTGTACTGGGCGTTCGGGTTCTTCTTGGTCAGATCGCAACCCGCTTCGCCGAGCCAATAGGGCTTGATGTCCTCCCAGACCTTCGGGAACGAGATCGAATGGTCGTCGTTGACCTTGGCCAGGTAGATCGTGTGCGACATGTGCTGGCTCTTCGGGTCGATGCAGACCTTGCCCTCGGGCGCGTCGACGCAGACGTCGCCCATGTCGACGATCTTGCGCAGATCGTCACGCTTCGTCGATCCCTTCGCGCGCTCGACCATCTCCTTGTAGAGGTAGACGGCCAGATACGAGTTCTCCGCCTCCTGATTGATGTAGGGCTCGTTCGGGAACATCTTGTGCCATTTGGCGACGAAGTCCTTGCTCTTCTGATCGTCGACTTCCTCGATCCAGTTGGTCGTCACATACATGTTGGCGAGGCTCGGCGGCTTGAAGCGCTTGTGCTCGTAGGCCTGCCCGACATTGACCGAACTGCCCATCGGAATGTGCAGGTTGGCCGGCGGCCGCCTGCTCGTAATAGGACGACTGCGCCGTCCCGACGAGCGAGCGTGATGAGGATGTCGGGCTTGGCCTTCTGGATGTTCTGGATGGTCGAAGCGAATTGCGACACGCCGAGCGGGATGAATTCCTCGCCGACCATCTCACCGCCATTCTGCTTGACGATGTTGCGCACCCATTCGGCCGAGATCTGGCCGAAGTTGTAGTCGGCGGCGATCGTGTAAACCTTCTTGCCGAACTTCTCCATCATCCACGGGATCAGCGTCGAAAACTGCTGCTCGGGCACCGCGCCGGTCACGATCATATGCGCGTCGCAGACGCCGCCTTCATACTGGTTGTTGTAGAAGGCGAAGCCGTTGAGCTGGTCGACGATCGGCCGGTAGGCCTCGCGCGAGGCGCTCGAGAAGCCGGCGAACACGACGTCCACCTTATCCTTCTGCAGAACGCGCCGCATGAATTCCTGGAAGCGCGTGTTGTCGGATTGCGTGTCGTAGATCACGAGCTCGAGCGGACGTCCCGCGATGCCCGCCGGCCTTGTTGATCTCGTCAGCCGCGAGCTGGATGCCGTGGACCTTGCCGATCGTCGCAAGCGCAAAGTCGCCCGACTGATCCTCAAGCACTCCGAGCTTGATCGGCTCGGCCGCCTGAGCGGTGAATCGTCATCATCATCGCCGCCATCGCGGCGCCCAACATCAGCATCTTGCGCATGTGCAGACCCTCCTCGGTCATGTGAACTTGAGAGCGCGAGGCCAGCAGGCCACGCGGCCGGAAAATCGCTATCCGGCTGGAACAGGGATTCGCAGAACTCCTCGAGATCCGACCGTCGCCGCATGCTTTCGCGGCGAAGCTCGGCGTAGGCGTCGTCGTCGCTCAAGCCGCGCGCCTGCACGAGCGCGACGACGGCCTTGATGAGAAAGCGTCGGCCGCGGCGCTTGCGGTCGCCGATGGCGAGGCGCGTTTCGGCGGACTTGAGCCGCCTATGGTTGTTCACGCCGAGAAAAAGCGCGGAATAGACCGTCGCGGCCTGGATGGGCTTGCGCAGGATGGCGGTTGCGCCGGCTTCGGCCAGCAGCTTGAGCCGGCTTGGCGCCTCGACGCCGACGATGCCGATAACCGGCGCCGCGGTGAGGTTCGCGCCGGGCAGCAAAAGGGGCGCGGGATTGATCGGCTGATCGGCGTCGAGAAACACGATGTCGCGATCGGGATCGAGGTCCGAGGCGCTCACGCTCTCGACCCGTCGCAGGGATACGCCAAGCTTCAAGAGCGTGCGCTCAAGCACATCGGCGTTGAAGTCGGCGCCGGCCCAAAGCAGGCCCTGGCTGCGGCGGAAGTTCTGGATCAGGCGTTGCGTCGTCATGAGGCGACTCGCAAGACGGGTCGGATGGCGACAGCGCCGAAGCGTGACGAATTGCGGATGAGGTAAGGATCGGCCGGCACGGGCCGCGTCGCTTCGCGCAACATGGTGAAGCCGCCGTCTGGCCTCGAGCACGCGATGCGAGGCGTGAGGGAAGCGTGCATCGTCTCGGCGTCGATCCGGACTTCGCCCTGCGGCGCCATGATTGGGCGCAACGCGACCGCCCGCTTGACGGCGCAGGCTTCGTCAGTGCCCGCTTCGGTCACCGCGCGCGCGAGCAGGCGCACCGCGAGATAGGTCGCCTCCGCGTCGGCCGATACGACAGGACCGTCAGGAAACCGCGCGCTGATAAGCTTTGACGAACCGGTCGTTCTCCGGCGTGTCGAGCGAGGAGAAATAGACGCTCGACGTGATGTGGCCGTCGACCGCCGCGGGTCCGATCGCCGCGAGCTCCGGCTCTGACAGCGTGCAGCTTGCGACCGGGATCTCGCGCGCCTGATCGACGCCGCGGCGCGCGCAGGCGGCGCGCAGATCGCGAAGGAACTGATAGGAGGATTCGCCGATCAGCGTGTTGAAGACGAAGGACGGGCGCGCGGCGAGGATCGCGTCGATCGCTTGGCCGAACTCCGTGCAGCCCACGGGAAAATACCGCTCGGCCACGACCGTGCCGCCGTTGGGGCCAATCGCCTCGCGCAGGATCCGGTTGTTCTCCCACGCCCAGATGTAGTTGGAGCCGACGCAGAAAGCCTTCGGGCCGACGTAGCTCAGCAGATATTCGACGAGCGGCAGCAGATGCTGGTTGGCGACCGCGCCCGTGTAGACGACGTTGCTCGAGCTTTCGAAGCCCTCGTAGTGCGACGGATACCAGAGAAGCGCGTCCGCCTTCTCGAACAGCGGAATGATCTCCTTGCGGCTCGAAGAGGTGTAGCACCCGACGACGTGGCGGATGCCGTTCGCGAGCATGTCCGCGGCCATCGCGGAATAGCGCGCGATTGTCGCCTCCGGGATTGGAGATGATCGGGTCGAGCTCCAGGTCCTCATGCGCGGCCTGGGCTTCGGCGATGCCGAGCAGCGCGCCGCAAAGCATGCTCTTCGACACGACGCTGTAAGGTCCGTCCGACGAAATCAGGATGCCGACGGGTACGCGCAATCTGGCCACAGGCAGCTCAAGCTCCCAAGCATGTCGACGCCACCAGTCAAACTGCTGTCGGCGCCATTGCCGTGGCCTTTGAGGACTTATCTGGCAGGCTCGCTCTCGGGCCGCTTTGCCCCGCGCCTGACACCTCGAACTTCGACGCCGCCTGGAGCCGATTTCGGACGGAAGGTTTCAAGCAACACCCGTGCCAGACCGCCGTCCAGTCGAAACCGGGGCCTACGCTTAAATATTGCCAAAGTGTGGGGCAGAAGAAGCCCCGCCGACGCGTTTAACCTCCCGATTACTCATTTCGCCGCGCATCGCGCCAACGTTCGGCAGCCTTGCTGCTCAAGCTATAGGCAGTCCGCCCAGAACTCAAGCTTTCTCCGCTGTGACCCGCGCGCGTGGTTATCGGCCACGCCGACTCTGACGACAGCCGATCTTTCGGACCGGCGCGGGTGATGATTCTCGCCACCGCGGCCTCTTCGCAGCGCGCGTTCTGACGGCCGTGGAGACCTGTTTCGATAACAAAGCATCAAGACTCCGTCGCATGCATCGCGTCCGGGACGGGAAAACGCGGCTTTTGCTGCGCCCTTGCGGCGTAGGCTGTGGTCTGTAAAGGGAGTGTCGGCGCCTCACGACGACGAGCCGCCGCTGCTTTGACCCACGCGCTCGTGAGCGTTCCAGCCGATGACCCGCAAGCGCAACCGCCACTCGAGCCCGACCTCTCCCGAATCGCGCAGGCCCTCTGTCGCGAGCAGGCAGGCGAGACCGCAGACCGCCGACGCAGGAGCGCCGTCCGGGCGCTCGGCTCGCGGAGATCGTCCCGGCGAGCGGAGGGAAGCAAAAGTCTCGCTCATCTATGGCTTCCACAGTGTCGCGGCGGCGCTTAACGCGCCTCGGCGCGAGCTCATTCGTCTCTACGCGACCGCGGCGGCGGCTGAGCGGCTCAGCGCCGAAATCGCCGCCCGCGGGCTCGAAATCAGGATCATGGCGCCTGAGGAAATTTCCGCCCGCAGTCCTCGTGACGCAGTCCATCAAGGGCTATTGCTCGAAGCGCGCCCGCTTGCTCCAATCGATATTGCGGAACTGCCTGCGAACGGCCTGGTGCTCGTTCTCGACCAGATCACGGATCCGCATAACGTCGGCGCGATTCTGCGCACGGGGGCCGCCTTCGCCGTCGACGCGCTGGTCACGACCGAGCGCCACTCGCCCGACTTTGCCGGGACGCTGGCGAAATCGGCGTCAGGCGGACTCGAGCACGTGCCAATCTGCAGCGTCCCCAATCTGGCGCGCGCGCTTGGCGAGTTGGGCGACATGGGCTATTGGCGGATCGGGCTCGATTCGGAAGCGGCCGGCCCGCTTACCGAGGGGCCGCTGTCGCGCCCGTTGGCGTTGGTCCTCGGAGCGGAAGGCAAGGGGCTTAGACGGCTGACACGCGAGCGATGCGATCAGCTGGCGCGGCTCGATCTACCGGGCGCAATCAAGAGCCTCAACGTCTCGAACGCCTGCGCCATTGCGCTCGCGCTCGTGCATGAGCGCATCGCCACGAAAGCCTGAAAAGCGAGAAGGGCGCCAGCCTCCTACTGCAACGCCACAGGGACGACCTTCGCGTAGCTCAGATCGTAAGTCTTGTTGAGCAGCGGGTCGAGCGCGGTGCCTTCGGAGGCGTCGTAGATGCGGGGCTTGCCGGAAGCGGTTCCTGGCGGCGCCTGAGCGGGCGCGGGCCCGACGCTGTCGGCGAGCGTGGTGGAAGCCAGGGTCACCGTTCCATACTTGGCTTCGCGCGCCCTCTGGTCAGCCAGCATGGCCGGCGAGAGGGGATGCGAGCCGACAGGGCCGCCTGTCCCCGGCGGGTCTGCATCCCCAAACGCAAGGCCCTCCGCCGGAGCGTCGTTGACCCCCGTCACGACGACGCTCATTTCTTCGAGCGATTTGACGCCTGGAGCGACAAGCGACGCAAGCGCCGCATCCTTCGCGCTTCGATCAGCGCCGATCTTACTGAGACGGGCGACCACCGCGGCCGGCCCGGCTTGCCCCTGCGCGGGCGCTACAAGGGCGCCAAACGGTCCTGAGCCGACCGAAACGGACGTGCCCACGACTGCCTTAGGCGGGTCAGCATCGCCGCTTCCGCCAGCGCCGCTAACCGAGGGACTTTCCGGCAATACTTTGACGCTAGCCGTGTCGGTTTTCATTTCCCTTATCGTTTTGACGCTCGGAGCGGCGGGCAACGCCAACGCCGGAACCTTGGTGTTGCGGTCGGCGCCGAGTTTGCTCAGACGGGCGAGCACCGAGGCGGGCGCTTGTCCCTGCCCCGGAGAGACAAGTTCACCGAATTGCGCCGGATCGACCGTCTCGATCGAACCGCGGATTGCCGGGCCAGGCTGCGGCGTCACGTCGGGAGCGAGTTTGTCCTTGACGTCCTTTTCGATCTGTCGCCAGCGGGCGACATTCTTCTGATGCTGATCCAACGTTTCGGCGAACGCGTGCCCTCCGGTTCCGTCGGCGACAAAATAAAGATCCTTGCTGTGCACAGGTTTCGCGACCGCCTCCAGCGCCGCTTTGCCCGGATTGCAGATCGGCCCCGGCGGCAGTCCCTCGATGATGTACGTGTTGTAGGGCGTCGACTGATTGAGGTCGACCTTGGTGATGCTTCGGCCGAGCGTGCCCTTACCCAGCGCCAGGCCGTAGACGATCGTCGGGTCGGAACCGAGTTCGCATGTGCTTTTCAAGGCGATTGACGAAGACGCCGGCGACGCGCGGCCGCTCCTCCGTCTTGCCCGTTTCCTTCTCCACGATTGAAGCGAGGGTCACCATTTCGCCCGGCGATTTGATCGGCAAATCCGGCGAGCGCTGCTTCCAGACCTCCTCGACCGTCTTCGTCTGCATCTTCGCCATGCGGGATAGAATCGACAGCCGCGAGTCGCCCCGCTCGAAATAGTACGTGTCGGGCATCAGCGAGCCTTCGCGCGGAGGCTCTCTCACGTCGCCCGTCAGAACCGTGTCCTCGCGGAGCCGATCGACGATCTGTTCGCTGGTCAGGCCTTCCGGAATGGTGATCTTGTACCGCACCACATGGTGGGCAAGCAGCTCGTTCTCGATGTCGTTCATGCTTGCGCCGGCCTTAAACGCGTACTCGCCGCGTTTCAGAGCGCCACGATTGCCGTCGAGCACGGTCAGGACGTTGAACCACATCGCGCTGTCGATGACTCCGGCGCGTTCGAGCTGATCGGCAATGCCTCCGCCGTTGTCCTCGCCCACGATCATGACCACTTTGTCTTCGGCAAGCGGACCGGGGCTTCTTGATTCCTTCAAGAGCCAAGCGAGCACCCCGACGGTCGCCAGCGCTCCAAGCAATACGAACGTAAAAAGTCCGCTCAGGCTCGACAGACCCATTCGCCGTGGCTTGCGCGGCGGTTTGGCCGGCGGCGGGGCCGGCTCGTTCAGCGCCGGTTTGTTCGCACGCCCGAACAGGCTCACGCGCGACCGAGGGGCTTCTCCGTCGCCGGAATCGTGATCTCCGCTCATGTCGTTTGCCGCTTCTCCGCGTTCCGCTGCTGAACCTGCAGTTCATCGCCCGCGCGGAGCCAGACGCGCCGCGGGCTCGCGACGAGCTTATCCGACCGAGCGCTGCGGGGAAACAGCGAATCTCCGCCGGAGCCGTCTGCTCAGTTCATCGCGCGGAAGACGAGCGAGGCGTTTGTGCCGCCGAAGCCAAACGAATTGGACAGAGCCGCCTGAATGGGCCGCTTGCGCGCCGTGTGAGGCGCAAGGTCAATCGCGGTCTCAATCTCGGGGTTGTCGAGATTGAGAGTAGGAGGCGCGATTTGGTCGCGGACGGCGAGGATGCAAAAAATTGCCTCCACTGCGCCCGCGGCGCCGAGGAGATGACCGATCGAAGACTTGGTCGAAGACATCGTCGTCTTCGCGGTCGAATTGCCGAGCAAACGCTCGACCGCTCGCAGTTCGATCTCATCCCCGACCGGGGTCGAGGTGCCATGTGCGTTGACGTAGTCGATCTCCGAAGCGGAAATCCCTGACCGCTTCAGCGCCATGCTCATCGAGCGAAACGCGCCGTCGCCGTCAGGCGAGGGGGAAGTGATGTGATAGGCGTCGCCCGACAAGCCGTAACCGACCAGCTCTGCGTAAATATGCGCGCCGCGAGCTTTGGCATGCTCGAGTTCCTCGAGCACCACGCATCCCGCGCCTTCGCCCATGACGAAACCGTCGCGATCGCGGTCATACGGGCGTGAGGCCTGCTTCGGCCGATCGTTGAAACCGGTCGACAGGGCGCGGCAGGCGCAGAACCCCGCCAGCGACAGTCTATTGACCGCAGATTCCGCGCCTCCGGCGATCATCACGTTGGCGTCGCCGAGCGCGATCAGGCGCCCCGCGTCGCCGATCGCGTGCGCGCCGGTCGAGCAGGCGGTCACGACCGCGTGGTTGGGGCCCTTGAGATTGTGGGCGATCGAAACCTGTCCGCTCAAAAGATTGATGAGCCGGCCGGGAATGAAGAACGGCGAGATGCGGCGCGGGCCTTTTTCGTGCAAAGTCACGGACGCGTCATAGATGCCGCCAAGGCCGCCAATTCCTGACCCGATAAGCACGCCGGTCTCCGTCTCCTCCTCGTATGTCTTGGGACTCCAGTTTGCGTCCTTGAGCGCCTGTGTCGCGGCGCTCATGCCATAGATTATGAAGTCGTCGACGCGGCGCTGTTCCTTAGGCTCCATCCAGTCGTCGGGATTGAAGGCGTTGGGCGCGGCGCCGCGCGGTATCTGCGCGGCGATTTGGCAGGGGAGATCGGAAACGTCAAAATTTTCGACCCGAGACGCCGCCAACTCGCTGGCGAGCAGACGCCGCCACGTTGCCTCGACCCCGCACGCCAACGGGGACACCATACCGAGACCCGTAACGACGACTCGCCTCATTTGGCCCACGCCCGCATTCTAGTTGTTTCCGTTCGCACGTCGCCAATCCCGGCGTAGTTGGAGTGCGGGGCCCAATACAACAAGGGCCGGACTGGACGCCGGCCCTCGCAACAAAGAAAAAACGCGTTTGGGCAAAAGCCGCCTCGCGGCCCGCGCAGCGCTACTTTTTCGGCGCTTTTTCGAGATATTTAACTGCGTCGCCGACGGTCACAATGGTTTCAGCCTGATCGTCGGGGATCTCGACGCCGAACTCTTCTTCGAAAGCCATGACCAACTCAACCGTATCGAGCGAGTCGGCGCCCAGATCGTCGATGAAATTGGCGCTGTCGACGACTTTGTCGGCCTCCACGCCGAGATGCTCGACGACGATCTTTTTCACGCGCTCTGCGACATCGCTCATGTATCTTTTCCCTTATTCATCAGGCTTCCGTGGCCCGACTTGTGATCAATTCCCCGATCGGCTTCGCCAAGGACGCCCGCTCCGCGCCTCGAGACGGTGACAGGTTCGTTCGGGGTTCGCCGACGCCGACGCTCGGAAGCCGAGCCCCTCCCGCGCCCTGCGACAAACCGGGTCGATAGCATATCTTTTTGGGCAACGCGAGAGGGCTCAAGGCCCGCCGCGCCGCACTCGCAAAGCGAATACGAGCCCATCAGATCATCGCCATTCCGCCGTTCACATGTAGCGTCTGACCAGTGATATAGGCCGCTTCGGAACTCGCTAAATACACGGCCGCGGCGCCAATTTCTTTGTCCGAGCCGAGGCGCGACACCGGTATCGAGGCGAGGATCGTCTCGCGCTGTTTCTCGTCGAGGGCGCGGGTCATCGGGCTATCGATGAAGCCTGGCGCGATGCAGTTGACGGTGATGCCCCGTGACGCCACTTCGGCGGCGAGCGCCTTCGACATGCCGATCATTCCAGCCTTAGCGGCAGCGTAATTCCCCTGACCCGGGTTGCCCTGGACACCGACAACCGATGTCATGTTTATGATTCGTCCCGAACGGCGTTTCAACATGCCTTTCAGTGCGGCGCGCGACAAGCGAAAGGCCGCGGTCAGATTGATAGCAAGAACAGCATCCCAATCCGCGTCCTTCATGCGAATGAACAGACTGTCGCGTGTGACGCCGGCATTGTTGACAAGAATGTCGATCGGTCCGAGGGCCGCTTCCACAGTCGGTATCAGCGCTTCGACCGCGGCGGCGTCTGAAAGGTCGCAAGTCGCCGCATGCGCCCGAGTTTTGAGTTCCGCCGCGAGCGCGTCGAGCGCCTCACGGCGCGTGCCGGTGAGCGCAACCGAGGCGCCCTGAGCGTGAAGGGCGCGCGCGATCCCTTGACCGAGTCCGCCCGAAGCGCCGGTGACGAGCGCTGTCCTTCCTGTCAGATCGAACACACGTCGTCCCTCTCGTTGCCTAATTTTCAGGGCGGCGACGAGGCGCCGAAGGCGACGATGTCCGCGGGGGCGCCGATGTTGATCGTCGCCGCGCCTTCCACCATTCGCTTGATGAGACCGGTCAACACTTTGCCCGCGCCGAGTTCGATGAATCGGGTGACGCCGTGCTCGCTCATGAAAGCCACGCTCTCGCGCCAGCGCACGGTCGCGGTCACTTGCGCGACGAGGTCGGTTCGGATCGTTTCCGGGTCTGTCACCGCCTTGGCTTCGACATTGGCGACGAGCGGCGGCTTCGGGGCGTGAATTGTGACACCCTTGAGCGCTTCCTCCATCGCCACCGCTGCAGGCTGCATGAGCGCGGAATGAAACGGCGCCGAGACGGACAGAAGCAACGCCCGCTTCGCGCCGGCGAGCTTGGCGAGTTCAATCGCGCGGACCACCGCGGCTGTCGTGCCCGAGACCACCACTTGATTGGCGCCGTTGTCGTTGGCGGCCTGACAAATCGCGCCGGTAAGATAGAGGTCGCTTGCCGCCTGGGTCGCGATTTTCACCACTGCTCCGAATTCGAGGCCCATGATCGCGGCCATTGCGCCTTCGCCGATCGGGACGGCCTTCTGCATCGCTTTGCCGCGCAGGCGCAAAAGACGGGCCGTGTCCTCAAGGTCGAGCGCTCCCGCGGCGCAAAGAGCCGAGTACTCGCCGAGCGAGTGGCCGGCGACATAAGCCGCTTGCCGGCCTGGATCGAAGCCCTTTTCGGTTTCGAGAACTCGGAGCGCCGCGATGCTCGTAGCCATTAGCGCCGGCTGCGCGTTTGCTGTCAGGGTGAGTTCGGCCTCGGGTCCGTCGAACATAAGTTCGGACAGGTTTTGTGACAGGGCGGCGTCCACCCGGCTGAACACCTCTCGCGCGACCGGAAATTCGTCCGCCAGCGCCTTTCCCATGCCGACCGCCTGGGAGCCCTGACCCGGAAACACCAAGGCCGTCTTCATTGACCGCTTCCCCGACTGAACGCCAAAGGGCCACTTGGCTCATGCCCGGGCGCGGCGGCGGTGACACGGCCCGGGCTCGGCTGTCAAGCCAGCGCAGTTACGGAGACGAGACGGATTATGACAGCAGCGGAGCGCCGAACCCGTAGAGGAATGGATCCGCCGGATCTTGCACCAGCTTGCTTTCGGCGCAGACGAAAGCGCGTCCAGTAATGCGCGGGAGAACGCCTCCACTCGGCCCGGGCTCGAAACTTGCGCGAAAGCGGCTGCCGATGATGCTTTCCTGCACCCAGACTTCGCCCGGGCGCAGTTTTCCGTCAGCGGCGAGGCAAGCCAGCTTGGCGCTGGTTCCGGTTCCGCATGGCGACCGATCATAGGCGCCGCCAGGGCAGAGGACGAAATTGCGGCTATCCGCGCCCTCCGATCCTGCCGGGCCGAAGAGCTCGACGTGGTCGATCAAGGCGCCGTCCTTGCCGCGTACGCCTTGAGCGATCAGCGCGTCGTGAATGGCGGTTGCGGTCTCCGTCAATCGCCCCAAATTCGCAAGCTCGAGATCGCACGGGCGTAAACGAAGTGAGGAAGAACCAGTTGCCGCCCCAGGCGACGTCGCCGCGCACGGCGCCCAGGCCTTCGACCTCGACCGAGACCGCTTCAGCGAGACGATAGCTCTCGATATTCTCGACCGTCGCCGTGCAGTCGTCGACCAGTTCCACGCCGACCGTCGCCGACCGGCGTCTCGAAGCGATGGCGTCCGGGCTTGAGCCGGCCCATATGCGCAAGCGTCACGGCGAGGCCGATCGTCCCGTGGCCGCACATGCCCAGATATCCGACATTGTTGAAAAAGATGACGCCGGCGGCGCATGAGGAATCGTGCGGCTCGCAGAGAAGCGCCCCGACCAGCGCGTCATGCCCGCGCGGCTCGTTGACCGCAAAGCGACGGACATGATCGAACTCGCGGGCGAAGCGGGTGCGGCGCTCAGCGAGCGGTCCGTCGCCGAGCGAGGGCCGCCCGTCGATGATCACACGCGTGGGCTCACCCTCGGTGTGGGAATCGATGACCCGCACTGCGCTTAATCCTTGGCGCCGGGCCAGGACGCGTACCAGGCGCGGAACGTCGTGAACCGCCGCTTCGCCATCCCCTCCTGCGATGGGCTCAAGGCGTCGAAGTGGTTGAGATGATGCGCGTACTCGTCATGGCCGACGAGTGTCATCAGGCGCTTGAAATAGAGCACGAGATCGACGCCCTCGTCGAAGACAGAGAGGGGGGCGAAGGCGCTCTCAAGCTCGAGCGCAAGACGACGCGACTGAGCGTCGCCTTTGGCTGCACGCTCACAAAGCTCGACCAGTCGCAGCACTTCGCGCGGGAACACGTTGCCGATCCCGGTAATGGCGCCGCAGGCGCCGCAATTGACGAAGCCGTGGAACACCTCGGTGTCGACGCCGACCATGAGCGCGATGTCGTCCCCGCGCCCGGCAATGTGCTCCGCGGCGTAGCTCAGCGATTCCTTGCCGCCGAACTCTTTGAAGCCAACCAAGTGAGGAAACTGTTTGCGCAGTTCGAAGAACAGCTCGGCTTTTGTCTGGAAGCCGTAATAGGGGCTGTTGTAGATGACCGAAGGCAAGTCGACCGCCGCCTCGAGCACGCGAGTGAAATGGCCGCGCTGAGCCGCCGTCGAAGAGCCGCGCGAGAGGACGCGCGGAATGATCATGAGCCCCCGCGCGCCTTTTTCCTTGGCGTGACGGGCGAGCGCCGCGGCCTGCTCGGTATTCTGAGCGCCCGTGCCGACGACGACCGGCAGGCCCGCTTTCGTCAGACGCTCGACGCCTTCCATCCGCTGTTCGATCGTGAGCAGCGGCCAGTCGCCCATCGAGCCGCAATAGATCAGCCCCGACATTCCGGCGCCGACGAGATGTTTTCCCATCTTCACGAGCGCATCGAAGTCGGGCCGCCGATCGGGGCCGCAGGGCGTCATGAGGGCCGGCATGGTTCCGGAAAAGACTTGCGACGGCATCTTGGGGCTCCCTAAAGTCGGGCTTTCGCTTGGCCGCGACGTTCGCACATCTTGGCCTGAGGTTCTTGATTAACCGAGCGTCGACCTAAAAGGTCTTCATATATTCGATAATCGCCCAGCGTTCGTCGTCGGTGAGGCCGGCGCCGAACTCGTGCCCTCCATTGCCATTTCCGTTCGCATTCGCGGGATCCGCGGCGAAAGTCCCAGTCTTGAACGGCGATTCGTCGACGGCGTAGCCGACATTTTTCGGATCGAAGATCCGGCTGCCGACCATGAAGCTCGACTTGCGATCCTTCGCAAGCTTCATCAATTCCCATAAGTTCGGCACGGAGCCGTTGTGAAGATAGGGCGCGACCGCCCAGACACCGTTCAACACGCGCGATTCGTAGGCCGCCCCGGCCACGGCCGGAGGAGGACTGAACATATTGCTCAGCCGCGCGTCGATGAACGCCTTCAGTTCAACCAGCGCGTCAATCTTAGCCTTCGCGAGCAGCCTCGGGTTGAGCATCGTATCAAGGTTTTCCCCTGGAAAATGCTCGGCAAAGTCCTTCCGGAGGGCGCGGAAGACCCCGCTCTGAGCCAGCTTCGTCGGCAGCGGGATCGGCGGAACGAAAGCCTCCGCGAGCAAGGTTCCGACGACTGCCGTGGCGAGAAGATCGCCAGCCTTAGCCGGATCGCCAATCCGGGCGCCAATGGCCGGCGGAGGCATCAGGGCGCCCAACAACAGCCCGGGCTGAGCGGTGCGCTGCGAATTCATGAGCATCTTCGGGTCTGTGCCGACCGCGAGGATGGGGGTGCGCCAAAGTCCCGGCAAATCGAGCGAAGCCTGCACCGCGTGGCAACTGCCGCAATTGGCGTCAAAAAGCGGCTTGCCCTTCGCCGCCAAAGACTCGTCTAGCCCGAATATCTCGCGCGGCCATGGCGGGGGACGCAGCACGGCGATCTTTTCCTCGAGCGTCTGCAAGCCGGCAAAATTGATGGAATTGTTCTTGAAGTCGATGATCGCGGGCGCAAGCGGCGTCGGCGGGAAAAGGCGGTGAGGGGCGAAATCGGCGAAGACTCCGAGGACCTCTCCGGTGTTGCGTCCGAGCGCCTGGATGTAGAGTCCGTTCTGAACGCCGCCGTTCCATTGGGTGCGGTCCTGCCGCGAAGCGTTCCACAGGAACGGATAGCGGACCGGCGCATCGGCGACTTTGTAATTGTCTCGAATTCCGAGGTCGCGCGCGGCGATGCGGTTGAAGATCATCCCGAAGGCGTCGAGCCGGCCGGGTCCCCATGGGCTCGCCGCGGGCAGGCTGATGTCCATGAACTCGCCGAATTGGGCGACCCATTTGCCAAGCCCGTCCTTCACCTGCGCTGCCTTCGCCGCGTTGTCGCCAGGGCCGAGAACCGCCTTGGCGAACGCGTCGAACCGGGCGGGCTCGGCCAGAGTCGCACGCGAGGCCGCAAGAAGGTCGGCGAGAAATTGTTGGGCGTCCGTTTTGGCGGGGCCCCCGTCGATGCGAAGCGCGTGGACCACGCCGCCTTGAGCGTATTCAAGCTGCCCGGTGTGGCACGCGGCGCAGGTCAGTCCCAGCTGGCTGGAGGCGACTGGGCCGTCAATGACGAAGCCGACCGGCAGGCCTTCCGGGTTGGTCGAAGAGACGTCATGGGCGAGGAAGCCATAGCGCTGCAATTTGTCGCTACCGAAGGGTTCATCGACGTCGGTGCGCCTGAGCGCCTTAAACCAGGCATAGGGGATCAAATGCGAGCCCTGGCTGGTCGTATAAAATGTTTCGCGATCCGCGGCTGACCAGCCCTGCGCAGCATAGGTCAGCGTGGCCAACGCGTCGGTTTGTTGCGCCCTGCCGTCGATAGCGCCCAATCCCAAAGTCAGTCCCAGCGCCAGAGCCGCGCGCCGCAAAATGCCTTTTCCGCCCATGTCTCGCCCCTTTTGTTGGCGGCTATCTCGAATCTGAATCAAAAAAATGTTTGAGTGGGCCTCACAATAGGACGTCGGTTTGGCTTTGGCCCGCGGAAAATCGGATGGTGGCGCAGGGCCTTCCGAATGTAAATCAGACGCGAGGCTGTGGAACTCCACACTTGTGTTGTTCTCGCGTCCGCCGTTCTATCGGCTTCTGCCGTGGCGGCCCGCACAGGTGGCTCCTGCGCACCAACGAACTGGGAGGAAAACATGACGGGCAACTTGAGGCTGATCCAATTGGCGTCCGCCGCGCTCGCGGTATCCGGCTTGCTCGGGAGCGCTTCGGCGTCGGCGCAGGGGGTCAAGATCGGCATTCTGAACGATCAATCCGGCGTCTACGCCGATTATGGCGGCAAAGGATCGATCGAAGCCGCGAAAATGGCGATCGAGGACTTTGGCGGCAGCGTGCTCGGCCAGAAGATCGACCTGGTGACCGCCGATCATCAGAACAAGCCAGATCTCGCGGGCAGCATCGCGCGGCGCTGGTATGACGCCGAAGGCGTCGACATGATCACTGACCTCACGACCTCCTCAGTCGCGCTTGCGGTGCAGGGAATCGCCGCCGAGAAGAAGAAGATCGATATCGTTGTGGGCGCAGCGACATCGGCGATTACTGGGTCAGCCTGCACGCCCTACGGTTTCCACTGGGCGTTTGACACGCATGCGCTTGCGGCCTCGACGGGAGGCGCGCTGGTGAAGACAGGCGGCGACACCTGGTTCTTCGTCACCGTGGACTACGCCTTTGGCCATGCGCTGGAGAAAGACACGAGCGACATCATCAAGGCCGATGGCGGCAAGGTGCTCGGTTCCGTATTCACCCCGCTCAACACTTCCGACTTCTCGTCCTTCCTGCTGCAAGCGCAAAGCTCCAAGGCGAAGATCGTCGGCCTCGCCAACGCCGGCGCGGACACCGTGAATTCGATCAAGCAAGCGGCGGAGTTCGGCATCGTCTCAGGCGGTCAGCGGCTCGCGGCCTTGCTCATGACGGCGGCGGAAGTCCACGGCCTCGGACTGGAGGCGGCGCAGGGCCTGGTGTTGACCGAGAGCTACTATTGGGACCTGAACGATCGGACGCGCGAATTCGGCGAACGCTTCTATAAGCGCGCCGGACGGATGCCGAACATGATCCAGGCGGGCACGTATTCAGCGACCCTGCAATATCTCAAAGCGGTCAAGGCCGCGGGGACAGAT
>CAVXKU010000004.1:152500-161085 GCA_963762335.1 uncultured Alphaproteobacteria bacterium | reverse complement strand
GGGCCGATTTAGCGAGCGGCGACCTGTTCGTGCACGCCGAAAGTGAGGCCTCCCTTCCAACTGCACAAGCCGGAGGCGAAGCTCAGATCGGGGACACACTTAGCTTCAACGGGGTGAGTTCCCTCAACCCCACCACAACACTCACCATGACCGGGACCATGAGCAACAGCAACGGCTTCACCGCCGGGTCCTTGGAAATCTTCGATGACATTGGTCTTCTCACGGCCGGTGGCTTGGCTTCGCCGGCCTTGGCTACGCCGGGTATCGGAAGACGCGAAAAGCTGCCCTAGGAGCGCTTGAGCAAGCGAGTTGCTCGCGCTGGCTCGCGCCAGTCGCGGAGCGCACATGTCAATGCTTGATCGGCAGTCGATGTGACGAACTGCGGTCTGCGTATTGTCCGCTGAGGATGGTGGTGACGCCGATGCGGACAGGCGCGGCCTGAATAGGCTCCGCCGCGAGGGCAAGTGTGAAGGCCAGGACACAACCGGTCAACAAAGCGATCCTGAGCGCCATCGATGGCTCCTCGCGCGAGATGGGGCGGCTAACTGAAGAAAGCTGTCTCATTCCATCTCGGCAGCCAACTGCCGTCCGCGGGCTATAACGCGATCGTGAGAATCGTCGCTGAGGTAGGAGCGACGGCGAACTCACGCTGGCAATGGACACGGGGTCAGCGGCGCGTAACGCTGATTTAAGCCTCGTCCGCGCTTTGTGGCGCGCGCTTGGCGGCGATTGGCCCCAAATAGCAAGACGCTCCAGCGGGTGTTGTGCGATCAAAGCGGCCGCAGGGAGTACAGCCATGACTGACATTCACAACACTTTGGATCCGTCTTTCGAAGCGGAGATAAGCGGGCGTCAATCAGCGCTCGTTCGCCATATGGTCGCGAGCGCGATTATCGTCTTCACGATGTCAGTCCTGGTGGGAACTGCGTCCTTGATCATCGACGGCGCAAGAAGTGTGATTGGGTTGCTCAACGGCGCCGTTGACGGTTCCCTTGGCGCTGGAGCCTTTCGGTAAGCTGCCGTCGTTGCCCTTCAGGCAAGGTTAGGTCAGCTCGGCGCGATCCCCGGTTATCGCCGAGACCGCTTCGGGACGCTGGACAGCGCGCAGGGCGAGCCGTGTGGCGCCGACGTGATCGGCCGATGGTTTTTGGCTAAAGCAAAATTTGGCTCCCATAAGGGCGGACCTATAAGGGTCGGGGTCGACACTGATCGGGGCGGAGACCGTTGAGCTGAGAAAAGTCGACAATTCCTTGCCAAACTAGCTGGCGCTATGTATTGTTTTTCGGAAATAACGCTTGCTCCGCGAGTGGTTTTTCCATCCACAGCGCGCGAGTTGAAAATAGCGCCGCAGGGCGTTGGAAGCCGTTCCGAACAGACTTGGGAATGTGCGCCAGAGCGCGACGGTCGCGACAGGAAAAGAAAGCGAGAATTTTTTCCTTGAATCGACCGTAACCCGTTGAAACATTGCGATTCCGAAAGATAACGACAGCAGACGCAAGCATTTTTTGCATTCACGTATTGGCGGTTGCTTGGCTTATTTGCTCGGCTTACGCAGCGACCGAGCGGACTTCGCGCTCACGCATGAAAGCCAGGACGTCGGCGTGGAGCTCATCTATGTGGGTGAACATGAGGCCGTGCGGCGCGCCCGGATAGACGAGGAGCCGGCAGCCGGGGATGAGCTCGGCCGAGGGCTGGCCCGTGAGTTCGATTGGCGCCGATCGATCGCGGTCGCCGTGGACGATCAGGGTCGGAACGTCGATCCGCCGCATCTCCGTGCGGAAGTCGGCTTCGACCATGGCGCGGGCGCAGGCAAGCGTGATCGGGAGCGAGGTCTGCAACTGAGTGACGACCCAGCGCATCATCGCAGGTGAGGTCTCGGGAATGAAGAACGGCGCGACATTGTCGTCCACCCATTTCGGATAGTCGCGATGCCACAGCGCCCACAGCGCTTCGAAGTTTTCCCTGGGCGCGCCGTTTGGATTGTCATGCGCCTTGAGCAGCATCGGGGTCATGGGCGCGAGGAGGACGATGCGCGCGACGCGCTTGCTCCCGTGCCTTGTCAGGTAGCGAACGGCTTCGCCGCCCGCCATTGAATGGGCGATCAGCGTGAGGCCCGAAAGGTCGAGGCCGTCGACGAGCGCGGCGATGTCGTCGGCCAATGTGTCGAAGTCGTAGCCGCCGGCCGGCTCATCGGAGCGGCCGTGGCCGCGGCGGTCGAAGGCGATGCAGCGGAATCCGGCCTCCGCGAAGGCGGGGATCTGGTAGTCCCACATCCGGCTGCTGCAACCGAGGCTGCTCAGAAACAGGATCGGCGCGCCCGCTCCCCACTCGCGCCAATAGAGTTGCGTGTCGTCTTTCGCAGCGATGAAGGGCATGAGACTCGTCCTCGGTGTGAAGGCTGGTTGGAATGGGCGCCGGGCCGCTACGCGACCGCGAACGGATGGTCGGCGAGGATTTGGCCGTCGTCGTCGACGATCAGAAACTCGAGCCCGCTCGCGAGCACGGTTTCGCTGCCGGTGAGCAGCATCTCCCAGCGGAATGTCACGACGTCGCCGCGGAGGCGAGCGCTCGGGGCGGCGCGAAAGCGGACGCCCTCGCGGGCGCCGTTCTTCGCGGACGCGCCAACGATGAGCTTGGCAAGCCCGCCGAACCCACGCGCGCCTCCCCGGGGCAAGGCGTCCGGCGCCCAGAGCCCAGCGATGGTGGAAGAGCGCCGGGCCGCATCCGGTTCGTTCCATGCGGCGACGTAGCGATCGGCGAGCGCCTGAGCGTTAAGCATCATGTCTCTCCATTCCGGCTTCGAAGATCGAGCCTGCGAGCCCTCGAGTTCCCGCTCAAGATCGCGCTGGTCGCATCCGCAATCCATGACCTGGCAGGTCAAAAAGCGACCGCGTCGGCGCTTCTCTCTTGACCTTGGAGGTCATGGTTCTTTCCTGAGCCGCGAGACTGCGTGCTTCAGAGCGGCTTGTGGTCGGAGCGCATCGGCTCCCAGATTGCGATGTCGCGATCCTGCGCCAGGAGATGCGGCAGCGCCTCACGCCACGCTCGACGATAGGGACGATGAAGCTGGACGGTGAGAACGTCTTCGTGGCTTTCCCAGGTTTCGTAGAGCATGAAGCGATCGTCGGACACTGGGTCCCGGTGCAGCGTCGCTTCCAAGAACATCGGTTCGCTCCGCATCGCATCCAGAAGAGCTTCCAGGAGTTTGAGAAACTCCTCGCGCTGTCCGTGTCGGACCCGAAAGTTGATCACGTAAGTCACTGCCATCGCATTCGCTCCGTTGTCGGCAAAATGGTCGCCGTCACGGAGATTTGGCGGCGCTTTGGCTCTCATCCATGACTTGGCGGGTCAAAATGCGCCGGCGCCGGCATTCATCGCTTGACCTTCGAGGTCATGGTCTTCTGCCCCGTCGGGCGCTAAATTTGGCCCATGACCGCCCATCAGCTTCCGTTCGGTGTGCTGTTGCGTCGCTGGCGCGAGCGGCGCCGCATGACCCAGGCCGACCTTGCCTATGCGGCGGAAAGCTCGACCCGGCACCTCTCCTGCCTTGAGACTGGAAAGGCGCTGCCCAGCCGCGAGATGATCGCGCGTCTTGCCGAATATCTCGAGATCCCGCTTCGGGATCAGAATACCCTCATGCTCGCCGCAGGCTTCGCGCCTGCTTTTCAGGAGCGCTCGCTGGCCGCATTGGCGGCGGCGAAAACCGCCATCGACGCCATTCTTCAGGCCCACAAGCCCTATCCGGCCTTCGCGGTCGACCGGCATTGGAACGTCGTCATGTCGAATTCCGCCCTGCCGCAGCTTTATGAGGGCTGTTCGGCGGATCTCATGCGCCCGCCCGTCAACGCCGTGCGCTTGACCTTGCATCCGGCGGGCATGGCGCCGAGGATCGTGAACTATGGGGCGTGGCGGGCCCATATGCTGAGCGTGCTTCGCCAGCAGATCGATGCGCGGGGTGATGCGGTTCTGCAGGCGCTGTTCGCCGAGGTCTCGGCCTATCCGGCCCCCGAAAGCGAACCGGCGGAGAGCTTCGGCGCGGCGGAGCGCCTGGCGACGCCGCTTCGCGTCGCGACCCGCCTCGGAATCATGTCCTTCCTCGGCACGGTCACCGTTTTTGGAACGCCCAACGACGTGACCCTCTCCGAGCTCGCGCTCGAAATGCTGTTCCCGGCGGACGATCGAACTGCGGAAATCGCCAAGGCCATGGTCGAGGAGCAGGCGAGGGCGGCGTGAGGCGGCCGTCTATAACAATTTTTATGTATATAACGACGCTGCGCCTTTGACCTCTTGGCAAGAGAGCCTCGGCAAGAGAGCAAATCTTGTGACAGGTTTTGGCGCCTAACCCTCTGAGAAAGTGTGACCGGCGCCAAGGAAATCGGCGGCGAGGTTCAGAGAGCCGCAGGCCCCGAGGACGGAGGGCTCGCCGGATCGCCCCTTGCGCCCTGGCGCCTCATGGTCCACATAGGCGGCGGGAGGTTGGCGAAGGACGTACCGCTCGCCAACCGGGTCAGGTCCGGAAGGAAGCAGCCCTAACGAGCCAGGGCGGGTCTTTGTCCAACCTCCCACTGACGCGCTTGGGCCGTCAGCGACCAGGCGAGCGTAAGCTGAGTTCGCTTTCGCCTCAGAGCGGCGGTTCATCGAGCGAAGCAAAGCTCAAAATGCTCCGCCATCGACCTTTTCCTGCCAAGAGAGGGCGTCGTTGAGCGATTCGCTCTTCCCTGTTGCCGAGGTCGCCGCCGCAACGCCGGCCTCTCCGTATCGTGTGCTGGCCCGAAAATACCGGCCGATGCGGTTCGAAGACCTGGTCGGCCAGGAGCCGATGGTGCGCACGCTCGCCAATTCCTTCGCCGCGAGCCGCATCCACCAAGCCTATATTCTGACGGGCGTGCGCGGCGTCGGCAAGACGACGACAGCCCGCATTCTGGCGCGCGCCTTCAACTACGCCCTTCCGGGTAAAATCGATGGCCCGAGCGTCGAGATGCCCGAGCTCGGGCTCCACTGCCAGGCGATCATGGAATCCCGGCATGTCGACGTGATCGAGATGGACGCGGCCTCCCATACTGGTATCGATGACGTTCGGGAGATCATCGAGAACGCGCGCTATCGCCCGGTTTCCGCGCGCACGAAGGTCTACATCATCGACGAAGTGCACATGCTCTCGAAGCAGGCCTTCAATGGCCTTTTGAAGACGCTCGAAGAGCCGCCGGAGCATGTCAAGTTTCTGTTTGCGACCACCGAGATCGACAAGGTGCCGATCACCGTGCGCTCGCGCTGCATTCGCTTCGATCTGCGCCGCATCGAGTTCGGGGCCGATGGTCGCCCATTTGAGCAGGATTTGCGTCGCTGAGGGCGTCGCAGCTGAACCCGAAGCGTTGGCGCTGATCGCTCGCGTCGCCGAGGGCTCCGTGCGTGACGCACTGTCATTGCTCGACCAGGGCATTGCGCATGGCGGCGAGGGGGGCGTCACTGCGCTCGCCATTCGCGATATGCTGGGCCTTTCCGACAGGGGTGAGGTCGTCGCGCTGTTCGAGCGCGTCCTGAAGGGCGAGATCGCCGAGGCTCTCGAGATTGTGCGGGCGCTCCACCAGGCGGGCGCCGATCCCGCCGACATCCTCATCGAACTGGCCGAGTTTTGTCATTTCGTCACGCGCGCCAAAATCGCCCCTGCGGCGACCGACGATCCGGCCGTGAGCGAGGTCGAACGCGAGCGGGCTCGCGAGTTTGCCGGCAAGCTGTCGCTTGGGGTGCTGGCGCGAACATGGCAGATTCTGCTCAAAGGCGTTGAGGACGTGAAGGATTCGCCCCGCCCGCTTGCCTCGGCCGAGATGGCGCTGATCCGGCTCGCCTATGCTTCTGACTTGCCCACCCCTGAAGAGACGATTCGCAAGCTGAGCCAGACGACGGAGGGCCCGCGTCACGCGCCGCCGCTTCCGTCTGGCGTTCCGTCCGGCGGCGGAGGCCCGCGCGCTTCGGTGCGGCTCGCGGCGGCAGAGCCCGCTCCGGCGCCGCCGCCTGCTCCGGCCGCCGTGGCTCCTCGGCTTGCGCGTTTCGACGACGTCGTGGCGCTCGCGCGGGCCAAGCGCGATATTCAGCTTGTCCAGTCGCTTGAACGGGACGTGCGGCTCGCGCGCTTCGAGCAGGGCAGTATCGCCTTCACCCTCGTTGAAGGCGCTGAGACTGGACTGGCGCAGACGCTCAGCCGGCGATTGCAGGAATGGACGGGCGAGCGCTGGATGGTGGCGCTTGTCCCGGGTTCGACCACGTCGACCTTACGAGAAACCGCGCAGGCTCGCGACGCCGAGCGAACGAGCAACGCGGCGTCCCACCCACTGGTGCAGAAGGTTCTTGAGAAATTCAAGGGGGCCCGCATCGTCGATGTCCGGCGCCCCGAGACGTCGCCCCCGCCGACGGCGTCTGTGACCGATGACGAGGTCGGCTATACGGATTCCGGCGCCGACCCCGCTGATGACGTCTGATTAGGGAGATAGTCGCCATGGATATCATGGGCATGATGAAAAAAGCGCAGGCCGTTCAAGCCAAGCTTGAGGAAGCGCAGGAGGAACTCGGACGTCTCGAGGTTGAAGGCCAGTCGGGCGGCGGCATGGTGAATGTTACGCTCACCGCCAAGGGCGAGTTGAAGAGCGTGCGGATCGACCCTTCCCTTTTGGTCCCCGCCGACAAGGAGATGCTTGAGGATTTGATCATCGCGGCCTTCGCCGACGGCAAGGCGAAAGCGGATCGCGCGGCGGCCGAAAAGATGCAGGCGTTGACTGCGGGCCTGCCCCTTCCGCCCGGCATGAAGCTGCCGTTCTAGAGGCGGGATGTCGACCAACGTCGCTGGACCGGAAATCGAGCGTCTTGTTCAGCTTCTGGCCCGCTTGCCGGGACTGGGGCCGCGTTCGGCGCGTCGCGTCGCGCTGCATCTCATCCGCAAGCGCGAGACGCTGCTCGCGCCGCTTGCTGAAGCGATGCGTGTCGCTCAAGAGCGGATCCTGACCTGCTCGGTCTGCGGAAATGTCGATACGCGCGATCCTTGCACCATCTGCGCCGATGATCGGCGCGATTCGACGACGCTCGTGGTTGTCGAGTTGGTCGGCGACCTTTGGGCGCTCGAGCGGGCCGGCGCCACGCGGGCGCGCTACCACGTACTCGGCGGCGCCCTGTCGCCGCTCGACGGCGTCGGCCCAACCGATCTCAACCTGTCCGCGCTTGTCGCACGCATCGCCAAAGGCGAGGTGATCGAAATGATCCTTGCCGTCAACGCCACGGTCGAAGGCCAGACGACGGCGCACTACATCATCGATCTCGTGGCTGAGTACCCCGTCAAGGTGACGCGGCTCGCGCACGGCGTTCCGGTGGGTGGTGAGCTCGATTACCTCGATGATGGCACGCTTGCGGCGGCGATGCGGCAGCGGACGGCGTTCTGATCCCCGTCGCGCAGCGAAGGGAATTTTTGCTCCGGCCCCGTCGATCCGCTTAAGTTCTGACTTAAACGTCTTTTAAAGGCGATCGCATGCCGGCCGCGTCAGCAGCTTCCAAGCTTTTCGTTCCCCCCTATCCTCGCCGACCGGATCGGCCGCGGGGGTCGCTTTCGACCCTCCTTGCGTTGCAGCGCAATCCAATCGAAATCTGGTGCGACGCCGATTTCGAGCGACCCGTTTCGGTCGGTCGCTCCATCTTCGGCCTTCGCGGCGCGGCGCATGATCCGGCGGCTGTCAGACGCATCTTCCTCGATAATGTCGCCAACTACCGCAAAGACGATCTTCAGCTCCGCATCCTGCGGCCGGGATTGGGCAACGGAATGCTGACCGCCGAGGGCGAGGACTGGCGCATCCAGCGTCGCGCGCTCGCGCCCCTGTTTTCTCCGCGTCAGACCGCAGAATTTGCTCCGGCGGTGCATCGCGTTGCGCAAGCGGCGATTGAGCGAATGGCTCGCCGGCGCAACGGGGCAGTCGCGGACATTGGCCCGATCATGTCGCGCCTGACGCTGGAGGTGCTCGAGCAGACGCTGTTCTCACAAGGGCTCGGACGTGAGCCCAGCGCCTTTCAACGCGCGGTGACGAGCTATTTCGAGACGATCGGCAGGATCGATCCGCTCGATTTGCTGAATGCGCCTGCTTTTGTGCCCAGGCTGAGACGTCGCCGCGGCCGCGGCGCGCTCGAGTTTTTCGATTCCGCCGTCGACGCGATCATCGAAAAGCGGCGCGCGCTCCTAAGCGGGGGAGGCGAGGCGCCGCATGATCTCCTGACCCTTCTCATGCTTGCGAAGGACCCCGAAAACGGGCGCGGCATATCGGACGTGGATGTGCGGGCCAACATCGTCACCTTCATCAACGCGGGCCACGAAACGACCGCGAATGCGATGACCTGGACGCTCTATCTCCTCTCCCAGTCCCCTGAATGGCGCGAACGGGCGGAGGCGGACGCAGATCAGGCGTTCGACGCCAACGGGTCGGTCGTGACGGAAAGGTGCGAGATTCTTCGCGCCGTTTTCGAAGAGGCGCTGCGCCTTTATCCCCCCGCTGCGATGCTTTCTCGTCAGGCGATCGCGGATGACGAACTCGCGGGCGTGCACATTCCGGCTG
>CAVXKU010000004.1:0-147500 GCA_963762335.1 uncultured Alphaproteobacteria bacterium | reverse complement strand
TGACGTATAGGGTCTGACGCCTGCCCGGTGCCGGAAGGTTAAAAGGAGAGGTGCAAGCCTTGAATTGAAGCCCCGGTAAACGGCGGCCGTAACTATAACGGTCCTAAGGTAGCGAAATTCCTTGTCGGGTAAGTTCCGACCTGCACGAATGGCGTAATGACTTCCCCGCTGTCTCCAACGTCAGCTCAGTGAAATTGAAGTCCCCGTGAAGATGCGGGGTTCCTGCGGTCAGACGGAAAGACCCCGTGCACCTTTACTATAACTTTGCGTTGGCATTCGTGTAAGTCATGTGTAGGATAGGTGGTAGGCTTGGAAGCATGGGCGCTAGCTCGTGTGGAGCCATCCTTGAAATACCACCCTTGACTTCATGGATGTCTAACCGCGCTCCGTCATCCGGAGCCGGGACAACGCATGGTGGGTAGTTTGACTGGGGCGGTCGCCTCCCAAAGAGTAACGGAGGCGCGCAATGGTTGGCTCAGACCGGTCGGAAATCGGTCGTTAGAGTGCAATGGCATAAGCCAGCCTGACTGCGAGACCAACAAGTCGAGCAGAGACGAAAGTCGGTCATAGTGATCCGGTGGTCCCGCGTGGGTGGGCCATCGCTCAACGGATAAAAGGTACGCCGGGGATAACAGGCTGATACTCCCCAAGAGTCCATATCGACGGGAGTGTTTGGCACCTCGATGTCGGCTCATCACATCCTGGGGCTGGAGAAGGTCCCAAGGGTTCGGCTGTTCGCCGATTAAAGTGGTACGTGAGCTGGGTTCAAAACGTCGTGAGACAGTTTGGTCCCTATCTGCCGTGGGTGTTGGAGAATTGAGAGGATTTGCCCCTAGTACGAGAGGACCGGGGTGAACGTATCTCTGGTGGACCTGTTGTGGCGCCAGCCGCAGTGCAGGGTAGCTATATACGGAATGGATAACCGCTGAAGGCATCTAAGCGGGAAACCAGCCTCAAAACAAGTTCTCCCTGAAGAGCCGTGGAAGACGACCACGTCGATAGGCCGGATGTAGAAGCGCGGCGACGCGTGAAGCTTACCGGTACTAATAGCTCGTTCGGCTTGATTGCTCTCGTCGCCAAGGCGCGAGACTTTCAAAGCACTCGCTTTGAAACAGAAAACATGAAAAGCCAGTTTTGCTTCACCGTTCTTTGCCGGCCTGGTGGCCCTTGCAAGGTGATAAGACCCGATCCCATCCCGAACTCGGCCGTCAAACGCCTTAGCGCCGATGGTACTCTGTCTCAAGACATGGGAGAGTAGGTCGTCGCCAGGCCTGCCAAGAACGGAAAACTTCCTCTTCATATCAATGTCGTCGGCGATATTTCTGACGACCGCCTACCTTTGACGCGGGGTGGAGCAGCCCGGTAGCTCGTCAGGCTCATAACCTGAAGGCCGCAGGTTCAAATCCTGCCCCCGCAACCAGCGTTCATGAAAAAGCCCCTGGCCGAAAAGCCAGGGGCTTTTTCTTTGCCGCGGTGCGGACTGTCAGGATGCTCGCGCTCTGTCCCTGGCTGGAGATCCGCCGCCATCGACCTCGCAAAACTCCCGCGATCGAGGAAGCGGGGCTCAGGTGGGGCCGGCGGCGTCGATCCACGCGTCGCCTCACAAAACGCACCCCTCGGCCGGTTATTGGGTGAACGAAACCGAGGTTTGGTTCACCAACAAGCTTTTCGCGTCGGCCGAGCATTCGAAACTCAGATTAGAGCCGTGGTGGTCGACGAAGAAGGTTATTGCCTGATTGGCGTTAAGATCGATTCTGACTTGCTGGTGCGCCGTCTTTTCAGCCGGGGTTTCGTCGACTGGCTTTGACCAGATCAGCACTGAGCAGTTCGCTTGCCGGCCGTTGAAATAGTACCCGATGTAAGACGTTTCCGCCGACGGTATGGTGGAACGGGTGAAGCGCGGGGTATTCCGTGGTGACTGAGCTTGTCGGGCTTAGAGGGCGGTCGATCGAGCGTCTCGGCGCTGCAAAGGCCGATGCCGGCGATCAGGATGAACGGGAATAGGATTTGAGCTTCATGGCTGTCGTCTTTCAGACATTGGAGCAGGGTGGCGATTATCTTCGCACTGCACGAGGTTGGATCGGGATGATCTGGATGCGAGATTGAGTGCGGAGCCAGGCCGCGCTCGGTTAGGCGACAGATGGCCCTTAGGCGCAGTGATCAGGCGTTCGCGCCGCCATCGACGGTCAGCGTCGAGCCGGTGATGTATTTGGCCTTGGCGCTCGCGAGGAACGCGACCGCGTTGGCGATGTCCTCCGACGCGCCATAGTCGACCCAGCGCCATGAACTGCCGGAGCGTCTCCGCGTAGGGACCGGTTGCAGGGTTCATGTCGGTGTCGATCGAGCCCGGCTGCACGAGATTGACCGTGATCTCTTTCGGGCCGAGCTCCCGCGCCAATCCCTTCGTGAACGCGACCAAGGCCGACTTCGTCGCCGCGTAGACGCTAAGCACCGGCGCTGGAACGCGGTCTGCGAAGTAGCTTCCGATGGTGATGATGCGACCGCCCTTGCCGAGATGGGCGAGCGCCGCTTTGCTCGCGATGATCTGCGCGCGCACATTGACATTCAGGAGCGCGTCGATGTCCGCGAGCGACATATCCTTGAGTTCGCCCACTCGAAGAATCCCCGCATTGTTGACGAGGATGTCGAGGCCGCCGAGTTCGGCGACCGTCTTCTCGACCGAGGCCTGAACGGCGGCGACGTCCGCGCTGTCGGCCTGGATCGCGACGGCCTTGCGTCCCTTCGCCTTGATGGCGGCGACGACTTCCGCCGCGCGGTCCGCCGACTTCTCATAGGTGATCGCGACATCGGCGCCCTCGGCGGCGAGCGCCTTCGCGATCGCTGCGCCAATGCCTCTGCTCGCGCCCGTCACCAGGGCCCGTTTTCCTGTCAGCAGCATCGTCTCATCTCCTTTTGTAATGATCGACACAGAAGTATGTAGGCGATTGATTCCTGGCGTCAAGAGAATTATGTGTTGTTCATCACAGAAAGAATCGTGATGGCGATTATCGGGCGACCCAGGGGATTCGATCGCGACGCGGCGCTGGAGGCCGCCATGTTCGTGTTTTGGCGCAAGGGCTTCGCGGCGACGTCGATGAACGATCTGTGCGACGCGATGGGCGTCCGCTCGCCGAGCCTCTACGCGGCCTTCGGCAGCAAGGAGGCGCTCTATCTCGAAGCGCATCGAGCATTACGTCCAGACCAACGGCCCGCCGATTTGGGACAAACTCGCGGAAGGCGCGACCGCTCGCGCCAGCGTCGAGAAACTTTTGCTTGCGGCGACTGAGAGCTTGCCGGAGTCCGGGACAACCCCGGCAGGCTGCATGGCGACGCTGGGGGCGGTCTGCGACGAATGGCCGGCTCCAATCGTCGAGGCGGTTCAGGAACGTCCGGCTCGAAATGCTGGACATGTTGCGGTCGCGGCTTGAAACCGGCAGCGGCCAACGGCGAACTGCCCGCCATCGACGGATATCGACAGCCTGAGCCGGTTCTATCTGGGTGTCTTCCAGGGGATGGCCATCCAGGCGCGGGACGGCGCCAGTCCCGAGGAGTTGAAAGGCCTGGTCGCAGCGGCGATGGCCGCGCTGGCCAAGCGGCGCCTGCAAGTAGCCAGCGCTCGCCCTCCCGCACCGTCGCAAAACTGTCATCGAACTGTCGTAACAGCCTTAAGCGGCGGCCTTAGAAGCGCGAGTGTAGCGCGCTTTCCGCGATCGGCGTGAGGCGCAATCCTATTCCTCCCCGCGCTCAAGAGGCATCCATGCAAGTCAGTCCATTCATACGCGTCGCGGCGTTCGCTCTCTGCAGCGCAGCGATCACCGTCGCGCAAGCCGCGGACATTTCCGGAGCCGGCGCGACGTTTCCGTTTCCGATCTACGCCAAATGGGCGGATTCCTATAAGAAAGATACGGGCAACGGACTGAATTATCAGTCCATCGGCTCGGGCGCCGGCATCAAGCAAATCCGAGCCAAGACGGTGACCTTTGGCGCGACCGATGCGCCGTTGGAAGCCAAGGACCTGGACAAGGACGGCCTCGCCCAATGGCCGATGGTGATGGGCGGCATCGTGATGGTCGTCAATATTCCCGGCGTGAAGCCCGGCGAACTGGTCCTCGACGGTCCGACCATCGCGCAGATCTACATGGGCAAGATCGCGAAGTGGAACGATCCGGCGATCAAGAAGCTCAATCCAAACCTCAATCTGCCTGACCTCGCCATCGCCAACATCCATCGCGCCGACGGCTCGGGCACAACCTTCAACTTCACCTACTATCTTTCGCAGGTCTCGCCCGAATGGGATTCGAGCATCGGCAAGGCGACCACGGTCGAATGGCCGGCCGGGCATCGGAGCCAAGGGCAACGACGGCAGTCGCCAACAACGTCGCCACCACTCCCGGCGCGATCGGCTATGTCGAATTCGCCTACGCCGAGCAGAACAAGCTGACCTACGCGAGCATGATCAACAAGGCGGGCAAGACCGTCGCCCCGACCATGGACGCCTTCCAGTCCGCCGCCGCCAACGCAGACTGGAGCGCGCCGGGTTTCTACCAAATCCTCGCCAATCAGCCGGGCGACAAATCGTGGCCGATGACCGCCGCGACCTTCATTCTCATGTACAAGAAGCCCGCGAGACGTCACCGCCTCGAACGACGCGCTCAAGTTTTTCAACTGGGCGTACGACAAGGGCGACAAGATGGCGCAAGATCTCGACTACATCCCGATGCCCGACAACGTCGTTGCGCTGGTCGAGAAGATGTGGGCCGCCGACATCCAGCAGAAATAAGCGTCAGTCGACCTTGGCAGCGGCGTGTCCACGTGATGCGCCGTTCGGCCGACGGCTTCCAACGCGAGGCTGAAGATCTGCGATGACCGCAACCGCGCTCCAAACCCCAGCTGTCTCCCACAGCTCGCCGATCGACCGCGTCGCGCGCGCTTGGCCGGCTTAAGTTCGGCGACAACGGCTTCCGCCTGCTGACGCTCGGCTCGGCGGTTCTCGTTCTGGTGCTCCTCCTCGGGGTCGTCGTCTCCCTGTTCATCGGCGCGTGGCCGGCGTTCCGCGAATTCGGTGTCGGCTTTCTGTTCTCCGACGCGTGGAGCCCGCCCAAGGAGAGGTTCGGCGCCGCGACCGCGATCTACGGCACGCTCGTCACATCGGTGATCGCCATGCTGATCGCGGTTCCGGTCGGCCTTGGCATCGCGGTCTTCCTGACCGAACTCTGCTCGGTGCCTTTGCGTCGCCCGATCGGAATTGCGATTGAGCTCCTCGCCGGAATCCCTTCCATCATCTACGGCATCTGGGGCGTCTATTATTTCCGCCCGGTGATGCAGAGCTATATCCAGCCCTTCCTCATCAGCACCCTCGGCAATGTGCCGGGCATCGGCTCTCTGTTCGCAGGGCCGCCGCTCGGCTACGGCCTGCTGACGGCGGGCCTCGTGCTCGCCTTGATGATTCTGCCCTTCATCACCGCCGTGTCGCGAGACGTGTTCGAGACGGTTCCTCCGGTGCTCAAGGAGGCCGCCTACGGCGTTGGCGCGACGACCTTCGAGGTTGTCGGCAACATCGTCATTCCCTTTACCCGCGTCGGCGTCATCGGCGGCGTCATGCTCGCGCTCGGCCGCGCGCTCGGCGAGACGATGGCGGTCACCTTCGTCGTCGGCAACGCCACCAAGATTCAGTCCTCGATCCTCGCCCAGGGCACGACCATCTCGGCGATGATCGCGAACCAATTCGCCGACGCGGATCCCGGGTTGTTCACCTCGTCGCTGCTGGCGCTTGGCTTCATCCTGTTCGTCATCACGTTCCTGGTTCTTGCTGCTGCGCGCTTTATGTTGTCCCGCCTCGAGTTGAAGGCTTAAGCTCGATGGCGGCGGCTTCCTATTCCGGGCGCAAAAGACGCAACCGTCATCTGGACCGTGCTCGCTTACGGGGCGACGGCCTTGGGCCTGAGCATGCTGGCGATCATTCTGGGGACGCTGCTGTGGAACGGCGTTGGCGGATTGTCGCTTGACGTCTTCACCAAGAACACGGCGCCGCCGGGCGTGATCGGCGGCCTCCTCAATTCGATCGTCGGCAGTGTGATGATGACGGCGATCGGCCTCGCGCTTGGCGCGCCGATTGGCATTCTCGCGGGCACATATCTGGCTGAATATGGCGCAGGGACGCGGCTCGCCTCGATCGTGCGCTTCATCAACGACATTCTGCTGAGCGCGCCCTCGATCATCGTCGGCCTGTTCATCTACGAGCTGTTGGTTGTGCCGGTCGGGCATTTCTCGGCGCTTGCAGGCGGCGTCGCGCTCGCAGTGCTGGGCGCGCCGATCATGGTTCGCACGACTGAGGACATGCTGAACCTCGTGCCGAACTCTCTGCGTGAGGCCGCCTCGGCGCTCGGCATGCCGCGGTCGCTCGTGATCCGGCACGTCGCCTACCGCGCCGTCATGTCCGGCTTGGTCACCGGCATTCTGCTCGCGATTGCGCGCATGACCGGCGAGACGGCGCCGCTGATCTTCACAGCGCTCGGCAACTCGCTGTTCTCGGCTGATCCGCGGGGACCGATGTCGGCCCTTCCGCTCATCATCTACGAATTCGCTCGCAGCCCCTATGCCGAGCAGCAAAAGCTCGCGTGGACAGGCGCGCTGATCCTGACCTTCGCGGTCCTCGCGCTCAGCATCCTGGCCCGCGTGCTCTCCGCTTCGGCCAGACAAAAGTAGCGTCCGAAAGGCTTTGAGCATGAGCAGTAACGTCCAGGCCCAAAGGCCGGCCAAGACGTCGTTCGCCGAGACGGACAAAGTCGTCGTGCGCAATCTCAATTTCTATTACGGCCAAACGCGCGCGCTCAAAGACGTTTCCCTGAATCTGTATCAAGGGTCAGGTCACGGCGTTCATCGGCCCGTCGGGCTGCGGCAAGTCGACGCTCTTGCGTGTGCTTAACCGCATGTACGACCTCTATCCGGGTCAGCGCGCCGAGGGCGAGGTCATGCTCGACGGGGAAAACATCCTCTCGCCGACCTCGATCTCAATCTCCTGCGCTCGCGCGTCGGCATGGTGTTTCAGAAGCCGACGCCGTTTCCGATGACCATCTATGAGAACATCGCCTTCGGCATTCGACTTTACGAGAAACTGCCGAAGTCCGAGATGGATGCGCGCGTCGAATCGGCGCTTCGTCGAGCCGCGCTCTGGACCGAGGTGAAGGACAAGTTGAACGCCAGCGGACTGAGCCTGTCGGGCGGACAACAGCAGCGCCTATGCATCGCCCGCACCGTTGCGCTCAGCCCGGAGGTGATCCTGCTCGACGAGCCGGCCTCCGCTCTCGATCCAATCTCAACCGCCAAGATCGAGGAACTCGTCGACGAACTGTCGGGCGACTACACGATCGCGATCGTCACCCACAACATGCAGCAGGCTGCGCGCGTCTCGCGCTACACCGCCTTCATGTATCTGGGCGAGATGGTCGAATTCGATGAGACCACCACGGTCTTCACCTCGCCGCGCGACAAGCGCACGCAAGACTATGTCACTGGCCGCTTCGGCTGAGGAGAGGAATCGCCGTGGCCGATCAACATACCGTTAGAGCCTACGACAAGGATCTCGACCTGCTCGAGCGGCGGATCGCCGAGATGGGCGGCATTGCCGAGAAAATGGTGATCGACGCGGTCGACGCGCTGGCGACGGGCGACGCCGCGCTTGCCCACCAGGTCGTGGAGACCGATCCGCGGCTCGACACGCTGCAGCGCGAGATCGAGGAGCAAGCGACCATGACGATCGCGCGCCGTCAGCCGGTGGCGAATGACCTGCGCGAGATCATTGGCGCCATTCGGGTCGCCGGCGATCTCGAACGAGTTGGCGATCTCGCCAAGAATATCGCCAAGCGCTCGGTCAAAATCGGCCTCGAATCGCGGGTGCCTCGCGCGATCGTCGGCATCAAGCACATGAACGATTTCGCGACGGAGCTGATGAAGGATGTGCTCGACGCCTACGCCCAACGTGACGTCGAGCGGGCGCTTGACGTCTGGGAGCGGGACGTCGATCTCGACGCTCTGGAAGACTCGGTCTTCCGCGATTTGCTCACGCACATGATGGAGGATCCGCGCAACATTACGTTCTGCGCGCATCTCCTGTTTTGCTCGAAGAATATCGAGCGGATCGGCGATCACGCCACCAACATCGCTGAAACGGTGGTCTACCTGGTGACGGGTTCGACTCTGCCAACCGAACGGCCGCACGGCCGCCAGGAGACGGACGCTCGAGACCGACGCGAGAGGGGAGCTCTGATGAATCAGGTGCGCAAGGAGATCGTTCGCTACGGGGGCGCCTCGGCGCCGCGCATTCTGATCGTCGAGGACGAATCGGATCTGTCTTTGTTGCTCAGCTACAACCTTGAAGCGGAAGGATACGTGGTCGAGAACGCGGAGCGCGGCGACGAGGCCGAGTTGCGTCTCGCTGAAAATGCGCCCGATCTCGTGATCCTCGACTGGATGCTGCCCGGAGTGTCGGGCCTCGAAATCTGCCGCCGTCTCCGGGCGCGCGAATCCACCCGCACCCTGCCGGTGATCATGGTGACGGCGCGCGGCGAGGAAGCCGAGCGGGTGCGGGGCTTGTCCGTCGGCGCGGATGACTACGTGGTCAAGCCTTTTTCAGTGCCGGAATTGATGGCGCGCGTGCGCGCGCTCTTGCGGCGCAGCCGACCCGAGCGGATCGCCGAACGTCTCAATGCTGGAGATCTCGACCTGGACCGGGAGACCCGGCGCGTCCGACGCGGTGCGCGCGACATCCACCTCGGGCCGACAGAGTTCCGGCTGCTCGAATATTTGCTCGAAAAGCCAGGCCGAGTGTTCTCGCGCGCGCAATTGCTCGACGGCGTGTGGGGTCAGGCGGCGGAGATCGACGAACGCACCGTCGACGTTCACGTCGGCCGGTTGCGCAAGGCGCTGTCCCGCGGCCGCGAGCGCGACCCGATTCGGACCGTGCGTGGCACCGGCTACGCGTTCGACGAGACGTTCGGCAAGTCGTGAAACGCCACGAGCGCATGAGATCAAGTTAAGGATGCGCGGCGTCTTGCATGGCCCCAATTGACTCCTGACGCGAACCGTGGCCTCCACCGCGGTCTCATGGTCAAGCAGGACAATTCCCCGGTTATCGCCGCGATTGCGCGAGTCGTGCGTTCGTCGACCCGTCAGGCTTGGGCGGTCATTCTGGCCTTTCTCATCGCGACGGTTCTCGCAGGCGCTTACGTCTCTCGCCACATCGCCATCAACACCGACTCGAGCAAGCTCTTGTCGAGCTCGCTGCCTTGGCGCCAGCAAGAGATCAAGCTCAACGAACTGTTTCCGCAGCGCGCCGACTTGATCGTCGCAGTCATCGACGCGACAACGGCGGAAGGCGCCGACGAGGCGGCGGGCGCCCTGGCCAACGCGCTCGCCGATCAGAAGGACGTGATCCGCACCGTCACTCGGCCGGACGCCGGCGAATTCTTCGCCCGCAACGGCGTCTTGTTTCTCAGCGTCGACGAATTGCGCAAGAACATGGACCAGTTGATCAAGGCCGAGCCCTTCTTGGGCACGCTCGCGCTTGACCCGACGCTGCGCGGCGTCCTTGGCGCCATCTCGCAGTCGCTTGAGGGTGTTCGCGTCAAGAAAACAACGCTTGAAGACGTGCAGCCGGCGCTTGCCGCGATCGCCGACGCGATCGACTCGGTCGAGCATGGCCAGCATCCGGCCTTCTCGTGGCGCCGGCTGCTCTCCGGCAAAGCGCCCGAGCCGTTCGATCTCCGACGGTTCGTCAATATCCAGGCTGTCCTCGATTACGGGGATCTGCAGCCAGGAGGGCGAGCGACCAAGGCCGTCCGCGCGACGATCGCGAAACTGGGCCTCACGCCGGACAAGGGCGTCACAGTGCGCCTCACAGGCTCGGTCCCCCTGGCGGACGAGGAATTCGCTTCGATCTCCGACGGCGCGGCGGTTAATGGCGTGGTGACGATCCTCACCGTTCTCGTCATCCTGTGGCTGGCGCTTAAACAGGCCCGGATCATTCTTGCCGTCCTGATCAATCTTGCGGTCGGCCTGAGTTTCACCGCAGCCGCCGGCCTCATGATGGTTGGAGCGCTGAACCTCATCTCCGTCGCCTTCGCTGTGCTGTTCATCGGCCTCGGCGTCGATTTCGGCATCCAGTTCAGCGTCCGATACCGCGCCGAGCGGTTCGCGGACCGAGATCTGCGCGAGGCGCTCGAAGCGACGGGACGCGGCGTGGGCGGGCCGCTTCTGCTCGCGGCGGCCTCGATTGCGGCCGCTTTCTACTCGTTCCTGCCGACCGCCTATGTGGGTCTCTCCGAACTCGGCCTGATCGCCGGGACGGGCATGATCATCGCGTTCTTAACCACGGTCACCCTGCTTCCGGCGCTGCTTTCCGTTCTGAAGCCAGCCGGCGAGGCGGCGCCGGTCGGCTGGGCCTGGCTTGCGCCTCTCGACCATTTCCTCGACAAGCAGCGGTACTGGGTGGTGGGCCTCACGCTGGCCGCGGTCGTGCTTGGCCTGCCGCTTCTCCGGGGCTTGAGCTTCGACTTCAATCCGCTGAATCTCCGCTCGAGACATGTCGAGTCGGTCTCGACGCTCCTCGATCTGATGCGCGATCCGGATACGAGTCCCAACACCATCGACGTTCTCGTGCCCGGTCTCGCCGATGCTTCGGCGATGGCGGACAAGCTCAAGCAGTTGCCCGAGGTCGCCAAAGTACGGACGCTCGAAAGCTTCGTGCCCAAGGATCAGGACGAGAAGTTGGCGATCATCGACGACGCCAACTTCTTCTTCGCCAACACGCTCAATCCGGATCCCGTCGACCCCGCGCCGACTCCGGCTGAAACCCTGGAGGCCATCAACAAAACGGCCGCTGATCTCTCCACCACGACGGGTAATGCAGACAGCCCCGCCGCTGCACAGGCGCGCCGCCTGGCGAGCGCGCTGACGGCTCTGGCGAAGGCGCCGCCTGCGACCAGGGAAGAGGCGGAGCGCGTACTCGTTACGCCGCTCATGACGACGCTTCGCCAGGTTCGCGATCTCCTCTCGGCCGAGCACGTCACGATCGACACGCTTCCGCCCGCACTCAAAAGCGCCTGGGTTGCGGCCGACGGCGAGGTCAGGATCGAGGCGAGGCCGAGCGGAGATGGCAATGACAACGCCGTCCTGCATCGCTTCGTCGACGCGGTGCGCAAGGTTGCGCCTCAAGCGAGCGGCGCGCCGGTCTTCATCGTCGAGGCGGCGGGCACAATCGTCAAAGCGTTCCTTCAGGCCGCCGTCTGGTCGCTCTTGTCGATCGCCCTGATCCTGTTTGTGGCGCTGAGGCGCTGGCAGGACGTCGCGCTGACGCTCGTGCCCTTGCTCGTCGCGATCATCGTCACGCTCGAAATCTGCGTGGCGATCGGACTCAAGCTGAATTTCGCCAACATCATCGCGCTGCCGCTTTTGCTCGGCGTCGGCGTCGCGTTCAAGATCTACTACGTCATGGCGTGGCGAGCGGGGGAGCATAACTTTTTGCAGTCGAGCTTGACGCGGGCGGTCTTCTTTAGCGCCTGCACGACCGCGACCGCCTTCGGCAGCCTATGGTTTTCGCACCATCCGGGCACCTCGAGCATGGGCAAGCTTATGGCCCTCTCGCTTGTCACGACTCTCTCGGCGGCCGTGCTGTTTCAGCCGGCGCTTTTGGCGACGCAGAGCAAGTCCCATTCCCAAAAAAGTGATTAGACGCGCCGCGAGCATAAATGGGCTGGAGTGTGGCAAAAGGGTGATAGTCGCCGACTGTCGGCTCTGCTAGTTTGCGCTGGGGCTTGGGTCTGATTTCTCAGAACCGGAGCGTGACGTTCTCAATGCAAGTCCTTCGCGGGCGTGCGGGGAAAGTCTCCGTGTCGCGCGGAATTGCAGAGGAATCAGCAACGCATGCATGGCGTTGGACGTTGGACCAAATGGCTGGGCGCGGCGGGTCTTGGCGGCGCTCGTCAGCGGGTGCGCGGGCGCGCCTCATGACGCATCCTTGCCGATCTACGATCCGAATGAGCAGTGGAATCGCGGCGTGCTTCACGTCAACCAGGTCGTGCTCGATCCGGTAGCGACCGGCGTCAAGGCCGTGCCGGGGGCGATCCGGGACCGATTGCAGGATCTGGACGCGAACCTGAAAGAGCCTCGCATCCTCGCCAACAACATCCTGCAGGGGCGTCTCAACGCCGCGGGCATTACGGTCGCCCGCACGGTCATAAACACCACATTCGGCATTGGCGGATTGTTCGACGTCGCCGCGATGGCGGGCAATTTGCCGCAGCAGTCCGGCGATTTTGGCCAGACCATGTTTGTCTATGGCGTCCCGGCGGGCGCCTATAGCGTGTCGCCGTATTTCGGCCCCTCCACGCAACGCGACGCGATCGGCGGCATCGTGGATTCGGTCGGCGATCCCGTCGGCTGGGTTGCGGGCGGAATTTTCTTTGGATGGCCGTGGTCAGTCGGGACCGGCGCTCTGGGCGCCGTCGCCCATCTCGGCCAGTGGAAACAGGCCGAGAGTTCGTCGGTCGACTTCTACAGTTTCTTGCGCTCCGCCTATTATCAGACGCGGCGGGCGCAACTGCGTGAGGCGCAAGGCCTGCCGCCGGAGATTCAATCGCCGGCCACGCCAGGACTGGGCGGAGGATCGCCTGCCGCCGCAGGGTCGCGGGGCTACGACATTCCGCCGCCTCAATAGGCGGTCCTTACGAGGTCGAATTCGCCTGATCCGTTTGGCGAGCGAGAAGTCTCCGTCCTTCCATCCACTGCCAAGCCGCGAGGCCCGGCAAACCCAGCGCCAGCTCGCGAACACGTTTTGTGAGGGAAACCGCGAGCGCGAGGTCCGGAGGCAGCCCGAGCAGCGCGCCGAACAAGACCAGGCCGCCTTCCTGCGCGCCTAGCGCGCCTGGCACCATGAACGCCGCGCCGCGCACGCCGCTGATCAGGCTTTCCAGAATAAACGAATCGATCACGCTCAAGGGATGACCGAGGACACGCGTCGTCAGCCAGACCTCCCCCGCTCCGCTCGTCCATCCGAGAAGCCGCAGCAGGCAGGAATGTAACAAGGCGGAGCGGCGGCGATAGGTCTCGACGATAGCCTCGTCTATGGCTTCGGCTCGACCGGTGAAGCCCGACATCCAACTCTTTGGAGCCAGTCGGTGAGCCCAGTCGATCAATATTCCAAACATGCCGTTATGCTGGATCCGGACGAAGGCGCCGATCGCCGCTGCGAACAAGGCGACCCCGCTCAGGGCTCCCCAAACGACTGCCGCCGCGTCGTGGGACTTCATGGCGGCGAGCAGCGCCACGCCGGCGATAACGAAGACGAGCTGGGTCGCCGTGCCGACCGTGATGTCGACGATCATGCTTGCGGTGGCCTGCGCTCCTGGAACGCCGCGTTGATGCACAAGTCTGGCGCCGACGACGTCGCCGCCGACGCCAGCGACGGGCAAGAGCGTGCTGACGGATTCGCGGATCCAGCGCATCCAAAGAAAGCTGAGACGGCCGGGACGGTCCGACGCCGGGAACAGCTCTCGCCACGAGGCTGCGTCGCAATACATCGTGACGAGATGATAGAGCGTAATCGGCGCGAGCCACCAGCCAAGGACAAGCATGGCGGAAGCCACCTCAGCGGCGCCGCTGTGGACGATCAGAAAGACGACGAGCAGGAAGCCGAGCAATGCGGCGACGATGAGCGGTAATCGAATGGCTTAAATCCCCCGTCCGGGCGCGGGGTTCGCGCCGAAGACTGCGCAGGACTACGATCGCCGCGCTAAATCGTCTATCAGTATTTCGTCGTCGAGGTGGAGTACCCGGCGCCGCCCACGGGATTCTTTAAGCACATGCCTGAAGCGCCGATTTTGATCCTACTTCCTTCCTCCGGGACCTTGCCAGACGCGGCCGGCATAGCCCGGGGACCTGATGGAGATCCGATCATTCTTGGCCTTAGCCTTATCCAGCGGAGCGTGTTGGCCGCTCGGCGAGCCGGCTATCGCCAGGTTCTTCTTTTTGGAGGCTATGGTCGAGGAGCGCCCGGAACCTCCGCGATCGCCAGTTGGCGCAGCCTCGTCGCGAGCTTCCCATCATCTCATACCGCGCCGTTCGTCATTGCGCCTGCCGCGATCCTCGCGGAAACCGATTGGCTGGGACGGCTGGCTTCGACGCGAATAGAGCCGGCAGCCTGGGCGGCGGTCCCGAACCGCATCGTCGTGCTCGCGGCCCGTTCGGCGTCGGAGGTGGCGGATGAACTGGATCGGGACGGCGGCGCGCGAAGCGTGGCTGAGGTCGAGGCCCGGCTCGCTGGCCGGATTGGCCCGCCAGCGCCCATTTCGACCGACGTCGATCCGATGATCGTCCAGACGGCCCCGGACGTCCGCGTCGCCAAACGGCGACTCATGGGGGCGCTGGTCAAGGATACGGACGGGTTCATGGCCCGGCACGTGGAGCGGCCGATTTCGTTGCAGATTTCGCGCCGCCTCGCGGGGACCGCAATCACGCCCAATCAGATGAGCCTGATTTCCATCGCGGTCGGAATCTGCGGCGGCCCGTTCTTCTTATCCGCGCGCCCGTTGATGCAAACCATCGGGGCGCTCCTGTTTCTGGCCCATTCCATCCTTGATGGCTGCGATGGCGAACTCGCGCGCCTTAAATTCCAGCAATCGCGGTGGGGCGGCGTTCTTGATTTTTGGGGCGACAATATCGTTCATACGGTGATTTTCGGCTGCATGGCCGTCGGCTGGAGCTTGTCCGCCGCAGCGAACTGGCCGCTCTGGCTCGGCGCCGCGGCCGTTTTCGGGACGCTGGGCTCGGCCAGTTTCGTCTATTGGCGGCTGATGCGCTTGAAAGACGGCGGGGAGACCTTATTCACTTCGGTGTCGGATGCCCCTGAGCGCCCGCTTGCGCGCCTGCTCGATTCCGCGTCGCGCCGCGATTTCATCTATCTCGTGATCCTGCTCGCGCTGTTTGGCCGATCGAACTGGTTCCTGACGTTGGCGGGGATCGGCGCCCCGATCTATTTTCTCCTGGTGCTATTCGCCGCGCGCCCACAGGTCTCTGGCGAGGCCCGGTCCCAGGTCGCGAACCGATGAGGCCCGTCGCCGGCCCCGGTCGTACCGTACTCATCTCAACCGCCGACTTCTGCTAGGAGATTCTGTCGGCAACGCTCCCGCAATTATTTCGTCGAGCCGCTCACGCCGCCGGCCGAAGGCAATCTCCTGATCTGCTGCAGCCGGCCGCGCGCCGACGTCGTGCTCGATCTGTAAGGTCGAGGAGCGCCTTCACGACTGCTCAATTCCCGCGTCGTGCTTTCACCCATCTCAAGGCGTGAGCGTTAGCGCCTTCAGCTCCTTCCGGGCCGTGCCAAAGGAGCCAAGCTGATAGACCGAGGCGCCCGCCGGCGAGAATGTGAACGACGGGAACGGCTCCGCCAGCATTGCGTTCAGGTATTTTTCGGTTCCGACGCCGATCGTCACATGCGGATTGAAGCGCTTGCCCGCTGCGTCTCGCACGAAATTTTCGACGTAGCTGATGAGGAACGTCTGGATGTCGCGTCCGCCCTCGTCGCTGTAGCACGCTGCCGCGGTCCCGGTCTTCACCGTGTAGGGCTCGACGGCTTTGATGAGTTCGTCTTGCAGCCGACGCAGGTCTTCCGTTGGTTCGACGACGATCCCCGCGAGGCCGATCGGCGGAGAGGGGATATAGTAATATTTGAACGCCTTCAGCGTCCATGACGTGGGCTTCTCTTTGTCAAAGACGGCCTGCGCCGCCGCATACATCTTGTCGAGGTCATCCGTCCGGACGAACTGCTGCAACAGGGAGACATGCGGGTGATGCGTCGCATCGAGCGAAAAGCCTTTCGGAAAAGACTTGAGCAGACGCGCGTTGGCCGCCATCGCGTGCTGAACCATCGTCGCGTCGGGTTCGAGCGCGATGTCGATCGCCGTCACCGGGTTTTGTTGGGCGATTGCCCCTTGAGCAAACGCCATCGCCAATCCGAGCCCGAGCCCAATGGCGGAGATGACTTCAAGATGCTCTCGCATGCGCGCCTCCGTTCTGCGCATTCGCCCTGTTAACCATTATCTGAAATTTGGCTCGTCCAGCCGTCGCAGCCAACGGACGCACGAACAAAGCGCCGATGGAATGCTCGATCGGTGAAGGGCGGAGGGAGCGCCTGCTCGATGGCTCCACTCCGCACGACGAGGGCCAGGACAAGGCAGTTCGGGAGTGACCTCATCCTGGGCTCTCATTGCTCCTTAGCGTTTCGCGGCGCTTACTTTCCCTGGATCAGCATGCCGAGCGGCTTCAGCGGCCCGACCGGAATTCGTACGAGAGAAAGCCGCCCGCCGCGAGCAGCAGCGCGCCGATCGTCGCCTTGGCTTCGTCCACCGACGCGGCGTTCATGAGAAAGACGACGCCGGGCTTGTCTTCGGTGAAAAAGAACTGCTCGATCTTGCCCTCCAAGTAGAGCTGCAAGGTGTGCGGCACTTCCTTTGGCATGATTGCTTTCGGTCTTCGTCCGTGAGCGGCTTGACGCCTCTTCCAATGGCCAGAACCTTCATTTCCAGTCTCCTTAGTCTTTGCGATGAACTTCAACGACTTCTGGAGACTAGACTAGATGTTTAGTCCCGGCATTTGCTGGAGCGGATTGAGTTTGAATCTGCGTGGCTCTGAAGTCCAGGCTGTCCAGCTTTGCAGATGAACTCGTATGGGGTGAGGCCCCTGAGGGTTTTGAGCCGTCTGGCGAAGTTGTAGGCGTCGACGAAGTTTTGCAGGTGGGCTCGCAGTTGGTCGTGGGTTTCGTAGAAGTAGCGTTTGACAGTCGCGTCCTTGATAGTGCGGTTCATTCTTTCGACTTGCCCGTTGATCCAGGGATGCTTGGGCTTTGTCAGCCGATGATCGACGTCGTTCTGGGCGCAGGCGTATTCGAAGGCATGCGCCCAGACGGGCTCCCCGGCGTCGAGGGCGGCCTTGATGTCCGCGCCGCCGAACTCGTATTGCCTGGCGTGGTGAAGTGGGTTCCGTTGTCAGTGAGGACGGTGCGGACCTTGTAGGGGACGGCGGCGATCAGGCGGCGCAGGAAGTCCCCCGCGGTGAGGCGCGCCACCTTCTCGTGCAACTCGACGAAGGCGAACTTCGACGTTCGGTCGATGGCGACGATGAGGTAGAGCTTGCCCTGCGCGGTTCGAACTTCGGCGATGTCGACATGAAAATAGCCGATCGGATAGGCCTTGAATTTGCGCTCTGGCGCGAAGCTTCGCCTTCGACCTGCGGCAACCGGGAGATCCCGTGGCGCTTGAGGCAGCGATGCAGCGACGAGCGCGTCAGATGCGGGATGGTGGGCTGCAGGGCGTAGAGGCAATCGTCGAGCGGGAGCAAAGTATGCCTTCGGAAGGCGACAACGACGGCCTCTTCCTCGACGGACAGGACCGTTGATCTGGGCGCCTTCGGTCCCGTCCGAAGATCGGAAACTGACGTCCGCGCCTTCCACTTGGCGATGGTCTTTTGATTGATTCCGTAGCGCTTCGCCAGCCTCCTCAGGCTCGCTTGACTATGATGTATCGCTCGACGGACCGCCTCTGTCCTTGTGGCGCTCCCATGTAGAACCTGTCCCATAGCACATCCTTCGAATCACCCGATAAGAATGCCCCATCAAAATGCGGGACGAAACATTTTAACCACGCGTAGCTGGTAGCCGTCGTAGCCTTGATGTCCAGGCACCCTTCAATCATGAGAACCCGCTCAACGAATTGTGCGAATTTCGTCGGCGGTGTTTTGGTATAAATTGTTTTGGTACCTTCCAACGCTTTCCAGGAAAACCGTTCTCGCGAGAATTGCCACGCCTTTCCGCGCGACCTGAAATGCGCGCGCAACAAATTCCTCCGCAAGACGGAAAGGCGGGTTGGTAATTACCCGATCGACAGCATTCGTTTCATATGGATCGGTCAAAAAATCTTGCACGGGTTCATATCCGTAATGAAACGCGTCGGCGTATCGAACGTCCTCAAAATACTCCTTCGGAACTTTAGCCATGTGCCCAGCCCCGCAGGCTGGTTCGAGGCAACTCATCGACGTCAGCCCCGGCTTGTTGTCGATGACGTGTTCAATCAGTGCGCGAGTGGCCCACGGAGGTGTCGGGAAGTCGTCGGGGCTGTCCTTCGGCTCGATTCGCTGAGCCGTCACGGCATGTGACTGGTATTTCATCATGGCCCGTGTCCTCAGAGGCACCAAGTGTCTTGGTTCTTGCGGAAGCGGTGGTTAGCACGCGCTAACCATCGCAGCACTGCGGGCAAATGCAGAGCAGGGATTCCGACTCAGGATGCCTCCTTCAAACCTGCCGGTAGGGTTTGGCCCATTTGTCAGGCGCCAATCGAAATAGCCATCTTTGCAGCACGCCGGGACGGCCGGCGGACGAGCCAAACTGAGGCGAGCGATAACCCCAACGGCGGTCCTTCGCGAGGCGATCGCCTTGACCAATTCATCGAGCGCTTTGTACGCTTGGCCATCGATCGGCGCAGGCGCCGCGAGCCGGCTCGTTAGGCCCGGTCGCAGAGAAGCGGGCGCGCTCGCGGCCGAGCGAAGCAAGTCCAGAGGGAGCGCTCAATGACCGCAAAGACCCCTGAAGAACGCATTGCGGATCTCGGCCTCGTGCTCCCTCCCCCGGCCCGCGCAGTCGCCAATTATGTGCCCTGGGTGATTACCGGAAACCTCGTCATGACGTCAGGGAATTTGCCCTGGCGGGACGGCAAGCTCGCCTATGTTGGCAAGATCGGTCGCGAGATATCCGGGGAAGATGGTTACAAGTCGTGTCAACTCTCCTGCCTGAATGCTCTCGCACAGATCAAACAGGCGGCGGGCGAACTCACCAAGGTGAAGCGCATCGTGAGGCTGGAAGGGGTTTTGGGCGTGGACGACGCTTACAAGGAGCACCCCAAATGCCTCGATGGCGCGTCCGATCTCATCAACAATGCGTTCGAAGAGAAAGGCGGCCACACTCGCATGATCTACACCAACCCTGTGATGCCGCTCGATTGCACCTCGTTGGTCGTCCTGTTCGCGGAGATTGAGTAATTTCGGGCGTACGGCCCAACTCACCTTCTGATGCACATGGAAGCGCCTTCCCACGAACAAACACCAACCGGTCAGTCCTCCGGCTTGAGCGACTTGATGTATTTGGCCATCAACGCGATCTGGTCGTCGTTCAGGAATTTACGGAACGACGGCATGTAGCCCGACTTGCCGTTGCGGATGCGCTCCTGAACCTCGTGTTCTGTCATCTGCGTGCCGGCCAGACGGGGCCCCTTGTCAGCGGTCATGCCGAAGTTGCCGTGGCACCAGCCGCATTGCGCCGCGAAAATCGTCTTCGCCGCGGTCGTCTCCTCCTCCGTGACGCTGGCGGGAGCATCACTGGCGGCAGGCTTCTGATCGGGCGGCTGATTTTCCGCCGAGATCGCCAGAGCCGGACTGAACAAAAGGCCGCCCGCAAGGATAAGAAGCGGGAGTGGCGCGCGGATGGACATCATTGTTTGTTGTCTCTTCACAGAAGAAAGCCCACAGCCTGAACGGGCTGTGGGCTTCATGAGTTGCTGCTTCCGAGCTAGAGGATCAGAGCCCGTAGACGATCAGCACGCCCGAATCCATGGGCATGCTCTTGAACGGCTCGCCGAACAGGGTGGCGAGGTTCTGCGACACATAGGTGCCCCAGCCGGTCGTCACCGCGATGTACTGCTTGCCGTTCACCGCGTAGGAGATGATGCCGCCGTCGTGGCCCATGCCGTCGTTGTGCGACCAGAGCTTCTGGCCGGTCTTGGCGTCGAGCGCATCGAGGATGCCGTCAGACCCAGGCACGAACAGCAAGGCCGCCCTTGGTCGACAGCAGGCTGGCCATCACCGGATACTTGTAGATGACCTCCCACGTCTTCTTGCCGGTGATCGGGTCGACCGCATTGATGTGCCCGTACGCCGCGTCATGTCCCTGCGCCGGAACCGACGTGTAAGTCGCGCTCATGTACATCTGGCCGGAAAAGTCCGCCGGCTTCGGCAGATGCTGCGCCTCCATGTTCTGGCACCATTCCTGGCCGGCCTTGTAGTAGAGCCCGGTCTCCGGGCTGTAAGCTGCCGTTGTTCCAGCTGATGGCGCCGTCGACCGCCGGGCACACGTTGTCGTTCTTGCCGATGGTCACGTCACGCCGGCCCTGTAGCTGACCGGTATGCGGATCGACGCCCGTGACGAAGTTGGACGTCTCGCCGAGATGCCAGACGTTCTCGATCTTCAGCGGCGAGCTGCGAAGGATCGCGGTTATAGACATACACGTAGCCGCCCTTGTTGGGGTGAGTGGCGTAGTGCTGCCCATCGCGGTCGATCATTACGAACTCGCCCACCGAGCCGTCGAAGTCCCAGCTATCGTGCGGAACCTCCGAGAAGTACGACTTCAGCTTGCCGGTGTCGGGATCGAGCGCGATGACGCCGGAGGTGTACAGGTTATCGCCCGGTCGCATGGCAATGTCGTAGTCGGGCGCCGGGTTCGCTGTGCCCCAGAACACGGTATTGGTGGTCGGGTCGTAGCCGCCGGTCATCCAGCCGCCGCCGCCGCCGGTCTTCCAGCTGTCGTTGCCCCAGCTTGCGAGCGAGCGCTCGTCGCCGCCGATCGTATCGAACTGCCACACCTTCTTGCCGGTCTTCGCATCGACGCGCGAAGATCGGGCCGCAGCATCCTGCAAGCTCGCCGCCGTTCGAGCCGACGATCACCTTGTCCTTCACCACCAGCGGCGCGCCGGTGAAGCCCTTGGCGCCCTTGGCGACGTCGATCAGCTTGGTGTCCCACACCTGCTTGCCGGTCTGCATGTCGACCGCGATCAGGCGGCCGTCGACGGTGCCGATGTAGACATTGCCGTAACGCCGCCGCGAGGCCGCGGTTGTACGGATTGTAGGGCGTCGCTTCGGCCTGCTCAGTCGTCGATCTTCGGCTTGAACGTCCAGAGCGGCGCGCCGGTCGCGCCGTCGACCGCCCAGATCTGATCGTTCGCGATCGTGTAGTAGAGGCGGCCGTCGATCGCCAGCGGGAAGGACTGAATGCCGCCATGCGGGCTTGCGCCGGGATTGTGAATCCAGGCGACCTTGAGGTCCTTCACATTGCTGGCGTTGATCTGATCCAGCGGACTGTAGTGCCAGGAATTGTAGGTCCGGTGGTACATCGGCCAGTTGTTCGCGTCCTTGTCCGCGTTCAACAAAGCGTTGCTGTCGAGTTCCGCGGCGTGAGCGGACATGCCGGCTGCGGCAAAGGACCCCGCAGCAATAGCGCCCGCAAGCAAGGCGCGCGTAAGTGTGCCTGTATTCACGTTCAGCCTCCCCGATGATATTTTCTGATAGCCGTTGCAGCGGCTACCGGCCTTCTGGACCGCAACAGGAGAAGCTATCAGCGCAGATCATCGGAGGCAAATTTACCCCGGAATTACGCCCGACTTATACGGGAAATAATCCTTGTTGAGAGCGACAGACCCGGTGGAGAAGGGGCATGGCTTTTGCCCCAACGTTGGATCTGAATGGCTGAAGCCGCGCGGGATCATCAGTCCCGGGAAAGCGATCCGCTCGGGCTCGCTTTGGCGACGGAGATATGCCGCCGCTCATCGCGGGTGGGCGAAGGCGCCGTCGCGATGCGTTTCTCTCAAAACAAGAAGTACCTCTGCGCCATCGGCAGCTTGTCCGAAGGCTCGCAGACCAGAAGCTCGCCGTCGGCCCTCACGTCATAGGTCTCGGGATCGATCTCGATCTTCGGCGTCGCGCCGTTGTGGATCATGCTCTTCTTGCCGATCTTGCCGCGTGTGTTCTCGACCGCGACCAGGCGCCTTTGCATCTTGAGCTTGCGCTCGAGTCCGCCTTCGAGCGCCGCGTCGGACACGAAGGTTATCGCCGAGCCATGCAGCGAGCGGCCGTGCGACGCGGAACATCGGCCGGTAGTGGACGGGCTGGGGCGTCGGGATCGAGGCGTTGGGGTCGCCCATCAGCGCCGCCTGCGATCGCGCCGCCCTTGATGATGCAATCGGGCTTCACGCCGAAGAAGGCCGGCGTCCAGAGCACGAGATCGGCGAGCTTGCCCTTCTCGACCGAGCCGATGTGCTTCGACACGCCATGCGCGATCGCGGGATTGATCGTGTATTTCGCGATGTAGCGCTTGGCGCGCGCATTGTCGTTGCGGGGGCCGTCGCCCTCGAGGCGCGCCACGCTGGCGCTTCATCTTGTCGGCCGTCTGCCAGGTGCGGATGATGACCTCGCCGACCCGGCCCATCGCCTGGCTGTCGCTCGACATCATCGAGAGCGCGCCGAGATCGTGCAGAATGTCCTCGGCGGCGATCGTTTCCTTGCGGATGCGGCTTTCGGCGAAGGCGAGATCCTCGGGAATGCTCTGGTCGAGGTGATGGCAGACCATGAGCATGTCGAGATGCTCGTCGAGCGTGTTCTTCGTGTAGGGCCGCGTCGGGTTGGTCGACGAAGGCAGCACGTTGGGCAGGCCCGCGACCTTCATGATGTCGGGCGCGTGGCCGCCGCCCGCGCCCTCGGTGTGGAAGGCGTGGATGGTGCGGCCCTTGAACGCCTTGATCGTGTCCTCGACGAAGCCCGATTCGTTCAGCGTATCGGTGTGGATCATCACCTGGATGTCGTGATCGTCGGCGACGCTGAGGCAGCAGTCGATCGCGGCGGGCGTCGTGCCCCAGTCCTCGTGCAGTTTGAGCGCGCAGGCGCCGGCCTTGATCTGCTCGACGAGCGCGGCGGGCTTCGAGGCGTTGCCCTTGCCGGCGAAGCCGAGGTTCATCGGATAGGCGTCGGCCGCCTCGATCATGCGCTGGATGTGCCAGGGGCCGGGCGTGCAGGTGGTGGCGAAGGTGCCGGTCGCGGGGCCGGTGCCGCCGCCCAGCATCGAGGTGACGCCGGACATGAGCGCCTCCTCGATCTGCTGCGGGCAGATGAAATGGATGTGGGTGTCGAAGCCGCCGGCGGTGAGGATCTTGCCTTCGCCCGCGATCACTTCGGTGCCCGGCCCGACGATGATGGTGACGCCGGGCTGGATGTCCGGATTGCCGGCCTTGCCGATCGCCGCGATGAGCCCGTCCTTCAGGCCGACGTCGGCCTTCACGATCCCCCAATGGTCGAGGATCACCGCGTTGGTGATGACGGTGTCGACGGCGCCGCGCGCGTTGGTCGTCTGCGCCTGCCCCATGCCGTCGCGGATCACCTTGCCGCCGCCGAACTTCACCTCCTCGCCGTAGGTGGTGAAATCCTTCTCGACCTCGATGATGAGCTCGGTGTCGGCGAGGCGGATCCTGTCGCCGGTCGTGGGGCCGAACATTTCGGCGTAATGCGCGCGGGGGAGGGAGGTCGGGGGGAGCGAGTTACGGGATGAGGGCATTATGCGACTCAGCGGAGGAAGTCAGGCGCCGGTTGGAACGGAGCGAAGGGTCGCCGACCGCTTACGATCGAAGTCGCGTCGTCGCGCAGCCTGCGTCGAGGTTGATCTCCGCGATGAATAGTCCGCAAAGTCGGCGGAGTCGGATTCTGGACGTCGCGTGACGCTCTCGAGCGCTCGGCGATCACGAATTCAGTCGACTCAGGATGGCGCGAGTCGTGCTGCCGCATCGCGCGATTCATTTGAACGCGCGCGCAGGTCCATGCGAACTCGGCCAGCACGACGTCGTTCACGAAGACTGGCGCTTGGCCTTCGAACGCGCGATGCGCGCGCTCGCCTGCGCGGGTCGTCATCGCCGAAGCCGCAGCAGGACATTCGTGTCGATCCCGATCATCATGTCGCCTTCGGGCACCGCCGATCTTCTCGATCATCGCCTCCGTGATCGCGTCGTCGATGTCCTCTGCGTGAGCGGCCTGCCGAGCGAGCGGAAGCTTCAGCTCGTCGAGTCGCTCAAAGATGCTTCGCTTTCGGCGCGGCTCGATGCGAACCGATTTTCCGTCCGGCGGATCGAAGGCGATCTGGTCGCCCGGCTTGAGACCCCAGGCCTTGCGATGTTGCGCCGGCACGGTGATCTGCCCTTGCTGGTCAGCGTTGCGAGATCTTGTCGGCCATTGGTTCCTTACAAACGGACTCCTTACTTATCTGAGTAAGGCGGCAGGCAAGCAGGCCTGCGTCACACCTTCCCCATCACCTCCTGGCGGAAGCCGTAGACCTCGCGTTTGCCCGCGATGGCGACGAGGCGCACGGATCGGCTCTGGCCGGGCTCGAAGCGGACCGCCGTGCCGGCTGCGATGTCGAGGCGGTAGCCCTTCGTCTTCGCGCGCTCGAACTTGAGCGCCGGATTGGTCTCGAAGAAATGATAGTGCGAGCCGACCTGGATCGGCCGGTCGCCGGAATTGGACACGTCGAGCGTGACGGTCTCGCGCCCGACGTTCATGACGATCTCGCCGGGTTCGGCCAGCACTTCGCCGGGGATCTGCTTGTCGTCGGCGCCGCGGATCGGATGGTGGACGGTGACGAGCTTGGTGCCGTCGGGAAACGTCGCCTCGACCTGGATGTCGTGGATCATCGAGGCGATCCCGTCCATCACCTGATCGGCGGAGACGACATGCGCGCCAGCCTCCATGAGTTCGGCGACCGAACGCCCGTCGCGCGCGCCCTCGACGACGAAATCGCGTGATGAGCGCGATGGCCTCGGGATGGTTGAGCTTGACGCCGCGCTCGAGCCGGCGTCGCGCCACCATCGCCGCCATGGCGATCAAGAGCTTGTCTTTTTCCCGCGGCGTCAGATTCATCGGGCCTCGTCCCTCCTCATGGTCTTTCGGTCCAGCAAATTCCGCGCCCTCTCAGGGCCACAGGCGCGGCTTGCGTCCGCCGAGCGCGATAATGGACGCGACGAGGCTCGTGCGCAATTGGTCGAACGAGGCCGCGAGAAGGCGAACGACGACAAGGCCGTCGAAGGCGCTGGCGCCGCTTTCGACGGCCGAACTCTCAACTCCGAGCGCCGCCCGCAAATCGGGTAGGCGAGCCTCGATATTGGGCGACGAAGCGACGATCGTCGACAAAGCCCGGGCGCCCGCTCCGACGGCCTTGCGCTCGAGAGTCGCGCCAGCGTGGTCGATCCTTGTCTCGTCAGCGAATACGAGTTGGCCGTCGCGGCGGACGCGCCATGCGTCTCGCACACTCGCGTCGATTCGGGTCTCGCCCATCGCCAGGCGCCCGAATACAAGCGTCTCCGCAATAAGGAACTCGGCCTCGCCGGACGTCTCGAGCTCGAGCCGCCGCTCGAGGCGCGCGCCCTCGAACATCAGCGTTTCCTGAGGCAGCCAGAAGAGGCGCGCGCGCGGCGCAAGCGCGAGTCGGGTCGCGACGGAGGCCGCGGGGCCGTCGCTGCGATAGATCCGTTCCGCCGAGGGCGTCGTCGCCTCCACCTCGGCGCCCTCGCTCAACGTGAGGCTGACGGCATAGGAATCGCCGCCGGCGACCCCGCCGCCGGTATTGACGAGCGCCGCTTCGCAAGGGCTCGACGAGCGAGGAAAGCGCCAGCGCAGGCCCCCGGTCTCGAACAGTCGCTGGGGCTCTGTGCGCGCCCCGACCCGCGCGAACGACGCGCGCGCCTCCGCCCGAGCCCGCTGCCGGCTGGTTGGCTCCCCTCGCTGCTCGACGGAGCCGAGCGAATCCATCATTGTGAAGCCTTCATGACCAATTCAGCTCACCTCAGTTCCGGCGTCCTGGCCGCAGTGCTCAGCGCGGCCGCTCTTCATGCGCTGTGGAACTCGCTCGTCAAGAGCGCGGACGACAAGTTCCTCTCTTCGGCGGTCGTCGCGATCTGGTGCGGCCTGGTGGCTGTCCTGGCTGCTCTCGTCCTGCCGTGGCCCGCGAGCGCGGCCATGCCCTTCATCATAGCCTCGGCGGTCATCCATATCGTCTATTTCGTGCTGGTTGGGCTGCTCTATCGCAGCGCCGACCTGTCGGTCGCCTATCCGATCATGCGCGGACTCGCTCCGCTGATCGCCGCAATTATCGCGTTCTTGACCTTGGGTGAGGCGCCGGCGCCGATCGCCAGCCTCGGTGTCGGCGCGCTCGTCGCGGGCGTCCTGCATGATGGGCGCGAGCGGCCTCGCGCATGGACGAATCGATCGCCGGACGATCATCGTCGCGCTGGCCAATTCGGCTGTCATTGCGGTCTATTCGGTGATCGACGGGGAAGGCGCAAGGATTTCGGGCTCCGGCGCGGCCTTCGCCTTCGCCTACAATTCGTGGGCGGACGCGCTAACGGCTGTGGCTTACTTGCCGATCATTCTTTCTTTTCGCGGGCGCCCGGCCGCCGCCGCTTTGGTGAGGGACTGGCGACTCGGCCTCGTTGGGGGAGGCGCCGCTTTTCTGGGCTATGCGATCGTCATCTGGGCGATGACGCAAGCGCCGATCGCCGCCGTCGCGGCCTTGCGCGAAACGTCGGTCGTGTTCGCGGCGATCATCGGGGTCGTGGCGCTTCGCGAACCGTTCCACGCGCAACGCGCAGTCGCCGCGCTTGTCATTCTCGCAGGCATCATCCTTCTGCGGTTCGGCTGATTGATCGCCCGTCGCGCCTATTGCGGGCATTGCCGTTGAAGACTCACCTCGCCCCGCGCGCACACCGGGTCGAGAACCGGCGCGTAGGGATCAGCGACCCGATAGAGCTCATAAGGCTCGAGCGTTCCGCCGGCCTGGCGCCGCTGCAAGAGGCCGGCCGGCTCGACCTTGCGGAAACGCATTCCCAAAATGAGGTCGAAACGGCGGCCCGGCTCGCCGAGCGCGAGCCCAGGCGCGGCGAACAGGGTTTCAGGCGGCTCCGGCTCGAATATCCAGCGCATGCGCTGCTCCGGCTGCACGATGGCGATCGCCGGATCGCCGTAAGTGGTCATCAGCGAAGTCAGCGCGTAGCCCTGGGTCAGGACATAAGCGGCGTGGTCGGCGTGCGCCTTGGCGTCGAGATCGCGCGCCAGCCCGCGAAAGCCCTCGAGACGCGCGAGCGGATTGGCGGCCCCAAGCGGGACCGCGCCCGTCACAGCTTCGGTGAAGGTCAGCGCCGCGACGATAAGCCCAATCGGCGCCGCCCACGAGGCCGATTTCGCGATTGCGCCGGCAACGCCTGAAACGCCCGACCGACGGATTTCGGTGATCCAGTCGGCGACCAAAATCGCCGAGGCGGGATAGAGCGGGCGCTAGCCAGTTGCCCTGCACGCGGTCGTGAAGCGAATGCAAAAGGAAATAGACCGCGGCCGGCGCGATCGTGCAGGCGAGAATGCGCCGCGCTTCATCGGGCGATCGGGGCAAGACCCGGACGCGCCAGGAAATCGCTGCGACTGCGGGGATGAGCGCGGCGAAGACGAGGGGGTTGACGAGCCCGATCTGCGCAACGATGAATTCGGCCAGATAATAAGGCGTGAATCCGTGCGGCGGCGCGCGGCCAAGCTGCTTGGCGAAGGTCGCCCAGCCGTGCGCGGCGTTCCAGACGACGAACGGGGCGAAGATCGCCAGCGCGACGGCGAGGCCTGCGAACAAAGCCGGCGAGAGGAGCCAGCGGCGCAATGAAGGCGTCGCGATCAGAGCGAAGCCGACGCCGGCCGCGAAAAAGGCGGCGGTGAACTTCGATTGCAGCGCCAGGCCAAGAGCCAAGCCCAGCGCAATCAGCCAACGTCTCTCGCCGGTGCGCCATAGCTCGACAAGGGCCGCGAGGCCGAGGGTCCAAAACACGACCAGCGGAGCGTCGGGGGTTACGAACACCGCGCCAACCGAGACGAGCGGCATGGCGATCCACGTCAGGGCCGCAAACGCCGCTTTTTCCGCCGAATCAAACAGGCGCCAGGCGATCAGAGCGATAAGCGCGGGCATCGCGCCAACGACAAGGAGCGAGAGCGCCCGCACGCCGAATTCGGAGCCGCCGAACAACGAAGTCGAAGCTCGGATGAGGAGGGCGACCATCGGCGGATGGTCGAGATATCCGAACGAAAGGGAGCGTGACCAAAGCGTATAATAGGCTTCGTCGAAAGTGAGCTCGAGCCGCGTTGCGGCCAGCGCCTGCATGGCCAAAAGCGCAATCGAAGCGGCGCAGGCAAGAAGAGCAAGCCAAGTGGCGCGACGCGGGCTTATCGCGCTCCGCGCGCCGGCGGCGACCGTGGAATTGCCGCTCACCTCGTCGCCTTCGCCCTGTTCGCCGCAGCTGAGTCCGTCGCAACCGTCCGTCGCACGCCCGCGCGCTTGTCGTCAATCATGGGCAGCCTCTTCAGCGGGCCTCCCAAGAATGGGGAAATTGACGCGAAGGTGTTGCGCAGCGCACACAGGCGCCTCGCCGCCAAGGTCGTATAAGCCTTTGCGGAAGCGCCGCGGAGAGAGCGGCGCGATCGGATTGGGACATGGCGGTCACGGCGGACAGGAAAGGCTTAAGAGACGGGGACCGCGACGACGCGGCGGACGCCTCGCGATTTTTCTCGCGCATCGGCTACATCGTATTGGCCGTTGGCGCGCCGGTGGGGGTCATGCTTCACCCGCTTGGCCTGTACGTGATGTTCTCGATTGGCGTTGGGCTGATCCTGATCGCCGCGGCCCTCGACGCAGAGCCTGGATTTATCCGGCGTTTCATCCGGCCTTTTTACGTCCCGGCGTTTCTCGCTTTGCTGGCGGGACTGGTCTGGGCGGCCTTGTCAATTCTGTGGACGCCCTATCCGGTCGCAGCGGGACAACATCTCCTCAAACTGGGCGTCCTCTTGGCCGCGACCATGTTGGCCGTAGCGGCGCCGCGCGAAAACGCGGCCGCGACCGATCTCTATCTGTTTCCGATCGGCGTGATGGCTGGCATGGGGACCATGATCGCCCGCGCGCTTGCGGAGACGCTGACCCGGACGCCGGACGACGGCCGGATGACGACCAGCTCCGTTGCAATAGCCGTGCTGCTCTTCCCGGCGATCGGTTGTCTCGCGGCGCGTGGCCGCAACGGATATGCGCGCCTTCTCCTGATCCTCGCTTTGTGCTTCGCCTATATCGCCAGCTACACGCCGCTCGCGGTCGCGCTATTCGCTGGTTATCTGGCGCTGTCCTTCTCCATCTCTGATTTGTCGCGCACCGTGCGGGAACTCAGTTGGGGCGCAGCCGCGCTCATCCTGTTGTCGCCGCTGATCCCAGCGCTTGCGCCGACCGTCGCGGCGTGGATCTTCCATGCGCGGCTCGCGTCTCTGCCGGCGCCCTATCCGTCGCTGTCCGTGGCGGCCGACATTTTCACACACGACAAGCTCAGGCTGATCACCGGCCACGGCTTTGCGACGGTCAGTCACGGGATTCAAGACCGCATCCTGCCGGCGCAAACTCCCCGGGCGCTCGCCTTCACCGTCTGGTACGAGCTTGGCGTTGTTGGCGCGATGCTGGCGGCGGCCGGGGCGTGGCTCGCCTTCCGGTCCCTTGAGCGCGCGCCAGCGCGGCTCGCGCCCTATATGGCGGCAGCCTTCTCGGCTGTGGTGGCGCTCGCGTTCCTCAATGTGGATTTCGTCGAAATGACGACGCTGACCCTGATCGCGGTCGCCGTCATTTCGACTGACGTCGCGGCGCGGAGCCAGTATCGAACCAGCCGGCCATCCGCGGCCGGACTGGCTAATCTATAAGCGCGTTGCGTTCGCCGCTTCTCGGCGCGTCTTCGAGCTAGCGATTGCGGGCGAACGACACCGGCTCCGTGACCAATGCGCGGTCGCTTGTACTCGACCACCACGGCGCGCGTGCGCCCAGCGACCAAGCTCGCCCGGCCACGCGTCCTCGCGGCCTGTTTCGCCGCCAGAACCTTGACCTCGTCGACCGGCAAGCCCATCAAGGAGGCGGCGATTTCGGCACGCTGACCAGGATCGCTGGCCAGACTTTCAGCCGCGATCAACGCTTCTTCGATTGTCGGGGTGTCGCGACGAACACGGCGGACGCCCCACTTTGTCTTCCAGGTGGCTGACATAGGCCCCTCTGAATCCTGATCCTGCTCTCGTCGAGACTGCACACTAGCAGAATTGCTGCACCGCAGCAATCCGCTTTAGGGGCAGATATATCTGTTATCCACATCCGGTCAGCAAATGGGGTTGGACCACGGATTTTCAATGGATTGGGGTCGATCCGATCGTCGTGAGGGGCTCGGCCCATATCCTGCTTGACAAATGCCGCGACCAGCAAAACGATTGACCAAACGGTCAGGAATGAGCTTGACCGTTCACCCAAGCCTATTGAGGCGCCCGCCATGACCCTCGCCGCCAATCCGCCTGGCGCCCCAGACATCGGTCCTGGCCGACTGGACGAAGCGACGTTGCATGGCAATTTCGCCGATCTGCATCCCGTTCTGACGCCTCACGAGGCGAGGGTCGAAGCGGAACGCTGCTATTTTTGCTTCGACCCGCCATGCCAGCAGGCTTGCCCGACCTCGATCGACATTCCTCTGTTCATTCGCCAGATCGCAGCCGGCAATCGCTCGGGCGCGGGCGCCACCATTTTCGATTCCAACATCATGGGCGGCATGTGCGCCCGCGTATGTCCGACCGAAACGCTCTGCGAGGAAGCCTGCGTGCGCGAGGCGGCGGAATCGAAGCCGGTCGTGATCGGCCAATTGCAGCGCTATGCGACCGATCCCACGATCGCGACCGGGAAATCGCCCTACGCGCGCGGCGCGCCCACCGGCAAGCGTGTGGCGATCGTCGGCGCTGGGCCGGCGGGGTTGGCTTGCGCCCATGAACTTGCTGTCGCCGGCGTCGAGAGCACCATCTTCGAGCCGCGCGAGAAGGCGGGCGGACTCAACGAATACGGCATCGCCGCCTACAAAGCCGCCGACGATTTCGCGGCGCGGGAAGCCGATTTCATCCTGTCGATCGGCGGCATCGAGATTCGCCGCGGTCTGGCGTTGGGGCGCGACATCAAGCTTGAGGACCTGCGACGCGATTATGACGCGGTCTTCCTCGGCATGGGCCTCGGCGCGACCAACAAGCTCGGACTTCCGAAGGAAACCGAACTCGCCAACGTCGTGGACGCGATCGAGTATATCGCTGAGCTCAGGCAGACGAAAGACCTGACCAAGATGCCGGTCGGGCGCCGCGTCGTCGTGATTGGCGGCGGCATGACCGCGATCGACGTCGCAGTACAGTCGAAGCTGCTCGGCGCGGAGACGGTGACCATGGTCTACCGGCGCGGACCCGAGCAGATGAAGGCAAGCGGCTTCGAACGCGAACTTGCGCAAACGAACGGCGTCGCCATCCGCTACTGGGCGCGACCGGTCGCGCTTGAAGCTCGCGGCGAAGCGTTGAGCGGCGTCGTGTTCGAGAGCGGCGCGGCGGCGAAGGCGCCGTCCGCTCCGGCTGGCTCGGTCTTCCGCCTCGACGCCGACATGCTGTTGCTTGCCATCGGGCAGCGCGGCGCGCCGGAAGCGCTCGAGGGAGCGTCGATCGACGTCAGAGACGGCCGCATCGTCGTCGACGACGAGCGCCGCACGACGCTTGCCGGCGTCTGGGCCGGCGGCGATTGCGTCTACGGCGGGCAGGACCTGACGGTGAGCGCCGTCGAGGACGGCAAGCAGGCGGCGCGCTCGATCGCGTCCGCGCTCGGCGCAGCGCGCGCCTGAAAGCGAGGATCCCATGGCCGATCTGCGCACCAACTTTCTCGGCGTCAAGTCGCCCAATCCGTTCTGGCTCGCCTCCGCCCCGCCGACCGACCGCAAGGTCAATGTCGAGCGCGCGTTCCGCGCCGGCTGGGGCGGCGTGGTGTGGAAGACGCTGGGCGAAGCGGGGCCGCCGGTCGTCAATGTGTCGGGCGCGCGCTACGGCGCGATCCATGGTCCCGACCGGCGGCTGATCGCGATGAACAACATCGAGCTCATCACCGACCGCGACCTCGAAATCAACCTGCAGGAGATCAAGGAGGTCAAGCGCGCGTGGCCTGACCGCGCGCTGATCGTGTCGCTGATGGTTCCCTGCGACGAGAAGTCCTGGAAGGACATTCTCGCGCGCGTCGAGGAGACCGAATGCGACGGCGTCGAGCTCAATTTCGGCTGCCCGCATGGCATGTCGGAGCGCGGCATGGGCTCGGCCGTCGGCCAGGTGCCCGAATATGTCGAGATGGTCGCGCGCTGGTGCAAGGCGCACACCCGCATGCCGGTCATCGTCAAGCTGACGCCCAACATCACCGACATCCGCCAGCCGGCGCGCGCGGCGAAAAACGGCGGCGCCGACGCGGTGTCGCTCATCAACACCATCAATTCGATCATGAACATCGATCTCGACCGCATGACGCCGGACGTCGTCATCGACGGCAAGGGCACGCACGGCGGCATGTGCGGCCCCGCGGTCAAGCCGATCGCGCTCTCAATGGTGTCGGAAATCGCCCGCGATTCCGACTGCGCCGGCCTTCCCGATCTCGGCCATCGGCGGCATCACCACCTGGCGCGACGCGGCGGAGTTCATCGCGCTCGGCGCCGGCACAGTGCAGGTCTGCACCGCCGCGATGACCTACGGCTTCAAGGTCGTCCAGGAGATGGTCACCGGCCTCGCCGACTATATGGACGCGAAAGGCTACGCGACGAATCGAGGACTTCCGCGGCCGCGCGGTTCCCTCGCTCACCGACTGGCAGTATCTCAATCTCAATTACGTGGCGAAGGCCGAGATCGATCAGAAGCTCTGCATTCAATGCGGGCGCTGCCACATCGTCTGCGAGGACACGTCGCATCAGGCGATCTTCGCCCGCATCAACGGCAAGCGCCAGTTCGTGGTCAACGAGGCCGAATGCGTCGGCTGCAATCTCTGCACGCTCGTCTGCCCGGTCGAGAACTGCATCACGCTCGTCCACAAGACCCACGGCGTCGATCCGCGCACCGGGCTCGACTATGCCCGGCCGCCCGGCAACTGGACGGCGCATCCGAACAATCCGGCGGTCCACGTCAAGGCGGCGGAGTAGCGTCAGACAGCGCGCCTCGTCCTGAGGAGCGCCGAAGGCGCGTCTCGAAGGACGCGCAAGAGCGTGCGATCGGTTGTGCTGACTGGAACATCCTTCGAGATGCGAAGCTTCGCTTCGCGCCTCAGGATGAGGGGGTGGGCGCGTCCATGAGCCAGCGCCCTGGAAGAGAGCGCCGCCTATTCGGCTTCGGGCGGCGCCTTTTCCTTCAGCTTGCCGAACACCGAATTGACGTCGATACGCTCCTCGGTCGGCTTGGGCTTGGCGGTCGGAACGCCGAACACTTCGAGCTGGCTTGCGGCGGGAGCGGCAGGCCGGGCCGTGGTGATTTCCGCCGAAACCAGCGTCTGGGCGCGATCTTCCTCGACCTTCGGGCGTTCCTTGGCGGCGCGATTGACCTCGAAGTCGAGGTCGAGCTGCGAGGCCAGGCCCAGCGTCACCGGATCCATCGGCTGGAGATTGGCCGAGTTCCAATGCGTTCGCTCGCGGATGGCCTGAAGCGTATGCTTGGTCGTGCCGACCAGCCGCATGATCTGCGCGTCCTTCAATTCGGGATGGTTGCGCAACAGCCACAGCACCGCGTTCGGGCGATCGTGCCGGCGCGACAACGGCGTGTAGCGCGCGCCGCGCGGCTTCTTGAACTCAGGCGTGCGCGTCTTCGCGGTCGAAAGGCTCAGGCGACGGTTGGGGTCCTTCTCGCCAGCGGCGATTTCCTCGCGCGTGAGCTGGCCGGTCGAGATCGGATCATAGCCCTTGATGCCCGTCGCCACTTCGCCATCGGCGATCCCTTTGACCTCCAACGGGTGCAGTTTGCAGAACTCTGCGATCTGGTCGAAGGTCAGCGAGGTGTTTTCGACAAGCCACACGGCGGTCGCCTTCGGCATCAATGGCGCGTCGCTCATGAACGGAAGCTCCTTAAAGATCGTTTGCGCGCGCTTGCCGATTTCGGAGCAAACGCGACCTCAACGGATCAAACTTGAGGGGAAAAGCGTTGTATAGGCTCGGGCGAGCCGAATTGCAATGATTGAGCGGCTTAACAGCCGGCCAGACAAGCGAAAATGCCGGCGCCCGGATCTTGTCAAGGCGTTTGGGCAAACCCAAATCTCGGCAAGACTTCTCCATCTAGGCCGCCCTCGGGCCTGCAGCAAACGGGACGTGATCATGAAATACGCAATCTCCGCCGCTTTTGCTCTCGCACTGGCGTCTAGTTTCGCGTCCGCGCCAGCCGAAGCCAAGGGCTGCATCAAGGGCGCGGTCGTCGGCGGCGTCGCCGGTCATTACGCCGGGCATCATGGCGTTTTGGGCGCTCTCGGCGGTTGCGTCGTCGGACATCACATGGCCAACGAAAAAGCGAAGGAGCAGACGGCGCCCCAGGGCGCGCAAAACGCCCCGTCGACCCCGCCCGCGCCGAGCCCCAACTGAGCGGGCGCCTCTTACGCTTTATTGTTAAGCGTGCGCTCGACCTTCGGGTCGAGCGGCCAGCGCGGCCGGCCCGGAGCGTCGAGCCCGTCGATCATCCCGAGCCGCAGCCTCTCGATTCCCGCCCAGGCGATCATGGCGCCGTTGTCGGTGCACAGTTTCTGTGGCGGCGCGACGAGCGGCAGACCCGCCTCGGCGCAGAAGCGTGTCAGGGCTTCGCGCAGCGCCGTGTTGGCCGCGACGCCGCCGGCGATCACCACAGCGCGCGGAGACTCGCCCATCCTCTGGCGGAACAGCTTTAGTCCCATGCGGATGCGATCCTCGACCACATCGACCACCGCCGCCTGAAACGAAGCGCAAAGATCGGCGACGTCGCGCGGCCGCAGCGGCGCGATCGATTGCGCTGCAAGGCGAACCGCCGTCTTGAGCCCGGACAGGGAAAAATCGGCGTCTGGCCGGCCGAGCAGCGGGCGAGGCAGCGCAAACCGAGCGGAATCGCCGCCTTCCGCCGCCGCTTCGACCGCTGGCCCCCCGGGAAACGGAAGTCCCAGCAATTTCGCGGTCTTGTCGAACGCTTCGCCGATGGCGTCGTCCATGGTCGCCCCAAGCCGGTCGTAGTCGCCGACGCCTTTGACCGCCAGAATTTGGGTATGCCCGCCCGAAGCGATGAGCACGAGAAAGGGGAAGGCGACGCTCTCGCGTCAGCCGCGCGGTCAGCGCGTGCGCCTCGAGGTGGTTGACGGCGACGAAAGGCTTGCCGCACGCCAACGCCACGCCCTTGCCCGCCATCAGACCGACCAGCACGCCGCCGATGAGGCCCGGACCTGCCGCAGCCGCCACGCCGTCCAGGTCCTTGGCCGCGACTCCAGCGCGCGTAAGAGCGCGAGCGATCAGCAAGTCGACAATCTCGACATGGGCGCGCGCCGCAATCTCCGGCACGACACCGCCAAACGGCGCATGCGCGGCGATCTGGCTCATCACTTCATCGGCGAGAATTTCGCCTGACCCGTCGGGCCGCAGCCGCACAACCGCCGCAGCGGTCTCGTCACAGGTCGTCTCAATGCCAAGAACGCGCATCCCAAAGCCCATAGCCTGCCAAAAGCCCATAGCCTGAACGGGGGCTGAGCAAACCCGCTTGCGCCGCGCGACCGCTCTCGGCGCCCGCGTCCGGCCGGCCTGTCGCGTCGTTTCAAGGCGTGGTAAGGTTGCGAGACAGGAGCAATCCATGAGCAGCCCAATGGGGCCAAACGAAATTCGCGTGGTGATTCGGCCGGTCGAAGCCCGTGACTACGATCTCGGTCCGATTCCGGCCGAACTGTTCAAGAAGACTTTCGACGCATTTTTGACCGCGCTGCAGGTGACGGATCGCGAACTTCAGCCCAAGGCGCGATCAAGCGAGTTCTTCATTTCTCAGCTGGCGCTCAATCCATATGAGTTCGGAATATTGGAGAAACGAAAGGCTTTCGGGCAGACTGGCCCTTCGGCGGTCGAGTTCTTCCGGCGATGCGCCGAGGGCATTTACCGCAGCGACTATCAGACCGTCGTTCGCCATCCCCGGCTGACAAGGGCGTTCATCCGCATCGTCAAGGCGCTCGATCCCTCGTTTCACGTCCTCGCCCAATTCAATGATACGGAATTGCCGATAGACGAGTTTTTTCGCCGGCAAGTCGACCGGGTCGGGGCGAAGGATGACGCAGTGCGAACAGACAACTGGTTCCTGGGCAGCGCGATCATGTCGTTTGAGGGACGGCTGGACGAGATCGACTACCGTGGCGCAGTATGGACGGGCGATCTCAGGCTTCCAGCGGGGACAACCCATATCGAATGCGTTTTCGACAGGTCACAGGGCGAAGACGCGCTGAATCCCTTCGGTAATAAAAACGTTTGCGTCACAGGACGGGCCATATACACTGGCGACAGTCAACTTCCTGAGCGAATAGAAGTGCTTACCATCGAAGACAGAGCTCATGTTAAAGCAGCGATCGACATCCGGGGTTCGCTGCGTCTAACAACCGCGGACGAGGAAAACGGTCTTGATTTCGTCGAGTAGCGATAAGCATTTCCTGCATTCAAGTGTTGTGCTTCGCCACGCCAACGGAGACTCCGGCGAGGCGGAGCATCACATCGAGACGATTCTGACGGAAGCCGCGGTTGCAAAGCGCCGTGTGTGGATCAGCAGCCTCGTTTTTGCCGAGCTCAGGCCGTCGACGTTCGTTCCTGGCCGGTTCGCCACCCTGTTCGAACTGACACGCTACCTGCGTGCGCTGGCGACCCTGGTGACGCCCGACCCGAACGCGATGATGCGCGTCGCCAGACTTCGCGACGCCAAATGGCAAGTCCCGGGCGACGGGCACAATGCAGAGGGAAAATCGCGCACGATGGCGCTTGGCGACGCGATGCAGATTGCATCGGCCTTATGGGTCAAAGAGGCGATCGGTGTGCCCGATCTCGAGTTCCTCACCTTTGACGACTGGTGCTACCCCGCGCCAAGCCGGACAACCGTCTCTGCCTGCTGCATCTCCAGGATTATGCGGTCGACGTGAGCAGCAACGCGGACGTCAAGGCGGCGATACGCCTGACCCGTCTCGAACCGGTCGCACACGCAAAGGCCTACCCCGATTCCGTGCCAGTGGCGGCAGGGTAAGAACCCGCGCCCGTCGATCGGCGTCAACTCTTTCCCAGCCGCCTCAATTCGGCGTCGATGACCGGCGCGAGAATGGTCCTGACCGCGAAGATCGATCCCTCGGGGCCGTAATGGCCGTAATCGACGGCAAGCATGTCCTGAGGCAGGTTCTCGCCAATGAGCCGCCGGCACCCGTCGGCGCCGCAAAGCGCCGCAGCCTGAGAAACGTAGCGAACCCCGTCGCCCCAGTCCTTGCTTGCCAACGCCCGGTCGGTCTCGAGCGAATCCGGCCGGACGCCAACGGTTGAGAACTCGGCCGCTGTTCCGCGATCGAGGACATCGCGACCGACGAGGATGGGCAGGACGGGAGCCCAGGTCGGAACCTGGCCTGCGACAATGATCGAGCGCACCCCGTCCGCGTGCAGTCGCCGGGCGCCGGCCGATAAGCGCGTCGAGAAAGCCTGGATAGCGCCAGTTGGCCTCGTGGTCATATTGGGCGAAATAGCCGCCGACAATGACAATATCCGGCTTGATGGTCCGTATGGCGTCGAACACGTAATCGTTGATGGCGCGGCAGCGCGGCGTGCCCGCCACGCCTTGATCCATGGCGACGTTCTCGACCAGGGGAACGCAATAGACCGAGGACAGCGTCAGGAGGTTGGCCCGGGCGCCGTAGATTTCCTGCAAGCCGGTGAAGAGATGCGCGGCGTGCGAGTTGCCGACGATGAGAATCGTCGGCTTGTGCGGGTCGGCGATCGCGGCGCAATGATGAGCCTCGAAGAAGCGCGCCGCCCGCTTCCGCTCTTCATCGAGGGAATAGCGCGCATCGTCGCGCTGATAGAAGCAGCTCAGCAGCGGCTGGCTTTCAGCGCCATTGGCTTGATAGTCGAAAATGCGGTCCACAAGCGGGGGAAATCGGGACGGAAAGCCCTTGGCGTCGTAGGTCAGCTTGCCAACGAATCCGGTCAGTCCAAGCAAGGCGACGAGCGCCAGAGCAGTCGCGAACGGCTGGCGGCGAAACGGAATCGCGATCGGCTGCTCGATCAGCCAGTAAGTGAGCGCGGCGAGCACGCACGGCCACGCACGCAAGCGCGAGCAGAACGGGCGCTGTCGGGATCACGCCGGGCCAGATGCGGGCGAACGCGAATAGAGGCCAGTGCCACAAATAGAGCGGATAGGAGATCGCGCCGAAGAAGCCAGCGACGCGATTGCCGAGGGCGACCTCGCCGGGGCGCGAATGCGGATTGGCGATGACAAGCGCGCAACCCATTGTCGGGACTGCCGCCAGCCACCCGGGAAAGATTTGCGTCTCGTTCATGAACAGAAAGGCGCCGAGCATCAGCGCGATTCCGAGCTCCAGCGCCCATGTTGGCGATCGGTCGCGGCGGATAGGGCAGCGTCTCGAGCCAGAACACCTCGCGATAGGCGATCAGCGCGCCGAGCGCGAGCTCCCATCCCCGCGCCCAGGGCAGGTAAAACGCGGCGATCGGGTCAATTGGAGTGAGGAAAACGCTGTACGCGAACGAGGCGACGAACAGGCCCAGAATGACGACGAAGACCAGCCGCCGCTCAAGCTTGAACAACGCAAGCAGCAGAACCGACCAGACGAGATAGAACTGCTCCTCGATGCTGAGCGACCACAGATGCAGGAGCGGCTTGGTGGTCGCGTCAGCGCCGAAGTAACCGCCAACGCCGGCCAGTCGCATGAGCCAGAAATTCACGGTGAAGTACGAATTGCCGAGGAGGCCGCCGCCAATCTCGCGGAATTGGGTCGGCGCGGCCATGAACCACCCGACGATCCAGACGAAACTCACCACCACGAGAAGCGCAGGCAGGATGCGTTTGGCGCGACGGGCGTAGAACATCGCCAACGAGAAACGCCCCGCCGCGCACTGGCTAAGAATAATTCGGGAAATGAGAAAACCGGAGATGACGAAAAAGATGTCGACGCCGACGAAGCCTCCAGGGAGCCACGCGCGATCGGCGTGAAAGATGACCACGCCAAGGACCGCGAGCGCCCGCAATCCGTTGATGTCGGGTCTGAAATCGAGCGCCTTCGCAGCGCGCGCCGCGATCACGTCAGGCGTTTCGAGGGCCTTGTCCAACACGTGGGTTCCGTCGAAGGCCGGCAAAGCCCGACCGTTCGGCCGCGACGGCGTAAATCGCTTGGGCGCGATCGGCAAGCGACGGCCGTGAAGCTTGGCCGTGGCGCCAGCAAGGCCCATATTGCCGCGGATGCGATGGAAGACGTGTGACCCGCCTTCCCCTTCTCCCTCGGGGAGAAGATGGCGCGCCAGAGGGCGTTCGGAAGGACGTCCCTCCTTCCGAACGGGCTATGGGCGCGACGGATGAGGGAAACATCGCCAGCGCGAAGGCGCGCTTCGCGCGCGAACCCTCACCTCAACCCCTCTCCCCTAGGAGAGGGGAAGCCCGCTCCCAGGTCGCTCTGTTCCGCGAACGCAACGACGCGAACGCGAGCGCCGCGCGGCTGCGCCGGCTTGGCTTCGCGGTTGCTTGCCTTCCCGTGATCGAGATCCGGACGAAGCCGGTCGAGCCCCGGCGATCGCGTTACGACGCCACTGTCGCGACCAGCGACAAGGCGTTCCTGAACGATGGGCCATTGGATAAGTCTCTGCCGCTCTACGTCGTCGGCGCGCGCACCGGGCGCGTGGCTCAAGCGCGCGGGTGGCGGTTGGCTTCGCCGCCGGCGCCGGACGCTGACCGGCTTGTCAAAATACTGACCGGCGCGCTCAAACCCCAGGCGAGCGTGCTCTACCTTGCCGGGCGGGACCGCAAGGAGGTCGTCGAAACGGCGCTTCGTGAAACATTCGCGCTCGAGGTCGTCGAAGCCTATGCGGCCGAGGCGCGCGAGGCTTGGCGCCCGTCCGAAGCGCGAACTCTCGAATCTTGCGTTGCGGCGTTGCATTATTCGCGCCGCTCGGCCGAACTCGCAGCCGCCTTCGCAAAGACCGCCGGGGTCATGGCCCGTTTCCTTGACCTTAATCATGTCTGCATTTCGCGCGACGTTGCGGAGCCATTGCAGGCGCTTGGCGTAAGCCGCGTCGCGATTGGCGAAACGCCTGATGAAGCGGGGCTTTTCCGAAGGTTGCAGCAGGAGCCCGGCGGGTTCCCTTCCCTCGGGTCGTCCCGTATATAGACCCCGCAAGAATTCGAGAGCGCGAGGCGATGGTCGACGAGGAAATAAAGGACGTCCCGACCGGGCCAGCCGGCGCCCCGGTCAACCGCGATGCGCGGCGCGAGCCGGAGGTCATCGAAGGGGAAATTGCAGCGCGCGAAACCGACGAGTTCGTCCCCGGACAGCATCGCAGCCGAGAGCAGGGCTGAACCCCGCCCTGCTCCCCCTGCTCGCTCGCGTAACGACGGATTCCTTTCGGGCGCGTTGGCTGGCCTCATCGTTTCAGCGCTCGGACTGGGCGCCGGTTACATGCTTTTTGCCCCGAGAGGCGATGTGTCGGAGACAGCGGCTCGATTGGGCGAGGTCGAAGCGCAGGCTCAACGCGATCGTTCCGCGCTGACCGCCGTGGCCGGTCTCGACAAGCGTGTAGCGGCGCTGGAGGCGGCCAGCGCCGGGAACGGGGCCGTCAGCGAGGCGACCCAACGTCTGGCTGCCGAGGCCAAGGACTTGCGAACCGACGTCGACGCGGAGAAGGGCGCAATTCCTGAACTGTCGGCGCGAGTGGCGAAACTCGAAACCGACACACAGAAGCCCAGCGGCGTAGGGCCCGACGCCGCAGCCCTCGCCGATCGGATCGACAAGGTCGAGGCCGCGCTCGCGGCGCCCAAGACTGAAACGCGCGCCGCCGCCGAGAAGCCGGCGGCAGCCGACAACGCCGCCACGATCGCCATTATCGCCGAGGTTGCGGACGAAAGGCTGCGCTCGGGCGCGGGTCTTGCATCCGAACTCACGGCGCTCGGGCGCCTCGGCGTCGACGCGGCGGCTCTTGCGCCGCTGCAAGCGGTTGCGAACGGGGCGCCGACCAACAGCGCGCTGGCCGCATCGTTCAGCGCGGTTGCGCCGCACGTCTTGGCGGCGACCTCCAAGGCGGAGACAGGCAGCGTGTCGGATCGCTTCCTCGCCCATCTCCACAGTCTCGTGAAGGTGCGCGAACTCAACGAGACGGCTGGAGACGATCCGCCGGCCCTGGTCTCCCAGATCGAAGCCGCAAGCGGGCGCGGCGATATTGGCGCGGCGCTTGCCTCTTTCGACAAGCTCCCCGAAGCGGCCCGGAAGGCCGCGGGCGATTGGCCGACGCTGGCCCGCGCAAGGCAGGCGGCGGACACGGCTTTGCAAGCGATCCGCGAGGCGGCGATCGGGCGGCTCGCAGGCCCAAATCCGTGATGTCACACGGGCCGGCCGTTGGGCGCCTCGCGGCGTCCGTTTGGCGTTTTGAAGCGGGGTCACGATGGTTCGCCTGCTGATTTTCCTCGCAGCGCTGGCGCTCGCCGCCGGGGGTCTGACGTGGCTTGCGAACAATCCGGGCGTCGTCGACGTCACGTGGCGAGGCGAGGAATACGAAGTCTCGCTGATGTTCGCGATCGGCGCGGTGCTGGCGCTGGCGATCCTGCTGGGGATCGTCTGGGGTCTGCTGCGCTTCGTCTTCCGCGTTCCTTCACTGGTCTCGATCGGTGCGCAGGCGCGCAGGCGCGAGAAGGGTTTCCAGGCGCTGTCGCGCGGCATGATTGCGGTTGGCGCGGGCGACGCACGCGGCGCCGCGAAGCATGCGTCGGACGCGACCCGGCTGATCGGGCACGAGCCGATGACCAAGCTCCTGCAAGCCCAATCAGCGCAGCTTGCAGGCGATCGAGCCAAAGCGGTCACAGCCTTCAAAGCGATGCTCGACCATCACGAGACGCACGGTCTCGGCCTGCGCGGTCTTCATGTCGAGTCGAGGCGGGCCGGCGACCATTCCGCGGCGCTGCAATACGCGATGCGCGCCAATGCGCGAGCCCCTGCATCCTGGGCCGGTCAGGCGGTCCTCGACGATCGCACGCGACGCGGAGACTGGGCCGGCGCGCTGGCGACCGTCGACTTCGAACGCCGGCGCCAGGCTCATCGACAAGCCGACTGCGAATCGCTGGCGCGCGGTGATCAAGACCGCGATGGCCGAAGCGGCGATGGAGCGGGATCCGAAAGGCGCGCTGGTCCTCGCGCAGGAGGCTTGCCGGCTCGCGCCGACCCTCGTGCCTGCGGCGGCGATCTCCGGCCGGCTGACGGCGCAGGCCGGCGACCTTCGGCGCGCCAGTCGGATGCTCGAGGCCGCTTACGCGCAGACGCCCCATCCGGACCTCGCCGCCGCCTATCTGCGCGTCCGCCACGGCGATTCATCCGCGGACCGGGTGACCCGCGCCCAGGCGCTCGCCCGCGTGGCGCCCAACGATCCCGAATCGCTTCTGACCGTGGGACGCGCGGCGCTTGAAGCGCACGACCATTCCGCAGCGCGCGCGGCGATCGCTCCGCTCCTCGCCTCGGATTCGCCGAACGGGCGCCCGACCCGGCGCGTCTGCTTGCTGATGGCCGACATCGAGGAGACCGAGGGCAATCACGGCGCGGTGCGCGAGTGGCTTGGCCGCGCCGCGCGCGCGCCACGCGACAAGGCCTGGGTGGCCGATGGGGTGATCAGCGACCGTTGGGCGCCCGTCTCGCCATCGGGAACGCTCGACGGCTTCGTCTGGCGCACGCCCGACGAACGCCTCGCCGCTCCTGCGGAGACGGCTCCGGTTGCGTCCGCGCCGACGCCCCCGGTCGAGACAATCGCCCCGCCCAATCCAGCGACCGCGCTCGAACCGGCGGCGCAGGCGATCGAGCCGGAGCCCCGCCACGCGTCTGCACCGGGACCCACCATTGCGCCGGCGCCTCGAACCGGCGTCATCATCGATCCCGCATCGATGGCGCCAGACGACCCGGGCCCCGCGGAACACGAATCCAAACGCCGTGGCTTCCGGCTCTACGTCAATGAATGAGATCAGTGGGATGGATGACTTTCCTCGTCCTGAGGAACGGAGCCGGAGGCGGCGTGTCTCGAAGGACGGTTCAGATAGCGCCAACGGCCGCGCGAACTGAACCATCCCCTCGGCAGGCTCGGGGCAGGCTCTTCGAGGGCTCCGCTCGCGCGGAGCAGCCTCAGGATGAGGTCTTGGGATGCGGCCCGATCCATAAGGCCTCTCCTAGGGCTTGCCCATGACGCCGCCCTCGGTCGTTATCGTCGGCGCCGGGCACGCTGGCGTTCAGGCCGCGGCTTCCTTACGCGAACAGGGGTTTGACGGTGAGGTCGTTCTTCTCTCCGCGGAGAAGGATCCGCCCTATCAGCGCCCGCCGCTGTCGAAGGCGTTTCTCAAGGGCGAAATGGAAATCCACGGCCTGCCGCTGCGGGCCGATGCGCATTTTCGCGATCAGCGCATCGATTTGAGGCTCGGCGTCGGCGCGACCCGGATTGATCGCGCTTCTCAGCACGTTGAGCTGAGCGACGGCGGTACGGTCGGTTACGGACATCTCATCCTCGCCACTGGCGCAAGGCAACGGCGGCTTGACGTGCCCGGCGTCGATCTGCCGGGCGTGTTCGCGCTTCGCGACATCGCCGACGCAACCGAGATCCGCAAGCGCCTCGGCGCCAGACCTAAGGTCGTGATTATCGGCGCCGGTTTTATCGGGCTCGAAATCGCCGCGACCGCCGTCAGCCTCGGGGCCGAAGCCGACGGTGGTCGAAATCGCGCGCCCGATGGGCCGGGCGGTCTCGCCGATCATGTCGGATTTTTTCCTAGAAGAGCACGGCGCCTTCGGGGCTGACTTTCGGCTCGGGCGTTGGCGTCACCGCGATCAAGGGCCGCGAACACGCGGAGACGGTCATTCTCAGCGATGGCGAAGCGCTGAGCGCTGACCTGGTCGTGGTCGGGATCGGCGTCGTGGCGGAAGACGCGCTGGCCAGGGAATGCGGCCTCGAATGCGACAATGGTATCGTGGTCGACGAGTTCCTGCTCACGTCCGACCCGGCGATTTCGGCGATCGGCGACTGCGCCCACTTCCCGCACGCGGCGCTTGGCTTCCGAACCCGGCTCGAATTGGTGCAGAACGCGGTCGACCAGGGGCGCTCGGTCGCCCAGCGTCTCGTCGGCAAACCGAAGCCCTACGATGAACTGGCCTGGTTCTGGAGCGATCAGGGCGACTTGAAGCTGATGATCGCCGGCCTTGCGCATGGCGTCGACCAATGGGTCGTGCGCGGCGATCCGGCGACGCGCGCCTTCTCGACCTTCGGCTTCCGCGACGGCAAGCTCGCGGTGGTGGAATTGGTCAACAAAGCCGGCGACCACGCCGCCGCCAAGCGCATCATCGGCACGACGAAAACGCTGACGCCCGGAAGAAGCGGCCGATCCGGCGTTCGATCTGCGCGGCTTGGCGAAGCGGTAGGGGGCGGACGCGATTCGTTGCCGCGCCTCCGGATCCGCTCAGGAAATGATAGCGCCGCGGTCCGTATCGGGCCAAACGCTATTGCCGTAACGCTCTGGCGCCCCATGCGGGCGATGGCGTGAACCCGTCAGCAACTCCAACCCTCCGGCCCATGTGAATCTCGCGCAAACGCCTAGCGCTCCACAGTCGACGGTGTCGCGCGTTTCTCTCATCCAACCTGTGACCGTCGGCGTGCTTGCGGCCGTGGTCGGCTATGCAAGCACGTTCACGATCGTGCTCCAGGGTTTCGAATCCGTGGGGGCGAGTCCCGCGCAGGCGGCCTCCGGGCTCATGGTCACGAGCGTCATGATGGGGCTTCTTGGCCTCATCGCGTCTCTGATATGGCGACAACCCCTCAGCATTGTCTGGTCGACGCCCGCCTCGGCGCTGCTCATCTCCACGGGCGCGCAGGCGGGCGGTTATCCTGCCGCGATTGGCGGTTTGATCGCAGCCGCCGCCTTGATCGTCGCCAGTGGGCAGATACGGCCACTGGGTCGGCTCGTTGCAGCGATTCCCGCTTCGCTCGCCAACGCCATGCTGGCGGGAATCCTCTTCGAGATTTGTTTGGCTCCCGTACATGCTGCGGCTGCTCAACCAGCAATCGTTCTGCCGATCGTGATTGCCTGGGTGCTGGGCCTTCGGTTTGCGCGCCGGTTTGCCGTGCCGATCGCCATGGCGGTGACCGCAGCGATCACAATCTTCGTCACGCGCTTGCCCCCCGGCGCGTTGGCGCATACTTGGCCGAATGCTCGTCATGACGGCGCCCAGTTGGAATTGGAGCGCCGCCGCCAGCCTCACGATTCCCCTCTTCATCGTTACAATGGCGTCTCAGAACCTTCCCGGCCTCACGGTGCTTCGGTCGCAGGGTTATGAGCCCGACGTGCAAAAGCTGTTCACAATCACTGGACTGTCGAGCATGGCCGGAGCGGTCGGCGGCGGCGGATTGCTCAGTTTGGCGGCCATCACAGCCGCCCTCACCGCTGGGCCGGAGGCGCACCCGGATCCCAACAAGCGCTACATGGCGACCATTGTGGGCGGCGTCGCCTACATCCTGCTCGGGCTGGCGTCGCCTTTGGCGGCCGCGTTGATTGTCGCCGCGCCGACAGCAGCGATAAAAGCGGTGGCTGGCCTCGCTCTTATGACCAGTTTCGCCGGCGCTCTCGCCTTGAGCCTCCAAAAGCCAGACGAGCGCGTTGCTGTCATCGCCACCTTCGTCGTGTCGGCATCCGACATCAGTTTCCTCGGCGTCGGCGCGTCGTTCTGGGGGTTGCTCGTCGGCGGCGTTCTGCTCGTCAGCGAGACCTGGCGTCGGAACGGGGCGGCTGGTTTTGTTTTCGCTGAGGATGACTATCTAAGCGAAGGCAGACGATCGAGACCGTTTCGGGCGCGATCACACCCATCTCAACAGGAGGCGCGCATGGCAGGATCAACTGAGCGGGCGGTTCTCGCGGGCGGATGCTTCTGGGGCATGCAGGATCTGATTCGTCGCTTTCCCGGCGTGATCTCGACGCGGGTCGGCTACACCGGCGGAGAAGTGGCCAACGCGACCTATCGTAACCACGGCAACCACGCCGAGGCGATCGAGATCACCTTCAATCCGGAAGAAATCAGCTATCGGAAACTGCTTGAGTTTTTCTTCCAGATCCATGACCCATCGACCCGAAACCGCCAGGGCAACGACATTGGCGCGAGCTACCGGTCGGCGATTTTTTTCACGACCGACGAGCAAAAGCGCGTAGCCGTCGACACCATCGCTGATGTCGAGGCGTCGGGCATTTGGCCGGGAAAAGTGGTGACTGAAGTCGCGCCAGCCGGTCCATTCTGGCAGGCCGAGCCCGAGCATCAGGATTACCTCGAGCGCTACCCGAATGGCTATACCTGCCACTTCGTCCGGCCGAACTGGGTGCTGCCAAGGCGCGCGGCCGCCGCTGAGTGAACAGGCGAATTCCGCGCGAGTGTTCGCGGCTTCACATCAGGAATTATTGGCTTAGCTGAACGAGGCGATTAAACCGCACGCAATCGTCTCTGAGCGCGACGATCCAGGATGGAGGGCCTGCAGCAGCAACCCTGGACCACCGCATCTCCCCAGGGGTTCTCACCCGGAGCTCGTTACGACCGTCGTTCCAAAGAATTACGGGCGCCGTTTGGGGCGCCCGTAAGAACTTCCTCAGGTCGATCAGTAGTTATGATGGTGGTAATAGTGATGGTGATTGTAACCATAGCCGCGATGGTAATAATGGTGGTGGTTGGTCGCGGCGTTTCCAATCGCTGCGCCGCCCACGCCTCCGACCACGGCGCCGACAGGCCCGCCGACGACCGCGCCGCCCACCGCGCCTGCCACGCCTCCGGTTACAGCGCCGCTTTGGTCAGCTAGCGCCACAGAAGAAGAAGCGCAGAGTAGCGTCGCAGCTGCGGCGCCGAGCATCCATCGAGCCATAAAAACCTCCATTGGATTGAGCGGACGCGTATTAACTTTTTGTGCGGCCCGCCCTCCTAGCGCAACGTGCCATCAGCCAACGCGGTCGCCTGTCATGCCCGCGAAAGCGGGCATCCAGCAAGGCTTTGCCAAAACTCTGATTCCCGCTTTCGCGGGAATGACAAGACAGGCGGCCGCGATTCAATCTGAAAAGCGCGTTGCTCTAGCGTTTGATAAACCATCCCGGAGGCTGAAAAGTTCCCTTCGCGTTCTCTATATACCAATTTATATTTGTGTTAAAAAGTCTCGAGTCCGAAGCAACCAGCTCGCACGCTGGCCGTAAACTGCCTGAATCGAGTTGCAGAAAAAGAAGCTTAAACCTTTGAAAACAAACGATCGCGTGCAGAATTGCACGCTTCCCCGGAGAAGGGTCCTGACGCGCTCAATGGGCGAGACGGGCGTGTCCGCATCGAATAAGGCTTTGCCATCCCCCGCCGGCCTCCTTCCCCCTCGATTTCAGACTGAAGTCATCCCGCCCTAGGCCTCACCTCGACACTGGCCGCCGACAGGCGACGGTAGAGCTTTTGCCGACGTAACAGCGGCCACCATTCGTAGAGAAATATTTCTATCGGCCTCCAATTGGCGACCCAGCCAAGAATGATCAGTCCTTCATTGAAGTAACCGTTAAGGTACCGTTCGTTGAATCGGCTCGCCAGGAATTGGCCAAGGATGACGCAGATGGCGAGAACGGACATGCCAATGAGCAGCGACCACCGGCCGACGCGAAAGAGTTCCCTGAGATCGAGAGCAAGCCGGTCGGCGCGGTAACGGAAGTAGTTCGAGAACGCATCGCCGAGTTGCCGCGCCGCTTCGCTCCTGGCTTCGGCGGCCGGCAGATGCACAATGATCTCGATGGGTCGACTTCTCGGTAGTTCACGCGCCCAGCCAACGATGAACTCCTCGGTGGTCTGCGCCAGATCTTTCTGCGGATAAGGAGAAGGATCGAGGGATTCGAAGAGCTGAGTGACCTTTTCAGCGCGGATTTCGATGGAGGCGTGGGACTCCGAAGCTGCCATGCAAAGCACGTCCAAGTCTGCCGGAATATACCCTAGCCAATCTAGGCTTGGGAACGAGGCTCAGGCGGCCCTTTCATGCTCAATGCGCCTTCAACAGTTCGCCGCGTCGCTCCGGGCTGAAACGGATCACGACGACGATGGCGACCGCGATCACGCCCGCCACCAGCGCCAGGGCAAACCCGTAATTGCCGCCGTTCGCCTGAGCGATCTGCAGCCTGGAACGGACCGTTGTACGAGGCGAGGAAATTGCCGGCCTGATAGACGAAAGCCGGAATCGTCGCCCGCGCCGCGCCCGGCGACAATTCGTTGAGATGCGCCGGAATCACGCCCCACGCCCCTTGCACCGCGACCTGCATGATGAACGCGCCGACCGCGAGCAGGATCGGCGTCGAGGAATAAGCCCATAAGGGAAGCGCGGGCAGCGCGATCAGCGCCGCGAGCGTGATCGCATTCACCCGCCCGATCTTCTCCGACAGGTGGCCGAACAAAAGACCGCCGGTAATGGCTCCAAGGTTGGCGACAATGACGATCCAGCTCACCGTGCCGGGATCGAAATTGTGCTGTTTCTGCAGGAAGGTCGGATAGAGATCCTGCGTGCCGTGGCTGAAGAAATTGAAGCACATCATCAGCACGACCATGTAGATGACCAAGCGCCAATTCTGGGAGATCGTAGCCCACAAGCCAGCCTTCTCGTGCGCCTTCGACGCCTCGAAGGCCGGCGATTCGGGAACGCCGCTGCGGATGAACAGCACGACGAAAGCCGGCAGGACGCTGAGCAGGAACATCGCCCGCCAGCCGATCGTAGTAGTCGCCGAATGTCCGGCCAAACAGCAGTCCATAAGCGATCGCGGCGAGAAGGAAACCGCTCGGGTAGCCGCATTGCAGGATTCCGGACACCATGCCTCGCGCCTGCGGCGGAATGGATTCCATCGCGAGCGAACTGCCAAGGCCCCATTCGCCGCCCATGGCGACGCCGAACAGCGCGCGCAGGATCAGAAAGACCGTGAGGTTCGGCGAGAAAGCGGCAAGCGCGCCGAGGATCGAATAGCAGAGGATATCCAGCATCAGCGCCGGCTTGCGTCCCCATTTGTCGCCGAGCCGGCCGAAGATGAAGGCGCCGACGAACCGCATCGCGAGCGTCAGGAACAGGGCGTAGGCCACCGCCGGCACCTCGACGCCGAACTCCTTGGCGATGTCTTTGAGCAGGAACGTCAGCAGGAAGAAGTCGAACGCGTCGAGCATCCAGCCGAGATAGGCGGCGAGGATCGTCTTCTTCTGCTCGCCTGTGAGATTCATGCCGGCTCCGCCTTAGCGCCCCCTGCGCCGTCGCATTCCCGTCATAGCCGGGCCACGCGCACTCGGCCAGCCGCGCGCCTCGTTCATCCGCCCACGATTACGTGAGCCTCGACAGGCGCCCCGCCGCGCTCTAAGAGCCCGTTCAGGTACCCGGAGCCTGGGGAAGCGGGCGGCTTGCGGATGATCATCGCCATCGACGGGCCGGCCGCCTCGGGCAAGGGCACCATCGCGCGCCGAATCGCCGCGCATTACCGGCTGCCGCATCTCGACACCGGGCTGCTCTACCGCGCGACCGCCGCTGCCCTCGTGGCGGAGGATCGCGATCTATACGACGAAGCCGCGGCGGTCGCCGCCGCCCGCGGGCTCGGGCTCACCGATTTCAATGACGGAGCCTTGCGCACGCGCCAAATGGGCGAGGCGGCCTCGGTGGTCGCCGCGATGCCCAAAGTGCGCGCGGCGCTGATCGAGGCCCAGCGCGCTTTCGCCTCGCGTCCGGGCGGCGCCGTGCTTGACGGGCGAGACATCGGCACGGTCATTTGCCCTGACGCCGAGGTCAAGATCTTCGTCACCGCCAGCGCGGCGGCGCGGGCCCAGCGGCGGGCGCTCGAATTGAGCCAGCATGGCGAAAAGGCCGACTACCAGGCGATCCTGGCCGACATCATCCGCCGCGACGCCCGGGATTCGAGCCGGGCCGCGGCGCCCTTGCGTCCGGCTGACGACGCGGTGACGCTGGACACGACCAATCTCGGAATTGACGCCGCCTCGGCCGAAGCGGTGCGGATCGTGGAGGCGGCCCGGATCAGGGTTTAGCCCGGATCCGCGCCATAGCCCCTCTGACGGCCGGCGCCGATCAGGCGGCGGCGCCCTGGGCGAGACGACCCTGCGTCAAGCGCAGCCTTTCGATGGCGCTTTCGATCTCGCCGCGCTGGCGCTCCAGGTGGCCAATCTGCGTCACAATTTGCTGCGGATTGAGTTGGTCTTCGAGATCCGTCGTGTCGCTCGCCCCTTTGCCGCCGATCAGGTCCTGGATTTCGGTCAGTGTGAAGCCGAGCTTCTTGCCCTTGAGGATCATCTCCATCCGGATCCGGTCGGTCGCACGATAGTAACGGGCGTTGCCTTCGCGGCGGGGCTTGATGAGCCCGCGATCTTCGTAAAAGCGCAGCGTGCGCAGGCTGACACCGAATACGCGCGACATCTGGCTGATCGTCAGCTCCGGCTGCGACGCGTCGAGCGCAGTCCGGCCCTCCTCTTCGAGCAACGCGCCCGAGAACCCAGCGGAAGGCTGAGATAGAGTTGATATCCTGTTCATGGCCTCTCCTTTCGTCGGCGCCGTTGCGTTCGCGCCTCGTGACTCGCGGCCTTTGCGCGAATCGAATCACTATGCCCTAACGGATCGGATTTGCAACTGATAGTTGCTGCAACTTACGATGCAACTTTGATGAGCTAGCCGCGGCGGCGGCGCGGCTGTCCCGCTTAACCGTTTCTTCACCATGACCCCCGACAGAATTGCGGGTGGGCGTCGCCTGTGTTCATCCGGCGATTCGCGTGCGCGCCCAGAGCGACGGTCGAGGACATGAATAGAGCCATGGCGTGGAATATCGCGGGCGTGGGGCGACGGACCCGCGACGCCGCCACGGAAGCCGCCCGCCGGTCCGGCATGCGCCTGGACGATTGGCTCGACGAAGCGATTGCCGACTACGTGGGATTGGACCAGGCCGATCGGCCCGAGCGCGACGAAGCGCGGACGATCGGCTGGACGCGGCCGCCGGACGCCTCGAACGCATCGCGCGACGAAATGCGCCACCACAGGCGCCGCGCGTTCCCGGAATCCCGGACGCCTTCGAGGCTGTGATCGAGCGCTTCGATATGAGGCTGTCGCGCGCCGAGGTTCAAGCCGCGCGGGCGTTCGAAACCGTCGCCCAGATTCTGGAGCGCAATGACGCCGCGCTTGACGACGAGCGCCGCGCGCTCATCGACGCGGTCAGGCGACTCGAAGCGGTCAGGACCGACTTGGCGGGCGCCGCTCGAACCGACGAAACGCACAATGAACACCCACCTCGGGCGCCAACGCTTCGACCCAAAGCCGTTGTTCGATCTCAAGTCCGCCGTGTCGCAGATCGCGATGCGCCGCCACGAGATCGAGGCCCGGCTGAGCCGCGGCGAAACCGACCCGACCTCGCCAGACTCGCGAACGGCCGCGTTCGGCGACCCCGCATCCGCGCCGCGCCAGGATCGGTCCGCATCCTCACGCCGGCGGAGACGGCGTTGCTGCGGCGGCGACTCGACGCCGCGCCGCCGCTGACGCAACTGTTGCTCGATGACGTGCGAGCCCTCGCCCGCCAGCTCGATGAGATGCGCCGTGAGCGCGCCGAACCGAGCGACGCCGCCGTCGATCTCGGCGCCATGCGCGCTGAAATCGCCGCGATGAGCCAGAGCCTCGCCGATCTTGCCCCGCGCAACGCAATTGTCGCGCTTGAGGGCGCCATCCGCGATCTCGCGCAGCGCGTGGAAATGTTGCGCCAGAACGGTCACGGCGAATCCATGCTCGCCCCGCTGGAAGCGATGGCCGCCGAATTTCGTGCGGCGCTGAAAGCGCATGATCCGCAGGCGGCGGCCGCGGCGCTCGAACGCGAGATCCGCGCGATCGGCGGCAAGGTCGAGAGCCTCGCGGCGGCGGCGATAAAGCCCGAGACATTTGAGCGCATCCGTCAGCAGACGGAAGAAGTGCGCAATCTCCTTGCTTCCGCGGCGCTGCGCGCCCCGCCGCTCGAACGGCTGGAGCGCCAGATCGGCGAACTGGCCGATCGGGTCGAGCGGCTCGGCGCCAACCCCGCTCCACACTTTGAGTCCGCCGAGGTGGCGGCGCTTCTTGCGGAAGCCTGCCGACAGATCGAACGCTCGACGACGCCGGAGGCGCTCATCTCGATCGAGCAGCGCCTCGAGCAGATCGCGACGCGGCTCGATCAGGAAATTGCTCGCCCGACAGCCCCCGCGCTCGATCCGGGCCCGTTTGACGACCTTGCGCTCCGCATCGACCGCGTCCGCCAATCGCTCGAGGCGCGCCCGCCGGCAAAAATCGACACCGGCCCGATCGAAGCGCTTCTGCGCGATTTCGAAGCGAAGCTCGCCGCTGTCGGCCGCACCGACGCCGATGCGCAGGCCCTCCAATCGATATTCGTCGAAATCAGCGGCAAACTCGACCGCCTCGCTGACCCTGAGGCCGGCGCGCGCCAGCTGGAGCCGATCCTCCACCAGTTCGGCGCACGACTCGACGCCGTCCCGTCGCCGATTGATCTCGTTCCGATCGAGACGTTGCTGCGTTCACTTGAGACCAAGTTCGAGGCGAGCGCCGCGGCGCCCGTCGATCGGGAGGTCGTTGAACAAGTCGCCGACGAAGTCGCGCGTCGCCTCCAGGATGTGAGCGCCCGCCAAGTCGACCTGGAGGCCGTCTCACAGCGGATCGACACGATCTATGATCGCATCGACGCGCTGGCCGCGAAGGCGGCGAGTGCGGACGATCCGCAGCCGGCTGTGCAGCAGCTGCTTGAAAAACTGCGAGAGGCCGACCGGGTCAGCGGCTCTCTCGCCTCGGAGACCTCGGCTGCCATCAACACGGCTCTAGCCACGCATCTGGCTGAACTCAGGGCCGAACAAGCAGGCGCCGACGAGCGGACGCAATCGCGTCTCGCCGACCTGCAGGAGGTTCTGGAGACCCTGGCTGCGCGTCTCGCGAGCATCGAGACTGAGCTTGGGGCCGACGACGTCGACGAGGAGTTGCGCCCGCCCGCCAGATCCACGAGTCTCGCCCCGGCCGTCAGCTCTGCGTTGCCGGGCGTCGAGGCGCTTGGCCCCGAAGTCGCGCCGCAACGCTCGGGCCAGCCTAAGACGGCGGCGGCCGGCGAAGAACCGCCGCCACAATCCGCCAGCGAAGATTTCCTCATCGAGCCCGGCGCGGGCGCGCCGCAACGGGCGCGCGAAGCCCGTGAACTCGCGCAGATGATCGGACCCAAGACCAATCCGGCGGTCAGCGTCCACATCGCAGCCGCCCGCCGCGCTGCGCAGGCGGCGCTCGCGGAAAGCAGCGGCGCCTCGAACAGGAGCGGCGTCGTGCAGACTCTCGCGAGCTCCGAACGCGTGCTGTTCGCAGCGCGCGGAGTCCAAAGCGCAAGGGCGTTCTACGCGAGCCACAGGCGGTCCGTATTGCTCGGCGTCGCGATTGCGCTTGCCGCGACGCTCGCGATACGAACGGTCAGTATCCGGGCCCCATTTCTGGGGCGCTCCGACTTGGGCGGACAGGAATTCAAGACCGCCAAGCTCAACCCGCCGACAGGCAAGCCGCCGGGCAACGCTGGCGCGGTCAAGCCGAGCGGCGAGGCGATCGACGTCGCTCCAACCGCCTCAATTGTTCAACCGCCAACCAAGCTCGACGGGCCTCGTCTTGCTCCGGAGGGCGGGCCTCCAACGAGCGAACTCCTGGCGGCGATCCCGCCCGGGATTTCCACGGCCTTGCGGGACGCGGTGACGGCGGGACTGCCGGCTGCTCAATATGAACTCGCGACGCGGCTGTTCGAAGGCAGGGGACTGCCGAAGGACCAACCGGCTGCGGCTCACTGGTTCGAACGCGCCGCCTCGGACGGCTTCGCCCCCGCACAATATCGGCTTGGCGCGATGTATGAGAAGGGCGCGGGCGTAACGCGCGACCCCGCGGCCGCCAAAGGCTGGTATCTCAAGGCGGCGCAGGCGGGTAACGCTCGAGCCGCCCACAACCTTGCGGTCATGAGCGCCGAGCCGGACGGCGGCGCGCTAAACTATCTTGAAGCGGCGAAATGGTTCCGAAAGGGCGCCGAACTCGGCGTTCGCGACAGCCAGTACAATCTCGCGATCCTTTACGCGCGCGGGCTCGGCGTCGAAAAGGATCTCGGTCAGTCGTGGCTATGGTTCTCGCTCGCCGCCCAACAGGGCGACGCGGACGCCGCCAAGAAACGCGACGAAATTGTCGGCGAGATAGACCCGGCCTCGCTGGCCGCTGCGACCGAAGCGCTGGCGAAGTTCAAGACGGCCAAGCGTGATCCAGCGGCAAATGACGTCGCCGCCCCGCCGGGTGGTTGGGACGCCAAAGCGGGCTCATCGCCGCTTGGTCAAACGCCGACGCCCGCCGATTCAGCTCATTCGGAAGCGCCTCTTTGACCGGGACGTCAGGCGGCGCGGCGCTTGCTCTTGCGCCCTTCCCGCCTTCCGGTCATGACGCCTCATGCATGGCCGCGCGACTGAAATGGAACCCCCGCTCGCACGGCTCCAAGCCCCGGCTACGGCTCCGCCTCCTCGGCCTGACCGACCTCCACGCCAACCTCTATCCTTACGATTATTACCGTGACGTCCCGGACGAATTCTGTCGGCCTCGCGCGCGCCGCGTCGCTCATCGCGAAGGCGCGCGACGAAGCGCCCAACTGCCTTTTGTTCGACAACGGCGATGTTCTCCAGGGCACGCCGCTCGGCGATCTCGCGGCTCAAGCGATAGCTGCGGATCCGAGTGCAATCCATCCCGTCATCGCCGCCATGAACACGCTCGACTATGCGGCGGCGACGCTTGGGAACCACGACTTCAACTACGGCCTCGAGGCGCTCGGGCGCGCTTACGCGCAAGCGCGCTTTCCTCTGGTCTGCTGCAACATTCGCAAAAGCGACGGCGCGCCCTGGCTCCCGCCTTCGATCGTAATCGAGCGCACGTTTGTCGACGAGTCCGGAAACCCACGGCAGCTGAAAGTCGGGGTGGTGGGCGTCGCGCCGCCGCAAATCGCCCAGTGGGACGAGGGCCATGTCCGTGGACGCTTGACCATCGTCGACATGGTCGAAGCCGTCCGCGCCGAGCTTGCCGAACTGAGAAGCCGCGTCGATCTGGTTGTCGTGCTCTGTCACTCCGGGATTTCCCGGCTTGCCTCGATAATGGGGGAGGAAAACGCGGGTCAGGATCTCGCCAAGCTCGACGGCGTCGACGCGCTGTTCCTCGGCCATCAGCACCTGCTGCTTCCTGGCGAGGATTTTGTCGGCTTCCCGGGCGTCGATCCGGAGCGCGGAACGATCCACGGCAAGCCCGCCGTCATGGCTGGCTTCTGCGGCAGCCATCTGGGAGTCATCGACCTCATGCTGGAGATGGACACACGCTGGCGTGTCGCCGAAGCCCGGGTTGAGGTCAGGCCAATCGCCAGGCGCGACGCAAATGGCCGCGCGATCGCGCTGGTCGAATCGGACGCCTCGGTGCTCGAAGCGGCAAGGGACGCGCACGAGGCGACGCTGCGCCTCATCCGCACGCCCGTCGGCAAACTGGCAACGCCGCTCGACACCTATTTCGCGCTGATCGCCGACAATCCCGTCGTGCAACTCGTCAACGAGGCTCAGCGCGCCTACGCCGCGCCCTTGGCGGCGGCGCGCCCAGACCTCGCCTCGACTGCCAATTCTTTCGGCCGCGGCGCCGTTCAAATGCGGCGGGCGCAGTGGACCCTATTTTTATACGGACATTGCCGTGGGGCCGCTCGCCATCAAGGACGTGGCGGACATCTATCCGTACCCCAACACTCTGAGAGTGGTTAAGGTGGACGGGGCAACCTTGCGCGAATGGCTCGAACGTTCGGCTTCCATTTTCCACCGTATCGATCCCACCCGACGCGACGAACAGCCGCTCCTCGGCCCCGCCTTCGCGGCTTACAATTTCGATGTCGATCGACGGCGTCGACTATACCATCGATGTCACTCAACCCGCGCGCTACGACGATTCGGGCGCATTGGTCGCGCCAGACGGGCGCCGCATTCGCGACCTGATGTTCGACGGCGCGCCGATCGATCCGAACCAGTTGTTTCTCGTCGTCACCAACAATTATCGCGCCAGCGGCGGCGGCGGCTTCCCCGGCTGCGATGGAACGAACGTCGTGATCGAGGCCCCGGACGCCAACCGCGACGTCGTACTCAAATATATCGCGAGCCAAACTCAAATCGCGCCAAAGGCGAATGGCGCCTGGCGTTTTGCGCCCTGGCCCAGCGACAGTGGTTGCGACCTACCTGACGTCGCCTGCTGCGTCCGGACTTTCAGCCCCGCCCGGCCTGAAGCTGACCTCGATGGGGCCAGCGCCCGGCGGTTTCGTGAAGTTGCGCGTCGAGACGGTGTGATCGGCGCAAGAATCAGCAACCATACACCAGCTCTGTTTACGCCTAATAGCGCGTCACGTTCCGCCTCGTTGGTGACGGTAGAGAGCAGTTCCTCCCTCGCTCGCTTATATGCACATGAGACCTTCAAGCCATGCAGGATCGTTTGGGCTCGTCTATTTCGCTGATCATGACGCGCACTTACACCAGCTTGCCGTTGGTCCTGACTCCGGCAGCGGATTTTGCTTCCGCCGCCGCCGCGAAAGGTGGTATCATTTCCACATGACAAAATTGCTCGAAGAGGCCGTTCGGAAGGTGCGGGCGCTCCCACTCGAAATGCAGGAGCAGGCCGCCCGCATGTTGTTGGCTTACGCGGGCGACGAAGAGCCGATCGTGATGCTAACGCCCGAGGAAGAGGCCGACTTGCTCGAAGCCCAAGCGGAGATGCGCCGCGGCGAGTTTGCGACTGCCGCCGAAGTCGAGGCGGTTTTCGCTAAATATCGCCGGTGAAGCTGCGCTATCAAAGGCGCGCGCTCCAACAGATCGACAAGGCGCTTGGGTATATCGCAGCACGATCCCCGGACGGCGCAGCAAAGGTTGAAGCGCGATTGACGGCTACTGCGGCGCTCATTCAGCAACAAAGTCTTGTTGGCAGAAAGACCAGCGTTCCTGGTGTGCGTCGGATTGTTCTAACGCCCTATCCCTATATCATCGACTACTATGTCGGTGACGATGAAATCGTCATTCAGAGAATTCCGCCACACGGCCCGCAAGCCCACACCTGATTGACCATGAATTCTGGATAGGCCGGGTTTCTGTCGACGGCGATTGATGATGATCTATTGCAGAAAATCAGAAATTAGATTAAGCTTGCCGCATGAACAATCCTGCGCATCCGCACGGCCTCGATCTCAGGCTCCGGTTCCGCGCCGCTGCCGCCGGCGCGGCCAAGGGCCCGAGAGAATTTCTGTCAGCGAAAATCCCGTGTAACCCATTGAAAAGTCTCGATTCGGACGAGAGAATCCAAGGAAATCCAAGAGAATCCAATAGGCATAATCGGGGGTTTTCGCAACGAAAAGGCCACGAGCCAAGAAAACCCAAACGATCGACCGCGCCGGTGTCGCGGCCGCCGCCGAGACGGGCCATCCGCTGGTCCGCGTCGCTCGGAACGCGAATCGATCAAGCGAACTCCGTATAACAGAGGCCGCCAGAAAATCCGGCCGGCGCCCGTCACTGCCCCAAAGACCTGGCTTGCGCCGAAGTGTCGACCGACCTCTCGCGCTTGGTCGGATCGAACACCTCGCTCGGCGCAGCGACGGCGCCAGTGGCGACGCCGGCGGCGACGTTGATCGCGCCACTGGTGAACGTGCCGAGCGATTCGACCAGGCCGCCCTTCGCGTCGCTGAGCGATTGACCCTCAGCCAAGCGCTGGCCGATCGCGCCAACGACTTCGCCGCTGGCGAATTTGCCATGATTGAGAAAGTCGCCCGACGCCATGCCGGTCAGGTCGACGACTTGCGACCCGGCCTTTCTCCAGGAGCGAACGGTAAGGCTCCTTGCTGGGATCGAGGGCGCCGAGGCGCGTCGAATCGCGGGCGAGGAAGCTCGACAGGCCAAGCGCGCGGTCGTCTCGCGAAATGAACAGGGTGAACTGCGCCGGCCGCGGCCCGGCGTCGATTTCGGCGATCTGACGCCGGAAAACGTCGACGTCGATATCCGGCGAGGCCATCATAACATCCTGGATCTTGGGCGAGAGTCCGTGATTGCGGATGGACATCTGTCTCAGCGACTCGACTGCGAGGTAATTGCCCATCGAATGAGCAAGGATGGATATCGAGTCGACGTCTTTGTCTTTCACCAGCGCCTGCAGCACCGCCTCCAGCGCATCGCGCGAATAGACGGCGCTGTCGCGGTCATAGACGTAGTCGGTCACACTGCCGCCGGAGGGCCAGGTGAACAGCACAGGCGCGACATCGACGCCCGCGTCATGAACGATCTGCGCGAAACGATAGACGGCTTCCTCGAAACGGGTATTGAAGCCGTGGACGAAGATGAGAACCCTGCGGCCCGGCACGCGCTTGATGCGCGCATCGAAATTGGCCCTCGCCTGGGCCAGGTCCATGCGATCGGCGCGCAGGATGGTGAAATCACGCTCCGGATTGGCCGGCAGCGACGAGGGGAGCGAAACGTCCCCAGGCTGGCGGGCGCCGGCCGGCGGAATCGACACGACGATATCGGCGAAATCGAGTCCCGTGCCCGCGCGAGCCGCCGAACATCACGCCCGGCGGCTCAACCACGGGCGCACGCGTCGTCGCAACAAGGAGATCGACCCGGCTCGCGTCAGGCGCGCTCGAGCCGACGACCAGCGTGCCATAAGGGCGGCTGGAGCAGCCGGCGGCGAGCGCCGCCAACCCTATGACGCAGATCAGGCCGATACGAGATCGCGCCGCTGCTTCGCTCAGCGGCGCGAGAAGCCAATCCCGGAACCGGCCCCCCAGCCCCATGACGCGAACGCGGTTCTCAGTCGCGCATCAGGCCGGCGGGGGAAGGCAGGGCATGCAGGGCGTACTCGACCGGGGTTGAGAGAAGGCCCGTTTTCGCTGGCTCCGGCGGCTTCTGATTCTGGGTCATGAACCACCAGATCGCGAGCAGCACGGCAATCACGATGAGAATGATCGCCCACATCGGGAAGCCGCTGCTCGTGCTCGTCACGGCAGCTTGAGCGCTCCTCGCGGCTTCAGTGCTCCTAGCGGCAGCAGCTTCGGCGGTTCTCGCGGCGGAGCTGGCGGCCGAACTTGCGGTATTCGCGGCGCTCGAAACCGTCGACGCGGCGGTCCGGGTCGCCGAGGCGGCGGTTCCCGCAGCCGCGGCCCCTAGACCGCCAAGGCCCGCGAGCAGCCCGGAGGCGCCCAGCGCCCTCGATAGCTCAGGCGGAAGCGCGGCGGAGATGGCGTCCTTCTGACTGGTGAGCATTGAGAGAATAGCCGAAGGGTCCGACCAGTTCGAAGGGTCCTGCTGGCCGATCGTGCCGACCGCCGCCTGCGTGGCCGTGCCCAGCAACGCCTGGGTCGCGGGCTGCGGCGCGCCGGAGAACTGGCTGATCGCGCCAGCCAGGCTCGCGAGACCGCCGCCGCCCAGAAGGCCGCTCAGGAGCGTGGACCCTTCGTTGAGGAACCGGGTGTTGCCGCCCGCCGCGGCCTGAGTGATCTTGGAGAGGATATCCGGGTCTGAATTTGAGATCGCGTCGGAGATCTTTTGAGCGCCTCCGGGCGCGGCCGCCGCGGTCCCGAGGGAAGCGAGGATTGCCGGGACCGCCGCCGGCGACAACCTTCTGCGCCACCGCTTCATTCACGCCGAGCGCCCGCGCCAAAGTGCTGATCAACTGCGGCGTAAGAAACTGAGAGACGAGACTGACAAGATTGATTGCCATTGCAAATTCCCCTGGAACCAACAAAGTACGACCGGCAGTCTTCTACCAGACTTTCTCTCGCTTGGCGCGTCCCCCGGCATCGGAAAATTAGTTGCCAACAGGGTCAAAGGGCCGTTTCGTTCGGAAAACCAGATCGCGCCGGCTAGCGACAGTCACAGCTCTTCAGGCTTCCGGGCGATAAGAACGACGCTGGAGAAGACCAAAACCTCCTCCCCTCGTTGGTTCACACCGCGAAAAGTGTTGCCCACCAGACCCCATTTCGGCTTGGAGGTCGCGCGCTTCGACACCGTCTCCATGGAATAGGAAACGATGTCGCCCTCATGAACCGGGTGGGCCCAGCGCATGTTCGTGAACCCCGGAGAGACGCCAAGCTGCGGAAGAACCTCGCCGCGCTCGGCCATCGCGGCGCGCAGAGCGCTCCTCGTGTCCACGAGTTGGCGCATTCCGGCAGCGGCCAGATGGAGGCCAGACGCGGCCAGCGGCGCTCCGCCCTCAGCGGCTCGAGCCACGATGCGCGGATCGAACAGTCGCCCATAGGCGAGGATCGCTTCGCGCGAAAACTCCACCTCGCCGAGGGCGAGCGACTGACCAATGCGAATGTCTTCGTAGAACATGGGATCGACTAGTTCGCGAAAGGTTGGGGACGCCGCTTGAGCATGAGCAGGCTGCGCTGCGACATGGCGGCGACGTCGTCCTGGGTAATGACCTCATAGAAAAACTCGACTTCTCCAGCGCCGATCCGGTCCTCGCGAGGGCGCGTGGCCAGCGTCCGGCGCCGTACACGCAGACGATCGCCCGGCCTGACCGGGCGCTCCCATCGCACCTCTTCAATGCCGGTTTCTTCGAGAAGGGCCGCGCGCGTGAGGAAGGCTTCGCAATTCATCTTCAACAGCAGCGCCGACGTGTGCCATCCCGAGGCGATGAGACCGCCGGTCGCGGCGCGCGCCGCTTCTTCGTCGGTATGGAAAGGTTGCGGGTCAAAGTCCCGCGCGAACGCAATGATCTCGTCGACGGTAAGACGAACGTCCCCGTATTCGATCACTTCGCCAAGCGGAAAGTCTTCGAAATAAAGAGCGTCCGGCATGGCTCTCAATTCGCGAAGCGGAAATGCAGGACGTCGCCGTCCGCGACCACATAGTCCTTGCCTTCCAACCGAAACTTGCCCGCCTCACGCGCGCCGGCTTCGCCACGGTTGGCGACATAATCGTCATAGGCGATGGTTTCGGCGCGGATGAAGCCCTTCTCGAAATCCGTGTGGATGACGCCGGCGGCCTGCGGGGCCCTGGTCCCCTGCTCGATCGTCCAGGCGCGCGCCTCCTTCGGCCCCACGGTGAAGAAGGTGACCAGATGCAACAGCCCATAGCCTGCGCTAATGACGCGGCTGAGACCCGGCTCAGTCAACCCGGTCGCCTCGAGGTAGGCTTCTTGTTCGCCCTCGGGCAACACGGCGATTTCGCTCTCGATTTTCGCCGACACGACCGCCACGGCGGCGCCTTCCTTGGCCGCCTGTTCCTTGACCAAATCGGAATAAGCATTGCCCCGGTCGGCCGACTCTTCTTCGACGTTGCAGACATAGAGAACCGGCTTCGACGACAGGAGGCCCAGCGACTGGAAAAGACGCCGCTCTTCGCGGTCCACGCCAATAGCGCGGGCCGGCCGCCCCTCTTTCAGTTCGCCAAGGCTACGCTCGGCGAGCGCCAACAGGTCCTTGGACTCCTTGTCTCCACCCTTGGACTTCTTCTCCATCTGCACGATGCGTCGCTCAAGGCTTTCGAGATCGGCAAGCATCAATTCGGTTTCGATGGTGGCGATATCCGACAAGGGATCGACCTTGCCTTCAACATGGGTGACGTCGCCGTCCTCGAAACAGCGAACGACATGGGCGATCGCGTCGCATTCGCGAATGTTGCCGAGAAACTGGTTTCCCAGCCCTTCGCCTTTTGAGGCGCCGCGCACGAGCCCCGCAATGTCGACGAATGACAGCCGGGTCGGGATGATCTCCTTGGAGCTGGCGATGTCGGCCAGCGTCGCCAGACGCGGGTCCGGAACCGCAACATCGCCGACATTGGGTTCGATGGTGCAAAATGGGTAATTGGCCGCCTGCGCGGCCGCGGTTTGCGTGAGCGCGTTGAAAAGCGTCGACTTGCCGACATTCGGCAGGCCAACGATGCCGCATTTGAAGCCCATGGAAACCGTCGTTGGATTGGGGAAGGTGGGCCCTCATGCGCGGGCTTCAGCCAAAAGGCAAGGGCGCGGGACCGAGTCCTCGGACGGTCGGTTACGAGGATCAGCGAACGCCCACAGCTCTCATCTCGCGCAAGGTCGAGTTGTAGGCTTCCGCCACCCAGTCGCGCATCTGGTTGGAGTCCGGCGGAAATTCGAGTTCGACCGAGGCTGCGCCGGCAAAACCTGCATCTCGAATGGCGGAAAGATATTCTCCGAATGGCGTGTTGCCTCGCCCGGGCGGCAGGTCCCCGTGATTGAGCCCGTCGCAATCTGAGATGTGCACCTGAGATATCCGGCCCTTGAGCCGTGTGAGCGCGCTCGGGGGAATGCGCATGAGCCAGAAATGCGAGATGTCGACAGTGGCCTTGACGTTCTCGAGGCCGACGTCGTCCAGGAAACGCTCCATATCGTCCAGCGTCTGGATGAAAGCGAACTCGAACGGAAGGAGTTCGATCGCAAGCTCGAGGCGCCGTTCTGCGGCATGCCGTCCGACCTGCTGCGTAGCGTCGACCACGAGTTTCCACTCGCTCTCCGCCGGCACCAGGTGATGCTGGAACATGTACTCGCCCGGGACGAAACAGAGGTTCCTGGCCGACGAGAACTCGGAGGCCAGGTCGAGGACGTTCTTCGCCCGTTCAATGTGATAGGAACGGACGGCCGGATTAAAATCGCTGAGACCGAGGCAGGTGCAGACGAACGAGTTGATCGGCAAGTCGACGCTGCGCACATCGGCGACATAGTCGCGGCGCTCCTCCGGATTCATTCGGCCCGGGTCAAACCCGATGAAGAGATCGAGGCTGTCGAAACCGATTGTCTTCGCTTCCTGCCTCCCCGACTGCCCCTCATATGGCGAGCCGAACCAGGCTGAATCGATCAGACCAAGCTTCCATTGCGGATAAGCCTTCATTGGTTTTGTCCTCCCTGGACAAAACGATAGCGGACGACCATTTTGCCGTGAAGGGCTCGCGAAGCTTTTTGTAGGGCCATCTGTCGCGCGCAACCAGCGCTCGCTCGCGTCATAGGCGGCCAGCGCCCGCCTCCGCGGCTCTGGCGAATCGCCTGGGATGGCCCGGCGAAATTGACGTCGGCTACGGAGTTAAGCTTTGTCGGACGCGCCGCATGCAATTGAATCGGAGGCCGTGCGGCGGCTTCTCGAGCTGCGCGAATCGATCACGCGACGGGCGCGCGATTGCGACCGCGCGCCCGAGTCGGTCAAGCTCGTCGCCGTCTCCAAAACCTATTCGGCTGACGAGGTCTGGCCCACGATCGCAACCGCCGGCCAGACCCGTTTCGGCGAGAACCGCGTGCAGGAAGCGATCCCCAAATGGCGCGACTTGCGAGAGCGCGCCGCGGCGCTCGGCAAGACGATCGAACTTCACCTGATCGGGCCCCTCCAAAGCAACAAGGCGCGGGAAGCGGTCGAGGCGTTCGACGTGATCGAGACGGTCGACCGAGAGAAAATCGCCGCGGCGCTGGCGCGCGAAATCGATCGGGCAGGAAAACGCCCGCGCCTCTTCATCGAGATCAACACCGGAGGCGAACCGCAGAAAGCGGGCGTCCTTCCCGAAGAAGCCGACGCCTTCATTGCGCTCTGCCGCGACACTTACGGATTGGCGATCGAGGGCCTCATGGCCATTCCCCCGGCCGACGAGCTCGTCTCGCCGCATTTCGCTCTGCTCGGCGTGATCGCGAAACGCAATGGATTGAGCGAACTTTCCATGGGCATGAGCGCCGATTGGCCGCTTGCGGTGCAGCTTGGCGCGACGTATGTGCGCGTCGGTTCAGCAATCTTCGGTTCGCGCGATTCGCGGCATTGACGGCCTGCGTATTCCCCAACACACACTCCAGACCTGTTGAGGTTTCCACAAAATGTCGGCATTAAAGGCCTCATGGCGATCCTGATCTTCGTTCTGAGCCTCATTTTGCTCATCGCCGGCGCTGCGAGCGGCTACCAGAGCGTAGACCTCCTGCCGACCAGCGTTGGCGTCCTGTACGCGCTATCGGCGGCAGTCGCCGTTTGCGCGGCGGTTGTGACGTTCGCCATCGCGGTTGCGATTCGCCGGATCGACACGCTCACGAAGCTTGTGCGGCAGTCCGATGGACCCTCGATCTTTCGGCCGGGCTTTGGGGTGACGCCTTTGCCCGAAACCGCGCCTGCCGAAGAGAGCGCCGCCGCGCATTCGGCGCATTGAAGCGGCCCCGCTCGAGAGCATGAACGAAGCGCGGGCGCCCGAGGACGAGGAGAGTCCGATCAACTTCAATCGCGCGGGCCACCTGCCCTCGCTCGAGGCGATCGAGACCGTTTTGGAGACGCCCGAGTCGGACGAGCCGCCTAGCCTGATCGGGAGCTATTCGTCGGCCGGGGCCAATTACAAGATCTTCGCCGACGGCTCGATCGAGGCCGAAACGACCGAAGGAACGTTCAAGTTCGCCTCGATGAGCGACTTCAAGCGCCATCTCCTCGACAGGAAGGGCGCGACGGCGGCTGATTGACGGCGGCGCGAGTTCGCGCCGACCCCGAGGGTAAATGTCAAACCGTCAAGTCGTTCTGCCGCGCCAGTTCCGCCAGCGACACATTGGGCCGCGCGCCAATGTGCTGAATGATTTCCGCCGCCGCCAGCACGCCGAGCCGCCCGCAAGCCTTCATGTCGCGCCCGCGCGCGAGGCCGGCGAGAAAACCAGCGGCGAACATGTCGCCCGCGCCGGTCGTGTCGACGAGCTTGGCGATTGGGAAGGCCGGAACCTCCCAGGTCTCGTCGCCATCGACAATGATGCAGCCCTTTTCCGAACGCGTGACGACGCCCAGCACGCCTTCTGCGCGCAGATTATCGAGCGCCTCATTGAAATCCGGCGTCTCGTACAGCGACAGGACCTCGTCGGTGTTGGCGAAGATCGTGTCGACGGTCCGCGAGCGCATGAGCTCGATGAATTCGCCACGAAATCGATCGACGCAGAACGAATCCGACAGCGTGAGAGCAACTCGGCGGTTCGCGGCGCGGGCGATCTCGCCGGCCTTCTGGAACGCCGCCTTGGCCGCGGGCCGGTCCCACATGTAGCCTTCGAGATAGACGACCTTCGCCGACTTGCACCAAGCCCTCGTCCACGTCCGCCGGCGCCAGATAGGAGCTTGCGCCGAGATAGGTGTTCATCGTCCGCTCGCCGTCGGGCGTGACATAGATGAAGCAGCGCCCTGTGCTCGGTCCCTGCTCGGCGGGCGAGGTCGAGAAAGCGACCCCGGTCGAGCGGATGTCGTCGGCGAAGGCCGCGCCGAGCGCGTCCTGCTTCACCTTGCCGATATAGGCGGCGGACACGCCGAACGAGGCGACGCCGACGATGGTGTTGGCGGCCGATCCGCCTGAGATCACGCGCGGATCGACGCGGGCGGCGTAGAGCGCCTCGGCGCGATCCTCGTCGATCAGGTTCATCGCGCCCTTCAGCATCTCCTGGGCGCTCAGATACTTGTCGTCCGCGTAGGCAAGAAGATCGACGAGTGAATTGCCCAGCCCCAAGACTTCGACCGTCGCGCTCATTGCCCCTCTCGAATTGTTTGCAGCGGCGGTTCCTCGCATTGGCGGGAGGCGTGGTCAATCCGACCGCAGCGAGCAGCGTTAGGCGCTGCGGCCGCCTAAGCCCTTGACTTTCCGCCGCCTCCAGTCCACATGCACCCTCAAGCCGCCACGGTGCGGTCATTGGCGCTCCGGCCGCGTGAAGGGTTTTCTAGCCCACCTGCCGTCCGCCCCTTAATCTTCCTTCGACGTCCGGACACGCGGGGCGTTTCCTAACCCCCCGCCGCTATAGACGCGTCTCGCGTCGACGCGGCATTTTGAAAGACTTTCACCTTGGATAATTTTCACGGGTTCGGCCTGGCCGCGCCCCTCAACACTGCGCTGTCCAAACTTGGCTACGCGCGTCCGACCCCGATTCAGGTTCAGGCGATCCCGCCGCTGATGAAGGGCCGTGATCTCATCGGCATCGCTCAGACAGGCACCGGCAAGACGGCGGCCTTCGCGTTGCCGATCCTCAACCAGATCGTGACCGACCGGCGCCCAGCGCCGAGAGGCGGCGCGCGCGTGCTCGTGCTGAGCCCGACCCGCGAACTCGCGAGCCAGATCGCCCAAAGCTTCCGCGACCTGTCTGACGGGCTTGGGCTGAAGATCGCCGTCATATTCGGCGGCGTGCCGCATGGCGCGCAGATTCGCGCGCTTCAGGCCGGCCTCGACGTGCTGGTCGCGACGCCCGGCCGTCTGCTCGATCATCTCGACGCCGGCGTCGCGCGTCTCAACGCGGTCGAGTTTCTGGTGCTCGACGAAGTCGATCAGATGCTCGATCTCGGCTTCGTCAAGCCGATCCGCCGCATCGTCCGGGAATTGCCCAGGCAGCGGCAGAACCTGTTCTTCTCCGCGACGATGCCGACCGACATCCGCGCGCTCGCCGGCGAATTGCTGCGCGATCCCGTTGAGGTCTCGGTGACGCCCGCCGCCAAGACCGCCGACCGCGTCGAGCAAAGCGTGCTCTTCGTCGAAGCGGCGAAGAAGCGCGACCTGCTGGTCGAACTGTTCAACGATGCCGAACTCACACGCGTCCTCGTCTTCACCCGCACCAAGCACGGCGCCGACCGCGTCGCCCGCACCCTCGACGAGGCAGGCGTCAACGCTGCCGCCATTCATGGCAACAAGAGCCAGGGCCAGCGCGAGCGCGCCTTGGCCGCCTTCCGCGGCGGAGAGACGCGGGCGCTGGTCGCGACCGACATCGCGGCGCGCGGCATCGACATCGACGGCGTCAGCCATGTCGTCAATTTTGAACTGCCGCAGGTCGCCGAGGCCTATGTTCATCGCATCGGCCGCACCGCGCGAGCGGGCAAAGCCGGACAGGCGATCTCGCTCTGCGACCATGAAGAACGCGATCTCTTGCGAGCGATCGAGCGCCTGACGCGGCTCACTCTGTTCAAGACCGACCGTCGCGGCGCGGCCGGTCCGAAGCCTGCGCCCGTCGTCCGTAAGGCGGCTGCGCGCGCCAGTGCGCGCCGCTGCCGCCGAAACGCCCGCATCACGTTCCGCATCGGGACGCGCGAGGCGGCAGGCCTGTCGCCGTCGAGTCCCGATCGGGCCATCGTCCGGACTTTCGCTCGGGCGGCGCGCGCCTTGGGCGTGAGGTCAAAGGTCGGCGCTGATCGCGGCGCCGTTCGGGCCAGCCTCGAGAGTGAGGCTGGCTGCGGCCGCCAGGGCTTCCCAGTCTTGCCCGTTGGCCAACGCGACCGGACACGCAAGTCCGTAAAGTTCGGCTGCGACCATCGCGCCGACGACGACGATCGCGTCGCGCTCCAGCATCAGGATCGCCGCGGGCCCCTTGCCGAGCCGCAGCGCTTCGGCAAGCGTGGCGCTGCCAGAGCTTGAGCCGCGCCCGCCCGGCATCATCAGGATGCGGCCCGCCACGCTTGCGCCGCGCTGCGGGTGCAAGCGATCGATGATCGTCCCCGTCGCCGAATCGAGGCCGCCCCAGAAGCTGAGCGGCTCGTCGAGCCGGAGAACAGCGCCGGACGCGGCGCCGGGAACAAGCGTCACGGCGTCGAACGTTCGCGCGCTCACAGGCGCACCACCTTGCCGGCCCGCGCAGAGGCGACGCATTCGGCGAGCGACCCATAGGCGATCTCGACCCCGAGATTGCCCGGCGCGTAATAGGCGCATTTGCCGGAATTGGTCATGATCGCGCCGACGCCGGGCTTCATCAGCGCGCTGACATAGACGCAAGTGTCCGCGACCAGCGTGACGCGCGCCTGCCTGAGCGCGTCTTCCCAACCGCGCTGGCGGAGTTCGTCCAGCGTCGCCCGGCTGCAATTGATGAAGATGTCGACAAGCGGACGCGCGCCATCGAGGAGCGGCATGAGACGGGCGAATTGATCAATCGAAAAATGCGGCGTGCCGAGTGAGACGGCGCCGAGCGGCGCGCCGTCGCCCAGGTTGGAGAGTGAGCGCGCCGCTTCGCGCAAATCTTCCGCCGTCAGCTGCAGGTGAAGCTCCGGCGAGACGCCGCCGCAAGCCGTCTCAAGGTCCGGCGCCTCGGGCGTGCGGCCCACGACATGAAACAGCGCGACCGCGCCGGACGAAGCGGCGGCGGCGCCCAGGGCCTTCAGATCATCCTCGCTTATGTCCGGACGGCAGTCCGACAATCGCCGGAACGAGGCCGCCGCATCGGCGTCCGATCGCATGGCCGACCGCGACCGCGAGCCGCTCATTGTCCCAGTCTTCCGGAATCGAGGCGATCTCGACCAGCGCCCGCGCGAGGCGGTTTTCGCGTCGAGGTGCAGCCCGTATGCAGGGGCGCGGCCGGTCATCGCGCAGCAGAGGTCGATGAAATCGCCATAGCGGTTGGTGCGCGCGCCAATCACGGAATTGGCGAAGACGATGGCGTTCGATTCTGCCCCAGGCGATCTGCGCGCCGAAGCGCGGGCGCGCACAGGGTCTGATAGGGCGCGCAGGTGAAGGTCGGCGCGCAGCCGAGCTCGACATGCGCACGCATGAGCCGGGCGCCGTTCTCCGCATGCTCCTTTGTGCCGCGAAAGAGCTCGGGATGAATGAGATCGACCGAGCCGACATTGAGGGTTGTCGGCACGCGAACCTTGCCGCCGAGTTCGATCATCCGTTCGACGAAGTCGAGGCTGGCGCGCCCATGATAAAGACAGCCGTCGACATGCGCCGCCTCGATGTCGAGGAAGGCGCGCGCGTCGACCGCTTCGGCGAAGCGCACAAGGAGCCGCATGGCGAAGGCCGCGCCCTCGCCGTGGACGCCTTGCAAGAGTTCGCGATCGAACGGCGAAAGGTCGAGAGCCATTGGCGGCGACGCTATCGGCCGGCCGCCGGCGCGGTCAATGCGCGGGCTTACGTTCCCCTTGGCTTTGCGCGGGCGGTCGGCGCGGCGGCGGCGGGGTCCTCGGGCCAGAAATGGCGTGGATAGCGGCCGCGCAGGTCGGAGCGCACGGCGGCCCAGGAGCCGCGCCAGAAGCCCGGCAGGTCGCGCGTGATCTGGATCGGGCGATGGGCCGGCGAGAGCAAATGGAGAGTGAGCGGAATGCGCCCGCCGGCCAGCGACGGATGTTCGCTCAGCCCGAACAGTTCCTGCACCCGGAGCGCGATCGCCGGCCCGCCCTCCGCTTCGTAATCGATCGGCGCGGCGGTCCCGGTCGGCGCCTGGAAGTGGGTCGGCGCTTCGTCGACGAGGCGCCGCGCCAAATCCCAGGACAGCGCGGCATCGAGCGCGCTCGCGAGATCATCGGCGCCGATCTCGTCGAGCTTTGTCTTGCCGATGAGAAACGGCGCGAGCCAGCCGGGATCGGCGGCAAGCGCTTGGTCCGACAGATCCGGCCACGCCTCGCCCTCAGCTTGGGCCAGGAACATCACCCGGTCCCGCTGCTGCTTGAGCGCTTTCGTCCACGGCAGGCGTGCGAGTCCAAGCGCAAGAACGCCACGCGCGAGCATAAGCGCGGCGGCGTCGTCCGGTGGAACGGGGAGCGTCTGCTCGGCAAGCGTGAGCGCGCCAAGCCGGCGACGACGCCGCGCCCGCAACGATGCGGATGCGCGATCGAAACTCAGTTCGTCCGTGGCTTGGATCGAGCTGCCTGCGATCCTTTCGATGTCGTCGAGCGTGAGCGCGGCGGCGGTCAGGATACGGGCTGAGGCGGCTCGTCCCGCGATTTCTCCGATGGCGAGATAGGGTTCGCCCGCCAGCGGATCGTGCGCTTCCAGCGCCGCAGCCCGGCCGTTGGCCATAAGGAATTCGCCGCGCTTACCGCGCGCAATGGCGATACGATCAGGGAAGGCCGACGCGAGAAGGGGGCCGACTGAACCCGGCGCCGCACCCTCATCCGGCCGGCCCATTGCCCCCGGCAGGACGGGCGTCCTTCCGGACGCCCTTGGCCGGCCACCTTCTCCCGGGGGGAGAAGGGATCGCTGTGCCTTCCCGGAGGGCTCCGGGAGGGCGCTCTTCTTTCGACGGAGAGGGCGGGCCCTTCTCCCCCGGGGAGAAGGTGGCCGAAGGCCGGATGAGGGCCTCCGCTCTCGTCGCAAGCCCGCGGGCCAGACGCCTGGCGTCATCGGCTCGTTGCGAGCGGTCGCGGCGAAAGGCAGCGACCCGAGTCGCAAGATCGACCGCATCCCCGCCAAGCCCGCGTTCCGTTAGGACGACTGCAATTTCGCTCGCAATTCCTCCCTCTCCCTCGCGTGCGGCGTCGACCACCATGCGCGCGAGACGCGGCGGCAGTGCGAGGCTCGCGATTGCGCGGCCTTCATCGGTAATGCGGCCGTCGACGTCGAGTGCGCCGATCTCCGTCAGAAGCGCTCGGGCTTCCTTCAGCGCGGCGCGCGGCGGCGGATCGAGAAAGGAAAGCTTCAACGGATCGGCGACGCCCCAGAGAGCGCAATCGAGCGCAAGGCCGGAGAGATCGGCGCGACAGAATCTCCGGCGCGGCATAAGGTTGAAGCCCGCCGTTCGCGGCCTCCTCCCACAATCGATAGCAGATCCCAGGCTCCGTGCGCCCGGCGCGCCCGCGCCGCTGGTCCGCGTTGGCCCTGCTGACGCGCACCGTCTCGAGCCGCGTGAGCCCGACGTCGGGCTCGTAGACCGGAACACGCATGAGGCCGCTATCGACGACGACGCGCACGCCCTCAATGGTGAGCGACGTCTCGGCGATCGAGGTCGCGAGCACGATCTTGCGCCGTCCGTCGCGAGCCGGGGCGACGGCGAGATCCTGCGCACGGCCGTCCAGCGCGCCATAGAGCGGCGCAATGTCGACGTCGGGACGCTTGACGCGCGCTTCCAAGCTCTCCGCTACGCGGCGGATTTCACCCTGCCCCGGCAGGAAAACAAGGACCGAGCCGCTTTCACTTGCGAGCGCCTCGAGCGTGACGCGCGTGACCTCGTCCTCGATCCGCGCGCCTGGTGTACGACCGACATATCGTGTCGCAACAGGGAAGGCGCGGCCCTGGCTTTCGATCAATGGTCCGTCGCCGAGCAGCGCGCGCACCCGCGCGCCATCGAGCGTCGCCGACATGACGAGAAGTCTCAGGTCCTCGCGCAGACCCTGCTGCGCGTCGAGCGCGAAGGCGAGGCCAAGGTCGGCGTCGAGCGAGCGCTCGTGGAACTCGTCGAACAGGACCGCCGCCACGCCGTCGAGCGCGGGATCGGCGAGGATCATGCGGGTGAAGACGCCCTCGGTGACGACCTCGATGCGTGTGCGTTTCGAGACAAGGCTGGTCAGCCGCACACGCAGGCCGATCGTCTCGCCAACCTTTTCGCCAAGCGTCGCGGCCATGCGCGCGGCCGCGGCGCGGGCGGCGATGCGGCGCGGCTCGAGCAGGATGAGGCGTTTGCCCTTCGCCCAAGGCTCGTCGAGGAGCGCGAGCGGCGCGCGCGTCGTCTTGCCGGCGCCGGGCGGCGCAACAAGCACAGCGCTCGAATGCTCGGCGAGCGCCGAGCGAAGCGCGCCGAGCACGTCGTCGATGGGGAGAGGAGCGGCGAAAGACGTCAATTGCGCGTCCTCGGTGAAGCGCTTGGCGATTGGGCCCGTCTCTTCGACAATTCGAGGCGCGGGTTCAAGGCGCCTGACGCCGAGGCCGTCTTTCCTTTCGGTTGCGGTCTCGGAGAAAAGCGGATCGACCCCGTGTCGCGGCCCAGGGCCTCAGGAGATAGGCATGCTCACCGTTCATCATCTTGGCGTCTCACAATCGGAGCGGATTGTGTGGCTGTGCGAAGAACTCGACCTCAAATACGAACTGAAGCGCTACGAGCGCCGCGCGGACAACCGAATGGCGCCAGAGGCTTACAAGGCTCTGCATCCGATGGGCGTCGCTCCGGTCATCACGGACGGCGCCCTCGTGCTGGCCGAGAGCGGCGCGATCTGCGACTACATCAATGCCCGGTATGGCCAAGGCCGGCTGGCGCCCGCGCCTTCCGATCCGGATTTCGCCGAGCACCTCTTCTGGTTTCACTGGACGAATGGGACATACGGGTCCGCCGGTTTTGCCGGCCTCGCTTTGGCGCTTGCCGGCAAGGGTCCCTCGGACGTTCCGTTGGTCAAAGACCGCCTTGAACGCTGCCGGGCCATGATCGAGCAACGGCCTCGGCGAAGCTCCATTCTTCGGCGGCCGCAAGCTCAGCCTCGCCGACATCATGATGGTGTGGTCTCTCACGACGGCGCGCACGTTTCGCGGCGGCCGCATCGACGACCTGCCGAACACCCTGAGTTACCTTGAGCGCATCGGGCAGCGCCCGGCGTATCGACGCGCGATGGCGAAGGCGGAGCCGGGCATGGCGCCGATGTTGACGTAAAGGAGGGGCGCCGAAATGCTTATTTCCGGCAGACCCCTCTCCCGACAGGACGTTCAGAAGAACGCCCGTCTCTCAACGGGCGACCGGAAGAGGGGCGAGGGCAAAACGCCGCGCGCCTACGCCCCGACAGCGCCTGCGGTCTGCAGCGTCGCGATATCGAGCCGTACCGCCGGGCCCATCGTCGAGGAGACGGCGGCGCGCAGAAGGTAGTGGCCCTTCGCGCCCTGGGGCTTGGCCCGATTCACCGCATCGATGAAGGCGCGCACGTTCTCTGCGAGCTTGTCGTCGCCGAACGAAGCCTTGCCGACCGAGCCTTGCACGATGCCCGCTTTTTCAGCCCGGAACTCGACCGAGCCGCCCTTCGACGCCGCGACCGCGGTCTTCACGTCCATCGTCACCGTACCGACCTTCGGGTTCGGCATCAGGCCGCGCGGCCCCAGCACCTTGCCGAGACGGCCGACGAGCGGCATCAGGTCGGGTGTGGAAATGCAGCGGTCGAAGTTGATTTCGCCAGCCTGCACCTGGGCGACAAGATCCTCGGCCCCGACGACGTCGGCGCCGGCGGCGCGCGCTTCGTCGGCCTTCGGCCCACGGGCGAACACCGCCACGCGCAGCGTGCGCCCGGTGCCGTTCGGCAGGTTGACGACGCCGCGCACCATCTGGTCGGCGTGCTTGGGATCGACGCCGAGATTGATCGACAGCTCGACCGTCTCGTCGAACTTCGCGGTGGCGTTGGTCTTGACCAGCTTGACCGCGTCAGCGAGCGCATAGAGCTTGGTCCGCTCGACCGTCTCGCGCGCCTTCAGAACTCTTTTGCCGTGATGCGCCATCTTTTAGCCCTCCACCACTTGCAGGCCCATCGAACGGGCCGAGCCTTCGATCATCTTCATCGCCGATTCGATCGAGTCGCAGTTGAGATCGACGATCTTCTGCTGGGCGATCTCGCGCACCTGCTCCCTGGTCACCTTGCCGACAAAGCCGCGGCCCGTCGTCTTGGCGCCAGAGGCCGGCTTCTTGCCGAGCTTGAGCCCGGCCGCCTTCTTCAAAAAGAAGGTCACCGGCGGCTGGCGCATCTCGAAGGTGAACGAGCGGTCCTGGTAGGCGGTGATGACGACCGGGATCGGCGCGCCCTTCTCCAATTGCGCGGTGCGCGCATTGAAGGCCTTGCAGAATTCCATGATGTTGAGGCCGCGCTGGCCGAGCGCGGGACCGATCGGCGGCGACGGATTGGCCGCGCCTGCCGGCACTTGCAGTTTGATATAGCCGGTGATTTTCTTAGCCATGAGGCTGCTCCATGCGCGGGCGTAAGCCTCTCAGGTCGCCCCGAAGGCTTACGCCAGGTTGCAGTTCGTGGTGCGAACGTTAAGCCCCGGCTGGCGACCGGGCGTTCTCCCACGTTTTCCGTGAAGGGGCGCCGTCTAGCAGATTTGTGGGCCTTGGGCAACAGCCAGGCGCCCCGGCGATGGCGTCCGCACACCAAAAAGTGACGGCCGCCCGCGGCCCTCGCGGCGAGCGGATCTGTTAGGTATCAGGCGCGGGGGCTTCAGGAGGTTGAGTTGGATCGCAGGGCCTTTATACGTCTGGCGGGCTCCGCCGCCGCCTTCGGGACCGGCGCCGGCACGGCGCTCGGCGCCTCGGAGACAATCAACGCCAACGCGATCCTAAACGATCCGGAGGCGCCGGTCGGCGGAAATCCAAAAGGAAGCGTCCCGATCGTCGCCTTCTTCGACTACAATTGCCCGTATTGCCGCGCCACCGCGCCGGATCTCAACCGCTTCGTGGCGACCGACGGCCAGATCAGGCTCGTCTATAAGGACTGGCCGATACTCGCCGTCTCTTCGGTCTATGGGGCGCGGCTCGCGCTCGCGGCCAACCTTCAAGGCCAATATCAAAAGGCCCATGACGCGTTGATGGCTGTCAGAGGGGCGGCGACGGAAGCGACGATGCGGGAAGCGGTGAAAGCCGCAGGCGTCGACATGGTCAGAATGGACAGGGACCTCGGCACGCATGACAAAGCCATTTTGCGTCTCATCAAGCGCAACGACCGTCAGGCCAAGGCGCTCGGCCTCGAGGGAACACCCGCCTATCTCGTGGGCCCCTTTCTGATCGCCCAGCCGCTCAATTACGAGGGCTTCGGCGAGGCGGTTCGCAATTTCCGTCAGCATCTTGGAAAGTAATCGGGCTCAGCCAGGGCGGAAAAAGCCGGTCAAGGCCCGGTCTCTCGCATGCTGAACACGGCGAGAAAACTAATCACGCCCGCCACGGCGATGTAATAGCCGACCCACGTGATCCCGCCGCTCGCCTCCAGAACCTGCGCCAGCGACGGCGCGAACGAGGCGCCGAGGATGCCGCCGAGATTGTACGCGCTCGCCGCCCCGGTGTAGCGCACCGGAACGGGGAAAAGCTCTGGCAGAAGCGCCCCGAGCGGCGCGAAAGTAAGTCCCATCGCGCCAAGCGCCAGCGCGAGGAAGGTGAAGACGCCGACGACGCCGCCCGCCATCAGCCACGGCATGGCGAGCCCGACCAGGATTGCGAAGACCGCGAAGGTCATCAGGACCGGGCGGCGGCCAAAGCGATCCGCGAGCGCGGCGGAGAGCGGAGTCGCAAGCGCCATGAAGACAACCGCGCCGCACAGCAATCCGAGAAAATGCACGCGCGGAATTCCAAGCGCCCGCACGCCATAACCCAGCGCGTAGACGGTCGAGATATAGAAGAGCGCGTAACACACGACGATCGCGAGCGACCCCTGGATCAGCGCCGGCAAATGGTCGCGAAGGACCGTCGTCAGCGGCGCCGCTACGCGCTGGTCCTGCTCGATCGCCTTGAACGCCGGCGTCTCTTCGAGCGAGACGCGCACATAAAGTCCGATCCCCACCAGCACGGCGCTGAGAAGGAACGGGACCCGCCACGCCCAATCGACAAAGGCCTGTTCGCCGAATCCGACCAGCAACAAAAGAAAGAGCCCGGTCGCGATAAGGAAGCCGATCGGGGGCCCAAGCTGGGGAAACATGCCGTACCAGGCGCGTTGTCCAGGCGGCGCGTTTTCAACCGCGATCAGCGCCGCCCCGCCCCATTCGCCGCCAAGCCCAACCCCTTGCAGGAAACGCAAGGCGGCGAGCGCCCACGGCGCGAAAACGCCCGCGCTCGCGTACGAGGGCAGCGCGCCGATCAGCGTCGTCGCAAGCCCCATCGTCAGCATGGTCGCGACGAGCGTCGATTTGCGTCCGATGCGATCGCCGAAATGGCCGAAAAAGAACGAACCGACCGGCCGCGCAAGGAAGGCGAGACCGAAAGTCAGATAGGCGTTCAGAGTCTGTGTCTCGGGCGCCGATTTCGGGAAGAACATCGGCCCGAACACGAGCGCCGCCGCAGTGCCGAAAATATAGAAGTCGTAGAATTCGATCGTCGTGCCGACGAGACTCGCGAGCGCGATCTTGCCGATGCTCGTGCGTGGCGCTTCGTTCGCCCCCGCAGCACGATTGTTGTTGTCATTTTCGCCTGACGGCCTTCGTTGTGGATTTAGCCGCCCGGCCAGAACGCCTCATCCATCGCGCGCGCAAAATTCCACGGGCATTGCGCCGGAAACACATCCTCCGCCATATCCGTCTCGATTGCCGCTTTACGACGCGCGTACCGATAGGCGGAGGCCGTGACGTCATCGACGATAGGTTTGAGGCTTGGATTGTCATCAAGGAGGTCTGTGATTTCGTCGCGCGCGTTTGCGATCGAGAGACGCGACGATTTGCTGCGCCCGGCCGGTTGGCGCTCCCATTTCAAGAGGTGGAGCAGGAGGACCGTAAGGCGGCTGACCAGTTCGCGCTTCTCGGCCTTGCCCATACTCTCGATTTCCTCGGCGATCGTCGCCAAATCGGCCTCCCCGACACGACCAGCGCGTAACAGCGCCGCCTGTTCGAGAACTTCCAGGCGTAGAAATCGTTGTCGTGCAGCGATCGTCGCGACGTCATGGATGCAAGCCTACTCCCGACCCCGGGGCCTGTCGATTGGCGAGTCCGCCTAGTCTCCGCGTGCGCCTTATCGAAGCGCAGCACCTCATCCAGTCCCATCAGGCGATTCATATCCGCGAAGGAATAGACCGGCGCTTTTGAGCCAAGCGAGGAGCCTGTCTCGCGGATCTGGCGATAAACTGTCTCCAGCGCCGCTGCGGCGCTCAGGATGCCGGCGATCGGATGGATGGAGAGGGTAAAGCCGATCTCGGCGAGGCGCGCGTTGCTTAACCGCGGCGTGCGGGCGCCGCCCTCGACCATGTTGGCCATGAGCGGAAGATCGCCGAGTTCGCGGCCGATCGTGACCAGCTCCTCTTCCGTCTCCGGCGATTCGATGAACAGCATGTCCGCGCCCGCTTGCGCATAAGCGCGCGCCCGCCGGATCGCTTCCTTGAGGCCAAGAGAAGTCCGCGCATCGGTGCGGGCGATGATGAGAAAATCGGGGCTTGTCCGCGCTTCGAGCGCGACCGCGATCTTGCGGACCATTTCCTCCATTGGAATGACGCGGCGCTCGGGCGTGTGCCCGCACTTCTTGGGGAACACCTGGTCCTCGAGCTGGATCGCCGCCGCGCCCGCGCGCTCGTAACCGCGCACGGTGTGGCGCACATTCAGGAGCCCGCCATAGCCGGTGTCGCCGTCGGCGATCAGCGGCGCTTCGACCACACTCGCCATCGCTTCCACCCGGCCGACCATGTCGGCGTAACTCGCAAGCCCGGCGTCGGGAAGGCCGAGATGGGAGGCGACCGTGCCGTAGCCGGTCATATAGAGCGCCTCGAAACCCATGGCCGCCGCCATGCGCAGCGAGACCATGTCGTAGACGCCGGGCGCCGTGATCACGCGGTCCTTGGGACGGGTGTTCAGAACCTCACGGAGTTTCGGCATGGCGAATATCCCCCCAACACTATCTTCGCGGCCCGAACAGCGGGTCGCCGGTCATGAGCGAGTGCTGTGGTAGAGCAGCAAAGCCACGCGCGGCAACATCGCCGTTTGAATTCTCAACGGCCGTACCGACTCGAATTCGCGCAAGTCGCTTTTCTGCCGTCACCGATCGGCCAAAAAGGCCGACTATGCTGCCGATGGGCCGGGCATCTTAGAGACGGAGAAACGCCCATGAAGAAATTTCTCGCTTTGTACATGGCCGACGCCTCGGGAATGGCCGACATGATGAAGAACGCCACCCCCGAACAACGAAAAAAGGGAACGGAGGCGTGGGAGAAGTGGATGGAGCACAACAAGTCGTCGCTCGTCGATCGCGGCGCGCCGGTCGGAAAGACGAAGCGCATCGACACGAAAGGGACCAAGGACGCCAAAAACGACGTCTGCGGCTATTCCATTGTCCAAGCCGAACTCGGCTGACGCGGCGGCGAAGATCTTCGGCAAGGATCAACCGTTTCTGCAAATGCCGGGCGCCGCAATCGAAGTGATCGAAATCATGGAGATGTAGGGAGGCAAGCGCCTACTCCCGAAGGAACGAAGCGGGGCCGCGAACGCGGCCCCTTTTTATGCCCGACTAAGGCCGGCGGCGCAGTTCATCCGCGGGCGCGCGATTCACCAGAAGGCGACGCAGGCCTTTGAAGTCGTCCGGACCGGCCGCGGGAACGCCTCGAACTCAGAACGCGCTCATAAGTCCGTGAATACCTCCCTCGAGCAGCATCGCCAGAGATCATGCTGTGCTACTCACATTTGGAGGTGATTCGCTCGGCCAGAAGTCCCGGGTCATGGAGGACGCGATGCTGATCCGAAGAGTGGCGGCCCCACTGGCCGCCGTTCTCTTAGCCGGATCTGCGGCGCTGGCCGCTGACGCATCGCCCGGAGACGCCTCGGCGCCAACCCAGCAACCTCAAAGCCTAACGCAACCCCCTGCCGCGCCTCCCGAGATAACCTCGGGAGTGCTCCGCAAACGGTCCTGCGCCTTTCCTCATCTTGCCTGCGCTTCCGTCCGATTATTTCGCGACCACGCCCCATCTTCTTGGCGAATGGCCGGGCATCCGCTCAAAGCTGAACGATCTCGGCATCAAGGTCTCGCTGACCGGCGTCGATGAAGCGGTGTTGAACCTCTCGGGCGGCGAGCGCCGCATCGCCCAGGAGGCTGGGCAAGTCGCGCTGCAGGCCGAGTTCGACTTGCAAAAAAGCCTGGGGCTCCAGGGCGCGCGCTTCCTGGTGACCCTGGTGGATCGCTGGGGCCGGGACGCCGCGACCGACGCTGGCATCCCGGCGCTGCAATTGCTCAACGAGGTCTACGGGCGCGGCAACATCCTGCGCCTGGAGCAATTCGCCTGGGATCAAAAATGGTTCGGCGACCGCATCGAAACAACGGTTGGCCGGATGGCCTTCGGCGATGAGTTCTTCACCTACCCTTGCGACTTCATCAATCTGACCTTTTGTCCTGGCCAGGCCGGCAACATCGCGGGCGATTACATCTACAACTGGCCGGTCAGCCAGTGGGCCGCCGTGGCCAAAGTGAATTTCGGATCGGATGGATACGTCAAGGTAGGCATCTTCGATTCAAACTCGGACTACCTCAGCACAAAACCAAACCCTGCCCTCTGGCCGACCTTTCCCGACAACTCCCAAGGCGTCATTCTTCCCGCCGAAGTCGCGTGGACGCCGAAATTCAATGGCCTCGCAGGGAGCTACCAGCTTGGCGGCTGGTGGAGCAACGACAGAGCGCCGGATGTCGCGACCAGCATCAATGGAGAGCCGACACTGCGGCCAGATTTGCTTGGGAGTTCGCGCCGCGGACGCTACGGGTTTTCCACGGTCCTGACCCAGCAGCTAACGCAAGATCCTGCATACCCGGGCCCAAAGAACGGCTTGAACGCGTTCCTGCTCGCAAGCTACGCGGACCGCCGCACCTCCGTGACGGACTACCAGATCTTTCTCGGCCTCGTACAATATGGCCTTGGAACCTGGAGGCCGAGGGATGGATACGGGATCGCCGTCGGCACCACGCACGTCAATCCGAACATCGCGGATAGGCAGATCCTGGCGAACGCCCTGGGCGTCGGCCCCGGCTTTGTGCAGCACAACGAATACGTAACGGAAGCCTGGTATGGTTGGCAGACGACGCCGTGGCTCAACTTAAAGCTCGACGCGCAATACGTCATCTGTCCGGGCGGCTACACGGCCCCAAACAATCGCAACGCGTTTGTGCTGGGCATGAGAACGACTGTCGATTTCTGGTAGACTTTGTCTCAAGGCCGCAAGACCTTGTTGAAATGGGGGATGGGGGCCATGGCTGAGACAACGAGGCGCGGCGCAACAAGCGCCGCCAGCGGCGCTTCGCCAGGCGAAGCGCCGAGTGTCATTCCTGACAACCTTCCCTTCGCCCGCGCCGCCAGCATCATTGCGGTCGTTGTGCTGGCTGGCGCACTGTTCGGTTACGACCAGGGGGTCATTTCCGGCGCCCTCCTCGGCATCAAGAAAGCGTTCGACGTCGGACACGTCGCACTCGAAATCGTCACAAGCTGGGTCACGCTCGGCGCGCTGTTCGGATCGCTCGCAGCCGGCTACGCCGCCGACCTTTTTGGGCGCAAGCGCGCGCTCTTCGCTGCGGCTGCTCTTTTCATCACCGGCGCGCTCGTACAGGCCTTCGCGCCTAACGTGCCAATCCTTGTCTTCGGCAGGCTCGTGGCTGGCTTCGGCGTTGGCGTCGCCGCGGTCGCCGCTCCGCTTTATGCGGCGGAACTGGCCCCTGCCGCGCAGCGCGGGCCGCTACGTCTCGTCTTATCAGCTTGCGATCACCATCGGCATCTTCGTCGCCTATCTCGTCAACCAGGCGCTTGCCGGCGACGAGAGCTGGCGCACGATGCTCGGGGTCGCGGCGGTTCCCGGCCGTCCTTCTTGCGCTCGCCGTCCTGACCGCTGTCGAGTCGCCGCGCTGGTTCGCCAAGGTTGGGCGCCGCGAGGACGCTCTCCGGACGCTCGTCGCTCTCGGCGCGGAGCATGACGCCGAGGCGCGGCTAGCGGCGATCGCGAAGTCGTTGCGCGCCGAGGTCAAAGCGCCGTCCTGGGGGGAGGTCTTTGCACCGCGCTGGCGAACGCCGCTGATGATCGGCCTTGGGCTTGCCGTCCTGCAGCAACTCACCGGCATCAACGCCATCATCTATTACTCGAACAGCATCTTCGCCGCCGCCGGCTATGCGACGCCCGCTGAGCAAGCCCAAGCGACGACCTGGGCGATCGGCGCGGTCAACGTGCTCTCGACCTTCATCGCGATCGCCTTCATCGATGGCCTCGGTCGGCGCCCGCTCCTGATCGCGGGTCTCATCGGCATGGCGCTCAGCCTCGCCGCGGTCGGCTTCGCGTTTTGGCAATCGGGTGCGGAGGGCGGCCTCGGAAGCTCTGCGGGTCTGATCACGCTCGTCGCCCTTGTCGTTTTCATCATCTCGTTCGCGTTCTCGGCCGGCCCGGTCACATGGACAGTCATCAACGAGATCTATCCAAACGAGATTCGTGGGCGGGCCGTGGCGGTGGCGACAGCGGTCAACTGGGCCGCGGCGTTCCTCGTCAGCGCATTTTTCTTGTCGTTGGTGAATGCGATCGGACAGGCGTACACGTTCTGGCTGTTCGCCGCGTTCTGCGTGATCGGTCTCATCTGGGTCATCGCCGCTGTGCCCGAGACACGAGGCCGATCGCTGGAAGAGATCGAAGCGTCATGGGCGCCCGCGAAGCCGGGCCGTTCGTAGCCGACGCCAGTCACGCGGTCGCCCGGACGCGCAAGTGGAGCGCCCGCTCTTGCGCCTGGCCGGGCCCGGGACGGCGGCGCCGGGCGGGCGCACAAGACAACATTGTCTTTTCGAATAACCTAAATTGTGTTATATAGTTTCTGCCTGACCGATTAAGCCCGACGCCCCACGCGGGCCGCCGGCGGCAGTGAAGGAGATCCTCAAACGTCCCGCACGTCCCTCGAGACAGCGGCGGGAATTTTTTATTTGAATCGGCCGTAACTCGTTGAAAAGTCCCGATTCCGAAAAATAGCTGATAGCAAATGCGAGCTATTTAACTGTTTTTTATTTGCGTTTGCTTGCGCTTATTTGCGTTTATTTCGGCTGGGTCGCCGAAAGCGCGGCCTCGCGCGCCTCAGACCGCCCCGACCTCGTCCTTGAGATGGCCGAGCGCCTTCTCTTTCGCCATCAGAGCCGCGTGGTCGCGGGCGAGGAATGTATAGACGGCGGGCGTGACGAACAGCGTGAACAGCGTGCCGATCGCCATGCCGAAGAAAATGGTGACGCCGATGTTGAAGCGCGACACGGCGCCGGCGCCGGTCGCGAAGATGAGCGGCGCCATGCCGACCACCATCGCCGCCGTCGTCATCAGGATGGGCCGCAGGCGGACCGAGGCCGCCTCCTCGATTGCGGCGCGCCGCGAGTAGCCGTGGCTCTCCTGCAGCCGGTTGGCGAAATCGACCATCAGGATGCCGTGCTTGGAGATGAGGCCGATCAGCGTGACGAGACCGATCTGCGAATAGATGTTGATGCTGGCGAAGCCGAGGACGCCGCCGATGTTGAGCGGCAGGAGCGCGCCGAACAAAGCCGTCGGCAGCGCGATGAGAATGATGAGCGGATCGCGAAAGCTCTCGTATTGCGCAGCCAGCACCAGATAGATGACGATGAGCGCGAACACGAACACGTAGACCAGCGCGTTGCCCTCCTGCTCGTATTGGCGGGAATCGCCCCCGAAATCATAAGTGTAGCCTTCCGGGAAGATCTCTTTCGATTTCTCGGTCAGGAAATCGAGCGCTTCGCCCAGCGTGCGGCCGGGGAAAGGCACGCCCGAGAGGGTCGCGGAATTGAGCTGCTGGAAGCTGGTCAGCGCGTTGGGCTGAACTTTTTCTGAGACCGTCGCCACCGCCGACAAGGGAACCAGCTCGCCGTTTCGGGTGCGCACCTGATAACGGGTCAGCCAGCTGGGATCGAAGCGGAACTCGCGCGGCGCTTGCGGAATGACCTGATAGCTGCGGCCGTAGAGGCTGAACAGATTGACGTAGTTCCCGCCCAGCATCGTCGACAGCGCCGTGCCGACATCGGCCATGTTGACGCCGATGCGATTGGCCTTGTCGGCGTCGACCTTGAACTCGAGTTGCGGCGTGTCGAACTTGAGGTCGACGTCGGTGAACAGGAAGAGGCCGCTGTCACGGGCCGCCTGCTGCATCTTGAGCGCGACATCGGCGAGGGTCGTATAGTCGCCGGTCGTGCGGATGATGAATTGCATCGGCGCGCCGCCGGTCGAGCCGGGCAACGCCGGTGGGGAAAACGCCTGCACCTGCGCCTGCGGCACCGCGAGGAATTTCGGGCTGAGCTCGGTCAGCACCTGTTTCTGGGTCCTTTTCCTCTCGTCCCACGGCTTGAGGAGAAAGCCGGCGAAGGCGTTGCGGACGCCGGCGGAGCCATTGATGGTGAAAACGTGCGCGATTTCGGGTGTCCCGTGCACGCCGTCGTAAAGGCGTCGCGTCGCCTGCTCGGTATAATCGAGGTTGCCGACCTGTGGCGTCTTGATCAGCGACAGCAGAATGCCCTGGTCCTCCTCCGGCGCGAGCTCCCGCGGGGTCGATGCGTACATGACGCCCGTGAGGGCCAGCACGCCAACCAGGATGAGGAGAGTGAGCGCGCGAAAGTTGAGTGAACTGTGGAGGCGGCGCTTGTAGGCGCGGCGAAGGCTTAAGAAGGCGCTATCGAGCTTGCGTGCGAACCAGGTTTCGTTCTTTTCGCGGCTGAGCAGCTTCGAGCACATCATCGGCGAGAGCGTCAGCGCGATAAAGCCCGAGACAATGACGGCGCCCGCCAATGTGAATGCGAATTCGCGAAAGAGAACGCCTGTCACGCCGGAGACGAAGCCGATCGGCGCATAGACCGCGGCGAGTGTGATGGTCATGGCGATGATCGGCAACGCAATCTCGTGGGCGCCGCGGATCGCCGCGTCGAACGGCGTCATGCCCTCCTCGATGTGGCGGTGGATGTTCTCCACCACCACGATGGCGTCGTCGACCACGAGGCCGATGCCGAGCACCAGCGCCAGCAGCGTGAGCAGATTGATCGAATAGCCGAGCGCCATCAGCGCGATCATCACGCCGATGAGCGAGAGCGGAATGGTGACGATCGGAATGAAGGTCGAACGCAGATTGCCGAGGAACAGGAAAATCACCACGATCACGATCGCCGCCGCCTCAGCGAGCGTCTTGGCGACCTCATAGATCGAGGCGCGGATGAAGGTGGTCGAATCATAGGCGATCGTAGCTCTAAGACCGGTCGGCAATTGGGTCTGGATGCTCGGCATGATCGCGCGCACGCCGTTGATCACGGTCAGGGGATTGGCCTCCGGCGTGCCATAAATACCGACGAACACAGCCTTGAGGCCGTCGAAGACCGACGAGGAATCGACGCTTTGCGGCCCGAGCTCGATTTTCGAGACGTCGCCGAGCCGAACCAGCGCGTCGCCGTGAGTGGCGATCACCAGCTGACCGAACGCCTTGGCGCTATCGAGAGAAGTCAGCGCATTGACGCTGATCTGAGTATAGTCGCCTTTGACCTCGCCAGCCGCAGTGGTGAAGTTGTTGGCGGCGAGCGCGGCGCGCACGTCATTTGCGGTGACTCCGAGAGACGCCATGCGCGTCGGGTCAAGCCAGATGCGCATGGCGAAGGTCTGTCCGCCGAGAATCTGCGCGTTGGCGACCCCGTCGACGGTCTGCAGGCGCGGCTGGACGACGCGGGTCAGATAGTCCGTGATCTGTGACGGAGTCATCACCTCCGAGTTGAACGACAGGTACATGAGCGCGAAGCCCTGGCCGGTCTGCTTGACCACGACTGGATCGTTAGCGTCACGCGGCAGGAGGCCCCGCACCTGATTGACCTTGGAAAGCGTGTCGGCCATCGCCCGGTCGGGATTGGCGTCGAGACGCAGATTGAGCGTGATCGTCGACGTGTTCTGCTGCGAGGTCGAGACAAGCGTGTCGATACCCTCGGCGCTCGCCACCGCCTGCTCTATGGGGGTCGTGATGAAACCCTTGATGACGTCGGCCGCGGCGCCGGGGTAGGTCGTGGTGATGGTGATCGTGGTGTTCGAGGTTTCGGGAAACTGTCGAACCTGAAGCCGGAAGGCGGCCATTCCGCCGACCAGCAGAATGAGCAGGCTGACCACAGTCGCCAGCACCGGCCTGCGGATGAAGAGATCCGTGAAGGCGTTCATTGGCGATCCGTCACGGCCGAGGCGTTTGGGCTGGAGTCGGAAGCGCGGCGGTCTCGTCCAGCGTGACCGGCATATAGGCCTGCAGCTTGATCTGGCCGGCGGTCACCACCCGCTCGCCCGCCCTCAGACCATCCTCGATTGCAATCCGCTCGCCGCGCGCCGGACCGACCTTCACAAAGCGCCGGTCAACGATAAGCCCACTTGGGCCGCCCGTGTCGCTGACGCCGCCTTGCTGACGCGCATGCGGCGCCGCCCTGACGACAAAGACGTTGTCTCCATAGAGACTGTAAACGATCGCCGTGCGGGGCACAGTCAGCACGGAAGCCGGTTCACCCGTCGTGACGGTCAGATTGGCGAACATGCCAGGTAAAAGCTTGCGGTCGGGATTGGCGAACACGGCGCGGGCGGTGACGTTGCGCGATTCGGCGCTGACGCGCGCGTCGATCGCCTCGATCTTGCCCTCAAAACTACGGCCAGGGATGGCGTCGACGGTCATCCTGGCGACCTGACCGACGGCTAGCGAGCGCAAAGCCTCCTCGGGCACGGGGAAGTCGGCATAGATCGGGTCAAGCTGCTGCAGGGTCACGAGGCTCGTGCCTACCGCGACATATTGCCCAAGATCGACATTGCGGAGGCCGAGCCTGCCGGCGAATGGCGCTCTGATCGCCTTCTGGGCGATGACGGCGCGCGTTCGCTCGACGGTCGCCGCCGCCGAGTCGCGGGTCGCAAGAGCCGTGTCGACGGTCGATTGGGGGGTATTGCCCTGAGCGACAAGCGTCTTTTGGCGCGCAAGCGTCGCATCGGCGTTCTTCAGTTGGGCAAGGCCGTTGGCGAGGTCCGCCTGCTCGACGGAATCGTCGATGTTGATGAGCAGTGCGCCCGCTTCGACGTCTTCGCCCGACTCGAAATGCTTCGCCGTCACCATCCCAGCCTGTTGAGGCGCGATAAGGACGCCCTGATAGGCGCGTAACGTCCCGATCGCCGTCAGTTCGGGTGGCCATTTCTCTGCCTTCACCACTTCGGCCGCCACCGCCGTCGGCTTCGGCGCGAACGCGGCGCTGATAAAACCCTTGACCATCACCGGCTTGATCTTGAACTGGAAATAGGCGAGGCCGCCGGTCAACGCCGCCAGCAGAGCCAGCGTAATCACGAACACGATCGGTCGGCGAGCAACGAGCGGCAGCCTCGCGAGAATGAGCAACAACCCCAAAACGACGCCGGCCGCAATGAAGACGAGCGGAGGCGCGGGGACATGAATGAGGGCGAATTGAGCCGCCGCCCCAAGCGCCAGCAACGCGAGCGCGAGCAAGATCAAGAGACGGTTCGTCAGGCGCCTCATCGCTCCGTTCCGGGTTGGGCGGGGTTTTCAGGTTGGGCCTTTTGCAACATTTCGCCCAAAATTGATATCTGGTCTGAAACGAACGCCTCGGACCCTCGGCACCTGCCTCTCGCCACTGTGGCTCCGCGCCGTTATGGTGGAATGATGGCCGCAAAAGGGCGGTCTGATTCGGGAGATTACGCCATGACCAAGACGCTCGCGCTGGTCACCCTCGCGCTCGGCATCGCCGGAGCGCCAGCGCTCGCCTATGCCGACGATGCTTGTATGACCGAGGCGATGGGCAAGAAGCTCGCCGGGGCCGCCAAGACCAGCTTCATGACGAAATGCGAACGGACGTCCTGCAAGTCACAGGCCAATGACAAGAAGCTGCACGGCGCCGCGATGACCTCTTTCGTCAAGAAATGCACGAAAGACGCGATGACGATGTAAGCTCGGTCCGCCCCGCGCGTCCTGCCAAGGGCGCGCGCTGGTCGCCGAGGAGCGAACGCTGAAAGGCTGCTATGCCGCCTTGTCCGCGGCCCAACGCGCCGCGCCGCGGATGATTGCGCTCTACCGAGCCGGCCGGCTACCGGTCGGCCGGTTTCTTGACCCATTGCCTGAAGCGTGAGGAGATCAACGAAGGCTTCAACCGGCTGGGCGAGGGGTTTCAGGCAGGTCATCGTGTTCGAATAGGGGAGCAGAGGCGGCATGACAGGCGACTGCGCTGGCTGATTGCACGTTGCGCTAGTGAGGGAATGCGGCGCCCCGAGATGGCTCTTATAGCGATAGGTGTGGGTGCGCCTAGATTGCGATTTTCCGTCATGGCCGGGCTCGACCCAGGCTCGACTGGTCATCCACGAGAACACCGCAGTCTGGTCACAAGCCTCTGAACCGACAGGATTCTAATCGACGACAGCTTTGTGTCGGCGCTGCGTGGATGGCCGGCACAAGGCCGGCCATGACGGATTTGCCGAAACTCAACCGGAGACCCACACCTAACGCTATAAGAGCCTCCGAGATTTTTCGACAAATCCTTTCAAAATCTCCAGAATGTGGACTATACTTCCAGTTTATCAGAAGGAAAGCCCGCATGCTCGCCCGACCCGCAAAGCCAGTCCGATCCTTAAGCGAAGAGTCCAAGCGCGCGCAGCGAATCTTCGCCCGCCTGATCGCGGGCGAGTCGATCCGCGCCATCGCCGCGGCGGAAACCCTGAGCGTCCGCCGGGTGCAGCAAATCGTGCGTGAGCAGCTCGGGCGCCGCGACGCCAATCCGGCCGACGACTTCGCGCTCCTGCAGATCGCGCGGCTCGAGCGGGCGCTCGATCTCATCGGCGCGCAGATCGACGCCGGCAAGCCCTCCGCCGCGCACGCCTTCGTTCGCATCCTCGACCAATTGAACCGCCTCGCGCCCGACCGCCTGCGTCTCAAGGCCGCGTTCCAAAGGATCGGCGGCGAGGTCGACGAGATGGAGGAGCGGCTCGGCCGCCTGGACGCCGCGCGCGAGGCGCTATCGCTCAGGCAGGCCGAAAACGGCCCGACGGAGTTTCGCGCGAAAACAGCGAAACGAAACCGGCCTCAAGCCCTTGAGATCACACGAAACCGCGAAACGGCTGATTTGCCGCCCCCAATGATTTCAGAGGCTTAAGGCTCTCCATGCGAAACGTTTCGTTTCGCAGGGCGAAACGAGGGCTCAACGCATGCGAGCAGAAAAAGTGGCGTGAAAGCGCAGCCAAGCCACTGAAATCATTGGCGCGCGTAAACTTGTGCGCGGCCGCCGAAAGAGGTCTTCACTGGCCGCGGATGTCTCCCGCTCCACTCTTCCCGGCTATTCCTTGACCGCTCCGGTCAGGCTCGAAACGTAGTACTCGACGAAAAACGAATACATGATCACCACGGGGAGCGAGCCGAACAGCGCGGCCGCCATCAGCGAGCCCCAGTGGTAGACGTCGCCTTCGACCAGTTCGGTGATCGCGCCGACCGGAACGGTCTTGTTCTCCGACGACGAGATGAAGGTCAGCGCATAGATGAACTCGTTCCAAGACAGCGTGAAGGCGAAGATACCGGCTGAGATCAGGCCAGGAATCGCCAGCGGCAGTGTAATCTTCCACAGGATCTGCAGCCGGGTGGCGCCATCGATCAGCGCGCATTCTTCCAGCTCGTAGGGAATCGTGCGGAAATAGCCCATCAGCAGCCAGGTGCAGAACGGCACCAGGAAAGTTGGGTAGGTCAGGATCAGCGCCCAGTCGCTGTCGAAGAGGCCGATCTTGAAGATGATCGCGGCAAGCGGGATGAACAGGATGCTGGGCGGCACGAGGTAGGCGAGAAAGATAGCGAGCCCGACGTAACGCGCTCCCGAAAAGCGGAGCCGTTCGATCGCATAGGCTGCGCAGACGCTGCAAAACAGCGAAATCAGCGTCGACGCCACCGAGATGAGAATGGTGTTGAAGAGCCAGGAGGGATAGCTGGTCTCAAAAAACAGCTTCTTGATGTGGTCGAGCGTCGGATGGTGGACCCAGAACGGGTTGAAGCGCGCGTAATCGTAGAGCTCATCGTCCGGCTTAAAGGTCGTCGTCGTCATCCAGTAGAACGGAAACAACAAGACGAACAGGAAGACGCCGAGCGGAAGATAGAGAGTGAACAGCCGGCGCGGCAGCCGCTCGAGATATTCCATACCCTCGGTCGAATCGCTGCTGAGAGCCATCGTCAGTCTCGCGATCCTTGTTGCCAACGCCGACGCTGCAACCCGAAATAACTGAACAGGATGGCGGCCAGCAGGAACGGCACCATGGCGTCGGCGATCGCCGCGCCCTCGCCCAGATTTCCGCCCGTGATGGCGCGCTGAAACGAGAGCGTCGCCATGAGTTGGGTGGCGTTCATCGGGCCGCCACGCGTGATCGCGTAAATGAGCTGGAAGTCGGTGAACGTGAGCAACACCGAGAAGGTCATGACGACCGCGATAATCGGCGACAACAGTGGCAGCGTGACAAAGCGGAAGCGCTGCCAGGGCCCCGCGCCATCGAGTGTCGCCGCCTCATAGAGTGACGGCGATATGGTCTGCAGCCCGGCAAGCAGGGTTATCGCCACGAACGGGATGCCGCGCCAGACATTGGCGGCAATAACCGACCAGCGCGCATTCCACGGTTGACCGAGAAAATCGATGTACTGGTCGATGAAGCCCAGTTTGATCAGCGACCAGGAGATGATCGAGAACTGCGGATCGAAGATCCACCAGAAGGCGATCGCCGACAGAACGGTCGGCGTGACGAATGGCAACAACACGACCGCGCGAATGAGGGATTTCATCGGCAATCGGCGATTGAGCAAGAGCGCGAGATAGAGGCCCAAGCCAAATTTCAGAATGCTGGCGACGACCGTATAAAGCGTCGTATTGAACACGGAGAGCCAGAATATCTGGTCGTGGGCGAGGGAAACGAAGTTGGCGAGGCCGATAAAGCGGCCCGACTGACCAATCGACGCGTCGGTCATGCCGAGCCAGAAACCGAGGCCAAGCGGGTAGGCGAGAAAAATCAGCAAAAACGCCGCGGCCGGCGCAATCATGATCATTCCAAGAAAATTGCGGTCGTCGAGAAGGCGAAACGCAAGCCGCCGTCGCGACGCGATCGGACGCGCCGTTCGTTGCGCCGGCGTCAACGACGCCATGGGACGCCGCCTCGGCTACCGCTCGGCGGGAAGCTAACTCGGCGAATGCTCAACTGCCCTCATCCTCGTTTCACTTCCCCGTTCCTCACCTAAAAGCCGTTTGCGAGGCGATGTGCTGTAGTTAAGACTTGTAGTATCTCTTCACCCGCTCGGCCGCGTCTTGCGCCGCGTCTTTAGGCGACTTGTTCCCAGTGCACGCCTCGGCGAACATGTCGACCACCACGAAATCGCCCATGACCGCCGCCGATGCATTCCCCAGCGAGCCCGAATAGCCGTTATCGAGCGCGTACTTCAAAACGTCGCGGAAAGGCGTAACCTTTGGATCGGCCGTCCAGACCGGATTGTCGTTCCAGGCCGGCAACGGCGGCGCGACATATCCGTTCGATTGGGTCTCCCAATAGTCGACCTGCTCCTTGTCCCACATGAAGCGCAGATATTCGCGGACCGCGTTTGGATACTTGCTGTACTTGTACGCGTAGGTGTTGAGGATATTTTGCTGCTCGCTCGGCTTCCCGATCGGGCCAATCGGCATATTGGCGTGATTCATGTCGGCGGCGATCGCTTTGATGGCCGGGTCCGGCGAGTTCTTGGCGACGGTGTAGATCGATACGCCGTTCAAGGTCAGGCTGATCTGGTCGGCGAGGAATGCCTTGTTATTGCTCGGATCGAGCCATGACAATACGCCGTCGATGTAGGTCGCATAGAGCTGCTTGCCATATTCGAGGGCGGCGACGGTCTCGGGGGAATTGATCGCGACGTTGTTTTTGTCATCGACGGTCTTGCCGCCGAAAGCCCACAAACACCACTGAGCCCAACCGTTTGCGTCGCCAGTGGCGTGCCCAAGGGCGAAGCCAGGGGGCTTTCCGGCCTTTTTGAGGCCCTGGCACAACTTAAGAAAACCAGCCGTGTCCCTGGGAAACTCGTCGAAGCCCGCGGCGCGCATGGCGCTGATGCGATAGTTCAGGCAGCCGCCGCTCGCGCCTTGCGGGAGCGCAATCCAGCGATCTCCACTCATCCCGTATTTACGAGCAATCGGGTACCAGCCCCCGGACTTGGCTCCGATATATTCGGCGAGATCGGTGAGATCGAGCAGCTTGTCCTTGAACTTGAACGGGTCGTCGAGCGTGCCCATGATGATGTCCGGTCCAGCGCCGACATTGGCGGCGACCGCGGATTTCGGTCTGATGTCATCCCAACTTTCAGCATCCACGCGCACCTTGACGCCCGTCTTCTCGCTGAATTTCTTGGTATTGACGACGAAAGCGTCGAACTCCGCCTGGATGAATTGCTTCCAACGCAAAACCCGGATTGAAGCGCCGGGTTCCGGCGCTGGCCCATTCCAGCTCGGCTCGGCGCGCGCGACGCCCGGCACGAGCAGCAATCCCGCTGCGCCGCCCGATTGCAAGATTTGCCGCCTCGTGATGTCGAGCATCGCTTCCTCCCTTGCCGACGCAGCGTCGGATGCGCGCGCCGCTTTCTTTCCGGTGAGTTTACACCGGACGGTTACCGCGGCCAAGGCGTCGTGCTGGCAGGATTTCCAGCGACCGCCAGCGGGCTCGGCAGGGGGCGCCTTCGAAGACAGTCTTAGTTGCACAACGCTTCCAGTTCACTCATCGCGCGCCACAAGTCCGGCACGCGGCGAGATCGGCAGCGTTTAAGGTCGCCGGCTCGCACGGACCGACGGATAAGCGCTGACGAAGCCGTCGCGGTTGGGCATCTTGATCTTCGCGGGATTGCTCGCATCGAGTACGACGTCTTGTGGGACGATCCCGTTCAGGAACAGCACGTAGGCGGAAACTGCATAGACTTCGTCGGGAGTAAGCGAGTGCGGTGCATTGAGAGGCATGGCGCGTCTCACAAAGTCGAACAGGGTCGTCGGATAGGGCCAGAAACTGCCGACGGTCTTTTCCGGCTTTTTGTCCCGCAGCGTGCCGATGCCGCCCACCAGCCGGTCCATAGGTTTGCCCTCGCCACGCGCGCCGTGGCAACTCGCGCATTTCGCGGAGAAGATCCCTTCGCCTTGCCGCACGTCGCCGTGTCCGGGGGCAATCCAGCGCCGTTGGGAGAAACCTTGATGTTCCAACCCACGATCTCCGCGGACGTCGCCGGTCGACCAAAGTCGTAGCGCTCAGCTCCATAAGCCGCGCCGGAGGCCGTCGCCGCAGCCACGAGGATGGCGCAGATTATTCTACCCGGCATTGGTCACCGCGCCGCCAGTTGCGACTCTCCAGTTCTGAATTGCGTTGTGGTGATAGTAGGACCGCGCATCGCGTACTTTCAGCAGGGCCTCGCGGGTGGGCTGCACGTAGCCTGTCTCGTCAGTAACGCGGCTTGCCAGCGTCGTCGGTCCGCCATCCCAATTCCAAGACGCGCGGAACCGCGTCAGGCACTTCGACATCATTGGCTCTTGCAGCGCAGCGTCTCGCCAGGAAGCGCCGCCGTCGGTCGTCACTTCGACACGGGCGACCTTTCCTGATCCCGACCAGGCGAGGCCGGAGATCTCGCAGAATCCAGGCGCTGCGAGACGCTGTCCCCCGGATGGAAAGGTGATGACCGATTTCGCCTCCATAACAAGATTGAGCTGACGCACCGTGCCGTCGGGCATCAGCATGCTGTATTCGAGGTCTCCTCGCGCGTCTGGAACGGCTCCGCCCCGAGTTTGAGGCGCCGAAGCCATTTGACGTTGGTGTTGCCTTCGTAACCCGGCAGGAGCAAACGGAGCGGATAGCCTCTCGCGCCGCTCGCCATTCTGCGAATAGGCGAGCAAGGCGTCATCGAGCGCCTTTTCGATCGGGATGCATCGCGCGCCGCGTCGGCGCCTTCCGCCAGCATCCATTTCGCCTCAAGCTTTACCCCCGCTTCCGCGAGAACCGTCCCGAGGGGCACTCCTGTCCATTCGCAGCAACTGAGCAGGCCGTGGGTCAATTCGACCTTTGGCGCGCCCCAGTTCTGGGTGTTGCCGGACATTCTAGGAAGTGAACACGCGAAACGGATGGAAATCGCGTCACGTCCTCCATGGTGAAGATGAGCGGCCGCTCGACCAACCCGTGCACCATCAGCCGGTGCTCGGACGGATCGATCGTCGGAACCCCCGCATGGTGGCGCTCATAATGAACGCCATTCGGGGTAATAATGCCGTGCAGATCCTGAAGCGGCGCCAGGCTAAATGACGAGAGCCGCGTCGCCGGCGCGGGCAAGCCGTGGCGGTAGCGGCGCACGACATTGGCTTCGAACTTGGACGGCCGCCCATAAGGCTGGCTCAGCGTTTCTTCACCGGGCTCAAGCTGCCATTCCGGGATCGACGGTGGCAAATTGTCGCCTTCTTGCGCCAGCGCAGGGCGGGAAACGACCGCCGCTGCCGCGCCTGCACCAGCCCCGAGTAGATGCCGTCGAGTGAGACGGCGCGCGTCCTCGTCCTGCGCATCGTCTGCGGGCGGAGAAGGCCCCTTCGACCTGGGCGTCCGGGGACTCATCTAAACGCTTCTCGCCTTTCAGGCTATCGAGACTGGCGGCAATGGTCGCGCAGACCGTTTGATCGAACAAGAACTTGACCGAACAAGGGCTTGGCTATGTGTCCATGGGCGCTTTTTTGCTAGGAAGGGTGAACCGCGCCAAGCGTCGAGGTGTTCCCTCGCGCTTGACGATTTGAGGCGGCGCCTTCAGATGGAGCCAGCGCCCGGCCACAGGGCGCGCCAGGGAGGGGGATATGCGCCGCTTGATCAGCGCCGCCTGCATTGCGCCTCGGCGCGCCGCTGGGATGTGTACGCCCCTATGAGGCTGGGCGAAGCACCGGACAAGAGCCTGCTCGATCCGATCGAGACGGCTTCCCGCGATGAGATCGCCGCTGTGCAGACACGCCGGCTCGCGGCGACGTTGCGGCGCGTTTATGATGACGTCCCGGCAATGCGCGCCAAGTTTGATCAGCACGGCGCTCATCCGGACGACTTCCGCGCCCTTGAAGACCTCAGACGCTTTCCCTTCACCGCCAAGTCGGACCTCAGAGCCAACTACCCGTTCGGTCTTTTGGCCGTGCCGAGAGATCAGCTGGCCCGGATTCACGCTTCCTCCGGCACGACCGGCAAGCCGACGGTCGTTGGCTACACCCGCAACGATCTCTCGATGTGGAGCGATATGGTCGCGCGGACGATCCGCGCTGCGGGCGGCCGCAAGGGAATGATGGCTCACAACGCCTATGGCTATGGCCTCTTCACCGGCGGCCTTGGCTATCACTACGGCGCCGAGCGGCTGGGCTGTTCGCTCGTCCCGATCTCCGGAGGCATGACCGAAAGACAGATCCAGTTGATCAATGATTTTGCGCCCGACATCCTTTTCTCAACTCCGTCCTACGCTTTGTGCCTGGTCGACGAGTTCCGCACTCAGGGGCTCGACCCGCGGCGTTCCTCTTTGAAGCTCGGCAGCTTCGGCGCGGAGCCTTGGACCAACGCGATGCGCAACGAACTCGAAGATGCGTTCGACATGGACGCCCTCGACAGCTACGGCCTGTCTGAAGTGATCGGCCCTGGCGTCGCTGGCGAATGCGTGGAGACCAAGGACGGTCTCCACATTTGGGAGGATCATTTTTACCCCGAGATCATCGACCCAGTGACCGGCGCTGTCCTGCCCGATGGCGCTTTCGGCGAGATCGTGTTTACGTCGCTCACCAAGGAAGCGATGCCGATTGTCCGCTACCGTACCGGCGATCTTTCACGCCTCTTGCCTGGCACAGCGCGCCCGATGCGGCGGATGGAAAAAATTGCGGCCCGAACTGACGACATGATGATCGTGCGTGGCGTCAATGTATTCCCGACTCAGATCGAAGAGCTGATCCTGAGCATCTCGAGCTTATCCGCGCACTATCAGCTCATTCTGAGCCGGGACGGCCGGTTGGACGATCTGGAGGTCCAAGTCGAGGCTCGATCGCCGTCTGATCTCAACGAAGCGTGCGCGCACGCCAGCGCGCTCGAGCACGCGATGAAAGCACACATTGGCATTTCCGCGAAAGTGAGCGTGCTGAAGCCCGGTGAGATCGAGCGATCGCTCGGCAAGGCGAAGCGCGTTATCGACAAGAGGCCCAAAGCATGACGTCGTCGACGGAATCCACTGTGGGGCCATTGCGAGCCGCGGGCCTGCCCGAACACGACGCGCGGGAATGGTGCGAGTCCTTCCCGGTCATGACCGGCGATTTCGAAGCCGACAGCCGGGACTCGAGCACCTTCTGGCGCCGCTCGACAAGGCTCCTTCGCAGGCTGCCGTTGAAGCCGCGGCGGAGCGAAACCGAACAGGCGGCCGCGGACGCGCTCATGTCGGACGCGCGCGCGTCTCGTGAATCGTTTCTCGCCGCTCACGTCGAGCCGATCTACGATCGCCTGACCGAACGCGGCTCGACGTTCCGACGCATCGACGACCTCGTTTACGCCGCTGCGAACCTAGTTCCGGGATTGGTCCCCACACAGAAAGAAGTCCGCGCCGAATCCGCTCATCGGCAGGGCGACAAGGACGGCGTCGAGGTCGACCAAGGTCTTTTCCTTGCGCACGCGCTTTCGCGCCCGCGCATCGGCGCGCACCTTTGCCATGCGATGCTGCTGCCTCGGCCGGAAATCGGTGCGCTGTCCGGAGAGTTCGCCGCGCGCGGCTCGCTCGATCTCGGCGCCGCGCGCCTCACGCGAAAGGGCAAGGCCGTCCATCTCGACATGATCAATCCGCGCTTCCTCAACGCTGAGGACGACACGACCCTTGCAGAGACTGAACTCGCGGTTGACGTCGCGACGCTCGATCGGACGACTGAGATCGCCGTCATGCGCGGCGTCACGGTAGACAATGAGAAATATCGGGGCCAGCGCATCTTTGGCGCGGGCATCAATCTCACCCACCTCTATCTCGGCAAGATTCCCTACCTCTGGTTCCTGATTCGTGACCTCGGCTACGTGCACAAGATCCTGCGCGGCGTCGCCTCCCCGGAGAGCGTCCCCGATGACGTGAACGGGCGTGGCGTCGAAAAGCTATGGATCGCGGCGGTTGATACATTCGCTATCGGCGGCCATTGCCAGGCCCTTCTGTGCATGGACTATGTTCTGGCCGCGTCGGACGCGTTCCTGACCCTACCCGCGCGCAAGGAAGGAATCATTCCCGGCTTCGCGAATCTGCGCCTTCCCCGCTTCGTTGGTGACCGCATCGCACGGCAAGCCATCCTCTATGAGCGGAGACTGAAGTGCGACAGTCCGGAGGGGCGCCTCATCTGCGATGAGATCGCGCCTGCCGCCGAGATGGACGCCGCGGTCGACGGCGTCGTCGAAGGGCTTACGAGCTCCGGCGCCGTCAGCGCCATCGGCAATCGGCGCGCCTTCCGGGTTGGCCAAGAGTCTCTCGACCTATTTCGGCGCTACGCCTCGGTCTACGCGCGAGAGCAGGCCTATTGTCACTTCAGCCCGGCGCTGATCGCCAATCTTGAGCGCAACTGGGACGCGAAGAACAGAAAGGTTTGAGGCCGGCTCAACGGCGCTCCCGACGCCCGCGCTTGACGATCCGCGCTGAGGCCTGCGAGATGATCCGACAAACGATGCGCTCTTGGGAGGAGACATGGCGAGTTTGAGCAAGCCCGGCGCGATTCGAGCGCTTCTTTCGGCCATTCGCCGATCCTGGGTGGCCCAGGCGCTCGTCTTCGTTCTTTTGCCTCGGATTCGTCGCTCCGGCCCTCGCTGAAGATAAGGAGGTCGACCTCAGGCTCTCGCTCTGGGTCCCGCCCGCGCACCCGCTAACGAGTGCGGCCAAAGCGTGGGGCGAGGATATCGCCAAAGCCTCGAGCGGCACGATCAAGATCACCGTCTTTCCCGCAGAGCAGCTCGGCAAAGCGTTCGATCATTACGACATGGCGCGCGACGACATTGCCGACGTCACTTACGTCAACCCAGGCTATCAGCCGGGCCGCTTCCCGATCATCGCCATCGGCCAAATGCCGTTCATGTTCGGCGACGCGCGCAAGGGCACCGCAGCGCTCGATTCCTGGTATCGCAAATATGCAGCGGCGGAGATGAAGGACACGCATTTCTGTTTCGCCTTCATCCACGATCCAGGCGCGCTGCACTCGCGCAAGAAGATCGTTCTGCCGCAAGACCTGCGGGGCGCTAAAGTGCGTCCGGCTCAGAGCACGATCGCTGAACTTGTCACGAAGCTCGGCGGCACAAATGTTCAGGCTTCGGCTCCAGAGGCGCGAGAGGTTCTCGAGCGCGGCGTCGCTGACGCCATCACCTTCCCCTGGGGCTCGCTCTATCTGTTCGGCATCGACAAGGTGGTGAAGCACCACATCGACGCGCCGCTCTATACGACCGTGTTCACCTTCTCGATGAACAAAGACAAATACGAGTCGATGAGTCCCGCGCAGAAGAAGGTTATGGACGATCATTGCTCGACCGATTGGGCGGTTAAGATTGCCGGCCCATGGGGCGACTTCGAATCCGCCGGCCGCGACAAGATGAGGGCCGATCCGACTCACGAGCTTACCAAGCTCACGCCCGACCAGATGGAGGCGTGGCGCGCGACGGTGGAGCCGCTCAAGGCAAGCTGGGCGGCGGCGGTCAAGCAGGCCGGCGCCGATCCTGACGCCGCGCTTGCCGAACTCAACGCCAGTATCGCCAAATATAGCGCCGGTCCATGAGCGCTACGGAGCGTTGGCGAGGCGCGGGAATGACCGGCAATCTGATGGATCGGTTTATCGACGGCATCGAGCTCGCCGCCGCTACGTTCATCGGCATTGTCGCCATCGACATTTTCGCCTCGGTCGTGCTCCGCTATCTGTTCAACACATCCATTCCCGATTCCTACGATTTCGGCCGCCTGCTGCTCGGCATCCTGATCTTCTGGGGCATCGCCGCGACCAGCTATCGCGGCGGCCACATCACCGTCGACCTTGTGTGGGCGGCGGCTGGCCCGCGCGGCAAACGCGTAATCGACGTCTTCGCGACGCTCGTGCTGCTGTTCGTCGTGACGGTCCAGACGGTCATGTTGTTCGACAAAGTGCGCTCGACGCGAGCGGACCATGTCCTCACCTACGATCTTCATCTGCCGACCTGGCCGTTCTTCGCCGTCGCCTGGGCGGGCGACGTGTCCGCCGTCATCCTCATCGCCGTGCGCACCTGGCGGCTTATTTTCCACCCCGAGAAGCTCAACGCCGAACCGATCGCCAAGGCCGTCGAATGAGGCGAGGGCGATGAGTTCCAACGCGGCGGCCGCGCTCGGCTTCGTCGCTTTGTTCGGGCTGATTCTGCTCCGGGTTCCCGTGGGCATGGCGATGGGGCTCGTCGGCGTCGTCGGCTATGCCGCGATCGTGGGCCTCGCGCCCGCGCTGAAAATGGTCGGGCAGACCTCGATGCGGACCGTCACCGACTACACGTTTGGCGTCATCCCGATGTTCCTGCTGATGGGCGCCTTCGTGTCCGCCTCCGGCATGAGTCGTGAATTGTTCCGCGCCGCGAACAGTTTCATTGGCCATTGGCGTGGCGGGCTTGGCCTCGCGACGATTGCCGCCTGCGCGGGCTTCGCCGCGATCAGCGGCTCGTCGGTCGCGACCGCCGCCACCTTTGCGACCGTCGCCTATCCCGAGATGCGGCGATACGACTATCCGCAATCCTTCGCCGCCGGGGTGATCGCCGCTGGCGGCACGCTCGGCGCGATCTTTCCGCCCTCGACCGTGCTCGCCGTCTATGGCCTCATCACCCAGCAGGACATCGGCAAGCTGTTCATCGCCGGCATCCTTCCCGGGCTGCTCGCTGTCTCGATGTACATGATGACCATCGCCGCCATCGGCATTGTCCGGCCGGGCTTTCTGCCCGCTGGCCCGCGCAGCGACTGGAGCGAGCGGCTCCGATCGCTGCGAGACGTCTGGGCAGCGCTCGCGCTGTTCGGGTTTGTGATCGGCGGGCTTTACGGCGGCCTGTTCACGCCAACCGAGGCGGGCGGAGTGGGCGCGTGCGGCGCGTTTCTGATCTCGGTCGCGCGAGGAAAGCTCAAACCTGCCGGCGTGCTCGCGGCGCTCCTGCAGGCGACGCGGACCGCGGCCGCGGTGTTCACCGTCCTGATCGGCGCCCTCCTGTTCGGCTATTTCCTCACCGTCACCGAGACCCCGCAGAAACTGACCGAATTCCTGACCGGCCTTGGCGTCGGCCGCTACGGCGTGCTCGCGCTCATCATGCTCATGTATCTCGCGCTCGGCTGTCTCATGGACGCCATGGCGATGATCATTCTGACGGTGCCGATCGTCTTCCCGGTCGTGACGGCGCTTGGCTTCGACCCGATCTGGTTCGGAATCATCATCGTCATGACGGTCGAACTCGGCCTGATCCATCCGCCGGTCGGCATGAACGTCTTCGTCATCAAGACGGCGGTCAAAGACGTGAGCTTCGCCACCATCTTCAAGGGCGTCCTGCCGTTCATCGCGACCGACATGCTGCGTCTCGTGATCTTGATCGCGTTTCCCTCCATTGCGCTTTACCTGCCGAGCTTGATGTAGGATCACCTCTCAGCCCAATCCGAGAAAAGGACAGTTCGACAATGGCCCGCAAGCGCCCGGAAGATCTTCGCTCTCATCGCTGGTACGGCGTGAACGACATGCGCTCTTTCGGCCATCGCTCGCGCACCGCGCAGATGGGCTACGAACGCTCCGATTACGCCGGCAAGCCGGTGATCGGGATCATCAACACCTGGAGCGACATCAACGCCTGCCACTACCCACTTCAAGCAGCGCGTCGAGGAGGTGAAGCGCGGCGTGTGGGAAGCGGGCGGCTTTCCGGTCGAATTGCCGGCGATGACGCTTGTCCGAGCCGTTCCAGAAGCCGACGACCATGATGTATCGCAACTTTCTGGCGATGGAGGCGGAGGAGGCTTTGCGCTCCTATCCAGCCGACGGCGCCGTGCTGATGGGCGGCTGCGACAAGACCACGCCCGCGCTGCTCATGGGCGCGATCTCGATGAACCTTCCGGCGATCTTCATGCCGGCAGGCCCGATGCTGCGCGGCTCTTGGCGCGGCAATGCGCTGGGCTCCGGCAGCGACGTCTGGAAATACTGGGCGGAATTGCGCGCCGGCACGATCACCGACGAGGACTGGGAGGAGATCGAACACGGCATCGCGCGCTCGCCCGGTCACTGCATGACGATGGGCACCGCCTCGACGATGACCAGCGCCGCCGAGGCGCTCGGCATGACGTTGCCGGGCGCGGCCTCGATCCCTGCCGCCGACTCGCGCCATGCGGTGATGGCGACGCGCACGGGAAAGCGCATCGTCGACATGGTCTGGGACGATCTCAAGCCGTCCGATCTGATCACGGAGGATTCGATCCACAATGCCGTGTCCGCGGTCCTCGCGATCGGCGGCTCGACCAACGCCGTCGTGCATCTGATCGCGCTTGCGCGGCGCGCGGGCCTCGAAGCTCGACATGGAGGCGTTCGACAGAATCGCGCGGGAGACGCCGCTGCTCGCCAACATCCGGCCCTCCGGCGCCTATCTCATGGAGGACTTCTTACTACGCCGGCGGCCTGCCCGCGGTGCTCAAGCAATTGGCGATTGGAGGCAGGCTGAAGACCGGCGCACGCACGGTGAACGGGGCGACGATCGGCGACAATGTCGAGCGGGCCGACGATCTACAACGAAGACGTCATTCGGCCCCTGAACAATCCGCTGGTCGCGTCCGACAGCCTCGCCGTGCTGCGCGGCAACCTTGCTCCCGACGGGGCGATCATCAAACCGCCCGCGGCCGAATCCCGCCTGCACAAGCACGCGGGAAAGGCGGTCGTCTTCGAGGATTATAACGACATGGCCGCCCGCATCGACGATCCGGATCTCGACGTCGACGAGAATTCGGTCCTGGTGCTTAAGAACGCCGGGCCGATCGGAGCGCCGGGCATGCCGGAATGGGGTCAGTTGCCGATCCCGAAAAAGGTGCTGGCCAAGGGCGTCCGCGACATGGTTCGCGTCTCCGACGCGCGCATGAGCGGCACGAGCTACGGCGCCTGCGTCCTGCATGTCGCGCCGGAATCCTTTATCGGCGGTCCGCTCGCTCTGGTGCGCGACGGCGACGTCATCGAGCTCGACATCCCCGGACGGCGCCTGAGCATGCAGGTGAGCGATGAGGAGCTCGACCGGCGCCGCGCGGCATGGCGGAAGCCGCCGCCTCGCTACGCACGCGGCTACGGGCGCCTGTTCTCCGAGCATGTGAGCCAGGCCAATGAGGGGTGCGACTTCGATTTTCTTGAGCGCGGCGCGCCCACGCCAGACCCGAAATTCACTAGGCAGGACGGTTCAAATGGATACGCTTCACAACCCTTTCAAACACGCGCTCAAGTCCGGCAAATTGCAGCTCGGCCTGTGGCACAGCCTGTCGAGCCATCTGGCGGCCGAAGTCCTCGCGGACGCCGGATTCGACTGGATTGTGCTCGACACCGAGCACGCGCCGAACGAATTGCCGATGGTGCTCTCCGAGCTTCAGGCGCATGAGCGGCGGAACGGCGCATCCCGTCGTCCGGCCAGCCTGGAACGACGCCGTCATCATCAAGCGTCTGCTCGACGTCGGGGCGCAGTCGCTTCTGATCCCCTATGTCGAAACGGAGGAGGAGGCGCGGCGCGCGGTCATGTCCGTTCGCTACCCCCCGGAGGGTTCCGCGGCTTCGCGGGCCAGGCGCGCGCGTCACGCTATGGCCGCATCAAGGGGTATCACGCGGCGGCCAACGCCGAGATCTGCCTTCTGTTGCAGGTGGAGACAAAGCTCGGACTTGATAACCTTGAAAAGATCGCGAGCGTCGAAGGCGTCGATGGCGTGTTCATCGGCCCGGGCGACCTTTCCGCCGCGCTCGGCTATCTCGGCCAACCGAACCATCCCGATGTCATCAAGATCATCGACGATATGATCCCGCGCATCAAGAACGCCGGAGCCGCGCCTGGAATTTTGACCGGCGATGCGGAACTGGCCCAGCACTATATCGACCGCGGCTGCCTGTTCGCCGCCGTCGGCTCCGACATCGGCTTACTGGCGCGAGGCGCCGACCAGCTCGCCGCAAAATTCAGGAGCCAAAATCCCGGGCGGTAACCGTTCCATCGATTGGACTCGCGCGGTCGAGCGCTCGGCCAAACGGTGCGCAGGATCCGGAGCAGAATTGAATGTATACCGCGAGCGCGGCATTGCTCGAAGCGCTGCAGGAAGCGGGCGTCGCCTACATCTTCGCCAATTTTGGCAGCGATCATCCGGCTCTCATCGAGGCGATTGCCGAAGCACGGTCCTTAGGCCGGCCGATCCCAGCCGTTGTCACGTGTCCAAACGAAATGGTCGCGATGACCTGCGCCCATGGGTACGCGCAATTGACCGGGCGCGCCCAGGCCGTCGTCGTCCATGTCGACTGCGGCACGCAGTCGCTAGGTGGAGCGGTCCACAACGCCGCGAAAGCGCGCATTCCGGTGTTCGTGTTCGCCGGCCTCTCGCCGGCGACGCAGGAGGGCGAGGCGACCGGCAGCCGGAACGAATTCATCCAATGGATTCAGGACGTGCCCGATCAGCGCGGCATTGTCCGCCAATACATGAAATACGACAATGAGCTTCGCAACGCGGGCAACGTGAAGCAACTCGTGCATCGAGCGCTGCAACTCGCTCACAGCGATCCCAACGGACCGGTCTATCTCGTCGGCGCCCGCGAAGTGATGGAAGCGGAGGCCAAGAGCATTGCGATTGACGGCGCTGAGTGGCCGCCGATCGCGCCGATTCCGCTGGCTGAGGGCGCTATCGCGAGCCTCGTCGACGCCATTCAAACGGCTGCGAGGCCGCTCATCGTCACCTCGTTTATCGGCCGCAATCCCGCCGCTGTGACCGAGCTCGTTCGCTTCTGCGGCCGGCTCGGTGTGGGCGTACTGGAGTCCGTGCCGAGTTACGTCAACTATCCGCACAGCGATCCTCTGTACCAAGGCAATCAATGGAACCATCCGTTCCAGAATCGCGCCCTGGCCGAGGCCGATTTCATACTGGTCGTCGATAGCGACGTGCCCTGGATACCTACGGTGAGCAAGCCGAGTGACGGAGCCGCGATCGCCATTATCGACGTTGATCCACTCAAGCAATCAACCCCGCTATGGTCGATCAAAGCGCGGCAGTGCTTCCGAGCCGATGCGGCTACCGCATTCGCGCAATTGAACGCCCGCCTCGATAGCCTCGAGATCGACGGAGCAGCCGCCGAACGCCGGCGCCATCACTATTCTGAACGCTCCCGAGAGCGGAAGGCCCGGCTCGATCGCCTCGAGGCGCCAAGCGAAGACGTCATCACGCCGGAATATCTGACCGCCTGCGTGCGCCGTCAGGTGGGGCTTGAAGCGATTGTGCTCAATGAAGGCATCACCAATTATCCGGCGATCTGCGATCACATGGCGCGCGAGCGTCCGGGCACGATGTTCGCGAGCGGCGGCGGCTCGCTGGGCTGGACCGGCGGCGCGGCGATCGGCATGAAACTGGCCGCGCCCGGCAAAACTGTCGTCGCCCTCACCGGGGACGGCTCCTACATGTTTTCCGCCCCGTCGACCGTACACTGGATGGCGCGTCGTTACCGCACTCCGTTCCTGCAAATTATCTACAACAATCGTGGCTGGAAGGCGCCGAGGTTCTCAGCCCTCGCCGTTCATCCGGACGGTTTCGCCAGTCGGGCCGAGGATCTGGATCTGAGCTTCGATCCACCGCCGGATTACTCTGGCATCGCTGCAGCGGCAGGCGGCGCTTACGCTCGAATCGTCAAGCGTCCGCACGAGGTGGAGACCGCCGTCGCCGAGGGCCTGAGAGTGGTGCTCGACGAGCAGCGCTGCGCAGTCCTTGACGTGTGGCTCTCGCATCTCTGATTGGTCGCCAACTGGGGGAGCGCTTCTGGCTTTCCTCAGGTCGGCCTGATAAGTTGTAGTTGCAGTCCTCCCTTAAAGGTCGGCGCCGTGGCGCTTGCGCGTCGATCGGGGGTCGCGCAGTGGAGAGGCATCATGCGCTCACTCGGTTTGTCTCTTTTCGTCATGTTGTCGACCGCATCTGTAAGTTTCGCCCAGGACCAGCCCGGGGCGCTCCGCGGCGTCTTCGGCCCCCCGGGGGCAATGCCTCCCGCCGCCAAGTCCGGCAAATCGACTTTCTCCGCCCCGGACTATGGGGCTGTAGGCGCTGGTCCGCGCGTCACGATCTCTCAAGATCCGAGCCGAGGCCAGACGCTTCCAAGCGATGTCCGTCCTGCTCCAATCTCAGATCGGCCCGGCTACGGGACGGCGATCGTCAACGGCCGTCGCACGATTGTGGACCTCAACTCCAATCGCATCGTCCAAGTCCTGGACTAGACACAGCCATCGCCGAGGGCGGTCCGGATTCGATCGGTAGCGCGAGCCCGATCGCGGGAAGGTCGACGAGGCTCTACGGGCCGCACATTCCTCCCCGAGCCCCGCTCGGTGCGGCCCTGCCTGGCAAAAGCCGACCATTGTTAATTTTCTGTCAACTCGACTGGGTGATGATTGACCATCCGTAAGCGTCTCCGTGCTCCGCACCAACGCGAGTGGCCCGGCCGTCTCGAAGGATGTCGCAATGAGGAATTTTTCGCGCCGAGAGCTTCTGACCGTCGCGGCGACCGGTGTGGTCGCCTTCGCGGCGCCGGCGAAAGCCGACGCGCCCGCTCCGTTTTCCGCTGACGAAATCGTTGACAATGGCCAGCGGTTTTTTGGCAGCGTGTCGCGTGGATTGGCCCAGGGAGTTCAGGAAGCCGCCCATCGCTGGGGTCTACCGAATGCGTATATTCTTGGTCAGGAGGCCTCCGGCGCGTTCGTAGGCGGCCTCAGATACGGCGAAGGAAAAATGTATACGCGCAACGCCGGCAACCAGCGGATCTATTGGCAAGGACCATCGATTGGTTTTGACGCCGGAGCTGACGGCGATCGAACGATGATGCTGGTCTACAATCTACCGGAAACGGGAGCGATTTTTGATCGCTTCGGCGGGTTGGACGGCTCCGCCTATTTTATCGGAGGCTTGGGGTTCACCGCGGTCGGCGCAAAGGGAGTCGTCGTGGTTCCGATCCGCACCGGCCTCGGGTGGCGCCTGGGAGTCAATCTCAACTACCTCAAGTTTACGCAACGGGCGACCTGGAATCCCTTCTGAGAGCCCTCGATAGGCCGCCAATCCCGCGTGGCCGCATTCCGTCGAGGCGCCCGCTTCACCGGCATCTCCCCACGCGCTAGAAACGCGCCTAAGGTCTTCGATGGGAGGCTTGCGCATGATCATCGATTGCCACGGACACTATACTACGGCTCCTAAGGCGCTCGAGGCATGGCGCAACCGGCAGATCGCCGGCATCAAAGACCCTGCCTCCGCGCCCAAGGCGGCAGAGCTGAAGATCAGCGATGACGAGCTTCGCGAGTCGATCGAATTGAATCAGCTGCGCCTCATGAGGGAGCGAGGATGCGATCTGACGATCTTCAGCCCCCGCGCCAGCTTCATGGCCCATCACATCGGCGATTTCGCGGTGAGCTCGACCTGGGCCTCGATCTGCAACGAACTCTGCTTCCGCGTCTCAGAGTTGTTCCCCGACAATTTCATCGGCGCGGCGATGCTGCCGCAGAGCCCGGGCGTCGATCCGAGGACTTGCATTCCCGAACTCGAGAGATGCGTCAGGGACTACGGCTTCGTCGCCATCAATCTCAACCCCGATCCCTCGGGCGGCCACTGGACGAGCCCGCCGCTCACCGACCGGCACTGGTATCCGATCTACGAGAAGATGGTGGAGTGGGACATCCCGGCGATGGTCCATGTCTCGACCAGCTGCAATGCCTGCTTCCACACGACCGGCGCCCATTACATCAACGCCGACACGACGGCGGTGATGCAGTTCATTCAAGGAGCGCTGTTCAAGGATTTCCCGACACTGAGGTTTGTCATTCCCCACGGCGGCGGGCGCCGCGCCCTACCACTGGGGCCGTTATCGCGGGCTCGCGCAGGAACTGAAGAAGCCGCTGCTCGGGGAGCAGCTCCTCAGGAACGTCTTCTTCGACACCTGCGTTTATCATCAGCCGGGCGTCGATCTCCTGACCAAGGTGATCCCGGTCGACAACATCCTGTTCGCGAGCGAAATGATCGGGGCGGTGCGGGGAATCGACCCCGAGACCGGCCATTCACTACGACGACACAAAGCGCTACGTCGACGCGACCGGGAACCTCAGCCCCGAGGACCGCCACAAGGTCTACGAAGGCAATGCGCGGCGGGTCTATCCACGCCTCGACAAGGCGCTGAAGGCCGAGAGGCCGATAGCGCGGTCGTCCCCGGCATCTCGCCCCTGGCGAAGACCCGCAGGTACAACCACAAGGCGAATCCTTCACAAATCAAACTGTCAATAAACGCCAATAAAAGCGCTTAAACGCTAGTAAACGCTAGTAAAAATGCTGACGTTTACTAGCGTTTATTTTTTCGAATTGAGCCTTTTCAATGGGTTACGGGCGATTTAAATAAAAAATTTGGCCGCTGTCTCCATCTCGCGCGGCGGGTTGTGGAGAACTCTCAAACGCCCGCGCCCGTCCCTCTCGGCAATGACGCGCCAGCCAGCCATGAGTTTGGCCAGCGGCATGTCTTCACTGAAGCCCATCGCACTGCCCGTTAAATCAAGGTCGACGAACACCTTGCCGTCCTCTCAGCGATTGTTCGGCGGAAGCGGGCGGTCGGCGTCGCGTCGCAACCGCAGTCATCCGGTTCTTGGTCCCTCGCAAGTTTACGACTGTCCATTGGGCGATGTCCTGCGGCGTCAGCCGGCTTCGGAAATTCATTATAGCGCCACTTGCCATCCCGTCAAGAACAAATAGCGAACTTAAAAAACTCCTTGTTATATATCAATCATTTAACGCCAGAAGCGAAAACCTCCGGCAGCTCCCCCTCGTGCCTCAAGGCGCCGCGAAGCGGCCTCGAGGGCCTGCCCTGAGCCTCGGCGAAGGGAACACTCCCGCACTGCTGGCGCCTCAGAGCTGGAGCATCCTTCGAGACACGCCGCCTTCGGCAGCGTTCCTCAGGATGAGGTCTTCGAGATCGTGCGAACCGCTTCCGAAAAATCGACCTCCCGCGTGTTCGCGGGGCAATCCGCGCCGCCTACCGCATGGCGCAGACGCGTGCGCACTTTCCGAGCGATGGCCTGCAAGATCGGGGCGGCCCTGGTCTCTCTTCCGCGATCCGTCGCGCTCGACACACCACGCGAAATGCAGTGCCGCCTAATGTAACGCGGTTGCGGCGCCGGCAATTGCGTTGTTATACCTTCGGGCAGGGCAAAATCACCGTTTCGTGAAGGCTGGGCAAGCTCCGCGTCAAAAAGCAGAACGGGGCGAAAAACTGGGGGCAAGCATGGCGGTCGGGATCGTTTTTCGCTCGAGTCTCGCCGCGCGTTCGGTCGTTGAGACCGGCGCAGGTCGCCGCACGCGGCTTTCCACATCGACCTCCCGCCTGGCGCTGATCGCGCTGCTCGGAACCGGCGCTTCGTCGCTGGCGCTTTCAGCTTTTGCCGAGACGATCAACGTCGACACCCAGGCTGAACTCGCCAGCGCGATCAGCAAAGCCGCGGGCATCGAAACGACGATCGCCTTGACGTCGGACATCACGCTGACGGCTCCGCTTCCTTCTGTGCCGGCGAACGTCACGATTGACGCGGGGGAGTTCAGGCTTTCGGGCGTTCAATTGACCAAATCGGGCCCGGGCGACCTGACGCTGTCCGGCGTCAATACTTTCAAAGGCGCAAGCATCACGGGCGGGACATTGCGATTTACGACCGGAGGCAGCCTTGGGGCGGCTGATCAGGATATCCTTGTCAATGGCGGCTCCGTGGGAAGCTCAATCACCACGCCGAGTCCGATCACGATCGACCGAAGCCTCTTGCTTATCGGCAAGGGCGGCGGCGTCGACGTTCTCGCTAATCCGATCAACTGGAGCGGGTCCATTGCGGGGAGCGGCCAGTTTATCAAGACCGGCCTGGGCACGCTCCAGCTGAGCGGCGTCAACACGTATGCCGGCGGTACGAGGATTATGGCCGGGACGCTCTTCGTTGAATCCGACGCCGAATTGGGAAAAGCGGGCGCTCCCGTCTTCCTGTCGGACGGGACGTTGGAGATCGTCATGAATGATGATCTGAAAGACGATGTCGTCTCCTCGAGACCTCTTGTCTTGACTGGCGCAAACAGCTCCGTGCTCGTCGACGCCCACCTCATCGAGCCCCGGAACTTCACTGTGACGCTGAACGGGCCAGTCACCGGCGGCACGCTCAATAAACTCGGCCCTGGAACGTTGATCCTCAATGGCGCCAACGCCTACGCGCAAACCAACATCTTCGCCGGCGAGCTACGGGGCGCCGCCAACGCCATCAACGGCGACGTCACCTTTTTCGGCCCGTCCGTCCTCCATTTCGTCGACACGAAGCGAGCCGCAGAATTCGCGGGTTCAATCACCGGTCCTGGCAGCGTCGTAAAGACGGGCAGCGCCGGACTCACATTGTCGGGCAAGAACTCCTACACCGGCGGTACTAGTGTTAGCGATGGTATTCTTTCTGGAACGTCGGACAGCCTGCAAGGGCAGATCACAAACAATTGGGAAGTCAGATTCCGGCAGAATTTCGATGGCGCCTATACAGGCGACATGACGGGCTCCGGCGACTTCTACAAGTTCGGCAGCGGCAACCTCACGACCACCGGGCGCATCGAGTTGAGCGACGGCGGAAAAAATCGTGGCAACGTCTTTGTGCCTGAAGGACGCCTCACGGTGGACGGCGCGGTAATCAGCAAACGAGTCATCGTTATTGGCGGCGGCGCGATTACGGTGAACGGCAGCGTGACCAGCCCCGAGGTTACTGGACTTGACGGCCGGATTACGGTGAATGGCGTCGTGACCAGCGGCAATGTCGAAATAAGGTCCCTGGCGAGCCTCGGAGGAAATGGCCGCATCGTTGGCAATGTCGACAACAAGGGCGGGGAGATCGAACCGGGCAATTCGATCGGGACTTTGCATATTGTCGGCCCTCTCGAAATGGAGCCTCATTCCGAATACCAGGTTCAGATCAACGGCAATGGAAGCGACCAGATCGAGGTCAGCGAGACAGCGACGATCGAAAGCTCGACGTTCGAGGTCGAGCGGTACAACACTGCCGCGTCGCCCGTCGTCCCGGGCAAGACCTACACGATCCTGACGACCGCTGGCGGTCTCACGGTCGCAGAGCCGACGCTCGCGATCGCGGATTTTCCGTTCATCAACTTCACCCTCAGCGAGGATGGCTTCAACGGCTACCTGACCACCTCGCGCAGCGCCGAGCGTTTCGCGGAACTCGCGTCGACGCCCAACGAGGCCGCGGTGGCGAATGCGCTCGATTCCGCGACCTCGAGCCTGGCTTGGCAGCAGGTGGTCGGCGCATCCACGGCAGAAGCCCGCGCCGCTTTTTCGAGCCTCAGCAACGCTTCGGTCCACGCGAGCGCGGCCGGCGTCCTCTCCGAGCAATCGCATTTTCTCCGCGACGCCATGCTCGACCGGCTGCGTCAGGATTTTCCAATTGGCCCCGCCGCTGACCCCGACAGCGTGCTGTCCTATGCGGGGGACGCGCCGGCCGCCCCAGCAATCGCCGCGCTGCCGACCAAGAAGGCGCCCGCCATCGTCGCGCCGCTGGGGCCCGTCTACGCAGTGTGGGCGCAGGGGCTTGGCGGGTGGGGCTCGCTCGGAGGCAACAGCAATGTGGCGCGAACCAACGACTCGATCGGTGGCGTGATCTCCGGCGTCGATGTCACCTTCAATCGCATGTGGCGCCTTGGCTTCGCCGGCGGCTATTCGCATTCCAGCTTCAATTCCGTGAACATCCCGGCGTCGGGTTCGAGCGACAGCTATCATTTCGCGCTCTACGGCGGCTGGCAGAACGGCGCTTGGGCTTTGCGCGGCGGCGGCGCTTTCACCTGGAACGACATCGACACGTCGCGGCAGGTGACCGCCGTTGGCCTCGGCGGCGCGCAGAACGGCAGCTATGCCGACAAGACATGGCAAGCCTTCGCCGAGGGGGCGCGCAGCTTCGCCTTCGGCCCGGCAGCACTCGAGCCCTTCGCCAACGTCGCCTATGTCCACGTCGGAGGCGGCGTCAGCGAGTCGGGTCTTGCGGCGATGAGCGGATCGACGAGCTTCGACACCACTTACACGACGCTTGGCGCGCATGGCTCTTACATCCTGATGGGCAGCCTCACCGCGCAAGCGACGCTGGGGTGGCGGTATGCGTTCGGCGACGTCACGCCGCTATCGAGCCTGGCATTTGAGCCAGGTGGAAGCGCCTTCGCGCTCGCCGGCTCGCCGATTGCGCGCAACGCTTTCGTCACCGAACTCGGCGTCAATTATGCGATCGGACCGAGCGCGATCCTCGGAATCGCCTATTCCGGCCAGTACGCCGGCGGCGCCAACGAGAACTCCGGCAAGGCGACGCTCACCGTGCGGTTCTAGGAGCAGCCCGGCGTCGCGGCGATTGTTGCGTCCAAGCCGCGCCAAATCCGCGCAGGGGACGCAATACAATTGAAGTTTCGGCGTGTTTCGCACGGGCGTGTCGCACGATTTCGGGCGCTCCCACCCTTAGCGTTGCGTCAGCGTCGGCATCAGGACTATGAAGTCCACGGCTGGATCCGCGCCTCCGCGAGGCGCCGCGCGGGGCGGGAGGAGAGATGATGACCGAATTCGGCGTCGTCAGGCGCAAGGTCGCACGGGCCGACCGCGCCGCGGTCGAGGCGCTCGGGCGCTATGGCGTCGCGACCGTGCACGAGGCGATGGGGCGGGTCGGACTGATGAAGCCCTATATGCGGCCGATCTACCCGGGCGCGCTCGTTTCCGGAACCGCTGTGACGGTTCTCCTGCATCCCGGCGACAATTGGATGATGCATGTCGCAGCCGGTGAGATCGAGCCCGGCGACATCGTCGTCGCCGCGATCACCGCCGATTGCACGGACGGCTATTTCGGCGACCTTCTGGCTACGAGCTTCATGGCGCGGGGCGCCAGGGCGCTCATCATCGACGCCGGCGTGCGCGACGTGAAAACGTTGACCGAGATGGGCTTTCCCGTCTGGAGCAAATGCGTGAGCGCGAAGGGCACCGTGAAGGCGACGCTGGGCTCGGTCAATGTGTCCGTGGTCTGCGCCGGCGCGGCGGTGAACCCGGGCGACGCGATCGTCGCCGACGACGACGGGGTGGTGGTCGTGCCGGCCGAATGGGCGGGCAGGACCGCCGAGGCGGCGGCGGCGCGCGAGGCCAACGAGGGCGACAAGCGCGCCAAACTCGCCGCCGGCGTGCTGGGTCTCGACATGTACAAGATGCGCGAACCGCTCGAAAAGGCGGGGCTCAAATATGTCGACTGAAAGGCGTGTGAGACGTGAACGCCACGGCTAAGCCCGTCACCGGGCCGTTCGAAAAGACCAGGGGCTGGCTCGACTGGTACGAGGGGCCGAGCAAGCCTCGCTTTTCGCTGCCCTCCGGAGCGGTCGACGCGCATTGCCATGTGTTCGGGCCGGGGGCCCAGTTCCCTTACGCGCCCGAGCGCAAATACACGCCCTGCGACGCCAGCAAGGCGCAATTGTTCGCGTTGCGTGATCACCTCGGATTCGATCGCAGCGTGATCGTGCAGGCCACATGTCACGGCGCCGACAACAGCGCGATGGTCGACGCTCTGCTTTCGAGCGAGGGCAGAGCGCGCGGCGTCGCGACGGTGCGGCGCAATGTGAGCGACGCGGAACTGAAGCGCCTGCATGAAGCGGGCGTGCGCGGGGTGCGCTTCAATTTCATCAAGCGGCTGGTCGACTTCACGCCGATCGACGAACTCAAAGAAATCACGGAACACATTATCAAATACGATTGGCACATCGTCGTCTATTTCGAGGCGGCGGACTTGCCCGAGCTTGCGGATTTTCTATCCGAACTGCCGGCCACCATCGTTGTCGACCACATGGGCCGGCCGGACGTGACGAAACCGGTCGACGGTCCGGAGTTCTCGCGCTTTCTCAAATTCATGGACGATTACGAGAACATCTGGTGCAAGGTCAGCTGTCCCGAGCGCCTGTCGGTCTCCGGTCCGGCGGCGCTGAACGGTGAAAAGAACGCCTATCGCGACGTGGTTCCGTTCGCGCGCAAGGTGGTCGAAGAATTCCCAAGCCGGGTGATGTGGGGCACGGACTGGCCGCATCCGAACCTCAAGGGGTCCATGCCCGACGACGGGCTTCTGGTCGACTTCATTCCCCATATCGCGCCGGACGCCGATTTGCAGGACCTGCTTCTGGTCGACAATCCGATGCGGCTCTATTGGCCTTAAGGAGAGGAGACGCTGAACCATGGCGCTCGACAAAGCGTTCGCCGAGATTCCCGGCACGACCGTTTTCGACGCCGAGCAGTCGCGCAAAGGCTACTGGCTTAACCAGTTCTGCATGTCCCTGATGAAGGCCGACAACCGCGCCCGCTTCAAGGCCGACGAACGGCTTTATCTCGACGAATGGAAGATGAGCGAGGAACAGAAGCAAGCCGTCCTCGCGCGCGACCTCAACCGCTGCATCGAACTCGGCGGCAACATCTATTTCCTGGCCAAGATCGGCGCGACGGACGGCAAGAGCTTCCAGCAGATGGCCGGCAGTATGACCGGCATGACCGAGGAGGCGTATCGCGACATGATGATCAAGGGCGGCCGAAAGATCGAGGGAAACCGCAAAATCGGAGAGCACGGCGACGCCCAGCGCCCGCGGAAGGACGCTTGACGATGGCCCGCATCACCGCCTCTCTTTACACGTCGCACATCCCCGCCGTCGGCGCCGCTTTCGACCTCGGCAAGACCAAGGAAGAGTATTGGAAGCCCGTTTTCGCCGGATATGATTTCGACAAGCAATGGATGAAGGCGCACAAGCCCGACGTGATTGTCGCCGTCTACAACGATCACGCGACCGCCTTCAGTCTCGCGATGATCCCGACCTTCGCGATCATGACCGGGCCGGAATTCAATCCCGCGGATGAGGGCTATGGCGCGCGCCCCGTACCCACTGTCATTGGCGACCCGGAGCTTGCCTCGCATATCGCTTCGGAAGTGATCCAGCGGGATTTCGACCTGACCATGGTCAACGAGATCGACGTCGACCACGGCCTCACCGTGCCGCTCTCTTGCGTGTTCGGCGAGGTCAAGGAATGGCCGTGCAAGATCATCCCCTTCGCGGTCAACGTCGTGCAGCACCCCGTGCCATCTGGCGCGCGATGCCTGGCGCTCGGTCGCGCGATCGGCCGCGCGATCATGAGCTACCCCGAGGACATCAACGTGCATATCTGGGGCACGGGCGGCATGAGCCATCAGCTTCAGGGACCGCGCGCAGGCCTCATCAACAAGGAGTGGGACAACGCATTCCTCGACCGGCTGATCGATGACCCTGAGGGACTGTCGAAGACGCCCAACATCGAATACGTCCGAGAGGCGGGGTCCGAGAGCATCGAACTCGTGATGTGGCTGGTTGCGCGAGGGGCGATGGCGGATGTCGTCGCGGGCGGCGCAAAGCCGAAAGTCGCGCACCGCTTCTATCATGTGCCGGCGTCCAACACCGCGGTCGGGCATCTCATTCTGGAGAACGCGGCGTAGCGCTTCTTTCGGTCAACCATCCGTCATTGCGAGCGAAGCGGCGATCATCCCCCGGCCCGCTTCGCGAGGCCTCGCGGGATGGATTGCTTCGTCACCGCGCTCCTCGCAAGACGGTCCGGCCGACCTCTCGCCGTCGGAGACCCTCATGACCAAGACCCTCAAAGTCGCGCTCGCCGGCGCCGGCGCCTTCGGCCTTAGGCATCTCGACGCGATCAAGCTGATCGACGGGGTCGAGACGATCTCGCTCATCGGCCGCGAACTCGACAAGACCAAGGAGGCGGCGGCGAAATATGGCGTCGGCCATGTCACGACCGATCTCGCCGAGACCCTCAGGCTGCCGGGGCTCGATGCGGTCATCCTGGCGACGCCGACGCAGATGCACGCCGCGCAGGCGCTTCAGTGCCTCAAGGCCGGCAAGCATGTGCAGATCGAGATTCCGCTCGCCGACAGTTTGACGGACGCCGAAGCGGTGGTCGCGGCGCAGAAGAGAAGCGGGCTCGTCGCCATGGTCGGCCATACCCGCCGCTTCAACCCGAGCCATCAGTTCGTGCGCCAACGCATTCTCAGGAACGAGTTCCATATCCAGCAGATGGACGTGCAGACGTTCTTCTTCCGCCGCACCAACATGAACGCGCTCGGACAGCCGCGCTCATGGACCGATCATCTGCTCTGGCATCACGCCGCGCACACGGTCGATCTCTTCGCCTACCAATGCCGCTCGCCGATCGTGAAGGCCAACGCGCTGCAGGGGCCGATCCATCCGACGCTCGGCATCGCCATGGACATGAGCATCCAACTGAAAGCCGAGAACGGCGCGATCTGCACTTTGTCGCTGTCGTTCAACAACGAGGGGCCGCTCGGCACGTTCTTCCGCTACATCGGCGACACGGCGACCTACATCGCGCGCTACGACGATCTCTTCACCGGCAAGGACGAGAAGATCGACGTCGCCCATGTCGACGTCAGCATGAACGGCATCGAATTGCAGGACCGCGAGTTCTTCGCCGCGATCCGCGAGGGCCGCGAGCCCAACGCCAGCGTCGCGCAGGTGCTGCCGTGCTACCAGGTGCTGGACGGCCTCGAGCGGCGGATGGAGTGAGGCGCAAGGCGATCGGATCGGCCGCGTCGTCATTGCGGGGAGTGAAACGACGAAGCAATCCGAGGGCCTAGGGGCGCCTACGATCCTCTGGATTGCTTCGCTGCGCTCGCAATGACGGGTACGGACAAATTGACAGATCCCGCCCTCACCTCAGCTCGGCGGTGAACTTCTGGATCTTCTTGCACGCCTTTTCGAGCTGCTCGAGCGACGTCGCATAGGAGACGCGGAAGTTCGGGCCCTGGCCGAAGGCGGTGCCGTGCACGACGGCGATGCCTTCCGCGTCCAGAAGCTCGGTGACGAAGTCCTCGTCCGTTCTCGATCACCTTGCCCGACGGCGCTTTCCTGCCGATCGCGCCGGCGCAGGACGGATAGACGTAGAACGCGCCTTCCGGCTTCGGGCACTGCAAATGCTTCGCCTGGCCGAGCATCGACACGACGAGATCGCGCCGCTCCTCGAACGCCTTGCGGCGCACCGGCATGAAGTCCTGCGGCCCGTTCAGCGCCTCGACCGAGGCCCATTGCGCGATCGTGCAGGCGCCCGAGGTCTGCTGCCCCTGCACCATGTCCATGGCCTTGATGAGCTCGGTCGGCCCGGCGGCGTAGCCAATGCGCCAGCCGGTCATGGCGTAGGATTTCGAGACGCCGTTCATGGTCAGCGTGCGCGCCTTCAGGCCCGGCTCGATCTGGGCCGGCGTCGTGAACTTGAAGTCGCCATAGACGAGATGCTCGTACATGTCGTCGGTCAGCACCCAAACATGGGGATGGCGCATCAGCACGTCGGTGAGCTCTTTCAGCTCGCTCTCCGTATAGGCCGCGCCCGACGGGTTCGACGGCGAGTTGAGCACGAGCCACTTGGTGCGCGGCGTGATCGCGCGCTCGAGATCCGCCGCCTGCAGTTTGAACCCGTTCTCGATCGTGGTCGGCACGACGACCGGCGTGCCGCGGTTGATCGCCACCATCTCCGGATAGCTCACCCAATAGGGCGCCGGGATGATGACCTCGTCGCCCTCGTTCATGGTGACCAGGAAGGCGTTGTAGAGGATCTGCTTGCCGCCGGTCGCGACGATCGTGTCGGTCGCCTTGTAGTCGAGGCCGTTCTCACGGCTAAACTTGGCCGCGATCGCCTCGCGCAACGGCGGAATGCCGAGCACCGGCGGATACTTGGTCTCGCCGCGCTCGATCGCCTTGATCGCCGCCTGCTTGATGTTGTCGGGCGTGTCGAAATCCGGCTCGCCGACCGAAAGCGAGATCACTTCCCGTCCTTTGGCTTTGAGGTCGCGCGCCTTCTGCGTCATCGCGATGGTCGCGGATGGCTTAACGCGAGAGAGGACGTCGGCGAGGAAGGCCATTTGGGACTGGCGCCTTTCGGTTGCGGTGAGGAAAATTGAGCGGCGCACCTATAGTGAGGCGAGGGCCGCGCGGCAACCCTGTTCTCCGGGATGGCTAGCGCGACGCGACCCTTGAGGGAGCCCGCTAGCCCAGCCACCCTTGCAGCGCGACGCCCGCAAACAGAATGAGTCCCGCGTCGCGGTTGGAGCGAAAGAGGCTCAGCGCCTTCGCCGCGTCCGCGCCTTCGACTTGCGACGACCTGCCAGGCGAGATGCGCGCACAAAGGCGAGCCAGCCGATCAGCGCGATTGCGCCCCCGCCCGCGGCTTCGATCGCCGCCAGCGCCAGCGCGCGCAGTCGCGGCATAGAAGATGCCGACGCCGAGCGTCACTCGCTGGCCGAACAGGCGGGCGGTCGAGCGGATGCCGACAATCGCGTCGTCGCGCGCATCCTGCAGCGCATAGATCGTGTCGTAGCCGATCGTCCAAGCGAAAGCGGACGCGTAGAGCAGGATCGGCGCGAGCGCGAGACTGGCGAAGGTCGCGCTCCAGCCCATCAGTGCGCCCCAAGAGAAGGCGAGGCCGAGCGCCGCCTGCGGCCAGGAGGTCACGCGCTTCATCAGCGGGTAGACCGCCACAATGCCGAGCGAGGCGATCCCGAGCCAGATCGAGAAACGGTTGAAGCACAACAGCACCGCGAGGCCGATCAGCGCCTGAGCGACCAGGAACGCCACAGCCGCACGGATCGTCACTCGACCCGACGGCAAGGGGCGATTGCGCGTGCGCTCGACCCCGGCATCGAGCTTGCGGTCAAGAATATCGTTGTAGGTGCAGCCGGCCCCGCGCATGGCGATCGCGCCGACCAGAAAAAGAACAAGATGCCAGAGGTTCGGTCCTCGATGAAGCGCGAGGCCGGCGAGGGCCGTCGCCTGCCAACACGGCGCAAGCAGCAACTGCCATCCGGCGGCCTATCGAGGCGCGCGAGTTGAACGAAGGGAAGCGCCAAGTCCGGCGTCAGACGCAACACCAGACTCGCCGGACGTGCGTCCGGCAAGCTGGTCGGCCGCTCCGACGCGACCGTCAAAGAGGTCCGGCGGGCAACGGCTGGGCCTGCGGACCGGCGGCGCCGCCGCCCTGCGCCGCCTGCTCCTTCATCTTTTTCATCTGCGCCGCGACCGTGCAGGCCTTGGAGCTGAACGCGTATTCTTCGCGTGATGCTCCTTGAGCTGGGCGATTGCCTCATCCGGAAAGGAGCACCAGTCTTTGTTTTTTTCCATATACGCAATGAGCGCCGTTTCGGCGCGAACAAGACCCCCGGATTTCCCGCAGAACGCCTCTGGATCCATGGGCTTGCCATGGAAGGACTTCGCAAAGTTATTGACGATTTCCAGTTGCGCATTGCGCGCCTGGGCAAGCTTCTGCATGTCGGAACCGCAATCCGCATAGGCGGATCCAGCCAGTCCCACGGTCAAGAGGAGGCTCGCCGTCAACGCTCCAAGTCGTTTTTCCGTCACACGCACCAACCTTGAGTCGCTCCCGATTCGCCCGCACAAACCTCAGAAAAAAGGCAAAAGCGCGGCTAGACGTCACCCAGCCGCCTGTACCCACGCTCGAGACGCAAAATCGATCCCATAGCGGTCGGGCGTCGAGGCGATCGCCGCCATTCCGACCAGCACCGCGTCCTCGCGCGTGACGAGTCGGGTCGGGATGCGCTTCGCGAGTTCGTCCACCGGCGCCTTGGCTTCAAAGGCCTCGCGAAACGCCGTCTCGTCAAGAAAATTCACCACTCTCGGCAGGACGCCGCCGGAGAGCGTCACGCCGCCTGTCGCGACGAACGTCACCGCCATATCGCCGGCGAAGCGCGCGACGATATGCCAATAAAGCCTTAGACTCGCCGCCTCTTCGCCGTTGGGGCGAGCCAGCGCCGCCGCAGTGACGGCCGGCGGGTCGACATGCGGATCAGGCGCCCCTTTGGCGATCATGCGCGCGCGGTGGACGCGCGCGAGGCCCGCGCCGGAAATAACGCTCTCGCTTGTGATACGCCCGTGTGCGCGCTCCAGATGCGGCCAGATCGCGAATTCCTCCGGCCGGACCGGGCCAAAATCAATATGGCAGGCCTCTGACGAAACCGGAGTGAAACGTCCTTCGGCCTCGACCAGCGCGGCGACGCCGAGCCCGGTCCCGGGCCCGAGGATCACTTGGGGACCCTTGGCCCCGAATTTAAGCGGGCCGATACGGCGCTCCCAACCTTCAGGAATTGTGGGCAACGACAGCGCCTGGGCCTCGAAATCGTTGAGCAGCAAGCCTTGGGCGAGGCCGGTGCGGCGCGCAGCCTCGGGGCCGTCCATCACCCAGGGCGCATTGGTGAGCTTGAGCGTGCGCCCCGCCACCGGCCCCGCCCCGCAGGCGATGATCGAGCGCGGCCTGGCGCCGAGCCTCGGGACGGCCGCCTCGATCGCCTCCGCCAGCCCTGGATAATCGCCGGTCTGCAAATGGACGATGTCGCTAAGGCGGCCTCCAGGTTCGCTGACGAGCGCAAAGCGCACGTTGGTGCCGCCGGTGTCGCAGACGAGCGCGGGAAAGGGGAAGGTGAAGTTGGTCATTGGGGCCATAACGCAGAACGCCGAGGCGGCGGTCAAGCGGCAAAGAGCGGCGGTTCAATTCAACGGACTGCGCGAAGCCTTGCAACTGATCGTTAACCGGCTATGTTGAACAGATAGAGAACAATCTGCCGATGACTCTTCAAGTTGGCGGCGATCCTGTCCACAAATAACTTGAGTGCGGCAGAAGTTCTGTTTCGCGTTGGCGTGGTTCGGCTTAATCTCGCTCGCGGGAATCAGTCGAGGACATGGCCAAGCGCACCTATCTCGAATTCTTCGCCGGCGGCGGCATGGCGCGCGCAGGCCTTGGCGACGTCCTGGCGCTGCCTGTTCGCCAATGATTTCGATCGGATGAAAGTCGAGACCTACGAGGCCAACTGGGGCGCGGGAGACATCAAGCATCGAGGATGTTGCGGCCCTTACGCTCTCGGACCTTCCTGCCCGCACGGTCGATCTCGCCTGGGCGTCCTTTCCGTGCCAGGACCTGTCCCTCGCCGGAAGCTATCGTGGACTGGGTCGCGAGCGCGACAAGGTCACGACCCGATCCGGCACATTCTGGCCCTTTTGGAAACTGATCCGGGGCCTGGCGCAAGAGGGACGCGCGCCGCGCGCGATCGTTCTTGAAAACGTCTACGGATGTTTGACGTCGCACGAAGGAAGGGATTTCGCGGCCCTTGCTTCGGCGCTGACCGAATTGGACTACAGGTTCGGAGCGGCGGTGATCGACGCTGTGCATTTCGTTCCGCAGTCGCGGCCGCGCGTCTTTTTCATAGCCTTCCGCGGGGACCAGCCCATCCCGGCTTCCCTGATCGCCGAGGGTCCGCAGGCAAGCTGGCATCCCCCAGCGCTTATTGAGGCTCACGCCGGTATCACCGCGACGGCGAAGCGAAACTGGATCTGGTGGAGGATCTCGCGGCCATTAGCGCGAAACTCGACCTTCGCCGACCTCATCGAGGACGCGCCGACCGCAGTGAAGTGGCACGCCGCCGCGCATACGAACTACATTCTGAACCTCATGTCGCCGCTCAATCGCAAGAAGGTGTCTGACGCGATCGCAAGCGGCCGCAGAATGGTCGGCGCCGTGTATAGGCGCACCCGGCCCGACGAAAACGGGATCAAGCGCCAGCGCGCTGAGGTTCGCTTCGACGATGTGGCGGGCTGTCTTCGCACGCCGGCGGGCGGCTCGTCGCGTCAGGTAATCTTGGTGGTTGAAGGGAAGACAGTGAGGTCGCGCCTGCTGTCGCCGCGCGAAGCGGCGCGGCTCATGGGATTGGACGACGATTACGTGCTTCCCGAGCGCTATAACCACGCCTATCATGTCTGCGGCGACGGCGTGTGCGTGCCTGTCGTGCGGCATATCGCCGAGCACGTTCTTGAGCCTGTGCTCGTGGAGCGCGAGACGTCGGAGCTCATCGCCGCGGAGTAGTAAATGGCGATCGACCTGCCCTTTCGCCGCCGGGCCGTTCGCACCCTGACCAACGAAATCGGCTGCTACGTACTTTGCGATCTCGATCAGGTTCCCATCTACGTGGGTCAATCGGTCGATGGCATTCGCTCGCGCGTGAATCGTCATCTGACCTCGGCTAGAAGCGACATCATCGCAAATCGTCAAATCGACGTTTGGGAGATTGCGTGGGTCTGGGCCTATCCGGCAAGGACAAAGCGGAGATCAGCGCCCTCGAAGACGCGTTGTTTCACGAGTTTCACGGACGTTCAGCGTTGATGAACGGCAAGGTGCCGAAGCCGCCGATCGACCAGTCAAGTCGCCGGACCCATCGCAAAAAGTTCAGGTGATGTCCGACGCTGAAATCGCAGAGAAAAAAGATCCTGCGCTTCGTCTGCCGCGGCAGGCCGAACATTACAGTCAGATCGTCGGGCATTTCCTCGCGGTCAAGAACTCAAGGGAAATCGCGGGAGCGATCCAGGCGCACTTCGAGCGGCTTCAGAAGTATCATCGACAGCTCCTTGGCCTGGCGGTCGAGGTTGAGGGCGACACGGGAAGGATTGACCGGAATCGCCGACATAAGCGACGCAGTCAAACTTGAGCGCCGCAGCGCGACCTCACCGGCTCGCAATGACCAAAAGAAAAAGAACAGCTCCAACCAAAACCTACGACCGCTCCGCGGTCATGCGCGCGGTCAAATCGCGCGACACGAGCCCGGAGCTTGCGGTCCGCGCGCTTCTGCGCCCGATCGCGCCGGGCTACCGGCTTCATCGCGGCGATCTGCCGGGCAAGCCCGATGTCGTTTACATCTCCCGCAAGCTCGCGATTTTCGTCCACGGCTGTTTCTGGCACGGCCATGATTGCGCGCGCGGCGCGCGGGCGCCGAAGACCAACGCCGACTATTGGCGCGCCAAGATCGCCCGCAACCGAGCGCGCGACCTAAAGACGCTCGCCGCCTACGAAGCGATGGGCTGGCGAGTGCTCGTCGTCCACGAATGCGAGCTCAAGGATAAGGCTGCGCTCAGCGCTCGGCTCGCGGAAGCCCTGCGGCCGGAACGAGCGGCGTCGGAAAAGCCGTTTAGCGGACAGGTCTGCCTATCTTTCAGCCTTGCGCCAAAATCTGACGCAGTGCAGCATCGAAGTCTTTCGACTTCAACGGATGCGCCCAATGGCACGCACCGCCCGGATCCAAAGTCTCCCGCTTCGCTCCGCGAACGCTTCCGAGAAGGACGTTCCGCTGCGCGAAGACATTCGCCTGCTCGGCCGAATCCTCGGCGACACCGTGCGCGAGCAGGAGGGCGAAGAGGTCTTCGAGCTGGTCGAGCAGATCCGCCAGGCCTCGATCCGCTTCCATCGCGACAACGAGATCGGCGCGCGGCGCGAGCTCGAGGCGACGCTCGACAGCCTCAACGCCGACCAGACGCTCGCGATCACGCGCGCCTACAGCTATTTCTCGCATCTCGCCAACATCGCCGAAGATCAGCATCACATCCGCCGCAACCGCGCCCACGCGATCGCCGGCTCCGCGCCCCGTCCCGGTTCGCTCGCCTACTCGTTTCAGCGCACCCGCGAGATGGGCGTCGAGCCGAGCAGCGCTCACCGACTTCTTCGATCACGCGCTGGTAAGCCCGGTGCTGACCGCCCATCCGACCGAAGTCAGGCGCAAGAGCACGCTCACTCGGGAACTCGAGATCGCAAAATTGCTCGACGAGCGCGGAGGCGCAGGCGGCGACGAGGATGAGCTTGCGCTCAACGAGGAACGGCTTCGGCGGGCGATGCTCATCCTCTGGCGCACGAACCTCCTGCGCCAGACGAAGCTCAAGGTGATCGACGAGGTCGCCAACGCCCTCTCATTCTACGACTACACGTTCTTCCATGAGTTGCCTCGCTTGTACGGCGCAATCGAGGATCGGCTCGACGCCATTTCCGGCGAGCCGCGCACGAAGCCAATCGGCTCGTTCCTATGCGTCGGGTCGTGGATCGGCGGCGACCGCGATGGCAATCCGTTCGTCACCGCTGACGTGCTCAACGAGTCGATGCGGCTGCAGAGCGCGCGCGCGATCGGCCATTATCTCGACGAATTGCACGAGCTGGGCGCCGAGCTGTCGATTGCCTCCAATCTCGCCACGATGAGTCCGGAGCTTGCCGCGCTTGCCGAAACGTCCGACGATTCGGCCGCGGCGCGCCGCAAGGAGCCCTACCGACGCGCCATCACCGGAATGTATTCGCGCCTCGCCAACACAGCGCGCGAGCTCGACCATGTCATCGCCCTTCGTCAGCCGATCGTCGACCGGGCGCCCTACGCGTCCGCAGCGGAATTCAGCGCCGACCTCGCAACCATCGCGCTCTCGCTGAAGCAGACCAACGCCGGCATCGTCGCGCGCGGGCGCCTGCGCGCCTTGCAGCGGGCCGTGGACGTGTTCGGCTTTCATCTCGCGCCGATCGACCTCAGGCAGAACTCGGACGTCCATGAGCGCACGATCGCCGAGCTGTTCGCCGCGGCGTCGCCGGGCCTCGACTACAAGGGCTTGAGCGAAGCTGAACGGGTGGAGCTGCTGCGTCGCGAACTCGTCTCGCCCCGCCCGCTGTTCTCGCCTTTCATGGCTTACAGCGAGGAGACGGCGGGCGAACTCGCGCTATTCCGCGCCGCCGCCGATATCCGCAGCAAATATGGCCCCGGCGCGATCCGAACCTCGATCATCTCCAAGACGGACAGCGTCTCCGACATGCTGGAGCTGGCGCTGATCCTGAAGGAAGTGGGACTTGATCACCGCGGAAGGGTCGTCGGCGCTCGCGCTTGCGCCCGCTGTTCGAGACGATCGAGGACCTGCGCAACTGCGTCGGCGTGATGGATCAGCTCCTCTCGCTCCCCGAGTACCGCAGGCTGGTCGATTCGCGCGGCCGCGAGCAGGAGGTGATGCTCGGCTATTCCGATTCGAACAAGGACGGCGGCTTCGTCACCTCGGGCTGGGAGCTTTACAAGGCGGAGATCGGGCTTGTCGAAGTGTTCCGCAAGCATGGCGTGCGCATCCGCCTCTTCCATGGGCGGGGCGGCTCGGTCGGGCGCGGCGGCGGTCCGAGCTACGACGCGATCCTGGCGCAACCGGGCGGCGCGGTGCAGGGGCAGATCCGCATCACCGAACAGGGCGAGATCATATCGAGCAAATACTCGAACCCCGAGGTCGGGCGACGCAATCTGGAGACGCTCGCCTCGGCGACGCTCGAAGCGACGCTGTTGCAGGACGAGAGCCCCGCGCCCGACCCGGCTTTTCTTGAGACGATGGAGGAATTGTCGCTGTCCGCCTACAAGGCCTATCGCGGCCTTGTCTACGAGACCGATGGCTTCGTGCGCTATTTCTGGGCCTCGACCGTCATCACCGAAATCGCCAGCCTCAACATCGGCTCGCGCCCCGCCTCGCGCAAGAAGACGCAGGCGATCGAGGATTTGCGCGCCATTCCCTGGGTGTTCTCGTGGGCGCAGTGCCGGCTCATGCTGCCCGGCTGGTTCGGCTTCGGCTCGGCGGTGAAGGCCTATATCGACGCGCATCCGAAGGATGGACTTGAGACGCTGAAGGCCATGTATGTCCGCTGGCCGTTCTTCCGCACCCAGCTCTCCAACATGGACATGGTGATGGCGAAGTCGAGCCTCGCCATCGCCTCGCGCTACGCGCGGCTGGTCGAGGACGTCAGTCTGCGCGAGAAGATCTTCGCACGCATTTCAAGCGAGTGGCGCGATTCGGTCGACGCGCTCAACGCGATCATGGAGCAGTCGAAGCTGCTCGAGAGCAATCCGCTGCTCGACCGCTCGATCCGCAACCGCTTTCCCTATCTCGATCCGCTCAACCACGTGCAGGTCGAGCTTCTGAAACTGTACCGTTCGCGCGCGTCGAGCGAGAAGGTGTTGACCGGCATCCAGCTCACCATCAACGGCGTCTCGGCGGGCCTGCGGAACAGCGGGTGACGCCGGGCGCCGGCGCAGATCGTTTCAGCCTCCGCCCAGCACCCCCTTCATCGCGAGGTTGGTCTCCTGGGCGTAACGGCGGGCGGCGTAGGCTTCGCCCAGCGTGCCCAGCACCTGTTCGGTTCCGCGCGCGGTGACGACGAGCGTGTCAGCCTGGGATGCGCCAAAGACGTCGAGCGCCCGGCGGACGTTCTCATCCGGATGAAGGACGGTCGCGGGCAGACGGGCAATGGCCGCGATCGGGCCGCCGTCGCTGCCCGCTTCGAGGGCAAGCGCGTGAGCCTCGGGAACGTGGATCAGCCCTTGGTACTGACCGTTGTCGCCAATCGCGACGACGAAATTGGCGCTGCCCAACGGAAAGGCTTCGCGGAAGGCGCGGACCGACTGATCGGCGGGGAAGGTGCGCGGCCCCGGCGCCATCATGCGCGCGACAGTCAGCTCACGCAGCCAGCCCACATCCTGGCCGCCGCGGATCGTCTCGCCGCGCAAGTGCAAGCGCCAGGTGGTGAACGAGTAGCCGAAGGTCGCCCGCACCGCGAGCGTGGTCGCGATCGAAGCCGCGAGAGCGCCGCCGGCGACGCCAAGGTTTCCGGTGCTCTCGAGCACCAGAAACGTCATGGTCAGGGGACCGCCGACGATCGCCGCGCTGAGCGCGCCCATGCCGACGAGCACGCAAGCCGTGGTTTCGAGGCCCATTGACGGCGCCACAGCATCGACGCCGATCGAATAGAGCTTGCCGAGCAGCGAACCGACGAACAGCGAGGCGAAGAACATTCCTCCACGAAACCCGGACGCCAGCGAAACGAGGCAGGCGAACAGCTTGAGCACGATGAGCGTCGTGAGCTCCGTCGCCGTCATCGGCCAATAGAAGTCGAGCCCGAGCGCGCCATGACCTGCTCCCAGCACCTGCGGGCTGTAGAGCGCCATCGCGCCGACCAAGGCGCCGCCGACGACGGGCCGAACGAGACGCAAGGGGACCGCCCAGCGGAACGCCCGCTCGATCAGCGCGGCCACCCGCATGGCGCCCACGCCCACCGCCGCCGCGACCAGGCCGAGCCCGATCAACGCGCCATAGTCGACGAACGTCAGCGGGGCGACTGTGGGCGCGGTGATGTCGTAGGGCGCGCCGATGATCGCCTGGGTGGTGAGCGACGCAGCGAGTGTGGCGGCGAAGACGGGAATCGCGTTAGCGAGCGAATAGGCCCCGATGATGAGTTCGAAAGCGTAAAAGGCGCCAGTGAGCGGCGCCCCGAACGCCGCCGCAATCGCACCCCCCGCCCCGCAGCCGACGAGCACGCGGAGATCCTGCCGGCGCAAGCGCGATCTCACGCCGAGATACGAGGCGACGCCCGCCCCGATCTGAGCATAGCCCGCCTCGAGCCCGACCGACGCGCCGCAGCCATTCGAGATCACGGTCTGCGTCGCCACCAAAAGGCTCTGGCGGAGCGACATGCGTCCGCCGCGCAATGCGTTGGCTTCGACCGGATCGACCGCTGGGCGGCGCCTTCCTTCGAGAGAGCCATAGGTCGATCGCGCCAAGCAGAAGGCCGCCCAGCATCGGCGCGCCAAAGGCGGCCAGGGGCGCGACCCGCTCGGCGGCGCTCAGGTGAACATCGAAGGGAATGCCGAAAATCCGCACATGCGCGATGTTGACGACGCTCGTCATCGCGGCGACGCACAAGCCGGCGAGGACGCCGATGCCGATCGCAAGCGCAGTCATGCCAAATTCGCTCGCGCGCAATCTCGTGCGCGCGGTCGCGAGCATGATCAGCGCCGGGCGCGGTACGGAGAAGAGCCGGTGTCGGACGGGCGAGCCCATATTCCACTTATGCGCGGCGGGCCTTGCCCTGCCAAGGCCGCAGGGACCGATGCCCCTCATCATGCCTCAGAGGGGGGACAGCGCCATGTCGTCGCGATGGATCATTTCGGCGCGCCCGGCCGTCCCCAGGATATGCGCGATGTCGCGCGAATTGCGGCCGCGGATGCGCTCCGCATGCAGCGCGTCATAGGCGACGAGCCCGCGCCCGATCTCGGCCCCGCGCTCGTCGCGGATGGCGACGCAATCGCCGCGCGCGAACACGCCCTCGACCCGCGTGACCCCCGCCGGCAGCAGGCTTTTGCCCCGCGCCAGCGCCGCGACGGCGCCAGCATCGACGAACACCGCTCCTTTCAGTTCAAGCGACCCGCCGATCCAGACCTTGCGCGCCGCGACCGGGTTCGACGGGGTCAGGAACCAGGTGCAGTCGCCGCCTTCGGCGATCCGCGCGATCGGATGCGGGATGCGCCCGTCCGTGATCACCATGTGCGCGCCGGCCGAGGTGGCGATGCGGGCGGCCTCGATCTTGGTGCGCATGCCGCCCGCGCGACAACTCGGACGCCGCCCCGCCGGCCATCGCTTCGATTTCGGGCGTCACGCGCTCGACGATTGGCAGCAATCGCGCATGCGCGTTGCGATGAGGCGGCGAATCGTAAAGCCCCGCGACATCGGAGAGCAGGATCAGAAGGTCCGCGCTTGTCATGGTGGCGACTCGCGCCGCGAGGCGATCGTTGTCGCCATAGCGAATCTCGCTGGTTGCGACCGTGTCGTTCTCGTTGATGATCGGAATGGCGCGCATCGCGAAGAGACGGGCGAGGGTTGCGCGCGCATTGAGATATCGGCGGCGCTCCTCGGTGTCCTGCAAGGTGAGGAGCACCTGGCCCGCGACAATCCCGCATTCAGCGAGAGCGCGCGACCACTCGCTGGCAAGCGCAATCTGCCCGATCGCCGCCGAGGCCTGGCTGTCTTCGAGCTTGAGCGCCCCCTTGGGCAGCCCCGCGACCGTGCGGCCAAGCGCGATGGCCCCCGAGGACACGACAATGACGCTCGCGCCGCGCTCGTGCAGCGCAGCGATGTCCGACGCGAGCGCTTCGAGCCATGCGCGTCTGACAGCGCCAAGGGCGCCGTCGACCAGGAGCGATGAACCGACCTTGACGACGACGCGGTTGAATTGGTCGAGAGAGGGAAGTTTTGCCACGATCGTCGACGTGAAGAGGGGATTGAAGCGCAGGCGGCTGCAAAAGCGCGGGCGCGGCGAGTGTTTTTCGTCTAGTGCAGCGAGCCGGGATGGCAAGGCGACAGCCCGAGAAAGGCGCCGACGGCCGCTTGACCGAGGAGGTAGCCCATCTTTAGAAACATTCTAATTTAGAAACGTTCTAAATTGGGGCCGCGCCAGGACACGCCATGCGCAAATTCACCGATCTGTCCGAACGCGAAATTCTGGCCCTCGCCATCAGCAACGAGGAAGAGGACGCGCGCGTTTTCGCCGATTTTGCCGATGGCCTGCACGACGACTACCCCGCAAGCGCCAAAGTGTTCGACGAGATGGCGGCGGAGGAGAACGGTCACCGGCGCCGGCTCATCGATCTCTTCGTATCGAAATTCGGCGATCATATTCCCCTGGTGCGGCGTCAGGACATCCGCGGCTACATACCCGCGAAGCCCGTCTGGCATATGCGGCCGCTGGGCATCGACACGGTGCGCTCGCATGCGCGCGACATGGAGCGCGCCGCGGCGCGTTTCTATCGACAGGCCTTGACGCGCGCGACCGACGCTTCGACCCGCAAGCTGCTGGGCGACCTGGCGGAGGAAGAGGAGAAGCACGACCAGATCGCCGCCGGGCTCGAGGAGAAAATCCTCACCACCTCCGCCCGGGGCGTCGAAGCCGAGAACGAGCGCCGGCGGTTCGTCCTGCAGATCATCCAGCCCGGCCTCGTCGGCCTGATGGACGGGTCGGTGTCGACGCTGGCGCCGGTGTTCGCCGCCGCCTTCGCGACCCACAATTCGTGGAACGCGTTTCTCGTCGGGCTCGCCGCCTCGATCGGCGCCGGCATTTCGATGGGCTTCGCCGAGGCGCTGTCGGACGACGGCAAGCTTTCCGGGCGCGGCGCGCCGCTGCTGCGCGGCCTCGTCTGCGGCCTGATGACGACGGCGGGGGGCATCGGCCACACCCTCCCCTTCCTGATCCCGTATTTCTACACGGCGACGGTCATCGCGTTCATCGTCGTCGTCATCGAATTGATCATCATCGCCTGGATCCAGTGGCGATACATGGACGTGCCCCCGCTATCGGCGGCCGCGAAAGTGATGATCGGCGGCGCGCTCGTGCTGGCCGCGGGAATCCTGATCGGCTCGAGCTGAGGACGGGGCGCCCTAGGACTGATGAGCGCCGGTGAACGGCACGAAAGGAATGATCGCGCCGCCATAAATGTCGGAACGGGCGACCGACATTTCGCCGTCCGGCGACATCCGCTTGACCGCCTTCAACACATGCTGCGCGCCGGGCGGGCCGACCGGAATGACCATGATGCCGTCCGGGGCGAGTTGCTGCAGCAAGGGCGGGGGGATGTGATCGATGCCGCAGGTGACGATGATCTTGTCGAACGGCGCATTCTCCTCCCAGCCGTAATAGCCGTCGGTGTTGCGGGTGCGGATGGCGCGGTACTCGGTGTAACCGCGCGCGATAAGGCTGTCATAGAGCGCCCGCGTGCGCTTCGCCAAAGCCGGGATGATCTCGATCGACCAGACGTTGGGGGTCAAGTTCGAAAGATAGGCGGACTGGTAGCCTGAGCCGGTGCCGATCTCCAGCACCTTATCCCCGCGCTTGATCTCGAGCGTGTTGGTCATGCGCGCGACCGTATGCGGGCCGGTGATGGTGACGCCGAAGCCGATGTTGAGATGATGCCATTCATAAGCGCGATCGAGGTTCTCCGTGGTCACGAACTCCTCGCGCGGCGTTAACAGGAAGGCGCGCATGTCGGCCGCGTCCCATACGTCGTGGTGGGTGATCAGCTCATGGAACCGGTCGAAGCGCTGTGCGAGAAAGCGCGGATCCTCGCCGCGATTCTTCGCCATCCATTCGACGAACGCTTCGCGGCTCTCGCGCGGCGGCGAAGCGCTCCAGTCGTAGGCGCCGGGCACGTTGGCTAGCGCCGGACAGACGGCGAGCGCTGCAAACTGCGTAGCCGCGCCGACAACGAATGAGCGCCGATCCATCGGAAGCCTCAAATTATCGACCCATCGGGGCCCAAAGGGTCGCCACGGTCAAGCGAGAAATAAGGTGTTGGCTTCTGAGTTCCAATTTTCGGCTTGGCGCAGCGCGAGAAGCCAAGCGGAACGGAACTTGATTGTCCCAGTCCGCAAACGACGCGAGGGGATTATGCAACTGAATTCATTCGACGTGATTCGCATTCCGACCAGCGGGCCTGGCGACGTTTCCGGCCTCATGGCTCTCATCGACGGCGGCGCGCTCGAGCCTTCGTCCATTGTCGCGGTGTTGGGGAAGACCGAAGGCAACGGCGGGGTCAACGACTTCACCCGCGAATACGCGGTTGCTGCATTGTGTCACGCGCTCTCGCCGCGTCTGGAGCTTTCTCCGCGCGACGTCGAGAGCCGAATCGCATTCGTCATGTCGGGCGGCACGGAGGGGGTGCTGTCCCCGCACATCACCGTTTTCGCGCGAAGCTCGCACCCGAAGGCCGCACGAAGGCTCAAGCGAGAAGCGCCTCAGCGTCGGCGTCGCCCACACCCGGGACTTCCTGCCGGAAGAGATCGGCCGGGACGCACAGATCGACGAGACGAGAAGAGCTGTCGAGGCGGCGATGCGCGACGCCGGCATCGACGCCGTCGGCGACGTGCATTTCGTCCAGATCAAATGCCCACTGCTGACCAGCGAGCGCGTGCAGGAAGCCGCCGCGCGCGGCCACGACAACCGTCACCGCGAGCGGCTATGCGTCGATGGGCTATTCGCGCGGCGCGTCCGCCATCGGCGTCGCCAAGGCGCTGGGCGAGATCGGCCCACACGTCGGCGAGAGCCAGGTGCTCAAGGATTGGAGTTTTTACTCATCCGTCGCGTCCTGCTCGGCTGGTATCGAACTCATGCACAATGTCGTCATCCTGATCGGCAATTCGCAACTCTCGGCGAGCCCGTTCAGGATCGGTCATGCCGTGATGCGGGACGCGATCGACCTTCCGTCGGTGATGCAGGCGCTCGGGAGCGTGGGCTTGAGCGCGCTCGACGCGCAATCGCAGAACCGGATCGTCAACATCCTCGCCAAGGCCGAAGCCTCGCCTGACGGCGCCATCCGCGGTCTGCGCCACACCATGCTCGAGGATTCGGACATCAACGCCACGCGGCACGCCCGCGCGGCGGTCGGCGGATTGATCGCGGGCGTGGCGGGGACCGGCGCGGTCTATGTCTCGGGCGGCGCCGAGCACCAGGGCCCGGCCGGCGGCGGGCCCGGTCGCGGTCATCGCGCGGGTGTGAAGGTCCGACGATGGATGAGGGCTTGCTCGATGCCCGCCCTCGTCGGGCGCAGCGCAGGCTGAGCGCTTGGCGTCCGAGAACTCCCACGGTTCGGCTTCTGGATACGAAAGGATAGAACTTGAAACAATAAATTCTCTTTTGAAGAAAACTGGGATAGGATACGAGATCGCGCTGGTTTCAAGCCTTTTCGGTCCCGCGAGCGGACCGGCGACAGCGCGAAACGAAAAGGCGGTTAAACCGTTGAAAACAAACAATCCCGCGAAATTGCTGATTCGGCGCAATCAACAATTTCAATGACTTACGGCTTGCGGAGCGAAACGTCTCGTTTCGCCATGCGAAACATTCGCTCGGCTTTTGGGTTGGCTCGAAACGAAATGGGCCGACGCTTCTCGCTCGCTGGTTGGCTCGGATGTCCCAAATCGCCGCCGGCTTGAAACTTACTGCTGGAAAAAGTTGCGCAAAAGAGCAGATAAAGCACTGAAATCATTGACGCGCGTAACCTTGTGCGCGGCCCCGGCGCGCGCCGGACTGGCCTAGCGCCTTGCCAGAACCTCGCGCACCCGCTCGACCAGTTCCGCCTCGGGCGCGGGAAACTGGGCGCGCTGGCGCAACTCGAGATAATCGGCGCGGTCCTTGGTCGATTTGGCAAGTTCGGCGCCGAGGTTGAGATCGCGGATCGTGACCTGCGGGCCGCCTTCCGCATTGCGCTCGTTCGAGCCCTGGATGACGGCGACGCGGCTCCTGCGCCGGTCCGCATATTTGAGCTGCGCGTTCATGCCCGCCGAACCCAAGTACAGCTCAGCCGCGATCCCGGCCTGGCGCAGGCTCGCGACGAGCCGCTGATAATTCGCCATCGAATCCGCGTCGCGGTCGAGCGCGAGCACGACCACGGGGCCGGTCGTCTCGGCTGCGGCGACGATCGGGCTCTTGATCGCGCGCAAAGCCGCGAGCAGGCGCGAGACGCCGATCGAAAAGCCGGTCGCCGGCACCGGCTCGGCGCGGAAGCGCGCGACGAGTCCGTCGTAGCGCCCGCCGCCGCCGACCGAGCCGAAGCGGACCGGGCGGCCGTCCTCGTCCTTGACTTCGAAGGTCAGCTCCGCCTCGAAGACCGGGCCGGTGTAATATTCGAGCCCGCGCACGACGGAGGGGTCGATGCGGATGCGATCGGGTCCGTAGCCCGCGCCCCGAACAAAGCGCTCGATCTGCGCGAGTTCCTCGAGGCCTTCGTTCTGAGCTGTGTTGCCGGCGCTGCCGCCGCCAACTCCGGCCCCCCCGGAGGGCCCGCTCGCCAACCAGAGGGCGCTGGCCCTCGGCCCCATCGCCAAACCGCACGGTGCCGTCGCCGTTCAAAAGGGCAAGCACCTGATCGATGGCCGCCGCGTCCAGCCCCGCGCCCTTGGTGAAATCGCCGCTCTCGTCCTTGCGGCCCGCCCCCAGCAACAAGCGCACGCCCTCGACGCCGAGCCGGTCGAGCTTGTCGATCGCGCGCATGACCGTGAGCCGCCGCCCGGCATTGGCCTCGCCTCCAAGCCCGATCGCTTCCATGACGCCATCGAGCACCTTGCGGTTGTTGACCTTGATCACGTAGTCGCCGCGCGCGATGCCGAGCGCTTCGAGGCAGTCGGCGGCCATCATGCAGATTTCAGCATCCGCGGCCGGCGACGCCGAGCCGACCGTGTCGGCGTCGAACTGCATGAACTGGCGGAAGCGCCCGGGGCCGGGCTTTTCGTTGCGAAACACCCAGCCAGCGCGATAGGAGCGGTAGGGCTTCGGCAGGCGGTCGTAATTCTCGGCGACATAGCGCGCGAGCGGCGCCGTCAGGTCATAGCGCAGCGACAGCCACTGCTCGTCGTCGTCCTTGAACGAGAACACGCCCTCGTTCGGCCGGTCCTGGTCGGGCAGGAACTTGCCGAGCGCGTCGGTATATTCGACGAACGGCGTCTCGACCGCCTCGAACCCGTAGAGCGCGTAGACCTCGCCGATCCTGGCGATCATCGCTTCGGCGGCGGCGAGATCGCTGGCGTCGCGGTCTGCGAAGCCGCGGGGCAGCGTGGCGCGGGCGCGAGGGGAAACGTCGGGGTCTTCGGTCATGGCCGCTCTATATCCGGCAAAAGCGGCGGCTAGAAGAGGTTCGCGGCGACGTTGATGGTCAGCGCAAGGATGATGGCGTTGAAGAAGAAGCCGACCACGCCTTGAATGATGACGATCCGCCTCATCCGCGTCGATGTGACATTGGTGTCCGAAGAGGCGAAGGTGCAGCCGATGACGAAGGCCTGATAGAAAAATTCCATCCATCCCGGCTGGGAACAGCCGGGAAAGTCGAGGCCGCCCTGATACCCCCCCTTACGGCGGACGAAATAGGCGCCCGCATAGTGCAACGCAAACATCACCTGCAGGAACGTCCAGGCGCTCAGCACGGTCAAGGCCGACCAGCGCCAGGTGCCCGGCCTTCAGCCAACCGGACATGTTTTTCACCGGCCCGAGCTCCCAGATGATCGCAGCGATGGCTGCAAGCGCGGCGACAACGCCGAGGACGACGAGCACCCATTGGTTCTCGTCTTCGGGCCTCGACTGAACGCTCGCCTCGCGTCTCGGGTCCGAGACCATGTGCAAAATCATAAAGAGGAACGCCCAGGCTCCCACGTTCCAGGCGATCAAGAGGCGCGTCGCCTCGCGGATATCGACGCCGAGGCGCAAGGGGACATAGGCGGCGACCATCAGGATGCCTCCCGCGAGGAGGCGTGGCCGATGCGCAAAGGTCGCCACAAACCCGGCAGACGCTGGGCTCTCTGGCCGCCCGGAACCGGGCGGAGGCGGCGACTTCGGTCCAGCTGCCTTGGCGGCTCTCGGCGGGGACGGCGACTTGGGCATGCGAAGGCCACTCGGGTCCAGAGGAGGCCTGCCTTGCCCGAGGGGGCTGCGAGGGTCAAGCAGCGCTAACGGCACGGCCGCGTTCGGTGCTAGAGAGAGCCGCGCGCTGCGCTTGTTTCGCTCCCGCGAGGCTTGGCCCCATGAGTTCGGACCCCGGAGATCCAGACGAAGAGGCGGCCCGCTTACGCGCGCGGCTCGATCGGTTGAAGGGCGACCTGAAAGGTCGGGCCGCAACCCCTCTCCCCTCCGAGCCGACCTCCACGTCCAAAACGGACGCGAGCGACACCGGCTCCGCGATGTCGCTTGGCCTGCGCGCCGGCAGTGAGTTCGTGTCGGCGGTGATCCTCGGCTTGGGGATTGGCTGGGTCCTGGACCGCGCGCTCCACACCAATCCTGTGTTTTTGATTGTATTTTTCCTGATCGGCGTGGCGGCGGGGATCTGGAACGTGATCCGGCTCACTTCGCCAAAACGGTGACATTGAACCGCAATTCGCGCTTGTCTCGCGCAAACTCGCCGGATAAAGACGTGCGGCGCTCGGCTTCCCGAGCCGCACGGGACGCCTCGTTGGGGGGGCGCGGAGCCGCCGGCGGGCGTTTTGGGCCTCGCAGCGGGGCGGACAACGAGGACTAGAGGACGTGGCGACAGAGTCCGGACCGGCGATCGATCCGATTCACCAATTTGCCCTGAAACCCGTCGTTTCGATTCTGGTCGGGGGTCACGACGTTTCCCTGACCAATTCCGGTCTCTACATGCTGCTGGCGGTTGCGCTGACCTGTCTTTTGGTCGCCATCGGGGCGCGCGGCGGGTCGGGCGTCCCAGGGCGCCTGCAGGCCATGGCGGAAATGGCCTACGAATTCATCGCCGGAATGGTGCGCTCCGCCGCCGGCGAGGCCGGCATGCGGTTTTTCCCGTTTGTGTTCGCGATCTTTTTCTTTGTTCTGGTCACCAACCTGCTCGGCTTCTTTCCCTACACGTTCTCGGTGACAAGCCAGATCATCGTCACCGCTGCTCTGGCGCTCATGGTGTTTCTCACAGTTATCGTGGTCGGCATCAAAGAGCACGGACTCCACTTCTTCAAGCTGTTCGTTCCTGCCGGCGTGCCAATCTATATCCTGCCGCTAGTCGTGGCGATCGAGATCATCTCCTTCTTGTCGCGCCCGGTCAGTCATTCGGTGCGTTTGTTCGCCAACATGCTCGCCGGCCACATCACCCTTAACGTGTTCGGCAGCTTCGTCGTCATGCTGCTCGGCGCCAGCGCGGCGGTCAAAGCGATCGCGGTGCTCCCATTCGCCATGACGATCGGCCTCGAAGCCCTCGAGCTTCTGGTCGCGTTCTTGCAGGCCTATGTGTTCGCGATGCTGACCTGCATGTACCTCAACGACGCGCTTCACCCTGGTCACTGACCTCGACAACCCCGAAACTGCGAATTTTTTCGCTAGCGAAATAGGAGTACCGCATGGAACCGCATGAGCTTGCCATCGCCGCCAAATACATCGGAGCCGGTCTCGCCGCGATCGGGACGGGCGCGGCCGGCATCGGCGTCGGCACGCTGTTCGGCCAGTTCCTGAATGGCGCGCTGCGCAACCCGTCGGCCGTTGAAGGCCAGTTCGGCCGCCTGATTTTCGGCTTCGCGGTGACCGAGGCGCTTGGCATTTTCGCGCTTCTGATCGCGTTCCTGTTGCTGTTCGCGGTGTGACGAGCAAGAGTTCGGCTCGCTTTTTGAGAGGGCGCCTGGCGTGGCCACCAAGGATTTAGGCGGGGGATCTGCGGACTCCGGCGTGACACAGACGCAGGTCGGTCAGGAGGGGGGCGCGCACGCGAACTTTCCGCCCTTCGACGCCGGCACGTTTCCGTCGCAGCTCGTGTGGTTCGCGATCGCATTTGGCTTCCTCTATTGGTACCTGGCCAAGCGCGGCCTGCCACAGCTCGGAGCTGTGATCGAGAGCCGCAAAGCCCGAATCGCGGACGACCTCGACGAGGCGACGGCGATGCAGCAGAAAGCTGACGCGGCGGCTGCGGCGCATGAGAAGACATTGGCTGAGGCGCGCGCCAAGGCGCAAAGTCTGGCCCAGGCCGCTCGCGACGCCGCCGCGGCTGATGCGCAGGCCAAGCGGCAGGCGCTCGAGGATGAGCTTGCGGCCAAGCTCGCCGGGGCCGAGCGCGAGATCGCGAAGACCCGCGCCACCGCTATGGCGAATGTCGCCGATGTCGCGCGCGACGCCGCCGCGGCGATTGTCGAGCGTCTCGGCGGACGCCCGGCTGATGCGTCGTCGATCGCCGCCGCAGTCAAGTCGCTAAGCGGAGCCGCATGATGGACTATGATGCGGAGTTCTTCGTCCTTCTCGGCTTTCTCGTCTTCGTTGGCGTTCTCATTTATTTCGGCGTTCATCGGACTGTGCTCAAGGCGCTCGACGCGCGCGGCGAGGCGATCGCATCCGAACTGGCTCAGGCGGCCAAGCTCCGTCAGGAGGCAAGCGCGCTCCTGGCAAGCTTCGAGAAAAAGTCTGCCGAAGCCGAAGCGAGCGCCGCCGCAATCGTCGCAGAAGCGCGAGCGCAAGCCGAACAATTGAATGTTGAGGCAGCGGAACGACTGAAGGAATTCATCGCCAGGCGCACGAAGCAGGCAGAGGCCAAGATCACGCTCGCTGAGGCCCAGGCTACAGCCGAGGTTCGTGCAGCCGCCGCCGAACACGCTTCGAAGGCGGCCGAGATCGTGCTTTCCGATCAGATGAAGGGATCCGCCGGCGCGGATCTGGTTGCGCGCGACATCAGCGAGATCAGGCGCCGTCTCTCATAACTCGCGCAAATGGGGCGAGGTCGCCCCGTCGATCCGTGTGAAGTTGTGCGGAAGATTCTGGCCCTGACTTGATTCGCCGCACGCCGCGCCGCATTGTGGGGCGCGGAGCATGGCGCGCCGGGTTTTTAGTTCGCATAAGGGGAGCAATGGCGTTGAAGAGAACGATTTTCGGTCTCATGGCCTTTTTCCTCCTCGTTCCACTCGCGTGGGCGGGTGGCGGCCCAGCTCAACTGAACCTTTACGACACGCCGGCTGAGGCGCGCTGGGCGCCGTTTGTCGCCGACATGCCCGCCTGCGAAGACAGCGGGGTGCTGTCGACGATCAGCGGCCGGTTCGCCGGGACTCAGCGCGAGTTCTGGAACTCAAATCTCGCGATCGGCGGCTTCGACCGCGTGCGCGAAATCGGCTTCCGGTCCAATGGCCTGTCCTACATTCCGCGCCGCTATTGCGTGGCTCGAGCTGCAATGTCCGATCAGAGGGAGCGAACGGTCGTTTACGCCGTTGGGACGCAGCTCGGCTTCATCGGAAATAGCTGGGGCGTCGAGTGGTGCGTCGTCGGCATTGACCCGACCTTTGCCTACGCACCGGATTGCGAGGTCATCCGACCCATCCTCGAGCGCGAAATCGGCAAGTCGAAGTGGCTTGCCCAATACGGTATCAGAGCGGGTTACTGACGGACGCCTGACTGGGCGAGGACGCTGGAATGGCGCGTCTGGCGCTCAAGTTAGCGGGTCTGAGCCTGGCGTTAGCCGTGAGCGCGACGCCGGTTGCAGCCCTCGCGCAGACAGCGGCGTCGGCTCCGCCGGTCGCGACTGCGCAGTTCGACTATTATGTTATGACGCTGTCCTGGGCGCCGGGCTTCTGCGACCTCGGCGGCCAGGAGACGTCTTCGCCGGAATGCGCGGAAGGCTCCGGCGACGGCTTCGTCGTTCACGGTCTATGGCCGAACAACGAGTATCGACCGAACCCCGAAGCGTGCCTGGGTCACGACGCTACTCCCGACGATCTGGCCGATGAGCACGGCATCTACCCGAACGACCGCCTCGCGGCCTACGAATACCGCAAGCACGGAACCTGCACGGGCCTAAGCCCCCATGACTATTTCGCCACCGTGCGAAGCGTGCGGACACGGCTCAATATTCCGGCGATATTCCAGGCGCCGCAGCGAGAAATCGCAACATGGCTCCCGAGGAGATCGAACAGGCCTTTATGAAGGCCAATCCCAATTTGCACCCCGACAATATGGCGATCAGCTGCAGCAACGGAGAACTGGTCGACGTGCGATTCTGCCTGGCCAAGGACCTCTCGTCTTACGCCATCTGCCGAAAGGTTTCGCGCCACTCCTGCCAGCGCGTCTCGATCATGGTCGCCCCCGTGCGCTGAGCCGCTGTTTCACGCGGGCATCGGCGGCGAGTCAGAATGCGTGCGCGTTGCACGCCCGATCGAGCTTTGTAGGCTCGCGTCACATTGGCAACCGAGGATCGTTCCGATCAACTACCGCCACGCCTTTCATGCCGGCAATTTCGCCGACGTGCTCAAGCACGCTGTTCTGGCCCGCGTCCTCGTCTACCTGACCCGCAAGGAAAGCCCGCTTCCGCTTCATCGACACCCACGCCGGCGCCGGCCGCTTCGATCTGGCGAGCGAGGAGGCGAAGCGCTCGCCGGAATGGCGCGAGGGGATCGCGCGGATCCTGACGGCGCCGCCCACCCGCGCCGGTCGCCGAGCTCCTGCGCCCCTATCTTGAAGCCGTCGGTCCGCACGACGCCGAGGGCCGGCCACGTCAGCTATCCGGGCTCGCCGGCGATCGCGCAAACCCTTATGCGCGCGCAGGATCGGATCGCGCTCTGCGAAGCGAACCTCGGACGAACGCGAGGCGTTGATCGCCGCGCTTGGGCGCGACCGGCGGCTCAGCATCGTCGGCACGGACGGCTATGTCGCGCTCAACGCCTATTTGCCGCCGAAGGAGCGCCGCGGCGTCGTCCTGATCGACCCGCCCTTCGAGGCGCCGGACGAAGCTGCGGCGCGTCGAGCGGGCGCTCGAACGTGCGCTCGACGCAAATGGCCGACCGGGACCTACATCGCCTGGCGGCCGATCCGCGAAGCCAGGGTCGACGCCCATTTCCTCAATTCAATCGCCGCGCTGGCCAAGCCAAACATCCTGCGACTCGAACTCGACGTCGGCCACGCGCCGACCGGCGCGCATGGCCAGCAGCCGCTGCGCGCGCGCCGGGCTTCTCGTCGTCAATCCGCCGCATACGCTGATGGACGAAGCGCGGACGCTGCTGCCGTGGCTCGCGCAAACCTTGGCTCGTGGCGGCGTCGGGCAGCATCTCTGCACGTGGCTGACGGAGCCGAGATGATCGCGCCGCGCACGCGCTTGCCCGGTTCGTCGCGGTCGGTTTATGTGTGAACGACAAGGGCGGATCGCACGCAGCCGCTAGGGGGTTCTCATGGCGCTGCCGAACGTTCTGAAGGACAAGCTCAGGCTGCCGGTCGTCGGCGCGCCGCTGTTCATCGTCTCGCATCCCGCTCTGGTGATCGCCCAGTGCAAGGCCGGGATCGTCGGCGCGTTTCCGGCGCTCAACGCACGGCCCATTTCGCAACTCGACGAATGGCTGCACGAAATCACCGAAGCGCTCGCCGCCCATGACCGCGCGCATCCGGAGCGTCCCGCCGCGCCGTTCGCCGTCAACCAGATCGTCCACAAGTCCAACGCTCGGCTGGAGGAGGACATGGCGATGACGGTCAAGTGGAAGGCGCCGATCGTCATCACCTCGCTCGGCGCGCGCGAGGACGTCAACACGGCCGTGCACGGCTACGGCGGCCTGACGCTGCACGACATCATCAACAATCGCTTCGCCCACAAGGCGATCGAGAAGGGCGCCGACGGCCTGATCGCGGTCGCGGCGGGCGCTGGCGGCCACGCCGGGTCCACCTCGCCGTTCGCGCTCATCCAGGACATTCGCGCGTGGTTCGATGGCCCGTTGCTGCTGTCGGGCGCGATCGCCACCGGCCGGGCCGTGCTCGCAGCGCAGGTGATGGGCGCGGATCTCGCCTATATCGGCTCGGCTTTCATCGCGACGCCCGAGGCGCGGGCGGTCGACGCATACAAGCAGGCGATCGTCGACGGCGACGCCTCCGACATCATCGGGTCCGACCTACTTCACCGGCGTGTTCGGCAATTACCTGAAGCCATCGATCGTCAGATCCGGTCTCGACCCGGACAGCCTGCCTGAGCGCGAGGCGAAGGCGATGAGCTTCGCCTCCGCCAGCGGCAGTTCGTCGGAGGCCAAGGCCTGGCGCGACATCTGGGGCAGCGGGCAGGGCATCGGCGCGGTTCAATCGGTGCAGCCGGTGGCGGAACTCGTCGCGCGACTCGAGCGCGAATACGACGAAGGCAAACGGGCGATCTGCGGCTAGGCCGCCCCGCGCACAAGTTTACGCGCGCGAGTGATTTCAGCGGGTTAAGTGCTCTTTTGCGCAACTTTTTCGATTCTCGGCGTCGGTCCGGGGAGCGAAATCGTTGCTTAGCCGAAACGAATTGTCTCGCAACCTGGCCCAAGGGAGACAAGCCCGCGGCTCGCCGTTAGCGAGTCCATTTTTAGCGATTTCAACGGGTTGCGTCGTCATTTGCGAGTCGTTCCCGGTCGTTGGACGTCGAACCTTGGCGCGCGCGTCGCTTCCCCCTGAGCGTCGCGCGGGCGTGTCGATTATTTCTGAAAAATACAATACCAGGGCTCGGCCGAATTGGCAAGACATTGTCGGTTTTTCTTGATCGTGGGTTCCCGCCCTCGAGGGCGTCAGTGGCGGACGAGCGCGCAGTATTCCGAGGCCTTCTTCAGGGTTCGGATGCGCCGGAGCGGCCGGGCCGTCAATCGCTTGAGATCCGAAAGATCGTTCCAAATATACTGTCCAATCTCCGAAGCGTCTGGCAAGATGAAGGGCAAGTTCCGTTATTCCTCGTCAAATATAACGTGCGCTGATCTGAAAGAAGGGTGGTTCCAGCCATGGAAGAACGTGACGTTCCGGGCGTCCACCGCTACGACGCGCCTGCGGGCGGATGGGGCGCGCTGTGGGCGACGGCCCGGGCGGTCGCCGAGCAGATGCACGTCGCCGAAGCGCCGGCGTTGCTGCTGCGCATGAACAAGCCGGACGGCTTCGACTGCCCGGGCTGCGCCTGGCCGGACAAGGAGCACACCTCCACCTTCCAGTTCTGCGAGAACGGCGCCAAGGCCGTCACCTGGGAAGCGACGAAGAAGCGCGTCACCCCGGAGTTTTTCGCCGAACATACGGTCACGGAATTGCTCCGTGAGAGCGATTACGAGCTGGAGAACCACGGCCGCATCACCCACCCGATGGCCTACGACCCGGCGAGCGACACCTACAGGCCGCTCGAATGGGATGCCGCCTTCGCCCGCATCGGCGAAGTGCTGCGCGGCCTGCCCGACCCAGACATGGCGGAGTTCTACACCTCCGGCCGGGCGTCGAACGAGGCGGCGTTCCTGTTCAACATTTTCGCCCGCGAATTCGGGACCAACAACTTCCCCGACTGCTCCAACATGTGCCACGAGGCCACCAGCGTCGGCCTGCCGCAGGCGATCGGCATCGGCAAGGGCACCGTCTCGCTGGAGGATTTCGACCATTGCGACCTGATCATCGCGATGGGCCACAATCCCGGCACCAACCACCCGCGCATGATGGGCACGCTGCACGAATGCGCTCGCCGCGGCGTGCCGATCATCGTGTTCAACCCGCTGAAGGAGCGGGCGCTGGAGCGATTCGCCGATCCGCAGAACCCGATCGAGATGGCGAGCTTCAGCGCCACCCCGATCGCCTCGACCTATCACCAGGTCAAGGTCGGCGGCGACGCTGCGGCGCTGAAGGGCATCATGAAGGCCGTCATCGCCCGCGCCGACGCTGGCGAGGACGCGCTGGACCGCGATTTCATCGCCGCCCACACCAACGGGTTCGAGGCCTTCGCCGAGGATCTGCGCCAGACCCCTTGGGAGGCGATCGAGACGGCCAGCGGCCTGACCCGCAGCGCGCTGGACGCGGTGGCCGACGCCTATATCCGGTCGAACGCCACGATCGTCAGCTACGGCATGGGCGTCACCCAGCATGAGAAGGGAACGCAGAACGTGCAGCAGATCGCCGCTCTGCTGCTCATGCGCGGCAATTTCGGCAAGCCCGGCGCCGGCATCTGCCCCCTGCGCGGTCATTCCAACGTGCAGGGCAACCGCACTGTCGGCATCACCGAAAAGCCCGACCCGACGATGTTCGCCAATGTGGAAAAGGCGTTCGGTTTCCGCCCGCCGCCGCGCCACGGCCATGACGCGGTCAAGGCGATGCAGGCGATGGTGGCGGGAAAGGCCAAGGTGCTGGTGTGCCTCGGCGGCAATTTCTCGGTCGCGTTGCCCGACACCGATCTCAGCTACCCAGGGCATGCGCAATCTTGACCTGGCGGTGCACCTGAACACCAAGCTCAACCGCTCGCACCTGCTGATCGGCAAGGAATCGATCATCCTGCCCGTCCTCGGCCGCACCGAGCGCGACATGCAGGCGACCGGCGCGCAGTCGGTGACGGTCGAGGATTCGATGTCGATGGTCCACGCCTCGCGCGGCAAGCTGGAGCCGGCCTCGGAATACCTGCGCTCGGAGCCCGCGATCGTCGCCGGAATCGCGATGGCGACGTCGCCTGCCAGCAAGGTCGATTGGCAGGGACTGATCGCAGGATTACGATCTGATCCGCGACAAGATCGAGGCCGTCTATCCGGACTTCAAGGACTACAACGCGCGCATCCGGCACCCCGGCGGCTTCCGCTTGCCGCTGGCCCCGACCGAGCGGGTCTGGCGCACGAAGTCCGGCAAGGCGGAGTTCATCCCCTTCAGCGGGCTGGCGGAGGACCCCGCGGTGACCGGGGCGGACGTGCTGAAGCTGACCACGCTGCGCAGCCACGACCAGTACAACACCACCATCTACGGCCTCGACGACCGCTACCGCGGCGTGTTCGGGCGGCGCGACGTGCTGTTCATCAGCGAGCAGGACTTGGCCGCCCAGAACCTCGCGCACGGCGACGTGGTGGAGGTCGCATCCGCCATCCCGGGCCAGGAACACAGGCGTATGCGCCTGACCGCGATCGCGCACAACATTGCCGCGGGCTCGATCGGCGCCTATTACCCGGAGGCCAACAACCTCTGCCCGCTGACCTATCAGGACCCGCAGAGCGGCACGCCCTCTGTACAAGTCCTTGCCGGTTCGCCTGCGGAAGGTCGCATAAGCATCCGGCACAGCTAACTCTTCGCGCGCTCGAGCGCGAATATTCGGAGGCTGAGAAGCGCGTCTGCGCCTTGAGGCGCGCGCATGGACAGGCGCGAGGCGCCGTCAAGATGACAATCGCAATTCTCCCCGCTCTTCTCTTTTTCATCGCTCCTCGAGGTTTTCACTCTGGCGGCGTGAACTCGTTCCGGAGCAAGGTGACTCCTTATCGCCGCGGTCTGCGGATAGGCTGCGCGCCGTATCGCTCATTGGCGTTCCCTGACTTCGCCCCAATCTAACCCGGCTGGAGACGCGCTGACCCCATGGCGACCATCGAACAATTCGCGCAGCGCCAGACCCCGCCGCAGGAACGCGCCTATCGCACGCCGCCCCACAACCTTGAGGCCGAACAGGCGTTGCTCGGCGCGATCCTCATCAACAATGACGCGTTCGACCGCGTTTCCGATTTCCTGAGGAGCGAGCATTTCGTCGAGGAAATTCATCGCCGCATCTTCGAGATCGCAGGCTCGCTGATCCGGGCGGGCAAGCGTGCGACGCCGGTCACGCTCAAAACGTTCCTCGGCGACCATGACATTGGCGGCGTGACCGTGCCGCAATATCTCGCGCGCCTCGCGAGTGAAGCAACGACCATCATCAACGCTTACGACTACGGCCGAGGCGTCTACGATCTTGCGATGCGACGCGAGCTCATTTCGATCGGCGAGGATGTCGTCAACGTCGCCTACGACGCGCCCGTCGATTCGAGCCCGCGCGAGCAGATCGAGGAAGCGGAGCGGCGCCTCTATCAGATCGCCGAGACGGGGCGATACGACGGCGGCTTCCAACGATTTTCCGATGCCTCAAGACCGCCGTCGACATGGCCGCCCGCGCCTACGAGCGCGATGGCTCGCTCAGCGGCGTCGCCACCGGGCTGACGGATCTCGACCGCTATATGGGCGGGTTACAGGCGTCCGACCTCGTCATCCTCGCCGGCCGTCCCGGCATGGGCAAAACGGCGCTCGCCACCAACATCGCCTTCAATATCGCCAAATGCCTATCAAGCGCGAACCCGCGCCGATGGGGTGGTCGAGGCCGCCAATGGCGGCATCGTCGGCTTCTTTTCGCTCGAGATGTCGGCCGAACAGCTGGCGACGCGCATCATCGCCGAGCAGTCCGGCGTTCCCTCTTACAAATTACGCCGCGGAGACGTCACGGAGCGAGACTTCCACCTCGTAACCGACGCCGCGCGAGCGATGGAGCAAATTCCTTTCTACATCGACCAGACCGGCGGCGTCTCGATAGCCCAGCTCACAGCCCGCGCCCGGCGTCTCAAGCGCCAGCGAGGACTCGACCTCATGATCGTTGACTATCTCCAGCTTCTCTCTGGCTCGAAAACGCGGTCTGAAAACCGGGTGCAGGAGCTGACCGAAATCACCACCGGCCTCAAGGCGTTGGCCAAGGAGCTCAACATCCCGATTCTCGCCTGCTCCCAGCTCTCACGCCAGGTCGAACAGCGTGAAGACAAGCGGCCGCAGCTCTCGGACCTGCGCGAATCCGGTTCGATCGAGCAGGACGCCGACGTCGTGATGTTCGTCTATCGGGAGGAATATTACCTTAAAAACCGGGAGCCACGCCCCGACACTGCCGAACATAGCGCCTGGCAAGCGGAAATGGATAAGCGTAATGGCTCGAGCAGAGGTGATCTTCGGCAAGCAGCGCCACGGACCGACCGGAACGGTCGAACTTCATTTCGACGCCGAGGTGACCCGCTTCAGCACCATCGCGCGGGAAGACACGATCGCCGGAAATCCGCTAGGATTGAGTTCCGATAGGACATAAGAAAGTTGCAATCGTCGCCTTGAAAGCGCGCTTACAGAATGGGCGGGCAGCCGCAGGCTGACAACCGTCCTGGCTTGGAGAGTCGCATGAAACTCGTCACCGCATTTGGCCTTGTGGCCGCGTTTGTGGGAACTGCCTGCCTGGCCGCGCCAGCGGGCGCCGATGAGTTCACGCCGGCGCAGAAGCAGGAAATGGGCGCGTTCATCAAGGATTATCTGGTCAATAATCCAGAAGTGTTGCGCGAGGCGATCCAGGCGCTCGACAAGCACGACAAGGAGACGGCGGACGTCGAGCGGCAGAAAGTCGTCGCCAGTCAGTCCAGCGCTCTCTTCAGCTCGAAATATCAGGCGACCCTCGGCAACCCCAAGGGCAGCGCGACGCTGGTCGAATTCTTCGACTACAATTGCCACTATTGCAAAGGCGCGTTGCCGGACGTGACCAAGCTCATGAAGGACGATCCGAACCTTAAGCTGGTTCTCAAGGACTATCCGGTTCTGGGGCCCGGTTCGGTCGAGGCTGCGAAGGTCGCGAGCGCCGTGCGCAACCAATTGGCGGGCGACAAGTTCTGGGCTTTCCACGCGAAGTTGCTTGCGGCCCACGGACCGGTCGGCAAGACGGAGGCGCTGGCGGTCGCCCGTGAACTCGGCCTCGACATGGACAAGCTCACGAAGGACATGGAAAGCGCCGACACCAAGGCGGGCTTGAGCGAAGTCATGCAGCTTGCTGATGCGCTCCAGATCAATGGCACGCCGACCTTCGTCGTCGGGCAGGACGTCGTCGTCGGGGCGGTCGGTTATGACCAACTCAAAGACAAAGTCGATTCCGTGCATAAGTGCGGACACGCGACCTGCTGAGGCACGCGGGCTGTTTTCGACGAAACCGACTGAACGCGCGGCTGCCGGGCGTTAATCCAATTGACCGGCGGGGGCCGCTTTGACTGCACTGCAAGCAATTATCATGGCCTTGCTGCAGGGGGTGACGGAGCTTTTTCCGGTCTCGAGCCTCGGCCACGCGGTGATTCTGCCCGACTCCTGAACTGGGGCGTGGACCTGAAGGCCCCGGACTGGCTCGCCTATCTCGTCGTCATGCATCTTGGCACCTCGATCGCGCTATTTGTCTATTTCTGGCGCGATTGGCTCAACTTCGCCCGCTCTCTCGTCGGCGCCGCCGGAAGTCGCACGGCGACGGACAGAAGGACCTTGTTCTTCGTCATCCTGGCGACCATTCCAGCCGTCATAGTCGGCGCCCTGCTTCGCAAGCTCCTTGGCGAGATTTTTGCCGCGCCGGCGATCGCCGCCGTCTTTCTGATCGTCAATGGCTTCATGCTCTATTTCGGCGACCGGATCGGCGAGGAAGCGGCAGGAACGCTCGAGCAGCTCAACTGGAAGGGCGCGTTGGCGATCGGCGTCGCTCGAATGCTTCGCGCTGATTCCGGGGATCTCGCGCTCCGGCTCGACCATCGTCGCCGGCGTGGTGGCGGGACTGAAGCACGCGGAGGCCGCCCGCTTTTCGTTCCTGATGGGCGCGCCGATCATTCTCGCCGCCAACGTCCATGAGGCGCCGAAACTCCTCAAGGAGGGGGCGACGCTCGGGGGGATGGCGATTTTATCGGGGGTCGTCGCCGGCATTGTCGCCTATCTGAGCCTGACCGTCCTCATGCGCTATCTCCGTCAGCATGAATTCGAGGCGATGAGCCCGTTCGCCTATTATTGCTGGGCGGCCGGCGTCATCAGCTTGGCGGTTATCGCCCTCGCCTGAACGGCGCGGGGTCTTGGCCCTCTGGCTGGGACGCCCCATATCTCATAGCTGGCGCGCGGAAAGGCCCCGCGCGCTTGAGGGCGGTTATGGCGACCATTGAGTATATGCCGGCGCGTCTGACGCCGGAGGAAACCGAGGATCTCAGGCGCGCTGTGGCGTGCCTTGAGGGGACCAGTTTCGCCCAACGCCTGACCGACGCGGTTGGACGTCCGGTCGGAATGCTGAGCCGCAGCGTGCCTCAGTCGGCGCGGCGAGTGATCACGCATGTGAGCGAGACCGCTTTGCGGGGCGCGTTCAAGCTCGCCTTGCGCACTCTTGATCTAAACGATGCATCGGCAAAGCCTGCCAACCGCGCCCATAAGCTCGCCGCTGCCGCCTCCGGCGCGCTCGGAGGAGCGCTCGGATTGGCGGCGCTGCCAATCGAACTGCCGATCTCGACCACCATCCCGCCGCGCTCGATCGCGGAGATCGCGCGGGAGGAAGGCGAGGATTTGAGCGCCCCTGACGCGGCTCTGGCTTGCATCGAGGTTTTCGCCCTTGGCGGCCAAGGGGTTGGCGAGGCGGCGTTCGAGAGCGGCTACTTTGCGATCCGGCGGCGCTCGCGAAGTCGGTCAGCGACAGCGCGCGCTTTGTCGCCGCGCAAGGGGTCGCCGCCCTCCCCGCGCCGGTCGTCGCTCGGCTGATTTCGCAGATCGCCGCCCGTTTCGGCGTGGTGGTGAGCGAGAAGCTCGCGGCCAGGCGGCGCCAATCCTGGGCGCGATCGGCGGCGCGGCGGTCAACGCCGCCTTCGCCGACCATTTCCAGACGCTGGCTCGCGGGCATTTCATCGTGCGGCGCCTGGAGCGTCAGCACGGCGACAGCGTGGTCGCGTTCGAGTACCAGCGCTTGCGGGGCGAGCAGGCCCGCGATCATACGGAAAGCCAAAGGGCGGCGTCGTAGCCGGGATGGCCGAGAGCCAGCCGCCTCGACGCAAGCAACGGTCCAGGCGGGCCGCCCTGGGGTTGGCGCTTGCGCTCGCGTCCCTGCTCACCGCCGCGCCCGGTGCAGCAGACTTGAGGAGGCCGGCCCGCCCGCGCCCCGCGCCCCCCATGCGATTTGTCGACGTAACCAGCGCCGACCCCGCCTGCGCGCCCAACTGCCCTGAGTGGTTGTCCGCGGAGGGCCAGATCCAGCCCGGCTCGGGGGCGCAGTTCGCCGAAGCGGTCAAGCGGCTGAACGGCCGCCGGCTGCCGGTCCTCATTCATTCTCCAGGCGGCTCGGTCCCAGACGCGGCGGGCATGGGCGAACTCATCCGAAACAAGGGGCTCGCGGTCGCCGTCGCCAGGACGTTGATCACCGACTGTCCCGAAACCGCGACGAAATGCCCGGATGGCCCCGGCAAGGCGATCACCGGCGGCGCGAGTTGCGCCTCGGCCTGCGTGCTCGTGCTCGCAGCCGGAGTTCGAACGGTTCGTGGGCCCCGTTCCGCTGGTCGGAGTGCACCAGATCACAACGACCGTGAAAGAGATAGAGGGCGTCGCCCACCTCACCTCGACCCGAAAGCTGTACGAGCAGCCGGGGATCGACACCGCGGTCGAAAGCTATCTCACCGCTATGGGGGTCGGCGATCCGGTGATGACGCTCACGCGCAAGCGCCGCGGCCAGCATTGGGGCCGAGCCTCGCCCATCTCCAGGTCTCGACATCTCGCGACCGTGGCGCTCGATCCCGCCGACCCGATCCTCGCCAGCGGCTTGAACGGCCTCAACGGCCACGCGTTCGACGGCGATCCGCCGGCGGCAGATCTCGTGCACGCGAGCATCGCCGTGTCAGCCGCGGGGCGCGGCCCGGCGCTCGATATCGCCTTCCGCGCTCGGCGCGGCGGCGGGACCGTGGAAGCCGAAGCAACGGAGCGCGCCTCGCCCTCCCCCGCCGATGCGCCCTCGCCGCACTGGAGCGTGACTTTGAGCGCCGCCGGCGTCGAGCCGTTGCAGCTGAAGACGGCCAGCGCGACCCCTGCCCGCGTCCTCATCCCGCGCGAGCGCTTCTGCGCGCTCATCCGCGGCGGCTCGATCGTCGCGGCCTCCGATGGCTCGCAGGAGTTAACCCCTCGCTCGAGCCTTCCGCCCTGGATAGCGCGAAGAGGTTCGTCGCCCAGGTCTGCC
>CAVXKU010000003.1:0-228518 GCA_963762335.1 uncultured Alphaproteobacteria bacterium | reverse complement strand
TTGACAGACAGGAGGACTGCATGCCGAGGAAGAGCTACAAGCCGGAAGAGATCGTTGCCAAGCTGCGGCAGGTTGATGTTTTGACCTCGCAAGGCCAGAGCGTGGCCGAGGCGATCCGTGCGATTGGTGTCAGCGAGGTGACGTACTATCGCTGGCGCCAGGAGTATGGCGGGCTGAAGCGAACCAGGTGAAGCGGCTGAAGGACCTGGAAACCGAGAATACCCGGCTGCGGCGAGCGGTTTCGGATCTGACGCGGGGCAAGATGATCCTCGCAGGAGGCGGCAAGGGGAAACTTCTGAGCCCCGCGCGTCGCCGCACCTGCATCGACCATGTTCGAGGAGCCACTTCGCGTTTCCGAGCGGCGGGCCTGCCGGTGCTCGGCCAGCATCGCATCCACGCAACGCCAGTTCCGAAAAGGCCTGACGACGAAGAGCGGCTGACCGCCGACATCGTCGAGTTGGCGCGCCTATGGCCGCTATGGCTATCGGAAGACCGCCCAAATTGCTCCGAAGACGGCGGGCTGGGTCGTCAACCACAAGCGGGTCGAGCGGATCTGGCGGCGCGAGGGGCTGAAGGTACCCGCCAGACAACCCAAACGAGGCCGGCTCTGGCTCAACGACGGCTCCTGCCTTCGGCTGCAGCGCGGAGCGCCCGCAACCATGTCTGGTCCTATGACTTCGTCGAGGACCGCACCCATGATGGGAAGAAATTATCCGCATGCTCAACCTCATCGACGAGTTCACTCACGAATGCCTGGCCATTCGGATGATCGGAAGCTCAATCGATCGACGTCATCGACGTGCTCTCGGACCTGTTCATCCTGCGCGGCGTGCCTGAACACATCCGTTCCGACAACGGACCGGAGTTCGTTGCCAAGGCCGTGCGGGAGTGGATCGGCGCAGTCGGCGCGAAGACCGCCTACATCGAGCCGGGCAGCCCCTGGGAGAACGGCTTTATCGAGAGCTTCAACGCCCGGCTGCGCGACGAACTGCTCGACGGAGAGATCTTCTACACGCTGCAGGAGGCCAAGATCATCATCGAGAGCTGGCGGCGTCACTACAACACCGTGAGGCCGCACGAATCGCTCGGGCTACAAGCCGCCCGGCTCCAGAGGTCTTCGTGCCCGCCATCTCGCCGCGCGCGGCTGCGCGATCCCGACCAGCTCCGCCGCCTGCCGCTGGCCAGAGGACACCCTAAACTAACATGCCCCTCGGACCACCTCGTGGGGGCCGGTCAATCGGAAGCGCGAACGTCCGCCATTAGGTTGGACATCCCGACCGGGACGCCGGCGCGACTAAGTCCGAATTTCAGGTAGACGTACGGGTTGGGCTTCCCGGTCAGTATGGAACTGGCTAGGGACTGCCTATCGAAATTGAGGCCGGCCTCCATCAAGTGGCATCCGGTCAACTTCGTGAAGTACAGGTGGACGTTTGTCATCTCGCGTCGGGTTTGGACACGAAAGATGCGATTTCCCCTAACCGCTTCGCCAGGTCCGATTGGCGGCGTTCGCGATCGCAACCAATGCGAGATTTGTTCCCACGCGCGGTCGTAGGGTTGCGTAATCTGATTGTTGCAGGGAGCGCAGATACGGCTTGGAGATTTCAAGAAGCCACCGTCATAGCTTCCAATTGGTCGATTTTTGACCTCGCTGTCATGATAATAGAACGGGTGGGCCTGCGTCGGTGTCCCAAGTACGGCCTTCAAGTCTGAGCGTTTTGTCTTGTGTTCGCCGCTTGTCGCGGGCGCGCCGCATATCCAGCAGTCCATTAGTAGTCGAGAAGCAATCGACAGGCCCGCAGGCGACTACGCAGCCTGCTCTCCAATCTCGACATAGTCCGCCTGGCTCGACGGCGTAGGAATGGGCAAACCATCCTCGCGCATGCCTTCGAGATGAAATTCAATCGCATCGCGAATTTCGGACTTCACTTGCTCAACCGTGTCGCCGACCGATACGCAGCCGGGCAAATCCGGAACGTAGGCTGAGTAGTTCCGCTCGCCCTTCTCGATCACGACAGCGTAACGCATAGGGTCAGTCCTTAGGGCCATTCGGTTCGTCCTGGCCGGGCTTGACCCGGCCATCCACGCGGCTCGCGTCTCGCCCCATTCAATCATTGATTCAACGTCTCATACAAATCCAGCCATCCCGGGTTCGCTTCAAGGATCAGTCTCGCCTTCCAGGCGCGAGGCCAATGCTTGATGTTCGACTCGCGTTGAATGGCATCGGCGATGCGCTCGTGAAACTCCATGTAGACGAGTCGCTTCGAGCCCGTACCGCTTGGTGAATCCGGGCGCGAGCCCTTCACGATGTTCGTAAGCGCGTCGACCGATGTCGGATGTGACGCCGGTGTAGAGAACGCCATTGGGGCGGTTGGTCATGATGTAGACCCAGCCGCCGGACATTCGCGCGCCTCACAGCGTGGGTGGCCGGGTCAAGCCCGGCCATGACGACGCCGACCCTTAGCGCCAACGCTTTCAACTGCACCCCGTCGTGCCGCCGCAGGTGTCGCACTTCAGGCAGGTGCCGTTGCGGACCATGGTGAAATTGCCGCATTCGGGGCAGGATTCGCCGACATAGCCTTTCATCCGCGCTTCGGCGCGCTTCTCGGCGACGGTTTCGGCTTGCGGCGCGAGGCTCGAGCCGAATGCGGGCGCGGCGCGCTCGGCCAGCTCGCCCTTCAGCGCCGTCGCCCCCTGCACGAAGCCGCCATGGGCGCTTGATCCGCCGCCGATGGATTGCACCGCGGGCGCATCCCCTGCCCCGCTTCGCACCAGCATCAGCTTGTCGCCGGGCCGCGAGCGCAGGAGGCCCTTGGACACGACGGAGGCCACGGGAGCCGCGGCCGGCGCGCTTCCTTCGCCTAAGCCCGGCGCCCTGTCCTGATCGACGCCGCCGCCAAGCACCGTCGCCCCGATCTCTTCGGGCGGGATATGGGCCAGATCGTTGCGGCCGAGATAGGAGATAGCGAGCTCGCGGAAGATATAGTCGAGGATCGAGGTCGCGCTCTTGATCGCGTCATTGCCCTGGACGAAGCCGGCCGGCTCGAACCGGACGAAGGTGAAGGCCTCGACATATTCCTCGAGCGGCACGCCGTATTGCAGGCCGAGCGAGATGGCGATGGCGAAATTGTTCATGAGTGACCGGAAGGCGGCGCCCTCCTTGTGCATGTCGATGAAGATTTCGCCCAGGCGCCCGTCCTGATATTCGCCGGTGCGCAAGTAGACCTTGTGCCCGCCGACGACCGCCTTTTGGGTGTAACCCTTGCGGCGATCGGGCAGCCGCTCACGCTCGCGGTCACGCTCGATGCGCTCGACCACACGCTCGACGATCCGCTCGGCGACCGCCGCGGCGCGCTGAGGCGCATTGAGCGAGAGCAGCGTCTCGACCGCATCGTCCTCCTCCTCGTCGCTCTCGATCAGTTGCGAGTTGAGGGGCTGCGACAGTTTCGAGCCGTCGCGATAGAGCGCATTCGCCTTGAGGCCCAAGCGCCAGGAGAGCATGTAGGCGTCCTTGCAATCCTCGACCGTCGCGTCATTGGGCATGTTGATGGTCTTCGAGATCGCGCCGGTGATGAACGGCTGCGCCGCCGCCATCATGCGGATGTGGCTCTCGACCGAGAGATAGCGCTTGCCGATGCGCCCGCAGGGGTTGGCGCAGTCGAACACCGAAATATGCTCTGGTCTTGAGATAGGGCGCGCCTTCGAGCGTCATCGCGCCGCAGGCGTAAGCGTTGGCGGCCTCGATCTCAGCCTTGGTGAAACCGAGCGCGGTCAGGAGATCGAAGCCCGGCGCGTCGTAGCGGTCGGGCGTGATCTTGAGCGCCTGGGAGAGCGTCTCGACGCCGAGCGTCCATTTGTTGAAGACGAAGCGGATGTCGAAAGCGGCGCCAAGCGCCGCCTCGACCTTGTCGATCGCCTCTTGCGGCAGGCCCTTGGCCTTGAGCGCGGCATGATTGACGCCCGGCGAATGGGCGAGCGTCGCCCGGCCGACCGCATAAGCCACGATGTCGGCGATCTGCTTCTCGTCATAGCCGAGCGCGCGCAAGGCCTCGGGCACGGCGCGGTTGATGATCTTGAAATAGCCCCCGCCCGCGAGCTTCTTGAATTTGACCAGCGCGAAGTCCGGCTCGATGCCGGTCGTGTCGCAATCCATGACGAGGCCGATGGTGCCGGTCGGGGCGACGACCGAAACCTGCGCGTTGCGATAGCCATGCGCCTCGCCGAGCGTCAGCGCGTCGCGTCCAGGCGGCGCGCGCGGCTTGGCTCAGCTCCGCCCATGCGGGCCCCGCGTTGGCGAGTTCGTTATGGTCGAGCGGGGTCGGGGCGACCGAAAGCTTCTCGTAACCCGCCGCCTCGCCGTCGGCGGCGCGCTTGTGATTGCGGATCACGCGCAGCATCGCCTGCGCGTTCGCCCTGTGGCCGGGGAAGGCGCCGCTCTTGGCGGCGATCTCGGCCGAGGTCGCATAGGCGCGGCCGGTGAGGATGGCGGAGAGCGCGCCGCAGATCGCCCGGCCGTGGTCGCTGTCGTAAGGATGCCGGACGACATCGAGCAGGCCGCCGATGTTGGCGTAGCCGAGGCCGAGCGTGCGGTAGTCGTAGGAAAGGCGCGCGATTTCCTTCGAGGGGAATTGCGCCATCGCGACCGAAATTTCGAGCGTCAGCGTCCACAAGCGGATCGCGTGCTCGTAGCCTTTGACGTCGAACGCCTTGGTCGTCGTATCGCGGAACTGCAGCAGGTTGAGGGAGGCGAGATTGCAGGCCGTGTCGTCGAGGAACATGTACTCGGAGCAAGGATTCGACGCGCGGATCGGCCCCGATTCCGGGCAGGTGTGCCAGTCGTTGATGGTGGTGTGATATTGCAGGCCCGGATCGGCCGAGGCCCATGCGGCGTAGCCGATCTTCTCCCAAAGGTCGCGCGCCTTCATGGTCTTCGCAACCTTGCCGTCGAGGCGGCGGGTGAGATTCCACTCGCCGTCGTTCTCGACCGCCTGCAGGAAGGCGTCGGTCAGGCGCACCGAATTGTTCGAGTTCTGGCCCGAGACGGTGAGATAGGCCTCCGATTCCCAGTCGGTGTCGTAGGTGTCGAATTCGAGCGTCGTATAGCCCTGTCGGGCGTATTGAATGATGCGCTTGATGATGCCGTCCGGCACGTCGTTCTTGCGCGCAGCCTTGACCTCGCGCTTGAGCGCCGGGTTCTTGTCGACGTTGAAGCAGTCGTCGCCCGAGCCTTCGCAATTGACGCAAGCGCGGAAGATCGCCTTCAGGTGCCGCTTGACGACCTTGGACCCGGCGGCGAGGGAAGCGACTTTCTGCTCCTCGTTCACCTTCCAGTCGATGAAGGATTCGATGTCGGGGTGATCGGCGTCGACGACCACCATTTTCGCTGCGCGGCGCGTCGTGCCGCCCGACTTGATCGCGCCCGCCGCGCGGTCGCCGATCTTCAGGAACGACATGAGGCCGGACGAGCGCCCGCCGCCGGAGAGCTTCTCGTTCTCGCCGCGCAGAGCCGAAAAATTGGTGCCGGTGCCGGAGCCGTATTTAAAGAGGCGCGCCTCGCGCACCCAGAGGTCCATGATCCCGCCCTCGTTGACGAGATCGTCGGCGACCGACTGGATGAAGCAGGCGTGCGGCTGGGGATGCTCGTAAGCCGACTTCGACTTGACGAGCTTGCCGGTTTCGAAGTCGACGTAATAATGGCCCTGGCTCGGCCCATCGACGCCATAGGCCCAGTGGAGGCCGGTGTTGAACCATTGCGGCGAATTGGGCGCAGCCATCTGGCGCGCCAGCATGAGCCGCATCTCGTCGTAATAGGCGCGCGCATCGTCCTCGCCGTCGAAGAGGCCCGCCTTCCAGCCCCAATAGGCCCAGGCGCCGGCAAGACGGTCGAACACCTGCTTCGCCGAAATCTCCGAGCCCATGCGCTCTTCCTTGGGCAGCGAGCTCAGCGCCGTCTCGTCGGGAACCGACCGCCACAGGAACGAGGGAACACTCTCCTCCTCGACACGCTTCAGGCGCGCGGGGATGCCGGCTTTGCGAAAATATTTCTGCGCCAGCACGTCGGCCGCCACCTGGCTCCAGGCGGCGGGAATCTCGACGCCTTCAAGCGAAAACACCACCGAGCCATCGGGATTGCGGATTTCGCTCTTGGTGGTCGCGAAGGCGACGAGGTCATAAGGGCTGACGCCCGGTTGCGTATAGTGCCGTTCGATGCGCATCGTCTTCGACCCCGTTCTCGCGGCTACGGGCCTTTGGCTCGCCTGCCGCCGTTGACCGTCATCCCCAACATCGGCGCGGCTTCGCGTCCGCCGAAGCGCGCAAGCCATCCTCGGCTTGGCTCACGCGCCGCCCGCCCCTCACTCGCCGCAAGTTTTACAAGACCTTGGCCTTGCTCAGTTTGCGCCAACTTGCGCATCCTGACAGGCTCTAAACCCCTGTCCCCGACGCTTGATCCCCACGCGTTCCGGAACAACCACACATTACAACGCCATGACAGCCGCGTCAACAACTTGTATGGCTAGGCACCGGTCGGCACAACATATTGTGGATAGCGTGGATAACTCGAAGTTAACGCCGGACCGGACGAACAGCATCCGCCGAGTTGGGGCGAGCCCGCAAGCCCGATTTTCAACGCCATCGACCAAAAAGTCAGCTTGCCTCGCTCGGCCCTCGTCGCCATAGTCCGCCGCGCGCAGGGCTTTGCGCTTATTTTCCCGTCGAAAGCGGCGCTCCACGAATGATGCTGGATCGAATCAAGGAATTTTTGCTGCACTATTTCACCTGGTGGAACGGGGCGAATTTCAACACCCGGTTCTACACGCGCCGCTTCGGCGTGCTGGTGGGACATGACGAGTTCGGCAACACCTACTACCGGCGGCCGGGCATCGATCCGGCGCTCGGGTTCGAGCGGCGATGGGTGATCTATAACGGCGTGGCCGAAGCCTCGATGACGCCGCCGGGCTGGAACGGCTGGCTTCACCACACCGTCGACGTGCCGCCGACCGAGGAAGAGTACAAGCCCCATCCCTGGCAAAAGGCGCATATGGGAAACCCGACCGGGACGCCGGCGGCGATTCGGCCCGACGGCTCGACGCTCAGGCCCGGCCCGCGTCAACCGACCGGGGGCGATTACGAGGCCTGGAGCCCCGGTCCCTGAGGCGACCCGCCTTCATTCCGCCGCCCTTAAGCAGCAAAGCGCCCGCCATGGACCTCTTCCGCTTGGCCCACGCGACCGGACATCGCGTCCGTTCCGCAATCGCGAGGGTGAGGCCGCCGCTCGCTGGCGCCGCCCTGGCAATGTTTGCGTTGGCCGCGCCCGGCGCGGCGCTCGCGGACAAGATCGGCAATCCAGTCGCTGTTTTCGACGGGCTCGACAAGATCACCGGCCGCATCATCTCTTTCGAGGTCGCGATCAACGAGACCGTGCAGTTCGGCGCGCTCCAGATCACGCCGCGCGTCTGCTATTCTCGCCCGCCAACGGAGCCGCCGCAGACCGACGCCTTTGCTCAGGTCGACGAAATTGACGAACAGAAGCAGGTCAAGCGCATCTTCTCCGGGTGGATGTTCGCCGACTCGCCGGGCCTGCACGGCGTCGAGCACCCGATCTTCGATATTTGGCTGACCGCGTGCAAAGGCGGCACAGTCGTCATTCACGATTCGCCGGCCGCCCAGGCCTCGACGCCGAACCTGGACGAAAGCCAGCCGACTGACGCCGGCATCGATCCGAACGCGGCAAACGAGTCCACGGCGGCCCCTGCCGCGCAGCCGAAAAAGAAGAAACCCAAGCCGCCGGCCGTTGTTGCGGCCCCGCCGCCCGATGCCGCGCCCGGCGGCGCCGTTCGAACCGGCGCCCGATCAATTGTCAGGCGGCAACGCGCGCGCCCGCTGATCTTGGCCGCCAGGACAATTCTGAGATAGCATTCTCTCAAACCCCATCGCGCGGCTTTTCGTATTGGCCGCGACGGGAACGGGAGGACGCGCAATGACGGCTATTCGCGGCGCCATCGGGCCTACGCGACGTCCTGGAGAACTTGGCGTTCATTCCGTCGACCGTTTTCATTTTGCCGTGCCCGATCTTGCGGTCGCCAGGAATTTCTACCGCGAGTTTGGACTAGAGGTCGATGAGAATGGCGCTTCCCTCGCCATGAAGACACACGGCAATCCGCATGTCTGGGTGTCCCTTGGCGAGGGTCCGCGCAAAAAGCTCGGGCATATCTCGTTCGGCGCGTTCGATGACGACTTTGATCGCTTCGCCGAACGGCTTCAGTCGCTGGGCGTCAAGCGGCTCGATCCGCCGCCAGGCGTCGAGACGAACGGGCTTTGGTTTCACGATCACGACGGCAACCTGGTCGAGATCAAGGTCGCGGCGAAATCGTCGCCCAACGAGAAGTCTGAGTACGCGGAGGCGCGTACCGGTCCGGGCGCTCGCGGCGCGCCGTTCCGGCGCGAAGTCGCGCGCGTCACGCCCAGGCGCCTGGCGCACGTTCTCCTGTTCACGCGCGACGTCGAGAAAGCCGTTCAATTCTATACGCGTGCGCTCGGCCTCCGCCTTTCCGACCGATCAGGCGACGGCATCGCCTTCCTGCACGGGATTCATGGCAGCGATCATCATATGATCGCCTTCGTCAAATCGAGCGCGCCGGGACTGCATCATCTGAGCTGGGACGTGGGTTCGGTCGACGACATCGGCCGCGGCGCCATGCATATGCTGGACAAGGGCTTCGCCCGGGGATGGGGCCTCGGGCGGCACGTGCTGGGCTCCAACTTCTTCCATTATGTCGGCGACCCGTGGGGGTCTTTCAGCGAATATTCGGCCGGCATCGACTATCGTGCCGGCCGATTGCGACTGGAAGAGCGGCGACCACGCGCCTGAGGATTCGTTCTACGTGTGGGGCCCGAACCCGCCCGATTACTTCACCCACAATGCCGAGGCGTGAGGGCTTGCGCCGCTCCCCCTCGGCAGAAGGCCCTCATCCGGCGCTTCGCGCCACCTTCTCCCAGGGGGAGAAGGGATCGTCTCTACCGCCGGCAGTGAAGGTCTGGATCGTCGACTATCATTAAGGAGAAACAGACCATGAAGCCCGTCCACCCCGGCCGGCTCCTTCGACGAGAAATGCAGGCGCGCGGCCTCTCGGCCAACGCGCTGGCGCTGGCGCTCCGGGTCAGCTCCGGCCGCATCACCGACATCCTGAACGGAAAGCGCGGAATGTCCCCGGAGACAGCAATGCGCTTGGCTCGCTATTTCGGCGCCAGTCCACGTTTCTGGCTCAATTTGCAGACGACATACGAGCTCGAGGTCGCCGAGGCCGAGTTTGGCCAACGGATTGCCGCCGAAGTCGCGCCTGCAACCGCGTGACATGGGCTTCGATCGTGGCTGGCGCACCCTTCTCCCTCGGGGAGAAGGTGGTCGGCGAAGCCGATCGGATGAGGGCGCACTACCGCCACATGAGCCACCAGGTCCCGGCCGCGAGCGTGATGATCGTCAGCGGCGCGCCGACCTTGAAATAAGCCCAAAAGCTGATCGGCATGCCCTCCGCGCGGGCGCGTTCGGCAACGATGAGGTTGGCGACTGATCCAAGCAGGGTGAAGTTGCCGGCCAGCGTCGAACTCATCGCGACCACGAGCCAGGCGCGCTCGGGATCGGGGAAAGTCGGAATGAACGGCCTGCAGCGCCAGCACCGCCGGCACATTGCTCACAATGTTGGATAGCACCGCGGTGAACAGCGACAGGCGCCAGACCATGTCGAGGCCGAGCGTCTTCGCCATCTCGATCCGCTCGGGCGTCAGCAGCGCCTTTTCCGCGCCAGCTACGACGACGAACATGCCCGCGAACAGGATGAGAAGCGGACCGTCAAGCTCGCGGTAGATGCGGTGAGGCTTGATCTGGCGCGTCAGAAGCAGGAACGCGCCGGCAATGATGGCGGCCTTCGCAGGCGCGACTCCGGCGAAGAAGGCGAGCGCAAGCGCAACGCAGGTGACGGTCGCCTTGAGAACCTGACCGCCATGCATGTGGCCGCGGAAAAGATGCGGCTCAAGCGCGCCTTTGAACGCGAATTCCTTTGCATAGACGAGGCGCACCATGAGGATGACGGCAACGAGGCTGAAGGCCGCGACCGGCGCAAGCGCGGCGGCGAACGCCGGATAAGGGATCCGGGAGAGCGTGCCGATCACCATGTTCTGCGGGTTTCCGGTGATCGTGGCCACACTGCCGCAATTGGAAGCGGTCGCGACCGCGACCAGATAGGGCAGCGGATTGCGGCCGAGCGAACGAACCACTTGCAGCACGATCGGCGCCATGACGAGGCAGATCGCATCGTTGACGAGAAAGGCCGAGAGGACGCCCGCCAGCACCGTCACGATGACGAGCAGAAGAAACGGCGCATGGGCATATTCGATTGCGAGCGCGCCGAGCGCCCGGAACGCGCCGGACACTTTGAGATGCGCGACCACGATCATCATGCCGAGCAGAAGCGCGATGGTGTCGAAATCGATGGCGCGGAAAGCTTCCTCGAGGCTCAGCGGCCCGAGCGCGATCATCGCCGCGCCGCCGAGGAAAGCGATGCCCGCGCGATCGAGACGCAGGCCCGGAACCCGCCCTATCGCGACGCCGACATAGGTCAGGATCAGAATGGCGAGCGCTGTGTAGCTTTCGGGAGTCAAGAACCGGCCGCCCCTTCGAGCGCAGGCGCCGCACGATCGTGGGCTATGGAGTCTTCGCTGCGCGTTTCGGGCATGAAGGCGAAAAAGACGAGAAAGGCTAGTGCTGCGGCGGCGCCAAGAGCAAGAAAGGAGACGCTATAGCCGAAATGATCGACAACGACGCCAGCGGCCAAGGCGCTGATCGACGCGCCGACGCCCTGCGTGGTTGCAACGGCGCCTTGCGCGAGATTGTAGCGGCCGGTGCCGTGCATGATATCCGCGATGACCAGGGGCGTGAGGGCTTGATAGATGCCCGCCCCGACCCCGTCGAGCAATTGGATTGCAATCAGCCAGAAGGCGTTGTCCGACAGTGGATAAAGCGCCGCGCGGATCGGCAGAGCGGCGAACGCGATGAGAAAGATCGGCCGGCGTCCCCAGGAATCGGCGTTACGCCCGACAAGAATCGCGATTGGCAACATCACGCCCTGCGCGGCGACGATGCAAAACGACATCATTGCGGTTGCTTCCTGCGGAAATTGAAGGGCAAGCTTTTGTCCGACCAGCGGCAGAAGGGGCGCGTTGGCGAAATGAAAAAAAAATGCGCAAACCGCGAAAATCACGAGCGGCTTTGTCCGAAAAAGGACACTGTAGCCCGCGGCCGGCGGCCGGTCCGGAGCGGCTTTGTCGTCAGCCCCCGCATCTCGCGCGCGGCTCTGGTCGATGGCGCTCGCGGGGATGCTGAGAACAGCCGCTGTGGTCAATGCCGCGAAGACCGGGACCATCAGGAAGACCGCGCGTTGCGAAAGGACATATCCGACCGCGCCCGCCACGATCGCAATCGCAATGTTTCCGGCATGATCGAACGCTGAGTTCCGGCCGAGACGCCGCGCGAGGCCGGACTTGGGCGTAACCCCCAGGGTCAGGGCGGCGACCGCAGGCGCAAAGGCGTCGCCCGCGATCGCCAGAACGGCAAACGCGACCGCCATCGGCCAGAACGTGGGTAAGCCAAAGATGATGAAGGAGGCGAAGGCCATCGCCGAAATCGATATGACGATGACGCCCCGCTTGGCCGGCGTCAGGTCGATCGCCGCGCCAATCGGGGTCTGGAGCGCAATGCCGAGCAGCCCGCTCGTGGTCGCCACGATGCCGACTTCAGTCTGGCTCCAATGACGATCGGTCACCAGATAGACATTGACGAAGGGCCCAAGCGCATTGCGGGCGTCCGCCGCAAAGAAATTGAGCGCGTCGAGCGCATAGGGGATAGAGATCATCGCCACCGCCCGAAGAATGGCTCGATCTTGAGCCCCCTCACGAAACGCCGCGTCTCCGCCATTCGTTCCGCCGCCACCCTGCAATGCCGGGGCGTGGACTGGGATAGGGATTTTCATTGACAATGAACCCTGCTCCCTTCGTTAAAGGCCCCATGGGCAAGCGCGCGGATATCGTTCTCGTCGAGCGCGGCTTCTTTGCCAGCCGAGCGCGCGCTCAGGCCGCGATTGCGGCCGGGTTGGTCAGCGTCGGCGGCGTTGCGCTCAAGAAGGCTTCGGAAGCGGTGCCCGATGACGCGCCGATCGAGGCCGAGGCGGCGCACCCGTGGGCGTCGCGCGGCGGCGTCAAGCTTGCCGCGGCGCTCGACGCCTTCGCGCTTGATCCTGGGGGCCTCGTCTGCCTCGACGTCGGCGCCTCGACCGGCGGCTTCACTGACGTTCTGCTCGCGCGCGGCGCCGCAAAGGTTGTCGCCGTCGATGTCGGTCACGGACAGCTCGATCCGCGCCTCGCGGCGGACCCACGCGTCCGCTCGCTGGAGGGCGTCGACGCGCGCGCGCTCACGGCGGAAACACTGGGCGACCCGCCGGGTGCGATCGTCATCGACGTGAGCTTTATTTCGCAGCGGCTCGTGCTGGCGAATGTGTTGACACTGGCGACCAGAGCGGCGTGGCTGGTCAGCCTCGTCAAGCCGCAGTTCGAACTGAGCCGGACCGATCTCGTCAAAGGTCAGGTCAAGAGCGAAGCGGCGCTTGAGCGCGCGTGCGGCGCGGTGCGCGTCGCGATCGAAGCGCAGGGCTGGACGGTGCTTGGCCTTATCCCGTCGCCGATCCTCGGCGGCGCAGGAGCGCGGGAATTCCTCGTCGGCGCGCGTCATGACTGAGCCGCTCGAGGAGGTTTCGATCGTCGGGCTCGACGCTCACGGACACGGCCTCACGTCGAACGGCGCGATCGATTCCCGGCGCCCTGCCCGGCGAGAGGACGCTGGTCAGGTTCGCGGGCAAGCGCGCCGACCTTGTCGAGACGCGGAACGCGGCGCCGGAGCGCACGACGCCGATCTGCCGATGGTTTGGGACCTGCGGCGGCTGCGTCGCGCAGCACATGTCGGGCCCGCTCTATGCCGCGTGGAAACGCGGCCTCGTGGTCGACGCGCTTAAGCGTGAGGGCGTTTCCGCCGAGGTCGGCGACTTGGTCGATGCGCATGGCGCGGGCCGGCGCCGCGCGACTTTTCACGCCCGCTTTCCTCACGGGGAACCCGACGAGATCGGCTTCATGCGGGCGCGCTCGCACGACATCATCGCGATCGACAAGTGCCCTTTGTTCAGCCCCGGCATGGCCGGCGCGATCCCTGCCGCGCGCGCGCTGAGCGCCGATCTGCGGGGCTTGATGAAACCGCTCGATATCGGCGTCACCGCGACGCTCGACGGGCTCGACATAGACCTGCGCGGCTCGGGGCCGCTCGGACGCGCCGAGATGCAGAAGCTCACGAACACAGCGGAAGCGCTCGACCTCGCGCGCGTCTCCAATCACGGGGAGATCGTGATTGAGCGCCGGGCGCCCCGCGTCGCCTTTGGCGATGCTCTCGCGAGGCTGCCGCCCGGCGGCTTCCTGCAGGCGACCGAGGCGGGAGAAGCGTGGCTCGCGGAGTTTGCCGAGCGCGCGCTCGTCGGACGCGAAAAAGGTCGCGGACCTGTTCTGCGGCGCGGGCGCCTTTGCCTTGAGGCTCGCCCGCGGACATGAAATGTTCGCCGCCGACCTTGACCCCGCGGCCATCTCTGCGCTCGCCCGCGCGGCCGGCGCGACGCCGGGCCTGCACAGCCTCAATGCGGAAACTCGCGATCTCTTCCGCCGTCCGCTGCGCGCCGACGAACTGGCCGCGTTCGACGCCGCGCTCATCGATCCGCCGCGCGCCGGCGCGCTCGAACAGGCGCGCGCGCTAGCCGCCTCCACGCTGCCGCTCGTCGTCTCCATCTCGTGCAATGCGGCGACCTTCGCCCGCGACGCGCGGGTTCTGATAGAAGGCGGCTTTCAGATTGAATCCGTCACCCCGCTTGACCAGTTCCGCTTTTCTGCCCATGTCGAAATCGCCGCGGTCTTTCGCCGGCCGAGACCAAAAACACGCACGCGGAGGCTTCTCTAGGTGGACTCGACGAAACGAGAAGCCGTGCTCGCCGGACTGCAAAATATCGTCGGCGCTCGCCACGTGTTGACCGACCCTGCGCTGTTCGCTGGCGCGCTCGTCGAGCCGCGCAAGCTCTACAGTGGAAAAGCGCTTGCGTTAGTGCGGCCGGGTTCGACAAGGGAAGTGGCGGATGTCGCGGCCTTCTGCAACGAGGCGCGAGTGGCCATGGTCCCGCAAGGGGGCAACACTGGCCTTGTCGGCGGGCAGACGCCCGACTTGAGCGGCGAAGAGATCATTGTTTCGACCCAGCGCTTGCGAGCGATCCGCGAGGTCGACACCGACAGCAACGTGATGATTTGCAGAATCGGGCGTCACGCTTGGCGAAGCGCAGGCCGCGGCGCTCGCCGCCGATCGTCTGTTTCCGCTGTCGCTGGCGTCGGAAGGCACATGTACGGTTGGCGGAAACATCTCGACCAACGCCGGCGGCTTGAACGTCATCGCCTATGGCAACACGCGCGACCTCGTAACGGGCGTCGAAGCCGTGCTCGCCGATGGCCGCATCGTCAATGCTTTGAGCAAGCTGCGCAAGGACAACACCGGCTACGACGTGAAGAGCCTTTTCATCGGCGCCGAAGGGACGCTTGGCGTCGTCACCGCCGCTTCGCTCCGGCTCTTCCCCAATCCGCGCGCGCAGGCGACGGCGTTCGTCGGTTTGAACAGCCCCGACGACGCGCTGAAACTCCTCCGAATCGCACGCGAGCGAATGGGCGCAACGATCACGAGCTTCGAGCTGATGAGTCGCAACGCATACGACATCGGGATTCGACACGGCGGCGCCCGAGCTCCGCTTCAGGGCGCGCACGACTGGTACATTCTGATCGAAGCGTCTTCGCAAACGCCCGGCGGGCTCGACGAAACCTTTGCCGGCGCGCTGGAAGCCGCGCTCGATGCGGGCGTCATCGAGGATGCCTCGATCGCCGCCTCGCTCGAGCAGCGCGCGGATTTCTGGCAATTGCGCGAATGCCTGTCCGACGCTCAAAGCATGGAAGGCGGTTCGATCAAGCACGACGTCTCGGTCGCGGTTGGCCTCGTGCCAACCTTGATCAGGGAGGCGACGCCAGCGGTCGAAGCGTTCGAGCCGGGGGCCCGCGTCGTCGCCTTCGGTCATCTGGGCGACGGCAACATTCATTTCAACGTGTCGCAGCCGGTTGGCGCCGATAAGCAAGCCTTTCTCGATCGCTGGGACGGGATGAACGAGATCGTGCACGGAATCGTCGCGCGCCTCGGCGGCTCCTATTCCGCCGAACACGGGGTGGGTCAGCTCAAGCGCGGGCTGCTCGCCCGATGGAAGGACCCCGCGTCGCTCGCCGTCATGCGCCAGATCAAAGCGGCGCTCGATCCGAACGGAGTGATGAATCCGGGCAAGGTCCTTTAAGCCCGTCCCCGACGTCACTCCTTGCCCATGACCGCCAGCGCCTGCTCCAATGGGGCGTGCGAAGCGCGAACCATTCCCGAATACGGATTGGACAGGTCGAGGATCAAGAGAACCGCGCTCGCGATTGCAATGGAGCCGACCGCCAGCGCGATCACCGAAGTCACGGTGCCGCGCGCCGTCAGCCCGAAGCCGCAGAAGAGGCAGGCAACCCATCCGACGACGGTGAGCAAGACCGGATAGGCGACGGGCGCGGAGAGCGCGAAGGACATCTGCATTCGCGCCTCACCGACGGCGTCTGACATTGCGGTCGCGGCGGCGAGCGCCTGCTTCTGCTCGTCGGTCGCGGGGTGAAGCCTCATCAACGCCTTATCCCGAGCCCGCATGTTCGCAAGCGCCGAGGCGAAATTGTTCGCCGCGAAATTGTCATCGTTCTGGCGAACATGCCAAACTTGATCGATGGTCTTTCCCAGCGCATCTCTGAGCTCAGCGCGGACCGGCATGGCTTCCGGACCATAGTCGGAGAGCGCAAGGTCGAGTTGCATGACCTTCGACGCCACAGCCTGAATCTGAAGGTTTTGACCTGAATAGACCCCGTAGGCCGTCCAGATCAGAAGGCCGGCGACCAGCGCGCACAGAAGCGTGAGAAGACCGGCGATCGCTGCGATCATGTCCCGCGAACCGCCGGTCGTGTGTTGTTCGGGCAACACCCGCTGCAACCCAAGGCCGAGCAATCCGGCAGCGAACATGGCCACCGCGACGGCAAACGCGAACGTAAAGGAACTCATTCTCACCCCCAGGCAAGATCGCGGCAGTTACCCGCTTCGAGGCGCGAAAGCAACCGTCGGGGCCTGTCTTTGATCCGTCGCGGCGCGCCCGCCCGGCGGGGTAAAATGGCGCGAATCATGGTCAACCGTTACGGTCGCGCCGCATGAATCCTTCAGAGCGAAAGACGCGGGGCGGGAGGGATCAATCGCGGTGATGAAGAAGATCAAACGGTGGCGGCAAGTCTCCAAGGGGAGATACGTCGCGACCTTGAGCGCGCTTTTCTGTCTCGCTCTCGGCGCAAGCGAAGCTGCTTCCCCGGCGTGCGCGCCGAAGGATTTCGACAGCGCAAGATTTACCGTCTGCACATTCGATCCGCGCCACGACGACATTCGCCTGTTCCTGAGCGGGCCGGACGATAAGCCTTACGGATCGCTGGCCGCACTCGCCGAGGCGCTGAAGGCGAGGGGCGACAAGCTCATCTTCGCGATGAACGCCGGCATGTTTGGAGCAGGATCAATCGCCGGTCGGGCTTTACATCGAGGACCGGCGCAAGCAGCACGAGGCTAACACGCGGGGGGGCGCGACGAATTTCCACATGAAACCGAACGGCGTGTTCTGGATCGGCGATAGGGTCGCGGGCGTGACCGAGACCAGCCGCTATCTCGCCAGTCCTCCGCCCGCGCGATACGCGACGCAGTCCGGGCCGATGCTGATCATCGACGGGAAGGTGCATCCGAAAATTCGGCCGGACGGAACCTCGCAAAAGATTCGTAACGGCGTCGGCGCGTGCAAGGGCGGCGCGGTCACGTTCGCCATCGCCGAAGATCCCGTAACCTTCGATACTTTCGCGCGACTGTTCCGCGACGGCCTCGGCTGTGAGAATGCGCTCTTCCTCGACGGGTCGGTGTCGTCGCTCTATGCGCCGGAACTCAGCCGCGATGACGAATCGGAGCCGCTCGGACCGATCGTCGGGGTGGTGCAGCAGGGCGCGGCGGGGAAGAAATAGCGAGTGGCGGCGAAGGCGTGATCCCTTCCGCACTCGCCATTCGCCAGTCCGCTAAGCGACGAAGACGAACCGCGTGCCGGTATAGGCGCGCAAGAGCTTGGTCGGCATCTCGGCCCGGGCGAGATCCCAGAACGCTTCTCCCGAGCAATGCATCGGCACGACATAGTCGGGATCGATCTCTTTCAGTCCGGCGATCACCTGTCGCAGGTAATCCTCGGGGAACGGGGCGAGATGGAAGCCGCCCATGACCGCATGCACCTTCTTGACGCCGGAGACCGCCTGGGCGCGCTCGACGATGTTGATGAGCCCCCGATGGCTGCACGAAGTCAGCACGATGAGCCCGCGGCCCTTGAGGTTATAGACGGTGGCGATCTCGTGGCGGAACGTGTCGGGTATCGCCCCGGCCTGGCGCTCGTCCCCCGGAAGCTTCTCCGGATAGCAACCGAACCCGCCGCTGACGCCAACCGTCATCTTGCTCGGCGACAGCACTTTCTCGAAGCTGGTCGAGGGCACCTGGCCGGTGGTGAAGGCATGATCGGCGACGAGCGAAGGCGCCTCGGCCGACACCACCGCCAGCTTGGCCTCTTGCAAGGCGGCGCGGTCGATCGCGCCGAAATTGCCGGGAAGCGGCGGGGCCGTCCACTGACGGGCGCAAAAACACTCCTCTCCGCCGACGACGAGGGGCGTGCCGGGCTTGAGCCGGCCCTGAGCGGCCCGCAGGAATCCTGCCATCCCGCCGAAATGATCGTAGTGGCCGTGGCTCAGAACAAGAGCGTCGAGGCTTGCGGAATCGACACCCAAAAGCTCGAGATTGTTATTGAGCGCATTGGCGGTAAAGCCGAAATCGACCAGCACGTTGCGCGTCTCATCGCCGCGGCGCGACTCGGCGTGCATCGACAGGCCAAACTCGCTGACGAGGGCCTTCGTCGGCGGCTTTTCGCCGAGCGCCCAGCCGAAGCGTTCAACCGCCACGTCGTCCCGCTTGAAGCTCGGCGCGATGGCGATCTGATAGCTGTCGACGACCACTCGGATCGCGAGGCCGTCGACTTCGGGGGGCGCGAGGGCCGGCGCTTGCGCGCGCGCCGGTTTGAGGCTGCCGAACAATGCGTCCACCGCGACAGCGACGGATGCGGCAGTTCCGCCGCGCACAACGTCTCGCCGGCCGATGCGGCCCATGCCCGCTCGCTCCATGCGTTCCTCCCGCTCTGTCGCGGCCGACCCACCGGCCATCCTCGCGGACATCAGCCAATCACAACACTGTGAGTAAAGTTCGTCGCAACCTAACGAGGACAAATCGCCGTGCGGCCTTGCCGATGCGGTCGCCTCCGGGCGCAACTCGGGTGATTGGGAAAGGGCGCGTCCCACACACCCCTCAGGGGCGGCGAGGCACGGGCGACGCGAATGGCGGACGGCAAGGAACCGAACATTTCCCTGCTCGTCATTCGTTCCTTACGGAAAAAGCCCGCGCATCTGCTTGGCCTTCACCACCCGCTCGACCCCGATCGCCATCGCCGCCGTGCGATTGGAGACCCCGTCGCGCTTGGCGCGCGCGACAACCATGCCCCATGAGCGGTCGAGCGCGCGCTCGAGCCGGTCCATCACCTCCTCGCGCGACCAGAAATATTGCTGCAGATCCTGCACCCATTCGAAATAGCTGACGATGACGCCGCCCGCGTTGCACAGGATGTCGGGGATGACGAAGATTCCGTCGTTGCGCTCGGCGAGCACGCGGTCGGCCTCAGGCGTGGTCGGGCCGTTCGCGCCTTCGGCGATGATCCGGCAGCGCAGGCGGCGCGCCATGTCGGCGTCGATCACCCGCTCGACCGCGCATGGCGCCAATACGTCACAGGGCTGCTCGAGCAGAGCGCGCGGGTCGATCGTCGCCTCGCTCGAATAGCCGGCCAGCTCGCCGTTTCTTCCGGCGTGTGCGGCGAGCGCCTTCACGTCGAAGCCCTTGGGATCGTAATAGGCGACGGAATGGTCGCTGACGCCGATCACCTTCACGCCGCGCGCCGCCAGCCCCAGCGCCGCATGAGAGCCGACATTGCCAAAGCCCTGGATGATCGCAGTCGCGTTGCTCGGCGCGATGTCCAAGGCGTCGAGCGCGCGAAAAGCAAGGAAAGCCACGCCATGACCGGTCGCCTCGCGCCGGCCCAGCGTGCCGCCGGAGCCGACCGGCTTGCCGGTGACGATCTCCGGCACGGTCACGCCCTGGTACATGGAATAGGTGTCCATGAACCAGGCCATGACCTGCTCGTTGGTGCCCATGTCGGGCGCCATGACGTCCGTCTTCGGGCCGACAAAGGGAATCATTTCCTGCATGTAGCGGCGGCTGAGATTCTCGAGCTCCTTGGGCTTGAGCGCGCGCGGGTCGACCGCGACGCCGCCCTTGCCGCCGCCAAAGGGCAGATCGGCGAGCGCGCATTTCCAGCTCATCCAGATCGGCGAGCGCGGCGATCTCGCTGATGTCGACATTGGGCGCGAAGCGGGTGCCGCCCTTGGCGGGACCGAGCGCCAGATGATGCTGCACGCGGTATCCGACAAAGACCTCCGTCCGATTGTCCTCCATGCGCACCGGACAGGTGACGACGATCGCGCGCTTCGGATAGAGCAGCCAGTCGCGCTCGTCCTCGGGGATGCTCAGGTGGTCGGCGATGACCGTGAGCTGATCGCGGGCCATTTCAAACACCGGGCCGGTAAAGAGGCTGCTGTTCACATGCGTTCTCCCGCCCGCCCGTCCCCGCTGACGATCCGATGATAGCCTGCGCCGGGGCCGGGGGAACTGAAATCTGCCTTAAGGAATGGTTAGACGGCGGATTGGCCTGCGCCCGGCTTGACTTCGCGCCGAGCCTCACTATTTTGCCCGCCAAATCGGGCCTGCGACTTTCGCGGGCTTTTTTTGGCGCGTCCAGCGCGCCCCCTCGCTGAAGGACGCATCCATCATGGCCAAGGCCGCCTCGCTCAAGATCAAACTGCTTTCAAGCGCCGACACCGGCTATTTCTACGTCACCAAGAAGAACGCGCGCACCAAGACCGACAAGCTCACCTTCAAGAAATACGACCCGGTCGCTCGCAAGCATGTCGAGTTCAAGGAAACCAAGATCAAATAAGCCGCTGGTTTGCTTATGAAATCAAAGGGCGCCTCCGGGCGCCCTTTTTCGTTGGCCCGGTTTAGATCCGCTTAGAAAAGCCATCCAACAAACAGCAGGATCACGCTGCCGCGAGGCAGGCGATCGAAAGAAGATTGGCCGTCAGCAGCGTGACGTTCTTCCACCAGAGGATGCGGGAAAAGCTCGCGCATTGCCTGGGGAGTTCCTCGACCTCGGCCTCAGCGTCGGCCACGAAGTTGAAATCCTCCGGATCCGGATTGCGCCAGATTGGAAACCGCTTCTGCGTGTCGCGGGGAAATCGCGGATAGACCGAGACCAGCAGGCTCAGAAAAATGATCATGAACGGCGTCAGGATGACGGGCGCGCTCAGATACCAGGGATAGTGCTGTCGGTACTGAAGAACCGTCCCCATCATGATCGCCACGAACAGCACGGCGATGAGCGCCTTGATATCGCTGAGACGCATGGAATCGAGGTAGCCGGCGATGAGATTGCGCAATTGCGCTTCTTTGTCTTTGGCCATCAAAGGCGCCAGCCGGCCCCAGGCGCGCGCTCCGCCGTCATGCGAAGAAGGCGTATATGAGCAAAACGAAGGTCAGGAACACGCAAACGATCGACACGAGGAAGCCGACGCGGATCGATTGCGTCTTCCACCAGAGAATGTCGGACAGCACCGCGCAGGTCAGCTTCAACTGGTCGACGTCGTCGGCAGTCCGGGCGACGGTTTCGAAATCCTCGGGCGTGAGATTGCGCGCGACGAGGAAGGCTCTTGGCGCCGCGCTTGGGATAGCGCGGAATCAGCACCAGGAACAAAAAGAAGTAGACGACCAGGAAGGGCAGCAGCACGAGCTGGATCGACAGATAGTCGGGAAAGGACGTGTAGTTCCAGAGAACCGAACCCATCATGAACGCGACGAACAGAAACGCAATGTTCGCCTTGAAATCGCTCGCCCGGATCGCCTCGGTATAGCCCGCGATCAGATTGCGATAGGGTTGAGCGGGATTGGGGAGAGGTTTGTCCATGACCCTCGAACGTTCCCATTGTGTCAGGCGCGACAGGTCTTTAAAGTCTTTTTTAGCGTAGAGCGAGCGCCGATGAAATGGAATTGCTTTCTCGCTGCGGCGCTCGCCGGGCTTGACCTCCGGACCATCGGTCACGCGGCCGCTAACGCCCCTCCCCCGGCTCATCTCCAACATCCGCCGGGTCGGCGCCGTGCGAGCCGCTATGCCCTGGACGCACGATCCGGTCGTCGCGCGCCGGCGGGGGCGCTGGCGACCACGGACGGTTCTGAAGCGGGGTGCGGTCGCTCGCCATCGTGAAGCCGTTGTCGCCCCAGGTCATGCCGATCGGCGCCCAAGCGCGCCAGCGCCTGCTCGTCGAACAGGAACTTGGCCTTGCAGCCAGCCGGCGCGCTGAGCGCGCTCACCACGACCTCCGCGCGCGCGCAGTCTTCCTCGAACGCCAGGCGATCAAGGACGATCGAGAGCGATTCGCCCTCAGGCAGAGCCGCGACGCAGCCGAGGCGGTCGCATGGCGCGTCGAGCGCGCGCGTCTGAGCAGGATCGCGCCCGTCGCCATCGGCGGTCAGCCATTGCTCGACAGCGAAGGCGTTGAAGCGCTTGCCGACAATCGTAAGGGCGCCGTCAGCATCGCGCACCGCAGCGAGATCGCCGGATGGCGCGACGATGACGTCATAGCGAGGGCCCTGCGCCGCGCCGATGATCCCGACGATCGCCAGCGGAATGGCGCTGAGCCGGAACGTCCACGTGCGCCAGATCGTCGCGCTCATGACGGCGAGCGCAAGAAACGGCAGCGCGAAGGGTGCGAACGCCCTGAGATGCACCGTCGAGGCGGGCGCTGCGGCGATGAACCGCGCCACCCACAGGATGAACTTGATGCCGGCGCCGACATAAATCCATACCGGCCCGTCGAGCCCGAGCGGATAGAGCGCCGCGCCGAGCAGCGCGCCCGGGACCGCAAAGATCTCGATGACCGTCAGCGTCAGCGGATTGCCGATCAGCACGTAAGGGCTCAGATCGTGGAAGTGGTAGGCCATGAACGAGGCGGTGGCCGAGGTCGCGAAGGCGGTGGCGACGAGCAGCGCCAGCGGCTTCTCGATGAGATGGGCGCCGACGAATCCGTGCTTGGGCGCCGCGCCCCGTTTGGGCAGAAAAGGATCGGGATCGACGTCAAGCGCGGCGATACGCGATTCCATCACCGCGACCAGCGCGGCGACGGCGGCGAACGAGAGCTGGAAGCTCACGCCGAGAATGGCCTCAGGCTCGATGGCCACGACCGCGAGAACGGCGAAGGCGAGATTGCGCATGGTCAGCGCACGGCGATCCATGATCACGGCGCTGAGCACGATCAGAGTCATAAACAGCGCCCGCTCGGTGCCCACCCGCGAGCCGGTCGCGATGTCATACAAGACCGATCCCGCCATCGCGACGGCGGCCGCCCATTTCTTGATCGGATAGCGAAGCGCCAGCGTCGGCGAGAGCGCCAAAAGCCGCCGGACGAGAACGAAGATGATTCCTGCGACCAGCGTCATCTGCACGCCGGAAATCGTGATGATGTGGAAAATGCCGGCTTCGCGGATCAGGTCCCTGGCGTCGTTGGAGAGAAAGTCGCGCTTCCCCGTCACCATCGCCGCCGCGATTGCGCCCTCGTCGCCCCCGATGATCGCATTGACCCTGAGCGCCAGCCGGTTGCGCGCGTGATCAATCGCGGCGTCGAAGCGCTGGCGCCAACTGGCGTCGCCCGGCGCAGGCAGGCGCCGGATCGGCCCCAGTGTCGAGCCGACCGCGCCGACGCCAGCGAAGAACGCATCGCGAGCGAAATCGTATCCACCCGGCAGCGCGGCTCGAGAAGGCGGCAGCAGGCGCGCCTTGAACTCGATGTAGTCGCCCGCCGCAACATCGGGCGTGGTGCGGGTCGTCACCCTGACCCGACGCGGAACCTTCTCTCGCGGCATGCCGTCGGCGTCGACCACGCTGATCACCATGCGCGCGCCGACGGTCCTCAAATCCACTTCCTCGACATAGCCTTGCAGGGAGGCGATGCGGATGCGATCGAGCACCGGGGCGGCGACCCGCGCGGTCCGCAACGACATCGACAGGAATCCGGCGAACAGAGCGGCAATGGCGAGCGAGAGCCCGAGGGCGAGGGGCCTAGCGCGGGAAAACCACGCGAGCGTCGCGAAGAGGGCGGTCATCAGCGCCGGCAGCCACATGACCGGCTCGCGATCGGCCGCCAGATTGAGCGCCACCCCGCCAAGCGCCGCGACCGGAATCCACAAAAAGAAGCGCCGCTCTTCGACTTCGTAAGCCAGCGCGCGAAAAAACGCGCTTCGCCATTCCGGGGCCCACGCGGCCGCGCGGGTCCAACCGGCCGCCGCGGCGAGGGCGCCAGTGCGTGCAGGTGTGGCCATTCTGGCCGAGACTAACGCCAGCGCGACTTTGGGAAAAGACCGCCAATTGGTCTAGGCGAGCCTAGACCGTTCCAAACCCGACCGCGCCCTCGACGAGCCAATCGCCAGCGGCGCTCATTTTGGCTGTGGCGCTGGAGCGCCGCCCGAAGTCCCTGGCGGACCGCACGGACTTCGACAGGGCCGCCGCGTTATCCGCCGATGAACTGCAGCAACAAGCGACTGACCGTCTCGGGTTGTTCCTGCTGGACCCAATGTCCCGCGCCATCGACGAGATGCGCGCCCCGCCATTGCGTACAAGCCGTTGTCTCCATTCTCTCAAAGGCGCCGGGAACCTGATACACGCCCCAATCGCTTTTGCCCGCGATGAAACACGCCGGCACATCGATGGCGCGGCCGGAAAACGTTTCAAGCTCACTGACATATTTGCCGGTGAGGCATCGATACCATTGCAGGCCGCCCTGAAATCCGGTTCGCGAATATTCGTGCGCGTAAACGGACAATTGTGCGTCAGGGAGCCATCGGCATGCAGCAATCTCCCCTTCGGACGGCATGTGCTCGGCTGCGGTTTCCGCCATCCCCTTGGCGAGATCCATGATGTAATAGGTCGGCATTCGCGCCAGCTCGCGGGCCGTGAAAGAGCCCAGCTTGAACGGCTTGTTCCCCGTCCAGTCCGCGCTCTTGTAATGATAATAGGCGCGCAGGAAAGCGTGCAGACCTTGCGGCGCTCTCCACATATTATCGTTCGCTTCGCGCGTTTGGTAATAGCGTTGGTAATGCTTCCGTGGCGGGTCAAGCCTCGCCAGATCCTCGAATACGCTTTGAGAGTCAGGCACGACGGCGGGCGCCGTCACTTCGGCCGTGTTAAACGGCAATTGCGGCGGGCCCCCGAAGGGAGCGCTCATCAAAGCGACCGACCGGAAAACATCCGGGCGGATGAGCGCGCAATAGGCCGCGACCGGCGACCCGAAATCATGCCCGACCACAGCGGCTACGGAACGATAGCCAAGCGCCGAGACCAAACCCAACGCGTCCCTGACAAGGTTGGGGAGGCGGAAGGAATCAAGGTCGCCGTCGTAGGCATTGTCCCAACCCGTCGTGCGCCCGTAGCCACGTTGATCAGGGGCGACCACGTGATAGCCCGCGGCCGCGAGGGGGCCCATGATCTTGCGCCAAGAGTAGGCGAGTTCTGGAAAGCCATGGAGAAGCAGGATGAGGGGCCGTCCGCTCGTTTCGAACCCGGCCTCGAGCATGTGGATCGCGAGGCCGTTGACGTTCTTGACCATGCGAGAGCGAACGCCGACTGGCAGCGCGATCGTCGGACTGCCGATCGCCGCGGCGGAGGCCGTCAAGCCAGTCTCCCACGGACCAGGTGGGCCGCGCCAAACCCTGATCGTTTCAACAAAGCAGCTGCTCCCGGAAAGACGATTGGATTTTGATCCTAACGCCGCGAGGCGCGATATTGACTCGGCGTCAGACCGAACGCAGCGCGAAAGGTCTTATTGAAAGTGGAGAGGTCGCCAAAGCCGCTATCGAGCGCAACAGCGATGACGGGCTCGCGTGAGGACGTGAGCGCTAGCGCCGCGCGGCGTAGTCGCGCGCTGATGAGATAGCGATGCGGCGTCAGGCCCGTGAGCCTGCGGAAGACGCGCAGGAAGTGATACTTGCTCATGCCTGCGGCCGCCGCCATTTCCTTGAGCTCAACCGGCCGCGCCGCCTCGGACTCGACCAGTCGGATCGCTTCGATCACCTGTCTCATCTCGCGCGCAGTCGGCGCGGTCGGAGTGTGTCGACGACCGGCCATCGCCGCGATCACGCGCTCAATGAGCCGCAACGCCAGTTCCTCCGAGCGCAGCGACGACGGGACGCAGGACAGCGCCTCCATATGCGCGAGGATAGGCAGGGCTGTCGACGAAGCGGGCACACTCGGAATGGAGAACCGAAAGCGGCTGGTCGAGGCGACGGCGGCCGCGATCTCGTTGAACTGTTCCCCGCGAACATTCAGGGAAATGCAGCGATCGCCAATGCCGTGCGTGTGACCGCATTCGAAACACCCGCCGTCGTTTCCGAGCAGCAAGGCGCCGGGATAGAGTAGTCCGTGGCCGGCGTCCGAACGATAGGTGAAGGTTCCCTCGATGACGGCAGAGACGCTGAACCCGTCGTGCCGTTCCTCAAAGGAGGGATCGGACGGCCCGGCGCGGCAGACGATTTCGCGCACGCTCCAGCCGTCCCCCGCCGTCAGCGTACGGGTGGTGGGTCCCACGTTTCGCATCGGCGCAGAATAGCAATTTTCCCCAAGCCGCGAAACGCCAACTGAACGAAGGTTCCAATTCGACGAGGAGGACCGCCCGCCTCACTGGACGGTCGGCCGCATCAGGAGAAACCATTTCATGTTCGATCACATATCGATCGGCGTTCGCGACATCGCGAAGGCCAAGGCGTTCTACGACGCGGCGCTGAAGCCTCTCGGATTCACTTGCCTCAGCTCCGACGAGACATCGCTCGGTTATGGCAAAGAGGCCCCCGGCTTCTGGATCAACGCCGCGGAACACCCGGTTCTCGACGACCCCAAATCGGGACTCCATTTCTGCTTTACTGCGCCGAGCCGGGAGAGCGTCGCGGCGTTCCATAAGGCCGCAACGGCGCATGGCGGGCGGGACAATGGCAAGCCGGGAGTTCGCAAGGACTATGGGCCGCACTATTATGCGGCGTTCGTCTGCGACCCCGACGGCTATCGGCTCGAAGCCTATTACGGGGGGAAATAGAGGATGGCGACCATCCGGTCCCAACTCACAACCCGCGCGCCGGCAAGCGACGTCTGGTCGGCGATCCGCGACATCGGCGCGCTGCATACGCGGCTCGTCCCAGGCTTCGTCACCGACACGAAACTTGAGCCCGGCGCGCGCATCGTGACCTTCGTCAACGGCACGGTGCTGCGCGAGCCGATCGTGACGCTTGACGACGAGGCGCGGCGTCTCGTCTGGACCCACGAGGGCGGTCGCGCCCAGCACTACAACGGCGCGCTCCAGGTTACCGAGCTGGCGGGCGGCTTGACCTCGGTCGTCTGGACCGCCGATTTCCTGCCCGACGACATCGGTGGCGCCATGTCACAGGCGATTGAGGCGGGGATGGCGGCGATGCAGCGCTCGCTGGACGCGCTCGCGATCTAAAGTCGGTGTACGCGTGGCCGCGGCTGGCGAATGCGATCAGCCTTCGCTAAGCTCCCGCAAGGAGGCCGCGCGCAATGGCTGGGAATCTGGACATCACCGGCTACGCCATCGTCTCGGACGACGACAAGATCGCTGGCGCCGACGGGCTCACGCCGGCGTCGTTGCGCAACGAAAAGGATTGGGAACTCTACCAGCGGGCGCAGGAGGTCGCGAACCTTGTCGTGTTTGCGCGTCGTAGCCACGAGCTCGAGCCCAATATCCATAAGAGCGTGCGTCTGGTGGTTTCCCGCGAGGCGCCGGGCCTCGAGCAGCGCCCGGACGGTTGGTGGTGGGACCCGCGCCGCGCGACCTGGGAGGAAGTCGCGGCCAAAATTCTGCCGAAGGGCGGGGTCGTCGCCGTGGGCGGCGGCCAGGTGGTGTTCGACCTCTTCCTCATGATCGGCTTTGGCGGGTTTCACCTGTCGCGCGCGCATGGGGTCAACCTTCCCGGCGGACGGTCGGTCTTCTCCGCAAGCGATACTGGCGTGACCGCAGCGAGCGTGCTCGAAAAGCACGGGCTCAGACTTTCCAAAACGATGGCCCTCGATCCAGCGCATAATGTCGAGATGACGATCTGGCGGCGCGCGGCTAACTGACGCGCCTTATCTCTGTCCTCTCCGTGGCGATGTATAGTGCGCACACGGCCAGGCGCTCGGAGGAAAGCTCATGAAGGACGACAACGCCAAACGACTGAGAGCCAACCGGGTGTGGCTCACCGCGGACTCCTGCGACCTCGAGGAGTTCAGGAGGCAGGTCGAACGCTCGCTCAACCGCGCCGACTATCCTCTCGCCAGCGACGTCGCATCGAACGTGCTCGTCTACGACGGCCTCGAGACGCGCGCCGCCGCAGCCTCGCCCGAAACGCGCAAGGAACTGATGGCGGAATGGGTCGAGGCGCTGACCGACGGACCCGGCATCATCGTCATCCGCAACGCGTTCCCCGACCATACCGCCATCGACAAGTCCAACGCGCATTACTGGGCGATCATCGAGGAGGAGCGCGCGGGCAACGTCGGCGGCGGCGACCATTTCGCCAAGCCAGGCGCCAATGACCGCATCTGGAACGCGCTCGAGAAACTGTGCCTGCGCGACCCTGCGGTCTTCGCTTCTTATTATGGCAACGCAATCATCGCGCTCGTGAGCGAGGCCTGGCTCGGGCCAGCTTATCAGATCACGTCGCAGCTCAACGTCGTCAATCCGGGCGGAGCGGCCCAGGTCGCCCATCGCGACTATCATCTCGGCTTCCAGTCGGCGGAGGCGATCGAGCGCTTTCCCGTCCACGTCCAGCGTCTCTCGCCGGTGCTGACGCTGCAAGGCGCGATCGCCCATTGCGATATGCCGCTCGAGACGGGTCCCACGCTCTATCTGCCGTTCTCGCAGAGCTACCTGCCCGGCTACATGGCGATGGGCCGCGCCGAGTTTCGCGACTATTTCGACAAGCATCATGTCCAGCTGCCGCTTGCCAAGGGCGACGCGGTGTTTTTCAACCCGGCCCTCTTCCACGCGGCGGGGACGAACCGCTCGAAGGACGTGCGCCGCATCGCCAACCTGCTGCAGGTCTCGTCCGCTTTCGGACGGGCGATGGAGAGCGTCGACCGGCTCAAGATGAGCCTCAAACTCTATCCGGCGCTGAAGGGACTTCTCGCCGATCGGGCGATCAATGCGGGCGAAGCCGACAACGCTGTCGCTGCCTGTGCGGAAGGCTATTCCTTCCCGACCAATCTCGACCGCGATCCGCCGAAAGGCGGCATGGCGCCCAAGACCCAGCAGGATCTGATGCGGCAGGCGTTGAAGGAGGGCTGGGCGCCGGATGTGTTCAGCCAGGAAGCGCAGGCGCAAGCTTCGCGGAAGCTCACCTGAGGGCGGCAGGCCCGTTGTAGACGCGGTCCATAGCCCGTCGATAGACGGGCGTCCTTCCGAACGCCCTTTGGACCGCGTCAGCCGCGACCAGCGGTCGCGGCTACAAGCCGCGTCCCGCCATGCCCTTTGCGCGCGAGCGCCCCCTTCTGCTAGAGCCACGCGCTCGATCCAATCCTGCGTTTCGAGCTTCCCACACAATGTCTGAGATCATCACCCGCTTCGCGCCCTCGCCGACCGGCTTCCTGCATATTGGCGGCGCGCGCACGGCTTTGTTCAACTGGCTCTACGCCAAGCGCTTCAGCGGCAAGTTCCTGCTGCGCATCGAGGACACCGATCGCGAGCGCTCGACGCAAGGCGCCGTCGACGCAATTCTCGACGGGCTCAAATGGCTCGGCCTCAACTGGGACGGCGAGGCGATCAGCCAGTTTCAGCGCGCCGAGCGCCATCGCGAGGTCGCCGAGCAATTGCTCGCGTCCGGCGGCGCCTATCGCTGCTACGCGAGCGTGGAAGAGCTGCAGCAAATGCGCGACAAGGCTCGTCTCGAGGGCAAGCCAATGCGCTACGACGGCCGCTGGCGCGACCGCGATCCGGCGGAGGCGCCGCCCGGCATCAAGCCCGTGATCCGTCTGCGCGCGGCTCAAGAAGGCGAGACGATCATCGACGACAAGGTGCAGGGCAAGGTGGTGTTCGCCAACAAGGAGCTCGACGACCTCGTGCTGCTACGCTCGGACGGCAATCCGACCTACATGCTCGCCGTCGTCGTCGACGATCACGACATGGGGGTGACGCACATCATTCGCGGCGACGATCACCTCACCAACGCCGCGCGGCAGACGCAGATCTACCAGGCGCTCGGCTGGGACGTGCCGATCATGGCGCATATCCCGCTCATCCATGGGCCGGATGGGGCGAAGCTCTCCAAGCGCCACGGCGCGCTCGGCGTCGACGCCTACCGGGCGCTTGGGCTATCTGCCGGCCGCTCTACGCAATTATCTGGCGCGGCTCGGCTGGAGCCATGGCGACAAGGAATTCTTCTCGACTGATGAGCTGATCGACGCGTTCGATCTCGGGGCGATCGGCCGCTCGCCGTCGCGCTTCGACTTCGCCAAGCTCGAGAACGTCAACGGACATTATATGCGCGCATCGGGCGACGACGAGTTGTTCAAGGCGCTGATCGACGCCCTGCCCTATCTGCCCGGCGGTCCGGAGGTTGCGGTCAAGCTCGACGAGCAAAAAAGCGCGCAACTTCGGGCTGCGATTCCGGGTTTGAAGGAGCGAGCCAAGACGCTGGTCGAATTGCTCGATGGCGCCGGATTCCTGTTCGCGACACGGTCGCTCAAAATGGATACGAAGGCCGAGGAGATTCTTGCGCGCTCCGGGCGCCTCCATCTCAAGAATCTGCTGCCGCGCTTGACCGCCCTCACAGAGTGGACGGCGGCAGGCGCGGAGGGGGTCGTCCGCGCTTACGCCGAAGAGGAAGGCGCAAAGCTCGGAATCGTCGCGCAGCCGTTGCGCGCAGCCTTGACAGGCCGCTCGACTTCGCCCGGCATTTTCGACGTGCTCACGGTGCTCGGGCGAGACGAGAGCCTCGGGCGGATCGCCGATCAGGCAGGGTAGAGCGAGCTGACCGGATCGCCTGAGGCGAACGCGTAGCTCGCCCGCGAAGGCGGCGCCTCCAGAACGTGTCGCCGAGGCGCTGGATTCACCGCTTGCGCGGCAATTCTGACAACATGGTCGAACGCGATGCCACCGCGGTGACCTGGCGCCTCGCGAGGCTCAGTTTCGCATGCGAACCTGCAAGTCGCTCGCCCGGCCGCGAATCGGGACGGTCAGCGGCGTATAGCCGCCAAGATCGACGCCGGTGACGGCGCGCTCGCGCTTGCGGCTTGGAACAGATCTTCCGTGACGACCACGCGGCAATGCTGCTGCTTGGCCACCTCCAGAAGCCGGCTCGCGACGTTCACGGTGTCGCCCGTCGCGGTGATCTGTTGTTGGGTCGGAGAACCAAGCCGGGACAGAATGGCCGGCCCGAAATGCAGGCCGATCCGGAAATCCAGGCGGTCGCGCGCCACAGGCGGCAGATCGGCCATCCAGGCTATCATTGATTGGTGAAGCGCCTCGACCGCGGCCAGCGCCCGCGCGGAATTGTCGCTTTGCGCCATCGGCAGGCCGAACGCCGCGAGAACCCCATCGCCCATATAGTTGATGACGACGCCGCCATGCGCGGTCACCTCGCGATCGACAAGCGTCTGCATCGCGCTGAGCAAATCGCGCGACCACTCGGGTCCAAGCGCCTCAGCCACCTCCGTCGAACTCGGAGAGATCCAGGAACATCACCGCCACATCCTGGCGGACCGGCTTCTCCAGAAAATTTGGATCTCTTAAGATGTGATCGAGAAGGAGCGGCGAGTGAAACCTCGCCAGCGTCGCTCGCTCGGCGGCAATCTTTGTCCCCGCTCGGCGTTCGACAATGGACCGCGCCGCCGCAAAACCGACCGTCAGCGGCAGAACCGCGGCGAGCGGCGAAGCAACGCTCAGCCAATAGCCATTGACGAAGGCGACAAAAACCCCGCCGAGCCAGAGAACAAAAACCAGACTCGCGAGTGTCAGACCTATCGCCGCACGGCGCATCGCCATGAGCGCGATCATCACGAACGGAAGCCCAACCGCCGCGACCGCATCGATCCGACGGGTGAAGCGCGTCCTCGCCAATCCATCCCCGGCCAGAAGATTTCCGATGGCCGTGGCGAAGACTTCCGCTCCTGGCGCCACGCGGTCGAACGGCGTCGCGAACGAATCCCCTGCGCCTGCCGCCGTAACCCCAACGACAACGACTTGGCCACGCAGCGCCTCCGGATCGAGACCTCCGCGAAGGATCTTGGCCGCGCTGATCCGCTTGAAGCTTCCCTCGGGCCCGTAGAAGCGCAACGGCATGTGATAGCCGAGGTCCATCGCCCTCACGCGGTTGGCGATCTCGATGCGGTCGGACCCCAAGACCGGCTCGGCCTGCAGTCCTTTCGACGCTGCGGCGAGAGCGAACGATGGAACGACGCCCTCGGGCGTCTGATAGATCATCGGAATGTAGCGGGGCACGCCACCCGAGTCGGTCGAGACGTTCGCAAGCCCCACCTCCGCCGCATCTCGGATCGCGTCGATCGGCCACAGAACGGAGGACGGCTTCGGCGCCAACGCCAAGTCGTTGGCTCCGGCTTCCGCGCCTGAAGGGACGACCCCATCGAAGACTCCGATCGCGGCGACAATTGCCGGCGCCGCTTTGAGCGCGCCGACCAGTTCGGCGTCGGCTTTCGCGTCCCGCGCATTGAGGAAGGCGACGTCGATTGCAATCGCTTGGGGATGCAGCGCCGCGAGGCTCCGCACGATGCGCGCCATCATCTCGCGCGTAGGCGCTTCACCTCCCGCTTCGCTCAGCGCCTCGTCGTCAATCGCCACAATGGCGACGTCTGGCGGCGCAGGACGCGCGCCAGCAAGAAGAAAACGCCAGTCGAGTGTCAGGTTTTCAATTCTGTCCAGCGGAGACGCGAGACCATTGATCTCCTGAGCGCCAAGCGCCGCGCCGAGCACAAGCGCCGCGGCGAGAAATCCAGCCGTCAGGAGCCGTGAGGGTCCCGGCCGTTCCGTCGCCATTCACTCGCCGAAGCGAGAAAGAAGAGCCCGAACCCGGGCCTCTCCCCAAGTCTTCAGGACCAAGGACGTGTCGGTCGGCGTGATGTCGACGCCCTGCCCCTCGTTGAGGACAACAAACTGGTTCAAACGACGGTTGGTTACGGCCACAGCGCCGTTAAGCACGAGCGTGGAGGTTTGCGCTTTCGTGACGTCCATCGCCCATTTCGTGCCGCGGACGGCAGCGATGGCGAGCGGCGTCAGGATCTGGAACTTCTCTTTCGGAGTTGCGGGGTGATATTCGATCAGCAGCGCGCCCTCATTGAGCCGGATTCCGACCGGAAGCGGGTCGCCTTTCTTGAATAAGGGCTGATATCGCGCGCCCTGTGCGGGGCGAACGGTCAACACCTCGCCGCACTGCAGGATCTTTTCGGAGGGCATGCGATCGTTGGCGACCAGCGCACACGCGCCGGCGGCCCGCGCGGGACCAGCTCCTGCGATCGCCGTCGCAAACAAAAATGCCGCAGCCACCGTCGCCCCGAGAAGGCTGCGATGGGTTTTCTGACTGCTGTTCGACATGAGGGTCGCTCCCCGCCGATGGTCCGGCTATCGCCCGAGGCGTCGTACGAGGCGCGCCTCCCAAAGCGCCGCGCCGGCGAGCCGAGGCGCTTTTATACTTGCCTAATTTTGGGGCTTAGCTTTCCCCCAGCGAGAGGGATTTGTCGAGCGGGGCGATTTCGCAAGTACGTCCTTGCGAGGAGGCTCGGGCTTCTGGCCATAATTACATATTATGGAAGTATAATAATAGGACCTCATGCGCCCCGTTTCGAGTTGCAGAAAAATGAGCCTAAATACTTGAAAAAGTTGAGTCGCGCGCAAAAACGCACACCTAGCCACGCCGCCGTCGATCGCGCCAAAATTGACGCGAACGCCGGCGGCTATGACGGCTATTCCTGCGGCAGCGCCAGCGGCTGGACCGGCACAGCCGAGGCGATTGGTCCGGGACCGGCGCCATCACGCTGATAGATGTCAGGACGGAACTGAACGACGCCGTCGGGCGTCGCCCAGGCGGTGACGTAGATCCAGTAGACGTTGACTGGCTGGGCGAGTTTCACGTCCTGGCGCTCGCCGGATCGGATCACCGCGTCGATCTGGTCGCGATTCCAGCCGGAGGTGTCCTTCAACAACCAAGCGACATAGTCACGCACGTCTTGAACGCGCACGCAGCCTGACGACACGAAGCGGAAATCGTCGCCGAAAACGCCCTTCGACGGCGTGTCGTGCATGTAGACGCCGTATGGGTTCGGAATGTTGATCCGGACGAAGCCGAGCGAGTTGAGGTCGGCGCCCGTATCCTGGCGGTACTTGTAATGGGTCGCCTCTTCGGTGTTCCAGTCGATCGAGGACGGAGAAACCTCCTGTCCTTCTTTATTGAAGACGCGGATCTTCTCATCCGTCAGATAGTTCGGGTCGGCCTTCATCTTCGGGATGAGATCCTTCTTGATGAGCGACGGCGGCACGGTCCAGAACGGGTTGAAATTGATCTCGGTCGCCTTGGTCTGCATGATCGGCGACTGGCGATCGATCTTGCCGACGCCCGCGGCGTGATGGGAATAGACGACGCCATTTTCGACCGTCTCGACCGAGGCGGCGGGAATGTTCACGATCACAAAACGAGAGCCAAGATCGCCCGAATACGACCTCAGCCGGACGATGTTGGTTTCGAGCTGCTGCAGCCGCGCCGCGGCGGGCACATTGAGTTCGGTCAAGGTGGCTTCATTGACCACGCCGGTTTGGCTGAGGCCATGACGCGCCTGGAAACGCTTGACCGCCGCTTCGACGAACGAATCGAATACAGGGCCCGATCCCGCGACCGAATCGAGATCGCCCGAGGCGACGAGCCGTTCGCGCAACGCCTGAACGACCCTCGATCGCGAACCCACTCTCAGTTCCGGGCCGCCCGGCAGCGCATTCCAGCCGCCGTTGGAGACAAGATCCTGATATTTCTGGATGGCTGCCTGCGTGGCGTCGACCGTCGCCGACGACAGGATGGGAGTGGCCTCGCGCCCAACCGACATCCGCGGCGAAGCCTCATAGCTCTGCGGCCATTCGGCCTGATTGCCGCCCTGGTCCTGAGCCATGGACGGGATCGACCCCAGAGCAAGGGCGCAAGCGACCGACGCCGTCGCGCTAAAGAGTGCGCGGCGCGAAAGCCGCGAGACGAACCTGCCACGCATCAAAGCAAATCTCCAAGAACGGACGGCTCTCGTCCCGGGCCTCTGCCGCCCACGCTCCAACGCCCCGGAGCGCCTGCGGCGACCACGAAAGCCTTCGGCCGTTCCACGCCCAACATAGGTCCCACTCGGGCGTTTTTATGGCCAGTCGCTTAACGTCAGATAAACGTGAAGCGGGGCATTCCCGTAAAGGAACGCCCCGGCTGGCTTCTTGGATTGAAAATGCTCTGCGCGGGCGCGTCAGAGCCGGTACTTGATCTGGTCGGTCCAGTATCGCTCGAGGCGCAGCAGGGAGGCGTTCATCCGTGCAAAGTCATCGCCGGGGATGCCGCCGATCTGTTCGATCGTGCGCGCATGCTTCTCATAAATGCCGGCGACGATGCGGTGGACCTCCTTGCCCGGTTCGGTCAGGCTGATCCGAACTGAGCGACGGTCGATGCGCGAACGGGCATGATGGAGAAAGCCCACCTCGACGAGTTTCTTGACGTTATAGGAAACGTTCGAGCCGAGATAATAGCCGCGTGTGCGCAATTCACCCGCCGTCAATTCCTTGTCGCCAATATTGTACAGAAGCAAAGCCTGCACCGCATTGACGTCTGATCGCCCCCGACGATCGAATTCATCCTTGATGACGTCCAGCAACCGGCGATGAAGCCGCTCGACCATGGTCAAAGTCTCAAGGTACAAGCCGGATACCCGAAGCTCAGGATCCGCGCGAACTGCAATATCTTGCGTTTTGACTGCGTTAAGCATAGCACACCCGCCTGTTTCGCTTTCGTCTGCCGAGCTCTTCTTCGGTCTTCTTATGATTAGAACTGTAACGGAAGCGCATGAATACGAGCTTAAGAGTCAAGATGAATCGAAGGTTTTCAAGCGCTGGTAAATTTCAACTGAATCAAAGACTTTGTTTACGTTGACAGGACGCAAACGTGAGCCCCGGCGTCGCCGGTTCGCAAGCGAACTCTGACGGGAACACAGGCGTCAGGCGCGCTCGCGCGTCGCCCGCCAGCTCAGCAGAAAATAACCTGCGACGAGCACGACGTTGAGCAAAGCGCCGCCATACCCGATCGCAGCCGCGCGCGGACTTAAGATCGGCGAAGCCGCCTCGACCACGGCGCACAACAGCCAGATCGCCCCGCCCCAGGCCGCGGCCAGCCACAGGCCGATCGCCGCCAGCAAATCGAGACAGGCAAAGGCGACGATCGTGGCTTGCAGCGGAAGCGCCATGGTCGGGAACTGTCCAAGCCCCGGAAGAGCGCCAAGAATGATCGCCCAGTGAAACAGGCCCTTTGCCATCCATACCCAGGCCAACGTGCGCATGTACCAAATGAGCACGGTCTCCCAGCCCAGGCGCGAGATCGCCGACATGAGGTCGTGATCTTTGGTCGGGGCCGGCGATCGGTCGACAAGTTCAATTGCGCCGTCGCGGCTCTGGCGCATGATGTATTTCATGCGCCAGGAACCGGAAACGTAAGTTCGCTCTCGCCGAGCGAAGCGAAATAGGCATCGACCTCCGCCTGCGACGGCGGCGGCGCCCAGTTGGGACGATTGTCCTTGTCGACGATCACGGCGCGAACGCCCTCGTAGAAGTCATGTCCGTGGCCGATGCGCGAGACGATGCGGTAGTCCATGCGCAAAGCCTCGTCGAAATCGATCGTTGGGCCCAACGCCATCTGCCTTAGCGCGATCGCTTGACTGGTCGGTGATTTCTCGAGCATCGCGGCTTGCGCCGGCGCGGCGAAGGCGCGTCCCTCTGTCTCGGCTTCGCGCAAGGACGCCAAGATTGTCGTTCGATCTGGGCCAGAGAAACAAGCTTCGATGGCTTCGGCCTCGCCAATCAAAGTGGAACGGGGCGCGGGCGCGGCGAAGCGGGCGAGCACACGTCTCGGTCGGTTCCTCGCTCTCGAGCGCCTGGGTCAGAGCCGGAAACGAAGCGCTGGGAACAAAGGTCTTCGCCAAGCCCAACGCCAGCGCGTCGCCCGCATCGGCCCGCAAGCCCGTGAGCGCGAAATAGCTGCCTGCGCGATACGGAAGACGCGGCAGAAACCACGTCGCGCCAACGTCGGGGAAAAATCCGATGCCGACCTCGGGCATCGCGAACACGAACCGCTCGCTGGCCACCGCATGCGCTGCGTTCATGGCCAGGCCGACGCCGCCGCCCATGACAATGCCGTTCACCAGGGCGATGATCGGTTTCGGATAGGTCTTGATCCGCCGATCGAGCTGATATTCCTCGCGCCAGAAGGTCAGTTGGCCGTCATGGTCGCCGGCGCGGCCGAGATCGTACAAGCGCCGAATGTCTCCCCCGGCGCAGAACGCCCGCTCGCCCGCCCCGAGGAGGATGATCCGATCGACCGCGCCGTCTCTCTCCCATTCGTCAAGCGCGGCCGCCATCAGCCGCACCATATTCAGGTTCAGGGCGTTCAGCGCCTTGGGGCGGTTGAGAATGATGACGCCGGCGCGGCCGCGGCGCTCGACAAGCGCCTCCGCGTCTGGCGATGGCGCACTCACGCCGCTGCGACCTCCGAGAGCACCGCGTCGATCGCTTCGGCGACATGCTGGATCGGGGCCATGCCGTCGACCTCATGCAAGAGGCCGCGCTCGCGATAGAACGGCGTCACGGCGGCCGTGTCGCGTTCATAGGCCGCAAGTCGTGACTTGAACACTTCCGGATCGTCGTCCTTGCGCACGGGCTGGCCGGCGGCGCTTGCTTCCTGGGCGCGGCGGACGATTCTCTCGACAAGCTTGGGCGCTTCGACTGTCAGTTCGATCGCAGCGTCTAGCCTTAGCCCTTTGGCGGCGAGCATCGTCTCCAGCGCGCGCGCCTGCGCCAACGTGCGCGGAAATCCGTCGAGAATGAAACCGCCCTTTGCGTCCGGCTCTCCGATCCGGTCGTTGATGATGCCGACAACGATATCGTCCGACACCAGCGCGCCGGATTCCATCACGGTCTTCGCCTTGAGTCCGATCGGCGTTCCCGCCGCGACCGCCGCGCGCAACATATCCCCCGTCGACAGTTGCGGAATGTTATGGGATTTGGCCAGCCTCTGCGCCTGCGTGCCCTTGCCGGCCCCCGGCGGCCCGAGCAGTATCAGCTTCATCGCTTCCGCCCTTTCAACCTGGCCTTTCTGATCAGGCCTTCATATTGATGCGCCTGCAGATGACCGTGAATTTGGGCGACGGTATCCATCGTCACGTTGACCACGATCAGGAGCGAGGTGCCGCCAAAATAAAATGGCAGCGCCGCGTAGGAAATCAGCCATTCCGGCAGAAGGCAAATAACAGCGAGATAGAGCGCGCCGAGAACAGTCACTCGGGTCAGGATGTAGTCGATATATTGCGCGGTGCGCTCACCCGGCCTGACGCCTGGGATGAAACCGCCGTGCTTCTTCAAATTGTCGGCGGTGTCGGAGGGATTGAAGACGGTCGCGGTGTAGAAGAAGGCGAAGAAGATGATCAGCGCCGCATAAAGGATCAGATAGAGCGCGCTCCCTCGCCCCAGCAGCGCCGAGATGGTCGACAACACCCCTGAACTCGTCGAGCCTTGTGCGAAATTGGCGACGGTCGTCGGCAACAACAACAGCGAGGAAGCAAAGATCGGCGGAATGACGCCGGCGGTGTTGAGCTTCAGCGGCAGGAACGAACTTTGCCCCTCGTACATCTTGTTGCCGACCTGCCGCCGCGGATAGGTGATCGGCACGCGCCGCTGCGCTCGCTCCATGAACACGATGAAGGCGACGACCACGAACACCATGATGATGACCGCGAGCACCAGCCCGGTGGAGATAGACCCCTGCCGGCCCAGCTCGAACAATTGCACCACGGCCTGCGGCAAGCGGGCGACAATGCCGGCGAAAATGATGAGCGAGGAACCGTTGCCGACGCCGCGCGACGTAATCTGCTCGCCGAGCCAGACCAGAAACATCGTGCCGCCGGTCAGCGTCACGATCGTTGATATCCGAAACAGCAGTCCAGGGTCGCTGACGATGCCAGCGCGCCCCTCAAGCCCGATGGAAATGCCGTAAGCCTGGAAGAGCGCGAGAATGACCGTCAGATAGCGCGTGTACTGATTGAGAATTTTGCGCCCCTGCTCGCCTTCCTTCTTGATGGCCTCGAGCGACGGCACCACCGAGCTCAAGAGCTGGATGATGATCGAGGCGGAGATGTAGGGCATGATGTTGAGCGCAAACACGGCCATGCGCTGAACGGCGCCGCCTGAAAACATGTTGAACATGTCCAGGACGCCCTGCTTCTGTCCAAGGAATGAAGCCTCGAACGCCGCCGGATCGATTCCGGGAAGCGGAATGTAGGTCCCGAGCCGATAGATGACGAGCGCGCCGAGCGTGAACCAGATGCGCTTCTTGAGTTCGTCGGCCTTGGCGAAGGCTGACCAGTTGATATTGGCTGCGAGTTGTTCGGCGGCCGACGCCATGGCGGATTTGCTCCGGACGGCGCTTCAGGACCAGCGCCTCTTCTTACAGTACGTCTCTCCCGCCAGCCGAGGCCGGCTTTGGCGGAAACGCCCCTACCATATGGTCATCGCTCGCGCCAATGCCATCCGCCCGCGATCAGCTTCAGGAGGCCGACGGAGCGGCCTCTTGGCGCAGCGTCTTGAGGCTGCCGCCGGCCTTCTCGATCGCCGCCGCCGCGCTCTTGGATGCGACCGCCACTTCAAAAGTCGCCTTGGTCTTCAATTCGCCCACGCCAAGAATTTTCACGCCGTCGCGCTGGCGCGTGACGATCCCGGCCTTCATGAGGCTCTCGACCGTGATCGGCTGCGCCGCATCGAGCTTCCCGGCGTCGATCGCCTTCTGGATGCGATCGAGGTTGACCACATTGTAATCGAGCCGCGAGGGCGGATTGAAGCCACGCTTGGGCAGCCGACGATGGATGGGCATCTGCCCGCCTTCGAAGCCCTTGATGCGGACGCCCGAGCGAGCCGTCTGGCCCTTGCCGCCGCGCCCAGATTGCTTGCCCTTGCCCGAACCAATGCCGCGTCCGACGCGGATGCGCGGCTTGGACGAGCCCGGGTTGTCTCTCAGTTCGTTGAGTTTCATGATCGGCAATCCTTACCGGCCGTCGACAACGCGCACGAGGTGCGCGACCTTGGCGATCATGCCGCGATTGGCGGGCGTGTCGGCGACGCTCGACTTCCGCCCGATCTTGTTCAGGCCGAGGCCCTTCAGCGTCTCGCGCTGCGAACCGGGGCGACCAATGGAGCTGGAGGTCTGCTCCAGCGTGATGTTCTTGTCGGCGCTCATCGTCTTGCGCTCTCACGAATCCGAGGCGTCGGCTTCGACGCCCTGGCGGCGCGACTGGATCGTCGACACCTTGAGGTTGCGCCGCTGAGCGACCGAGCGCGGGCTGTCCTCGCGCGCCAGCGCGTCGAAGGTCGCACGCACCATGTTGTAGGGGTTCGACGAGCCCTGGCTCTTGGCGACGACATCGTGCACGCCGAGCGACTCGAAGACGGCGCGCATCGGGCCGCCGGCGATGATGCCGGTGCCGGCCGGCGCAGCGCGCAGCACGACGCGGCCCGCGCCGTGGCGGCCGTTGACGTCGTGATGCAGCGTCCGGCCTTCGCGCAACGGCACGCGCACGACGCCGCGCTTCGCGGCCTCGGTCGCCTTGCGGATGGCTTCCGGCACTTCGCGCGCCTTGCCGTGGCCGAAGCCGACCCGCCCCTTCTGGTCGCCGACGACGACGAGCGCGGCGAAGCCGAAGCGACGGCCGCCCTTCACCACCTTCGCCACGCGATTGATATGCACGAGGCGATCGACGAATTCGCTGTCGCGCTCCTCGCGGTTTCGATCGCGGCCGCGGCCGCCTTCTCCTTCACGCGCCATTGGGTTCATCCATCAGTCAAATTATCGCGGCGCGTTGCGGGCAGCGCCACTCGGTTCCGTTGCTTCTCGTCAAAAGTCCAGGCCGCCCTCGCGGGCGCCATCCGCCAGCGCCTTGACGCGCCCGTGATACATGTAGCCGCCGCGGTCGAACACCACCTTGTCGACGCCAGCCTTCTTCGCCCGCTCGGCGAGTTCCTTGCCGACGCGGTGCGCGGCCTCGACGTTGGCGCCAGTCTTCAGCGATTCGCGCAGCGCCTTTTCGAGCGACGAAGCGGCGGCAATCGTGTGGCCGTGCTCGTCGTCGATGACCTGGGCGTAGATCTGCTTGGACGAGCGGAAAACGCTCAGCCGCGGGCGGCCGCCCGAATGGGCGAGGACCGCTCGGCGGACCCGGGCTTTGCGCCGATCCGCAGTTGTGTTCGAGTGAGCCATGCCGTCGCCTCTTACTTCTTCTTGCCTTCCTTGCGGAAGATGAATTCGCCAGCGTATTTCACGCCCTTCCCCTTGTAGGGTTCGGGGCCGCGGAACGCGCGGATCTCCGCAGCGATCTGGCCAACCTGGCGCTTGTCGATGCCGGCCACGGTGATTTCCGTCGGCTTGGGCGTGACGATCGTGACCCCGGCCGGAATGGGATACAGGATGTCGTGGCTGTAGCCGAGCGAAAGCTGCAGGTTCTTGCCAGCGATCGCCGCCTTGTAGCCGACGCCGTTGATCTCGAGCTTCTTCTCGAAGCCCTTGGTGACGCCGCCGACCAGGTTCTGCACCTGGGCGCGCGCCGTGCCCCACATGGCGCGGGCGCGCTTGTCCTCGCCATGCGGCGTGACGTGCACGGCGCCGCCCTCGATCGAAATCGCGACCTCCTCGGGCGCGGTGAATTTCAATTCGCCCTTGGCGCCTTTGACAGCGATCGTCTGGCCGTCGAGCTTGGCGGTGACGCCGGACGGGATGACGATGGGCTTCTTGCCGATACGAGACATTGCTCTGATCCGTTGCTCAACTCTGCGCCGTCAGAAGACGGTGCAGAGGACCTCGCCGCCGACATTGTTCTCGCGAGCAGAATGGTCGGCCATCACGCCCTTCGGCGTCGACACGATCGACACGCCAAGCCCGTTAGCGACGCGCGGCATCGCGTCGACCGTCACATAGACCCGGCGGCCGGGCTTGGACACGCGCTCGATCTTGCGGATGACCGGCTGGTCGTCGAAATACTTCAGCTCGATTTCGAACTCGGTGCGGCCATTGCCGTAATCCGTGGTCGAATAGCCGCGGATATAGCCTTCCGACTCCAGCACGTCGAGCACGTTCTTGCGCAACGAGGAGCCGGGCGTGGAAACCTTGCCCCGCTTGCGCATCTGCGCATTGCGGATGCGGGTGAGCATATCGCCGAGAGGATCGTTCATCGCCATGATCGTTGCCCTCCTCACCAGCTCGACTTGACGAGGCCGGGAATCAGGCCCTGATTGCCGAGTTCGCGGAGCGCGATGCGCGACATCTTCATCTTGCGATAATAGCCGCGCGGCCTTCCTGTCACCTCACAACGATTGCGCACGCGAATGATCGCGCCGTTGCGCGGCAACGCGGCGAGCCGGATGCGCGCCTCGAAGCGCTCTTCCATCGGACGCGCCTGATCGTTGGCGACGTCGAGCAGACGCTTACGGCGGGCGGCGAATTTCTTCACCAGCCGCTGCTTGCGCAGATTATTCTCAATCGCACTCTTCTTTGCCATTCATCGGCTCCATTTTCCGCGTCTGAGCGCTAAACCAGGCTCACTGCCGGAAGGGGAAGTTGAACGCCCGCAGCAAGGCCTGCGCTTCCGCGTCGGTCTTGGCTGTCGTGCAGACCACGATGTCGAGACCCAGCTGGGCCTCGGCCTTGTCGTAGTCGATCTCGGGAAAAATGATGTGCTCCTTGACGCCGAGCGCATAATTGCCGCGTCCGTCGAACGACTTCGGATCGAGACCACGGAAATCGCGCACGCGCGGCAGCGCGACCGTCACCAGACGATCGAGAAACTCGTACATCCGGGTCCGGCGCAACGTCACCTTGGCGCCGATCGGCATGTTCTCGCGCACCTTGAAGGTCGAGATCGCCCTGCGGGCCCTGCGTGACGACCGGTCTTCTGCCCGGCGATCAGCGCGAGGTCCGCGGCGGCGGAAGTCACCTTCTTGGTGTCGTTGACCGCTTCGCCAACGCCCATGTTGAGCACGATCTTGTCGATCCTCGGCACTTCGAGCGGGTTCTTGTATCCGAACTCCTCCGTGAGCTTGGCCACGATCTCGTCCCGATAAAGCTTCTTCAGCCGCGCGACATAGTCCTTCGGCGCGGCCTTGACCGCGCCGGCCGAGGCGACCTCGCCGCCAGCTTCCTTGCGCGACTTGCCCTTGGCTTCCTTCACGGGCGCGCCGGCGCCTGCGTCCGGTCTTGCCGCCTTTGGCGGCGCTTGTCGGTCTTGCCGGGCTTGGCGCTCTTGTCGCCTTTTCCGCCCTTCGTCTCAGCCATCGATCAAGTCTCCGGAACCCTTGGCGACGCGCACCTTCCGGCCGTCGTCGAGAACCTTAAAGCCGACACGCGTCGGCTTGCCCGTCTTGGGATCGAGAATCGCCAGGTTCGACAGATGGATCGTCGATTCCTTGCTGATGATCCCGCCTTCGGTCTGCGCCGTCTGGCGCGTATGGCGACGCACGAGATTGACGCCAGCGACAATCGCGCGACCGTCCTCCGGCATCACTTGGCGAACCTCGCCCCGCTTGCCCTTGTCGCGCCCAGTCGTGACGATCACCCGATCGCCCTTCTTGATCTTAGCGGCCATCAGAGCACCTCCGGCGCGAGCGAGATGATCTTCACGTGATTCTTGGCCCTGAGTTCGCGCGGCACGGGCCCGAAGATGCGGGTGCCGACCGGCTCGGACTGATTGTTGATCAGCACCGCGGCGTTCGAATCGAAGCGGATCACCGACCCGTCGGCGCGACGAATGTCCTTGGCGGTGCGCACGACGACCGCCTTCATCACGTCGCCCTTCTTGACGCGGCCGCGCGGGATCGCCTCCTTGATCGAAACGACGATGATGTCGCCGATCGAGGCGTAACGGCGCTTCGAACCGCCCAAAACCTTGATGCACATCACGCGCCGCGCGCCCGAATTGTCGGCGACATCGAGATTGGTCTGCATCTGTATCATGGCCTAGCCGCCTTCTTAATTCACGCCTTCGGCGCCGTCTCGCCGACGACAATCCAGCGCTTGAGTTTCGAGATCGGCCGCGTCTCTTCGATCGAGACGGTGTCGCCGACCTTCTGGGTCTTGTTTTCGACATGCGCGTGGTAGTTCTTCGACCGGCGCACGGTCTTCTTCAGCAGCGGGTGCGTGAACCGACGCTCGACCTTGATGACAAGCGTCTTCTCCTGCTTGTCGCTGACGACGACGCCCTGCAAAATTCTCTTCGGCATAAGTCTTAGTCCTTCCGCTTCGCGGCGGCGCGCTTCTGGCCGGCGACGCTCATGACGCGGGCGATATCACGGCGCACGACACGCACACGCGCGGTGTCCTGCAATTGTCCGCTCGCCTTCTGAAAGCGCAGGTTGAACTGCTCCTTCTTGAGCTTGAGCGCTTCGTCGCTAAGCTGATCCTCGGTCATGACGCGAAGGTCAGAAAGACGGCTAGCTGATTTCATCTCCGCGCCTCCTATTCCGCGATGCGCTGAATGAAGCGCGTCTTGATCGGCAGCTTCGCCGCCGCGAGCGCAAACGCCTCGCGCGCGATCGTCTCCGGCACGCCGTCGACCTCGAACATGATGCGTCCCGGCGCAACGCGCGCCACCCAAAATTCCGGCGCGCCCTTGCCCTTGCCCATGCGCACTTCGATCGGCTTCTTCGAGACCGGCACGTCCGGGAACACACGGATCCAAACGCGGCCAGCGCGTTTCATGTGACGCGTCAGCGCACGCCGGGCGGCCTCGATCTGACGCGCGGTGACGCGCTCCGGCTCCATGGCCTTGAGCCCGAACTCGCCGAAATTGAGCGCAAATCCGCCCTTCGCATTGCCGTGAATGCGGCCTTTGAAGGCTTTGCGGAACTTGGTTTTCTTAGGCTGCATCATGTTGGCATACTCTCGACTGCGCGCCCGTCAGACGGATTCGCGCTCGCGCTCGCGAGGTTCGCGGCGCGGACGATGGGTGGAGGAATGGTCGGCCTCGGCCATGCGCTTGTCCTGGGCCATGGGATCGTGCTCAAGGATCTCGCCCTTGAAGATCCAGACCTTGATGCCGCAAGTGCCGTACGCCGTATGCGCGGTGGCGACGCCATAATCGACGTCAGCGCGCAGGGTGTGCAGCGGCACGCGACCCTCGCGGTACCATTCGAGACGCGCGATTTCAGCGCCGCCCAGCCGCCCCGAGCAATTGATGCGGATGCCCTCGGCCCCAAGACGCATCGCCGACTGCACCGCGCGCTTCATCGCCCGCCGGAACGCCACCCGGCGCTCGAGCTGCTGAGCGATCGACTCGGCGACGAGCGTCGCATCGACCTCGGGCTTGCGGACCTCGACGATGTTGATCGCCACTTCCGAGTTCGTCAGCTTGGCGACCTGCTTGCGCAGCTTCTCGATGTCGGCGCCCTTCTTGCCGATGACCACGCCAGGACGGGCGGAGTGAATGTTGATGCGCGCCTTCTTGTGCGGCCGCTCGATGACGATCTTCGAGATCGCCGCCTGCTTGAGGCTCTTCGTCAGCGAGGCGCGGATCTTGATATCCTCGTGCAGCAGCTTGCCGTATTCGGCCTTGCTCGAGAACCAGCGCGAATCCCAGGTGCGGTTGACGCCGAGGCGCAGACCGATCGGATTGATTTTCTGTCCCATCTTCGATGTCTCTCTAAGCGGCCTTGGCCTCAGCAGCGGCGACTTCCCGCACGATGATGGTGATGTTGGCGAACGGCTTTTCGATCCGCCCCGACCGGCCCCGCGCGCGAGCGCTGAAGCGCTTGAGCACGATGTCCTTGCCGACCCAGGCCTGGGCGACGACCAAATCATCGACGTCGAGATCGTGGTTGTTCTCGGCGTTGGCGATCGCGGATTCGAGCGTCTTCTTCACCTCGACCGAGATTCTCTTGTTGGAGAACTCGAGATCGGCGAGCGCGGTCGCGACCTTCTTGCCCCGGATGAGCTGGGCGAGAAGATTGAGCTTCTGCGGACTGACGCGCAGCATGCGCGTGGTCGCCTTGGCTTCGTTTTCCGCCTGACGGCGTGGGTTTGATGGTTTGGACATCGGTGGTTAGGCCCTCTTGGCCTTCTTGTCGGCGGAATGGCCGTGGAACGTGCGGGTCGGGGCGAATTCGCCAAACTTGTGGCCGATCATCTCTTCCGAGACCATGACCGGAATGTGCTTGTGGCCGTTGTAGACGCCGAATGTGAGGCCGACGAACTGGGGCAGAATCGTCGAGCGCCGGCTCCAGATCTTCACAACGTCGGAACGGCCGGAGCTGCGCGCAGCGTCAGCCTTCCTCAGCATATAACCGTCCACGAACGGACCTTTCCAGATCGATCGCGTCATGGCTCAGCCTCTCTTCTTGCGCACATGGCGCGATGCGATGATGAACTTGTCGGTCACCTTGTTCGAACGGGTCTTCTTGCCCTTGGTCGGCTTGCCCCACGGGCTCACCGGATGCCTGCCGCCTGAAGTACGACCCTCGCCGCCGCCGTGCGGATGGTCGACCGGGTTCATGGTGACGCCGCGGTTGTGCGGGCGACGCCCGAGCCAGCGGTTGCGGCCAGCTTTGCCCAACGAAGCGTTCATGTGATCGGGATTCGACACCGCGCCGATCGAGGCGAAGCACTGGCCGTGAATGAGGCGCTGCTCGCCTGAGCTGAGGCGCAGCGAAACGTAGCCCTGGTCGCGGCTGACGATCTGCGCGTACGAACCGGCCGAACGGGCGATCGCGCCGCCCTTGCCGATCTTCATTTCGACATTGTGAACGATGGTGCCGACGGGAATGTTCGCGAGCGGCATCGCATTGCCAGGCTTAACGTCAACCTGAACGCCGGCGATCACCTCGTCCCCGGGAGACAAACGCTGGGGAGCGAGAATGTAGGCCTGCTCACCGTCGGGATATTTGACGAGCGCGATGAAGCTCGTGCGATTCGGATCGTATTCAAGGCGCTCGATCTTGCCCACGACCTCAAGCTTACGGCGCTTGAAATCGACGATGCGATAGGTCTGCTTATGCCCGCCGCCGCGGAAGCGCACAGTGATACGGCCGGAGTTGTTGCGCCCACCCTTCTCGGATTTGCCGACGGTCAACGCCTTGACAGGCTTGCCCTTGTGCAGAGCGCTGCGGTCGACGAGCGCGAGCTGGCGAAGGCTCGGCGTGGTCGGTTTGAATGTCTTGAGAGCCATGGTCCCTTGTCCCTCAGAGGCCGGTGGTCATGTCGATGCGATAACCGTCCGCAAGCGTGACGATCGCTTTCTTCATGTCCTGCTGGCGTCCGCGCACGCCTCTGAACGCTTTGTTCTTGCCTTTGCGCAGGAGCGTGTTGACCGCCGTGACCTTGACGTCGAACAATTGCTCGATCGCCGCCTTGATCTGCGGCTTGGTCGCATTGCGCGCGACCTTGAACACGAATTGGTTGTTCTCGGAGGCGATCGTCGCCTTCTCCGTGATCACGGGAGAGACGATCGCGTCGTAGTGGCGCACGTCCTTGATCATTTGAACCGCGCCTCCAGCGCCTCAACTGCAGCCTTGGTCAAGACCAGCTTCTCGCGCCGCATGATGTCGTAGACATTGACGCCCTGAATCGGCAGGACGTCGATCTCCGGCAAGTTGCGGGCGGCGACAGCGAATTTCGTCTTCGGCTCGGCGCCATCGATGATGAGCGCATTCTTCAGCGCCGCCTTTTCGAATGACGCGAGGAGCGTCTTCGTCTTCGCTTCCTCGATGTGAGCGCTTTCCCACACCACGAGGCCGCCGGCGCGGAACTTGGCTGAAAGCGCGTGCCGAGCGCGAGCGCCCGCACCTTCTTCGGCAAGTCATGCGCGTGGCTGCGCACGACCGGACCCATGGCGCGACCGCCGCCGCGGAACTGCGGCACGCGGGCCGAACCGTGACGGGCGCCGCCGGTGCCCTTCTGCTTGTACATCTTCTTGCCGGTGCGATGGATGTCCGCCCGCCCCAGCGTCTTGTGCGTGCCGGCCTGACGCTTGGCGAGCTGCCAGCGCACCATGCGCGCAATCAAATCCGCGCGCGGCTCAAGCCCGAATATGGCGTCGCTAAGCTCCAACGAGCCCGCGGCCGAACCGTCAATTGACGTCATGTCGAATTTCATGGCGTCACTCTCCCTTCGCCGCTTCGGCCGGCGCGGCGCTCGCCCCGGATTCGGCGTGAACGCGGAACTTGCCCGGCAGCGGCGCGTCCTTCGGCAGCGGCTTCTTCACCGCGTCGCGCACGGCAATCCAGCCGCCCGCGTGGCCCGGCACCGCGCCTTCGACCAGAATGAGGCCGCGCTCGGGATCCGTGCGCACGACGCGAAGGTTCTGCGTCGTCACGCGATCCGTTCCCATATGGCCGGCCATCTTCTTATTCTTCCAGGTCTTGCCCGGGTCCTGACGGCCGCCGGTCGAGCCATGCGAACGATGCGAGACCGACACGCCGTGGGTGGCGCGCAAACCGCGGAAGTTCCACCGCTTCATCGGCCCGGCGAAACCCTTGCCGATCGTCACTCCCGTGACATCGACATATTGCCCGACGGCGAAGTGGTCAGCCGTGATCTCCGCTCCGACCGGGATCATCCGGTCTTCGGCGACGCGAAACTCCTCGATCCGCATCTTCGGCTCGACATGGGCGACCGCGAAGCGGCCGCGCTCGGCCTTCGACACGTTCTTCACCTTGGCCTTGCCGACGCCGAGTTGGAGCGCGGTGTACCCGTTCTTCTCCTGGGTCCGATGCGCGACCACCTGGCAGCTCTCGACCTGGAGAACGGTGACCGGCACGTGATTGCCGGCGTCGGTGAAGACGCGGGACATGCCCAGCTTCTTTGCGATAATGCCTGAACGCATTGGCGTTTATCCTTCGTGAGCGCCTTTGAAGAGAACCCTTCAGAGACGCTCGGCAAATCCCTTACAACTTGATTTCGACGTCGACGCCGGCGGCGAGATCGAGCTTCATCAGCGCGTCGACCGTCTGCGGCGTCGGGTCGACGATGTCGAGCACCCGCTTGTGAGTGCGAATTTCGAACTGCTCGCGCGACTTCTTGTCAACGTGCGGCGACCGGTTGACCGTGAACTTCTCGATCCGAGTCGGCAGGGGAATCGGGCCGCGAACCCTAGCGCCGGTGCGCTTGGCCGTGGACACGATTTCCTTCGTCGAAGCATCGAGCACGCGGTGATCGAATGCTTTCAGACGGATGCGGATGTTTTGCGTGTTCATGTATCAAATCCCTGCCGGCCGGACGGCGGGGCAACCGCCCCGCCTGATCCTGTTGGCCGCGCCATCCTCACTCAGTAATCGAAACGACGACGCCCGAGCCGACCGTTCGACCGCCCTCTCGGATGGCGAAGCGCAGCTTCTCCTCCATCGCGATCGGAACGATGAGCGAGACATCGATCGTCACGTTGTCGCCCGGCATCACCATCTCCGTGCCTTGCGGCAGTTCGACGATGCCGGTCACGTCGGTCGTGCGGAAGTAGAACTGCGGCCGGTAGTTGGTGAAGAACGGCGTATGCCGGCCACCTTCTTCCTTGGTGAGGATGTAGGCCTCGGCCTTGAACTTGGTGTGCGGCTTGACCGTGCCGGGCTTGCACAAAACTTGGCCACGCTCGACGTCTTCGCGCTTCGTGCCGCGCAGGAGGCAGCCGACGTTGTCGCCCGCCTCGCCCTGATCGAGCAGCTTGCGGAACATCTCGACGCCGGTGACGGTCGTCTTGGTGGTGGGCGGAGGCCAACGATCTCGACTTCCTCGCCGACCTTGATAATGCCGCGCTCGATGCGTCCGGTGACGACCGTGCCGCGACCCGAGATCGAGAACACGTCTTCGACCGGCATCAGGAACGGCTGGTCCTTCGGGCGCTCCGGCTGCGGGATGTAGGCGTCGACCGCGTCCATCAGCTTGAGGATCGAGTCGTGCCCCTGCTCAGGCGACTTGTTCTCAAGCGCCATCAGCGCCGAGCCCTTGATGATCGGAATGTCGTCGCCCGGGAATTCGTAGCGCGAAAGCAACTCGCGCACCTCGAGCTCGACGAGCTCGAGCAACTCCGGATCGTCGACCATGTCGACCTTGTTGAGATAGACGACGAGCGCCGGAACGCCGACCTGACGAGCGAGCAGGATGTGCTCGCGGGTCTGCGGCATCGGGCCGTCGGCGGCAGAAACGACCAGGATCGCGCCGTCCATCTGCGCGGCGCCCGTGATCATGTTCTTCACATAGTCGGCGTGGCCGGGGCAGTCGACATGCGCGTAGTGGCGCTTCTTCGTCTCGTACTCGACATGCGCGGTCGAGATCGTGATGCCGCGGGCCTTCTCCTCCGGCGCCTTGTCGATCTGGTCGTAGGCGGTAAAAGTCGCGCCGCCCGTCTCCGCGAGAACCTTGGTGATCGCAGCCGTCAGCGACGTCTTCGCCATGGTCGACGTGGCCGATCGTCCCAATGTTGCAATGGGGCTTGTTACGCGCAAACTTTTCCTTGGCCATAGCCGGACTCCTTATCGTGGCCTTACATTCTCAAGAGGCGGAACGCCGCCTCATTTGAATTTCTCGATGATCTCGGTGCTGATGCTCGCCGGGACCTGTTCGTAGTGATCGAATTGCATGGTGAAGTTGGCTCGGCCCTGCGTGCCGGAGCGCAACTGGTTGACGTAGCCAAACATGTTGGACAGCGGCACCATCGCATTGATGACGACCGCATTGGCCCGCATGTCCTGCCCCTGCACCTGGCCGCGACGGGACAGAAGATCGCCCATCACGAAGCCGGTGTGCTCCTCGGGCGTAACGACTTCGACCTTCATGATCGGCTCGAGCAGAACCGAACCGCCCTTCTGCAGGCCCTCGCGGAACGCCGCGCGGGAGGCGATTTCGAAGGCGAGCGCCGACGAGTCGACGTCGTGATAGGCGCCGTCGATCAACGTCGCCTTGACATCGACGACCGGGAAGCCGGCCAGGACGCCCGACCCCATCACGCTGTTGATGCCTTTTTCGACGCCGGGGATATATTCCTTCGGCACCGCGCCGCCGATGATCTTGGATTCGAACGAAGACCCGGCGCCTGCTTCCGCCGGCTCGAACACCAGAACGACCTTCGCGAACTGACCCGTGCCGCCGGTCTGCTTCTTGTGGGTGTAGTTGATCTCGGTCTTCTTCGTCAGCCGTCTCGCGATAGGCGACCTGCGGCGCGCCGATGCTCGCATCGACCTTGTAGGTGCGCTTCAGGATGTCGACCTTGATGTCGAGGTGAAGCTCGCCCATTCCCTTGAGGATGGTCTGGCCAGATTCCTGATCGGTCGAGACGCGGAAGGAGGGATCCTCGGCGGCGAGCTTCGCCAGCGCGACGCCAAGCTTCTCCTGGTCGGCCTTCGACTTCGGCTCGATCGCGATCTCGATGACGGGCTCAGGGAACTCCATCTTCTCGAGAATGACCGGCTTCTGCAGATCGCACAGCGTGTCGCCGGTGCGGGTGTCCTTGAGGCCCGCGAGCGCGACGATGTCGCCAGCGTAAGCCTCTTTGATGTCCTCGCGGTTGTTGGCGTGCATGAGCAGCATGCGGCCAACGCGCTCTTTCTTGTCCTTGGTCGAATTGAGAACCGTCGTGCCCGACTCGATCTTGCCCGAATAGACGCGGCAGAAGGTGATCGTGCCGACGAACGGGTCGTCCATGATCTTGAAGCCGAGCATCGAGAACGGCTCGGAGTTCGAGCGGCATACGGACGATTTCCTCGCCCGTATCGACGTCGTGGCCCTTGATGCCGCCGCGATCGACGGGCGACGGCAGATAGTCGACGACCGCGTCGAGCAGCGGCTGCACGCCCTTGTTCTTGAAGGCCGAGCCGCAAAGAACCGGCACAAACGAAATCTGCTTCACCGCCTTGCGGATGCAGCGCTTCAGCGCGTCGATGTCTGGGCTCTTGCCCGTCGAGGTAGGCGCTCATCACATCGTCGTCCATCTCGACCGCAGCTTCGATCAGGATGTGACGGTACTCGTCCGCCTTCGCCTTGAGGTCGGCCGGAATCTCTTCGTCGTGATATTTGGCGCCGAGCCCCTCGTCCTCCCAGACGACCGCCTTCATGCGCAGAAGGTCGATGATCCCCTTGAAGTTCGACTCGGAGCCGATCGGCAGCTGGATGCAGATCGGACGACCGCCGACCTTGGTGTTGATCTCTTCGACGCAGCGCGAAAAGTCGGCGCCGATCTTGTCCATCTTGTTGACGAACACGATGCGCGGCACGTTGTATTTGTCGGCCTGGCGCCAGACGGTCTCGGTCTGCGGCTCGACGCCCTGATTGCCGTCAAGCACGCATACGGCGCCGTCGAGCACGCGGAGCGAACGCTCGACTTCGATGGTGAAGTCGACGTGGCCCGGCGTGTCGATGATGTTGAGGCGCTTGTCCTGCCAGATGGTGGTCGTCGCGGCCGACGTGATGGTGATGCCGCGCTCCTGCTCCTGCTCCATCCAGTCCATGGTCGCAGCGCCGTCGTGCACTTCGCCGATCTTATGCGACTTGCCGGAATAATAGAGGATGCGCTCCGTGGTCGTCGTCTTCCCGGCATCAATGTGAGCCATGATGCCGAAATTACGATAGTCCTCGATAGGGTGGCTGCGCGCCATGATGCTTGATCCCGATTGCCTTAGCCAGACCGCCGCTTACCAGCGGTAGTGGGCGAAGGCGCGGTTGGCTTCAGCCATCCGGTGCGTGTCCTCGCGCTTTTTGACTGCGGCGCCGCGATTGTTCGAGGCGTCGAGCAGTTCTGCCGACAAACGGTCGACCATGGTCTTGTCGTTGCGGTCGCGCGCCGCAGTGATGATCCAGCGGATCGCCAGCGCCTGCCGGCGATCGGTGCGCACTTCGACCGGAACCTGATAGGTCGCGCCGCCGACGCGCCGCGAGCGGACCTCGACTGACGGCGCGACGTTCTCGAGCGCCTGCTTGAAAACGGCGAGCGGGTCGCTCTTCGCCTTGGCCTCGACATTGTCGAGCGCGCCATAGACGATCGACTCGGCGACCGACTTCTTGCCCTCGTACATGATCGTGTTCATGAACTTCGCCACCACCACGTCGCCATATTTGGCGTCGGGAATGATGTCGCGTTTCTCAGCGCTGTGTCGGCGTGACATCGCCTAACTCTTTCTCTTCGTCAGGACCGGCGGACCGGCCGTAAAATTCTTCTGTCTGGATCCACGGGTCTCGCTCTCGCTCGCCCGAGGATGACGCTACGCTGCGCTTCGCGTCACTTCGGACGCTTGGCGCCGTATTTCGAGCGGCGCTGCTTGCGGTCCTTGACCCCCTGGGTGTCGAGCACGCCGCGCAGGATGTGGTAGCGCACGCCGGGCAGATCCTTGACGCGGCCGCCGCGGATCATGACCACCGAATGCTCCTGAAGGTTGTGCCCTTCGCCGGGGATATAGCCGATGACCTCGAAGCCGTTGGTCAGCCGCACCTTGGCGACCTTGCGGAGCGCCGAGTTCGGCTTCTTCGGCGTCGTCGTGTAGACGCGCGTGCACACGCCGCGCTTCTGCGGGCTCGCCTGCAGATGGCGCGCCTTCTCGCGGTAGGTCTTCGGTTGCCGCGGCTTGCGGATCAATTGACTAATCGTCGGCATGTCGGCCCTAAATCTCAGTTCCAAGGCGTCCGGCCCTGAGACCGAACAGAAAATCGAATTCCATACGCCTGACCTTCACGCGAAGCCGGTCAGGCAACGCGCGAAACCAACAGCGCCCATAAAACCCGTTTGGGTTTGGGCGCCGCCGAAAGCAGAGGATCACAGCGCAGGCGCCGCGATCGTGCGAAACAGAACCGGCCCCTCGGGGCCGGTATGGCTCGTCTTCGGTAGGATCGTCAGCGTTTAGAGCCGTTGGGTATCCAACGAGTCGTCGGATACAGCGAAGCTCTACAGCCTGTCGAAAGTGCGCGGAACATATTCAAGCCGTTCCGGCGCGTCAACCCCTTTCCACCGTCATAATCGGCACAGCGGAAAATTTTGTCAGCGCGCGTTCACGAGGCCGTCTGCCCCCTACGGCGGCCCTGAAAACGCCCCAGACGATCATAGATGAGCCGGGATTTGGACGCCAGCGAACGGTAAGGCCGATCGAGCCGGCGCCCCCGGCCTAACCTGCCGGAGCTCCAGAATCAGATGAAAGCGACACGCCGAGGGATTTTGGCTCTTGCGGCGACCGCCGCCTTCGGCCCGTGGCAGGCGAGCGCCGAGACCACGATCGGCCCCGAAAAGGCGCTGCCCTCGTCGAATCAAGCGGACTTCGACCAGGTCTGGGAGCTTGTGCGCGACCGCTTCTACGATCCCCGTTTCAATGGCCTCGACTGGCAGGAGCAGCGCGCCCGCTATCGCCCGGAGGCGGTCTCCGCGAGCTCCCGCGAAGAATTGGCCGTCGTGATCAACACGATGCTGGCGAAGCTCGGCGCCTCTCACACCCATTTCTACAGTGCGGACGATCCAGCCTATTATCAGCTTACGGATATTTTCGTGGGCGCTCTCGAGCATCGCGGCCTTGATCGGGTGTTCCCAAAGAGGGACGTGTCCTACCCGGGCGTCGGCGTGTTCACCGAGGTCGACGATCAGGGCCGCACCTTCGTGACCGGGGTGATCGAGGGCGCGCCCGCCCATCACGCCGGGGTCCTGCTGGGCGACGAGATCGTGTCGGCGGACGACCGTCCGTTCCGCCCAGTCGATTCGTTCCGCGGCAAGGTCGGATCGCCGGTCTCGCTCCAGATCCGCCGCAAGTCCGGCGCGGCGCCAATCCCCATCGTCGTATCGCCAGCCGATCTCCACCCGAACGAGATGTTCCTGCGCGGTCTTAAAGACAGCGCGCGAATCATCGCCACGGACAAGGCCCGCATCGGATACGTGCATGTCTGGTCCTATGCGAGCCGCAGGATTCAGTCCGCGCTCGAGGATCTGATCGCCGACGGCGCGCTGACCGACGCCGATGCGCTGATCTGGGACCTGCGGGGCGGATGGGGCGGCGCGCAGCCGCAATATCTCGACCTGTTCAACGGGCGCGCGCCCACGATGCAGATCAAGGACCGCAACGGCGCGACGGGCTTCGTCGGCGTCAAATGGCGCAAGCCAGTCGCCATGCTGATCAACGAGGGCACGCGCAGCGGCAAGGAAGTGCTCGCCTACGGGTTCAAGCAATACCGGCTCGGCGAACTCGTCGGTCATCGCACCGAAGGCGCGGTGCTCGCGGCCACGGCGTTCCTGATCGGCGACGACGGCCTGCTTTTGCTCGCCGTCGAGGACGTGCTGGTGGACGGCCAGCGCCTCGAAGGGGTCGGCGTCACCCCGACGATCGAAGTCCCGTTCGACTAGCGCTACGCTGCGGGCGCCGACCCGCAGCTCGATCGCGCCGTCCAGGTGCTTGCGCGCGCCTAGAAATCACGCTCCCGGCGTTGGCGCCGGTTGGAGCGGTGGAAAAACGGCGACCGAGGTTAAGCGCGCTCGCTGGCCAAGCCCACGAAAAATCAGATAGGGCAGCGGCGGGGAAGCGGATCGCCGCGGAGGAAGCATGACGGGGACGTAGCGAGCATCATCGAGCCTCGCCTGGCGTCCGACAATCTGATCCTGGGAGTCGTCGCAGCCTACGCCGCCGCCTTTGTCGTGTTCGGCTTCCTCGTTCAGCCCCCGGGCGACGTCCTGCGGGGCCTTGGCGCGATCCTGACCACCCGCGACGCGCTGCTCACCGACTATTTCGGCGTCGGCGGAATTGGCGGGGGTTGTGTGAGCGCAGGGCTGCTGACCCTTGCAGCGGCGCTCGTCTATTGGCGCGCGGGCGCGAAGGTGACGGGCGCGTCCGTCGCGGCGCTCTTTCTCGTGCTCGGCTTCGGCCTGTTCGGCAAGAACCTTCTCAATGTCTGGCCGATCGTCGCGGGCGTTGCGCTCTACGCGCGGTTCCGCGGCGAGCCCTTCCGTGCGCATCTCAATACGGCGTTCTTCGGCGGCGCGCTCGCGCCGATTTTTTCCGAGATCCTGTTCTCCACCGACCTCACGCCGATGGTCAGCGTTCCCCTTGCTCTCGCGACCGGGCTCGCGGTCGGCTTCATTCTTCCGCCCGCGGCCGCGCACCTCTCGCGGGCGCATATGGGCTTCAGCCTCTACAACATGGGGTTCACGGCAGGCATCGTCGGCACGATCGTCGTCGCGATGTACAAGGCGTTCGGCTACGTGCCCGACCCCGTCTTCATCTGGACGAACGGGGCGAACAGACTCCTCGCCATGTTCCTCGGCCTCGTCTTCGCCTCGATGGTCGGCGTTGGCTGGGCCTTCGACCGGGGCGCGCTCGAACGTCTGCCGATCATTCTGAAGACGTCGGGCCGGTCTCCGACAGACTTCATTGCGCTTGCCGGCTTCGGCGCGACGCTCGCCAACATGGGGCTCGCAGGAGCGATCGGCGTCGCCTACGTCCTGGCGACGGGCGGGGATCTCAATGGTCCGTCGATTGGCGCGATCCTGACGATCGTCGGCTTCGCGGCGTTCGGAAAGCACCCGCGCAACATCGCGCCCATCATGATCGGAGTTTTCCTAGGCGGCTTTGGCGCGCTCAGCCAGCCCCGCCGATCCGTCCTTGACGCTTGCGGCGCTGTTTGGAACGACGCTCGCGCCGATCGCCGGCCGCTTCGGCTTCGGCTGGGGAATCGTCGCGGGCTTCATTCACTCGGCCGCGGCGCTGACGGTCGGGCCGCTGCACGCCGGCCTCAATCTCTATAACAACGGGTTCGCCGCCGGCATCGTCGCCGCGTTTCTCGTGCCCGTGATCGTGGCGCTGAGGGCCGGCTTCGGCTACCGCGACGATCTCGACGCCGAGGCCGCCCAGAAGGCGTGACGACGTCCTCACTCCGGTTTCGAACTGTTCGGCCTGCTGCTCGCCGGGCAGCAAGAACATCCATGAGACAAGAACGAACGGCGCCGTCAGCGCCGGCAGCGCAAAGGGACGCAGAGCGACGTTGAGCGCCGCCTGCGCGACGACCGTGAAGATGACGCCGAGCGCGGCGTAGAGGGTCGTCTTGAGGCTCGGCTTGGCGGAACGTTACGCCAAGCGCGATCGCTGTCAGCACCGGGCTGAAACCGAGAAGGCCCTGGGTCACGAGATCGCTTTCCGCGCCGAAGGCGTGCGCGACAGCGACCGCGAGCATCGCGCCGCCGAGCGCGAACAGCGCGGCAGGGACCGAGCTCACGGCGAGACCCGCGAGAAAGAGAAGCGCCGAGACGACGCTCGCCTTAAGAAACACCTGCGAGATCGATAGGAACGTCCCCGTGAGATAGGCTCCAAGCCCCACCGAAACGGGCGCCGCCGGCTCGAAGGGCGCCACGACCCCGGCAGCCGGCAGCGCGGCGCCCGAGAGGCCGGCGAAACCGTAAGTCGCGAGCAGCATGATCCAGGTGACCGCAACAAACGGAGCTGTGAGCGCAGGCGCCCCGAACGGCTTGAGCGCGCTCGCCGTTCCAAGCGTCGCCACGGTCGAGACCGCCGCGCCCAGCGCGACATAGATCCAGAGCGCGGCGCCTTGGGCGAGGAAGGTCGCGAGCGCCAGCCCGACAAGCACGCCGTTATACCCGTAAAGACCGGCCGTCAGCGCCGTCTTGTCCGCCTTGAGCCAGATTGCGGTCAGCGTCGAAGCGACGACGCCAAGAACGCCGGCGAGCAGCACATGCGGAACGCCCGCGACGACCGAGCCCCACGCGATCGCCGCCAGAAAGAGGATGCCGGTCAGGGGATTGTCCTGAAACATGACCTGCCCGAAACCGCGCAGGCCGATGTCGACGAATCGCAGCGCCGGCGATTGCGAGCAGAGCGCCTCCCATTGTGTGAGCAGCGATTGCACGCGGCCTCCCTCCCCGAGCGATGGCGCTCTCATCGCCGCTGCTCGCTCCAGCCTGCAGAATAGGGCGCAGTCCGATCCTTCGACAAGGCCGGAGCAGCCGATGAGCGTCGTTGGCAAAAAAAGAGCGGCCCGAAGGCCGCTCTGATTTCGCCGGAGAAGGCGTTCGCTTCACTCGGCCGGAGCGCGCGCCTTGCTGCGCGGCGCCGGAGCCGGCGGTTCCGCCGGAGCAGCCAACGGCAGGGCGGGAACGGCGGCAGCCGCCTCGGCCTTCTGCGCCAGGATCAAGGTGTCGCGCATCGCTGCGATCGAGCGCAGCTTCGCCACCGCCGCGCCCGTTCCGGCCGGAATCAGCCGGCCGACGATGACGTTCTCCTTGAGGCCTTCGAGCGTGTCGACCTTGCCGTTGACTGCGGCCTCGGTCAGAACGCGCGTCGTCTCCTGGAACGACGCCGCCGAGATGAACGAGCGGGTCTGCAGGCTCGCCTTGGTGATGCCGAGCAGCACCGGCGTTCCGATCGCCGGCTTCTTGCCCTCGGCGGTCACCGCTTCGTTCGCCGCCTCGAGATCGGACGCGTCGACCTGCTCGCCGATCAGGAAGTCGGTTTCGCCGGCATCGACGATGTCGACCTTCTGCAGCATCTGGCGCACGATCACTTCGATGTGCTTGTCGTTGATGAGCACGCCCTGCAGGCGGTAGACTTCCTGAATCTCGTTGACGAGATAGGCGGCCAGTTCCTCGACGCCCTTGATGGCGAGAATGTCGTGCGGGGCGGGATTGCCGTCGACGATATACTCGCCCTTCTCGATCACGTCGCCGTCCTGAAGGTGAATGTGCTTCGACTTCGGGATCAGGTACTCGACCGCCTCGGCGCCCTCCTCACTCGGCTCGATGGTCAGGCGCTGCTTGTTCTTGAAGTCTTTCCCGAACCGTATCGTGCCGGAGATTTCGGCGATGATCGCGTGATCCTTTGGCCGACGCGCCTCGAACAATTCCGCCACGCGCGGCAGACCGCCCGTGATGTCGCGGGTTTTCGCGCTGTTGATCGAGATACGCGCAATCACGTCGCCCGCGCGCACCGTCGCGCCCGGCTCGAACGAGAGGATCGATTCGGGCGACAGCGCGTAGCGCGCGTCGCCGCCGCGCGGCAGCTTGGCGATCTTGCCGTCCTTGCCCTTGATGATCATCGCCGGCTTGAGGCCCGCGGTGCGGGGCGTCGAGCGCCAATCGGTGACGATGCGCTTGGCGATGCCGGTCGCCTCGTCGACCTGCTCCGACATCGACACGCCCTCGACCAGGTCCTCGAACCCGATCTCGCCGTCGATTTCGGTCAAGATCGGCCGGGTGAAGGGATCCCACTCGGCGATCCTTTGGCCGCGCTTGATCTTGTCGCCCTCGTCGACCTTGAGCCGCGCGCCATATTGGACGCGGTGCACCGCGCGCTCGGCCCCGCTGCGATCGGTGATGACAACCGCGACGTTACGCGCCATCGCCATCAAGATCGCCGTTTGCGTTGCGCGCGAGGTTGCGGTTGCGGATCTTCACCTCGCCGTCGAAGTTCGACTCGATGAACGACTGATCCGCGAGCTGAGCCGCGCCGCCGATGTGGAAGGTGCGCATCGTCAGCTGAGTGCCCGGCTCGCCGATCGACTGAGCGGCGATGACGCCGACCGCCTCGCCCATGTTGACCGGGGTGCCGCGCGCCAGATCGCGGCCGTAGCATGCGCCGCAGACGCCGTTCTTCGCCTCGCAGGTCAAGACCGAACGGATCTTCACCTCCTGGATTCCGGCCGCATTGATCGCCGGCATGTCTTCTTCGACAAACATGGCGCCGGCTTCGATGATCACCTTGCCGTCGGCGTCGCGCAGCGTGTCCGCAGAGGTGCGGCCGAGAATGCGCGACGCGAGCGACGCCACCACCGTGCCGGCGTCGATGATCGCGCGCATGCTGATGCCGTTCGTCGAACCGCAATCGGGTATGGTGATGATCGAATCCTGCGCGACGTCGACCAGACGACGGGTGAGGTAGCCCGAGTTCGCGGTCTTCAACGCGGTGTCCGCGAGGCCCTTGCGGGCGCCGTGGGTCGAGTTGAAGTACTCGAGAACCGACAGGCCCTCCTTGAAGTTGGAGATGATCGGGCTCTCGATGATCTCGCCCGAGGGCTTCGCCATCAGACCGCGCATGGCGGCGAGCTGGCGCATCTGCGTCGGCGAACCGCGCGCGCCGGAATGCGACATCATGTAGATCGAGTTGATCGGCCTGTCGCGACCGTGCTCGTCCTTGCGCACGGCCGAGATGCCAGCCATCATTTCCTCGGCCAGCCGGTCCGAGCATTTCGCCCAGGCGTCGACGACCTTGTTGTACTTCTCGCCCTGCGTGATGAGGCCGTCGTTGTACTGCTGCTCGTACTCCTTGGCCAAGGCCGACGTTTCGGAGATGAACCTCGGCTTCGAGTCCGGCACCACCATGTCGTCCTTGCCGAACGAGATGCCCGCCTTGAACGCCTCGCGGAAGCCGAGCGACATGATGCGGTCGCAGAAAATGACCGTCTCCTTCTGACCGCAGTTGCGGTAGACGATGTCGATCATGTTGGAGATTTCCTTCTTCGTCATCAGCTTGTTGACGACGTCGAAGGGAATCTTGACGTTCTCGGGCAGGAGCTGGCCAAGGAACAGGCGCCCAGGCGTGGTGTCGAAGATCTTCGACACGCGCTCGCCTTTTTCGTTGTAGGTCCAGGCGCGGCCCTTGACCTTCGTGTGCAGCGTGACCGTGCCGGCGGCGATCGCGTGCTCGATCTCGCCAATGTCGCTATAGACGCCGCGGATCGGACGCTTGGTCTTCGGATCCTCCTCGTACTGGCCGGGGTCTCCGTCGCGCATCAGCGAGACGTAGTAGAGACCGAGCACGATGTCCTGGCTCGGCACGATGATCGGCTGACCGTTGGCGGGATGCAGGATGTTGTTGGTCGACATCATCAGCACGCGCGCCTCGAGCTGCGCTTCGAGCGACAGCGGCACGTGCACAGCCATCTGGTCGCCGTCGAAGTCGGCGTTGAACGCCGAGCAGACGAGCGGATGCAGCTGGATCGCCTTGCCTTCGATCAGCACCGGCTCGAAGGCCTGAATCCCCAGTCGGTGCAGCGTCGGCGCGCGATTGAGCATGACCGGATGCTCGCGGATCACCTCATCGAGGATGTCCCAAACTTCCGGCTTCTCCTTCTCGACCAGCTTCTTGGCCTGCTTGACCGTCGCCGACAGGCCCTTGGCGTCGAGGCGCGAATAGATGAACGGCTTGAACAGTTCGAGCGCCATCTTCTTCGGCAGCCCGCACTGATGCAGCTTGAGCTCGGGGCCGACCACGATCACCGAACGGCCGGAATAGTCGACGCGCTTGCCGAGCAGGTTCTGGCGGAACCGGCCCTGCTTGCCCTTGAGCATGTCGGCGAGCGACTTCAGCGGCCGCTTGTTGGCGCCGGTGATGACGCGCCCGCGCCGGCCGTTGTCGAACAGCGCGTCGACCAACTCCTGCAACATGCGCTTTTCATTGCGGATGATGATGTCGGGCGCGCGCAGCTCCATCAGCCGCTTCAAGCGATTGTTGCGGTTGATGACGCGACGGTAGAGGTCGTTGAGGTCGGAGGTGGCGAAGCGGCCGCCGTCGAGCGGCACCAGCGGCCGCAGGTCCGGCGGAATGACCGGCACCTCGGTCAGGATCATCCACTCCGGCTTGTTGCCCGAGTGCATGAAGGCCTCGATGATCTTCAGCCGCTTGGCGAGGCGCTTGGGCTTGAGCTCGCTCTTCGATTGGGCGATCTCGACCTTGAGGTCCTCGGCGATCTTCTGCAGGTTCATGCCCTTCAGAATCTCGCGGATCGCCTCAGCGCCGATCATCGCGGTGAAGCTGTCCTGGCCGTATTCGTCCATCGCGCGCAGAAAGTCGTCCTCGCTCAGAAGCTGACGATCCTTGAGCGGCGTCAGGCCTGGATCGAGCACGATGTAGGATTCGAAATAGAGGATGCGCTCGAGGTCCTTGAGCGTCATGTCGAGCAGAAGCCCGATGCGCGACGGCAGCGACTTCAAGAACCAGATGTGCGCGACTGGCGCTGCGAGCGAGATGTGGCCCATGCGCTCGCGCCGCACGCGCGACAGCGTCACCTCGACGCCGCACTTCTCGCAGATGACGCCCTTGTACTTCATCCGCTTATATTTGCCGCACAGGCACTCGTAGTCCTTGATCGGCCCGAAGATGCGGGCGCAGAACAGGCCGTCGCGCTCCGGCTTGAACGTGCGGTAGTTGATCGTCTCCGGCTTCTTGATCTCGCCGAACGACCACGACAGAATCTTTTCCGGGCTCGCGATGGCGATCTGGATCTGATCGAACGCCTGCGGAGCGGCGACCGGGGCGAAGGGATTGGTGATTTCCTGGTTCATTCTGGTCTCCCGCGAGTCCGACGCTTGAACAGCGCCGGAACCCGCATTCATGGAAACAAAGGCATCGACGCCGCCCGCGACCGCAATCGCTCGAAGGCGGCTAAGGCCAAGCGCGTTACTCGGCGGCCTCCGCGGGCGGCAGCTGCGTTCCTCGGGCGCGCGCTTGATCGACGCCAGTTCGACGTTCAGTCCGAGCGAGCGCATTTCCTTGACCAGCACGTTGAAGCTCTCCGGAATGCCCGATTCGAACGTGTCGTCGCCGCGCACGATCGCCTCGTACACCTTGGTGCGGCCGGCGACGTCGTCCGACTTGACCGTCAGCATCTCCTGCAGCGTGTAGGCCGCGCCATAGGCTTCGAGCGCCCAGACCTCCATTTCGCCGAAGCGCTGGCCGCCGAACTGCGCCTTGCCGCCCAGCGGCTGCTGGGTGACGAGGCTGTAGGGGCCGATCGAACGCGCGTGGATCTTGTCGTCGACGAGATGGTGGAGCTTCAGCATGTAGATGTAGCCCACCGTCACCTTGCGGTCGAAAGCATCGCCCGTGCGCCCGTCGAACAGCGTCACCTGACCGGATGAATCGAGGCCCGCCTTGTCGAGCATCTCGACGATGTCCTTCTCGCGCGCGCCGTCGAAGACGGGCGTCGCGATCGGCACGCCGCGACGGAGATTCTCGCCGAGTTCGGCGAGGCCCTTGTCGTCGAGCGCCTTGATCGTCTCGTTCTCGCCGTAGATCTCCTTCAGCTTGCCGCGCAGCGGCTTCGACGTCGTTCGAGCGCATATAGGCGTCCACCGCCTCGCCGACCTGCCGGCCAAGACCGGCGCAGGCCCAGCCGAGATGGGTCTCGAGGATCTGCCCGACATTCATGCGGCTCGGCACGCCGAGCGGATTGAGCACGATGTCGACCGGCGTGCCGTCGGCCAGGAACGGCATGTCCTCCTGCGGCACGATGCGCGACACGACGCCCTTGTTGCCATGGCGTCCCGCCATCTTGTCGCCGGGCTGGATCTTGCGCTTCACCGCGATGAAGACCTTGGCCATCTTCATCACGCCGGGCGGCAGCTCGTCGCCGCGCTGCAGCTTCTCGACCTTGTCGAGGAAGCGGCTTTCCAGCGACTTCTTCGACTCGTCGTACTGCTTCCGCATCGCCTCGATCTCCGACATCGTCTGGTCGGATTCGAGCGCGAAGCTCCACCATTGCGAGCGCGGCTGCTCCTCGAGCAGCGCCTTGTTCAGCACCTGATCCTTCTTGAAGCCCTTGGGCCCCGACAAAGCCCGCTTGCCCTCGAGCGTTTCGGCCAGACGCGCGTAGACGTTGCGATCCAGGATCGCCTGCTCGTCGTCGCGGTCCTTGGCCAGGCGTTCGATTTCCTCGCGCTCGATCGCCTGCGCGCGCTCGTCCTTGTCGACGCCGTGGCGGTTGAAGACCCGCACCTCGACGATCGTGCCCTGCACGCCCGGCGGAACGCGCAACGACGTGTCGCGCACGTCGGAGGCCTTCTCGCCGAAGATGGCGCGCAGAAGCTTCTCTTCCGGCGTCATCGGGCTTTCGCCCTTGGGCGTGATCTTGCCGACCAGGATGTCGCCGGCCACGACCTCGGCGCCGATATAGACGATGCCGGCTTCGTCGAGATTCTTCAGCGCCTCTTCCGAGACGTTCGGAATGTCGCGCGTGATCTCCTCTGGCCCGAGCTTGGTGTCGCGGGCCATCGCCTCGAATTCCTCGATGTGGATCGAGGTGAAGACGTCGTCCTTGACGATGCGCTCGGAGAGCAGGATCGAATCCTCGAAGTTGTAGCCGTTCCACGGCATGAAGGCGACGAGGACGTTGCGGCCGAGCGCCAGATCGCCGAGATCGGTCGACGGCCCGTCGGCGATGATGTCGCCCTTCTCGACCCGGTCGCCCACCCTCACCAGCGGCTTCTGGTTGATGCAGGTCGACTGGTTCGAGCGCTGGAACTTCATCAGCCGGTAGATGTCGACGCCAGGCTTGGCGGCGTCGGTCTCCTCGGTCGCGCGCACGACGATACGGGTGGCGTCGATCTGATCGACGATTCCCGCCGCGGCGCGCCGCGATCGCCGCGCCTGAATCGCGCGCCACGATCGCTTCCATGCCGGTGCCGACCAGCGGCGCGTCCGAGCGCACCAGCGGCACCGCCTGGCGCTGCATGTTCGAGCCCATCAGCGCGCGGTTGGCGTCGTCGTTCTCGAGGAACGGAATGAGCGCCGCCGCCACCGAGACCAGCTGCTTCGGCGACACGTCCATGTAGTCGACGCGGTCGCCGGGCAGGAACACGACGTCGCCCGCGTGGCGGCAGACGATAAGATCGCCCACAAGCTTGCCGTTGGCGTCGATCGGCGTATCGGCCTGAGCGACGGAGTATTTCTGCTCCTCCATCGCCGACAGATAAGCGACCTCCTCGGTCACCTTGCCCTCGCGGACCTTGCGATAGGGCAACTCGATGAAGCCGTACTTGTTGACGCGCGCGAAGGTCGCGAGCGAGTTGATGAGCCCGATGTTCGGGCCTTCCGGCGTCTCGATCGGGCAGATGCGGCCGTAGTGCGTCGGATGCACGTCGCGCACCTCGAAGCCGGCGCGCTCGCGCGTGAGGCCGCCCGGACCAAGCGCCGAAAGACGGCGCTTGTGGGTGATCTCCGAGAGCGGATTGGTCTGATCCATGAACTGCGACAGCTGCGACGAGCCGAAGAACTCGCGCACCGCCGCGGCCGCGGGCTTCGCGTTGATCAGGTCCTGCGGCATGATGGTGTCGATCTCGACCGACGACATGCGCTCCTTGATCGCCCGCTCCATGCGCAGGAGGCCAATGCGATATTGGTTCTCCATCAATTCGCCGACCGAGCGCACGCGCCGGTTGCCGAGATGGTCGATGTCGTCGATCTCGCCGCGGCCGTCGCGCAGGTTCACGAGCGCCTTGACCACCGCCAGGATGTCGTCCTTGCGCAAGGTCCGCTGGGTGTCGGGCGCGTCGAGGTCGAGACGCATGTTCATCTTCACCCGGCCGACCGCCGAGAGATCGTAGCGCTCGGAGTCGAAGAACAGCGACTGGAACATCGCCTCGGCGCTTTCGATCGTCGGCGGCTCGCCCGGGCGCATGACGCGATAGACGTCGAACAGGGCGTCCTCGCGCGAGGAATTCTTGTCGACCTTCAGCGTGTTGCGGATATAGGCGCCGATATTGATGTGGTCGATGTCGAGCACCGGCAGCTCCTTGAAGCCGGTCTCCAGCAGCGCCGCGAGCGACTTCTCGGTAATCTCCTCGCCCGCCTCGGCGTAGATTTCGCCGGTCTCCGGGTTGTAGAGGTCCTCGGCGATATACTGGCCATAGAGATCGGCGTCGCTCGCGCGCAACGCCTTGAGGCCCTTCTCGGCCAGCTGGCGCGCGGCGCGCACGGTCAATTTCCGGCCGGACTCGATAGCGACCTCGCCAGTATCGGCGTCCACCAGGTCGACGGAGGCCTTGACGCCTCTCATGCGCTCGGCGTCGAAAGGCACGCGCCAACCGCCATCCTTGAGATGGGTGTAGACGATCTTGCGGTAGAAGGTCGACAGGATCTCTTCGCCGTCGAGGCCGAGCGCGTAAAGCAGCGAGGTCACAGGAATCTTGCGGCGCCGATCGATGCGCGCATAGACGATGTCCTTGGCGTCGAACTCGATGTCGAGCCACGAGCCGCGATAGGGAATGATGCGGGCGGCGAACAGAAGCTTGCCCGACGAATGGCTCTTGCCCTTGTCGTGATCGAAGAACACGCCGGGGCTGCGGTGCATCTGCGAGACGATGACGCGCTCGGTGCCGTTGACGATGAAGGTGCCGTTCGTGGTCATGAGCGGCATATCGCCCATGTAGACGTCCTGCTCCTTGATGTCCTTGACCGATTTGGCCTGGGTCTCGGGATCGACATCGAACACGATGAGGCGCAGCGTCACCTTGAGCGGCGCGGAGAAGGTCATGCCGCGCTGGCGGCACTCGTCGACATCGTATTTCGGCGCTTCGTACTCGTATTTGACGAATTCGAGATGAGCGGTGTCGGCGAAGTCCTTGATCGGGAACACCGACTTGAACACCGCCTGCAGGCCCTCGGTTGGACGCTCGCCCTTCGGCGCGTCCATCAACAGGAACTGATCATACGAGGCCTTCTGGACTTCGATCAGGTTCGGCATCTCGCCGACTTCCTTGACGTGCCCGAACACCTTGCGAACGCGCTTGCGGCCAGTGAATGTCTGCGCCATGTCGCTCCTCTAAAGCTCGCTTGCCGCCGTTGTCAGTCGTCGCCCGCTCATACGCGCGTCGGATCTCCGGCCGGTCTTCTTAGGGCGTCGTCGACGCCCGCCTTCTCACTCAAACCTTCCGCGCAGGCGGCCTCTGTTGGCCGCCATCCGGCAGCGTTCGACTCCCCGAAACGTCGCTGAAACGCCGGAACGGCCCCTGGCCGATGGCCGGGACCGTTCCGCTTTGATCACTCGAGCCCCGCGAAAGCGGGACGCGTCATTACTTGACCTCGACCTTGGCCCCAGCCTTCTCCAAAGCAGCCTTGATCTTCTCGGCTTCTTCCTTGGTCACGCCTTCCTTGACGGGCTTCGGCGCAGCTTCGACCAAGTCCTTGGCTTCCTTCAGGCCGAGCGCGGTGATGGCGCGCACTTCCTTGATCACTTCGATCTTCTTGTCGCCGACAGCCGCGAGGATGACGCTGAACTCGGTCTGCTCCTCGACCGGAGCGGCGGCTGCGCCAGCGGCCGGAGCGGCGGCGACGGCCACCGCGGCGGCGGCCGAGACGCCCCACTTGCCTTCAAGCAGCTTGGCGAGTTCGGCGGCCTCCAGGACCGTGAGGCTCGAGAGTTCGTCGACGATTTTTTCGAGATTGGCCATTGATGGACCTCCTATATGTAGTGCGGTTCGGTTGATTGTGAAGAGCCTGACTCAGGCAGCGTCTTTGGCGGCATAGGCCCCGACCACGCGGGCGAGCTTGGCGGCTGGCGCGGTGGTGAGCTGAGCGAGCTTGGTCGCGGGGGCCACGAGGAGCCCCAGCAGTTTCGCACGCAGCTCGTCGAGGGACGGCAAGGTCGCGAGCGCCTTGACTCCATCGACGTCGAGGGCCGTCTTGCCCATGGCGCCGCCCAGAAGCACGAATTTCTCGTGATCCTTGGCGAAAGCCACGGCGGCCTTGGCCGCCGCCACCGGATCGATCGAATGAGCGATCAGGGTCGGCCCCTTGAGCAAGGGACCGATCGAGGCGACGTCCGTGTCTTTGACAGCAATCTGAGCGAGGCTGTTCTTGGCGACCTGAACTTTCGCGCCCGCCTGCCGCATCTGCTTGCGCAGCCGCTGCATCTGGGCGACCGTCAGGCCGGAATAGTGCGCCACGACCACGACCGACGTTTTCGAAAAAACGTCGTGCAGGGCCGCGACGGCTTCCTTCTTTTCCGTTCTATCCACGGTGCTCATCTCCGGTCGGCGGGCTTCAATCGCTTGAAACCCGCCTGTTGCACACGCCGCGACATGCGATTCGGTCACCCGAATCGAACGTCGCGACCACTTGCGCCTGTCCCCGGAGGCGGGCGAAACGCCCGGCGCCGGACAGAAGGTTCGAACCGCTTTCACCGTCCGGGAAGCGCCGGACGGGTGCAAAACTCGGTCTTCCCCGTCTATGCTGGCTCCTCTGCCCCTGGTGGGGCTTCGGGAATTAAGCGTTACGCCCCGAAGGACTTACGCGCCGGCAGTCTCGGACAGGACATGGCCGGAACAGACGAAAAGCCTAAGCCTTCCGTCCTCCGGCCCATCCGCCGCTCCTGCTCCGATCAGCCGTCACCGGTTTGTTCTTCGCAGGGCGGTAGTCATGTTTGATCATCGGGGCGTAGCGCCTTCAACCCCAAACTCGCCTCATAGCGCTTTCGCGCCCGCTTGCCAAGAGGGTCACTAAAAGTTTATCCGCTCCGTGGCTCGGCGCGCTCAGCCAGCGATGCTATAAGTGCAACCGCGTCTAAGTAGCGGCCAAATAAGTAGCCTAAACCGAATAGTCAAACAGTCACAGGCTATGCCTGGAGGAAATGTCCGATGACAACAATCGATCGCCGCAGTCTGGTGCGCGGAATTCTGTTCGGGGCGGCGGCCGCCGGACTTGCCTTGAGCCCGGTCGCGGCGACGGCGATGCCGCTCGACGACCGCATTCCAGACGCTCTCGACACCTGGATCGAGAAGGCGCAGGCGGTGGTCGTTCGTCCGGGTCCCGGTCCGCGTCGCCGTCCTCGGCGCCGCGTCCACCGTTGCTGGTGGCATAGAGGCCGCCGTGTCTGCGGATGGCGCTGGGTGTAACTGTTGGAGTTAGGGGGCGGCGAGAAAACCCTGATTGCTCGGCCCTCGCCTCCTCGCGCTCCGGCGCGGCGGTTCGAAAAGTCATCGTGTTTTGAGCGGCTAGGAAATTCGCGGCGCGGCCTCCGACCGCCGCACGATCATGAGGAGAACGATCGCGAGCAACGGGAACGCGATATCGCCGAAAAAGGGAACACCCGCGTTGCCGGGCGCAAAGTTGCCGGCGGCGATCATCTGCCTCACATGGCCGATTGCGTCGCCTAGCAGGAAGATCGAACTTGCCATGACCGCCGCCGCCTTGAAATCGAGGCTGCGCCAGAAGCTCACACAAGCCGTCGCGCCGATCGCAAGATCCGCCAGCCCCACCTCGAACTGGAACGGACTAACCTCCCAGCCAATGTCGGCTGCTGCGATCTGGGGAAAGAAGATATGAAAGAATGCGGCCCAGATGCCCGTTACGCCAATGGGCAAGAGCAGGATCCACCCAAGGAACCGATCGGCGATGGGCGCGCCGGATCGGCTCAGCCACGCAAACACCAGCGCGGCCACGAACAGAAACACCGGCAGGTTGCGAAGGACGAAGGCGATCGTTTCGGCCATCATGGGCTCCTAATGCGCCCGCGCGCGGGCTTGGACAGAGGGCGTACAGCGCGTTAGCACAAGGAGAAATCGGCGCGAACGCCAAGCGCTGGTCCATCCCCCCGGCCGGCCGGACAGACCTGCATCGCACGCCACGACCCCGGCCCTGCCGCCGGATTGACGTTTTTTATGATCACGCATCGCCGCTTACGCCGCGGTCGAAGGATTCAAAGTGGCTGAACGCGAGGCCGATAATGTCTCAAGCCCAGCGTCGAAGCTGAGCGCCGCCCAATCCTGGACCAATCGGGTGGTGGGCGCGCTCGGCGGCGTCATTTTGGCGTCCGGCGTCGTTGGCACGGTGATCAGCTTCTACTTTCAAGGCCGCAGCTGGGAATATCAGACGCGATCCGCGAAGATCGAGAAGGACTCTGCGGCGGTCCTGGCCGCTCTCGAAGGCGTGGACAAGCTTATCGACGAGAAATGGCTCTCCACTTACGAACTGAATGACGCGATCAAGACGAAGGTCGAGGGTGAGAAGCTGGACGCGGCGGCCAGGCGTTTTTACGCGGCCAACAAAGATTGGGAGCTTCGGCACAACATCCTGGCGTCGAACCTAAGAATCGCCGTCGAATTCCCAGTTTGGCATCGACGACCGGAATCTGAATGTCAGTGCGGTCGATTGCCGGACCTACACGTTGAAAGCGCTGCAGCCGAACGGGACCGATCCGCTGCCGGTCGGAGCCCTGTTGGAGATCGCCTACAACTGCCACAACGCCATCAAGGGGAAGATCGACGACCAGCTCCGAGCGAGGGAACAGAACAACTCCGCCTGGCCGGCGACGGTCGCCGAACCCGATCCGGGCGGCCTCGCGCTCAGTCACATCTGGTGGGTCGACAAAGTCCTGCAGTGCATGATGGTCGAGCGCGCGCTCGAGCTTCGTCAACAGTCTCCGCAAGTGCCGATCCTGCCGATCACGACCGGCCAGGACCCGCACGCTTACACGACAAGCGACAATGAACGGGCGCGCGAGGAGCAATGCGTGGCGCCCTACAAGAGCGATCCCGTGCTCGGACTGGCGTCGCTCAAGCCGCATTGAGCGGAGCGCGAGAAAGAGGCGCCGCGAACTAGCTGTTTGAGGTTTGCGCCAACTTGAGAAAACCTTCGCCCGGTCTGGGCGGCGGTGTTTGCTTGCTGCTGAGCTTTTCTTGGTCGCCTGCCTGCTCACGACTTAGGCAGACCATCCGCTGCCGAGCATTGGCTTCCGCCGGAAACCACTCATAGGCGCGTTCGCCCGCCTCATTGATCCGCCTACGCAGCGCCTTCACGTCGAGCGCTGCTTCGCGGACGTCGGGACCGAGAGAGAGAATCACTGCAGCCATTGGAATCAGCGTCACTCAGCACGATTATGACGTATTTATATAAGCGTCATATTTTCGATAACCAAGTGTCGCAAGGCGCATGCCACCGGATTTGCACGCATATGCAGCCGTGCGCCTCTCCCTCGCCGGAGAGGGGCGCTACAGCGCTTCCAAGGTTCGGTAAGAACGACCGCCCGGCCGGCTCAGCCGAACCGGAAGCCCGAGATCATCTTGCCGCCGATCTTGTCGTTGAAGTCGCGCTTCCCTTGGCTCGCGCCGGCCGCGCCGGCGACCACCATCAGCGGCAAGAGGTGCTCCTCGCGCGGATGGCACTCGCGCGCCGACGGCGCCTTGTCCCATTGCGTGAGCCGCGCCTCGCGTTCCGCTTCCGGCGCTTTCGCCGTCTCGTCGAGCCAGGCGTCGAAGGCGGCGGACGCCGTCGTATCGCCGTCGCGGAAATGGCGGAGGTCATGGAAGCTCATGCCGCTGCCGACGATCGCAACGCCCTGATCCCGCAAGGGCGCGAGCGCCTTGCCGAGCTTGATGTGGAAGGCGGGATCGAGGTCCTTGCGCAGCGACAGCATGACGACCGGGATCTCGGCCTTCGGATCGACGATGAGGAACGGCACGAACACGCCGTGATCGAAGCCGCGCTCGCCGTCGGTCGCGACCGGCAAGCCCGCCGCCTCGATGAGCCGCTTTACTTCCGCCGCCAGCTCCGGATCGCCGGGCGCGGGATAGCTCAGCTTATAGGTGTGCGGCGGAAAGCCGTTATAGTCATAGAGCATGCCCGGCTTCGGGTTGACGCTGACCGTTGGTTGATCCGTCTCCCAATGCGCGGTGACGACCAGGAACGCCTTCGGCCGCTCGGGCAGCGATTTGAGAACGCCGGCGAGATAGTCCTTGAGCCCGTCCCAGGCGTGAGGGCCAAAGGGCGGCGGCCAGTCCATCCAAAAGCACGGCCCGCCGCCATGCGGCACGAAGATCGCGGGTTGGCGGACGGGCATGGGAACCTCGAGGTGGCGTTGGCTCCCATGGACTTAAGTCACGCGAAGCGAGGGCGCAACGATGCGCCGTGCCGCCTCACGCCCGATCGATCCGCGCCGCGTAGCAGCCGCGCTTGGCGTAATGCGCGTGGATGTAGGCGGCCTCAGGATTGGCGAACAGGCGCGCGATCGTTGGCTCAAGGTCGCCTCCGGAAGTGAGGTCGGCGTCGACCATGTCGCCTGAGGCGTCGAAAGCGCGAAGCGAGATCGGGCGGATTCGCAGCACGTCCGGAATCTCATCCACGGCTCGGTATGGTGTCTCGGCCCATTCGCGGACGAAAATGGCGTGGCTTGCTTTGTAGGGCGTGTCGGCCGGCTGATGGAGGTAGTTGAGAAGCAACAAAGCCTCTCCCTGCTCGACATCCCTAAGCTCGACGCGATCGGGAAAACCGGGCTTCTCGTCGGCGATGAGGCGCTTCACGCCGAGGCTTTGCAGCTCCTCGTCGGAGAGCCCGTAGAAGCGGCGGAACGGCGCGGCGTCGAGACCCGTGATCTGGAAAGACATGGCGATTTCCTTTTGAGCGGCTTTGCGGATCGCAAGTCTGCCTGAGACGCCGCAGTCGGTCTCTCCGTTCCTTGCTCAGCAATCGGAACGGCGCATTACGCCGCGTCGTGGAAGATGAGGGCTGCGAGACCTCCCCTGCGCGGACGCTCCATCGCGAGGGGATGAAAGGCAGCCGAGGTGTAGACGATGGGCGAAAAGTGATGTAGAAAGGTAGACAGAATCTGGATCTGGTAGAAACGCATAGCGAGATGAGCCTTAACATCAAGGACCCGGAGGCCCATCGACTCGCGCAGCAAATCGCGCGCGCCACCGGCGAGACGATGACCCGCGTCGTCACCGAGGCCCTGCGGGAGCGGCTGTCCCGGCTCGAACGGCGAAGCGCCCGGGCGAGCGTCGAGGAGCTTCTGGCGATCGCCGAGCGGGCCGCCTCGCATGTCAAACGTCCCTACGTCGACCATGCCGAACTCTTGTACGACGAGCATGGCCTGCCGAGATGATCCTCGACACGTCCGCCCTCGTCGCCATCCTCTACGGGGAGCCGGAGGCGCGAGACTTCGTTGAACGCATCCGCGCCGCCGACGTCTGCCGGATCAGTGTGGCGAACCATGTCGAACTCTCGATGGTGGTCGAGAGCCAACTCGGTCCGAACGGCACGCGCCAGGCCGACGCCTTCCTCCGACGCGCGGGCGTCGTCGTCGAGCCCGTCACCCTCGAGCAGGGCGACTTGGCTCGGCAGGCTTTTCTCGACTTCGGCAAAGGCCGGCACAAGGCGGGCCTGAACTTTGGCGACTGTTTTGCCTACGCGCTCGCCAGAGCGACGGGCGAAGCGCTCCTGTTCAAGGGAGACGATTTCGCCCTGACCGACATTCGCCGCGCGTGAGGATCCCTGCGGCCTCGCTCAGGCAATGGCCGCAGCCTCGATGGGCGTCTTGCTCGCCAATCGGAAAGGGCGTCACGTCGCGTCGTGAAAGATCACGCCGAGGGTGAAGCGTTCGCCGCTTCTGATCCGGCTCACGCCATGGCGCAGATTGACGCGATAGGTTCCCCGCGTCCCCTGCACCGGCCGCTCGCGCACCGCGAAGATCACGCCGTCGCCCTGGGTCAGCGGCGCGACCTCGGCGCGCGACTGCATGCGCGGCCGCTGCTCGGTCAGCACGAATTCGCCGCCGGTGAAATCGCGCTGAGGTTCGGAGAGCAGGATCGCCACCTGCAGCGGAAAGAGATGCTCGCCGTAGACGTCCTGATGCAGGCAATTGTAGTCGCCAGGGCCATAGCGCAGGAGGAGCGGCGTCGGCCGCTTCTGACCCGCCTCATGGCAGCGCGTGAGAAAGGCTTCGTGCTCCGCGGGATAGCGGACGGACACGCCCATCGCCTCGTTCCACCGATCGGCGATCGGGCGCGAGCCGCGAATAGAAGCCGCGGCGAAGCGCGACGATCGGCTCAGGCAGCGGATCTGCGAAATATTTGTACTCGCCTCGGCCGAAACCATGCCTCGCCATCACGATGCGCGAGCGGAAGCGCGCATCGTCGGGATAGAGCGCCGCAAGCTCACGGCACGTCTCCGGCGAGAGAAGCTTGGGCGCGATCGCGCAGCCGTAGGCGTCGAGATCGCGCTCGATCGCCGGCCAGTCGAGCGCGTCGAGCGCGGCAAGGCCCTCATCCGGCCGACCCTCATCCGGCCCTTCGGGCCACCTTCTCCCCGGGGGAGAAGGGGTGCGCGCCGCCTTTGCCCCCCTCTCCCTCGGGGAGAGGGGTTGGGGGTGAGGGCCCGGCGCGGCCAGGCGTCGAGGCGCGGGCCTTCATCACGCCGCCTCCCGATCGATGAGCTTGCGCTTGCGCTCGACGCCCCAGCGATAGCCGGAGAGATCGCCGTCAGACCGCACCACCCGGTGGCAGGGGATCGCGATCGCCAGCGGATTGGCGCCGCAGGCCTGCGCGACCGCGCGCACCGCTTTCGGCTGACCGATGGCGCGGGCGATCTCCGTATAAGTCGCCGTCTTTCCGGCGGGGATGGCTTGCAACGCCGCCCACACCCGTTGCTGGAACGCGGTGCCGCGGATGTCGAGCGGAAGATCGAGACGCTGACCCGGCGCCTCGACGAGGCCGACGACCTCGGCGACCATGCGCTCGAACTTCGGGTCGCCGCCCTCAAACTCGGCGCGCGGAAAGCGGTCCTGCAGGTCGCGCACGAGCGCATCCGGATCGTCGCCGAGCAGGATCGCGCACACGCCCTTGTCCGTCGCGGCGACCAGCACCGCGCCGAGCGAGGCCTCGCCGACCGCGAAGCGGATGACGGCCCCTGCCCCGCCGCGCCGCACGGCGCCCGGCGTCATGCCAAGCCGCGCGGCGGTGTTCTCGTAGAAGCGGCTCGAAGAATTGAAGCCGGCGTCGTAGATCGCTTCCGTGACCGTCTCCGCGGTGCGCAACCTGTCGGCGGCGCGGCGCGCCCGCGTCTGAGCCGCGTAGGCTTTCGGCGTCACGCCGGTGATGGCCTTGAAGACGCGATGGAAGTGATAGGGGCTCAAGCCGGCGCCCTTGGCGAGCTCGGCAAGCTTCGGCGCCTCCTCCGCCTGCTCGATCCGTTCGCACGCCCGCCTGACCGCCTGAACCTGCGGATCGGGCGCGCCGAGCTTGTCTGGACGGCAACGCTTGCAGGCGCGGTAGCCCGCCTTCTCCGCCTCCGCGACGGTCGGAAAGAACGAGACGTTCTCGCGCTTCGCCGGCCGCGAGGCGCAGCTTGGCCGGCAATAGATGCCGGTGGTGCGGACCGCGAACAGGAACTTGCCGTCCAAGGCCGCATCGCGGCGCTGGACCGCCTGCCACCGCTCCTCGTCGTGAGCTGGCGCGCGTCGGGCGTCGGCCTGGCGCATTTCGGTCATGGGGCTAAACATAGGGATCGCTCCGGGGTTTGTCTTGTTCCCCGACTACGCCGATCCGTGAACGACCGAACTCCGGACCTTGCTCTGCAATTTTTCGGGCGCAACGATGGGTAGTTCTCCCCATTGCCGACTTGACCCCGCGCTTTCATCCTTTTCATGGTTTAACATGGCGTGGCGTTGACGAAGTTCGGGCCGCGTCGCTGCCTCTGGCGTTGATCCTCGCCGGATTGTAGTCATCGGCGGAAGCAGTCGGCGGCGCCAAAGCTCGCAGATCGCAGTCAAGTTCCGCTCGACGCAAACTGGGAAGGAAACGTCATGGCGATGAGACCTGATCCGACCTTTTACCCGTCGCCGAAGCTCGCGATGGAAGGGCCGCCGGAGGAATTCGCCTATACCGCGCTGCTCAGCGGCGATTCCTCGAAGCCCGATGCGCTCGCAATCATCGATGTGAAGCGCGGCTCGCCGACTTACAGCCAGGTCGTCCACACGGTGACGATGCCCTACAAGGGCGACGAATTTCACCATTTCGGCTGGAACGCCTGCTCCTCGGCCCTGTCGCCGCTCACCGGCCACGCCTTCCTCGAGCGGCGCTATCTGATCATTCCGGGCATCCGCTCGTCGCGAATCTATGTGGTGGACACCAAGCCCCATCCAACGCAAGCGAAGATCCACAAGATCATCGAGCCCGAGGAAATCTTCAAAAAGACCGGCTACTCGCGGCCCCACACCGTCCATTGCGGGCCGGAGGGGATTTACGTCAGCACGCTTGGCGGCGGCGGCAAGGACGGCACGGACGGTCCGCCCGGCGTCTTCATCATGGACTGCGAAACGTTCGAGGTTCTCGGCCGCTGGGAGATCGACCGCGGACCGCAAAAGCTGCATTACGATTTCTGGTGGAACCTGCCGCGCGACTACATGGTGTCGAGCGAATGGGGGCTGCCGCCGCAATTCGAGAACGGGATCGTTGCGGAAGACCTGCTCTCGAACAAATACGGCCACCATCTCCACTTCTGGGATCTGCGCGCGCGGCGCAATGTGCAGACGATCGATCTCGGCGCCAATCATCAGATGGCGCTCGAAGTCCGCCCGGCGCATGATCCGGTGCGCGAATACGGCTTTCTGGGCGTCGTGGTCGACACGACCAATCTCGAAGGCTCGATCTGGACGTGGTGGCGCGAGAACGGCAAATTCCATGTCGAGAAGACCGCGACAATCCCAGCCGAACCGGCGCCCAAGGAGCAATTGCCGCCTTTGCTGCAGGGCTTCGGCGCCGTGCCGCCGCTGATCAGCGACATCGACCTCTCGCTCGACGACAAGTTCCTCTACGTCGCCTGCTGGGGAACGGGCGAGATGCGTCAGTACGACGTCACCGAACCGAGGAAACCCAAGCTCACCGGCTCCGTCCGTATCGGCGGCATCGCCCGGCACACGCCGCACCCGAACGGCAAAGCCTATGGAGGCGGCCCGCAGATGGTCGAGATCAGCCGCGACGGCAAGCGCGTCTACTGGACCAACTCGCTCTATTCCACCTGGGACAATCAATTCTATCCCGACGGCGTCCCCGGCGCCGAAGTGATGGCGATCGCCAACCCTAACGGCGGCCTGGAACTGGCGAAGGACTACTTGGTCAGCTTCCCGGACGGATACCGCGCGCATCAGATCCGGCTCGACGGCGGTGACTGCTCGACGGATTCGTTCTGCTATCCATCGGCTTGAGCGGAAGCGGGCTCGACTGGACCGTCGCGGGACTTTGGCTCGCCGTCATCGCAAGCGGCCTCTACCACGGGGTGAATCCCGGGATGGGGTGGCCGCTCGCGGTTTCGGCCGGGATGATGGAAAAAAGTCCCGCGCGCGCTTGTGGCGGCGCTCTCGGCGCTCGCGGCCGGCCATCTGCTCGCCATGCTCGCGATGATCCTGCCGTTCTCGCTGCTGATCAGTCTCGTCTATTGGCAGCGGCAAATCCGGATCGGCGCCAGCCTGTTGGTGATGGGCTTCGGCGCCTTCCGGCTCATCGACCGGCGCCATCCGCGCGCGCTGGCGCGCATAAAGCCGACGCCAGCTCGGGCTCTGGTCATTCGCCGCGGCGATCGCGCATGGCGCAGGATTGATGCTGGCGCCGATCTATCTCGGGCTTTGCGCGGCCGAGGGCCTCGACAGAGGCGACGCGGCGGCCGGCGCGCTCATCAGCGCCAATCTCGGCATGGCCGTGCTCGTTTCCATCGTCCATTCGGGCGCAATGATCGCGGCCGGCGGATTGTGCGCGTGGCTGGTCTATCGCTATTTCGGGCTGAAATTCGTGTCGCGGAGCTGGTTCAATCTCGACGCGACCTGGGCCGTGACGCTCATCCTGGTGGGGGCGATTTCGCTGGCGTTCTGCCCTGGCGGGCTCGCACTGACGAGCGGTGGTCCGAAGGCGCCTGGGCCTGAAAGGCGCGGCCGAATTCGAGGATCGTGTCGGCCATCGCCTGAACCGGCGCGCTCGGCCGGCCGAGCGCCGGGACGACGACGAATTCCGTCTCGCCGAGCGGCGGCAGCCCGGCCTCTGGACCGACCGCCACCGTCCCTTCCGACTTCAGGCGCGCCGATTGCGCGCCGATTCCGAGGCCGCCAAGAACGGCGCCGACCAGCCCTGATAGCGAGCCGCAGGTGCAGGCGATGCGCCAGGAAACATTCGCCTTCTCGAGCGCCGCGAGAACCGCCTCGCGGGTGATGCTGCGCGGCGGATAGAGGACGAGCGGCAGCGGCCGCTCAGGATCTCGCCGCCAGTCCGGCGCCGCGATCCAGACCATCTCTTCGCGCCACACCATATGGCCGCGCCCGTCGCCCGCCCGTCGCTTGGCGAAAATGAGATCGAGCGCGCCCTCGTCCATGCCCGAATAGAGGTCGGCGGCGAGCCCGACCGTCATCTCGATGTCGACTTGAGGATGCCTCGACGCAAACGCGCGCAGGACCTGCGGCAGGAGGCTCGAAAGCGCGAAATCCTCCGAGGCGCCGAAGCGGACCCGGCCCCTCAGTTCAGCGTTCGAGAAATAAAGCTCGGCGCGCGAATAGGCGGCGAGAATCTCGCCAGCCAGCACGGTCAAAGCCTGCCCGTCGACCGTCAGCGAGACGTTGTGGGTGTCGCGATCGAACAGACGCCGGCGCGTCTCCGCCTCCAGCCGGCGCACCTGCTGGCTCACCGTCGACTGGCGCAGGCCCCGCCGCCGCGCGGCTTCCGAGAACGACCCGGTCTCGGCGACGGCCAGGAAGGTCACGAGCAGATCGGGATCGTAGGTCTCTGTCATCACGGTGCATGATAACTGAAACCACGGAGAACGCTCATTCCAGATAAGCGAGCGTGACGGCATATTCGCCGCCATCATGCGCCAGACCCTCTCCCGCTTCGCCCCCGACACGTTCACCCTGCTCCTGGTCGGGACCGTCGTGCTCGCGAGTTTCGCCCCGCCGACGGCGGCGTTCGAGACGCCGGTGAAGATCGCGACCGACGTCGCGATCGCCTTCATGTTCTTCCTCTATGGCGCGCGCCTGGCGACAGCGAATGTGATCGCGGGCGTCGCGCATTGGCGGCTGCACGCGCTCGTGCTCGCGTCCACCTTCGTCATGTTCCCGCTCGTCGGCCTCCTCCTCTTTCATTGTCTGCCGCAATGGCTCGTGCCCGGTCCGCTGGCTTTGGGCATGCTCTATCTCTGTCTCCTGCCCTCGACGATCCAATCCTCGCTCGCCTTCACCTCGATCGCCGGCGGCAATGTTCCCGCGGCAATGTGCTCGGCGACGCTGTCCAGCCTGATCGGCGCCGTGGCGACGCCGTTGCTTGTCGGCATTTTCGCCGTCCGCACGCGGCGGCGCGCCGACCGGCGACGCGATCCGCGAGATCGGCCTCCTCCTTGTTGCGCCGCTGATCGCAGGCCAGTTGTTGCGGCCGTGGATCGGCGACTTTGTCCTGCGCCACAAGGCCATTCTCTCCGCGACCGATCGCGGCTCGATCCTGCTCGTGGTCTATGGCGCCTTCGGCCACGCGGTCAGCGCCGGGCTCTGGCGCGCGCTGCCGATCAGCGGTTTCGCAATCATGATCGTGATCGAGGCCATGGTTCTGGCCTTCATGCTCTTCGCCACCTACTTCGCCGCGAAGGCCTTCGGCTTCAACCGCGAGGACACGATCGCCATCGTCTTCTGCGGATCGAAGAAAAGCCTCGCGGCCGGCGTGCCGATGGCGGGCGTGCTCTTCGCCGGCCCGGACCTCGGCATGATCCTCCTGCCGACCATGCTCTTCCACCAGATGCAGCTCATGGTCTGCGCCGTGCTGGCCCGGCGCTGGGCTCAGGACGGAAAGGCCGAGACGGAAGCGCCGCCTCAGGCCGTCGCGCCGCCGCTTGGGGCCGTGGCGCCCGCGAGCTGAGGGGCGCGCCCGCCGAGCGGCGGCTAGCCGATCATGAGAAACAGCGGTCGCGCCTGCGCTGCCTCTTCGCGCTCGCTCGGCGCCCCGAACACGTCAGGTCTGGCGAAGCCAATTTTCGCGGGGAAGGCCCTCGATGCGCCCGAACTCCGATTCATTGTCGGTGACGATGACGCAGCCAACCGCCACGGCATGAGCGGCGATAAGCAGATCATTGGCGCCGATGGGTTGGCCGGCTCGCTCAAGCCGGGCGCGGATCAGGCCGTAGGCCTCATCGGCAGGCGTCTCGAAAGGAAGGACGTCAAGAGCGCCCAAAACGGCTTCCAGCTGAGCCGTTAGTCGCTGCGACCCCTTCTTCGCAGCGCCATACCGCAGTTCCGCAGCGACGATCACGCTCGTACACACCTGCGCCTCCCCGACCTCGCGGATACGCTGGGCGATGCGGCCTTGCGGGCGCCGAACGAGATCCGAGACAATGTTGGTGTCGAGCAGATACCGCACTAGAACTCGACGGGTTCAGGACTTGGATCCGCGATTGGCGGAAAGTCCTCGTCGAGCGGCGCAAGGGTCGTCAGCAGAGCCAGCAAAGACTTGGGCGAGCAAGGCTCGATGACGAGCCTCTCGCCCTCTTTGCGCATGATTGCGTCCTGACCGGGAAGCTCGAATTCGCGCGGGATCCGCACGGCCTGGTTTCGGCCGTTCTTGAAAAGCTTCACGTGTCGTTCGAGCGACCATCGCATAGATCTTAGCCTATGTCGCGGCATAGGCCAAGTGTTTCAGAGCGAGCCTTCGCGGCTACCCGAACGGACTCTCCACGCGGCTCAGATGGCCCGCCATCGCCGTTTCAGCGGCTCTTTGGATTTCTGAAAATTCTACGACGAATGTATTTACGAAAAACAGAATCCAGTGCTAGCTTTCTCAAGTCGCCAGAACTGGCCATGCGCCCCGTGAACCGTCGAACGTGAGCAGGAAAAGAGAGGACAGAAAATTTTTTACTCCAAACGCTTGTAACCCATTGAAAAGTCTCGATTCGAAAAAATAAACGCTAGTAAACGCTAGCACTTTTACTAGACGTTTACTAGCGTTTACTGCTCGTTTATTGGCGTTTATTCGCGTGGACAGGCGGCGGCCTCACGCCGTCCGCCGCATCGCCCCGCCGGCCGCGTCGGCGATCGACTTCGCGCCGAACAGGATGAAGATCACGCCGACGAGCCGCGTCACCACGACGCCATGGGTGAGGAAGAATCGCCGCACCGCCGGCAGGCCGGCGGCGAAGATCAAGGTCACGTCCGCGAGCAGGAAGCCCGCGAACGCCGCGACGAACATCTGGGGCGCGTCGGCCATTTTCAGCGCCCCGATATAGGGGGCGACGATCGCCGAGAACATCGCCAGCGCCACCGGATAGGATTTCGGATTGGTGAGACCGAAGGCCATGCCGGTCGCGAGCGGCCTTTTGGCCCCGATCGTGCGCGGCGGCGCATCCTTCTTGGTCATGACCGCCCGCGCGCCGAGATAGAGGAGGTAGAGCCCGCAAACGAAGCCGAGCAATTCGAACAAAGTCGGGCCGATGCGGTTCGCGCCGACGATCGCCGCGACCGCAAGCGCGCCCCAGGTCACGTCGCCGACCAGATGGCCGCAGATGAACCAGGCGCCGGCCGCGCGACCGCGCGAGGCGGAAAGCGTGAACAGAGCAAGGAACGCAGGCCCCGGCGTGACCACATAGAGATAGGCCGCGGCGAGCGAGGCGAGGAGGATTTTCGGATCGGTCATTGGGCCTTGTCCTCGATCAGCCGCCTCAGCTTGTAGAGGGCCTCGAGCGCGTCGCGCGGGCTCATCGCGTCGGGATCGAGCGCCGTGAGCGCCGTGCGCAACTCGTCAGGCGGGGGCGCGCGGAGGCGGCTCGCGCGGCTCGTAGGAGAACAGCGGCAGCGCATCGAGCGAGCTGCTCGAGCGCGTCGCCTCGAGGTTGGCCAGCACCTGGCGCGCGCGCTTGACGACGGAGGACGGCAGGCCCGCGAGCTTCGCAACCTGAATGCCATAGGAGCGGTCAGCCGCGCCGTGAACGACCTCATGCAGGAACGCCAGTGTGCCCTTGAACTCGGTGACGCGCATGGTGAGGTTGACGAGCCGAGGCAGCGTCTCGGCGAGGGCCGTCAGTTCATGGAAATGGGTCGCGAACAAAGCCCGCGATCGGTTGACGGCGCTCAAATGCTCGACGCAGGCGTAAGCGATCGAAAGCCCGTCGAACGTCGCGGTGCCGCGGCCGATCTCATCCAGGATCACCAGCGAACGCGCGGTCGCCTGGTTGAGAATGGCCGCCGTCTCGACCATCTCGACCATGAAGGTCGAGCGCCCGCGCGCGAGATCGTCCGCCGCGCCGACACGCGAGAACAGCCGGTCGACGATCCCGATATGCGCGCGCGCCGCCGGCACGTAGGCGCCCATTTGCGCGATCAGCGCGATCAGCGCGTTCTGCCTGCAGATAGGTCGATTTGCCCGCCATGTTGGGGCCGGTGACGACGGCGATGCGCCCGCCCTCCTCTGCCTCTCCCGTAAGATCGCAGTCATTGGCGACGAACGGCTCGCCTGCTTGCTTCAGCGCCGCCTCGACCACCGGATGGCGCCCGCCTTCGATCTTGAAGCTCAACGAGGCGTCCACCAGCGGGCGCGTCCAGTTGCGTTTCACCGCGAGTTCAGCGAGCGCGGCGGCGACGTCGATCTCGGCCAGCGCTGCGCCGAAACCGCGCAGGCGTTCGCCCTCCGCGACGCAGGCCTGACGAAGGCGCTCGAACGCCTCGAGTTCGAGCACGAGCGCCCGGTCGGCGGCGGAAGCGATGCGCGACTGGAGATCGGCAAGCGTATTGGTGGTGAAACGCATCGCACCGGCCATCGTCTGGCGGTGGATGAAGGTCGCATTATGAGGCGCCTTGAGCAGCGTCTCACCGGCCGCCTGCGGCGTTTCGATGAAGTAGCCGAGAACATTGTTGTGCTTGATCTTGAGCTGCTTGACCCCAGCCTCATTGGCGTAAGACGCCTGCAGCTCTGCGATGACACGGCGGCTTTGGTCCCGCAGGCTTAGCGCTTCGTCGAGCGCCGACAGCGCACCCATTCGAATGAACCCGCCGTCGCGCTTGAGAAGCGGCAAATCGTCGGCGAGAATGGCGTCGAGATCGCGCTGCAGGTCCGCACAACCGGCGCGCAAGCAGGCGTAGGCGAGCAGCAACTCGGGCGGAAGGTCCTCGGCGCTCTCGAGAATGCTCGCCAGGGTCGCCGCCGCGGCAAGCCCGTCACGAATGGCGGCGAGATCACGAGGGCCGCCGCGGTCGAGGCTCAGGCGCGCGAAGGATCGCAAAAAATCGGGCGCATGGGTGAGCGCCCGGCGCAAGGCGTCGCGCATCGGCGCCGTTTCGACCAGGAATCCCAGAGAATCGAGCCGACGGTTGATCGCATCGGCGTCGGTCAATGAACTCGCCAGCCGCTCGGCAAGGAGGCGAGACCCTGGGGGAGTTACGGTCAGGTCGATCGTCGCGAGGAGCGAGCCGTCCCGCGCGCCGCTCAGGGTTCGCGTGAGCTCGAGATTGGCGCGGGTCGCCGGGTCGATCTCGAGGCTCGTCCCGCGCGCGCGCCGGGTCGGGGCCGAGAGCGCGGGCCGGGCCTCGAACTGGGTGCGCTTGACATAAGCCAGCGCCAGCGCGGCGGCGGCGATCTCCGCACGGGTGAAGGCGCCAAAGCCGTCGAGGGTTTCGACGCCATAGAACTCGCAGACCCTGCGTTCAGCCGCCGCCCCATCGCCGCCGTCGCGCGCGAGCGGCGTCGCGGGAACGCGCATCTCGCGGACGATCTGGGAAAACGCGGGCTCGTCGTACACCGCTTGCGATGCGACCACCTCGCTCGGCTCCAGGCGCGCAAGTTCCGCCGCAAGGCCCACTTCGTCCGTCTCGCTGAGCCCAACCGCCCCCGTCGACAGATCGAGGGCGGCGAGCCCGTAAACCTGCCGGCCCTCGCCGGATCGCACCTTCTGGATAGCCGTCAAAAGACGCGCGCGGCCGGGTTCGAGCAACCGTTCTTCGGTGATCGTGCCGGGCGTGACCAGTCGTACGACGTCACGCTTGACGACCGACTTCGGTCCTCGCTTTTTCGCCGCCGCCGGGTCTTCCATCTGCTCGCAGACGGCGACGCGGTGACCGAGCGCGATCAGCCGATTGAGGTAGTCGTCGGCGCGCTCGACCGGCACGCCGCACATGCGGATGTCTTCGCCGTCATGCTTGCCGCGTTTCGTGAGGACAATGCCGAGCGCCCGGCTCGCGACTTCCGCATCGTCGAAGAACAGCTCGTAGAAATCGCCCATCCGATAGAACAGCAGGGAGCCCGGATTGGCCGCCTTGATTTCGAAATACTGCGCCATCATCGGCGTGAGGCGCGCGGCGATCTCGGAATTGGGGCTGTCGCTGGAGGCGTCCATCGCCTCAACCTAGCAAATCAGCCGCGAACGCGCAGGACTGGCGCGAGATATCCACGGACGCGTGAACGAGGTCGGCCGCAATCAAGCCACGGTGACCGCGGCCGCCAGCATCGCATCGCGGCGCGCCTTCATGGCTTTGGCGGCCATCGTATAGCCTCCGCCGGCGCCGTCAACGAAATGCACATGGCCGCGTTGGGTCGCCGAGGGAACAAAGCACGTCACCTGCGCAGCTTCCTGCCGGAAGACGCCCCAATGGACAAACGCCTCGGCGGCGGCAAGCCGCGCCTCAAGAGCGTCTGCGAACTCAGGAGAGCAGTCGAGCGTCATGCGCAGGCCATCGTCGAATTTGCGAAAGTCGGCGTTGGCGACAAGCTCGCCCGCATAGGTCGCCGCGTCGAAGCGTCCCACCTTGAGCTTGAAAGCATGGAGGACAATCGCGATGCAATAGCCGCGAACCGCCGCGATATACGCCTTCGCTTGAGACAGCCCCGAGGCTTTCTTGACCAATGTCTCAAGCGCGACTGCCTTGCCCGGATTCCCGGGTCGAAGGCTCATCAAAGTGACCGGCCGCTCGCTCGACGCAACGGCAAGGGACGATTTGACAATCTCGTTGATGAGCGTCGCAAATCGCGCGTCGTTTCCGCGTGGCGCAACGATCAGCGACAGAACCAGTCCGTGCTTAGCCGGCGCCACGCCCCAGCGGCAGGAAAGCCCGGACAGATCCGGCCGCGCGCCCGGCTCCGCCGCGGGCAGCGCATAAGCGCCGCGCTTGGCCGCAGCGTCAAACCAGGTCAGGCCGCCACCAGCGAACATCGCGTAGATGCAAGGCGGGGCCGCAGCGAAGCGCGCGACCCTCACGTCGTATCCCGCCGCCCGGATTTCGCCGACCGGCGCCATCGCGACGCGCAAGTCGAAATGAAACTCCTCGCGCGCGAAAGCCGCCATCGCCTCGAAGCGCCTTGGCGGCGGCGGACGCATCGGACGACGACACGGCGAAGCTCGCGCCGTCGCCGCCAAAGACGAAAGGAAACGGCCGCCGGTTGAGCGCGTTGGCGACCGCCGCGATCGCGCCCGCGCCGACCATGTTGACGGCCTTGTATCGGCCATCGGCGACGGCTTTGGTCGAGCCGACGACGTCAGCGAAACCGACGACCCAGTCGTCCGGCAGCGGCCGATAGTTCTCGCCTCTCACCGCGTCGGCGAAATCGTCGAGCACTGGAATGGTTTCGTAGAAGTCGTCGGCCATGTCCGCCCAACCTACGCGCGAGAAGTCCCAGACTAACGCGATTACGGATCGGATCCGTCAGAGTTTCGAACGGAGCCCCGCTTGGATCAGCGGCCCGGCTCCCGCGCCGAGCGTAACATCCTGGCCCCGCTCGATCGACTGGCGCACGAAGGCCTTCGCGGCCGCCACAGCCTCCGGCAAGGTCGCCCCGAGAACGATATTGGCGGCGATGGCGCTGGACAGCGTGCAGCCTGTGCCATGCAGGTTTCTGGAGGCGAGTCGCGGCGCGGCGAAACGATGAACAGCGTCCTCTGTCACCAGAAGGTCGACCGCTTCGTCGCCCTCGAGATGACCGCCCTTCATCAGCACCGCGCGCGGGCCGAGCTTCAACAACGCCTCGCCCTGGCGCGCCATGTCCGCTTCGCTTCGCGCGATCGGCTCGTCCGAGCAGCGCCGCGGCCTCGGCGAGATTTGGCGTCAGGCAATCGACGAGCGGCAGCAGCGCGTGCGCGGACCGCCTCGGCGAAGCCAGCGCCGCTCAGCGGAGTCACCGGAGGAGGCGGTCATGACCGGATCGTAGACGACGAAGGCCCGCCCTCCCATCGGGTCCGTTCGGAAGCCGCCTTCTTCGCCAGAGGGAGAAGGGCTCCGCGCCCCTCTCCCTCCCGAGAGCCCGCTCCCGTGAGGAGACGGAAGCCTCTCCGCCACCACGTCGGCGATCTCCGCGCTGCCCAGCATGCCGATCTTGATCGCCGCGACAGCGAAGTCCTCGAGAACCGCATCGATCTGCGCGCCGACGATTTCAGGCGGCGCGATAGTGGATCGCCCGCACGCCGCGCGTATTCTGGGCGGTCAGCGCGGTGACCACGCTCGCGCCATAGACGCCGAGCGCCGCGAAGGTCTTGAGATCGGCCTGAATCCCGGCGCCGCCGCCTGAATCGGACCCAGCGATGGTCAGGGCGATCGGCAGCCTTCGATCTACGCCGGCCGCGTCGCCGCCAGCCATTCTTTCGCGCGCGCCTCCGGGTCCGGGTTGAGCGTGATGTCAGTGACGACCGAGACAACGTCCGCGCCGGCGGCGAGGCACAGTTTCGCCCGCTCGACGTCGAGGCCGCCGATCGCGACCAGCGGGATTGCGCCGATGCGGCGCTTCCACAGGCCGATCTTCTCGAGCCCCTGCGGCGCGAAGGCCATGGCCTTGAGCCTGGTCGGATAGATCGGCCCGAGCGCGATGTAGTCGGGCGCGAAGGTCAGCGCCCGCACCAGCTCCGCGTCGTCGTGGGTGCTGATTCCGAGTCTGATCCCCGCCTTGCGCACGGCAAGCACGTCCGCCTCGTCGAGATCGCCCTGCCCGAGGTGAACCCAGTCCGCTCCAGAAGTCGATGGCGACTTCCCAATGATCGTTGACCACGAGCTCTGCGCCCGAGCGGCGGCAGATGGTCATCGCATGATGCGTCTCGCTGCGGAGACGGTCGTCGGTCGCGTCTTTTATTCGCAGTTGGATGAATCTCGCGCCGACCCCCACGAGCCGTCCGACCCAGGCCGCGCTGTCGACGATCGGGTAGAAGGGATCGAGCGCGCTCACGAGAGCACGGCCCGGCCAACGACCGGCGTCGAGGGCGCGGCCATGTCGCGCGGCTCCATCGGGCCTGCCAGGAACGCGGCGCGGCCGGCTTCGATGGCCTGGCCGAAGGCGCGCGCCATCGCGACGGGATCGCCTGCCTTCGCGACCGCGGTGTTGAGCAGCACGCCGTCGTAGCCAAGCTCCATCGCCGCCGCGGCGTGCGACGGCAGACCGACGCCGGCGTCGACGATCAGCGGAATCTCGGGGAAATGCGCCCGCAGCGTCCTCAAGCCGAACACATTATTGAGCCCCTTGCCGGAGCCGATCGGCGCGCCCCAGGGCATCAGCACCTTGCACCCCGCCTCGATCAGCCGTTCGGCGACGACGAGATCTTCGGTCGTGTAGGGGAAGACCTCGAAACCGTCGGCTGAAAGAATGCGCGCCGCCTCGACGAGGCCGAACACGTCGGGCTGCAGCGTGTCCGCTTCGCCGATCACTTCGAGCTTGACCCAGGGCGAGCCGAACACTTCGCGCGCCATCTCAGCCGTCGTCACCGCCTCTTTGACGCTGTAGCAGCCGGCGGTGTTGGGCAGCACGCGGACGCCGATGTCGCGGATCAGCCGCCAGAAGTCCTGCCCCTCCTTGAGCCGCGCCAACTCGCGCCGCAATGACACCGTGAGGATCTCGGCGCCGCTCGCGCGCGCGGCGTCCGCGAGGATCGCAGGCGAGGGATATTGCGACGTGCCAAGCATGAGCCGCGAGCGAAGCTTTTCGCCGTAGAGGGTGAGGTCGGAGGTGGAGGTCATCGGCTTCGCTCAGCATCTCCTGCCGACCGTGTCGGCGACGAACGGCGCCCATCTCACCCACCCTGCCGCGGCGCGACGATCTCGATTCGATCGCCATCCTTGAGCGCGGTCGCCTGGCGCTCCCGCGCGGGCACGAACTCGCCATTGAGCGCGGTCGCGACCTTGGCCTCGGCGAGGTCGAGCGACTTCAGAGCTTCCGCGAGCGTGGCGGCAGGGACATCCTGCGGCTCGCCGTTGACGACCAATCTCATACAAGCGCTCCCGAGCGCTCGAACGCGAGCGTCGCCGCGCGCTCGGCGAAAGCCGGAGCAAGCAGAAAGCCGTGACGAAAAAAGCCGTTGACGAAAATGCGGTCGCCGCGCTCCTCGATGCGCGGCTCGTTGTCGGGATAAGCGGGCCGCACATCGGCGCTCATCTCGAGGATCTCAGCCTCTCCGAACGCCGGGTGAAGCGCGTAAGCCGCGCTCAGAAGCTCGATCGCAGAACGCACGCTGACGGCGCCCTTTTCGGCGCTCTCGATCATTGTCGCGCCGATCATGAACTCGTTGTTCGCGCGCGGGACGATGTAGAGGGGAATGCGAGGATGCAGAAAGCGCACGGCGCGCGTGAGCCTGACCTCTTGCGAGCGGATGCGCATCATCTCACCGCGCACGCCACGCAATTCGGGGAGCGCCTCGCGAGCCGCCCAGCCGCGGCAGTCGACGACAACGTCCCCATTGCCAAGCGCTTCGCCGTCCATGCCGAAACGGATCTCGCCGCCCTTGGCGCGCAAGCGCTCGGTCAGCGCCGACAATGCGACGCGCGGATCGAGATGGCCTTCGTCCGCGAAGAACAGGCCTCTGCGAAACCGGCCCGCAAGGTCCGGCTCAAGCTCGGCGATGCGCGCTTCGTCCGCACGCACGTACGACTTCGTCCTCGCTGCAAAACGATCGATCTCGCTCGCATCGCGCTGCGGCGCGACGACCAGCGTGCCCTTGCGCGTCACGCCGGGGACGCGCGCCTCCCACCAGTCGATCGCGCCTTGACCTAACTCAACCACGCTTTGCGGCGCACTCTCGCCCTCGCAGAAGGGAGCGAGCATCCCGCCCGCCAGCCACGACGCGTTGTCCGCCGAGTTCACGCGAGCGCTCAACAAGCGTGACCTGCGCGCCGCGCTCAGCGAGCGTGAGTGCGGTCGTCAGGCCGGCGACACCGGCGCCGACAACGGTCGCGCGCATCGCCTCATTCCGCGGCATCGACGTAAAGCGCCCCGCCCTTGTCCAGGAACTCGCGCGACTTCTCCGCCATGCCGGCCATCGCCTCGGCTTCCTTGCGAAGATCCTGCGTGATCTGCATCGAGCAGAACTTCGGTCCGCACATCGAGCAGAAATGCGCCACCTTGTGGCCATCCTTCGGCAAGGTCTCGTCGTGGAACTTGCGCGCGGTGTCGGGATCGAGCGAGAGGTTAAACTGGTCTTCCCAGCGGAAATCGAAGCGCGCTTGGCTCACCGCGTCATCGCGAATCTGCGCGGCGGGATGCCCCTTGGCGAGGTCGGCCGCATGCGCCGCGATGCGGTAAGTGATGACGCCGGTCTTGACGTCCTCGCGGTCGGGCAGACCGAGATGTTCCTTCGGCGTCACGTAACAGAGCATGGCGGTGCCGAACCAGCCGATCATCGCGGCGCCGATGCCCGACGTGATGTGGTCGTAGCCGGGAGCGATGTCGGTGGTCAGCGGCCCAAGCGTGTAGAACGGCGCCTCGCCGCATTCGCGAAGCTGCTTCTCCATATTGACCTTGATCTTGTGCATCGGCACGTGACCCGGCCCTTCGATCATCACCTGGCAGCCCTTGTCCCAGGCGACCTTGGTCAGTTCGCCAAGCGTCTCCAGTTCGGCAAATTGGGCGCGATCGTTGGCGTCGGCGATCGAGCCAGGGCGCAGGCCATCGCCGAGCGAGAACGAAACGTCGTACTTGCGCATGATGTCGCAAATCTCGTCGAACTTCTCATAGAGGAAGCTCTCGCGATGGCCGGCCAGGCACCACCGCGCCATGATCGAGCCGCCGCGCGAGACGATGCCGGTCACGCGCTTCGCGGTCAGCGGCACATAGGCCAGGCGCACGCCGGCGTGGATGGTGAAATAATCGACGCCCTGCTCGGCTTGCTCGATCAGCGTGTCCTTGAACACCTCCCAGTCGAGCTTCAGCGGATCGCCGCCGACCTTCTCCAGCGCCTGGTAGATCGGCACGGTGCCGATCGGGACCGGCGCGTTGCGCAGGATCCAGGAGCGGATGTTGTGGATGTTGCGCCCGGTCGAGAGGTCCATGACGGTGTCCGCGCCCCAGCGGATCGACCACGCCATTTTCTCGACTTCCTCCGCGACGCCGGAGCTCACCGCCGAATTGCCGATGTTGGCGTTGACCTTGACCAGAAAATTGCGGCCGATCGCCATCGGCTCGAGTTCGAGGTGGTTGATGTTGGCGGGAATGATCGCGCGCCCGCGCGCCACTTCCTCGCGCACGAATTCCGGCGTGATGAATTCAGGGATGGCCGCGCCAAAGCTCTCGCCGTCCGCAAGGCGCTCGGCAGCGGATTCCACCGCCCTCTCACGCGCGAGATTCTCGCGATGGGCGACATAGATCATCTCTTCCGTGACGATCCCGGCGCGGGCGAATTCGAACTGGGTGACGAGTTGACCGGGCTTGCCCGCCCGGAGCGTTCGCTCGGCGGGGCAGAGCGGCGCAAGACGATCCGCCGACACATTGCCGTTGTCCTCCGGCTTGATCGCGCGCGCCTGCACCTCCGCAAAGCCCCGGGCTTCGATCCAGGCCTCGCGCACCGGCTTGAGCCCTGCGGCAAGATCAACCGTTATGTCGCTTTCCGTGTAGGGCCCGGACGGATCGTAAACCCGCACCGGCGGCTCCTTCGGGTCGGAGAGCGCAATCTCGCGAAAGGGAACGCGGATGTCAGCGCGCCCCGTGGGAGAGGCATAGACCTTGCGTGAGCCGATGATGGGCCCAGTGGTCACGGTCCGCGGCGCGGCGAATTTGGGAATCTCGTTCATGGCCGTCTCCTCGCGCATCAGGTCCGGAGGCGGGAATCGGGCGGGCCAAATAGAGGATCTAGCCGCGTCAGTCCCTTCGCCGGCATGATCCGGATCAGGTTCAAAGGGTTCGGCTCGTCGCCGTCTCAGCCCCGTTCGGGACGCCCCTCGAGCAACGTCAATGTGGTCCTGGCGACTTGGACTGTCAACCGGCTCCAAGGCGCGATTTTCAGGGCCTCGGATCGGCGGCCTTTACCCGCCTGAAGGCATCGCCGGGCGCCCGCTCGCACGCTTGCGGGAGGCGAAGCGCGCCGCGAGATGGGCGAGGCCGGGAACACGCGTTGTCACAACGGCGGCGCGCATGCGCCATTGGCGGAGCAACGCAGCAGCGGCGCGTTTGTAAGGGGCGACGATTTGGTCGGCATAGTGATGAAACGCCACCACCTTCTCATATGCCCGGACGAACCACGGCATGGTCATGAGCCGATGCTTCGTCAGATCGAAGATCGCCGGGATGAGCGCGATCGCCAGAAATTTCAGCATGACCCAGGCGATCGCCCCAGAGACAACGTAACCCATGGCGATCGCGACAGTAGCGACCACCAGAAGCGGCTCGACAATCAGGAGTGGCACCAGGAAAATCAGGAGGACCAAGCGGCGCCGGGAGGCGGTCGACCAGCCTGGCAAAGGACTGCTTGAAGCGCGCCCAGGGTATAAAGCCAGCAAGCGCCCGCCCGACCGCGACTAGGGCGTCCCAGACCCAGGCGACGACCACAAAGACCATCGCCAGCGCGAGCAGAGCCATCCGTCTCACCCTAGGGCGCTTCATCCCAAAGGAATCCCTTGAATCCAGCGAACAACTCACTTCACGGTCCCGTGATGATGCCGACGAAACGGGGCGAGCGCAAGGCATTGTGCGCCGCAATATGGCCATCAATCCTCTGTTAAGGCTGCTGCCCAGTTGCGAGGCCTTCTAAATCTGGCGGCAAGGTCTCAGCAAGCTTATCGGAACCTTGCGTTAACTCTTAGGGCCGCTAGGTCGCAGCCACCGGGAGTTCAGGAGTGGCACCATGTTCGCGAACGTGACGCGGAGTTCGATCGCACTGGCGGCGACGCTCGCGCTGGGCCTGGCCTTGAGCGCCTGCGCGCACAAGGACGATAGCAACCTTGCCACGGGCTCGGGCTATGGGGCGACCGGACCGGGCAGCGTGCAGGAATTCAATCAGACGGTCGGCGACCGTGTCTTCTTCACCACCGATCAGACCGACCTCTCGCCGACCGCGCAGGCGACGCTGGACAAGCAGGCGGCATGGCTCAATCAATACAGCAAGTACAGCTTCACCATCGAGGGTCACGCCGACGAGCGCGGGACGCGCGAATACAATTTCGCCCTTGGCTCTCGACGCGCCGAAGCAGTGCACGACTACCTTATCGCCAAGGGCGTGTCCGCTTCGCGGATGAGGACGATCAGCTATGGCAAGGAGCGGCCTGTCGCGGTCTGCGACGACATATCCTGCTGGTCGCAGAACCGCCGCGCGGTGATCGTCCTTAACGGCGCCCCCGGCAGCAGTTGAGCATCACCAAAGAACTCATTGCGCCCGAGCTTGGACACGACTTGAAATCGACAGATGCGGGGCGTATGGGCCGGTCAAAACGAACCCCATCAGGGAGCCGCCAGTGACGTCATCGTTTCGGCCGCGCCTCGTCGCGGCGTTCGTCGTAGGCTTGGCGCTTACTGCGCCGGCTCAAGCGCAATTCGATCTCTTCCACCGGCAATCCCCGCCGCCTGCGGACATTCCGGGCGCGGGCGACCCGGATGACGCCTCGGGGCTGGTGGTTCGCATCAACCGGCTCGAGGAAGAGCTCCGCCAGGCCTACGGGCGGATCGAGGAATTGCAGAACGCGCAGCGCCGGCTCGAAGCGCAGTTGCAGAAGTTCCGCCAGGACGTTGAGTACCGGTTTGGCGATCGCTCCGGCGGCGCGCCGCCGCCGGACTCCGACGTCGCCGAAGCGCCCCTGGCCCCGGATCAGCCCGGCGTCGCACCAAGACCGAGGAGGTCGGACGCGTTCGATCCCAACGCAGATCCGAATGCTCCCGGAGCGCCCCGGCCGCTCGGGACCACTTCGCCGAGCGCGCCCCTCGTTCGTGAATCGCCGGCGCCGCTCGTGCGCGAGCAGCCTGCCGTCGGCGCTCCGCTCGAACTCGGCAAAGCGCCCGCCGCCCGCTCCGGCTGCCACCGGGCCCACCATCGTCGGCTCCGGGGTCGCGATGCTCGATCAGCCCCGCGAGCAATATAACACCGCGCTGCAGGCCTTTCAGGCGGGGCAATATCCGGAAGCGGAAGCCGGATTCAAATCATTCCTCGCCGCAAACCCTGGGCACAGGCTCACACCGGACGCTGTCTTCTACGTCGGGGAGACTTACCTTCAGCGTTCACGTCCGCGCGAAGCGGCAGAACAATATCTCAAGGTCACGACTGACTATTCAAAATCAACGCGGGCGCCGGAAAGCATGGTGCGGCTTGGGCAGACGCTCGCAGCCCTTGGCAATTCCCAACAAGCCTGCGCGACACTGACCGAGTTCGGCAAGCGCTACCCGACCGCGTCCACCTCGGTGAAGAAACTCGCCGAGCGTGAAAGCGCCAAGGATCATTGTTGAGCGCTCAGCGCTCGCATGCTCTCTCGTCGGCTGACATCGACGCGCTATTCGCCCCTTTCGGACCGGCGAAGATCCTCCTTATCGCTATCTCGGGCGGCCCCGATTCGACCGCGCTGCTCCTGATGGCGGCTGAATGGGCGAAGCGGCGCGGAAAGACGCGGATCGAGGCGGCGACGGTCGATCACGGACTTCGAGCCGAAAGCGCAGATGAAGCGAAGGCGGTCGAGGCGCTTTGCGCGCGGCTCGGCGTCCGCCACCGCGTTCTTCATTGGAAGGGCGCGAAACCGACGACCCGATTGCAGGAACGAGCGCGCGAGGCCCGGTATCGTCTGCTGGTCGATCACGCCAAGGCGATCGGCGCGGACGCGGTCATGACCGCTCATCACAGCGACGATCAGGCGGAAACCGTACTCTTTCGTCTCTTGCGTGGATCCGGCCTCGCTGGGCTGCGCGGTATGGATGTGGCGACCGTACGTGACGGCATGACGATCGCTCGACCGCTCATCGGCTTGAGGAAAGACGATCTGATCGCCTTCGCCAATGCGCGCGGCGCGCCATTCATCGACGACCCGTCCAACGCCGACCCACGCTTCGCGCGCACCCGGCTGCGTGCGCTCCTTGCGAGCCTCGGCGAGGAAGGCCTCGACGCTGAGGCGCTCGATCGGCTGGCGCGCCGGGCGCGCGACGCCGAGGAGGCGCTGGCGCATCTGACGGCTGAAGTCGAGGCGCGGCTCGGCTCGGAAGGCGCAATCGACGCGCGCGCGCTGTTCGCCGCGCCGATTGCGATCGCGCAGCGGATTCTGGCGCGCCGCATCGCCGCAACAGGCGGGCGCGACCCGAGCCGGATCGGACTTGAGAAGATCGAAACCCTGGCGCTAGATCTCGATCACGCTCTCAAAGCGCGGCGGGCCCACAGCGCCAATTTGGGCGGCGCGCTCGTTCGGCTTACCGCCAAGGGCCGGCTGAGTTTCTCGGCTGAACCCCCGAGGGCGAGCGGCAAGCGATAGGCTCCGCGGCGCTCCGCCGGGCTCAAATGCGTCTGCGCCATCAAAACCGCGGCAACTCTGCTCCCACGTGAAGTTGGCGCTCGGCCATCCAAGGCCGATCCGATAGACCTTCGGAACACAACCGATCACGCGTAGGTAGTTTCACCTATTGCGGCGCAAGCATTTGGGCTGGAAAGGTTATTTGCGCTTCGTGACAAAGCCGCGAAGCAAAAATGACCATCTGGCGCTGCACGTAAGTCGACGCGACATCGCGTTGGCCTACCTATCCTTGTGCTCGCCTCTCAAGAGGCTGTGCAGACGGGAAAATGGGAAAGTCGGGAAGGCCGCTGCTGGTTCACTACCATGTCTACAAGAATGCCGGCACCAGCGTTGAGAAGAACCTGTCCGATTCCTTTGGTCACCAATGGGCTGTCTGTGAAGGCGACCGCGAAAATATCCTGCTCTCCAATGACGATGTAGCCGCCTTCGCAAAGGCAAACCCCCATATACGCGCCATTTCCTCCCACAAGGCTCGACCGTTTCCTTTACTGAAAAGGGTCTGTCCGATCCTGTTCCTGCGTCATCCAATAGATAGAGCGCGGTCGATTTATTATTTTACGAAGCGCGACCCGACGCAGGTTGGTCATTCGCTCGCGCGCGACGGCAGTTTCAAGGACTACGTCAACTGGTGGCTCGATTTGCCGCACAGCGCGCTGCGAAACTACCAAGTCGTCCATCTGTCCCGGGCGTCGTTTCGCAGCGCCGACGCTTCGCAAGCCGTCGCCAGTTCCGAGGACCTCTCGGAAGTTCGCGATCTTTTGCGCTCGCTCCGCTTTTTCGGCCTCGTCCGACGGTTTGAAGAGTTCCTGCCGGGGCTTCGAGGCGTGCTACGCGCGAACCTTTCCCGGTCTCAGGATGCGCCCTGTCCGCGCAAACGCATCAACGAACGAGATGTTGAGCGAATCCGAGGCGCTGAACATTGCGCGCGACGAACTCGGCGAGGCCACATACGCAAGATTGGCCGAAGCCAATCGCTTCGATTTGGCGCTCTATGAGACTGCGGTTGAACTCTTCGATCAGAACCTGGCGCAGCTTGCGGAGCGACGCCTTGGACGCGCCGCCCAGGTGCTGGGCGACCTGGTCCAGGGAATCAGGGCCGCGAGGCCTCGCCCCGCGCTCATCCTGACGAGGCGACGCGCGAATTGAGAAAGCCTTCCGGCCAAACTCGTTGGTCGCATTGGTAGCGGGACCCAGACTTGAACTGGGGACCTACGGATTATGATTCCGCCGCTCTAACCAGCTGAGCTATCCCGCCATTCTCGCCGCCTTCGCGAGGCGCAAGATGCGAGCCGCCCCTATAAGGAGGGGCGGATGAGCCTGTCAAGGCGCGGACGCGCTCAGTCGTGGTCCGGCGTCTCGGGGAACACGCGCGTGACGTGGCCCATCTTGCGGCCCGGACGGATTTCGAGCTTGCCGTAGAGATGCAGAGCGAGGTCTGGCTGGGCCAGGATGTCGCGCCAGTCCTCGGCGTCCTCGCCGATCAGATTGTGCATTTCGATTCGGCCGCGACGCGTCGTCGAGCCGAGCGGCCAGCCGGCGATGGCGCGGATGTGCTGCTCGAACTGCGAGGTCTGCGCGCCCTCGAGCGTCCAATGGCCGGAATTGTGGACGCGCGGCGCGATCTCGTTGACGATGAGCGCTTCGTGGCCGTGGTGGTCGCGCGTGACGAACATTTCGACCGCCAGCACGCCGACATAGTCGAGCGCTTCGATCACGGAGGCGGCGATGCGCTTGGCTTCCGCCGCCGTCTCCGCGCTGACCCGGGCGGGCGCGCGGGTGCGGGCCAGGATGTGGCGCTCGTGCTCGTTCTCGCAGAGGTCAAAGGCGACAATCTCGCCTTCCAGGCTCCGCGCCGCGACGACCGAGACTTCGCGCTCGAAAGCGACGAAGCCTTCGAGAATCATTGGCGACGCGCCGAGCGTGCGGTGAACCGCGGCGACGTTGGACCCTTCGCGGATCAGCGACTGGCCCTTGCCGTCGTAACCGAATCGCCGGGTCTTGAGAATCGAGGGACGGCCGAGCTCGGCGACCGCGCGCACCAGCGCGCCCGCGTCTTCGACGCTGGCGAAAGGGCGCGACCTTGTGGCCGAGATCGCGCAGGAATGTCTTTTCCGTCAGCCGGTCCTGAGTGAGCGCCAGGGCGCGGGCGCCCGGACGGACCGGCACGCGCTCAGCGAGAAATTCGAGCGTCGAGGTCGGCACGTTCTCCCACTCGAAGGTGACGACGTCGACACCTTGAGCAAAGCGCGTGAGCGCCGCCTCGTCGTCGAACGCGGCGATCGTCTTGGCGGCGGCCGCGTCATAGGCCGGCGCCGCCTCTTCAGGAGCGAAAATGTGGCGTGCGCAGCCCGACCTTCAGCGCCGCAATCGCGAGCATGCGCCCGAGTTGCCCCGCGCCGAGAATGCCGATCGTCGCGCCGGGGCTGAGGATCATCGCCTGGCGGTCTCGGACTTTGACTCGTGATCGTCCGGGCGCTCGGCGACCTCGGCGGTGCGCTGCGCCCGCCATGCCTCGAGCCGCGCCGCGAGCGCTTCATCGCTCAGCGCCAGCACGGATGCGGCGAGGAGCGCGGCGTTGACCGCGCCAGCCTCGCCGATTGCGAGCGTGCCAACGGGGACGCCCGCCGGCATCTGAACGATCGACAGAAGGCTGTCCTGGCCTGACAGCGCTTTCGACGGGACCGGCACGCCGAACACCGGAAGCGTCGTCATGGCCGCGGTCATGCCCGGCAGATGCGCCGCCCCGCCCGCGCCTGCGATCACGACCTTGAAGCCCTCGGCCTTCGCGCCCTTGGCGAAGGCGACCAGCCGGTCGGGGGTGCGATGAGCCGAGACGATCCGGGCGTCGTAGCCGACGCCAAGCGCTTCCAGCGTCTCGGCGGCGCGGCGCATGACCGCCCAATCCGACTGGCTGCCCATGATGATGGCGACAGGCTTCGACGCCCCGCTCACAGGCGCCCCCTAAGGCCCGAGTCGACGCGATTCATAAGGGTTGCGCTTAAAGGAAGGCCACAACGGGCGCAAGTTGGCGCAAATGACCTTTGCGCCGTTCCCGTCGCGCGCTAGGCGTTGCTGGGGCCTGTCCTGACCGGCGCCCGCAGGCGGAGGCGCGCATTGGACAGAGCATCACAGTCCGCCGCCCTCGGCGCCGCTGAGACAGGAACGAGCGCGAAAGTTCCCGCGACGTTGCGCGACCCCGGCGCGATCCGCTTCTGGACCGCCGTCGTTCTGACCGGACTCTGCGCCGGCCTTGGGGCCGCTCTCCTGACGCTGCTGTTCGACGCGGCTCAGGCGCTCGCCTGGGGCGCGGCCGAGCCTTCGAAGCTGCTCGAAGCCGCGTGGCGAGCGAGCCCCCAGCGCCACCTCGGCTTGCTGTTCGGCGCCGGGATCGCGATCAGCCTGGGTCAGCTTGCGCTCACCCGGCTCACCACCGGCAACGGCATCGACGTGACCTCGGCGATCTGGTTTCAGGCTGGCCGGATGCCGGCCTGGCGGACCCTTGGCACTGCGGTCCTGTCGATCGTGATCGTGGCCATGGGCGCGCCGCTCGGCCGCGAAGGCGCCCCCAAGCAGTTCGGGGCAGTGTTTGGCAACCTCTTCTCGAGCCTCCAGAAGCTCTCGGACGAACAGCGGCGACTGATCGTCTCGATCGGCGCTGGGGCCGGCATGGCCGCGGTCTACAGCGTGCCGCTTGGCGGCGCCTTGTTTGCGCTCGAAGTGCTGCGTGGGGCGCTCGCCTTGCGTCTGGTCATTCCGGCGCTTGCCGCCGCATTGATCGCCACGACGACGGCGAGTTTCGTCGTGCCCAACGCGCCGCTCTATTCCGTACCGGCCTATCCGATCTCTCCCGAAGTCTACCTCTGGACGATCATCGCCTCGCCGATCATCGGCCTGTGGTCAGTCGCGTTCGTGCGCGCAATCGAGTGGGCCTATCGCGTACGCCCCTCCGGCTGGGGACGGTTCCTCGCGCCGCCGCTGGTTCTCGGAATCGTCGGCCTGATCTCGATTATCTTCCCCGAAGTTCTTGGCAACGGTCAGGGCGTCGCCCAGCTCCTGTTCCAGCATCCGCTCGAGCCGGTCACCCTGGCGGTATTGGTGTTCGTTCGGCCGTTTGCGACGGTCGGCTCAGTCGCGAGCGGCGCGCCCGGAGGCTTGTTCACCCCCTCGCTGGCCGCTGGCGCGCTCGCCGGCGCAGCGTTGGGCCAGCTTTGGCTTAGTGTTCATCCCGGAGGCGACATCGGCCTTTACGCGCTTCTGGGCGCGGGGGCGATGCTGGCGGCCTCCACCCAGGGACCCATCTCGTCGCTGGTGCTCATGATGGAACTGACCGGCCATGCCCGCGACTTTGCCGCGCCGATGATCGCCGCGATCGTGCTCGCGACCGCGACCGCGCGTCTCATCGAGTGGCGCTCGGTCTACGAAGCGCGGCTAAGCGACGAAGAGGTGACCGCGCGCTTGCTGGCGCGCGAGCCAAGGGGCGGGTGAGCGTCGATCAGCCGGCCCCATTTCCTCTGTTTGCCAGCTCGGTTTTGACGATTATTAAACGACATATCTATGGTCAACGTTTCGAGCGTGGCGTCGGCCAGGAATTTGGAGGGTGGAATGACGGTCGGCGAACAGCCTTGGCCGCAGCGGCGGCTTTGAGCGTTGCGGCTGCGGCGCCGGCGGCCGCCGACGTCGTCACCTACGACATCTCGTTTGTCGCGACCGGTTTCGTGACGGACGGCCTCGTCTCCGCGCCGGTCGATCCGGTGACCGGCGAATTCGCCATCACGTTCGACCCGGCGAAATTCTACCTCAATGAGACGGCGGGCGTCGTGCTCCACAGCCTCAACATCGCGCTCGGCTCGACGCCCGCCTTCACTTACGACCCGGCGCAGAACGAATTTCTCCTCGGCGGCCTCATCCCGGGCGCCGGCCTTATCGACTCGAGCAAGCCGAACGATGATTTCTCGCTCGATGTCCACGAGTTCACCACCGGCGCGCCGGTGGTCGAGAGCTTCCTCTACATGCAGAAATCGAGCGGAACCGCGGAGTTCGAGGCCTCCACCAGTTCCGTCCAAGTCGCGATCGTCGTCGGTCCTGTCGGCGCTGCGGTCCCTGAGCCCTCGACCTGGGTCATGCTGATTGCGGGCTTCGCCGGAATCGGCGCCCTTGGCCGTCGGCGCGTGACGAGACGGCGGGCGCCCGCCGCCTGACGACGGACCGCGCGGCGAGCGCCCTTCGCGCCTGATCCTTCCGCCCTCCGGCCTCGCCGACCTGCTTCGTCCGGCGCGTTTCGACCGCCGCCCGATGCCCGGCGAAACGGAGGCTTCCTCCCGACGAGGATCTTGTGAGGCGCGGCATGGGCGTGATTGACGCGCCTCGCGAAAGATGCCTTGGGCCGTTCTCCGGCCAATGCGAGCGACGGACGGCGGGCGCATCGGAATTCACGTCATAGGGCATGGGCCGCCTCCATGCGTCCCGCGGCGCCCGCTCGACCCCGGAAACGGTTTCGGCTCGAAGCTACGAAAGCAGATCAAAATGTTCGGTCCCGAGTTTTGATGGGGCGGAACAGCGGCCGTACGGTTAGACGATCATCGCCGGCGCGCCGATTAGGCGATGATGTCCGGCGTGATCAGGTCTTCGAGTCGCGTGATCTTGTCGCGCAACATCAGCTTTCGCTTCTTAAGCCGCTGTAATTGCAATTGGTCGACTTGTCCGGCGTCTCGAAGCGCCTCAATCGCGACGTCGAGGTCGCGATGTTCCTCGCGCAGCCGCTCGATCTGGGCGACTAGCGCGGCATGTTCGTCCGGCGTGAGCCCCTTGTCGTCCATTCTTGCGTCACTTTACGCTTGGGGTCTGCACGGGCCGAGGCCATTAGACCTTCCCCCAAAATGTCGGGGGTTCGGCGCCAAGATTCCACAGTGTGGCGCCACATTGCCGCTTGCGCCGATCACCAGTTATGTCACAATTTCGTCGCCAAGAACATGAGGGAGTTGTCCCATGTCAATTGATTCGCATCTCAGCGAGTTGGTGCGCCGCCACCAAGCCATTGAGGAAGCGATCCTAGCCGAAGTCAACCACCCAGCGTCAGACGACACCAAGATCCACGAACTCAAGCGCAAGAAACTTCATCTCAAGGACGAAATCGAGAAGTTCAGGCAGCAGACCGAGCCCGCGCCTTCACACTAGGCGGCAATAGAAACGATTATTGTCCGAGCGGCGCGGCCAAGGCGTCGCGCCATTCCGCGATAACGGCTTCGTCACGCTCCCTTCGCAGGCGTTCCGACGCGAAGGACGACAACTTCCCTTTGGACACCAACCGGCTGAGCGCCCATACAGCGGCTCCGCGGACGAGTGGGGCATCGTCAGTTAATCGTTCCTCCGCGACCGTGGCGAGCGATGGGTCGCTCGAATTCCCAATCGCGATCATCACATTGCGGACGAAGCGCGCCCTGCCGATCCGCTTGATCGGACCCCCGGCAAACAAAGATCGAAATGACGCATCGTCGAGGCGAGCGAGTTCGGCGAGGGGCGGCGCGTTAAGGTCGTCGCGCGCGGCGAGCTTCGCTTCCCGCCCAATGCTCGCAAACTTGTTCCACGGGCAAACGGCAAGGCAATCGTCGCAACCATAGATGCGGTTGCCGATCTTGGATCGAAATTCTTTCGGAATCTGATCCTTATGCTCGATTGTTAAATAAGAAATGCAGCGACGAGCATCGAGCTGATACGGCGCCGGAAACGCGCCTGTCGGACACGCATCGAGACAGGCGCGGCATTGACCGCAATGGTCCGACTCCGGCGGGTCGGGCGGCAGTTCCAAATTCGTGAGGATCGCGCCCAGGAACAGCCATGAGCCGAATTCGCGCGACACGAGATTGGTGTGCTTGCCTTGCCAGCCGAGCCCGGCGCGCGCGGCCAATGGCTTCTCGAGCAGCGGGGCCGTGTCGACGAACACCTTCACGTCCGCCTTTTCCGGCCGCGCCGCAACGGCCAGGAAGGCGGCGAGTTCCTTAAGCTTGCCCTTGATGACATCGTGATAGTCGCGATGGCGCGCGTAGACGGAAATGGCCCCTGTCTCGGGGCGGGAGAGCGCCGCCAGTGGGTCGGCCGCGGGCCCATAATTGAGACCGACCATCAGGACGCTTTTGGCGTCCGCCATAAGCTTGCGAGGATCGGTCCGCCGCTCGAAGGTCTCGGCCATCCAGGTCATGTGCCCATGCGCGCCTTCCGCGAGCCAACTGGCCAGACGGTCACGCGCACCCGTCGGCGCTTCGGCGGAGGCGACCCGGCAAGCGTCAAAGCCGAGCGCGTGCGCTTTTTCGCGTAAGGGCGTTAGAAGTCGAGATCGGCGTACGCGACGCTCGGCATCATCCCCGGCAGCCGCTCGGCCAGAAGCGGGCGGAACGACGGGCGCGACTTCATTCGCGCGTACCAGGTCTTGGCGGTTTCGCTCTCGTCCCACGGCGCGTCGCCTAAATAGTCAATGCACGACAGATGCGCGGCCGCCGCAAGGTCCGCATAGGACATCCGGTCGCCCGCCAACCAGTTGCGGCCCCCGATAAGGTGGCCGATGTAACGAAGATGATAGCGCAGATTGCTGCGCGCGGCGCGCACGGCCTCCATGTCGGGGCCGCCTCCCCCCTGGGCGATGCTCATAAAGCGCTTATAGACTTTCTCTCGCACAAGCCATTGACTTGCTTCGCTAAACATCTTGACGTTAAACCAATGCACGAGCCGGCGCGTTTCCGCCCTGGCCAATGGATCCTGGGGCATCAGACGGCGATCGCCGAGAGCCAGGCCTAACGTCTCATCCAGATATTCGGCGATCACCTCCGCTCCCGACAGGCTTGCCGTTTCCTCCTCGATCATGACCGGCGTCGCGCCTTCGGGCGCCATCAAGAGGAACTCCCTGCGCCTGTCCCACGCCTTTTCCTCGACCAGACGCGGTTCGATCCCCATCTCGCCAAGCGCGAGGCGGATGAAGCGGGAATGGGGGCAAAATGGGTGATGGTAGAGTGTAATCATGAGACCGAGGCGTAAGGAGGCAGGATTGGCAGCGGCTGCGCTGCTTGGATTTCATCGTCGGACCCCATCAGATGCTGCTCCGGCGATTAATGAATGGTTAACCGCGGCCGGTTCATTTCACCTCCGGTTTATCCGTCGGGGAAAGTCGCCCAGAGCCGGGCGCAGGCTCCGCCGACTTATGCTAAGCGGGCGGACGCTTCGCAAAGGCTCGCCCTCCCCGGATGACCCCGCAAGAATTCATCAAGAAATGGAAGCCGGTTGCGCTGACCGAGCGTGCGACCGCGCATGAGCATTTCATCGACCTTTGCCGCCTGTTCGATCACCCGACCCCGATCGAGGATGATCCGGTTGGCGACCACTTCACTTTCGAGAAGGGCGCGCCGAAGACCGGTGGCGGCGAAGGCTGGGCGGATGTTTGGAAAAAGGGTTTTTTCGCCTGGGAGTACAAGAAGAAGAAGCGTGATCTTGGCAAGGCGTTGGAGCAACTGACCCGCTACGCGGCGGCGCTCGAAAACCCGCCGCTGCGCGTGGCCTGCGACACCCATCTCTTCCGCATCGAGACCCGTTGGACCAACGAAGTCCCTGCGATTTGGCACATTGTTCGAACGCTTTCTCGATCCCGACAAGCGGCGCAAATCGGCGCCCGTTACACCGACCCTGACAAGATCGAGATGATCGTCGAGCCCGTCGTGCTGCGCCCTTTGCGCGCCGAGTGGGATATTGCCTGGGCCAAAATCGAGGCGATCATGACGCCAGCGCTCGAAGGCTCGGGAATTGGCGGTAAAGGCGTGAGCGCGGCCATCAACAAACACTTCGAGGCCGCGCGGACCAAAGCGGAAATCGAACGCGACGCTTTCATCGATCGGCTCTGCGCCTTGCGTATACTCGACCCGGCCTGTGGCTCGGATAATTTCCTCTATCTCGCGTTGCAGGGCGTCAAGGACATCGAGTGGCGCGCCATTCTCGATTGCGAGACGCTCGGGCTTGGCATGGCCGTGCCGCGCGTCGACCCGCCGATCCTGTCGCGACCAACTCCATTCGCGGCGGCGCCAACCGCAAGTTGCTGGAGCCGATCGCCAAGGCGGGCGCGATATTCGAAGCGTGGGGCGATGAGCCTTGGATGATTGATGGCGCGGCGGTGCGGGTGTCGCTGGTGTGCTTCGGGGTAACGCGCGCCTCAGTCGCCCTCATCCTGAGGAGCCGCGCAGCGGCGTCTCGAAGGAGGAGGGCGTTGCGCCCGACGGTCGAGCGCGACAAAAGAGCGGTCCACGGCGCGCATCCTTCGAGACGGCGGCTCCGCCGCCTCCTCAGGATGAGGGAAGCACCCGAATGGACGCCGAGTTCATCCGCCTGAATGGCCTCGTTGTTCCGGCGATCCATGCGGACCTCTCGGCCGAGACGTCAAACCTCGTAACCACTTTGCCGCAGCCCGAGAATCTCGGCGTCGCCTTCATGGGGGACACGAAGGGCGGCGCTTTCGACGTCGATGGACGGCTGGCGCGCGCGTGGCTCGCGGAGCCGCTCAATCCGAACCGCCGTCCCAACAGCGACGTGCTCTCGCCGTGGGTCAACGGACTCGATGTGACGCGCCGGCCGCGAGACATGTGGATCATCGATTTTGGCGGCGCGATGAGCGAGCAGGAGTGCGCGCTCTACGGGGAGCCGTTCAGCTATGTCCAGGACAAGGTCAAGCCAGAGCGTGATAATAACCGCCGAGCGGCCTATCGCATCAATTGGTGGCGGCACGTCGAGCCGCGCCCTGCGATGTGGGCGGCGCTGAACGCTCATGGCCGTCCCGGATCAATTCCGGGGATCGTCCCGGCCATCCACGCGAACCGGTAGAAGACAAACCCGTGGATGCCCGGCACAAGGCCGGGCATGACGCGGGAGACGAATTGCGACGCTATATCGCCACTCCTACCGTCGCCAAACACAGATTGTTCGTTTGGATCGGCCGAGCCGTCTGTCCCGACCACCAGCTCATCGCCATCGCCCGCGACGACGACACAACCTTCGGCATCCTGCATTCCCGCTTCCATGAAGCGTGGTCGCTGCGTCTCGGCACACGGCTCGGCGTCGGCAACGATCTGCGTTACACCCCGACCACCACCTTCGAGACTTTCCCCTTCCCCAAAAGCCTCACGCCAACATTCCGGCGGCGGATTGCGCCGACGACCCTCGCGCGGAACGCATCGCGGCGGCGGCGAAAAGGCTCGACGAGTTGCGCCGCGCCTGGCTCAATCCGTCCGACCTCGTCGACATCGTGCCGGAAATCACGCCGACCGCCGCGCCCGGCGAAGCGCCGCGACGCTATCCCGACCGCATCTTGCCGAAAACCGCCGAGGCCGCCCTCAAGCTCAAGAAGCGCACCCTCACCAACCTCTACAACGAGCGTCCGCGCTGGCTCGCCGACGCCCATGACGCGCTCGATCGCGCCGTCGCCGCGTCTTATGGCTGGCCCGAGGATATTCCGACCGAGGACGCGCTCGCCCGCCTGCTCGCGCTTAATCTGCGAGGACGGCGACGCAGGAGCGGTAAGCACGCCGCACCGGTCCGCTGGGCTCGACAAATTATTGCCTAAACTAGAACTCTGTGTTACCAATATTCCACTGGTCGGAATCTATGTCGACTTGAGCTGAGCGGCCGAAAGGGGCCCATGCAGGTTAGACGGTTCGCACACAGCCTGCCAGGCGAGCCGAGGGGAGAATTTTTTATTTGAATCGGCCGTAACCCATTGAAAAGTCCCGATTCGGAAAAATAAACGCTAGTAAACGTTAGCAAATTTACTAACGTTTACTAGCGTTTACTGGCGTTTAAGAGCGTTTATTGGACGAGCTTCGGCCGACCGTTCGACGCGCGAGCCGAGGATCTCCGCCGACTGGACGCGCCAGACCTCGGCGCGCGTTCATGCGCGCCCAGGCCTCATTCAACGAATTGTTGGCGTCGATCGCCCGGCAGGCGTCCTCGATCACGAAGGTTTCGAAGCCCTCGCGGCGCGCGTCCAGCGCCGAATGGGCGACGCAGAAGTCGGTCGCGAGGCCGCAGGCGAACACCCGCTTGACCCCACGCGCCTTGAGGAGCGCCGCGAGCCCGGTCGTCGTCCGGCCGTCGGCCTCGACGAAGGCCGAATAGGAGTCGACGGCCGAATGCATGCCCTTGCGCAAGACGAGAAAGGCGAGATCGACCGCGAGATCCGGATGCAGCGCCGCGCCCGGCGTCCCCTGCACGCAATGCTCGGGCCATAGGGTCTGGTCGCCGTAATGGAGGCGCTTGGTGTCGAACGGCTTCGCGTCTTCGTGGCTGGCCGCGAAAGAGGCGTGCGTGGGCGGATGCCAGTCCTGGGTGATGACGACGTGCTCGAACCGGCGCGCCAGTCGATTGACCAGGGGCACGATCTCGTCGCCTCTATCGACCGCAAGCGCCCCGCCAGGCATGAAATCGGCCTGCAGGTCGATCGCCAAAAGAACGTCCTGGCTATTGATCGAGATCGCCGGGGCCATCGGGATCGACTCCTCTCATCGCTCTACGTCTTCGCCACCGCTTGCGCTCATAGTCTGAAACCACGATCAGCGCGAAGATCAGCGGCAGGATCAGATACAGAAGACGGAACACCAGCAAGGCGGCGACGACATTGGCCTGCGGCACGTCCGGCGTCGCCTGAAGAAACGTCAATTCCAGCACGCCAAGCCCCCCGGGCGCGTGGCTGATCAGCGCGATCGAAAACGAGGCGACAAAAACACCGAGCACGATCACGAAACCGGGGTTGGCGGCTGCGGGAAGCGCGAAATAGATGATCCCGGACGCGCCAATCAGCTCAATGGGGCCGGCGAGAAGTTGCCGCGCCGCGATCGGTGGGCGGGGATAGACAAGCTCGAAGGAGCCGATCTTGAGCGGGGGAAAGTGCAGGAGTGCGCCGACGACGTAGAGAGCAGGCGCCGCGACGAGGGCCGCCGCAACGGCTTGCCCGAGCCAGAGCGGCGCCCCGTCGAAACGCTGAGCCAGTTCGGGCTGGAGCAGCAAGCAAAAGCCGCCCACGATCGCCGCGCCGAGCGCGAACGTGAAGGAGCAGAACGCGACCAGAACGCCGATCTCGCCGACGCTGAGCCCCTTCTCGGAATAGGCCCGATAGCGCACGACAGCCCCGGAGAGGACCGAAGCGCCAATGTTATGACCGATCGCATAGGCCGTGAACGACGCAACCGCCACGTACCGCCAACTGATGCGGCGGCGCAGATGCAGAAGCGCGATCTGATCGTACCAGGCGAGCGCGGCATAGGCGAGCGAGGTCGAACCGATCGCCAGCAGCCACCCTCCGAGCGAAATCGAAAAGAGCGCGCTCTTCAAGCTCGCGAATGACAGCCCGCGCAAGTCCTTGAACAAGAGCCAAGACGAAATCGCCACGGCGCCGAGGCCAATGATCGGCCATAGGGCGTCGTGAACGCGCTTCATGCCAGTCCTTGATCTCAACGGCTCACCTGGCGCCCCACTTGCCTCCCTGCCCGAGCGAACCGGCAAACGCAAGACTGGCGCCTCGCGGAGCGCTTGCTCCGCAGAGGCGCGACGCTTTACAGCAACAGCCGAATCATGCCCGACGTTGCGCCCTTCCGGGACAACCGGCGCGCAAGAGGATCCTGGCGAATTTCCGCAGTAAGTTCGCCATTCTGGACGCCAAAGCGATGCGGCGTTCCGACTTGACGCCGTAGCGGCCCCAGCGCATGTGCAGGCGTCCAATGCCGACACTCGTTCTGCCTTTTCCAGCGATCAATCCCGTCCTTGTGCAATGGGGTCCGCTGGCGATTCGATGGTACGCGCTTGCCTATATCGCCGGCCTCGTCCTCGGCTGGCTGCTCATTCGCCGGATCGTCTCCAACGATCGGTACTGGAACGGGCGAGAGCGCCCAACCGCCGACAGCATCGACGATCTGCTCGTCTACTGCGCCTTTGGCGTCATCATCGGCGGACGCCTCGGCAACGTTCTATTCTACGATCCTCAATTTTACTTCTCTCATCCCGTCGAGATTTTCAAAGTCTGGGAAGGCGGGATGGCCTTCCACGGCGGGCTGATTGGCGCGCTGATTGGCGCTCTCCTTTTCTCCCGCCGATACGGTGCGCCCGTGCTAACGGTGTTCGATCTATGCTCGCTGGTGGCGCCAATTGGCATCTTCCTTGGCCGAATTGCCAACTTCATTCGCCCTGAACTCTGGGGCCGCCCGACCGATGTCCCTTGGGCTGTCATCTTTCCGGGAACTGATGGCCAGCCGCGCCACCCCAGCCAGATCTACGAAGCTCTGCTCGAAGGGCTGTTGGCGTTCGTCATCCTTTACGCCCTCGCGAAAAACGGCGCTCTGCGGCGTCCGGGCGTCATAACCGGAGTGTTCGCGATTGTTTACAGCGCAGGGCGTATTTTCAGCGAATTCTTTCGCGAGCCAGATCCGCGCCTTGAAGACCTCGGGCGAGGGCTGACGATGGGGATGGTCCTTTCGCTTCCACTCATCATCGTCGGCTTCGGACTTCTTGCGTGGAGCTTCAGGCGGCGGGGGATCACGCCATGACGCAGCTGGCCGACGAAATTCGGGCAATGATCGCGGAGCGCGGACCGATCACGGTCGAGCAATATATGCAGCTGGCGCTCGGCCATCCCGATCTTGGCTATTACATGAACCGAGATCCATTCGGGGCGACGGGAGATTTCACGACCGCGCCGGAAGTATCTCAGATGTTCGGCGAGTTGATCGGGCTTTGGGCGGCTGAAGTGTGGTCGAGCATGGGCTCGCCCGACCCCGTGCGCCTCGTTGAACTGGGGCCGGGGCGCGGCACGCTGATGAGTGACGCCCTGCGGGCCGCTCGGATTGTTCCAGCCTTTCGCAGCGCGCTCGACGTCCGACTCGTCGAGACAAGTCCCGCTTTGGCGGCCATGCAGCACGACCTGCTTGTCGATTCCGGCGTGGCGGTCTCCTGGGCGCAGACCTTGAAGGAAGTTCCAGACGGACCCGCGATCGTGATCGGCAACGAATTTCTCGACGCCCTGCCCGTACGCCAATTTGTCCGAGTGAACGGTCAGTGGCGTGAGCGCACCGTGCGTGTGAACGGCGAGAGCGGGCTTGTGTTCGATGTCGCCGACAAGCCCGAGCCCTATATCAGAGCCAATGCTCCGAACGGCGAAGTCCTGGAAGTGAACCCCTCCGGCCATCGCCTGATGTTTGAACTCGGCGCTCGGCTCGCGAAACAGGGCGGCGCGGCGCTGCTGATCGACTACGGCCATGCGGTCACCCGATTTGGCGAAACCCTGCAGGCCCTACGCGCACACCGCTACGTCGACCCGCTCGTCGCGCCCGGCGAGTGCGATCTCACCGCGCATGTCGATTTCGCGGCTATGGCGCGCAGCGCAAGCGCGGCCGGCGCCGCCGTTTATGGACCGATCGATCAAGGCGATTTCCTGCGCGCTATCGGCATCGACCTGAGGACAAAGGCGCTTGCCGAGCGCGCTACTCTTGACCACGCCGAGGAATTCGAACGTGCGCGAGCGCGCTTGGTCGGCAAGGGTCAGGGCGAGATGGGCGCTCTTTTCAAGACAATCGCGCTCGCCGACCGCAGGCTGCGCCCACCGCCCGGCTTCCAACCTGCAAGCGCCAAATCCGCGTGACCACGGCTCAGTTCCTAACCGCGGAATCGCTGCGGATTCCGGGCTTCGCGCATGGCTTTTTCACCCGTCTCGGCGGGGTCTCTCAAGGCGTCTATGCTTCGCTGAACGGCGGCGTTGGCTCGCGAGATGCAGCGGACGCGGTGACAGAGAACCGCAACCGGATCGCGGACGCGCTCGCGGTCACGCCGGATCGCCTCGCTGTACCCTACCAAGTCCACTCGGCCGACGCGGTCGCGATTTCGGCCCCGATCCTGCCGAGCGCGCGTCCCCGTTGCGACGCGCTGGTGACGGCAACCCCTGGCCTGGCGCTAGGGGTTACAGGCGCTGACTGCGGCATGATCCTATTCGCCGACCAACGCGCGCGCGTCATAGGCGCGGCTCATGCGGGCTGGAAAGGGGCGCTGGGAGGCGTGGTCGAAGCGACCGTAGAGGCAATGGAGCGTCTCGGCGCCACACGCAGCCACGTTGTTGCCGCGCTTGGCCCCTGCATCGGACCACAAATCATATGAGGTTGGCCCAGAGTTCGTCGCGGCCTTCGCCGGCCCGAGCGAAGACACGGCCCGCTACTTCGCGCCGAGCCGCAGAGGCGGCCACTCGATGTTCAACCTTAACGCCTACATCGCGGAGCGCGCAGCACGGGCTGGGGTCGGGCGGTTCGAAGATTTGGGTCTCGACACCTACACCAACGAGGGCCGCTTCTTCAGCTATCGCCGCGCCACCCATCGGAAAGAGCCGGATTATGGCCGGCTCCTGTCGGTTATCGTCATGAAATGAGCGGCTGGACGCGAATTCCGGTTGCTTGACAGGCGGTCGGCGCGCGACCAATTAAAGTCGGACCTGTTTTATAACCATCGGCGCCCGGTGAAAACGCGCACCCTGAAGGGATTCCGCATGTTCGCTCAGGCCTTGGCGAACCCGCTCATCGAGGCGCGGGCGTGAGCGACCGGCGCCTGCGCCACGCCGACAGCGCCGACTTTCGACATGCGATGGGAGCGCTGTCCTCGGGGGTCGCAATCGTCGCTTGCGGCGAAGGCCAAGCGCGGCGCGGCTGCACTGTCATCTCGCTCGCGTCCCTGTCGCTGGCGCCGCCGACTCTGATCGTTTGCCTCGCCCGCACCTCCACGACGTTCGCCGGATTGCGCGAGGCAGGCGCATTCTCGATCAACTTGCTTCCGGCCCGCCATCAGGCGCTCGCGCATCGCTTCAGCGGACACAGCGGGGTGCACGGAGCCCACCGTTTCGACACGGCGCAATGGATCACGCTCTCGACCGGCGCTCCCGTGCTCTCGGACGCGGTCGCCGCCTTCGATTGCCTGGCGGAGGAGATCATCGAGCGCCACTCGCATGCGATTGTGCTCGGAGCCGTCGTGAGCCTCAAAGAGGGCGTCGGTGAACCGGTCCTGGGGCGCAGGCGCGGAGAATATGCGCCCCTCGTCTGAAACGCGCCTCCCTTGGTCATGCCAAGGCTTTCGGGCCAGCAGCCGAGTCCATCCAAGCCAAATAAAAGCGACTAGACGCTATTAAACGCGACTAAACGTCAGTAAAAGTGCTAGCATTTACTAGCGTTTATTTTTCCGAATTGGGCGTTTTCAATGGGTTACGCGCGATTCAAATAAAAAATTCGCCCTCGTCTCAAGTCCCTATGCAAGATGTCTCACGCCCTCCTTTCCTTCTTCTCGCGGCCCGGCCTCTCACCCGGCGCGGGGTTTGATCCGGCGAGTGGTCAGTTTATAGCACAGATTTCCACTTTCGCCAATCATTCGATTATATTTCTGATTCTCGTCACACCCCGACTAATTCATCAAGCCACCCTTGGCGAAGGCACAGTGACGCCAATCGGGGCACGCCGCTGCTTCGGCTGCTTCCCATGCCTTCAGCGATGGCGAGTCAATGGCAAGGATGGGCAAGAAGCGGACATTTCCCAACCGGCGGCGAACGTGCCAAATCGGCTCGATATTGGCCGAACCGACGATTGACGCCAGGCCACGAAACTTACGTCCAAAGGCCCACAGATGGCAGGGTGACACACGCGCCACGCCGCCCTACTGTCGGCGAGGCGCCTTACTCGCGCTGATCTTGCCTTCCGATCCGGGAACGCGATGGCGCCATTGTGTGACGGCGCGCGATTGACTGAAGTGAGACCAACATCATGAAACCAATCGCGCCGCGACTGCTCATTACAATGGACCGTTGTATCGAATTCCTTTCGTGAGCCAATAATGTCCTCTCCCCAAGGCATTTCAAAATCCCCCACCGGTATTGGCGGCTTCGATGACCTGACGCTTGGCGGCGTCCCGACCGGTCGCCCGACGCTTGTCTGCGGCTCAGCCGGTTGCGGCAAGACGCTTTTCGCGACGACGTTCCTGATCCACGGCGCGCGCGACTTTGACGAGCCCGGCGTTTTCGTCACCTTTGAAGAGCGTCCGGGGGATATCGTCAGCAATGTCGCCTCTCTCGGATTCGCGCTCAACAAGCTGGTTGACGATCAAAAGATCGCTTTCGAATACATCGCGTTGGACCGCTCCGAGCTGGAGGAGGCCGGCGACTATGACCTGGAAGGTCTCTTCATCCGGCTGGAGGCCGCGATTGATTCAGTCGGCGCCAAGCGGGTCGTGCTTGGACACCATCGAAAGTCTGTTCTCGGTCTTTTCCAATGAGGCGATTCTGCGCGCCGAAATCCGCCGGTTGTTCGACTGGCTGAAAGACAAGGGAATGACCACGGTCATTACCGCGGAGCGTGGCGATGGCACGCTCACGCGGCAGGGCTTGGAGGAATACGTCTCGGATTGCGTGATTTTGCTTGACCACCGCGTTCAGAACCAGGTTTCGACGCGGCGCCTTCGCATCGTGAAGTATCGCGGCACGGCGCACGGCACGAATGAATATCCGTTTCTCATCGATCAGGACGGCTTCAGCGTCCTGCCCGTATCCTCGCTTGGTTTGAATCATAAAGTTTTCGAGGAGCGGATTTCTTCCGGGATTGCGGACCTCGACGACATGCTGACGGGCGGCGGCTTCCACCGGGCGTCCAGTGTTCTCGTCTCTGGCGTCGCCGGTTCCGGCAAGTCCTCCGTGGCCGCAAGCTTCGCCCACGCGGCCTGCACCGCTGGCGAGCGCGCGCTCTATTTTTCCTTCGAGGAATCTGCCGATCAAGCCGTCAGGAACATGAAGTCGATCGGGATGGATATCGGCCGATGGATCAAATCGGACAAACTTCAGATTCATCGCCACAAGGCCGACATTCTACAGCCTTGAAATGCATTTGGCCGTGATGTTGCGCGAGGTCACGAGATTCAACCCCAGTCTGGTCGTCCTCGATCCGATCTCCTCCTTCCTGGAAAGCGGCGACCGCATGGAGATCCAGTCCATGCTATTGCGCATCGTCGATTTTCTGAAGGGTCGTGGCGTGACCGCGGTCCTTACCCACCTCATGCACGGCCAGGATGGCCGGGTCCAAACCGACGCCGGCCTTTCCTCGATCATGGACGCGTGGATCCTTTTGCTCAACCGAGAGGTGAACGGCGAATTCAATCGCGAACTCTATCTGCTCAAGGCCCGCGGCCTGTCGCACTCCAATCAAGTTCGCGAATTCATCATGAGCGACGAAGGCATCAAGCTCATCCCTCCGTATCTCGGCGAGAACGGCGCCCTCACCGGCTCCGCCCGAAAGAACGAGGAAGCCAAGTCCCGACGCGCCGAAATCCTGCGCAAAGCGGAGGTATCGAAAACCCAGCAGCAGCTCCAGCAAAAACGGCGGCGCGCCAAGGCTCAGATGGAAGCGTTGCAGGCGGAGCTCGATGCCGACGAGATCGAGCTCAAGGCGATGACGGAGGGCGAGAGCGAATATCTTCGCCAGACGGCTGACCGACAGGATGGAAATGGAGAGAAGTCGCAAGTCGTAGCGGCTCGAATCTCCGGAGGACATGCCCATGCCAGCAACGCGCCCTCGCAAACTCATTCTGTATGTGGCGGGACAGACACCAAAATCTCTTGCCGCGATCGCCAACCTGGAGCGCATATGCGCCGAAGATCTCCCTGGGCAATATGAGGTGGAGGTGATCGACTTGAAGCAGGATCCAAAGCTCGCACGCGAGCACGGCATCGTGGCGATCCCGACCCTTGTGCGTGAGTTGCCGGTCCCGCTGCGCAAGCTCATCGGTGATCTTTCCGACACCCATAAAGTGCTGGTGAATCTCAAGCTCAGCGACAGCGCATGACCGCCGTTTCATCCTCAAACAAAGACCTTCTCATCGCCGACCTTCGACGTCAGGCTGGCCGAGGCGGAGGAAACGCTGCGAGCCATCCGGGAGAACGAGGTCGATGCGCTGGTGATGCGCGGCCCTCTGGCTGAGGAGGTCTTCACGATTGGTGGGAGACACCGACTCCTACAGAACATTCATGGAAGTCATGGAGCCGGGCGCCGCTGCGCTCGACGGGTCCGGACGCGTGCTCTACGCCAACAGCACGCTTACGCGGCTGCTCGGCACGTCGCTGGCTCAATTGCAGGGAAAGTTATTGGTGGACGCCTTTGCGGCCGACACCGGCGAAGGAAATCGGCCGCCTGCTCAGCGAAGCGCACACGACCCGACAAAGTCGCGAAGTTCGATTTCCTCGGGGCGAAGAGATCGATCTTCACTTCATTGCGGTGGCGAGCCCATTGCAGTTCGGCACGACGTCAGGCCATGCCGTAACCTTTGCCAATGTGACCGAGCGGGTTCTCCATGAGGGCGCCGAGCAGAGCGAACACGCCGCTCGCGCGGTCATTGCCTCGGCCAACGAGGCCGTTCTGGTGTGTGATCGCAACGGAGTCATTACCCACGCCAACGCCGCGGCCCGCATCGTCTATGAAGGCAACCCGATCGGGCAAATCTTCGCCGAAATCATTCCGCTCGTGTTCCGCGACTCCACCGGAATCCTGCAAGCGGACGACATGATTGCGATGGTGATCGCCGGTACGCCTTTGCGAGGGATCGAGGCGACCGCACCGAAGGCGCCGAAGGTGAAGGACTATCTGGTCAGCGCCGCGCCCCTGCGGATTGCCGGTGACCGGATCAGCGGCGCCGTCGTCACCATGGTCGATCTTTCTCGGCGCAAGGCTGCCGAAAAGCAGCAGAACCTTCTGACGCGCGAACTCGACCATCGCATCAAGAATACGCTCGCTCTGGTCGTATCGATCAGCGCTCGGACAGCGTCCAATACAGATACCGTGCAGGCATTCCAGAAGGCGTTTACCGGTCGCATCCAGGCGCTGGCGGCGACCCACAGCCTGCTCTTGGAGAGTTCCTGGTCATCCCTGAAACTGGGCGATATCATCAGGTCCGAGCTCGCGCCTTATATCGACGCGGACGCAGACCAGGTTACGATTGAGGATTTGAACGTTGCGGTCACGCCCCGCGCAGCGATTGCGTTCGGGTTAATCGCGCATGAACTTACAACCAACGCGGCGAAGTACGGCGCGCTCTCGCAACCCGGGGGCCACGTCGCGGTGCGCGCGCTTGGTCACGACAAGGAAAAAAGCGGCGCCTTTGTCCTTGAATGGCGAGAATCCGGGGGCCCGCGCGTCACACCCCCGGAACGAAAGGGATTCGGACACACAGTTATTGCGCGAAGCCTCCAATATTCGGCCGATGGCGGCGCGGAATTCGATTTCGATCCGTCCGGCGTTGTGTGCCGCGTTTCGATTCCAACAGAAGACATCTCCTAGACTAACGCCTCTTCGCGAGCTTGATGGACCGTTAGCGATGCGATTCAACGGCAGGATGCCCTAAGAAGCGCCGCCAGTCGTCCTGAACCCTTTGACGCCGTTCACGCCCTTACGCGGGATCGGGCAACCCGACGGAGCAACCCGTGAAAATTGCGATCCTCGATGATTGGCAGGACGTGGCGCGGAGCAGCGCCGACTGGTCGCGGCTCGCCGCCCGGGCGGAGCTCGTGTTTTTTGCCGACGCCTTTGGATCGGAGGACGAGGCCGCCGTCGCGCTCGCGGATTTCGACATTCTTCTGACGATGCGTGAGCGGACCGCCTTCCCCGAAACCCTGCTCCGCCGTCTTCCCAAGCTGCGCATGATCGGCATCACGGGAGCTGCGAACGCCTCGCTGGACGTCGCGGCTTGCACGCGTCTCGGCGTTACCGTCTGCAACACGACGAGCCGCCGGTCCAGGCGCTCCCTACGCGACAGCCGAGCTCGCGCTCGGCCTGATGATCGCCGCCGCTCGCGCCATACCCGCTGCCGATCGGACCATGCGCGCCGGCGGTTTCCAGCGCGGCGTGCCCATCGGCATAAGTCTCGCGGGCAAAACGCTGGGCGTCGTCGGTCTCGGCCGTCTCGGTGCGCGTCTGGCTCGCTACGCCCTTGCGCTCGATATGAAGGTCATAGCCTGGAGTCCGAACCTGACCGAAGCGAAAGCCCAAGAGGCCGGCGCCCGCCTTGTCAGCAAGACAGATCTCATGGACAGTTCCGACGTCATCTCCGTGCACATGGTCCTGTCGCCGCGCAGCCGTGGAATCATCGGCGCGGAAGACATTGCGCGCATGAAGCAGGGCGCCATTCTGATCAACACCTCTCGGGGCCCTCTCATCGACGAAGCCCCGCTCATTGCCGCGGTCCAGGCTGGCAAAATCATTGCCGCGCTCGACGTCTACGACAAAGAGCCGCTTGCCGCAGGATCATCCGTTTCGAGCTTCAGACCATACGGTGCTTACGCCCCATCTCGGCTACGGAGTGGCTGAGACATGGGCCCAGTTCTATCCGCAGAGCGTCGAGAACGCCGAGGCCTTTCTGGACGGCAAACCGATTCGGGTTTTGAACGCCCCATAGAGGCGCCAAGCGTCACGGTCCGGACGCAAGGTCTCACGCCTCGGCGATCACATGGAAGAACGAGCCCGTGACCAGGCCTCGTCGAGAGCCGGCGGGCGCTTCCGGCGCGCCATAGACGTCGCGAACAAAGGCGAAGGGGTCGTCGTCGCCGGTCGCGACGATCGTCGCATAGTGGAACTCGTGGCCGCGCAGGAGCGTGCCCGCGGTCCCAAGCGCGCAATCGGACGCGATGCGGGCCTCGCGATAGCCGAGCGTCATCCGGCGCTTTGCGAAGCTGGTCTCGACGCCGAGCAGGCCCGCCATCGCGATGAGCGACGCCCGAGGCGTCGGTGAGGCTTCGGCCCAGCGCCATATAGCCCCCGCATTCGCCGTGCACCGGGCGCGTCTCGGCGAAGCGCCGGAGACCTTCGCGAAATCGCGTCGCAGCCGCCAATCGCCCGGCGTGCAATTCCGGATAGCCGCCCGGAAGCCAGCAGACGTCGCAATCCGAAGGCGGCGGCTCGTCGGCGAGCGGCGAGAAGGAAACGATCTCGGCCCCGGCCGCCCGCCAGCCTTGCACGAGATGCGGGTAGATGAACGAGAACGCCGCGTCGCGCGCGAGCGCGATGCGCTGTCCCGGCGGCCGAACGGCGACGGGCGCTGGCGACGGACGAAGCGAAGTCGAGCTCGCCGGCCAATGCGAGAACGCGGGCGCAATCGACATGCGCCTCGATGAAATCGGCGATTGCCTCGAGACGCGCGTCGAGCGCCTCCGTCTCGCCCGCCTGCACGAGACCCAGATGGCGCTCGGGCAGCGCGATCGTTTCGTTGCGCGGCAGGGCGCCGACGACCGGACACGCCCATCGCCTCGATCGCCTCGACGACGAGCCGGCGATGACGCTCGCTGCCGACGCGATTGACGATCACGCCCGCGACCTTCAGCCGCTCGTCATAAGCTGCGCAGCCCTTGACGATCGCCGCCGCCGACTGCGCCTGACCGCTGACGTCGATGACCAGCAGGACCGGCATGCCGAGCGCCGCCGCCACGTCAGCCGAGGCGCCGGTGCGCCCGCTGCTCGGCCGGAACGCCGTCGAACAGACCCATCGAGGCTTCGCACAAAGCGAGCGCGCTATCGTTCGCCGTTTGCGCGGCGAGCGCCGCCAGAAGGTCGGGCGCCATGGCCCAGGAATTGAGATTGACGCCTTCCCGTCCCGAGGCTGCGGCATGGAAGGCCGGGTCGATATAGTCGGGACCGGACTTGAGGCCGACCACGTCGACGCCGCGGCGCTTGAACGCGCGCAGGAGACCGAGCGTCGCCGTCGTCTTGCCGCTGCCGGAGCGAGGCGCGGCGATCATGAGGCCGCGGGTCATCGATCGGCCCCTAGGCAAGCCGATGCGCGCGCTAGGCCAACGCCCATGAACGAGCCGGAAAGCGCAACGCCGCTCAAGCGCGGCTGGACGACCGGCGCCTGCGCCAGCGGCGCGGCGCGCGCGGCCTTCGAAGCGCTGCTGACCGGCCAGTTTCCCGATCCGGTTCCCGTCGCGCTGCCGAAGGGCTTGCGGCCGGAATTCGCCCTCGCCACCCATGAACTCGGCGCCGATTTCGCCCGCGCCGGCATCGTCAAGGACGCGGGCGACGATCCGGACGTCACCCATGGCGCGCTGATCGTCGCGACCGTCCGTCTCGCGCCGCCCGGCGCGGGCGTGAGCTTCAAGGCCGGCGAAGGCGTGGGCACGGTGACCCGGCCCGGCCTGCCGCTGCCGGTCGGCGAGCCCGCGATCAATCCCGCGCCGCGCGCGATGATCCGCGCCAATCTCGAAGAGGTCGCCGCGAGGCTCGGCGCCGGCGTCGACGCGATCGTCGAAATCTCGGTCCCCGGCGGCGAAAGAATCGCCGAGCGCACCGCCAACGGGCGGCTCGGCATCCTCGGCGGCCTGTCGATCCTCGGCACGACCGGAATCGTCATTCCCTATTCGTGCTCGGCCTGGATCCACTCGATCCACCGTGGCGTCGATGTCGCGCGCGCCAGCGGCTGCGCCCACATCGGCGCCGCGACCGGAGAGACCTCCGAGGCCGCGATCCGGGCGCTGTACGGCCTGCCCGATCACGCGCTGATCGAGATGGGCGATTTTGTCGGCGGCCTGCTGAAATATCTGCGCGAGCATCCCGTCCCGCGCCTCACCATCGCCGGCGGCCCGGCGAAGATGACCAAGCTCGCCGAGGGCAAGCTCGACCTGCATTCGAAGCGCGGCGCGGTCGACCTTGCGGCGCTCGGCGAGCGCGTCGCGCATGCGGGCGGCGCGCCGTCGCTTGTCGCGGCGATCGCGAGCGCCAACAGCGGCCTGCACGCGTTCGAACTTGCGGAGGCCGCGGGCTTCGACTTGCCGGCGCTCGTCGCCGACGGCGCATGGGCGACGGCTGCGCGCGTCCTCGCCGGCCAGTCGGGCGAGCTTGAAACCGTCGTCGTCGGCCGCGACGGGCGCGTGCTCGCGAGCAGCGGGTTTCGCAGAGTTGCTTCTCCGACCTCGTCCTGAGGCGCCGCGAAGCGGCCTCGAAGCCTCATCCCGAGGAGCGCCGAGGCGCGTCTCGGGGACGCGCGCGTCGCACGACCAGTCGGCGCTCACTGAACCATCCTTCGAGACGCCCGCTCTGCGGGCTCCTCAGGATGAGGGTGTGGATCGCAGTCAGCGAGCTTGCTCGCACGCGCTCATTCGCCGCCGCGCTCGCTCGGCCGGCGCGAAACCGGCGCACATAATCCGCGTTGTAAAGCTCGCTCTCGCGAAAATCCTCGGCCCCGAGCGCGGGGCCGACAAGGATGAGCGCGGTGCGCTCGATCGGCGTCTCGCGCAGCGCGCCCACGATTTCGCCGAGCGTCGCGCGCACGATCCGCTCGTCCGGCCATGAGGCGCGGGCGACGATCGCCGCCGGACAATCGGGCCCGTAGAACGGCGTGAGTTCGGCGACCACGTCCGTCGAGCGCATGGATCGAGAGATGGATCGCGAGCGTCGCGCCGGTCGCGGCGAAATTGGCGAGCGTCTCGCGCTCGGGCATCGGCGAGGCGCGGCCCGACGTGCGCGTCAGCACCAGCGATTGCGCGAGGCCCGGCAGAGTCAGTTCGCGCTCGAGCGCGGCGGCGGCGGCGGCGAAAGCGGGCACGCCGGGCGTGACCGTGTACGCCACCCCTGCCCGCTTCAAGCGGCGCAATTGCTCGCCCATGGCGCTAAAGATCGAGAGGTCGCCCGAATGAAGCCGCGCCACATCCTCGGCCCTCGCGGTCGCCTCGACACAGAGCGCAATGATGGCGTCGAGATCGAGCGGCGCGGTGTCGACGATCCGCGCGTCCGGCGGGCAATGGTCGAGCAAGGCGCGCGGGACCAGCGAGCCGGCATAGAGGCAGACGGGTGAGCGCGCGATGAGATCGCGCCCGCGCATTGTGATGAGATCGGGAGCGCCCGGCCCGGCGCCGATGAAGTGCACGGTCATCGCTGTTCCCGGGATAGAGCGATCGCGCAGGTCGCGCCATCGGCGGCGAGCCGCGGCCCGAGCAGCCGTCCGCCTTCGCCGGCGCCCGCGAGCGCCGACGGCCTCGGCGATATTGGGCGCGCCGAAGCGCGCCTGCGCGGCCGCGGAAGGCGTCAGGATGCGTTCGGCCTGCGCGTTGAGCGCGGCGAGCGGCAGCGGCGTGAGGGCGACGCCGATGATGCGCGCGGCCTCGATGAGCCCTGGCTCGTCGGCCTTGGCGGCAAGCGTGAACATGCTGATCGTCGCCCTCGGGCGCGCCCGCCTCGTTAAGCGCGCGGCGCGCGAGCGCCGCGATCGCCTCGCCGGCAACCCCGGCTCGGCAGCCAATGCCGATGGCGACGATGCGGCTCAGGCTTGCCGGCTCATGGCTTGACCAGCCGCCATTGCACGATCGGCATCGCCGCGCGCCAGCCGGAATAGCGCCCGACCGGCTCGGCATGCGCGATTGCGATCTGCGTAAGCTCCCCGCCCCAGCGCGCGCGCCAGTCGACGCAGGCGGCCTGCGTCTCCAGCGTCACCGCGTTGACGACCAGCCGTCCCGCCCGCGGCCAAGCGCGTCGCAAGCGCGTTCGATCAACGCCCGGCGCGCTGGCCCCGCCGCCGATGAAGATAGCGTCTGGCTTCGGCAAGTCGGCGAAGACCTGCGGCGCCTCGCCGGTGACGACCGAGAGGCCGGGCACGCCGAAGTTCAGCGCGTTGCGCGCAATGCGCTGAGCGCGGTCGTGGCGGACCTCGATCGCGACCGCGCCTGTTTGCGGGATCGGCGAGCATCCACTCGATGGCGATCGAGCCCGAGCCCGAGCCCACGTCCCACAGCAATTCCCCGCGTCGAGGCGCGAGGGAGGACAGAGTCATCGCGCGGATCTCGCGCTTGGTGATCTGCCCGTCATGCTCGAACCAGTCGTCGGGCAGCCCAGCGGCGCGCGGCAGGATGACGGGCGCCCTGTTCCGCGACGACTTCAAGCGCGATCGTGTTCAAGGCGGCGACGTTGTCGAGCGCAAAGTCCTGCGCCTCCGTCGTGCGAATGCGCTCGCTTGGGCCGCCCATCGCCTCGCAGATCGTGAGCTTCGATCGTCCCATGCCGCGCGCCGTCAAAAGCGCCGCCAGCTTGGCCGGCGTGGCGTCGTCCCACGACAGCGCCAGAATGCGCGCGCCCGGCTGCAAATGCGGAATGATCGCTTCGAGCGGGCGCCCATGAAGCGTGAGCAACGCGCAATCCTGCTGGCTCCAGCCGAGCCGCGAGCGCAGCGAGCGCAAAGGCGGACGGCGCCGGGATCGAGATCATCTCGTCGGCCGCGAAACGGCGCATCAGCATCGCGCCGACGCCGAAGAAGAACGGATCGCCGCTGGCGAGCACGCATACTGAGCGCCCACGGCGTGCCTCGATGGCGTCGAGCGCGTTCTCGATCGGCGACGGCCAGGTCATCGTCTCGGCCTTCAACGATCCGGCCAGCGCGAGATGGCGCTTGCCGCCGACGACAAACTCCGCTTGCGCGATGAGTTCCCGCGCGGCAGGAGTAAGGCCGTCGAGCCCGTCCTCGCCGATGCCGACGAGGCTGAGCCAGCGTTCCCTGCTCATGGAGCCGCCCACTGAAGCGCCTTCGCCTGCTCATTCTCGGCGGCACGTCGGAGGCGAGCGCGCTCGCGCGACGGCTTGCCGACAGGCCTGATATTGCGCCGATCCTGTCGCTGGCGGGGGCGACGGCCAATCCCGCTCAGGCGCCAATTCCCCAGCGCATCGGCGGCTTCGGCGGCGCCGAGGGCCTGGCGGCCTTTCTCGCCCGCGAGCGCATCGACGCAATTGTCGACGCGACCCATCCGTTCGCCTGCGCGCATGTCGGCGAACGCGCGTCGCGGCCTGCCGGGCGACCGATACGCCGCTCGTCGTCTTCACCCGGCCGCCCTGGACCCGCGCGCCCGGCGATCGCTGGATCGAGGTCGCGACCATCGAGGAGGCCGTCGACGCTCTCGGGACTGAGCCGAGAACGGTCTTTCTGACCCAAGGCCGGCTGCAGCTCGCCGCCTTCGCGCGAGCGCCGCAGCATCGCTACATCGTGCGGGCGATCGACCGCCCCGCGGAAATCGGCGCCCTGCCCGACTGCAAGCTCATCCTTAAGCGCGGGCCCTTCTCGCTCGACGACGAAGCAGCGCTTATGCGCGACGAAGGCGTGGAGGCGCTGGTGACCAAGAACAGCGGCGGGCGCGCGACCTACGCCAAGATCGAGGCGGCGCGCGCGCTTGGAATCGAAGTCGTCATCCTGCGCCGGCCGCCCGCGCCCGAAGCCGAAACGCTGCATGATCTCGACGCGGTCATGGCCTGGATCGCCGCTCATCGACCGACCCCGTAGGCGCGCGGCGTCAGCATCCAGGCCCGTCCGCCGTCGCGCGGGATGAAGCGCGTCTCGCTCGAGCCGATGATGACCAGCGTCGCCATGTCGACGAGGCTGACGTCGGCTTCGCCGAGCGTCGTGAGAGTCGAGCTTCTCGTCGGCGCGCCCGACCGCGCGTGCGAAGGCGACCGGCGTCGTCGACGCCTTCACCTGTCGCATCAAGTCGAAAGCTTGCGTCGATGCGGGTTGGCCTCGCCTTCGAGGCCGGATTGTAAAGCGCAATGACGAAATCGCCCTCACAAGCCGCGCGGAGCCGTCGCTCGACAATCGCCCACGGCTTCAGATTGTCGGAGAGCGAGATGGCGCAGAAATCGTGGCCGAGCGGCGCGCCGAGCCGGGCCGCCGCGGCCTGCATCGCGGTCACGCCGGGCGCGACTGCGATGTCGAGCTTGAGCCACTCGCGGGTCTTCTTCGATCGCCTCGAACACAGCCGCCGCCATCGCGAACACGCCCGGATCGCCGCCCGAGACGACGGCGACTTCGCGGCCTTCCGCCGCAAGTTTCAACGCAAGGCGAGCGCGGTCCATCTCAACCCGATTGTCGCTCGCGAATGGGCCGCGTTGATCCGGCCGCAAGGCCAGCCGCTCCACATAAGGGCCGTAGCCGACAATGTCGCTCGCCGCCGCAATCGCGGCGGTCGCTTCCGGGGTCATCCACTCGGCAGGGCCGGGTCCCAATCCCACAATCATGACGCGCCCGCTCACGGCCGCCGCCCCCTCCCCGGCGCGAGAATGATCGAGAAATAGGGCGCGGAATCGTCGTGCTTGTCGCACAGCGGCGTCACGACCTCGCCCGCCATCGTCGCGCGCTCGACATAGATGGCGCGCTCCGCCATGCCCGTCGCGACAAGCGCCTCCTTCGCGCGCGCGAAGTTGCGGCCGATTTTCATGATCACGGCCGCGTCGGCGACCGCGAGCCGGCGCTTGAGCTCGTCCAGCGGCAGCGTCGCGGGCAATACGACAAGCGTGTCGTCTCCCCAGGTCATCGGCGCCGCGGCGACGCCCCATGCCCCGCATATGCTGGATACGCCGGGCACGATGCGTGACAGCGAAGCGATCCCGCAGGCGAATAAACAGATGCATGAACGAGCCGTACAGCAACGGGTCGCCTTCACTCAGCAGCGCGACGTCGCGGCCGGCTTCGAGATGCGCTGCAATCGCGATTGTACTTTCTTTGTAGAAGCGCGCCAGCGCCTCACGATAGGGCGGATCGTCGAAATGCGATTCGTGAGTCATCGGATAGAAGAGCGGCAGCTCCACATGCGAGGGCTTGAGCCAGCAGTCGACGATCGCGCGCGCGTTGCCGCGTCGGCCCGCCTTGGCGAAGAACGAGACAACGGGCGACGCGGCTATGACCTTGGTCGCCTTGACCGTGAGCAGTTCCGGGTCCCCCGGCCCAATCCCGACGCCATAGAGACGGCCAAAGGCTGTCATTCCGTGTCGCTCGCCAACGCATTCACGGCCGCCGCCGCCATCGCGCTGCCGCCTTTGCGCCCGCGCATGACGATCCCGGGCAGGCCGCTCTCGATCAGCGCCTCCTTTGATTCCGCCGCGCCGACGAAGCCGACCGGCATGCCGATGATGGCGGCGGGGCGCGGCGCTCCGGCAGAGATCATTTCGAGGAGCCGGAACAGAGCGGTCGGCGCATTGCCGATGGCGACCACGGCGCCTCCGAGGCGCGGCAGCCAAAGCTCGATCGCCGCAGCGGTGCGCGTCGTGCCGAGCTTGACGGCAAGTTCAGGCGTGGAAGGGTCGCTCAACGTGCAGATGACGTCATTGCCCGCGGGCAGGCGCGCCCGTGTAACACCCTCGGCGACCATGCGCGCATCGCAGAAGATCGGCGCGCCGCGCTGAAGAGCCTCGCGCGCCGGCCTCCGCGGCGCCGGGCGAGAAGACGAGGTCGCCGGCCGCCTCCACCATGCCGCAGGCGTGGATGACCCGCACAGCGACGCGTTCTTCAAGCGCCGAGAATCGCGCCAGCTCGGCCTCGCCGCGAATGATTGCAAAGGATCGGCGATAGATCGCCGCGCCGTCTTTCTCGTATGTGTAAGTCGGCTTCACGATGGCGTCTCGACCGCAAACATTTTCGCGCCTTCGCCGGCGAGGAGCGCTGCGACCTCCGCGCTCGAAAAGCGCCGCACTCGGCGGATCGCCTGCCTTGCCGCCAAGAACAAGGTCGTAGCCGGCCGCCGTCGCGGTCAAAGTCACGGCAGTCCCAACCGGCCTCGCGCATCCCTTGGCGCAGCCGCTGACATGGAGAGCGACGCCGTCTCCCTCACGCAATATTGGGGCCCAGCGCGTCGCATCGTCACGAACCTGGCGATGGCCATGCGCGCAAGCCGGCGCTCCGGGGCAAGCGGCGATGCGCAAACGCGGATCGCCCGCATCAATGATGAACCCGAACTCGGCGGCCTCGCTCGCCACGGATTCCGCACTGCGCGGCTCGAGACCAACGACCAGAAAGGCCCGCCAGGGCGTAAGCCTGAAGCCGCTCGCGCCAAGCGCCCGCGCGCGCTCGATCAGCGCCTTGAAGCGAACCGCCTCGATTTCCCCAAAGGGCGCCGCGACGCCGACGACGATCGCCCCGCCGAACATCTGCACCCCGACAATATCACGAAACGAAGCGCGTTCTTGCGAACGCGCGCAGGGCTTCGTTACGAGAGCCGCCTCGGCAAACACAGCCGCAGCTCCCGTCCGCTCGACCAGGGCGCGCATCCGCCGGGGCGCCGCTTCGCCAACGCCCGCAAGGGCGAGGAACGCGAGAGCGAGCCGCGCCGCGATCTCGCCCGTTTCGCCGGGCGGGCATTCCGCGGCCAGCGCATCGTCGCCAGCGAGAAACACCGCGAGCTTTCCGTCGCGCGAGGCTTCGAAACGGATATCCGCCCCGACGTCGCCGAGCGGCAAGCGCCCCTGCGCGTCAATCACGAGACTGAACTTTGCCGGAAGCCGGCGCAGACGTTTGTCCTCTTTGAGCCGATCTTCCAGCGCCGCAAGGCTGCGTCCGAGATCGAACGAAGCCTCAGGATCGATGTCGTCCAGCGGGCTCACGACGATGTTGCGCAGGCGCTCGACCTCGGGGTCGGCGTCGATGAGTCCCGCGTCCTCAAGACGCGCGTGCAGGTCGGGCAGAGTTCGTTCGCTCAAACCCCGGAGGTGCAGATTGGCGCGAGCTGAAAGGCCGATTGCGCCATTGCCGCAGCACATTGAAGCGTCCGCAAGCGCGGCGGCCTGTGCAAGCGACAATCGACCTCTTGGCGCCCGCACACGCGCAAGCAGTCCGTCGCCGGTCTCCATCGGCGCGAGAGCGCCTGGGCACCAGCCCTTCCGATAGGGCGCGCGCCGGGGCGCGCGCCGCAAGCGCGCTCATGCGGCCTCCTCGAGCACAGAAGCCAGAATGCTCGCGCTCGAATTGCGGCGCGAAAGCCAAAAGCCGCGCCGCGCCGCGTCTTCAAAAACGCCGGCCATATGAGATGCGGCTTGCCTGTTGGAATCGACCAGAAACGCGCGCACGGAATCATTGCCGAGGGTGGCGTCGAACATCAGATCGAATTGCGCGCTGGCGACCGCGTCGGTCAGCGCAGCAAAACAATAGAGATTGTCCAATGACTGCGCGATTTCCGCCGCTCCGCGATGGCCGTGACGCATCTGGCCTTGAAGCCAGCGCGGATTGGCGGCGCGTCCGCGAAGCGCGCGCGCGATCTCCTGCGCGAGGCTGCGGATCTTCGGCGCGTCGGGCCTGGTTGAATCGAGATGATAAAGGGCCGGAGTCGCTCCGACCTCGGCCGCGGCCGCAGCGAACCCGCCTTCATGCTCGGCGATTGCGTCGGCGTCGAGCGCGTCCTGTCCGGCCAAGTCCTGCGCGTGAACGAAAGCCTCGGCGCCAGCGACCCTGGTTCGAAAGTCGGTTGCAGCTTCCCGCGCCTCGCCCTCGCCGTCGTATGAGTGGCTTGTCGCGGCAAAATAAGCCTCCGCCAGCTCAGAGCGCGTGGTCCACTCACCTTGCGCGATGCGCGCGCCCAAGCCCACGCCGTAGCTGCCGGGCGCCGCGCCGAATATCCGCGCGACGCTTGCGCCTTGGAGGCCAGCGAGCGGATTGTCTTCGACGCTCTCTTCCAGGGTGGCGACTGCGCGAACGGCGGCGGCGAACAATGCGATCTGGCTCGGAAAAACGTCGCGGAACAGGCCAGAAATGCGCAACGTCACATCGACCCGCGATCGGCCCAGCATCGCCAGCGGCAAGACTTCGAAGCCGCTGACCCGTGTCGATGCGGCGTCCCAGGTCGGCCGGCAGCCGATCAGCGCGAAGGCCTGCGCGAGATCATCGCCGCCGGTGCGCATGGTCGCCGATCCCCAAAGGTCGAGCACGATGCGCTTCGGCCATTCGCCATGGTCCTGGGCGTAGCGCGTAAGGACCTCCTCGGCGGCGCGTCGGCCGATCTCCCAGGCGTTGCGGGTCGGGGCCGAGCGCGGATCAATCGCGTAGAGATTGCGGCCGGTCGGCAGAACGTCGAGACGGCCACGCGTCGGGGCGCCCGCCGGACCTGGAGCTACGAAACGCCCGCCGAGCGCCCGCAGCAACCCCAGCGACTCGGCGGCGCCGCAGGAGGTCACACGCTCGCCCAACCCTTCTCCCTCCGGGAGAAGGTGGCCGACAAGGTCGGCCGGATGAGTGTTCGCGACCAGTGCGCTCGCCATCACGCCTGGAACCCTCACCCCCGACCCCTCTCCCATAGGAGAGGGGAGAGCAAAGCCGTCAGCACTCTCAGGCGATCGTCCGAACACATGCAGGCCATCGCCGATACGCATCTCCTTCATGTCGCAGAGCCAGGCGTCGAGGGCGACGAGCGCCTCCTCTGGAGGCTTGTCGTCGGCGGCGCATTCCTTAAGCAGCCCGCTGTCGCGGCCCTGTTCGAGAATGAGCGCTGCAATGGCGCGCGCCCGGCGCGGATCGAGCGCCTGCGCCTCGGCGAATTCGTCGAACAACCCTTCGAGCTCGAGCGTCGCGCCGTGCGACCCGGCGGCGATCAACGGTGGCGTCAGATGGCCGATCGTGACCGCGCCGATCCGGCGTTTGGCCTGCGCGGCTTCGCCGGGATTGTTGACGATGAACGGGTAGATGACGGGCGTAGCGCCCAGCAGAACTTCGGGCGCGCAGTTTTCGCTGAGCGCGACCGCTTTGCCCGGCAGCCATTCGAGCGTGCCATGCGCGCCGAGCTGAATGATCGCGTCCACCTTCTCCTTGCGGGTCAGCCAGAAATGGAACGCGACATAGGCGTGGCGCGGCGGCAGGTTGAGATTGTGATAATCGCCCTTGCGCGAGGAGACATCGCCGCGATCAGGTTGAACGGCGACGATGAGCTTGCCGAGCCGCACGAAGCGAAATCGGTAGACCCCGTCGATCGCGTCGGAGTTGGTGGCGGCGTCGCCCCACGCAGCAAGCATAGATTGTCGGAAGCCCGGAGGGGTCAGAGCAAGCTCGACCTCGTATTCGGCGAGCGTCAGGGTCTCTTCGAGCGGCCCCTCGGCGAGGCTCGTGATCAGCGAAGGCGCGTCCAGACCACCAGCCACGTCATATCCCGCAGCGCACAGAGTGTCTGCGATCGCGACCGCGCTCGCGGGGGTGTCGAGGCCGACTGCATAGCCGGTGCGCCCGCCTCGGGCGGGGTAATCCGGGAGCACGCAAGCGAGGCGTTTGTCCGACGAAGCTTTGCGCCGAAGACTCGCCCAGCGGCAGGCGAGTTCGGCCGCGAAGTCGACGCGATCGGCGAGCGGTTGATGGGCGACCACGCCGAATTCGGTCTGCGGGTCGCGCGGACTCGCCGCCTTGAAGGATATCGCCCGGGTGAGAATTCGGCCATCGATCTCGGGAAGCGCGACATGCATCGCCAGATCCGACGGCCCAAGTCCGCGGTGCGAGGCGCGCCAGGCCTCGAGGCTCGCTCCTGCCAACACGACCTGCAAGACAGGCGCATCCACGACGTCAAGCGCTGTTCCCTCGCTCGCGTCCAGCCGAGCGGAAAAGGCGGTGGCGTTGAGCACCACGTCGAAGCGCTGTCGATCGAGAAAGGCGCGCAAGGGTTCGAGCGCCGCCTCGTCCTTGAGGCTGCTAACGAAGACGCTGGTCGTCGTGAGTCCCTTGTCCCGCAGCGATCGAGCGAGCGCTTCAATGGGCGCAAGATCGTTGGCGAGGTAGATGGAGCGATAGAAGACGATGAGCGCACGCGCTGCATCCGGCCCGGCCTCGAAGCAGCCGCCCTCGAAGCGGCCGAAGGCGCTGACCGGAACCGGCAGAGGAGCATCGATCGCCACGCCCACCTTGTGGGCCAGGAAGGCAAGACAGGCCGCCATATTCTCAGGGCCGCCCTCGTCGAAATAGCGCCAGATCCTCTGGACCGCGTCGCTTTCGAGGGTCGATGCCTCGTGCAGGCGCGCGTCGCGTCGCCGGTCCCCCGGCAGCAGCGCCAATTTGACCGCGCTCCGGCGAGCCAGAGCCGTGAGTTCATCAACCCCGTAGCGCCAGTAGTCCGCCCCGCCGAGCATGCGCGCGACCACGAGCTTGGCGCCCGCACACACCTTCTCCAGATAGAGATCGACCGAGAAGGGATGGCGCAGCGCCGCGAGCGAAGCGATCCTAAGCGTCGGTTTCGGGTCGGGCGCGGCGTTGTAGGCGCGCGCCAGCGCATTGAGGTCGCTGTCGGAGAAAGACAGGAACACGATATCCGCCGGCGTCTGGTCGAGGTCGATCGCTTCGACGGTCTCGTCGAGGGTCCTCGTCTCGATGCGGGGAACGTGCATGGCCGAAGCTCGTCAGGCGCCGAGAGCGGCGGCCACGGCCTCGCGGTCGACGCCTCGCTGCGCGATCACGACAAGGCGACTTTGACGCGTTTCGTTCACTCCCCACGGGCGTTCGAAGTCGCGACGGAAGCGCTGTCCAACGCCTTGCACCAGCATCCGCATCGGCTTGCCCGCAACTTCGACAAATCCCTTGACCCGCAAGATGTCATGCGCGCGGGTCGCCACAATGAGCCGATCGATCAGCGCGTCGGGGTCGCGGATCGCCGGAACTGTAACCACGAACGTGTCGAAATCGTCGTGATCATGCTCACCCTCTGCGTCGTGATGTGAAGGGCGCGCATTGAGATCGTCCTCCGCGGCAGACTTCATTCCGATGAGCACATCGGCGTCGATCGCGCCCTCACGCGCGGCGGCGATCTTGACCGCGCGCGGCACAGCTCCAGTAATCTGCGCCTTGAGGGCGTCGAGCTGGTCCCTGTCAACCAAATCGGCCTTATTCAGCACAATAAGATCGGCGCTCATGAGCTGGTCCTCATAGACCTCCTCGAGCGGATTGTCGTGATCGAGCGACGGATCGGCCAGGCGCTGCTCGGCGACGCGCGCAGGGTCATCGGCGAAACGACCCTCGGCGACAGCGGCGGCGTCGACTACCGCGACGACGCCATCGACCGTGAGCCTGGCGCGCAGCTCCGGCCAATCGAACGCCTTGATAAGCGGCTTGGGCAAAGCAAGTCCCGAGGTCTCGACAACGATGTGATCCGGCCTTGGCTCGCGCGCAAGAAGCGCTGTGATCGCGGGAACGAAATCATCGGCCACCGTGCAGCAGATGCACCCGTTGGCGAGTTCGATGATCGCGTCCTCCGGACAGGCCGCGTCCGAACAGCCCTTGATGAGATCGCCGTCGACGCCGACGTCGCCGAATTCGTTGATGATGAGCGCCAGCCGTCGCCCGCCGGCGTTGGCCATGAGATGGCGGATCAGCGTCGTCTTGCCGGCGCCGAGAAAGCCGGTGACGATGGTGACGGGCGTCTTGGCGAGCATGCAGGGCCAATCCTTAGACGGATGCAGTTTGAGCGGTCGCGAGCGGCGGGGTGCGCGACACGACGCCCTTGCGGAACGAAAGCGGCCGCTCCCGCCACGGAACAACGCCCTCCGGCGAGGCGGCATAGCGGCGCGCGGCGACGACGATGTCCTCGAGGTGCAAGTCGCGGTCGAGATCGCCGACCACGTAGGTCCATTTGCCGGACGCGGCGAGCGCGACCGTGCACGGTCGCTTGCAGACGGACAGGCATTCGACCGCCTTGAGCGCAATACCGGGCTCGGCGGCGAGACGGGACTCGAAGCGCCTCGAACAAGCCCAGTCCCAACAGCTCGCGGTCCGACTTGCACGTGATGCAGACGAGCAGCGTCGCGGCGGCGGACGGGCCGCTCTGAGCGTTCATGACGCGTCAATCCGAGTCGGCGAGCAATCGGCTCGGCGTCAAATCGGGAGTCGGTCGCTTGGTCATCAACGCTCCCTGGCCGCCCCTCCGGCGGCCTTGCGGAATCCATCAGCGCACGGCAGGTCTCCTGGCTCGCGGCGTATCGCCGACGCCGCCTTCCCGGGACTTGCGAAAGCCCAGTGGCGAAAAAGCGTCGGCACGCCGCTTACAGTCGCGGGGGCGGCCACGGATTGGCGAAAACCTACCGTGTTCCCTTTTCACCCTCGGGCTAAGTCGAGGGACCGTGCATGGGTCATGTCCCAGCTTCGGCAGGGGTTGTCAAATCGAGCGCTAAGCGCTTGTGCAGGCCGCTGCCGAGCTGGAAAGCTGCGCTGACCGTGCCTCAGAGCTTGCAACGGTCGAGGCTCCAAATATTAAAGCAAGTCCCGCCCGAGCTTCGGGGGGTAGCTCCTCAAATGGTCTGGGGGGCGAACCTCGAGGCCCGAACCAAGTTCTAAGCTCCCACAGCGCGGTAATTTTCGCTTCGGCCGCGCGCGGGTTCCAGATTGGGGCGGCGTTTTCAACCTCTTCTGGAAGACAACCGGCGCCAAACAACGTTTCGGCGAATCGCCGCTCCATTTCGTGTTGCAGCACGGCGAGAGCATCGTCAGAGGTCGTCCACTGCCGAACCGGCGGGGTGGAAACGCAAAATCTGGCGCTGACACTCATAAGGCTTGAGGCGCGCACGATCGCGGGCGCGCAAACTACGAACGAGGCGAAACCCCGGAGGACTTGACGCCGCGGGACGATAAGCGAACTCATCTCGTAGTTCCCCCGCCTTCCACTGAAGAATACACTTGCACGGTTGCACGGCCTGATCGCCGGCCAAGGCAGCGCCAATATGAATTGTCATCGCCTCGTTTGACCCAAGTCCAGATTCTAACAGCCTTGTCCAGCTTCGGGGACATCCCAAATCGGGGGAGTTAGGTCAGTCGATCAAGGTTCGGCAGATACAACCTGGGCGTGGTATAAAAGCCGCGCTTGCCCTCATTTGCGCGATTCGACTGGAACAGCAGGATTGAGTCGTCGCATTGGCGCCTTGACGGGCAGCCGCTTCCGCGCCGAGCATTCCTGAAGACCGCGAACTCTCCCTTGGACTGGGGGCTTGCATGGAAGCGATCGCATGCGCTCGAACTGTCAGGGCCATTGCCGCGGCGATCGCTCTGCCCCTCCTTTCGGGGTGCGCAGGCCTTCACCTCGACCAGGCGCCGGACCAGGTCATTCAACGGACAGAGGGCGAGGACAACTACGACCAGAGACAGAAGGCCGGGCCAGTCGCCGCCCGCGTCCTCCCTTATGCAATGCTCGCGGAGCAATCATACGAGCCTCAGGTTTATGTGACTCACAGGACTACCCGACGCCCGACCGCATGCGCCGCTGACGCCCCCAAGGACTGTGACGCGCGCCTCGACGATGAACGCGCGGCCCGCTGGCTCCATGAATGGCGTTACGTATGGAGTTGCAATGGACCGTACGAATGCGGAGTGCGAACTGCTGGTCAGAGCGAGCGTGTCGCCGACGGCTTAGGGGTTCAAATCTGGGCGCGCAACGGCGTCCGATGTCCAGAAGCTGTCATCGCCTTTCGCGGAACCGTCGGCGGCAACAAGGGAGACTGGGAATCCAACCTTCGCTGGATCTTGCGCGCCCTTCCCATCTACGACCAATACGAACAAGTCCGCGACCATGTCGGCGACTTCATCACGCATATCGAACGCGACAATTGCTATCGGAAAGGCGCCACCGAGATTATCGCCGTTGGCCACTCGTTAGGCGGCGGCCTGGCGCAGCTCGCGGCCTATTCTGACGGCCGCATCCGGCGCGTCTACGCTTTCGATCCCTCGATGGTGACCGGATTTTATTCGGTCAATCCTCCGAACCGGGATCGCAACGTGCACGGATTGGGGATAGAGCGCGTCTACGAATTCGGCGAAGTCCTCGCCTACCCCCGCCTGATCATGCTGCATTACATCCCGCTGTCCCCGTGCAATCCGCGTGTTGTGAGCGTCCGCTTCCGTGTCTTTCAAGGCGCTCCAATCGCTCTGCACAGCCTGACCGACCTGGACAACGGACTGCTCAGGGTCGCCAGAGGCTCGCAGCCGGAGAAGGCGCCGATGGTGCTCGAGCGCTGCGGCGTGACCCCGCCGCTCGTCGCATCGCGGTGAAGCGACTTGTGCTTCGAGCGGTCTAAAACTCCGGCACGGTGGGGCTCCGCCTCACCATAAGTTCACATTCACGAGAGCCTTCAATGAGCAGCCCCGAAGACGATCGACACAAAATGAAAATGGCCAAGCGCAAAGCCGCGCAGGACGCTGAGGTTGCTTCGAAGTCCGTTCTCGAAAAAGGCCTCCTTATCGTCCACACCGGCCCGGGCAAAGGCAAGTCGACGGCGGCTTTTGGGCTCGTGCTACGCGCACTCGGAAGAGGCCTCCGCGTTGGCGTCGTGCAGTTCATCAAGGGGGCCTGGTCGACGGGCGAGCGCATGGCGATCGAACGCTTTGGGACTCAGGTTGAATGGCGCACGATGGGCGAGGGCTTCACCTGGGAGACGCAGGATCGTGAACGCGATGTTGCGGCGGCGGAGGCCGCCTGGGCGGAGGCCAAGCGCATGATGGCCGATCCCTCGATCCGCCTCGTTGTGCTGGACGAGCTTAACATCGCGCTTCGCTACGACTATCTGCCGCTCGCCGAAGTCGTTTCGGCGCTCAACGCACGGCGTTCCGACCTGCACGTCGTCGTCACCGGCCGCAACGCCAAGCCGGAGCTCATCGAAGCCGCCGATTGCGTCACCGAGTTCGCGCTGGTCAAGCATCATTTCGCGGCCGGCGTGCGCGCCCAGGAGGCGATCGAATTTTGACCGCGCGAGCGCTGATGTTCCAGGGGACGGGATCGGACGTCGGCAAGTCGCTGATCGTCGCGGGGCTTTGCCGCGCGTTCACGAAGCGCGGCCTTCGCATCCGTCCATTCAAGCCGCAGAACATGTCGAACAACGCCGCGGTGACAGACGATGGCGGCGAGATCGGCCGCGCCCAGGCCCTGCAGGCGCGCGCCTGCGGAGTTTCGCCGAGCGTGCACATGAACCCGGTGCTCCTGAAGCCGCAGAGCGAGATCGGTTCGCAGATCGTCGTCCAGGGCAAGGTTATCGGCAAAGCGCCGGCGCGCGAATATCAGGCGCTTAAGCCCAAACTGATGGGCGCCGTTCTCGAAAGCTACGCTCGCGTGAAGGCGGAGGCTGACCTCGTGCTCGTCGAAGGCGCGGGCAGCGCAGCCGAGATCAACCTGCGCGAGGGCGACATAGCCAATATGGGCTTCGCCCGCGCAGCGAACTGCCCAGTCGTGCTCATCGGCGACATCGACCGGGGCGGCATTTTTGCGCAGATTCTCGGCGTCAAGGCGGCGCTCGCGCCCGAGGACGCTGCGACCATCGTCGGCTTCATCGTCAACAAGTTTCGCGGCGACGCGAACCTGTTCCTCAGCGGCATGATGGCGCTCGAAGCGCATACGCACTGGCAAGCTTTCGGCCTCCTGCCGTTCTTTGCCGACGCAGCAAAGTTGCCGGCGGAAGATGCGTTCGGGCTTGGCGACAAGAAGCCGCGAGCCGACGGCGCGGTGACGATCGCTGTACCGATGCTGGCGCGCATCGCCAATTTCGACGATTTCGACCCGTTGCGCATGGAGCCTTCCGTACGGCTTGTCTTCGTGCGCCCCGGCGAACCGCTGCCGATCGCCGACCTCATCATCCTCCCCGGGAGCAAGGCGACGATCGCCGACCTCAAATTCTTTCGCGAGCAGGGCTGGGATATCGACCTCCTCGCGCATGCACGGCGCGGCGGGCGGGTTCTCGGCATCTGTGGCGGCTATCAGATGCTCGGCAAACGCGTATCCGACCCACAAGGCATGGAAGGGCCTCCGGGCGAGGTCGAGGGTTTAGGGCTGCTTGACGTCGTCACCGTGCTTGACCGGCGAGAAGACGCTAAGCCAAGTCGAAGGCGCGTGCCTCACGAATGGCGCGCCGTTTCGCGGCTACGAGATGCATGTCGGCGAGACGACCGGCGCGGACTGCGCACGTCCGCTCCTTCGCTTCGCCGATGGCCAGCTTGACGGCGCGATGTCTGAAAGCGGTCAGATTGCCGGCGCCTACGTGCATGGGTTGTTCGCCGACGATCGCCAGCGCGCCGCATGGCTTGCTTTGCTCGGAACGACGAGCGGCATCGGCTACGAGGCCGCGATCGAGCGCACGCTCGACGCGCTCGCCGATCATTGCGAGGCGCATCTCGACTGTGAAGCGTTGCTTGCGGCTGCTCGCTAGCGTCTATGCGGCCGTTTGTAGCCGCGATCGTTGATCGCGGCTGACGCGGTCGACGACCGCGTCTACAAGTCCTCTAAGTTCCGTCGCTTGGCTCCGCTGCGTGATGCCTATGTCCCCCATGTTTGGTCGGATCAACACTGGGCGACGGCTTAGCGGCTGGAGCAGCCCCGCTCCCGCACTTTGCTTCGAGGACGTTCGTGTCCTTCGCGCCGTGCAGAGTCACGTTACTCACCGTCTCTGTCCCAACGAGCAGGGGCCCGGTGCTAACCCACGACCCGTCCGCGTTGCGCTTCCACTCCGCGCAACTGAGCGCGAGCGCCTTGCCATGAACCTGGACGGTGTCCGGTTTGGCGTCTTCCTGCGCCATCGCGGCGGTCTGCATCGCGATCGCGATCAACAATAGCGATGTGACTTGCGAGCATGGGGTCTACCTTCGCGCACATATCAGCGTCCGTATCGAAGCACCGGGAGAGAATGAAGTCGAGTGGCCGCAAACTGAATTTTGATCCTAGGGAGCGCTACGAATCCCTTCGTCGTCGGCGCGTTTCACAAGCAGAGCTGCGTCGTCCGGCAACAGATAGCGTTTGGCGACGAGGTCATCGGCGGCCTTCCTGAACGCTGAGAGATAAACCTCCTTCGAGGGATACCGCTCCTCGATCGACAGCCGCGGATCGCCAGTCGCGATGCGCTCGGCCCTGGTGGCTGCGAACGGAATAAAGCTGCCCTGCAAGTTGCACATGCCATTCTCGAAATGGCCTTTACGATTCAGATTCCACCCTGTGTACGTGCCGATCGGAGCCTGCAGAAACACTGAACGGACGCCAGCTATGTCGTTCCCGTCCGCGTCAACCTGCATCTCGAGTATCCCATAACTTCCAGACCCGAACTCGCGGCGGCTCCTGCGTGATGACCCCGCTCGTATCCTCGGCGCGGTAGAGCGGACCGAAATCGAGAACGTGCAGATTGTCGTAAATTCTCAGGGGCGACACGGCGCGCCGATCCACTTCGCCGTAAAAGTTCGCGGGAATCTCTGGAAGGCGCACCCGGTCGGGAGCAACCAGCGTGCCGTCGGCAATCCGCGGCGTCGCGCTCGGCGGCGGCTCGACGCCGTCGCGCACCCATGCGGTGAAGGCTGTCAGCAAAGCCCGCATTGTCCAGATTTGCGGGTTGGGGTTCGGTTGCTGCTGGCAATTGCCGAAGGGCGGACGCGTGGCGAGCGGCAGCGGCGCCGGCCCATGCTGGGTGCTCGCCATAATGTAGGTCCGGACATTCGCAGGATCGGCGACGTCGGTTCGCCCCAGCGGGTCGGTCAACCCGAGCGACTGGCGTCCTTCCCACATCTCGAGCGCGGTCGCGACATGAAACAGCCGCGGACAGGTGTCGGTGGCGTTGCACCGATCGAAGAGCCCCGCCGTTCTTTGTGTCAGAGGATCGGTCTGCCGCGCATAGGTGAAAGGGAAGTCGTAAGCCGGATAGAGATGGTCAGTCTGCTCGCCCCACGCGCGCACCGGCTGTCCGAAGCGAACGTTCAGCGGCATCAGTCCGCCGCCGATGTGAGGAAATGCGCCGTCAAAAACGCGCCGGCCCGCCTCGTCTCGATTGAATCCAAGCGCGAGGAAACTGCGAACCATCCGCCCACTCTGCGAGGTGCCCTCGATAATCGCTCGATTGTCGGCTCTATAAACCGGGTTCGCGTTTCCGAACTCATCCTTGTCGGCGTTTCGCAAGAAGGCGCCGAGATCACGAGCGGCGGCAAATCCAAGTCCGCCGACGGTCGGATTCTTGGCGCGGTAGATCAACTCATAGAGACGCCCCGGTTTGAAACCGTCGGGGTAGCAGAGGTGCTTTTCATCGGGCGTCGCAGCGTGCGCCATGCTCACAGGTCCCGAAGCTCCAGGCCGCGTTCGGAATCGGTTCCCTCGGATCTTGCTCGCGCGCCCTGACGGTGAGCGTCGGAAGAAACCCATCGGCGAACGGCGTGGAATTGTCCGTGCTCGCGGTCGGATAGCTGTCGTAACTATCGATCGGATAGTTCTGAATCTGCTGGCTGAGGACGATCGGCAGGCTTGTAGCGGCAACAGGCGTAATGATTTCCGACCGCACGGTTCCCGTGATCGCGGAGCCGTCGTGGTTGTGCGCGACGATCGGCGCCATTCCGACGCGGCTCATGCCCGGGCGTACGTCCATTTCCCACCCGAACCACACCATTGTGTAGCCCGAACGCATCAGCCAGCCATCGCCTGGAGATGACAGGGCGTTGCGGTTGGCGACACCTCCCCCAACGCCCTCGTTAAAGGCGCCGAGGGCGAGCTTGTTGCCGCGGTTATTGACTTCGAAGAACAGGATTCGATTGCCGCGGGCCAGCTCGACTGGCTTCAAGAATTCAATGTCGGTTACATACTCGACCATGCCGCGCCCGTTGCGCGGGGCGAGATTGATGTCCTGAATGCCAGAATTTGCGGGGTCCGCGGGATCGAGTTCGCCAATGACGCGACCGACGACACGCTCGTAAGGTCCGATGTCGCCAAATGACTGCCCGCCGAAAGCGGGCTCGGTTTTCGTGATCTCGATCCGAGCAATCCGCGCATCCGCCTCGGAAATCATGAGACCGGCGACGCTCAAGGCCATCACGGCGCGTGCGAACCAACGCATGTCTACCCTCTCCCCGTGATGGCGCTTCCCGCCAATAGAATAACCAACATCGCCAGGAGCGTCACCGCCTGGATCGCACACGCTCGCGTGAAGAGCCGCAGCGCCCGCCGGATGTCGGCGGCGTCCGCCTCGCGCCTGCCGCTCTCCCATGAAGGCGTCTTCGACGAGCGTCTCTCCATAGACGCGCGGGCCGGCGAGCTTGAGACCGAGCGCGCCGGCCATCGCCGCCTCCGGCCAACCTGCGTTGGGCGAGCGGTGATGCGAGGCGTCGCGCCGCACGGCATGCGCGGCTTCTCGCGCCGAGGCCCGGGGAATCGTTGCGGCTGCAAGAATGAGCCACAGCGCGGCAAGACGCGACGCCGGCAGATTAACGAGATCGTCCAAACGGGCGGCCGCCCAGCCAAATGCAGCATGGCGTTCGTCCTTATGGCCAATCATGCTGTCGGCGGTGTTGATCGCCTTGTAGAGCGCGCCGCCAGCGAGTCCGCCAAGCGCTGTCCACAGGATCGGCGCCACCACGCCATCGGAGAAGTTCTCCGCCAGGCTTTCGATCGCCGCGCGGGCGACACCCGCCTCATCCAGCGCGTTGGGATTGCGCCCCACGATCTGCGCGACTGCACGGCGCCCCTCGTCGAGGCTCATATCGAGTCCATCCGCGACGGCAGCCACGTGGCGCGCCAGACTGCGTTGCGCCGGCAAACTCGCGGCGAGAAGGGCAAGCGCGGCGAAGCCGAAAACTCCGGTTGAGACGCACACCCGAGTCGCCGCCCACGCGATAAGCCCGACTGGCGCGAGATAGAAGCAGAGCGCGAGGACGCCAGCCACTCGACGCACAGCGAAACCGGCCTCAGCGCGATTGAAGCGCGCGTCCAGCCAGGCCAGCCAGAAGCCCATCCAAGTGACGGGATGGCCAATCGCGCGATAGAGAGGCGCCGGATAGCCGATGAGCGCCTCGACAACGGCGGCGGCGACGGCGAGCGGCAGCGAAAGCAGGAGCGACATGAAGGCGGGGTTCGATCCGACGGCGGACTATCGGGTGTTCACGTATCACGGCGGCGCGCTAGAAGTCGCGCGGCTGCTTGTTCCTCACGCGCTCAAGCCCTGGATGCTCTCCTGAACCGGGCCGGCTGGCGAATCGTCGGCGGAACTCGGCTTTTTCGTCTCGCCGCGCATGCCGCCGCGCGCGCCGCCTTGAGGGGCTGCTCGCCACGGAGATCCCTGCCCGCCCGTTCCCGGACATGTCCGACGGGCTGCGATTCGAGGTCCCAGGCAAGGAAATGCGTGGGAAAGGCTCGCCAGCGCGCTTCGAAGTTGGTTCGAGAACGGCCCTCGGGCTCGGGCCTGCTTGCCTTCCCGCGCGCGCTGCATAAAAGGCGGGCATGGCCCATCGCGCGCCGCGAGTCTTTGCGATTCCCTCCGGGGCGCCCTTTCTGCCGACCCTGAGCCGCGCGCTCCTGGATGGGGTCCTCATCGAAGGGTTCCCCGGCGATGGCGGCGCGATGGCGCTCGCCGACGCTACGATCTACGTGCCGACACAACGCGCCGGACAGGCGCTCGCCAAAGCGCTGCTCGAAGCGAGCGGGACGCGCAGCCTGCTGTTGCCGCGCATCGCTCCGCTCGGCGCCTTCGAGCCAGACGAGACAGAGACGCTCTTTGGCCCTGAGGGCGAGGAGGCTACGCGCCCTGCTCTGCCGGCCGCGGTCGGCGCACTAACGCGTCGACATGCCCTCGCGACCCTGACCCGCGCCTGGGGAAAGGCCTTGCGAGGCGCAATCCGTCATGTCGGCGCGGACGGCGACCTCATTGTCGATCCTGCCGAGCCCGCGCTGGTCGCCGCGACACCCGCGCAAGCCTATGCGCTGGCCCGCGATCTCGCTGCGCTGATTGACGACATGATCATCGAAGGCGCGCCATGGGCGAAGCTCGAAACCCTGGCGCCCGATCTTTATGATCCCTATTGGCGCATTACTCTCGACTTCCTCAAAATAGCCTTCGCGCACTGGCCGAAATGGCTGGCTGAGCGGAATCTCATCGACCGGGCGAAGCGGGTCGCCGTTCTGATCGAGGATGAAACTAAGGCACTCGAGGGAGCGCGACGGGGTCCCACCATCATCGCCGGTTCGACTGGCGCCAATCGGGCGACGGCTCGCCTCATCGCGGCTATCGCTAACGCGCCCAAGGGCGCCGTCGTGCTGCCCGACCTCGACCTCAATCTTGACGAACGCGCCTGGGCGATGATCGGCGCCCACGGTGATGCTTCGCTCGGGCTCGCCGGCCATCCGCAGGCGCTGCTGCATCGGCTGATCGGCGAGATCGGCGTCAAGCGCGCGGACGTCACGCCCTTAGGCTCGCCGTCCCCCCAACTTGCGGCGCGCTCAGCCTTCATGAGCGAGGTCCTTCGCCCCGCAGAGTCGACCCATCTCTGGCGCGAGCGGGGGTGGACGTTGTCGCCGCTCGCCCTAGCCGCGGCGCTTCAAGGCGTTGCCATCGTCGTCGCCGATAACGAGCATGAAGAAGCCCTGGCGCTCGCGATCGCTATGCGCGAGACGCTGGAGACTCCGGGAAAGACCGCGGCGCTCATTACGCCCGACCCGGCGATTGCGCGCCGGGTCTCGGCCGAGCTTGCCAGATGGGGCGTGGAGATCGAAGATTCCGCCGGCCGCACTTTGGGCCAAAGCTCGGCCGGCGCTCTGGCCAGGCTCATCCTAGAGGCCGGCAATTGAGTTCACGCCGCGCTCTTTTCTTGCGCTCCTCGCCCACCCGGCCGCCCGCTTCGGCCGCTCGCTTGGGCAGGCAGAAGCAGCGACACGAGCGTTGGAGCTTGCGGTCTTTCGCGCCGTTCCGCTTGCGTCGCTCGATGATCTGGAACGCGCGTTTGCGGCCGCGCGCGAAGCCGCAAATGACCGGCATGCTCATCCCGCGATTCGGCGTATCGGCGAGGCAGACCGGCGAGCCGCGGAAACGCTCGCGCGCGAAGTCGCAAGCGCGCTCGCTCCCTTGCGCGCCTCCGGCGCCTCGGCCTCGTTGCGCGATTGCCTCGCTCAGCATCGCGTGGCGATTTCGGCGACTGTCGCGGGACTGCAAAGCCCGAGGGAAGACCCCCATGGGTTCGAGCCATTGACGCAGATCATGGACGAATGGAGCGAGGCGGCTGCAGAAAACTTTCCGACCTCGCTGCGCGAATACGCCGCTTTGTTCGACGACGCATTGGCCGCGGCGCGCGCTCCGCCAGCAAGCGGCGGCCACCCGCGGCTGCAGATCCTTGGCCTCCTGGAAGCGCGTCTCCTGAGCTTCGATTGCGTACTTCTGGCTGGGCTCGACGAAACCGTCTGGCCGCCCTCGGTCGAGACCGACGCCCTTCTGAACCGCTCAATGCGCGCTGAGCTCGGCCTTTCGGCCCCGGAGCGGCGCATCGGCCAGACGGCGCACGATTTCGTCGCCGCGCTTGGGTCGAGCGAAGCGATCCTGAGTCGCGCGAAGAAGCGCGGCGGGCAGCCGACGGTCGCCTCTCGCTTTTTGCAACGCATGGCGGCTGCGGCCGGCCCCGGCGCAATGACCGAGCCGGAAGAACGCGGCAATCGCTATCTCGCGTTTGCGCGTGCGCTCGACCAGCCAAGGGAGTTCCGGCCGCAACCAAGACCGACTCCGCGCCCTTCAGTTGAACTTCGTCCCCGCGGGCTGAGCGTCACTCGAATCGAGACGCTGCGCCGCGATCCTTACGCGATTTACGCCGAATACATCCTGCGCTTGAGAACGCTGGAGGCGGTCGAGCGCAACATCGGGCCACGCGAAACCGGCATGGCGTGGCACGCCGCGCTCCAGCAGTTCGTTGAAGCGCATCCGTCGGGCGCGCTCCCGGTCGACGCGCGCGACCGTCTCTTGGCCATCGCGCGAGCATGCTTTGGGCTGCTCCATGAGGACCCGGCCTTCGCGCTGCATTGGCCGAACATCGAAAAAGGACTCGACTTCTTTCTCGACTTCGAGCGGGAAACGCGTGGCGGCGTCGTGCAAACCTGGGTCGAGCAACGGGAGCGATCCTTGTGCCGATTGCAAGCGCGGAACCGTTCAAGCTGAGCGCGCAAGCAGACCGGATCGATGTCCTGCAATCCGGCCAGGCGCGACTGATCGACTACAAGAGCGGAGCGCCGCCGCTCGCCAAGGAAGTGAGGGCGGGTTTTTCCCCACAATTGACCCTGGAAGCGGCGATGCTGCGGCAGGGCAGGATTCGAGGGGCTGCCGTGCGCTCGAAGCCGAGCAGGCGATTTATCTCAAGCTCGGCGGCGCTGGGGGCGGCGAAGTCAAACACGCCGGCGGAAAGGGCGAAAGCATCTCCGAACTCGCCGAGCAACATTTCGCTGGGCTTATGGTGCTGCTCGATGCGTTCGCCTGCGAAGAGACGCCTTACCTGTCGCGTCCGTTTCCTAAATTTGCGCCGCGCTTCTCAGACTACGATCACCTCGCCCGCATCAAGGAATGGTCGGCGACCGGAGGCGAGAATGACGCCGGAGACATGCCATGAGCCGATCACTCGCTGTTCCCGAGACCCTCAGGCAAAGGCAGGCCCAAGCGTCAAACCCGAAGACTTCAGCCTGGGTCTCCGCAAACGCCGGCAGCGGCAAGACTCACGTGCTCACCCAGCGCGTGCTGCGGCTTTTGCTCAATGGAACGCCGCCGGCGCAGATCCTATGCCTAGCCTATACCAAGGCCGCTGCCGCCAACATGGCCGATCGCGTTTTCACCCGGCTGGCTCAGTGGACGAGCCTCAACGACGACGACCTTAGGAAAGCGATCGTCGACTGCGGGGCGGAGGCCCCAGATCCGCACGACCTTGTTTTCGCCCGGCAGTTGTTTGCCCGCACAATCGAGACTCCGGGAGGGCTCAAGATCCAAACGCTGCACGCCTTTGCCGAGAGGCTGCTGCGGCTCTTTCCCTTTGAAGCCAACGTCCCAGCTCACTTCAACATTCTTGACGAAAGCGACTCGAAGCGGCTGCTAACCGAGGCGCGCGACAGAACGCTCGCGGAACTCAGCGCGTCGAGCGATCGCAAGAGCGCGCTCGACCTGGTCGCGCGCGAAGCGGGCGCCGCCAGATTCGATGAGCTTTTGGCGGAGGCGCTGGGTCGCGCCGAGACCTTCGGCGCTTATGATGACGCGCGACCTTATGCCGCCGCGCTTCGCGCTCCCCTCGGTCTTGCGCCTGACGCGACGGTTGCGAGCGTCGAAGCGGAGATGTTTGGCGGCGACGTTGGCCGTATGCGACGCGAGAGATGGGCGCAAGCGCTCGAGGCCGGCAAGAAACAAGACCAGAAAATCGCCGCGAACCTTCGCTCAGCCAACCAGGACGGCGCGCCCCAGGCTCGCGTCCAGGCGTTGCTCAGGGCGTTGTTCAAGGACGATGGCGAGGGAGGTCCTCACGGAGGCGAGGAGGGCCGCGTGACGACCAACCACATGTCCGAAGCATCTCCCGCCCTCGAGGACGATCTGCGTCGCGAGCAACGTCGCTTGCTCCCTTTGCGCGAGCGCCGGCGCGCAGCGTTGACGCTGGAGCGCAGCGCAGCCTTGTTCGAAGTCGCACGATCGATTCTGGCGACCTTCGCGCGAATGAAAGCCGAGCGCGGCGCGCTTGATTTCAACGATCAGATCGTGCGTGCGCTGGCGCTGGTGACACGGTCGAGCGCGGCTTGGGTGCTGCACAAGCTGGATTATGGGCTTGATCACCTGCTCCTGGACGAAGCGCAAGACGCATCTCCTTCCCAATGGGGCATTCTTGCCGCGCTGAGCGCCGAGTTTTTTGCCGGGACCGGCGCGCGGACGGTCAATCGCACGGTGTTCGCGGTCGGCGACGAGAAGCAGTCCATCTTCGCCTTCCAGGGCGCCGCGCCCCAGATGTTCGCGGAAATGAAGCGCGCCTTCGCAAAGCGTCATCGCGACGCCGAGCGGCAATTCGCCGACGTCCCCCTGACATTCTCGTTCCGATCGTCGCCGACAATTCTCGACGCGGTCGACATGACCTTTCGGGCCGAACTGGCCTGGCGCGGCGTCTCCGCCGCTGGAGAGCCGCCCCCGCGCCACGATGCGGTTCGCCGCGATCTGAAAGGCGTCGTCGAGCTGTGGCCGCCAATCGTCCCAAACCCTGCGCCCGACCCGGAAGACTGGCGCATGCCACTCGACCAGACACCGCAGGACGACCCTCCTGTCGTGCTTGCGAGGCGAATCGCGGGCGTCATCAAAGGCTGGGTGAAAACGAACTCGCCTGAGCGGGTGATCGACCCCGGAACAGGCGAAATCAGGCGCATTCGCGAAAGCGATGTCATGATCCTGGTTCGTAGCCGTAACGCCTTTTTCGAGGCGATGATTCGGGCGCTCAAGGCCGCCGATGTAAAGACCGCCGGCGCCGACCGGCTCAAGCTCAAAGACCATATCGCAGTCATGGATCTCATCGCCGCCGGCCGCGCGGCTCTGCTGCCAGACGACGACCTGACGCTCGCCTGTGTGCTCAAGTCGCCGCTGATCGGGTTTGACGACGACGCGCTGATGAAAATCGCCGCGGGACGGAGCGGCTCGCTCTTGCAAGCGCTCGCGGCTGGGGACGAGAGCGCCGTCCAAGAAGCTGCGCATCGTCTGGCCGGATGGCGGGCGCGGGCGAAGGCCGTCTCGCCCTTTGCATTTTATGCGCTGCTGCTCGGCCAGGACGGCGGTAGGCGGGCGCTGATCGGCCGGCTGGGTCCTGAAGCCGCCGACCCGATCGACGAATTCTTGACCCTGGCGCTGGCCCATGAGCAAGACGAAGCGCCGTCGCTCCACAACTTTCTTAGCCAGGTCGAATCGGCCGAGGTCGAAATCAAGCGAGACATGGACGTCGAGACAGAAGGCGTCCGGGTGCTGACGGTCCATGCCAGCAAAGGGCTCGAAGCGCCAATCGTCTTTCTGCCCGACACCTGCAGCGGGCCCGACGCCCGACACGAACCAAAGTTGATGCGACTGTCGTCGCCAAGGCCAGCCGATCCGCCCTTGTTCGCCTGGGCCAGGAAGTCTGCCGAGGACGCCGATGCGGTCGCCGCTGCGCGGGCCGAGGCGCGAGAGGCTCAGGCGGGCGAACATCGGCGACTTCTGTATGTCGCGATGACCCGCGCGGCTCAGCGTCTTGTCGTCACCGGGCATGAGACCTCGAGAAAGCGCCCGAGCGATTGCTGGTATGATCTTGTCCAAGAAGGCTTGGGCGAGAAGCTCGTCGAAGCGCCGGCGCCATTTCTAGGAGGCGAGACGATCCTGCGATTCGGCGAAGGCCTTCGAGCCGAGGATACTCGCAAGCCGGAGCCCGCTCGCGCTGCGACGCCCCTGCCCGGCTGGCTCGTCTCCAACGCGGCGACCGAGACGGTCGCCCCTCCCCTCAACCCGTCGGACGCTGGCGGCGTGAGCAGGAGCGAGCCACAACTAGCGCTCGAAGGACGGCTCGCGCATGCTTTGCTTGAGATGTTGCCGGCCCTCGCTCCAGAACAGCGTGGGGGCGCGGCCGTGGCCTACCTCGAGATATGGGGCAGTGGTCTTGCCGAGTTAGCCCGCGCGGCGCTCGCCTCCAAAGTCGTGGCCGCGATCGCTGCGCCGGAGTTGAGCGCGATCTTCGGCCGGACCTCCCGAAGCGAGGTGGCGTTGACAGGACTTCTGCCGCGGTCCGGTCGCCCGGACCTGCCATACACCGGCCGCCTTGACCGCCTGATTACAACCGACGAGGGGTTATTGATTGTTGACTTCAAACTGGGCCAAAAGCCGAATCGCTTGGCTGCGGCCCACGTCACGCAACTTGCGCTTTATCGAGAAGCCCTGCAGTCGCTTTACCGTGGGACGGCGGTCCGAGCCGCGCTTGTCTACCTCGACGGGCCGACGCTGGCGCCGATCAGCGCAGGGGACCTTGACGCGGCGCTCAGCGCCGTCGTCGCCGCGTTTTAGCCCGCCATAGTCGATGCGTCGATGTCAATTTTCTGTCGCAATTCCGCGGGGGAGCGATGTCTTGGTTGCCTTGATGAGGTCGCATTTGCTGGCCAGAGTCGTGACGATGACGAGCGGAACGCGTCAGGGCGGGCGCCCCATAGTTGTTTCTTTTGGCGTAGAGAAGCTTAAGCGGGGGCCGCGTAAGGGGTCCTTTCTTATAGCGGCGACGCTTGGACTTGGCGTGCTGTCGGCGGCGGGTGATTTGGCGGCCGAATCGGCAAAGATTCCCTACGGGATGGTTCCTTATTCCCGTCCCGTCTATAAAAATGGCAAGCGGATATTGTGGCATGGAGCTTGGCGGGGCAGCACCCTAAGCCGGTATGCTCGCCAGTCTGTCGCCCCAGCTGCGGCCAAACCAATCCTTGCATTAGCTCCAGAACCACAACCGCAACCGTCAGTTGCAAAAGAATTCACTGTGTTGGCTGACCCCGGCGACGTCCGGGCCAGTCGAATGGCCAAGGATTTTGCGGCCGTCATGACGGCCAGCGGCGCGCCTGGACGCGCGATCGTCGGGTCCACTTCGTCAAACGGTCTCGGCAAAGTCCTCAAGACTGACGTGGCGGATTTCGCCATCGTTTCGCTGGATAGCCTCCTGTCCAGCGCCAAGGGCGACGCCGAATGGATGAAACGCGCTCCATTCGTAGCCCGCCTCGCCCCGGAAACTGTGTTGGTGATCGCGCCCCGCGCGGTGAAGTCGATCAGCGACCTGCAAGGAAAAACCGTCAGCTTTGGCGACCTGGACAGCGCCACGTCGACCAGCGGCAGAATGTTGTTCTCCCGCCTGGGCGTGACTGCCACTCAGACCAACGAGCCCTTGCGGGAAGGGCTTGATCGGCTCTCGGCGGGCAAGGTCGACGCGGTCGTCGTGCTGGGCGGGGAAGAAGCGCCCGCACTTACCGACTTTGGCGGCGACGGTCGCTTTCATATTGTCCGTGTTCCGTGGTCGACGACTTTGGAGCCGGTCTATGCTCCGGCTCGCGTCACCTCCGCTGATCGCCCCAATCTCGTGAGCCCAGCCGACCCCGTTGAAACTGTCGGCGAGCCGATGGCGCTTATCGCGCTCGATGCACCGCCAGGCTCGGCGCGCGCCGATACCCTCGGCCAGGTTGCGCGCCACTTCTTTGATAACTATGACGGCTTCCTAGGCGATGATCGCGACTCACACTGGCGGGACGTCAATCTAGCTGCTGACGCCTCATGGCCAACCGAGCCCTGGCCTCGACTCGGGGCGGCGCAGAGCTGGCTGGACGCGAAGAAACCTTCGGCCGATGGATCGTTGGAAGCGTTCAGAGCCTCGGCCAAGTCGGCCGTAACTTCGGCCGGTTGGCCAAGCGCCGCCGATTCGGATCGACTTTATGACGGCCTGACGCGCTGGCGCGGGTTGATGCAGTGAGAGGAGACGGAACGCTGGCCATTTCCTGGAAAGCCCTCTCGAGCGTCCTTGCCGTCGTCATTGCGGGCATGCTGGTGTTGGCCGCGTGGCCTCGGCTCGAACCTTCGGCTCTGCACGTGAAGGCGGCGGTCGAGCAGCCTATTTTCGTCACCCCGCTTGTAAGCGCAGCCAAACGAACTGCGGCGGCGATAACGGCTCAGCCGATCGACAAGGCTGTGATCGGAAAGCTCGCGACCGCCTTGCGCGATCAGCCGGCGACCCTGCGCCAGCAGGGAGACGGCGGTCCCGGCGCAGCGCTGGCAATCCCTATCGACGAAGGCCGGCGGCTTTGCGCTGAAGGCCTCGTGGCCTTTTCCAAGGGCGACATTGCGACAGCGCGTGCGTTTTTGGCCAGCGCTGCGGCGGCCGGTGACGCCCGTGCGCTCGTTGCGCTCGGCGATACCTTCGACCCCACGACACTCAGCCGTCTTGGCGTCGTCGGGCTGAAGGGCGATGGAGCGAAGGCTCGGGACTATTATTCGAGGGCTCTGGCCGCCGGCGCGTCCGGAGCTCGTGAACGGATCGCCGATCTGGCGGCGAAATAGCACGGCGCCAACGCGCCCGGTTAGCGGGGCTTTTCGCGCATCGCGCACAAGTTTACGCACGTGAATGATTTCAGTAGCTTAACTGCGCTTTCGCGCAACTTTTTCACGTCTTAGCATCCATCTTCAAAAACCTCGTTCTGAGGCCCACAGAGCGGCTTCGAAGGGCTCGCCCAACACTCGCCGAAGGGAACGCTCGGAGGTCCGAGGCGCGAGACCGTGATCCTTGAGGCCTTCCCCCTTCGTTTCGTTCCCGGCGTCGACGAGGCCCAGAAGTCGCGAAACGAAGCTTTCAAACGTTTCGCGGGCGAGGTTATAAGTCATTGAAATCATTACAAACGCTGAATCATTGACTTCGCGAGATTGTTTGTTTTCAATGCCTTAGCCAGCTTTTCGTTTCGCGCCGTTCCCCACGGTTATCCCGGGCCCCAAGAGACTGAAGTCGAGTGCGATTTTTATCATAGCATATTTTCCGTAAATGTAAATTCATTTACATCATATTCCGTTTTTCTGTACGTCAGCCCCTGTTATGCTCCCGCCCGTTGGCATTAGAGAGCCGGGTGGAGGTCGCGGACCGGGCTCATCTCCTCAAGGCGCATGGCGACGTCGAGCACGGTCGATTCCGCCAACCAGGAGGAGACGATTTGCACGCCGATCGGAAGGCCGTCGTGGTTTGTTCCAAACCGCATCGACAGGGCCGGCAGGCCGGTCAAGCTGAAGGGCGCAGTCGCACTCTGCACGTGGAATGGCGAAACCGTCTTGCCATCGACCACAAGGTCGTTGAGACCGTGCCTGGTCGCCGGGAACGGCGTCACCGGGCAGAGCAGCGCATCGTATCGCTGGAAATAGTCGGCGAAGCTGTCGCGGAGACGCTCCACCGTCTGCAGGCCTTTGCCGATGTCAACGTGGCGTGGCTCACCAGGATGCTCGCTGCAGCTTCCGTTCCTGAAGCGAAATGTGAGTCTCGGGCTCGCGCGATCTTCGCTGCCGTTAGCGGTGCAACTCATGGTTCGGAGCCGTGCAGATCTGAGCCTTTTCGATGCGCTGGATCGATAGCTTCAGGGATTCTGGGCTGATCCCGAACTCTGGCGCCTCAGCCCTTTGCGCTCCGTTAGCTAGCAACGACCTTGACGACTAACTAAGGAAATCGCGGCGATTTCAGTGCGCGGCCTTGCGCTGGAATGACGACACGTGCTCACCGCGCATTGCGCCAAGTTCGCTCCGGTCCCTCACGCCAGCGCAATGCGCGGGGTCGGGCCGGCGGCGCGCACGCGCTCATCGGCGTGAGTCTCGAATCGCTTGAAATTGTCGCGGAACATCTGAACGAGACGACCAGCCACCTCGGCGAATTCGCCTTTGTTGCGCCAGGTCTTGATCGGATCGAGAATATGGGGTTCGACGCCGGGCACCTGAGCCGGCACCGCGAGGCCAAAGTGCGGGTCGGTGCGGAACTCGACACGATGCAACGAACCGTCGAGTGCGGCTGCGACCAAACGACGCGTCACCCGAATCGGCATGCGCCTTCCGGCGCCGAACTTGCCGCCAGTCCATCCGGTATTGACGAGCCAGCAATCCACGTGATGCCGCGCGACCATGTCGCGCAGAAGGTTGCCGTAGACGGTCGGATGCAGCGGCAGAAACGGCGCGCCGAAACAGGTTGAAAACGTCGCCTGAGGCTCGGTCACGCCCTTTTCGGTGCCCGCGACCTTGGCGGTGTAGCCCGACAGGAAATGATACATCGCCTGCGCCGGATCGAGTTTGGAGATCGGCGGCAGCACGCCGAACGCGTCGCAGGTCAGCATGATGATGTTCTTGGGATGGCCGGCGCGGCCAGTCTCGGAAGCGTTGGCGATAAAGTTGAGCGGATAGGCGATCCGGGTGTTCTCGGTCTTGGAATCGTCGTCGAAGTCGGGCGTCCGCAACTCCGGATCGAGCGTGACATTCTCCATGACGGTGCCGAACCGTTCCGTCGTCGCATAGATCTCGGGCTCTGCCTCGCGCGACAGCTTGATCGCCTTGGCGTAGCAGCCGCCCTCGAAATTGAAGATTCCGTTGCGGCCCCACCCGTGCTCGTCGTCACCGATGAGCGCGCGGTGGGATCAGCCGAGAGCGTGGTCTTGCCGGTGCCGGACAGTCCGAAGAAGATCGCCGAGTCGCCGTCCTTGCCGGTGTTGGCCGAGCAATGCATCGGCATGACCTGCTTCGACGGCAGCAGATAGTTGAGGACGGTGAACACCGACTTCTTCATCTCGCCCGCATAGCTCGTGCCGCCGATCAGCACGATCTTGCGCGAGAAGTCGCAGGCGATGATCGTCTCGCTTCGCGCGCCATGCCGCTTGGGGTCGGCGCGGAACGACGGCAGATCGACGATCGTGAGTTCCGGCACGAAGGCGGCCAGTTCTTCGGCCAGCGGACGGATCAGCAGATTGCGGATGAAGAGCGAATGCCAAGCGTATTCGGTGAAGACGCGCGCCCGCAAGCGCAAGCCTGGATCCGCGCCCCCGCAAAGGTCCTGAGCGAACAGGGTCTTGCCCTTGGCGTGGGCGATGAAGTCGGCGAGCAGAGCGTCGAAATGCTCGACCGTCATTGCATTGTTGTTGTCCCACCAGACGACCGCTTCCGTATTGCCGTCGCGCACCACGAACTTATCCTTCGGGCTGCGTCCCGTATGAATCCCGGTATCCGCCACGAGCGGTCCGATGCGCGGCGATTCGCGCTTCGTTGCGCTGCAAAGCGTGCTCGTAGAGTTGCGCCGCGCCGAGATTCCAGTGAATGGCGGCAAGATCGCGGAAGCCGAACCGATCCGCGCCGAACTCCACATTGTGCGCGCCGTTCTCGATCATCCCTGGGTCCCCCTAGAGGCGCGCCTGAAATGATGGCGCGCAAAATCCAAGCAAGTTCATACCCACACGGTCAACCGGGAACAATCCGGAAACCGTCGCGTGCAACGAAGCTCGCAGAAAGGCTGAGCTTCGTCCGTCTCGTCCGTCGTCGCAAGTCTGCCCGCCCTATGTGGCGATGACTTGGCGCGAGCCGGCGAGATTTTGAATTGGCGATTGCGGTTAACCCTTGAGATCGATTCCGCCGTGTTCATCACAATTGTGATGCTGCAAATCGCAAACGGGACGCCGCGTCCTCCCGCCCTCGGGTATCCTTTTGAGGCCCGATCGAATAAAGCTTGTGCATCGCTCGCGGGCTTTGGACCACGAGATATCAGTGGAGGACACGATGGCTCACAAGGGGCGCTGTTTCTGCGGCGCGGTCGAGATCGAAGTCGAAGGCGCGCCCGAAGCGATGGGCTATTGCCATTGCCAATCCTGCCGCTCCTGGTCGGCCGGCCCGGTCAACGCCTTCAGCCTCTGGAAGCCAGACGCCGTGAAGGTCACGAAGGGACGGGACCAGATCGCGACGTTCGCGAAGACCCCGGGGAGCGAGCGCCAGTACTGCAAGACCTGCGGCGGTCATATGATGACCAACCATCCGCCGCTCGGCATGGTCGACGTGTACTCCGCCTCGATTCCGACCCTCAACTTCAAGCCTGAGGTGCACGTCAACTATCAGGAGTCCGTGCTGCCGATTAAGGACGGCCTGCCGAAGCTCAAGGACTTTCCGGCGGAGTTCGGCGGCTCGGGCGAGACAATGGCGGAGTAGCGCCGCGGTTCCTTCAAAGGGCGGGGTCGGCGCGGCTCCCGACCTTCGCCCGCTCAAGAGGTCGGAGCAGGCAGGGCGCCGCCTCGACGTTTCGATCCTTTCCTACCCACCCCCGATCCGGCGCAAAGTATCCGGCGCCGCGCGTGACCGTGGCGCGCTTTGGCTTCGGATCGTCCGGAGCGTCATGGCGCCGATCCATCAAAAAATATTTTGTCATCACAGTCGGCGCGACGTTGGGCAATTTGCGATGGTTTTGCGCGTTCAGCGCTCAAGGTTGCGCCGCCGTCGCCTTCAAAAATGGCTTTCCAAGAGAAGCGAGCGAGTCGTCGCGCCTTGTTTGAAAACGTCGCTCTCAATAATGCCCTAATGCGCAACTACGCTCGCGAGTTAATGGCCAATAAGGACGTTCATCAGCAATAGGAACGGGGGGCTCGCAAAGTGCAGGAGCCTGTCATGTGCGACTACTCGTTGGAGATGTATGGATCGCGTCCTGCCCGTGAGGGCGAGATTTATGTGACGACGCGGTTTCCGAGCGGTTCGATTGGTTTTGCCTCGGCCGGCGACCCCCGTACCGCAGTTTGCATGCAATGCGACACCAGGGTGATGCTGACCGACATTCCGACTGCCTTGCAGACGGCTCTCCATGTCGGCGCGGAAACAGAGACGACTTTCGCTCAACGCGAGGCCGGCCTCTATCGCGACGGTCTGCGGTTGGCGGATGGGCGTTTTGTCTCTCTGCAGGATCTACAGCCCGGCATTCACGCCTATGTGCCGGCGCTGCTCGAGCGTGACGGACTGAAGCAGCTGACGAAAACACCAGAGGCTGTCGACTAAGGACGACCGATCAGTTCTATCGATCCGACCGCAGGCCTGCGTGTGCTCAACTTGAGCAAGACGCAGGTCTGCGGAAGGTCTGACTGGGCATTTAAGACGTTCATTTCTGGTCGCGGCCGGCCGCGATGACAGCTCCCCGGCCGCAATAGCGCGCTCCTGCCTTGCTCTGGTCGCGCCGCAGTTCAGCGCTCCAACCGCATCGAAAAGCGATATAACGTCGACCGTCGGCGCGGGGTGGTTCGTTATCTCCCGCCGAACGGACGGAGAGCAATATGAAACTGGCGGTGTGCCGGATCGCAATGCTGTTTGCAGCGTGCCTCCTGTGCGCGACCGCTACCTCGGTCGCGCGCGAGGCAAGCGCCCAGCAAGAGGCCATAAAAGGCGCCGTCAGCGGCGAAAAGATTCAGAAGGTTGGCTTCCGGGCGATGATCCAGAAGCAAGCGATCATGTACAACCTCGCCGGCTATGCTCGCAACGTCCCCGACGGAACCGTGAGCATCAGCCTGCAAGGCGACAAGGACCGGATCGATAAGGTCCTCGCGGCCATTCGCGCAGGCAGCAAGAAGTCCTCGACAGGCAACACGGTCAACTCCGCGAGCGCCACGCTTGATCCCGCTCTGAAGACGTTCACGGTCTACGGGTGGACGTCAACGAGCCGGACCATCACCAATCCCTACGATTTGGTGTTTCAGCTCCGGCCGGCCAATGACGCAATATCGAAAAAAGAGGCTGGGACGGTCTGGAATTCCATCGCAGAAAGCACCCTTAAGGGCGACGATCTCGAGAAGTTCAAGAAGCATCTCGACAGCGACGATTGAAGGCCGTCGAAGCCGCTTTGACGTTGCATCTCGAGTTTTCCGCTATCCGCCAATGCGCGAGAAGACGTCGCGCAAGGCGCCGCCGCCCCACGCCGACGTTACGAAATCGTTGTGATCGACCGAGCCCGCGTCGACGAAGGCTGCGACAGTCCGGCCGGATCCGATGATTGCAACGCTGGCTCTATAGCTGCACCTTTCGCAGAACACATGGAGATGACATGAAAATCGCGGCGGTCGAAGACCTTCATTGCGACGCTGGTTGGCGGACGCTGTCGTTCCTCAAGATTACGACCGAATGCGGCGTCGTCGGCTGGTCCGAGTTCAATGAGGGTTACGGCAGTTCAGGATTGACGGCCGTGGTGCGCGCTATGGGCGCGCTGATCATCGGCGTCAATCCTCTCGAGAGCGAGCGCATTGTTGCTCTCCTCTACGCCATGTCGCGCCAGCTTGCCGGAGGCATCAACGCGCAGGCGATCGGGGCCATCGAGAATGCGTTGCTCGACATCAAGGGCAAAGCCTACGGTGTGCCGGTCTACATGCTGTTCGGCGGCCCTGTGCGGCGGCGCCTCGAGCTCTATTGGTCCCACTGCGGCACACGGCGTCTCGCTTTTCACGAGGTTCTTGGCAAGCCTGCGATCCGTTCTTTGCAGCATGTCGAGGATCATGCTCGCGAAGTCGTGAAGGCTGGCTTCAACGGACTGAAGACGAACATCATCCGCTTCGGAGGCGAAATCGCGTCCGTCTACATGCCCGGATTCGGTCAGACCGCCTACGCGCCCGCGCTCAACCCGCCGCCGGGACTGATAACCGAGATCGTCGACGAGATGACCGCCTTCCGGCGAGGAGGCGGCGCCGGATTGCAGATCTTCCTCGACCTCAACTTCAATTTTCGCCCCGAGACCCTCAAAGGGATCGCCGCGGCGCTCGAGCCCATCAAGCTCGCCTGGCTGGAAGTCGACCTTTACGACCCGCCTGCGCTGGCGCGGCTTCGGGCTTCGATCAAGACGCCGATCGCGTCCGGCGAGAGCCTGCTCGGTCGGCGCGACTATCGCCCCTATTTTGAGGCAGGCTCCTTCGACGTAGCCATCGTCGACGCAATCTGGAACGGCTTTGGAGAGTCTCTGAAGATCGCCGCCATGGCTGACGCTTATGAGCTGAACGTCGCGCCGCACAATTTCTACGGACATTTGGCGACCGCGATCAGCGCGCAGTTCTGCGCCACGTTGCCGAACTTCCGTATCATGGAGATCGACATCGATGAAGTGCCGTGGCTGGATGAATGCTTTACCTGGACGCCTTCGATCAAAGACGGCGTGCTGACCGCGCCGGATGCTCCGGGCTGGGGCGTCGACGTCAACGAGGACGCTGTGCGCGCCCATCCTCCGAGGCCGGAGGCGCTGTCGCAACTGATGAAACCTATCCGATGAGAGCGGCGACAGTCAGTGGGTCGAGATCGGAGCGGGACAGGGCGGCGACGCGCGTCTTTCCGAGATAGGCCATGGTCCGCAAAATCTCGTCGTTGAGGATCTCGAGGACGTGTTCGGCGCCGGCCCGTCCGCCGACGGCGACGCCATACAAGGCCGACCGACCGACAAGAACCCCCTTCGCGCCAAGCGCAACCAACTTCACCACGTCGCTGCCGCGTCGCACTCCCCCGTCCGCCAAAACCGTCAGCCGCGTTCCGACTGCGTCCGCAATACGGGGGAGGGCTCTGGCCGCCGTCACCGCAAAGTCCAGATTTCGGCCGCCATGGTTCGAGACCACAATCGCGTCGGCTCCATGCTCCGCCGCCAGCAAAGCGTCCTCGGGACGAGTAATCCCCTTAAGGATGAACTTTCCGGCCAGCGCCTGCGAATAGAGGCGATCTCGTCCCAAGTCACATTGTCGGCGACCCTCGCTTGCGCCTTCCGAGGCCGAGTGATCGGCGTTCGATACTCACCCGGGTAGTGCTCGAAGCACGGCATTCCGTCCGCGACGAGGTAGCGGCATAGCACATTGAAGAACCAAGGCGCGTGAAGAGCGACGTCCACGACCGTCCGCATGCGAGGCTGAAGGGGCACAAGCCCGTTGCGGCTATTGTGTTCCCGTTTCGGTAGGACCGGCATGTCGACGGTGATCACGATTGCCTCGGCGCCCACGCGGGCGGCGCGGTCAATCAGCTGATCGGCTATTGAACGGTCAAGGTGCCGATAGATTTGCACCCACAAACGCGCCTCGGATGCTGCTGCAATCTCTTCGATTGCCGTGATCGAATTGGTGGAGACACAGAACGGCGCGCCGACAGCGGCCGAGGCCTGTGCGAGCGCAATCTCGCCTTTGTGCCACATCAGCCCAGCGGACCCGGTCGGCGCCACGATGAGAGGCCCGCCGCGCTTCACGCCGAACAACTCGGTCTCTAACGATCGATCGCTGACATCGATGAGCACGGGCGGGACGAATCGCAGCGCCTCCATAACGCGGCGCAACTCATCCACGCCAAATTGATCCTCTGTCCCGCCTGCCACGAATTCGAACAAGCCCTGAGGCAGGCGCGCTTTCGCCCGACGCCGGTAGTCATCTACGTTCAGGTACGATCGCCCCATGTCCCTAGACGATCTTCAGCTCTTACCGTGCGGCCCGACAGGCTGGGGCGGACGCGCAGGCCTCAAGCGCGCCCTCTTCATGGCCGCTTGGCCGCACGCAATCACGGCCCCGCCATGCGCGTCTTCTTCGAACGCCTCGTCCACAGCGGCAAGCCCAAAATGGTCCCCATCGTCGCCCCCATGCGCAACAGCGTCGCGATCGCAAACGCAAGCGTCCGAACCATCGATCGTCACGCAACAGGGTAGATGACGATGCAGTTCAACCCTAACGCTGCAAAGGGCGTCGCGAGCATGCTTCGAGACGCCGTGCTTCGCAAGGCTCCTCAGCATGAGGGCGATTGCGAGCCGGAGGTCCGACGCTACCCGCCGATACGGGAGAAGATGTCGCGCAGCGGGGCGCCGCCCCAGGCCGAGGTGACGAAGTCGTTGTGGTCGACTGAGCCCGCGTCGACGAAGGCGGCGACCCCGGGCGAGAGCCGCGCCGGCAAGCCGCTCACGGTCGGTACGCCGGCAGCTTCGAGTTCGCGTCGGATCGCGTCGTTGCCGGCCTGCGACGAAGTCGAATATGCGCTGACGAAAAAGGCGTTGCGCCCCGGCCCCTCCGCCCAGTTCACGAATTTGTCGCGTTCGCCGTAGAGCGCGTCGAGCAGCACCAGGCCACGCACCCGACCGGAATCGCCGCCGACGGCCAGAGAGTAGGCAGCCGGAAGATAGCCGCCGCTATAGGCGACGATGACGATTGGCATCCGCCGGAAGGCGCCGCGCGCGTTGGGATAGAGTTCGCCGAGCTTCGACTGCGCCTCGCCGAGAAAGGCGGCGAACCCGCCAGCCGACCAGAATCGTCCGGCGCTCGAATCCTGCGCGTCCACCGCGAGTTGCGGCGCCACCAGCACCGCGTTGAGGCCCGAATCGGAGAGCTGTCGCACGATCTGCTGGCGGGCGATGACATCGCGCGACAGCGTCGCGTTGTTGCCGTGGAAGAAAACTATGATCACCCCGGGCTTGGCCGGGTCGAATGATTGGGGCGCGGCGAGCAGCACGCTGCGGTCGCTGTAGGTCTGGTCCTCCCAGTGGATGCCGCCGCGGGGCGAGGAATGGCCAAGCCGGCCGTTCTCGTCAACGTCGAGGAATGGCCGGGTCTTGCCCGTCTCCTGATAATTCGGGATCACGCCGTGATAAGGGAAGGCTGAGTTCTCGAACGAGGCGAGTTCAACGGTGGCGCCGTCGGTCGACGTCAGGCCCGCCTTCTGAGGCTGACCGGTCTGAACTGTGGGACCCGCGCAACCAGCCATGAGGAGAGCCGCTCCCGACGCCAAGCCAACGCCCGCGCGCTCGATCGCCCCCGCGTTCCGCGAAACCTGGATTCGCCTCGAGGCGCTCCGCGCCTCAGGACGAGGTCTGAGGATGGGCGCCCCGTCGGCCAAAAAGACGACCCTGCATGGCCCGATCCTTAACAATCCATTGGCGGCGCCAAAAGACTTTTTCAAAGTCGGCTTACGAAATCGTGAATGATCCAGCCCGTTGGAGACGCTGTGCTAAAGCGCCATACTTGGCAAGCCGCTTCTGAGTCGCCTGCCCGGTCATGGATCAGCGACGAATGCTCATACGCTCACTGTCGTTCAGTCTCGCTCTGGCGCTCTTCACATTCGCCGGGGGCTCGTTCGCGTTCGCCCAGGACAAGGGGACGCTCGACTCCAAACCTTTGCCCCCGCTCGCCAATCCCGCCGACCCGAAGCTTCCCGCCAAACAGGTGTTCGGCCGGGCGCTGACTCCGGTCGAAGCCCAGGCACGCTCGATCGGCTTCTACTCGCGCGGCTGTCTCGCCGGAGCAAAGGCGCTGCCGGTCGACGGAGAGGCCTGGCAGGTCGTTCGCCTGTCGCGCAATCGTATGTGGGGAAACCCAGCGATGATCGGCTTCCTCGAGCGCTTCTCACGCAAAGCGAAGGCCGAGGGCGTCTGGAACGGCATTCTGGTCGGCGACATTTCGCAGCCGCGCGGCGGCCCGATGCTGACCGGACACGCCTCCCACCAGGTGGGGCTCGACGCCGACATCTGGCTCACTCCGATGCCGAACCGCACGCTATCGAGGGAAGAACGCGAGACTATGTCGGCGGTCGACATGGTGAGCGAGGACGGGCGCTCGGTCACGGCGCATTGGACGCCCGCGCAAGGCGCGGTCATCAGGGCGGCCGCCGAGGAGCCGGAGGTCGAGCGCATCTTCGTCAACGCCGCGATCAAAAAGGCCCTCTGCGAAACAGCGAGGGGCCAGCCGTGGATGAACAAGGTGCGCGCCTATTGGGGGCACAACTACCATTTCCACATCCGCATCAAGTGCCCGGCGGGCGAGTCCAGCTGCGAGCCGCAGGACCCTGTCCCGCCCGGCGACGGCTGCGACAAGTCGCTCGCCTGGTGGTTCACCGACGAGGCGCTGCATCCCCGCCCGGGCAAGCCAAAACCGCCGCTGCCAATGGCGGCGCTGCCGCCCGAGTGCAGGAAAGTCGTTCTGGAAAAATAGCCGTCAGGCGTCTTCGGAATCGCCGTTGGACGGATGCGTGTGGTGGCTGATCCGATCGGAGATCGCCAGGACCAGCGTCGAAACGACGAAGGTCAGGTGAATGCCGACAAGCCAATAAAGCTCGCGATCGGATTCATGGTCGAGGTTCATGAACGCCTCGAGCAGCTTGATGGCGGAAATGGCGACAATGGAGGCCATCAGCTTGAGCTTCAGCTCGGTGAAGTCGATCTCGGCAATCCAATGCGGCCGCCCGTCGTCCTTCCGCGAGGCGACGGGAGCCACGAAATTGGTGTAACCGGAGAGAAACACGATCACGACCAGCGACGCGGTAAGCGTCAGATCCACGATCGCCAGTTCAGACAACAGAACCTGTTCGTCGTTCAGATTCGGAAGCTGCGTAAGGAGTTCATAGAGGTGGAGGCCGGCCTTCGCCAGAATTGCGACGAGGCTGATTGCAAGCGCCAGATAGAGAGGCGCGAGAAGAAACCGCGCCGCGAACAAAACACGCTCGAACGTACCCCTGATCATGGATTCCCCGAATCCGTACCGAGCAAAGCCGCCCCGTGCTTCGGCGCTCTATTGTCCTTGAATGCCTGAAGCTAGGCAAGCCGCAGGCCCTATCCGGCGCCGCGAACTCGTGAAGGAACTGCAGTTCAGCTGGCGCGCAACACGCGTCCGGCGACTGCGTCGAGCTTTTTGATCAGATCAGCGTCGCGGTGCGCAGGATTCGTGATGAGGGCATACTCGAGCGAACGATCCGATCCGACCGGACAGGCCTCGTGTTCAGCCGGGAATTCGCGCAGCGTACGGGCGACGACCGCGCTCGCTTTGTTGGCGTTCTCGCCCATGACCTTGATCACGGCGGCCACATCCACCGCGCCATGCTCCTCATGCCAGCAGTCATAGTCGGTGACCATGGCGATCGTCGCGTAGGAAATCTCGGCCTCGCGCGCCAGTTTGGCTTCCGTCGCGCCTGTCATGCCGATGACGTCCGCGCCACGCGCCTGGAAGCCAAGCAACTCAGCCAGCGACGAAAATTGCGGACCTTCAATGCAGACGTAGGTCCCTCCATCGCGGCAAGCAATTTTCTCGGCTTCGGCCGCGGCGACGAGGCGCCGGCGCAGCAGCGGCGCGATCGGGTGCGCCATCGAGACGTGGGCGACGCAGCCGTCCCCGAAGAAGGTCGTCTGGCGCTTATAAGTGCGATCGTCGAACTGATCGATCATCACGAACATGCCGGGATAAAGTTCGCGGCGGAACGAGCCGCAAGCCGAGAGCGCAATGATGTCGGTGACGCCGACGCGCTTCAGCGCATCGATGTTGGCGCGGTAGTTGATCGTCGAGGGTGAGAAGCGATGGCCGCGGCCATGGCGCGCCAGAAAGACGGCTTGCGTTTCACCCACTCTACCAAAGCGCAGCGCATCGGAAGGATCGCCCCAGGGAGTCGCGATGTGCTCCTCCCGCAGGTCAGTCAGTCCGGGAAGCTCATAAACGCCCGAGCCGCCGATAACGCCGACAATTGCTTTGGACATTTTCACCCCGCTCCACGAGAGCGGCACGGCTCCCGCGGGTTGCGTCCTTTAGAGGAACACGCACCCACCTCGTCCTGAGGCGCCGCGAAGCGGCCTCGAAGGACGCTCCAACGAGCCTCCAAGCGGCGTTACGTTGTCTTTCATTTCCCGCTGGATCATCCTTCGAGGCCCTTGCCTTCGGCAAAGGCGCCTCAGGATGAGGCCGGTGGATGAAGCTCACAAACTGAGGCCGCCTGCGCGCTACCCCTTAGTGCACGGAAGCCCAAATCCGCTTCTTCACGAGGTAGAGCAACACCGCGAACACGAGAAGGAAGATCATGACCCTGAAGCCGATCTCTTTTCGCTCAGGCAGATTCGGTTCGGCAGCCCAACTCAGGAAAGCGGCGATGTCCTTCGAGTAATTGTCCAAAGTCGGCTTAGTGCCGTCCTTGTAGTCGACCGCGCCGTCGGTGATCGGCTGCGGCATCGCGATCTTGTGTCCCGGATAATACAAGTTCCACTGCGGATCGTCGGGCTTGGTGTACCCGGTCAGGATCGCGTGGATGTAGTCGGCGCCGATCTCCTGATATTCCAGCCCAGGCAGCGCGTCGAAGATGAACCACGGAAAGCCGCGCTCATACTTTCTTGCTTTGGCCAGCAAGGCCATGTCGGGCGGCGCTTTGCCGAAGGCCGCAGCCGCGGCCTGGTCGTTCGCATAGGCTTCAGGTCGAGGAATGTAATCGGCTGTCGTTCCGGGACGCTTGAAGATCTCGCCCTTATCGTTGGGCTGAGCGTTGGTGACTTGATAGGTGGCGGCCAGCGTCCGGATCTGATCCTCGCTGAAGCCCGGCCCGTCGGGATCGGTGAGCGTGCGGAAAGGAATGCTCAGAGCATGGCAGGTGCTGCAGACTTCCTTGTAGACCTGAAATCCGCGCTGAAGCTGGCCCTTGTCGTAGATGCCGAACATCCCCGAGAAGCTCCAGTCCTGGCGGGGGGGCTTCGGTTGTTCAGCGTCGCTCTGCGCGACCACGGCTGACGCGCTCGCGAAGGCGAGCGCCATGGCCGCGAGGGCAAAGGCGGAAAACTTGATACGGATCATCATAGAACTTCCCTGGGAGCCGGTCCGCATCAGCCTGCCGCAGCAACCGCGGTCTTCGTCTTCGTGAGCACCGCGTCGGCGATCGAGGTCGGAATCGGCTTCGTCTTCTCGGTGAAGCTCAGAACGGGCATGATGATGAGAAAGAACGCAAAGTAGCCGAAGGTGAGGATCCGCGCGATGAGCGCCAACCCCTCGGTCGGTTCCTGCGAACCGAGGTAGCCAAGGCCGACACAGATCGCGACGAAGACCCAGAAGAAAACGCGATAGGACGGCCGGTACTTCGCCGACTTGACCGGCGAGCGGTCGAGCCAGGGGATCAACGCGAGCACAACGATCGCCGAGAACATGATCAACACGCCCATGAGCTTGCTCGGGATCGCGCGCAGCATGGCGTAGAACGGCAGCAAGTACCATTCAGGCACGACATGGGCGGGCGTCACCAGAGGATTGGCTGGGTTCGAATTGTCGGCGTCGAGCAGATAGTTGGGAATGTAGAACACCAGCCAGGCGTAAAGAATGAGGAAGATCGAGAGGCCGACCACATCCTTCATCGTGGCGTAGGGCGTGAAGGCGACGGTATCGCGCTGAACGTCTTTCACCTCGACGCCGTCAGGATTGTTTTGCCCGGCCACGTGGAGCGCCCAAACGTGAAGTCCGACGAACGCCGCAATGATAAAGGGCACAAGATAGTGCAGCGAGAAGAATCGGTTCAACGTTGGTCCGCCAACCGCAAATCCGCCCCAGAGCCAGTGGGCGACCGAGTTGCCGACAAGCGGAATGGCTGAGACGAGGTTGGTGATGACGGTCGCGCCCGCCAAGCTCATCGCGCCCCAAGGCAGAACGTAACCCGTAAAAGCCGTCGCCATCATCAGGAAGTAGATGATGACGCCGATGATCCAGAGGAGTTCGCGCGGCGGCTTGAAGGAGCCGTAATAGAGCCCGCGGAACATATGGATATAGCAGGCGAAAAAGAAGAGCGACGCGCCGTTTGAATGCAAGTAGCGGATCAGCCAGCCGTAGTTGACGTTGCGCATGATATTATCGACTGAGGAAAACGCCTCGTTCGCCGACGGAACAAAGTGCATGGCGAGAACAATGCCGGTCAGGATCTGCGCGATGAGCATGAACGACAGAATTGCGCCGAACGTCCACATGTAGTTCAGGTTGCGCGGCACCGGATAGGCGATAAACGAGGAATGAACCAAGCCCATCACTGGGAGACGCGATTCAAACCATCTCCCAATGGCGCTTTTGGGAACGTAGGTCGAGGGGCCGCTCATATTTTGGATCTCTGATGGACGTGGAGGCGGGGAATTGATGAGGAAGAAGTCGATCGGCAGCGGGTCAGCGAGCTTTCACTCAAGCGTTGGCGAGGAAAGCATTTTGCGGGCCATGGCCAGTGCAGGCGCCTCGAAGCTGGCCACGCCAAGGAAACATCGTCGAACTCGATCCATTGATTGTCAATTCAACCCCCAACGCGCGTGTCGCCCCGGCGCCCGCGGGGCCACGACCTTGAATTGGTTCGACGCGGCTTTTCGCATCGATCGAATTGGATGTCCATAGCCGCGCGCTTCACCGATATCTCCGTTCCGGAGCATTTTCCGATTAGCCGTTCCGACGTCTACTCTTTCCTCTCGCGCCCGAAATGATCAACTCTCCGGCGCCGCTCATGCTCGCTTTGTTCGAGCCCGATATTGCGCAGAATACCGGCGCCATGATGCGAACCTGCGCGTGCCTCGGCGTCGACGCAGCCATCATCGAGCCGGCCGGATTTCGAAATCAACGATAGCCGCTTCCGGCGCGGCGCGATGGACTATCTCAACACGCTCGCGATGGAGATTTTTGGTTCCTGGGGCAGTTTCGCGTCATGGCGCGCGGCCAGCCAACGCCGACTGGTGCTGTTGACCACAAAAGGCGAAACGCCTCTGTGGGATTTCGCCTTCCGTGACACGGATATTATCATGGTCGGGCGGGAATCGTCGGGCGTTCCCGAAGCCGTCCACGCATCGGCTGACGCCCGGTTGTACATCCCCATTCAACCTCGCCTGCGCTCGTTGAATGTGGGGATCGCCGCGACCATCGCGATGACAGAAGCGCTGCGCCAGCTCGGACGCCTGCCTCCCTCGAAGGAAGTCACCGCTGAGTAGGCGCGCGATGAGCTTGGCTGAGGGGGAGACTCAGCCCTTGCCCCGGTTCTGCCTATTGCCAATGAGATCGGTGACGACCGCAGGATCGGCCAGAGTCGACGTGTCGCCGAGCGCGCCATACTCGTTCTCCGCGATCTTACGCAGGATACGGCGCATGATTTTGCCAGAGCGCGTCTTTGGCAACATGGGCGCGAACTGAACAAGGTCAGGAGAGGCGAACGGGCCGATCTCCTTGCGCACCCAAGCGACCAGTTCTTTGCGCAGATCTTCGCTCAACTCGACGCCGGTCATCAAGGTCACATAGGCGTAAATGCCCTGCCCCTTTATGTCGTGCGGATAACCGACAACCGCGGCTTCCGAGACTTTCGAATGGGCGACGAGGGCGCTCTCGACCTCCGCCGTTCCCATGCGATGGCCGGAGACGTTGATCACGTCGTCGACGCGCCCTGTGATCCAGTAGTCGCCGTCTGCGTCGCGGCGCGCGCCATCGCCTGTAAAATACTTACCGGGATAGGCAGCAAAGTAAGTGTTCACGAAGCGAGCGTGATCGCCGAAGATCGTGCGCGCCTGACCAGGCCACGAGTCGGCAATGACCAGATTTCCCTCGCACGCCCCTTCCTGAACCCTGCCCTCGGCATCGACAATCTCCGGAACGACGCCGAAGAAAGGCCGTGTCGCAGAACCGGGCTTGAGCTTTGTGGCGCCCGGCAACGGAGAGATGAGAATGCCGCCGGTCTCGGTCTGCCACCAGGTGTCGACGACCGGGCAACGGCCATCTCCCACGACGCGATGATACCATTCCCAGGCCTCCGGATTGATCGGTTCGCCGACAGAACCGAGGAGGCGCAGAGAAGCGCGGTTTGTTCTTTTCACGGGTTCCTCGCCCGCACCCATCAGCGACCGGATCGCAGTCGGCGCCGTGTAGAAAATGTTGACCTTGTGCTTGTCGATGACCTCCCAGAACCGGCTCAACGACGGATAATTCGGGACGCCTTCGAACATGAGCGTCGTCGCGCCGTTGGCCAGAGGCCCGTAGAGAATGTAGCTGTGGCCCGTCACCCAGCCGACGTCGGCCGTGCACCAATAAATGTCGCCATCATGATAATCGAAGACATATTGATGGGTCATCGAGGTGAAGACGAGATAGCCTCCAGTGGTGTGCAGAACGCCCTTTGGGGCGCCCGTCGACCCTGACGTGTAGAGAATGAACAGCGGGTCCTCCGCACTCATCGGCTCGCACGGGCAGTCCGCACTCACCGCCCTTTCGGCTTCATCCAGCCACACATCTCGCCCGTGCCGCCAACCGATGTGTTCGCCCGTATGCCTGACAACGATTACTGTCTTGACGCCGCCCACTTTCTCGATCGCCGCGTCGACGTTGGCCTTGAGCGGAACTTTCCGGCCGCCGCGAAGACCCTCGTCCGCGGTGATGACGACGTCGGATTTGGCGTCCGCGATCCGGCCTGCGATCGCCTCGGGCGAGAAGCCGCCGAACACGACCGAATGGATCGCCCCGATGCGCGCGCAAGCCAGCATCGCATAGGCCGCTTCGGGAATCATGGGCAGGTAAATTGTGACCCGGTCGCCTTTCTTGACGCCGTGAGCTTTCAGCACATTGGCGAACAGCCCGACGCGACGCGCAAGCTCGGCATAGGTGACGTGCTTCGACTTCGAAGGATCGTCGCCTTCCCAGATGATCGCCGTCTGGTTGGCGCGCTTCGGGAGATGCCGATCGATGCAATTGTGCGCGACATTGGTGACGCCGTCTTCGAACCATTTGATCGAGACGTTCTTGGCGTCGAACGACGTGTTCTTGACCTTGGTGAATGGCTTGAACCACTCGATGCGCTTGCCGTGCTCGGCCCAAAAGCCTTCCGGATCGCTCACCGACCGCTCGTACATCTCCTCGTACTTGGCCGCATTGACCCAGGCGCGCTTCGCCCATTCCGCCGGAACGTCATAAGTTTTGTCGGACATGGGGCTCCTCCCGAGCAATTCGTCGCGCGGAGTTCCGCTCTCGCGCGAAAAGCTAAGACGCAACTATGCCCTAACGAGGGAAAGAGCGACAAGCCGGTCTGCGCGGCGCTTTGGTCTAAGGCGCGCGCCCGCTCAAAGGCCACCGAGCTTGCAAATCACCGCCCACTCGGCGTCGGTCACGGGCTGAACGGAGAGGCGGGACTGCGTGACGAGCGCCATCTTGGCCAGACGCTTATCCGCTCTTCGCCTCTTCCAGCGTCACCGCGTCGCGGCAGCGGGCGCACGGCGCGCACGTCCACCATCCCGAACTTGGCCGTCGCGTCCGTCGGGTCGGGCCGATAGGGCTTGCAGACCTCGACGATCCCGACGATCTCTTTTCCCTCGTTCGAATGGTAGAAGAAGGCCTGCTCGCCGACCTTCATCGCCTGCATGTTGAGCTTGGCTGTATGGTTGCGCACGCCGCTCCAGTCCGTGCCCGCGGCGCCAAGTCCCGCCACTCTCTCGTATGACCAGGCCGAAGGCTCGCTCTTGAACAGCCAGTGCGCCATTGCAAACTCGCTTCCCAAGTTTGCGTTTCCTAGAACGCGCCGAGGCTAAGTGAGGAGCGGCGCAAATTGCAAAACGCTTGGAGCCTCATTCTTCTCCCTTCGGAGGTCGGGCGAGCAGCGCGCTCACCGCTCCGGCGACGTCGAGGGAGCCGTCGATCAGCCCTTCGACACAACTGGCGATCGGCATGTCGACGCCGCGTTCGCGAGCCAACTCAATCAGCGCAAGCGCGGTAGACCTGCCCTCGGCGAGTTTGCCAGATCCTGCTTCGGCTACGCTCGCGCCTCGCCCGAGCGCCAAGCCAAACGCGAAGTTGCGCGATTGCGGCGAAGAGCAGGTCAACACAAGGTCGCCCAGCCCCGAGAGACCCATCAGGGTCGATCCCCGCGCGCCAAAAGCCTCGCCAAAGCGGCGAAGCTCGGCGAATCCGCGAGCCACCAACGCGGCGGTCGCGCTCGCGCCAAGCCCTCGGCCGACAGCCACTCCACATGCGATGGCGAGCACGTTCTTGGCCGCCCCGCCGATCTCGACGCCGCGAACGTCTGTCGAATGGTAAAGCCGCAAGGTCGGTCCGCGCAGCGCCTCACAGAGCGCGCGCGCCAGCCCTTCGTCCGCCGAGGCGATCGTCACAGCGGTCGGCAGCCCTGCCGCAACGTCGGCGGCGAACGAGGGCCCGGAAAGGATGGCTCTGGCGCGACCCGGCGCGGCCTGGGCAAGCACCTCGGTCATGAACGCGTGCGTGTCCCGCTCGATGCCCTTGGCGCAGGACACGAGCGGCGCGGACCCCGCTACTGTCGCCAGCCGCAGCGCCATTTCGCGACTCGCCTGAGCCGGCGTCGCGACGAGAATCGCGTCACATCCCCTAAACTCCGAAAGATCGGACGTCGCCTCGACGAGGTGCGCCAAATCGACGCCAGGCAGGCGCTCGCTGCGTCGGGTCGCCGCCATCGCATGCATCTGGGCGCCGTCGCGACCCCACAGGACGACTGTGCGGCCGGCGGCGGCGGCGGCGTTGGCAAGCGCCAAACCCCATGCGCCAGCGCCGGCGACGCCGATGACCTTCATGCGGCTTGCCCTTTTCCGCACCCCATCCGGGTCTCCTCACAACCAAGAAATGGCAGGATCGCCGAAGCTTGCCAGCTGTGATCCCTTAGCGCCGCTGGTCATGCTCCTAGCCAAAACGCTTGGCCGCGCCTAGTTATTGAGGTGGAGCGGCGTGAGCGGCAGAGGTTGCCGCAGGCAGCGAGGAGCTTAAGGCGATGCCGGAATTCGATCTGCCGACCATCATATTTGCGCTTGTGGCCCTGTTCGTCGCGTGGAAGCTGCGCTCCGTGCTTGGCATGCGCCAGGATTCCGACCGGCCTGGTGGTCTTGTAACCCCCTTGCGTCGTGTTTCAGGGGCTTCCAATCCTCCCGTCGCCAAGCCGGACGCGGCGCCTTCGGCGCCGATTTCTCAGTCTCCCGCGGATCGTTGGAAAGGCGTGGCGGAACCGAACCCAGTCGTCTGGAGCGGCCTCGACGCTATTGCCGCGGCGGATCGCAGCTTTTCGCCACAAGCCTTTCTGTCCGGCGCCCGGGGCGCCTACGACATGGTGGTCCATGCTTTCGCAGCCGGCAATTCTGACGCCCTCAAAAGCCTGATGTCGCCGGAGGCCTTCGCCAATTTCGAGAGCGCGATCGACGCCCGCGCCAATGCCGGGCACACGATGACGACCACGGTGGTCTCGATCGACAACGCGTCCATTGTCGGCGCTAAACTGATCGGCTCGACCGCCCAGCTCAGCGTCCGATTCTCCGCCAAGCTCGCGTCCGTAACGCGCAATGGGCACGGCGAGGTTGTCGACGGATCCGCCGACACGGTCGTTGAGCATATCGACTTGTGGACGTTCGCCCGCGATGTTCGCTCTCGCGATCCCAATTGGCAGCTGACGGCGACCGAGTCAGAGCGCTAAGCCGCACGGCAACCTAGCCAGTCCATGCGGCCGCGCCTCGAATCGTTGGATTTCGAAAGCATTCCGGGCTGGGATGATGACGACCACCTGGCGGCGTTCCGCGCCTTCGAACGCTCGGCCAAGGCGCTCGCGAAAGGCCAAACCAGCCCCAGGCCAGGGCAGCTTGCGCCGCCCGAACTGATTGCGAGCGCCCGTGCGGCGCTTTGTGAGGCGACAGCGGCTGACGCCCGCCGATTTTTCGAGAAGCGGTTTCGACCGTTCCGCGTCGTGCCCGAGAATGGCTTGGGATTCCTGACTGGTTACTACGAGCCTTGCGTTCCGGCGTCGACGGTTGAGACAGAGGCGTTTCGGTGGCCAATCTTGAGACGGCCGGACGATCTTGTCAGTTTCGCTTCCGACGCCAGGCCGGCCGATTTTCCGGATGGAATCAGCGGCGCCAGGCGCCTGAGTGACGGCTCCCTTGTTCCTTACGCCGACCGCGCTGCGATCGAGACTGAGCGCCGCGACCCGATTGTTTGGGTTCGCGATGCGGTCGAAGCCTTCCTCATTCAGGTTCAAGGCTCCGCGCAGGTCGAATTCCCCGATCGCTCCCGCGCGCGCCTCGCCTATGATGGACGCAACGGCCTGCCATACACATCGATTGGGAAGATCCTGATCGAAGCGGGAGAGATCGCTGAGGGCGAGATGTCGCTCGCAAGTCTCAAGGCGTGGCTGCGCCGCGACAACGCGCGTGGATTGGCGATGATGCGGCGCAATCGTTCGTTCGTGTTTTTCAGCCTGGTCGAGGATTTCGATCCCGATCTTGGTCCGGTTGCGGGCGCCGGCGTTCCACTCACCCCATTACGATCGATCGCAGTCGACCGGACGATCTGGGCTTACGGCCTGCCGTTCTGGATCGACGCCGAACTGCCTTGGGCGAACGACACGCCCCAGCCGTTCCGCAGGCTCATGATCGCCCAGGACACCGGCTCGGCGATCGTGGGAGCGGCGCGCGCCGACCTGTTCTTCGGCAGCGGCGACGCAGCAGGCGCACGTGCGGGGGCCATCCGCCATCCGGCCGATCTCGTCGTGCTTATGCCGCGAGGGGACCAGCCGTGAAGGACACGCCGCCTCCCCGCAAGCGTTTGCGGCGCCTGAGCGACGAGGAGATCGCGCTCTGGACCGAGGTCGCGCGCAGCGTCGCACGGCGGCGTGGCGCGACCTTGCCGACGCCGTCGAATCCCGTTCGGCCCTCCCGGCCCCCTGCCCCGCCTCCAACCACTCCGGAGCCGGCTGCGGCCCGATCGGCGAAGCCCTCCACACCACCGCTTGCCCCGATCGAGCGGCGGCTCAAGCGTGAGCTTTCGCGCGGACGCGGCGCGATCGACGGGGCCCTCGACTTGCACGGATTGACTCAGGCTGAGGCGCATCAAGCGCTACGCGGCTTCCTCCGCCATTCGCAGGCGCGCGGCGCGAGGCTCGTGATCGTCGTCACCGGCAAGGGCGGCCCACTGGACGATTCGGGCCAATGGCACAATGAACGTGGCGTCCTGAAACGGCTCACGCCTCACTGGCTGCGCGAGGCCGACATGCGTTCGGTCGTGCTCGGATTCGAGGAGGCCGGACGCGCCCACGGCGGATCTGGGGCGCTCTACGTACGGCTCAGGCGCATTCAGGCGCCGGCCGGCCGGCCATAGGTCACCGGCTCGAACGCAACAATAGAAGCGTGTCCTGTCGGGTCATTTCTTCTTTGCGCCGCATTCCCGGTCCAGATGATGCGCCGCCGCATCGCCCTTGACGGCGATGTTTTCCATGGTCTGCGAACCGAGCTTGATCGATCCGCCTGTCAGGACCCAAGCTCCATCGCCCGTCTTGCTCCATGCGCTGCACGGGATGAGGTCAATGTCGCCGGGCCAGTTGCTCATGATCCAAACTTGCTTCTCGGCGCGAGCGGAAGCGCTCATCGCGACGAATACGAGAGCTGTAAGAAATCCAAATCTTGACATGGTTCCGCTTGGCCTCCTCGCCGGATCGAGACATCTTCTAACGCCGCGCCGCCCTATTCGGAAGCCGGCCGGCTGCTGGCGCCCGATCCGTGACTTGGCGCTGAGATCCCTGTTTCTGCAGGCCCCACCGATATCCGGACGCCTTGCCGGTTCGCCAACCCATCGCTATAAGCCGCAGCGCTTTTCCGCAACAACCTGAGCAGAGACAAGACGCCATGGCCGTCCAACGCACCTTCTCGATCCTCAAGCCCGACGTCACCCGCCGCAACCTGACGGGCGCCGTCAATCAGCGGATCGAGGCTGCGGGGCTTCGCATCGTCGCGCAGAAGCGGGTGCATATAAGTCGCGCGCAGGCGGAGACGTTCTATGGCGTCCACCGCGAACGTCCGTTCTTCGGCGAACTGGTCGAGATGATGACCGCGGCCCCGGTCGTCGTGCAGGTGCTCGAAGGCGAGAACGCGATCCAGCGCTATCGCGACGTGATGGGCGCCACCAACCCCGAAAAGGCCGCGGCCGGAACAATCCGAAAGGACTTCGCACTCTCGATGGGCGAGAACTCCGCTCACGGCTCCGACGCGCCGGAGACCGCGGCGCAGGAGATCGCCCAGTTCTTCTCCGGCAACGAGATCGTCGGATAGCGAAAAGCCCCCCAACACCCAATCAGCCAGGACCGCCGCGTGTCATGCCCGAGGAAAGCGGGCATCCAGACAGGCGCTGGTGAACCTCTAAATTCCCGCTTCCCGCGAGAATGACATGGCGGTTGACGCGAACGAGCGGAAGTGTGCTCGCCCGCGTAGCTGAGAGCCATTGGGCTCCTCAGAGCGCGGCCCGGCTTGACGGTTCGCGTCGACTTGATCCACCTTGGAAGGGGTGACTGCTCTCGCTAAGCGCGCAAGACTGACGCAGAGCAGCCCTTCGTTTGAGGAGACGCGCCATGGCGGATGCTGAAATTGGCTGGATCGCGGCCATTATCATCGGCGGGGTTGCCGGCTGGCTGGCCGAGCAATTCATGAAGAGCAATATGGGATTGCTGATGAATGTCCTGCTCGGCATCGTCGGCGCGGCGATCGCGAGCGCCATTCTCAGTATTTTTGGGATCGTCCTTGGCGGGTGGATCGGCTACCTGATCCTCGGCTTTATCGGCGCCTGTTTGTTGATCTGGATCGTTCGCGCCGTCCGGGGCCGGACAGCCTGAAAGCTGCGCGCCCCGCGACGGGAAGCAACCCTACTTCACGCTCGAAAACGACGTCGGCTGAAGGATCGAACTCGCGACGTTGGTGAGAATAGGCCCGTCCTTCTCGCTATCGTCGCGTGCGGCGATCCACTCGGGGTCGGCCTGAAATTTGGTCCATTTCTGTTCGCGCTCGGCGAGCAATTCCCACGCCAAAAGATAAGTGAGTTCGAGATTCAACTCGCCAATGACCGTCGTGAAGAAGCCGGCCTGTTTGATGCCGTGCTTTTGCCAGATCCCCAGCGTCTTTGTCTCGAACCGCTTCAAAAGCGCCGGGAGCCGGTTCGGAAGGCAGCGATAAACGCGAAGCTCATAGATCATTACGGGATACCCTTTTGCCGAGAGGAAATGGCCGCGTTGCGATACGTCGGCGTTGGCGCGCCGAACATCGCATGCCGTCCTCCCCGGCGACAACTGTAAGGGCGATCGCGCCTCGGTTCATCCCGCAAGCGCGTTACAGCAGCGGCTTGCGAACGGAAGCCGTCCGGCGAGCCCTCTTCACAATCTTTGGCGTCGCGTACAGCAGCGGACCGAGGGTGCGCCGCAAACCATTATATTCGACCTGCCACTGGTCGTATTCGGCTGCTTGCACCCCGGCTGAGCGAATCGCCTCCACGACCGGAAGACCTTCCGCCGTCAGCGCCTCAATCATTTGCAGCCTGTGGACGATCTCCCTCGGGCTAAATCTTGACTTGATCATCGCCACCCTCCGCGCGCGGCGATTGACGCCGCAAGCGAGCGACCGCCCGCCGCGGTCAAGGGCGAGACAATGCGCCTAGTCGGCTATCAGGAATTTGGCCGGCGGATTAAGCTTTCTCAATGAGAATACGGCCCTTGAAGCTGGGCCGACGGGATACGGGCTTTATCGCCAGGTACAGGCCCTCGGCCACGATTGCATGGTGGTCGCGCCTGCCCTGATCCCGAAACGGGCGGGCGAGCGGATCAAGACGAACCGGCGCGACGCGGTCACGTTGGCGCGGCTGCATCGAGCCGGCGAACTGACGGGCGTGTGGACGCCGGACGAGGCGCACGAAGCGGTACGCGATCTTGTGCGGGCCCGCGAGGGGGCGGCGCACGACCTTCGCCGCAAACGCCAGCAGCTGCTTTCCTTTCTGCTGCGGCACAGCCGGATTTACAGCGGAGGCGGCCATTGGACGCTGGCGCATGGGCGCTGGCTGGCCAATCAAAAGTTCGAGCATGCAGCGCAGCAGATCGTCTTTCAGGAGAACATTGACGCGATCGAAGATGCGCTCCAGCGCCTGCGCCGCCTCGAAAAACAACTTGCTCTCATCGTGCCGGATTGGTCTATGGCGCCTGTCGTGGAAGCCTATCAGGCGATGCGTGGCGCGTCGTTTCTCGTCGCCGTGACCTTCGCCGCGGAGATCGGCGACGTGCGCCGGTTCGATACGCCACGACAGCTCATGTCTTTCCTCGGTCTCGTCCCGGCGGAAAGCTCGACCGGTGACACCATCCGACGCAAGGGCCTCACACTAGCGGGCAACCGGCGCGCGCGGCGGGCGCTGGTCGAGGCAGCCTGGACCTATCGCTATCCGGCGCGAGTGAGCGACGCTTTGAGAGCCCGGCTCGAAGGACTGCCGAAGCCCGTGCGCGACATTGCCTGGAAGGCGCAGGTCCGACTGTGCGCCCGTTATCGCCGTCTCAGCGCCACAGGCAAGAAGCTTCCGATCGTCGCGGCTGCGATTGCTCGTGGACTGGACGCGTTCCTGTGGGCCATCGGGCGGGAGGTCGCGCCAGCGTAAAGGAGGACGGCCTCTTCTTGCCGCTGCCCAGAGCCGGAAGCGGAGCACGAAAGGTGGGGAACTCCCGTCGCTAGTTATGTGGCCGGGCTCGCGCCCGACGCCCGTCCTCTAGACCGAGGAAAGCCCCGAGACGAAGACACGGAAGGCGGTAACCAACCCGCGGATAAGAGTTTGATCAACCGTCGTCTCTCGCTCCGCTCCCAGCTCTGCGCAGCTATGGCCTTTCGCCGACGGCGGTCTCGCCGAACGGGCGCTCAACCGCGGCTTCCCTCTTGACCGCGAACATAAGAGCTAGGCGACAGTGGCTGGACCGGGACAGCTGCCTAGCGCGGCTTCGCCTTCATAGTGCGCGTCCAGAGAGCCTCCTCCATCCGCTCGGCGATCTCACGCAAGTAGGGATTGCGCGCCTCGCGACCCGCGCGGCCGGAGTCGAGGTCGCTCTGGAAGCCGTCGCGCTGCGGCCAATGTTCGCTGAGGAGTTCGAAGCCGGCGTCCTCGATCGCTTCCACCGCTTTCGAGAATTGCGTCTCCGAACGGCCGACCTTCGACAAGACGAGCACGAGCCGCCCCTCGGCGCCGCGCCGCGCAAGCTTGCGCGCGAGCGCAAGCGTGGGCCGTAAATCGTCGCCCGAAACTCCGGTCGGCAGGAAGACGACATCGCTATCCTCGGCGATTTCGGTCGACAGATCGTCGGCGAGCCCGCGGGTGTCGGCGACGATGAAATCGGCGACGCCGTCCTCGCGGCGCAACTTCTTCAAGCTCTTGAATGCGCGCGTGTCGACTTCCGGCTCCAGGCCCGCGCGCATTCTGAGCGCCCCCCATTCGACACAGGTCAATTGGTCGAGATCGAAATCCGCAAGCAGCGTTTTACGCCCGCGATGGATCGCGCCGACCGCCAGCAGGCGAGCGAGGGTGCTTTTGCCAACGCCCCCCTTCTGGCTGACGAAGGCGGCGGTGGTTGGTGTTTTTGTTTTTGTCATGCTCGCGCCACTCTAACGCATTCGCCGATCAAGCGAACGCCTCCCAGCGTTAAGTCGCTAATGCTATTTGTTGGCGCGGCGATGACAAGTGACGAGGCGATCTTGTCAACCGCCCTTCGTCGCTACGTTCCGGCGTAGCATTTCCCGACTCGGCCGTGGGATTAAGACCGCGCGGGTTGCCCGCGGAGGCAAGCGACGGCGACGTCGCCCTACCTGGCTTGGTCGAAGTCCCCCATCTCGAACATCTCGCGGATCTCGATGACCGACGGCCCAGGCATGGGATTAGGACAGCGCTTAACCCACTCGATCGCCTCATCGAGGTCCTTGACCCTCCAGATCCAGTAGCCCGCGGCGAGTTCACTGATGTTCGGGAACGGCCCTTTGGCCACCGTGCGGTCTTTGCCGGAAAAGGCGACGCGCGCGCCCTTGCGGCTTTCCTTGACCCCGCCCGCGTCGACGAAAATCCCAGCGTCGATCAGCGCCTGGTTGAACGCGCCCATGTCCGCCAAAAGCTCGGCGGGCGGCATGCCGCCGGCCTCGGAGTCTTCGGTCGCCTTGACGATCACCATGACGCGCATCGTGTCCTCCAAATCATTTTTTGCGCCTTCAAGAACGGAAGCGCGCTTCGGATACCCGTCAGCGCCGACGGCTCGCGCGCTGCGAGCCGTCGAACGCGCTTGAACACCCGTAGAAGTTGACCGCTACGCCGCTATCGCTTGGGCGCAACCAGCGCGAACATCGCGCCTTGCGGGTCGAGAGCGTTGATGATCCACCGTCCTCCGGGAACCTCCATCGGCCCGTTAATCACCTGCCCGCCCGCGGACTTCACCCGCGCCTCAGCGGCGTCGATCGCATCGACGGTGATGTAGTAGAGCCAACGCGTGGCCGGTTCCTGGTCCATCTTCTTCATCATGCCGCCGGCCTGCTGGCCGTTGATGTTGAAGATCTGGTAGGTTCCCATGGCGCCCATATCCATCGCGTCACTCTTCGTCCAGCCGAACAGGCCGGAGTAGAAGGCGAAGGACTTCTCGGAATCGCCGCCGTGCAGCTCGTGCCAGCCGATATGGCCGGGCTTGGCGGGATCGCGCTTCGCCGGCTCATCGCCATCGCCTTTGAAAAGCAAGAACCCTGCTCCACTCGGATCGGCGGCGACGGCGAAGGTCCCGACGTTGGGAATCTCGGTCGGCGGTCGATGGATCGCGCCGCCCGCGGCCTTGACCTTGTCGGCGTAAGCCTTGACGTCGTCGACCGCGATATATCCCATCCACGCGGGGCGCACGCCCATCTTGGCGGCGTCCTCCGGAATTGGCATCAGCCCGCCAATCATGGTCTCGCCGGACTTGAGCAGCGTGTATTTCTGCGCGTTCATCGTGTTGGGCGCGAGCGTCCAGCCGACGACTTTGGAATAGAACTTCTCCGCCCCAGGAAGATCGTTCGACATCTGATCGTACCAGACGAAATTGCCGAGCACGTCCGAGTGAGTTGCGTTGGCCATGGCTTCCTCCTTCAGTTTGGCGCGAACGCCTGCTGCATTTGAGCAATGTCGAGCTTCTTCATTGACATGACCGCCCGCATGACACGTTCGGTCTGTGCGGCATCGCCAGCCAAAAGCTCTGGCAGCGCGCGCGGGACGATTTGCCAGGAGATTCCGAACTTGTCGGTGAGCCAACCGCACTCGATATGCTCGCCACCCTCCGCGAGCTTGTCCCACAGGGCGTCGATCTCAGCCTGGTCGTCGCAGTTCACCATCAGCGAAAGCGCGGGGGTGAATTTGTACTGCGGGCCGCCATTCAGCGCCAGAAGACGCTGGCCGTCGATCTCGAAAAAGATCGTCATCACGGCGCCCTTTCCGGCCGGGGCCAGCATCGCCATAGCGGGTGGTCGAAATGATGCGGCTGTTCGGAAAGATCGACAGGTAGTGGGCGACGGCCTCTTCCGCCTTGAAATCGAACCAGAGACAGGGCGTGATTTTCTGCTCGGTCATGGTCGTCTCCTCTGTGGGCAACGCTCTCTAAGGCGCCGGGTGTTCCGCTCCGCCGGTTGGCAGCAGCGTCTCGAAATAGCGCGTCAGATGATCGATGCAGTCGGCGGCGACTTTAGGGCCGTGCTTGGCCTTGGCGAGAATGAACGCGCCCTGGAGGACGGCCTGCGAATAAAGCGCGGCGCTTTCCGGCGTCCATTCGGCGTCAGGCGCATAGAGCGCCTTGGCTTCGGCCAAATCGACGCTGAGCCGCGCGGCGTGTTCGCTGATGTAACGATCGCAGGCGGCGCGAATGGCAGGATGCGAGTCGTAAGCCTCCTGCACCATCGTGCCGAGAAGGCAGGTGAACTGCGGCAGTCGCCCTTCAAGGATCGCCTTGCGGAACTCGACATAGCCGAGAATCCGCGCTCTCGGATCGGGCAAATGGCTGAATGGCGCGGCGTCAAACAGCGCGTCAGCATTGGCGGCGAAATGCGCCGCGGCGGCGATTGCGCAGGCTTCCTTGCTCTCGAAATGGTGGAAGAACGCGCCCTTGGTGAGACCCGCTTCGGCGCAGATGTCCTCGACGCGCGCGGCTGAATAACCCTTGGAGCGGATCACGTGGACCGCAGCGTCGAGCAGCTTCCGGCCGGACGCCTCAGCCATCGCCGCCTTGGTCGGCCTGGTTGAGGGGCTTGTTGTCAGCCTGGCTCGCGTTCATTCGACATACATACCAACTGGTCTGTATGTATGTCAAGCAGAAAAACCTGAGACCTCGTTGGGCGGGCGGCCTTTGGCTCAGCGCTTCGACCGACAGGAGCGCGAACTCACCTGTCCAGCCGGACGCCCACCTAGGTAGTCCTACCGTTGACAATGCGCGGGTGTCCGTCAGCGAGTAGCCCCGTTGTGACCGGTTCTTGTCCGGAGGCCATCGTGGAGGAAAGCAAGTCCTACGAGATCGGCGAGAATCGAATCACGCTGACCCACCGCGATGGCGCAGCGCCAGCCACGCCCTATTCGCTCCTGCTCGCTGAGTGCATCCCCGATCTGTCGGGACAAACGGTCATCGACCTTGGAACCGGGTCGGGCATTCTTGCAATCGTCGCGATGCTGCGAGGAGCCAAGCGCGTCTACTCTGGTCGACAGTTTCGACGAGGCGATCGCGCTGGCGCTCGAAAACGCTAGACGCAACGGGGTGGAAGCAGGCCTCGTCCATCTTCCGATCGGCGAGTCGTTGATTCCGCTGCCGCGCGGGGAACGGATCGACTTCATCATAAGCAACCCGGCCCAGCTGCCATTGCCTCAAATGAGAAATTGAGAACAGTCCCTTTTATGCGGGGCCTGATGGCCGAGCCATGATTGATCCGCTCATCGCGGAGGCGCCGTCGAAACTGTCGCCCGGGGGCGGGTTGCTGATGACCCACAACTCTCTGGCGAATCTGCCGAAGAGTTTGGCGCGAATTGAAGATCTCGGAATGGAGGCTGCGAATCGTCGCCGAACGCACCCTCGCACTCCGTCCGTTCGTCGACCGGGATTGGCTTGACACGCTCGGTGGAACAGCGGACGGACTTTATTTCGTGCGTGACGGGGTCGCTTACGAGAAACTCTGCGTCATCGAAGCGCGGCTCCCCGGCTGAGTAGCGTCGCCACGCTGCAACCGGTCGGGCTCAGCTCTCCCCTCCACGCCCAACGCCATGAGGCCAGCGCAAAGGGCTACGGCGACCGATCGGCGCCGAGTCCGATCCGGGCCTCGAACCGTTTTCGGCTCCGCAGATGGTCGTCACCGTGTCGTCGATGATCGGCAGGATCTCAGCCCGCGGAATCCGGGCGCGCGCCCGGATCGACAACGTATGGAGGGTCGCCGACGCAACGCGCGCGAGCCGGCGCGGATCGGCGTTCTCCGGCAACTCGCCTGCGGCGCGCGCATCGGCGAACAGGCGCCCGAACGCCCGATCGGTCCCGTCGATCGCCTCGGAGACCAGACTGTGAAGATCCGGATCGGCGATCGCGTCGGAGGCGGCGCTCAACACGGTAAAGCAGCCCCGTGGGCCGTGCGGGCCGCTAAGGTAGAGATCAAGCGCTGCGGTGAGAATGCGCGTAAGCTTCGTCCGCAGGGGCTCCTGCGCCGCAAACAGCGGCGCGAACGCCTCGTTCATCCGCTTTCGGTACTGGCCATAAGCCTGCAGATAGAGCGCGCGCTTGTCGCCGAAGGCGCCATAGAGGCTCGGCCGATTCAATCCCGTCGCCGCGCTGATGTCGTCGAGCGAAGTGGCGGCGAAACCGTCGCTCCAAAACACGTCCATCGCCTGCGCGAGCGCCGTGTCAGCCTCGAAGGCGCGCGGACGGCCACGCCCCGCGCGAGGCGGCCTTCGGAACGGGACGCGTCGTTTTTTGTACCATGTTGAACAAAACTCTTGACGACGCCTATTATATGCGAAACAGTACAAAAATTGCAAAGGAGGAACCCATGGAGCTCTATTTCGCCCCGCTCGCCTGCTCGATGTCGGCTCGGATTGCGCTCGCCGAAGCCGGCGCGGCCATCAATCTCGTCGAGGTCGACACCCAGGCCGGACGCATAGTCGCCACGGGCGAGGATTATCGGGCCGTCAACCCGCTCGGCTACGTGCCGGCGCTAAAGCTCGACGACGGAACCGTGCTGACCGAGAATTCCGCCATCCTGCAACATATCGCCGACCAATATCCGGAGGCCCAGCTTGCGCCGCCGGCCTCCGACGCATCGGGCGCGCGAAGCTTCGGCAATGGCTGAGCTTCATCAGTTCCGAACTGCACAAGGGGCTCATGACGCCGCTGCTCGGCGACAAGACGCCGCCGGAGGTGAAGGCTTGGACCTTGAACAAATACGGCCCCCGCCTCGCCTATCTCGACGCCAAGCTGAAGGACCGGGAATTTCTGCTCGATCGCTTCAGCGTCGCCGACGGCTATCTGGCGACGGTCCTGAACTGGACGCGAGCGACGCCTCAGATCGACCTCACCGTCTATCCCAATGTGAGAGCTTATCTCGAGCGGATGCGCGCCCGCCCCAGCGTCGCGAATGCTCTGGCGACGGAGATTCCGCTGTTCCACGCGGAAGTCGCGCGGCGCAAGGCGGCGTGAGGCGACCATCCCAAGCGACCGACCGGGCGCTGCTATTCCCAGTCCTCGCATTGCAGGCCGTCAGTCCGCGGCTGCGCGCTGACCGGCGATCAGTGCCCCCAACGCCCGACCCTGGCGTCTGGCGTCCAGCGAATATCGGCTCGTGATGCGCAGCCCGAGTCGAAAGCCATGACCTGGCTGGCGCGAAGTCCGAGCTCGGCGATTGGCGTCCAGCTGCGCTGATCTTCGCGTCGGCAAGTCCGTACTGCGAATCGCCATTCCGTCACCCGGTGGTCCGACGACGCTTACCTCCGACGCTGTCCGGGCAGACGAGGCCGGAGGTTCGCCGTCTCTGAGACGGCCGCGCCTATAGGAGAACCAGGTCAATTTCAGAGCCGTCCAACATTTAATTGCATTAAACAGAAATCACTACGCTATCATATCGACAATGAGAACCTGGCGAATGACAGTCGGTGGCCCGCACGCGGCCGAGACAGCCTGTTTGGACCCGGCGATACAACCCCGATTGACGAGATCAGACGAAAGCGAGATTTTTTTATTTGAATCGGCCGTAACCCATTGAAAAGTCCCGATTCGGAAAAATAAACGCTAGTAAACGTCAGCTTTTTTACTAGCGTTTACTAGCTTTTACTGGCGTTTAGGCGCGCTTATTGGCGTTTGCCTGATCCGGAATTCGCGCGCTGGTTGTGTCCGAAGTTCCCACCCCTCGACCGTCTCACTGAAGCGCGACCCACGCGATCGGGTCCGGGGCCTGCCCCCGCTGGACGCAAGCCGCCGCAGCGGTGTATTTGTATGGATATAGCGCTGCCCAGCACCGCTCATCCCATCAACTCGACCTCGGGAGGACGCAATGAACATCGCCATTTCCAAACCGAAGCTTGGCAAGGATTCGAAGGCGTTTCTGGCCAAGAAGCATCACATGCTGATCGGCGGCAAATGGGTCGAGGCCAAGAGCGGCAAGACGTTCGAGGTCGAGGATCCGGCGACCCAAGAGATCATCGCCCATGTCCCGGCCGGCGACAAAGCCGACATCGATCTTGCGGTGACGGCGGCGCGCAAGGCGTTCGAGACTGGCCCGTGGTCGCGCATCTCGCCCGCCGAGCGCTCGAGGCTCGTATGGAACCTCGGCGACCTCCTCGAAAAGCACGCTGACGAGTTCGCCGAGATCGAGGCGCTCGACAATGGCAAGCCGGTCACCAACGCGCGCCGCGACGACGTCGGCGGCTCGATCGCCATGTTCCGCTACATGGCCGGTTGGTCGACGCGCCTGACCGGCGAGACCATTCCGGTGTCGAGCCCGGGCAACTGGCACGCCTATACGCTGCGCCAGCCGGTCGGCGTCGTCGGACAGATCATCCCGTGGAACTTCCCGCTCATGATGGCGGCCTGGAAGCTCGCGCCGGCGCTCGCCGCGGGCTGCACGATTGTTCTGAAACCCGCCGAGCAGACGCCGCTCTCGGCGCTGCGCTTCGGCGAACTGCTCGCGGAAGCCGGCATTCCCGACGGCGTCGTCAACATCGTCACCGGCTACGGCGAAACCGCGGGCGCGGCGCTCGCCAACCATCCCGATGTCGACAAGGTCGCCTTCACCGGATCGACGGAAGTCGGCAAGCTCATCGTGCAGGCGGCCGCCGGCAATCTGAAGCGCGTCTCGCTCGAACTCGGCGGCAAGTCGCCGGCGATCGTCTTCCCCGACGCAGACCTCGATCACGCGATCGGCGGCGTCGCCGACGCGATCTTCTACAACCAGGGCCAATGCTGCACGGCCGGGCTCGCGCCTGTTCGCGCACAAGTCCGTCTACGACAAGGTCGTCGAGGGCATGGTCAACAAGGCCGGCAAGATCAAGGTCGGGCACGGCCTCGATCCGTCCGTCCAGCTCGGGCCGCTGGTCTCCAAGGAGCAGCACACGAAGGTGCAGGGCTTCATCGAGTCCGGCCGCAAGGAGGGCGTGACGGTCGCGACCGGCGGCGGCGTCGTCGGCAACCAGGGCTATTTCGTCGAGCCGACCGTGCTGACCAAGACCAATCGCGACATGCAGGTGGTCCGGGAAGAGATCTTCGGCCCGGTCGTATGCGTGCAGTCGTTCGACGACGACAACCTCGATCAGGTCGCCAAATTCGCCAACGACACCGAATATGGTCTGCAGGCGAGCATCTGGACCCACAATCTGAAGGTCGCCCATTCGCTCGCGCGCAAGATCAAGGCGGGCACGATCTGCGTCAACACCCACAATTACGGCGATCCGGCCTGGCCGTTCGGCGGCTTCAAGCAGTCCGGCTGGGGCCGCGAGATGGGCAAGGAAGTGATGGAGCACTACACCGAGACGAAGTCGGTCGCGATCAATCTCGTCTAACGAACGGGGGTCCGACGCGGGCGCCGATCTCTCCCGGGTTGGCGCCCGCCGTCTGGAACCTTCCAACTCGCCTCCGCGTTTGCTCCTTGGACAACAGCCAAGGAGCATTCCTTATGGACACCGTCCGAGAAACAACGACCCTTATCGCCGCTGACAAAGTGCAGGGCACTGACGTCTTCAACAACGGAGGCGATCGGCTGGGTTCGGTCCACGACCTCATGATCGACAAGCAGACCGGTCAGGTCGCCTACGCGATCATGTCGTTTGGCGGATTCCTCGGAATCGGAAACAGCTACCACCCGCTTCCCTGGTCGCTCTTGCGATACAACACGAGCCTCGGCGGCTATGTGGTGGAAATCGACGAGAGCCAGCTCCGCGACGCTCCATCCTATCCGGTCGGAAGCGAACCGGCCTGGGGCGATCCCGCATACGAGGGCAAGCTTCGCGATTACTATGGCGTCGCCCCGTACTGGAGCATTCCAGGACCGCTCTAAGTCTTCCACGGTAGCGCGCCATCGGGGGCGTAATCTGCCCGATGGTCAAACAAGGCGGCGGTTCATCCCGCCGCCTTGTCCGTTTCTTGCCCAATGCGCCGGTGAACAACGCGCCTCTCCGCCCGCGCCGTATCTATCCATCTCGCGCTGGCGGCCTCATAATGACCGGGGCGCGGGCCTTGGGCCTCCAACAGTCCCTACGGCCCGCAGCCAATGACCGATCGGCGAGTGGGAATGATGGGTTCGTCCGAGTTTACAACCTGGGTGGCGTTGGCCGGCGCTGCGATCTTGGGCGGACTATGCGCGATCTATTCCTCCAGCCCCTGGGTGCTGATCGCGGCAGCGCTCATCGGCGCCTTTCTTGGCTACAAGGGCGATCAAATCGGACGGCGCTATCTGGAGCGATATCTGTCGCAAAGGCGCTCCCGGTAAGGAGCGTGGAGCGGCAGGTTCGGGGCGTTGGCGCGCCTGGCGCATTGGGGAAAGCGACATGAGACTGCGCTCGCTTCTGTTCGTTCCCGGCGACTCGGAACGCAAGTTCGCTCGCGCCAAGGATTGCGGGGCGGACGCCCTCATCCTTGACCTTGAAGATTCCGTCGCGCCCTCTGAAAAGACGGCCGCTCGCGTTCATGTCGCCGGTCTGATCGAGCCCCGACCGAAGCGGGCCTGGACGTGCATCGTGCGCGTCAATGCGCTCGACACCGGCCTTGCGCTTGATGACCTCGTGGCAGTCGTCAAGCCCGGCCTCGATGCGCTTTTGATCCCCAAGGTCAACGGCGCGACCGACATCGAGCGCATCGGCCATACCCTCGACGCGCTCGAGGCTAAAGCCGGAATGGCGTCGGGCTCGGTCAAATTGGCGAGCGTCGCGACCGAGACCGCAAAGGCGATGTTCGCGCTTGGCTCGTACGCGCCAGCGCATGTCCGCCTCATCGCCTTGACCTGGGGCGCGGAGGACCTCTCGGCGGCGCTCGGCGCGACCGACAACAAGGAGCCGGACGGATCGTGGACCTTTCCGTTTCAAGCTGGCCCGCGCGCAGTGCCTGTTCGCCGCCTCCGCCGCCGAGGTCCCGGCGATCGACACTGTGTACACGGATTTTCGCGATTCCGAGGGGCTGGAACGGGATTGCCGGCGCTCCCGACGCGACGGGTTCGTGGGTCGCCTTGCAATCCATCCCGATCAGGTCGCCCCGATCAACCGCGCCTACGCGGCGTCCGAAGCCGAGGTCGCGCATGCCCGCAAGATTGTCGCAGCGTTCGAGGCCAATCCGGGCTCGGGCGCGCTTGGCGTCGAGGGCAAGATGGTCGACATTCCGCATCTGAAAGCCGCGCGAAAAATCCTGGCGTCGCTTTGACCGCAAGTTCCGTGGCGCGCTCGGCGAGTGATCGGCCTATTGCTCGCCGAGTCCTCTGCCCCGAGAGCGAAAAATGTTCTTGATTTGTTCTCATCTATCAGATAGCAAGTCCTACCGCAGCCGCTTCCGGCGTATAGGTCTGAACCTGAGCCCTGCCCTATCAAGGCGCAGGTTCAGACCTATATAGGGAGCAACTTTTTGCCGGCGCCTCTTTGCGTGCTGCCGGCGGCGGCCATGGCTGATCGCCGCCACATACACTCGGAGAAATGTGATGGCTGACGCGGAAGCACTATTTGGACTTTTGCGGCAAACCGCTGATCCGGCGGTGGTCGGAGCGTTGGAAAAATCGGTTGAAGCAGACCCCGACCGGAGCCTTAACCGCATCAACCCACTAACTTATGCGGAGGCGCATGGCCTCGATGAAGAAGAGACGGTCGGCGCCTTTGTTCATGCCGCCCGTCTCGGCCTCTTCGATATGTCGTGGAACATGCTGTGCCCTGGATGCGGAGGAGTGCTCGAGACCGGCGCTGCGCTGAAAACCCTCAATCACGCCCACTATTATTGTTCGCTGTGCACGTCCGATTACGAACCGACGCTGGACAAGCTTGTCGAGGTTACGTTCACGGTCAACTCGGGCGTTCGCCGGATTGCCGCGCACGATCCGGATTCGCTTCCCTTCGCCGAATACATGCGCCAGGTTTTCTGGAGCTCCAGCAACGACGTGCCCGAGGATGTTGAGAGCGCGATTCAGAAAGTGACGCTGGACGTGATGGAGCTCGGAGCCGGGGAAAAAGCAGCGATGTCGCTGAGCCTTTCGAAGGGCTTTGCGATGGTCTTCGATCCCGTCACCCACTCGTCGCTGTTTCTCAACGTCGACGGCGAGGACATTCGCGAGCGCCGCAACCTGTCGCTCGTGTTCGCTGACGCCCATGCGCACAATGGCACCCAATCGATCCAGCCCGGCCCGGTGCGGATTTCGTTCGACAACAAGACGGCTCGCCGGACACTGCCGGGCATCTGGATACATAGCGAGGACATGGACAAACTGACCACTCCCCGCCTGCCGTTCCTGACAGCGACGCGCCTGCTCAGCAACCAGGCGTTCCGGGATCTCTATCGCAGTGGGACTTTCGATCCGGAACAGCGGTTCAAGATCACCAGCCTGACCATCCTGTTCACCGACCTCAGAGGTTCAACCGCCCTCTATGATCGGATCGGCGACCTCGCCGCGTTCGATCTCGTGCGCAGTCACTTCGGCGCGCTTCTCGAGGCGGTTTCGGCCGAAGGCGGCGCGGTGGTCAAGACCATCGGAGATGCGGTGATGGCCACGTTCCCGACACCCGACCGGGCGCTGCGGGCGGCGATGCGGATGCGTGAGGCGATGCGCACAATCAACGAAGCGCGCGGGGGTGAGGATCTGGCCCTCAATATCGGGCTGCATTCGGGGCCGTGCCTGGCCGTCATGCTCGACGACCGTCAGGATTATTTCGGCCAGACGGTCAACATCGCCTCGCGTGTCAATGAACTCGCCGACCCGACCGCGATCCTCGCGACCAAGCCGATCATTGAGAGCTCCGATGTGATGCGCGTGCTGAGCGAAGCAAGCTACCGAACGACGCCCCGATCCTCGCAGTTGCGAGGGCTAAGCGACGAGTTCGAAATCTTCGAGGTTCGTGAACGCGAGGCGGCTGCCGCCGAGTGAGCGGCGCCTTCGGGCCACAGACGCCTAGCGGCCGGCGCCCTTTTGCCGGCCGAAGACCTCGTGGCCTTCGCGATCGAGAATGCGCAACGCGATGGTTTTGGGCGGCCACGCGGCGATCGCAGCGGCGATGATGGCGGCGGACACATCCGAGGCGCGGATCTCATCTTCGCGCAGAACAGAAGGAACGGAATCCGTTCCGGCGCCCATGAACTGGATTCGGAACGGCTGGGGCGTCGGAACGCCGGTTTGCTTCGGTTGGCTCAGCGAGTCAGGCTCCGCCTCTGACTTCGGGCCCGGGAGGCCCTCGCGCGCCACACCAGGCTCCCGATCGAGCACGAAGAAGGTATTCATCGCCAGCTGGGTGGACAGGTTAAGGCCGACGCGACTGCCTGTCTTGCGCGCAATCGCCCTCGCGACGAGAGCCCAGTCCTCCGCGATCGCATCGGAGCTGGCCTCGTGCTCTCTTCGGCGCGACTCATGGTACGCTTGATCGCCGAAATCGCGGATCAAGGCCTCCGCCTCGGCCTCGACACGTTCCATTCGAGCGCGCTTAGAAGGCGCCCACGTGCTCATATTTCCACTCTCTTCAGCCTCACATCCCCAATAGCTGCATATTAGAGCGACGCCAGCAACCAGCTTGAGTTAACCGACTGTGCGTTCCGTACGTTGCCGGCGGGCCGCCAGTGTGAGAACTTTCTAGAGTTTATACTCTAGCCGCCACTCTTCAAATGGCAATTATTGGCGGCAGAGGCAAATCAACCACCCGCAACAATGTATTGATATAACGATCTTATTTCGTAGGCTCTCACTCAGCCATCAGCCGCTGGACCAGTGTCTCGACGCCCGCCTCAACTCGCCTCGAGCGTAACCGCTCGGCGGTGACGATCGCAACGACATCGCGGTAGGCGCGCTTCAGGTCGTCGTTGACAACCACGTAGTGATAATCTCGCCATCGCTCAATCTCTCGCTTCGCGCTTTCGAAACGCACTTCGATCGAAGACGCGGTGTCTTCTGCCCGCCGTTCGAGGCGAGCGCGCAATTCCCGCATCGACGGCGGCAGAACGAAGATGCTGACGACGACATCGCCCAGCCGTTCGCGCACTTGTTTCGCGCCCTGCCAGTCGACATCGAACAGCATGTCACGGCCTTGAGCGAGCACCTTCTCGACCGGAGTGCGCGGCGTGCCGTAGCCGTTGCCATGCACCTCCGCCCACTCGAGCAGATCGTTTGCCGCCTTCATGCGCTCGAATTCGGGGCGGCCGATGAAGTGGTAGTGGATCCCGTCGGCCTCAGAAGAGCGCTGCTTCCGTGTCGTCACGGACACCGAGAGCGTGAGGTCAAGCGCGCTGTCCTGCATCAACATTCGGGTGAGGGTCGTCTTTCCGGCCCCCGACGGCGAGGACAGAATCAGGATCATGCCTCGCCGGCTCGCGGCCATCGCTTCGACTCTCACTCGACGTTTTGCACCTGCTCGCGGAATTGCTCGATTTGCGCCCTCAGTTCAAGCCCCTGAGCGGTCAGGCTGACATCATTGGCCTTCGCGCAGAGTGTGCTCGCCTCCCGAGCCAGCTCTTGGGACAGGAAATCGAGCCGCCGGCCGATAGGTCCACCCTCGTCGATCAGCGCCTGCGCGGCTGCCACGTGGGTTCTGAGCCGGTCAAGCTCCTCGCGAATGTCGGCCTTGGCTGCAAGAAGGATAGCTTCCTGGTGGAGGCGGTTCTCGTCGAGGCCGCGCGACGACGTCGTCAGCGCCTGAACGCTCTGGGCAAGCCGCTCGCGCACGGCCTCGGGCCGGCGCGCCGGATTGGCGTCGGCCGCCTCGACGATTCCCGCGATGGCTGAGAGCATGCCCTTAAGCACCGAGGCGAGCGCCCCTCCTTCCCCCCGCCGCATCCCGGTCAGAGCTGCAATCGCCTCATCGAGGCTCGCGAGCGCGCCCGCGCACACTGCATTCACGGCCGCCTCGTCGTCCTCGACGTCAGCCGCCTCCAGCACGCCGCGCAGCGCCAGCAGTCCGTCCATGGTCGGCGGCGCGAGCCCCGCCTTGACTGCGGCGGCGCGGGCGGCGGCGGCGATCGATTCGAGCGCCGCCAGATCGATTCGAGCCGCGTTCGTCGACCCCTCCCGCTGCGCAGACAGAGTGGCGAAGCACGTCCCGCGCGCCAGCGCCTTGGCGAGCCGCGTGCGCGCCTGCCCTTCGGCGCGGTCGAAGGGTGGAGGCATCCGCAACCGAATATCCAGGCCTTTGGCGTTGACGGTCTTGAGTTCGAACGTCCAACGCCATGTACCGCCGCTCCCTGCGGCTCGGGCGAATCCCGTCATGCTGCTCACCGACATCGCAGAAATGCCTTTCGTCGCTCGGATCGTGAGCCCCATGCTACACGAGGCCCCTGAAGGCGGCGGCAAAAGCTTTCCGCCGATCAAGCCGCATTTTTAGCTGGTTCATATTGAGTTCAGGCAGAGGTCTCTATGGCTTGCCCTGACCCGTCTGGGTTCGCTAACCACAGGAAACTCTTCCCATGATCAAGACCCTCGCCGCAGCGGCCGTCCTCTCGCTCGGCCTCGCCGGATACGCCATGGCGCAGGAACCGGCTCCGGCCGCTCCGATTGCGGCTCCCGTACACCACCATCACCATCACCACCATCATCATCACCACCACCATCACGCGCATCACGCGACGGCTCCTGCCGCGGCCCCCGCACAATGAAGTAGCGCTTCGACGCGGCTCTCGTCTTTTAGTTCGCGTGAAATATTTAGCTCTCCTGGCAAATCATTGTCTGGAGAGCTTTTTCTTTATAAGGAGAGCGGCAAACGCCGTTGAATCTGAAGCTCGGATTGCGGGCTACGCCTCAGTCTTTGGCTCCCGCACGCGTTTGCGTGTCTTGACTTCGACCCTCGGCCCATCCGCCAGACGAACCACCGCTCCCCATAGCGTTCGCACGTCCTGCTGCGTCAGTTCCATGCGATGGAAGATGTTGCGAAGGTTTCGTCGCATCCCCGGCTTCTTGGTCGCCGGCCGGAAAAAGCCGTTCTCGTCGAGCTTACCCTCCAGATAATCAAAGAAGGCGAGCACCATCTCGCGTTGGGCCGGCGGCGATATCGGGCGCGGAACGGTCGGCGCCGGCGGCGCGTCGCCATGCGCGGCCTTGAACCATTCATAGCCGCAGATGAGGACGGCCTGGGAGAGGTTGAGCGAAGCGTATGTCGGGCTCGATGGAAAGGTAACGATCGAATCGGCGAGCGCGACTTCGTCATTGTCCAATCCGGTGCGTTCCGGCCCGAACAGGATGCCGCGCTTCTCGCCAACCGCCGCGGCGGTCTCGCCCATGGCCGTCGCTGGGGCTCAAGACCGCCTTCATCTGGCCGCGCTCGCGCGCGGTCGCTGCGTAGATCGCGTTGAGATCGCCGACCGCCGCCTCGACGCTCACAAAGACCCGCGCGGAGTCCAGGAGATCGGTCGCACCCGCCGCCGCGGAATAGGCGACGTCGCGATATTCGTCGGTGCGCGGCCAGCCCTGGCGCGGGTTGACCAGGCGCAGATCGTCGAGGCCGAAATTGGCCATGGCGCGCGCGCACATGCCGATGTTCACCGCCAGTTGCGGCCGAACCAGAATGACCGCTGGACCGCCGCCAAGCGGAGCCCTTGTCCTGTCCGTGCCCGCGCCAACCATGGCGGCGGGCTATAGCACGGCAGCGGCGGAGGCAATCACCACGGCCGGGAGGAGTCGCTCGCCTAAAGCCCGAGCTCCCTCGGCGCCCAGCCCGCGAAAGTCCGCGCCAAGGTCGCCACACGCCCGTGATAGGCGCGTTCGACGAGCGCCTGGTCGACGGCGCTCGGATAATAGGAGGCGATCGCCCGCAACGGGATTTCCTGCTCGATTCCACCCCGCGGTCCTCGAACAAGGAAGCTCCCGATGATCGTGTCCTGTGCCGAGCCCCTTGGCCCCGGCCCGCCGGGGCTTGGGGCGAGATAGATCCAGTTGATCCGGACCTCCAGGACCGGGGCGCTCCTGTCGCCAGGCGCGAGATGAGGCCCGAGAGCCTGTGGCAGCGCTTGCACGAGCGCCTGCTCCATCCAGGCCGCAGTCGGATCGCCGGTGAGCGCGCGCAGCGGCTCCACGTTGACCCTGATGTTGCTGAACCTCAGGCCGTTCTGAGCAAGCGCGCCAGACGCGGTGCACGTCAGGGAAAGCCCAAAGGCGCCAAGGGCGGCTAGCGCGCCTCGGCGAGTCATGACGCAGGCGACCATAGTGTCCTTCCTTCCGGCGACGCACCGGGCCCGATCCGAAAAGGCGCGCACACCTAGCAGTGCACCGGCTTCGAGGCGACCCCGCCATCCCTAGCGAACTGGTTAGAGCCCGAGTTCCCTAGGCGCCCATCCAGCGAAAGCCTGCGTAAGGGCGGTCACGCGGCCTTCCAGCGCGCGCTCGACCAGGGCCTGATCGACCGGCGTCCGATAATAAGAACTGGTCGCCCGGAGCGGCGTATTGGACAAGACCGCTCCGCGCGGCCCTTTCAGGAGAAGGCTGCCGCTAATCGTGTCCTGCACGGATCCAAACGGGCCAGGTCCCCCACTACTTGGACCGAGATAGAGCAAGTCGATTCGCGCCACCAGAGTCGCCGCGTTGCGATCGCCGGGCGCCATGTAGGGCGCAAGCGCCTGAGCAAGCGCCCCGGGGAGCGCCTGCTCCACCCACGCCGCGGTTGGATCTCCCATGCTGGCCCGGATCGGCGAAACGTCGACCTTGATGCCGCGGATACGGAGGCCTGGCTGGGCCTTTGAGCTCCGAACACCGTCCATCGTCGGAAGAACGACCGCCCCCAGAGCGGCCAGCGCTGCGCGGCGGGTCAAGGGCAATGCGAACTCCTCTTGAGCAAGTCGATCGGCGCTTGTTCAACCACAGCTAAACATAGGCGACTTTGACAACTTCGTAGCTCTTGCCGCCGCCGGGCGTATTCACTTCGACACTGTCGCCAGCCTGCTTGCCGATCAGGGCCCGCCCGGTCGGAGAGGTGATTGACACCTTGCCCGACTTCACGTCCGCTTCGCTCTCGCCGACGATCTGGAATTTGCTCTGCTTTTCGGTGTCTTCGTCGATTAGCGTGACAGTGGCGCCGAACTTGATGGTCGCTCCGTGCAATTTCGAAACGTCGATCACTTCGGCGCGCTGCAACAGATCCTCGAGTTCGACAATGCGCCCCTCGTTGTGCGACTGCGCTTCCTTAGCCGAGTGATATTCGGCGTTTTCCGACAGATCGCCGTGGGCGCGCGCCTCCGCAATGGCCGCGACAATGCGCGGCCGCTCGACCTGTTGGCGACGAAGGAATTCCGCTTCCAGGGCTGCATGGCCCGCGGCGGTCATCGGGAGTTTATCCATAGTCATTCCGTACAATAAAATACCCACGCGACAGCGCCATCTGCGCCCTCACGCCAAGTAGTCCTGCAACGCCTTAACTTCGAGTTCATCGGCCGCGACCGCTCGAATTCCTTCCGCCGCCGCGATGGCCCCTGAAATTGTGGTGTAGTAGGGCGTCTTTTGCAAGAGGGCGGCGCGACGCAGGGGCTTAGAATCGGCAAGCGAGGTCGCGCCCTCGGTGGTGTTAAACATGAGCTGGACCGCGCCATTGCGCACCGCGTCCGCGGCGTGCGGCCTGCCCTCCGACACCTTGTTGACCTTTTCCGCCTTGAGCCCGTGGGCGGTCAGGAATCGTTGGGTGCCGCCAGTGGCGAGGATCTTGAAGCCGAGCGCTTGGAGCATGCGCAGCGGCTCGACGATCTTCTCCTTGTCGGCGTCGCGCACCGAGACGAACACGGCCCCCGATGTTGGTGGGCGCGAGCCAGCGCCAAGCTGGCTTTTGGCGAAGGCCACCGCGAATGAGCGGTCGATGCCCATCACCTCGCCGGTTGAACGCATTTCAGGCCCCAACACAGTGTCAACGCCGGGGAAGCGGGCGAATGGAAAGACCGCTTCCTTGACCCCGACGTGATCGAGCCGCTCGAGCTTGAGATCGAACGACGAGAGGGGTTCGCCGCCCATAATGCGGGCCGCGATCGCGGCGATCGGCTTGCCGATCACCTTCGCGACGAACGGGACTGTGCGCGAGGCGCGCGGGTTGACCTCGAGGACATAGATCTCCCCGCCCTTAAGCGCATATTGCACATTCATCAGGCCGCCGACCTCCAGAGCGCGCGCGAGCTTCTGCGTTTGTTCAGTCAGACTGGCGATTGTCTCGGGCTTTAACGAGCGCGGCGGCAGCGAACAGGCGCTGTCGCCCGAGTGAATGCCCGCCTCTTCGATATGTTCCATGATCCCGGCCACGACCACCGTCTTGCCGTCGCTCAACGCGTCGACGTCGATCTCGATCGCGTCGCTCAAGTAGCGGTCGAACAGAAGGGGGTTCTTGCCCAAAACAGTGTTGATCTGGCCCGTCTTGTCGTTCGGGTAGCGCGCCTTGACGTCGGACGGAACCAAGCTCGGCAGCACGCCGAGCAGATAGTCGTCGAGCGCGGTGGAGTCGTGGATGATCGCCATCGCTCGCCCGCCGAGCACATAGGACGGACGCACCACGAGCGGCAGCCCGAGATCAGCGGCGACGAGTCGCGCCTGTTCGACCGAATAGGCTATGCCGTTCTTCGGTTGTTTCAGGCCGAGCTTGTCGAGCAGGCGCTTGAACCGATCGCGGTCCTCGGCGAGATCAATCGAGTCGACCGACGTTCCGAGGATCGGCGCGCCCGATTGCTCGATGACGTGGGCGAGCTTGAGCGGAGTCTGGCCGCCGAATTGAACGATCACGCCTTTGAGCGAGCCGCGCTCGCGCTCCTTGTCGAGAATCGCCAACACGTCCTCGGCGGTCAGCGGCTCGAAGTAGAGCCGGTCCGAAGTGTCGTAATCGGTCGAGACGGTTTCCGGATTGCAGTTGATCATGATCGTCTCATAGCCCGCGGCCCTGAGAGCGAACGAAGCGTGACAACAGCAATAGTCGAACTCGATCCCCTGCCCGATCCGGTTCGGGCCGCCGCCGAGGATGACGATCTTCTCGCGCTCTGAAGGGTCGGCTTCGCATCTCGCCTCGCCGGCGAACGGGGCCTCGTAGGTCGAATACATGTAAGCCGTAGGCGATGCGAACTCGGCTGCGCACGTGTCGATGCGCTTGAACACTGGCTGAACGTCAAGGCGGCGGCGAGTCGCGGCGACGTCGGTTTCAGCAACATTGGCAAGACCCGCCAGGCGTGCGTCCGAAAAACCGCTCGCCTTCAACGCCCTGAAATTACCCGCGTCGGACGGCAAGCCATGAGCGCGCACCATCCGTTCGAGGCTCACGATCTCGGCGATCCGTTCCAGGAACCAGGGGTCGATCTTGCTGCACTCGTGGATCTCTTCGACGCTCATGCCCATGCGCATGGCCTGCGCCACTTTGAGCAACCGATCCGGCGTCGGCTTGCCGATTGCGGCGCGCAGGGCGTTGTGATCGTCGCCAAGGCCGAGCCCTTCGATTTCGATCTCGTCGAGCCCGTCGAGCCCTGTCTCAAGCGAGCGCAACGCCTTCTGAAGCGATTCGGGGAAGGTGCGGCCGATCGCCATCGCCTCGCCGACCGATTTCATCGCGGTCGTCAGCGTCGGCTCGGCGCCGGGGAACTTCTCGAAAGCAAAGCGCGGGATTTTCGTGACGATATAGTCGATCGTCGGCTCGAACGAGGCCGGCGTCGCGCCGCCGGTGATGTCGTTGGCGATCTCGTCGAGCGTGTAACCAACGGCGAGCTTGGCCGCGACCTTGGCGATTGGAAATCCCGTCGCCTTCGAGGCCAAAGCCGACGAGCGCGAGACGCGCGGGTTCATCTCGATCACGACCATGCGCCCATCGGCCGGATTGACCGCGAACTGCACGTTCGAGCCGCCCGTCTCGACCCCGATTTCGCGCAGAACCGCGATCGAGGCGTCGCGCATGATCTGGAATTCTTTGTCGGTCAGCGTCAGCGCCGGGGCCACGGTGATCGAGTTGCCGGTGTGGACGCCCATCGGGTCGATGTTTTCGATCGAGCAGACGATGATGCAATTGTCCTTCTTGTCGCGCACCACCTCCATCTCGAATTCTTTCCAACCGAGCACGCTCTCTTCGATCAGCACTTCATCGGTCGGCGACGCGTCGATGCCGCGCTCGACGATCTCGATCAACTCGCTTCTCGTGTAGGCGATGCCGCCGCCCGTGCCGCCCATGGTGAAGCTTGGACGGATGATCGCCGGCAGGCCGATGTCGGCCACCGCGGTCAGGGCCTGCGAGCAGCGTCTTCACCTGATGCGAGCGCGGCGTCTTGAGGCCGATTTTGGTCATCGCCTCGCGGAACAGTTCGCGGTCCTCAGCCTTGTCGATCGCCTCGGCGCTGGCGCCGATCATCTCGACGTCGTAGCGCTCGAGCACGCCCATCTTTCGCAGGCTCAAGCGCACAATTGAGCGCCGTCTGCCCGCCCATGGTCGGAAGCAATGCGAAGCCGCCCGGAATCGCGTGGCGCTCCTTGGCGATGATCTTGGCGACGATCTCGGGAGTGATCGGCTCGATATAGGTCCGGTCCGCCATGTCGGGATCGGTCATAATGGTGGCCGGATTGGAATTGATCAGAACGACTTGGTAGCCTTCCGCGCGCAACGCCTTGCAAGCCTGCGTGCCGGAATAGTCGAACTCGCACGCCTGGCCGATGATGATCGGGCCGGCGCCGACGATGAGAATGGTGGAAATATCGGTCCGTTTGGGCATGATCCCTCTGGGCTACGCCCGAGCTTGACTCGCCGGCGCCGCTTTCGCGCGAACGGACCCCCCGCGACCGAAATCGGTCGGAGGGCGCGTCTGGCTCTCAAGCTTCGTGGCGGCGGCGCGCGAGACCGTCCTGCGGGACGGCCTTGGGATGCCTCCCTAGCTGAAATCCGCGCGCTGCGGAAGGGTGCGATTGGAAGAGCGCCCCGTGCCGCGCACAGGCGCGAGCCCGAGTGGTTGGCGTCGGTACGGTTGAGAGGTATGGGACGACGCCCACCGCTTCCGTCTCGGCGCGCGGCAATCAGCACTTCAATCGTCGGCGACCCACGCTGGGCACGTCCACAAAGGGAGAAGAAGACCTGCGTATCCTCCTGACCAATGCGTATCTTTCTGATCGAGGCGGGAGCGAACTTTACATCCGGGACCTGGCGGTCGGATTACGCCAGCGTGGGCACCAAACCATTGCCTACAGCACCATTCTCGGCGGTGTCGCGGGCGATCTGCGCGCCTCGGGGGTTCCGGTTATCGACGACCTGACGCTCCTGACAGATCCCCCCGACGTCATTCACGGACAACATATTCTGGACGCCGCTGCTGCCTGCCTGCGCTTTCCGCAAACGCCGGCGGTGTACGCATGCCACGGCTGGGAGCCCTGGCTCGAAACTCCGCTGACTCTCGCGTCGGTGCGTCGCTACGTGGCGGTTAGCCAGCTGACCCGGGAACGTCTGGTGACCTCCGGCATCCTGCCCGAAAGAATTGCGGTCATCCCAAATTTTGTGGATCTCCAGCGCTTTCCCAAGCGGCGCGATGCGCGCCCACGCGTGAAGCGGGCGCTGGTCTATGGCAATGGGTGGCGGTGCGACACGCCCGCCTTTCTCGCCATTCGTGAGGCATGCCTTCGGCGCGGCGTTGAAGTGGAAGGGGTCGGTTACGCATTCGGCCGACCGACGGACCGACCGCATGAACTGCTTCCGTCCTTTGACGTCGTTTTTGCACTCGGGCGCTCGGCGCTCGAGGCCATGGCGTGCGGATGCGCCGTCATTTTGGCGGGTCCTCAAGGTTTTGGCGGTCTGGTGACGCAGGAGAGTTTCCAACGACAGCGGGCCGGAAACTTCGGTCTGGCGTTGCTTGTAGGACAGCCCGTGACCGGCGAGCGCGTTATAGATTCTCTCGATCGTTATGACGTGACAGAGGTCTCCCGTGTCACCGATCTTGTCCGTGCCGAGGCAGGCATCGAGACCGCCCTTGACCGTTGGGAGGAACAATACCGGCTCGCGATAGCCGATGGCTCGCCGCCGCTGGCGGAAGTCGTTGCGTCCGCTTCGACCTATCTGGTGAAGCTCAAAGCGCTAACATTCCATTTCGAACGAGACTACGCGCGGCTCGCCGCGGAGTTTTCCGAATTGACCGCTCACGTGGCCGGATTGAAGGCGGATGGCACAGACCTACGCCCGGAACTCGCCGCCATGAAGTCGGAGCGCGACGCAGCGTTGACGCGACTCGCCGACGTCGAAGCGCGCAATGCGGCGCTCTCGTCGTGGGCCGCCGAACTGCACTCGAAGGTGACACGCCTTGAGACTCCTTTCCGGAAGCGGTTAGGGCGCAAAATCCGAGATGCGGTAACGCTGAAAAGCGCGCCGCGGTAAAGCGCACCGCGGCCACTTCCTCAGCTTGCGGAGACGGATTGTCAGGCCGTGCACGGCGGCGCCTATGCGCCTGAATCCGTCTATCCCGCCGATCCTGTGAAGGTCGTCCGCGGCGATCCGATGGCTTGGATACTCAAGCGAAATCCCCGCTTCACTTGCCGCGGCTGCGGCTCCCGTCTGTTCTTCGGCGTCTTGGCCCGAAGGCTGCCTGCGAGGCGTGAACGGGTTCCTTCTTCCGCTAGGCAAGTTCGAGCCTGCGTTTCATGTGCAGTGCCAGCTCGCGATCCGGCCGATCGTCGACGACCTTCCTCATTACAAAGGCATGCCGAAGCGTTTCAGCGGCTCGGAAGAAACAGTTGGATGGCAACCACGGCAGCGCGCCAATGACGTTCGTAACGATAGCTGCAGCGCGCGGAGGATGCGCTGTTCAAGTCCCGGCGCCTCTTGAATGGTCTGAAGGCTTGCCCTTGCCCTCAGAATTTATAGCCGATCCGCGCGCCGACCTGCGTCAGGCCGGGGTTGATATGGGTGCAGAGGCTCGCATGCGAGATGTGCTCAACGTTGACGATGAGATCAACGTGTTCGGAGAACTGGTAGCCAAAGCCGCCCGATTCGCGAAAATCCCAACGGCAACCAGTGTCCACTCGGTCCGGCTCCTCCCGCAACGTCGACGTATTGACCGCGGCGCCAAACTCGCCCTCGAAAAAGAACGCCTTGTAGATCGGGATGCGCCACGTAAGGCCGGTAAAGCCGTAGCTCGTCTTGCCGCCGGTACTGATCATCGCGCCGATGTTGATGCGCGGATTGAAGAACCAGGAAAACCAGCGTCCACCGATATTGTCGGCGTAGCCAATCGGCGTCGACAGGAGTTCGGCCGAGAGGTCGACGGGTGAACCCTCGTCATGAATCCAATTGTGGGCGTATACGCCCACACGGGCCTCATCGAGGAAGTTGATGTAGGTGGTCGGGCCTGGGGCGATAACAGGCGCGGGCGGCGGCATGGTTGTCGATGCCCAGACTGGACATGTCGGCCGCGGCAGCCGGCGCAGTCGCCAGCGCAGCCCATACGAGTCCCGCAACGAACCGCTTGCCCTGATCCCACTTACAACCCCGATTCCACGGCTAGCACAACCTGAATAACGGCCCCGGGCGCCCGACGCAAGCACTGGCTTTGGCGGGCGTCGAACCGCTTCCGCGGAACATGTTGAAACTGGATTCAGCTGATCAACAAATCCATGCAAATAACTCCAGGCCAAATTTCTTGGATTTCCGCGATGTTATTTGACTTAATCGGCAGTTTTTCACCGATGAGCACCGCAATAACGCTGCAAGTCTTTTCACGAAGACTTGAACTAACAAAATTAAATCCTATATCAACGTGATACGCCGGCGCACTGTGCGTATCTCCATTAAATCATGTGGCTAAGCGGGCCAGTGGATGCCTCGGCCGCTGTTGCGTCCCGCGCGCGGTTCGTGGCGCGGAGGTCCGTTCCCGACAAGGGAGGGAAATCCTTCCACGTCGCGAGGGCGCCCGAATTGGCTCGCCGCGCGTTCATTGTCCAAGCTTCGCTCGAACGAGAAGGTTTCGCCGCATGAAGATCGCCCAGATCGCCCCGCTTACGGAATGTTGCCCGCCGCAACTCTATGGCGGCACGGAACGCATCGTATCCTACCTCACCGAGGAATTGGTGCGGCAGGGCCACGAGGTTACCCTATTCGCGAGCGGCGACTCCAAAACCCAGGCGAAACTCGTGGCCTGTTCCGAAATGGCGCTGCGGCTCAATCCTACCGTCCGCGACCAGCTGCCCTACCACGTCATGATGATCGAGGAGGTGCGTCGCCGCGCCGCGGAGTTCGACGCGCTGCACTTTCATGTCGACTTCCTCCACTACCCACTCGCCAGCGCCTTTGCCGACCGCATGGTCACGACCCTGCACGGCCGCCTCGACATGCCGGATCTGAAGCCTTTTTATGGCGCGTTCCCGCATCACCCCCTTGTCTCGATCTCGGACGATCAGCGACGGCCAATGCCGCCCGTGAATTGGGCCGCGACGGTGCATCACGGCCTGCCTGAAAACTTGCTGCCCTTCACGGCTCACCCCAAGGGCGACTATCTGGCTTTCCTTGGCCGCATCTCGCCCGAGAAGCGTCCCGATCGGGCTATCGAAATCGCCGGGCGCGCCGGGCTTAAGCTCAAGATCGCCGCCAAGGTCGACAGGGTCGATCAGGCCTACTGGAATGAGGTGATCGCCCCGATGGTCGCGGCGCATCCCAATGTCGAGTTCATCGGCGAGGTCAACGAGCAGCAGAAGGCGGCCTTCCTCGGCAATGCGCGCGCGCTGTTATTCCCAATCGACTGGCCGGAACCGTTCGGTCTCGTCATGATCGAGGCCATGGCCTGCGGCGTCCCGGTGATCGCCTTCGCTAACGGATCGGTGCCGGAAGTGATCGACGACGGCGTCACCGGCTTCATCGTGAACGGAATCGACGAGGCGGTGGCGGCGGTGCGGTCCGTCGATGAAGCTCGATCGCGGTGAGGTGCGCGCCACATTCGAGGAACGCTTTACAGCCGAGCGCATGGCGCATGACTATGTCGCCATTTATCGTGGCCTGCCGGGCGTGCGCCGCTCCGAAATCCGTGTTCCGGCGGCCGCGAACGGCGTCAGCCACGCCGTGGGCGGCGACATTGACCTTCAGGTGGTCGCCTGATCTAGCTCTTGCATGCAGGACAAGACAGACAGGGGCAGCCGACGCGCTGGCGCCGAGCGGGCCGGACGCGCAAGTGACGCAGTTCTTGATTCCGGCCGTCGCTTCGCGGCAGGAGCGGCGCCCACGCATACTGAAGCATGGAGACACGTTCGCGGTATTCGACCACAATGGCGATGCGCTTTCCGAGCCGGGCAGTCCGGAAGGACTCTACCACCGCGACACCCGATACCTCTCGCATCTTTATCTCACCATCGCCGGGCAGCGGCCGCTGTTGCTGTCTTCGATCTTGCCTGACGACAATGTGACGCTGACTTGCGATCTGACCAACCCGGACCTGTTCGACGCCGAAGGCCAGCTCATACTGGAGCACGATCTCCTACATCTGCGCCGCTCGCTCTTTCTGTGGGACAGCGCCTGCCACGAGCGCATCGCCCTTCGCAATTTTGATGACCGCCGGCATCGGGTCCGCATTGATCTCACTTTCGGGGCGGACTTCGCCGATCTCTTCGAGGTGCGCGGAGCGGATCGCGCCCGGCGCGGCGCGCTTGAACCGCCGCAGGTCGAGCGCAGCGCGGTGCGGCTCGCCTATCTCGGCCTTGACCGGCGCCGGCGAGAGACCGTGCTGCGCTTCGACCCGGCGCCGCAGGAGCTAACGGCGCAGCGCGCGACCTTCATTTTCGACCTCGCTCCCCGCGACGCGCGGACGGTGACGCTCACGATCGGCTGCGACAGCATTGGCGCTGACCCAGTTCGTCGCTCGTTCGGCCGGTCCCTACGGGAGGCGCGGCGGTCGCTCCGCGCCTCTGCTTCGCGGGCCACCGCCATCGTCACCTCGAACGACATCTTCAACGAGGCGGTGCGTCGCTCGGTCTCCGACCTCTATATGCTGATCACCGACACCCCCGAGGGGCCTTATCCGTACGCCGGCATTCCGTGGTTCAGCACGGTGTTTGGCCGCGATGGGCTCATCACCGCGCTGGAGACGCTCTGGCTCGACCCTGCCATCGCCCGAGGCGTGCTCCTGCATCTCGCCGCCAACCAGGCGACCGGCTTCGATCCCGCGGCGGACGCGGAGCCAGGCAAGATCCTGCACGAGGTGCGCTATGGCGAGATGGCGGAACTCGGCGAAGTGCCGTTCCGCCGCTACTACGGCAGCGTCGATTCCACTCCGCTGTTCGTGATGCTGGCTGGCGCCTATCTGGAGCGCACGGGCGATCTGGCCACCCTGCGGCAAGCTATGGCCGAACATCGAGGCGGCGCTTGCGCTGGCTCGAGAACGACGGCGATCGAGACGGCGACGGGTTCGTCGAATATGGGCGGCAGACGGAAGACGGCCTGATCAATCAGGGCTGGAAGGACAGCCACGACGCCATCTTTCACGCCGACGGCGCTCTCGCGAAGGGACCGATCGCGCTCGCCGAGGTGCAGGCGTACGCCTATGGCGCCTGGCGCGCCGCCGCCTCGATCACCCGCGCTCTTGGTCAATCGGAGCGAGCCGCCGGCTTTGATCGGCGCGCCCAGGCGCTGCAGATGGGCTTCGACGCCGCCTTCTTCGATGAAGCGCTCAACACGTACGTGCTGGCGCTCGATGGGCGAGAAGCGTCCCTGCCGGGTGCGAAGCTCCAATGCCGGCCATGCGCTGCTCACGGGACTTGCGCTTCCCGAGCGAGCCGCGGCAGTCGCGCGCGCCCTCATGGGACCGAGCCTGTTCAGCGGCTGGGGCGTGCGCACCATTGCCAGCAGCGAGGCTCGCTACAATCCAATGAGCTACCACGACGGGTCGGTGTGGCCGCATGACAATGCGCTGATCGCCGCCGGTCTTGCGCGTTATGGCTTCAAGCGCGAGGCAGCAAGGATATTCGAGGGGCTGTTCGCCGCTTCGAACTATGTCGACCTGCGCCGTCTTCCAGAGTTGTTTTGCGGCTTCGCGCGGCAGCGCGCGCGCGGACCAACTTTCTATCCGGTCGCGTGCATGCCGCAGGCCTGGGCGGCGGCGGCCCCACTCTACATGCTGCAGGCCTCCCTCGGCCTCGGCTTCGATCCAGAGCGCCTGCACGTGACCTTCGAGGAGCCGGCGCTCCCGGCCTTCCTTGACGAGGTGACGCTACTCAATCTGCGGCTCGACGGCGGAGCGGCCGATGTCGCGCTACGCCGCTCAGGCTCCAAAGTCGTTGTCGACGTGCTTGAGCGCCGCGGCCCCGTGAAGGTCCTGACGACAAATTGAGGGAAATAGCCGCCTCACGCCTCGAGGGTGACGGGTTCGGTCTGCTTGGGCTGGGTCACCTCGACCGTGACTTCCATGCCCAGTTCGTCACCGGAAGCGCCGAAAAAGGCGCCGGTCAGGGGCGCGGCCTGGGCAGGATTGCGCGCAACCGCGACGCGGATGAGATCCTTGCTGCCGACCAAGCCCATTCGTTGGATCGAACTCGACCCAACCGGCGCCGGGTAAATAGATCTGGCACCACGCATGCGTCGCTCCGCCGCCCAACCGGACCGGCTCGTCTTCATCCTTAGGGACGTAGACGTAGCCGGAGACGAAACGCGCGGCGACGCCAAGCGCGCGCGCAGCCTCGATCATCAAAACCGCAAAATCACGGCACGAGCCGCGCCGCCTTTCCAAGGTTTGAAGCGGCGTCTGGACTCCCGCCGCCTCGCGCCGTTCGTATGAGAATCCCTCCTTGATGGCGTAAGTCATCGTCATCAAGAGATGGCTCGTCAGGGTCGTCGCCCCCGGCGTCACGAATTGGCGCACCCAACGGTCGAGGTCGCCTGCCGGATCGCTGTAAAGGCGCTCCATCGCGCGCGCGATATCGGGCAGTTCCTCCGCGGCGTAGGAAAAGGGAAAGAACTGCGCCCGCGAATCGATCTCACCGCCGGGCTGCTCGTCTTCGATCCGTTCGACGGTGAAGCGATTCTCGACTCGGAGCGATGTCCAGGCGCCCGAGAACGACGCGACGGCGACACAATTGTCGAACGTATCATAGAGCCAGCGCAGCCGCCTCGGCTCGGGTTCAATGTCGAGTTCCGACGACAGGAGTCGCTGATCGTGCCCGTCGCGCGGGCGCAACATCATGCGGTGGTCGCCAAACTCGACCGGCCGCTTGTAGCGGTAGATCGTCAGATGGCGGACGTTCAAAATGGCCCTACCGGACGGCATTTGACGCTCTCGATTCTCCGTTAGAGCCCTCTGCGATTTGGTCGAATCGCTATTGGCTTCTCGATATATAATTGATTTAGCACGCCTTTTCACGAAGAACCGAGTTTCGACTTGTTCGCGGGCGGCGCTCCAGGAACTTGGCCAACATGTTGTCCGCCAGCGCGTTCGCGCGTCAAGAGCGGCCTATCGTGTCGAGCTTTCACCCAAAGAGCCCATGCACAAACCATTTTGGCTGCGCCGTCTCGCGGCCCCATAGACCCTCGCGATAAAGCCAGAAGCGACGGCCTTCCGTATCCTCGGCGCGGAAATAGTCGCGCGTCGGCATGGCGGCGTGTCGCCACCAGGGCGCGGCGATGCGCTCCGGCCCCTCGATGGCCGTGACGTCATGCAGGACGCGCCGCCAGCGGAAGCGCAAAGGGGGGCCATCGGGCACTTCCGCCAGGGCCTCGATCGGCTCCGGGCGAGCGAAGAGGCGCAACGGCCGCGCTGGGGCGCCGTTTAATCCGTCATTGCGAGCCATAGGGCGTCGAGAGACGCCCGTCCTTCCGGACGGGCTACGGCGAAGCAATCCAGGGGCCAGCGCTCCCGACTCCTGGATTGCTTCGTCGCTACGCTCCTCGCAATGACGACTTCCCTCGCCGCGCACCCGCGCTTGTCCAAGCGTCGCGGGCGCGGCCGCCTCGGCCTGTTCGGGCAGATGCGCATCGATGAGCTCGCGCCGCGTCACCGCGCGGGCCCCGAGCCGCGCGGAGAGCCGGTCGAGAAGCTCGGCAAGCGAACGAGCGCGCTCGGCCTCGTGCGCGCGCTCAAGCTCGGCTTCAGAAGGCGCGAGCGGCTCGGCCGTAAGGCAGGCGAGGCGCATGAGGTCGACGCCATAGCCGGCGTCGATGGCGTCTTCGTTGCGGACTCGCCAGCCGCTCGGCGATGAGCCGCACGATCGCCCGCGCTTCGTTGAGCGGCCGGGAGGCGCCGACGCGGATGCGGCGCACCTCGCCGTCGACGCGATAAAGGTTGAGCTCGATCCGCCGCGCGCCCTTGGCCTGCCGCTCCAAGGAGCACGACGAGATCGTCGGCGAGCTTGCGCAACTGAATCTCGATCGCCTCGACCGTCTGTATGGGCGAAACGAATTGCCGTTCGGCGCAGAAATCCGGCGGCCTGATGCGCGGCGCGATCGACGAACGCTCGAGGCCTTTGAGCGCGTCGAGCCGCGCCGCAGGAACCGCTCCAAACCGCGCCGTGATTGGCGCTCGGGGCCTCATCGCGATGTCGCCGATGCGTCTCAAGCCGGCCCGCGCCATGTCGGCGACGGTTTTTCCGTCGAGGCCGAGCGCCGCGAGCGGCAAATCGTGAAAGAGCCTGGCGAACGCCTTGTCGCTTAACATTTCGGGGGCGGTTTTCACCCGCGAAAACCGCGCCAGCGCTGAAGCCGCGCGCGGATTGCCGGCGGCGCCGATGACGACGGTGATTCCCTGCGCGGAGAGCCGCTTGCGACAGTCCTCGATCAGCGCCGCTTCGCCCTCGAACAGATGGGCGACGCCGGAAATGTCGAGCATCAGTCCGTCGGCGCAATCGAGCGCGGCGAGCGGGGTGTAGCGGGAGCACCAATCGCAGAGGCGCGTCAGAAGCCGCGCCTCTTCTTCTGGCACGGCCTCGACCGCTATGAGAGCCGGAAAGCGCGCGCGCGCGTCGGGAAGCGAAAGGCCCAGGCTCAAGCCGAGCCGCGCCGCCTCAGCGTCGACGCAGACAAGCCTTTGCGCATTGTCGATCTTGGCGACCGCCGCCAGCGGCGCGCGCTTATCAACGCCGCCGAGCCGCCGCGCGCGGTCGGTCGCCAGACGCGGCAGCCAGAGGGAGAGAAATCGCCTGGTCGTCAACGCCCATGTCCCTCCTGAAAGTCATGTCTTCGAAAGTCATGTCCTGGCTTCGCCATTCGAGACGGATGACGCGCCCCGGGTCGAAAGCCTGAAAAGACTCCTCGGGCCCCGCGCGCGCGAGGCGCGCCTTGATGAGCCGCGCCCCGCAGGCGAAGGGCCCAGGCAGGTCAAGGCCAGCCGCCGCCGGGATTGTGGCGCTGGGCGCAGCGGCGATCTCAAATCGCGTCTCGGCGGCGCTGGAGAGGCGCTCCGCCTGGCCATAGGCGCTGGCCAGGATCAGAAGCGCGGGGACCTTACCTTTTCGCGCGGCGAGAAGAAGGCGGCGCGAGGCGGCGAGGCTATAGCCCTTGAGGCTCCAGATCTCGCCCACGACCACGGCCGGCGCGCCGCATTTGAGCGCCTCCTCGATCGCCCAGAAGGCCAAAGCCGCATCGGGCGCGCGCACGAACACGAGGCGGTTTAAAGGAAGCCCGTGAGCGACCAGGCCGGGCCCATAGAGCGCGCCCGACTCCTCAGCAGCGAAGCCTTCGCCGATGACGAGCGCCGAGGCCGGCCGTCGGCTTATGAACCGCGCGGCGAGCGCAAGGGCAAAGCCCATCGCCGCCGCCCCGTCAGCCGGCTGAGCGGGAGCAATTTCATGCAAGGCGTCGTCCGCGAGGCCGCCGCTAAGCGCAGAATCGAACGCGCGCGCAAGCGGAAGCCGCCGCGCGGCCCGCTCGCTTGGCCGGCCGGCCTTCCGCCTCGATCTCAGCGATGACGCGTCGCAGACGCGCCATCCCCTCCGCTCTGCCGCTCTGGCGACATTCGGTCCGCGTCCTATTGTTCGTCATTTGTTCTTGTTTTGGACCTAGTGAGCGAGGAAGTCAAGGACGGCGGGGCTGCTTGGAAAGCATCTCGGTTAATGAGACGCTATACGACCATCAAGGTTAACGTCGAAATATCCGTGGGCGACGCGATTGCATCCCTCTCATGCCGCGCCTCAAGGTAATCTCGGGATGGTCAGCGATGAATTCGCAATGCTTGATCCATAATCCTGGCGGCGGCCTCGCCGATAATGACGAGGCTCATCACTACCGCTTACTGGGTGCGCTTATCGGCAAGGAAATCCTCCTTGCTCATTCCATCGATGAAACGGCGAGCATCGTTTTCACAGGAATGCCTCTCCGCTTTCCGCCAAGCATACCACCGGAGCCAACGCGAGCGAGAACGCGTCAAGCGCCGGAAAACTTCAAACTGACCCTCGACACATCTGTCGATAGACGGGGCTTTGTTTATCCATATACCGTTGTCTGGCAGTGGTTTTTGGAGATCGATGGGTCGAGCTCGCCGCCGGCGCGGAGCAAAGGTTGTTCGAATCCCTTTCCATAGACGGCTGGTCTTTGTTGCTCTTCCTTTCTGGGATTGGCGGATTTTGCGCCTTCTCCTGGGCGGTCCGCGGCCACTTCGTCGGCGACAAAGCGGTCGGCGCGATGAATATCATACTCGCCCTGTCCCTCGCTGGCATCGCCGTCTTTTTAGTCGACATCTGGCGGACAACCGATCCGGATTGGCGAGCACCGGCCGGTCTCTGTCTGCACCTGTTGGCGATCCTCCTGTTCGGATGGGCGGTTCTCACCACCAGGCAAAACCGGCCGGCGCTCGCCTTTGCTGGAGATCAGCCCGCTCGCATCTTCAGGTCGGGGCCATACGCCTACGTCCGCCACCCCTTCTATACGTCTTATCTCATCTTCTGGCTGGGATGCGCGGTCGCGACTTCGTCCCTCATCATGCTGATCATATTCTTGTCTCTGGCGGCGATTTACACGGTCGCCGCGCTCGGCGAGGAACGCGATTTTTCGCGTTCCGCCCTGCGTGATGAATATGAAGCCTATCAGAGGGACGACGGGCCTTTTCTGGCCGAAGCTCAGACTGCCTTGGCGTCAGCCTTCGCCGACCTCGCCTAACTTGAGCGACCGCTAAAGCTCAGCAAATTGTGCGTCGAGCTTCTGCATCATGCTCTCCGCGATGATCCTCCAGTTCGGATCGAGCATCATGTCATGGGCCACATTGTCGAAGACCAAAGCCTCCACCCCGTAGGCTCTCGCCGTCGCCTTGATCTCGTAGTTGGCTATGATGGCGTCATCCGCGCCGCCGATCACGTGGACGGGCGAGCGCACCTTGTTCGCGGCGACTCGATCGAGCGCCAGACAATCGAGGAAGCCGAGCATCGACTCGTCCTGCAACTGGCGATGGTATCGGACGGCGTCATCCCGTGACGTCGCAGCAGAGAAGAGGAGCCGCTGCGCTCGATCCGGGTCCGATATGAACGGCAAGAGACTGAGCGTCGCGTTCGCCTTGAGCACGTCGAGCGGTCGATTGCGCACGAGCCGCGCATACATCGATCGCGCCCCGCTGGGCGGAATGCTGGCGAGCAGAAACGCCGCCGGAGACGAGTGCGTCTCAAGGAATTTCTGGACGACAAAGCCGCCCATCGAATGGCCAACCAGAATGGGGCTGCTCGGCAAGGCGTCCGCCACCGCCGCAACGTCATCGACATAGTGCCGGATGCGGCAGCGATGCAGCTGAGTTCGCCCTTCACTTGCGCCATGCGCTCGAAGACTGAGCGCGTGCGCCTCAAAGCCGTGAGCGGCGAAATAGTCGAGAAAGAATTCGTCCCAGCACCAGGCGCCATGCCAGGCCCCGTGGACGAACAGGATCGGCGGTGCATGCCGCGGACTCGAAGGCAGTCTCGAAATGACCTCGAGCTTCGGACTAACTGCGGCCGGAACCGCGGAGGTTCTGAGTGGAGCAAACATTGACGCGTCCATCGGCGATCTGGACGCATTCATCGCAGCCTTTCGTTAGCATCGCCTTTCGCCAATGCGACAAAAGCCGCGCTTTTCACCCGGTTTCGAAATCTCCCGCTTGAGGCGGGGCGAGCGGCGTGAACTGGCAGCGGTCGGGTTTCAGATCGATGAGCGGCGTCCCATCAAGGCAGTCGAGACCCCTGACCAGGAGCGTCGGCCCTTCGCGCGCGACCAACGTCGCGAGCGCCGTCCCGATCGGGTTCGGGCGAACCGGCGAGCGCAGTGAAAATGTGCCGCGCGTCTGCGCCATCGTTCGCCGGGCTTTGGCGCACGAGATCCCGGCGCGACTCGTGCAGCCAATAGAGGACCTCGATCCGCTCGTACGCCTCGATCCCGTCCAGCCCTGCAACCCAGGGCTCGGCGATTTCGATGCGGCAGATCGGCCCGTCGGCTCGCCCCTGGCGCGGACAATCGAGGCGCGAAGTCCACGGCGTGCGGATAATTCCGATGAACGCGAGCCCGGCGTCGAAAGAAGTGGGCGCTTCAACCGCGATCTCGTTTCGCCGGACTTCGTTCAGCCTGACCATGATCCCGACGTCCCTCTTCCTGCGTCACGCGGCCTCGTAGCCACGCGACTTCGTTTCGACCGGTCGGTCGATTAGGCGTCAAGAACAAATAGTGAACATTTTCTGGCAATAACGCACAACGGAGCGCTATGATGCGGAAATTCAGAAGCACAACGCATTTTGCCTCGAGGTTCGGATGACTCAAATCAATCGCGGATTTTTCTTCACGCATGTGCGCCGAATGATGTTCTCAAATGTCCTGCAGCAATCGCAGGTCGATGGGATGAACGCAATTCTCGACGGATGGGAGGCGAAATATACGGCCGATGATGACCGGTGGCTCGCTTACGCCCTTGCGACGACCTATCATGAGACCGATCAGCACATGCAGCCGATCAATGAGTATGGCAAAGGACGTGGCCTGCCCTATGGCAAGGCTGATCCCGCCACGGGGCAGGTTTATTACGGCCGCGGCTTTGTGCAATTGACCTGGGAGCGCAACTACGAAACGATGTCGGACCTGTTGGGAATTGACTTCGTCCATCATCCCGATCTGGCGCTCGAACTCGACAACGCGACAAACATTCTGTTCCTTGGCATGTCCAAGGGTCTGTTCACGGGCAAGTCGTTCGGCGATTACTTTTGCAAGACAAAAGAGGATTGGGTAAGCGCCCGCAAGATAATCAACGGCCTCGATAAAGCTCAGGCGATCGCGCTCTACGGGCACAATTTTTACTCCGCGATCAGCTACACGACCGGATGAGTTTTTCGGCAAACACCATGCGCCGCGCTCCGCCTTGCTTCGCGTTCTTAAGCCGCCGCGGGCCTTTGATGCACTGACACTTTTACCGGGTTGCCAACGGCCCAACACCGTCACAGGATTGTGATTGCGAGGGGCCCGCGCGCTCGCTACCCCGTCGGGCGGCGGCTCGCTTAGTTTGGCGCGCGGAGTGGAGATATCTCAAGGAGGCAAACGATGCGTAGGAAGGTGATCAGGCTCGCCGGCGCGGCGGCGCTGACGATTTGGAACGCTTGTTTCCAGCGCTGACGCACAGATCGAACGCGGGCCTGCGGCGCTCGCCGGGCAAGCGCAAAACTTCACGCCGATTGAAAAAGCCGCCTGCGGTCCACGCTGGGGCCGGTTCTGCGGCCCGTTTCATCACCGGGTCTGCGGCCGTTGGCGTTGCTGGTGCGCCCCCTGCTGAACCGGCATAGGCCACTTAGCTAACGTTCCTCATTCCTGAGACGCCTACTTCGCAGGTACGTCAAGTGGCCGCTTGAAGAGGAATACGCCCTTCCCGGTCGAAGAGTATCTCCCGCTTCGAATGCGCCCGGAGGATAATTTCTTCATCCTCGGGTCGACGATTCCAGCGAACCTTAAGCATGGCTCGCCCTCGCGCATGGCTCCGACCGGCAGGCGCGCCAGCCCCTCGAAGTGCGCGTCGATGGGTCGGGCTGACTCCAGAACAATCCGTTGAGCTCTGCGTCGCCGCCCTGCGCTGCGAGAGGGCGCGTGCCTGTCAGCTCGATAAACTTATTGCGCATGGGCTCACGGTGCGCAGGGCGCACTTTGACAGTTTTATGAATATACTATTTATATAGACATTATAGGATTTGAATCATGTTGGACATCACGCAGAAATCTCCCCGGCCGGATCGCCGGGCGCGCCGCCTTCCCTGGCTCAATGTTTTAGGGATCGCCGCTGTTGCTCTCGCGGCGACGTTGATCGTCGTCCGGAATGTGGAAGGTGAGACGCCCCACCAGATTCTCAATGTTTCCTATGATCCGACGCGAGAACTCTACGCCGCGCTCAATCCCCAGTTCATCGCCCAATATGAGAAGCAGACTGGCGTCAAACTGGAGATCAAGCAATCCAATGGCGGCTCGTCGCGGCAGGCGGGCAGCGTCGTGGATGGATCTCAGAAGGCCGACGTGGTCACGCTCGCTCTGGCCACCGACGTCGACGCCTTGCGCAAGCGAGGGCTGATCGCCGCCGACTGGCAAAAGCGCCTGCCCAACAATTCCGAGCCCTACACATCGACAATCGTCTTCGTCGTCCGCAAGGGCAATCCGAAGGCGATCCATGATTGGCCCGATCTCATCAAGGACGATGTGGCCGTGGTGACGCCGAACCCGCGCACGTCCGGCAACGGCAAATTGAGCATCCTCTCGGCCTGGGGCGCGGTTACGACGCGCGGCGGCAGCGAGGCTGACGCGCTCGCCTATCTGAAGGCGCTCTATGGCCACGTCACGATCTTCGACGTCGGCGCCCGCGGCTCCGCCACCAGCTTCGCCGTCAATAAGATCGGCGACGTCCATCTGACCTGGGAGAACGAGGCGCTGCGCGAGGTCGCCGCCAACCCGGACGAACTCGAACTCGTTTATCCCCCGGTGAGCATCCGCGCCGAACCCGCTGTCGCCTGGGTCGACGCCAACGTCAAAGACGAAAAGACCGCGGCGCAGGCGAAGGCCTATCTCGAATATTTGTTCACGGACGCCGCCCAGGAAACGATCGCCAAATTCGGCTACCGGCCGATCAAGCCGGAGATCCTCGCGAAACACGCCGATCGCCTGCCGAATATCGAGCTTTTTCCGATCTCCGCGATCGCAAAAGACTGGGATGACGCGCGCGAGAAATTCTTCGCCGACAATGGCGTCATCGACAGGATCGCGCCGCCAAAGACCAACTAGAATGGGAAGACAGGCGCAATGAGTTTTGCTCTGGACTACGATTGGGAGAGGGGTCGTCGCGACCTCATTGCCGGCCTCACCGTCGCGGCGATCGCCCTGCCGCAGGGCATGGCTTACGCGCTGATCGCCGGCGTTGATCCCAAGTTCGGTCTTTACTCGGTGATCGTGGTGACCGCGATCGCCTCGATCTTCGGCTCGTCATCGCATTTGATCAACGGGCCGACCAGTGCGATTTCTCTCCTCATTTTCAGCGCGCTCGCTTTCCTCGATCCGGAAAACAGAACCGATCTATACGAAGCCCTGTTCCTCCTCGGTGTCCTCGTCGGCGCAATCCAAATCCTTATCGCTGTCTTCAAGCTTGGAGACCTCACGCGCTATGTTTCTGAATCGGTCATCATCGGGTTCATGGCGGGCGCCTCCCTCCTGCTCGCCATCGGCCAGATCGGCAACGCGCTCGGCTTACACGACAAGGGCACGGGCGATATGCAGGTTTTGCATCGCCTGTGGCTGACGCTGTTCCATGGCGACCATGTCAACACCAAAGCGCTGTTCATCAGCGCCATTGCTGTCGTGCTCGCCATCGTCCTGCGCAAGCTCGTGACGCGGTTTAGGCTGCCGTTGGTCGACATGCTCCTGGTGCTTGTCGTCACCGGCCTCATCGCCTATTTCGCCGGCTGGTCGACGCCCGGCCCAGGCGGCGGCCCCGCGGTGGCGCTCACCGGCAAAATCCCGACCAACCTCCCAACGCTGCATATCCCCGAGATCAAAACCGCCTGGTTGGGCCCCTTGTCCAAAGGCGCGCTGGCCATCGCCTTTATCGGCCTGATCGAGGCGCTTTCCATCGCCAAGGCCATCGCCAACGAGACCAAGCAAAAGCTCGATTACAACAGACAGATCCTCGCGGAAGGGCTTGCCAATCTGACCGGTGGATTTTTTCAGAGCCTTCCGGGCTCGGGGTCCTTGTCGCGTTCAGCAATCAATTATCAGGCCGGCGCCGCGACGCGCTTCTCCGGGGTCGTCACCGCCGCCGTGGTCGCGGTCGCGATCCTCCTGTTCGCTCCGTTGCTGGCCTATATTCCCAAACCCGCCCTCGCCGGGCTTCTGCTGGTGACGGCGGCGCGGCTCGTCGACTTTAAACGACTCTTCTTTACGCTGCGCGCAACGCGCTACGATGCCGGACTTGTGCTGGTGACGGCCATCACCGCTATTCTCGTCGACCTTGACACCGCTGTGCTGCTGGGCGTCGCTCTGTCGATCCTGCTCTTCGTGCCGCGCGCGGCCAAGTTGAAGGGCGCCGAGTTGATCGTCACGCCCGAGCGTGTCGTGCGCGAACGGCTGCCTTCCGAGGCAGCTGTCGATCCGGCTCTCCTCATCTACGATCTCGAGGGCGAATTGTTCTTCGGCGCCGCGCCAGAGTTGGACCGATATTTTGACGCGTTGAAGCAGCGGATTGAAGCGCAGGATGTCAAATTCCTCGTGCTGCGACTGAAACGCGTGCGCAACCCGGACGTTGTCTGCATCGAACGGTTGGAGCATTTTCTTCGTGAAGAAAACGCGCACGGCGTGACCGTTCTCCTCGCCGGGGTCCGGCCGGATACGGCAGCCATTTTCGCTAATATAAATCTAGAGAGCTGGTTCCCCGCATCGCAGGTTTTCCCCGAAGAAGCAGAGCAATATTCCTCCACGCTGAAAGCCGTGCGCTTCGCGCTTGCCAGGCTTCGTGCTGCACGCGCTGACGAGCCTACCCCGCAAGAGCAGACCGATGTCGAGTTGACGCCAAAGCTCTATTACCTCGTCTAACAGGCGACGTGAAAGTCGGGCGCGCTTCAAACGAGGCGCCGCTCGCCGCCTCGCCCTACCCCGTCACTTCGAGCGCAAGGCGTCCGCTCAGCGGCTGGCCGTATTCTCCCGTCGCCTCGACAACCACCGGATAGGTTCCGGGCGCAAGGTCGCCGGGCAGGCGCGCGGTCCAGATGTGCGAGGAATCCTCGGCCTTGACCCAGGCCTTTTTCGTCGCCTCGTTGCGCGCGAACACTTCTTGCACGAACGGGTCGGGCCGGGAGCGGCGGGTCATCTCGATCGGCGCCCGATCGCCGATGACCATCTTGACCCTCGTCTCTCTCACCGCCGTCGAACACGTTGGCGATGAGCGTCGAAGCGTGGAGCGCATCGCGAGGCACCGGCGAACCCAACAGCCTCACCTGCGTAAAATCACGGTCCGCGTCCTTGCTGATCCCATGAAAGCGGCTCTCAATCGAGAGCCGCATCTGGCGCCCATTCGGCTCCTTCGCGGGAACGAAGCGGGTCGTGTAGGCTCAGGCCGTCGACCGAGAGGATATGGAAGCCGTTCGGCGCGCCATCGCGACTGTCGGCCGAGGCTACGCCGCGATGATCGTATGGCCCGCTCCACCATGACCCCGAGAGCGCCGTCAGTATGTGTTGATGATGGGGCGCGGCGCCTTTCCAGCCCTCGGGACCATCGAAATAATGATGCTCGGTCGTATGCGTGTGACCGGCGAAGCTCACGGTGTAGCGACGCCCCTCGAACAGCGCGAAGAACGCGTCGCGATCCTGCAGATTCTGATAGGGCTCGTTGTCGAGAAAGGTGTTGATCGGGATGTGCATCACCATGACGATCAGCGTGTCGTCCGGCGTGTGTGCGAGCACGTTGCGCACGAACTCGAGTTGTCCCTCGTCGAGCCGGCCCTCGTACTTGCCCCCTCCCCCGGGCTTGTGGGGATCAGGCCCAAGATAGTTGACGTCGTCGAGCATCAGGAAAAGCGTCTGGGCGTAGAAGAACGCGTAATAGTTCGGGCCGAAGACGCGCTTGAAGGTCTCGCGGCTGTATTTGCGGTTCGGCGCTTCGAAATTGAGATCGTGGTTGCCCCCGATATTCCACCACGGCAGCCCAATCGCGCCCATGATCGCGTTCGAACGCGGATAGAGCGAGAGATCGTCGAACATGACATCGCCGGCGGTCAGGCCGAATCTGGCGTCGACGCCGGCCAAAGCCTGAATCAGATCTTCCCGGATGAAGTCGACTTCAGCGCCGGTCTCCGGCTGCGGATCGGTCACCAGCACAACGTTGAACGTCTTCGGCTCGTCCTGGCGGCGCAGCGGGAAATCGACGGACGCGGGTAGAGGCCCGGTCGGCGGCAAGCCTTCGAAGCGCAAGCTGAGTTCGACCGGCGATCCTTTCGGCTGATGGTGTCGATAAAAGCGCGGCAGATTGGTGAGCGGTTCGACCGGCGGCATGAAGCCCGCGGGCTTGATCACGAAGATCGTCGCCTCGTCCGGCAACGGCAACGTGTAACGGCCGTCAGGACCGGTAACCGCGACGTCGCGGCCATTGGAGACGAGGACGCCTGCAAGCCCCGGGTTTACTGCGCTTGCCTCGCCCGACCCGTCCCGGTCCTCGAACACGACGCCGGACACCTGAGACGCTGCCGCATCCTGAGCGAGCGCTTCGGAAGCTTCGACCGCTGCGAGCGCAAGGCCGCCGGCCGCGCCAATCAGCACCTCGCGTCGGGTCACACCACTGCCGTCGCTCTCAGACATCGCTCACCCTCCGACTCGCCTTGTACAGGAAAAGGCCGAGGCATGACGCCATCATGAAACGAACAGATCCATCATTCGATCACGGACAATTGAACGATGCGACGCTGGCCCGGGCAACGACTACTCCTATGCTGGACGGAATAGCGCGTTGATCCGCGGGGGTGGGTCAACAAGCGCCATCCAAGGGAGGAATGAATGCCGCTTACCCGGACCTTTCGATTTTTGGCGGTGGCCGCAATTGCGGCGGGGTCGATCATTGCGGCGACGAGTTCCGAGGCATATGCGGCAGAGACGAGTGCGATCCTTCCGGTCATGCCGTGTGACGCGCTCGCGAATTCCGATTTCACTGCGCTGGATGCTCGAATCACCGCGACCGCGACAATCACGCGCAACGGTCGTCCTTTCTGTGACGTCAAAGGCTATGTCAGCCCGGTCACCCAATTCGAGGCGTTGTTGCCTACGGCGAGCTGGCGCGGCGATTACCTGCAGCAGGGTTGCGGCGGGCTCTGCGGCAAGGCCGAGGTGAGCCTCGACGATCCGTCCAGGACGAGCGGTTACCAGGCGCCCTATGCGCCGCTGCAGAACGGCGAGATGGTCGTCGCTGCGGACGACCAGGGACACGAGACCGCGAACAATGGCGACGCGCTTTGGGCCCGCAACGACCTCAGGCTGCGCGCGGTGTACGGATACAGTTCCGAGCATCAGCTCGCGCACGCGATGAAAGCGATCGTGCGCGCCTATTATGGCCGCCGGCCGAGCTATTCCTATTTCAGCGGTGTCTCGGACGGCGGGCACGAAGCTCTCGTCCTGGCGCAGCGCTATCCCGCCGATTTCGACGGCATAATCGCGGGCGCGCCCGCCAACAATTTTGCCCCGCTCGTCGGCTTGGTCGCGCCGTGGGTCGCAGCGATCAATCAGGACGCGCAGGGTCGACAGATCTTAAGTTCAGAGAAGCTCCCTGCCTTGCACGCAGCGGTGATGGCCGCCTGCGCCGACGATCACGGCGTGATTAGCGACCCGCGTGCGTGCACATTTGATCCCGCAAGCATACGGTGCGCTGACGGCGCTGACCGGCCTGACTGTTTGACCGGGGCACAAATCGATGTGGTTAGGAACGAATATCGGGGGCCGTCGGACAAGGACGGTCATGGCCTGTTCGATGGCGGAGAACCTTACGGTTCAGAGTTAGCATGGGCCAACTGGCTCGTTATGCCAGCGGGCGACCCTGCGGCGCCCGCGGACACTTACGCGGCGGGGATCGGTCTCGCCTTCCTCAACGAAATGGCGTTCTTGCACAATCCGCCGGGCAAGTTCTCATTGGGGTCCGTGCCGTTCACCGCCGCGATGCACGGTGAGCTCGAGCAACTCGGCGGGATTTACAACGCGACCGACCCGGACCTGAGCGCGTTTGCCACGAATGGGGGGAAGATCATCATCTACCATAGCTGGGCGGACCAGGCGATCCCGCCTTTTGCGAGCATCAACTATTATCGGGCCGTCGTGGGACAGGCAGGAGGAATGCCCGCGGCGCAATCTTTCAGCCGGCTCTACATGATTCCTGGCCTCTACCATTGTCCCTGCGGACAGCCAGTCGACGGCGACCCTGCGACGACCGTCCAGTTCATGCCTGAGCTGGTCGCCTGGGTCGAGCGCGGCGAAGCCCCTGGCTCCGTCACCCTGCCCGTCACCGCGCAGACCACCGGCGCGCATCTCGAGGCTCTGCGCATCGATCCTTTCGATCCCGTTCAACCTGCGCCAAACAACCACGGCCTCAACAGCAACTATAGCTATGCCGCCGAGGGAAGCGTCTACAAGCCTGGCAATCAGTTATGGTGCTCCGATCGGACCGGAGCTCTTACTTGCTCGCGGCGTTAGGGCTCGGTGTTGGCGGCGCGAGGTTCGTTGCGAAGTGAACGAAGTGGGTCCGGGGATGACCATGAACCGAGCCGATCGCGACATGGCGGTCATCCCTGGATCGCCACGTCCCGTCGCTGCGCTCGGTCGTCGCGATGACGAGTCCGCCCGAGCATAACGCACGGCGCTCGCTTAGGCGGCGGCCTTGAGCAGGCCGAGCTGAGTCAGCGCAGTGACGCCGTCATCGAGACCGACCTCCTCTGCGATCTTGCCGTCAATCACCTTCAAGACCGTCGTGCCGGTGAAGCGCATCTTGCGACCGGTTGCAGCGGGAAGACTCCCGACCAGGAAGTCCCTGAAGGCAGGACCGGTGTGGGTTCCCCCGCCCTCCCACTGGCCGACGACATAGTCGCCTTCGGCGATCAGATCGGCGGTGCCCCAGAAGTTGAGGTCGGGGAACGCCGCGCGGAAATCGGTCATGAACGCCTTGATGTCGCTCGCGCCCGCGGCGAGGTTCGTGCAGCGAATATTTCAGCAGCATATTCGGCGCAGCGATCTCGTCGACGACCGCGAGATTCACATCCTTACCCCAGAATTCGGTGAACCACCGGACCACGACGGCTTTGTTGTCGTCTTGCTTGCTCATGAAGATGGATCCTCTTGCATTGTTTTTCTGAGGATCATCGAAGTCGCTCGATGATGCCGAGCGAACGACTAGGCATTGTGTGGCCGCGCCACACTCCGCTTCTTGCGTCGGTATCGAAAAGCCGGCGCAAGAAGCGCGACCGGCGTTGAGCTTCGGTTTACGCGCCGACCTGTCCGCGATGCCGCAAGAAGGCATCCGCCAGCACACAGGCGACCATCGCTTCGCCGACCGGCACCGCGCGTATGCCGACGCACGGGTCATGGCGGCCTTTGGTGACGATTTCCGTCTCCTCGAACGCGCGTGTGATCGTGCGGCGAGGCGCGAGGATCGAAGACGTCGGCTTGACGGCGAACCGCGCGACGACCGGCTGTCCTGTCGAAATGCCGCCAAGAACGCCGCCCGCGTGATTGGACAGAAATCGCGGCTGCCCATCGTTGCCACGACGCATTTCGTCGGCGTTCTCTTCGCCGGAGATTTCCGCCGCCGCGAAGCCGTCGCCGATCTCGACTCCCTTGACCGCGTTGATGCTCATGAGCGCTGAGGCCAGCTCCGAGTCGAGCTTGCCGTAGATCGGCGCGCCCCACCCTGCCGGAACGCCCTCGGCGACGATCTCGATCACGGCGCCGATCGAGGAGCCCGCCTTGCGCACTTCATCGAGATAGCCAGCGAAACGCTCGGCCGCTTGAGCGTCAGGCGTGAAGAACGGGTTGCGGCCGACCTCGTCCCAATCCCAACGCGTCCGATCGATCCTCAACTTGCCGATCTGCACGAGCGCGCCGCGAACGCGAACATTTGGAATCACCTTGCGCGCGATCGCGCCGGCAATCACTCGCGCGGCCGTCTCGCGCGCCGAGGAACGGCCGCCGCCGCGATAGTCTCGGATGCCGTACTTTGCTTCATAGGCGTAATCGGCGTGACCGGGGCGGTACTTGTCTTTGATGTCGCCGTAATCCTTGGAGCGCTGATCAACATTGTCGATGAACACCCCGATTGGCGTTCCGGTGGTCACCTGACGGCCGGTCGCTTCATCCGTCATTACGCCGGAAAGAATCCGGGCCTCATCCGGCTCACGACGTTGCGTAGTGAAGCGTGAGGTTCCCGGGCGTCGCCGATCAAGGTCGGTCTGAATGTCGGCGGCTTCCAGCGGAATACGAGGCGGACAGCCGTCAACAACGCACCCGATTCCAGCCCCGTGACTTTCGCCAAAGGTGGTGACGCGGAAGAGGTGCCCGAAAGTGTTATGGGACATGGCGAATCTGGTGGTTCATAGGGGCGGCTCTCAACCGCGTCAAACCCGTGGCGCCGCCCCATTCCCGCCATTCAATATTCATTGCCAATTCATCTGGAGGGGTGCATGCCCTCGCCCGCCAACGGCCAAGAGTCGAACAATACGGAGAATGTGAAATGATGAAGACATTGACCGCCATCGGGATCAGCGCCGCGATCGTTTTCGCGCCCCTCGCCGCGATCGCTCAGACTGACGCCGCTCCGGCGGCCGGCGCTCCCGCGGCTTCTGATACGGCGGCCCCTGCCGCGGATTCGATGAAGAAAACCCCTAAGAAGCACACGGCCAAGAAGCACATGGCCAAGAAGGCCGCCAAGAAGCCGGCGGCGGAAGACGCAGCTCCGGCCGCTCCGGCTGAAGCCCCGAAGAGCTAAGCGTCTTACGGACAATTTACGCGGAAATGAGCCGCTCCATCCACGGATGGGGCGGCTTTTCTTTTGTCTCGCAAGCGTGTCGCTTTCGCTGCATCGGCGCTCATGTCAAAGTCGCCGCGTCTTCATGGAGGCGCGATGGCGAGCGTCGAATTCTGGTACGAGTTCGCGAGCAGCTATTCCTATCCGGCGGCGCTCAGGATCGGCGCGCTCGCCGAAGCGCGCGGCGTGAACATTAACTGGCGACCATTTCTGCTTGGGCCAATCTTCGCCGCACAAGGCTGGCGCGACTCACCGTTCAACATCTATCCGGCCAAAGGCCGCTACATGTGGCGCGACCTCGAGCGGACGTGCGGCGCCATGGGCGTTCCGCTTAAGCGAGCCGGAGCCCTTTCCGCAACCGAGCCTGCTCGCCGCGCGCGTGGCGCTCGCGCTTGACGACGGCGCGCGCTCCGATTTCTCACGCCGGGTCTTTGTCGCCGAATTCGGTCAAGGCTTGCCGATCGGCGATCGTGCGACGCTCGGCGCCTTGCTCACCGCATGCGGCGTCGATCCGGCGCTGACGTTCGAGCGCGCCGAAAGCGAGACCAACAAGGCGCGGCTCAAAGCTGAGTGCGCTCGCGCATCAGAGATCGGCGTCGTCGGAGCGCCTTGCCTCGTGACCGAAGACGGCGAAGTGTTCTGGGGCAACGACCGGCTCGAACAGGGGCTCGATTGGGCGGCAGGGCGGCCTTAGCGCGTTAGCGCATGGCGTTAAGAGGCAGCCTGCTTTTGCAGCGCCTGCGCGCGGATAGTGGACAAAGTCGTCGTTGGCGTGATCGCGTCGGGATCGACTTTGACGTGGAGAATCGAGGGCAGACCGGAGCTGAGCGCGCGTTCGTACGCGGGCAGGAACTCGGCGGTCTCTTCCACTGTTTCCCCGTGACCGCCAAATGCGCGCGCGTAGGCCGCAAAATCAGGATTGCGCAACGCGGTCGCGACGACGCGGCCGGGATACATGCGCTCCTGATGCATGCGGATCGTGCCGTACATGCCGTTGTCGATCAGCACGACAATGACCGGCAGTCCGTATTGAACGGCGGTGGCGAACTCCTGCCCGTTCATGAGAAAGTCGCCATCGCCGGCAAAGCAGACGACGGTCCGCTTCGGGAAGAGACGCTGCGCGCCGATCGCCGCCGGCAAGCCGAAGCCCATTGAGCCTGACGTCGGCCCCAACTGCTGCTCGACCGCGCGAAAGCGTAAGAAACGGCCAACCCAAATCGAGAAATTTCCGGCGCCATTGGTGAAGATGCCGTCAGGCGAGCGCCGCCGAATGGCGAACATGATCTCGCTCATTTGCACCCGGCCCGGATTGGGCGGCGCCTGTTCGCTCCAGGCGAGATAATCGGCGCGCGCGACCCTGCGTTTCTTCCGACCAGCGAATCTTCAACGGCGGCTGGACACCTTCCAATGCGGCGCAGAACTCGCTCGGGGTCGCGACGATGCCGAGCGTTGGATGATAGTTGCGGCCGATCTCGGTCGCGTCGGCATGGACGTGCACCAGCTGCTGGCGCGGCGCGGGAATGCCGAACAAAGTGTAAGCTTGCGCAGCCGCCTCCGACATCCGACCGCCGACCAGCAGTACGAGATCGGCTCCTTCGACGCGCGCCTTCAGCTTGGGATTGATCGAAAGGCCAACTTCGCCCGCGAAATTGTCGTGCTCGCCGTCGAACGTGCTCGAGCGCCGAAACGAGCCGGTGACCGGCAGATCGAACCGTTCGGCGAAGCGGGCGAAGGCGGCGCTCGCCCGCTTGGTCCAGCCGCCTCCCCCGAGAATGGCGATGGGGCGTTCGGCCGCCCATAACATCTTCTGCAATTCGGCCATTTGCGTTTGGCCGGGCCAGATCGGGACCGGCTCGGCGCGCGGCGCGTCTGCAACGGCCGCCATTTCGGTCAGCATGTCCTCGGGCAGCGCGATCACGACGGGACCCGGCCGCCCCTGCATGGCGGTGTGAAATGCACGCTGGACAATTTCGGGAATCTGCTCGGCAGTCTCGATCTGCGTCGCGAGCTTTGCGGTCGAGCCGAAAAACGCGCGATAGTCCATTTCCTGGAACGCGCCTCGCCCCAACATTGCCCGCTCGACCTGGCCGATGAACAGGATCATTGGCGCCGAATCGTGTTCGGCGATGTGTATCCCGTGCGCCGCATTGGTCGCGCCGGGACCGCGGGTGACAAAGCAGATTCCAGGCCGCCCCGTGAGCCGCCCCTCAGCCAGCGCCATGATGGCGGCGCCCGCCTCCTGTCGGCAAATGGTCAGTTCGATCGGCGCCCCGTTCATGGCGTCAAGGGCGGCGAGGTAGGATTCGCCAGGAACGCAATAGACGCGCTCAACCCCCTGCGCGACGAGTTGGTCGATAAGAATCTGTCCGCCCGATCGCAAAACCTCGCCCAACGCCGCGTGCTCCTTATCAATTGCGGCATGTTTGGCAGTTCACGGTGTTCTTTTCAATCACAGGCCGAAAACCGCCGTCGCCTTGCGCATAAGCGGAGTTCCGGCCATTCTTGTTGAATGTCGGCCCCCACAGAACGTCCCGCCGAGTCCAGCGCGTTGACGACGCTCAACGCGCGTTCGCGTGAGATATTCCGCAACATTGTCGACTCGTATCTCTCCACCGGCGAACCCGTCGGATCTCGGCACCTCTCGCGCCTATTGCCGATGTCGCTATCGCCGGCTTCGGTGCGCAACGTGATGCAGGACCTCGAGGAGCTCGGGCTCATCTACGCACCCCACGCAAGCGCCGGACGGATGCCAACCCAGCAGGGATTGAGGCTGTTCGTCGACGCGCTGCTCGAGTTCGGCGATTTGGGACGCGAGGAGCGCGCACGCATCGACAATCAGGTGCGGGCTGCCGCGGAGGGAGGCGGATTCGAAGGCGCGCTCGCCGAAACGACGAGCCTGTTGTCCGAATTGACCCGCGGCGCGGGCGTCGTGCTGACGAACAAAATCGATGCGCGGCTCAAGCACGTCGAATTCGTGCGTCTCGAGGCCGCTCGGGCGCTGGCGATCCTGGTCTCAGAGGACGGATCGATCGAGAACCGCGTGGTTGCAACGCCTCCCGGCATGACCGCTTCGACGCTGGTCGAGGCCAGCAACTTTCTCAACGCCCGCATTCGCGGCCGCAGCCTCGCTGAGGTGACGGCGGAAATTGAGGTTGCCCGCCGTGAGGCGCGCCAGGAACTGGACGATATCGCGGCTCGCCTGGTTGAAGCCGGCCTCGTCTCCTGGTCCGAGGCCGGAGGATCGCGCGACCAATTGATCGTTCGCGGGCAGGCCAACCTTATCGGCGACGTGCACGCCTCTGAGGACCTCGAGCGCATTCGCACGCTGTTCGCGGACCTCGAGACCAAGACCGACGTCATCGAGCTTCTGCATCGCGCCGAGACGGGTGAAGGCGTCAAGATTTTCATCGGCTCGGAGAACAAGCTGTTCTCGCTCTCCGGATCGTCGATGATCGCCGCGCCGCTCAGGGGCGCAGACCACCGTATCGCGGGCGTGCTGGGCGTCATCGGGCCGACCCGGCTCAACTACGGCCGCATCGTGCCGATGGTCGAATATGCGGCGCACGTGCTTGGCGAACTCAAACGCCCGCGCTAGGCCTCCGTTTTCCCGCTGCCGGAGAAGCGCAATGTCGAACGCGTTGAACGTAGGGCCTTCCGCGCATAGTCTCGGGGGAGCCATCGAGCGCTTGAGAGGAAAGTGGGCGGCGATCACCGCCTTCGGCGTGCTGCTGGTCGTCCTCGGCGTCGCGGCTCTGGTCTTTTCCCTCGTCGCGACCATCATAACGGTGACGCTCAACGGCGTTTTGTTCCTGATCGCCGGCGCCGCCGAGATCGGCATCGGCATGCATTCGCGCGACTGGGGCCGGTTTTTTCTCTGGGTCATTGGCGGCCTTGTCTATATCGCCGCCGGGATCTTGTGCATCGTCAATCCCGTTCTCGCATCGGTCGTTCTGACGCTTTTCCTCGGCGCCGGCCTCATTGCCGCGGGCGTAGTGCGGGTCTATCTGGCGACGCAGCTTCCAGCCGACCATCCGCGCCTCCTGGTGTTTCTCGCCGCCGCCGTGACAATCCTGCTTGGTTTGATCATCGTGAGCCATTGGCCGATCGACAGCGTCTATGTCCTCGGCACGCTGCTGGGCGTCGACCTCCTCTTTCATGGAGTGGGATGGGTGAGCTTCGGCACGGGGTTGTACGCGCGGATGTGACGGGCGGTCTTCCGCGAGAAATTGAGGAGCAAGAATGACGAAGTGGGTTTATTCCTTCAGCGCCGAGCAGGCCGAAGGCCGGGGCGACATGAAGAATCTGCTCGGCGGCAAGGGCGCGAACCTGCACGAGATGGCCTCGCTCGGCCTGCCCGTGCCCCCGGGCCTCACCATCACCACCGAAGTCTGCACCCACTTCTACGCCAACGGCAAAACCTATCCGGCCGACCTCGCCGCGCAGGTCGATGCCGCGGTCGCCGAGGTCGGCCGCCAGACCGAGCGCGTTTTCGGCGACGCATCCAATCCGCTGCTCGTCTCGGTGCGCTCGGGCGCCCGCGCCTCGATGCCCGGCATGATGGACACGGTCCTCAATCTCGGCCTGAACGACGCCTCGGTCGAGACTCTGGCGAAGACATCGAACGACGCGCGTTTCGCCTACGATTCCTATCGCCGCTTCATTCAGATGTATTCCAACGTCGTGCTCGACCTCGACGTCCACAATTTCGAGGACATCCTCGAGCACTACAAGGACAGCAAGGGCTACGAGCTCGATACCGACTTGACCGCCGAAGACTGGCGCGCCGTCATCGCGGACTACAAAGCCAAAGTCGTCGAAGAGACCGGCAAGCCATTCCCGCAAGCGCCGCGCGATCAGCTCTGGGGCGCGATCGGCGCGGTGTTCTCATCCTGGATGAACCAGCGCGCCATCACCTACCGCCGCCTCAACGACATCCCCGCCGACTGGGGCACGGCGGTCAATGTGCAGGCCATGGTGTTCGGCAACATGGGCGAGACGTCGGCGACCGGCGTCGCCTTCACGCGCAATCCCTCGACCGGCGCGAAGGAGCTCTACGGCGAGTTTCTCGTCAACGCCCAGGGCGAGGACGTCGTGGCTGGCATTCGCACGCCGCAGAACATCACCGAGGCGGCGCGCAAGGCGGCCAATTCCGACCGTCCCTCGCTCGAAACGCTGATGCCCGAAGTGTTCGGCCAGTTCGTCGCGACCACGCAACTGCTCGAGAAGCACTACCGCGACATGCAGGACCTCGAGTTCACGGTCGAGCGCGGCAAGTTGTGGATGCTGCAGACGCGCAACGGCAAACGCACGGCGAAGGCCGCGCTGCGCTGCGCGGTCGAAATGGCGAACGAGGGCCTCATCTCGCGCGAGGACGCGGTGAGCCGCATCGAGCCGGGCGCGCTCGACCAGCTTCTTCACCCGATGATCGACCCGAAGAACAAGCCGGCGGCGATCGCGACCGGCCTGCCCGCTTCGCCCGGCGCGGCGAGCGGGGAGATCGTGTTCTCCGCCGACGAGGCGCAGGCTCTGCGTCAATCGGGGCGAAAATCGATCCTGGTCCGGGTCGAGACGAGCCCGGAGGACATCCACGGCATGCACGCCGCCGAAGGCGTTGTCACGACGCGCGGCGGCATGACCTCCCATGCCGCCGTCGTCGCGCGCGGCATGGGCAAGCCCTGCGTCAGCGGCGTCAGCGCGATCCGCGTCGATTACGCCGAGCAGACCATGACCGCTGGTGGAATGACGCTGAAGAAGGGCGACATCCTCACCATCGACGGCGGCTCGGGCGAAGTGATGGCCGGCGCCGCGCCCATGGTGAAGCCTGAGATGACCGGCGATTTCGCCACGCTGATGACCTGGGCGGATGCGGTCAGGCGCATGAAGGTGCGCGCCAATGCGGAGACCGCCGCTGACGCGCGCGTCGCCCGTTCGTTCGGCGCCGAGGGCATCGGCCTTTGCCGCACCGAGCACATGTTCTTCGAGGGCGAGCGGATCGTCGCGGTGCGCGCAAATGATCCTTGCCGACGACGAGCAGGGCCGCCGCGCCGCGCTCGCCAAGCTTCTGCCGATGCAGCGCAAGGACTTCGCCGAATTGTTCGAGATCATGAGCGGCCTGCCGGTCACGATCCGCCTGCTCGACCCGCCGCTGCATGAGTTCCTGCCGCACACCGACGCGGAGATCGACGAGGTCGCCAAGGCGATGAACGTGAGCGCGGAGAAATTGCGGGCGCGCGCGGCGGAGCTGCACGAATTCAATCCCATGCTCGGCTTTCGCGGCGTGCGCCTCGCCATCCGCTATCCCGAGATCGCCGAAATGCAGGCGCGCGCGATCTTCGAGGGCGCGGTCGAAGCGGGACGCAAGACAGGCAAGCCGATGGCGGCCGAGATCATGGTCCCCCTGGTGATCGGGCGGCCCGAACTCGATCTGGTCAAAGCGATCATCGTCGCCATGGCCGACGCCGTCGCCAAGGAAACGGGCGTGAAAATACCCTATCAGATCGGCACGATGATCGAATTGCCGCGCGCTGCGCTGAAAGCGGCGAAATCGCCGAGAGCGCCGAGTTCTTCTCGTTCGGCACCAACGACCTGACCCAGACGACGCTCGGCGTGTCGCGCGACGACGCCGCCTCGTTCCTCGGCTTCTACACCGTCAAGGGGCTGCTGAAGGCCGATCCTTTCGTGACGTTGGACACCGAAGGCGTCGGCGAACTCGTGACGATCGCCGCCGAGCGCGGCCGCGCGACCCGCCCCGACATCAAGCTCGGCGTCTGCGGCGAGCACGGCGGCGATCCGGCCTCGATCGCCTTCTGCGAACAGGCGGGTCTCGACTACGTCTCGTGCTCCCCCTTCCGCATCCCGATCGCCCGCCTCGCCGCGGCGCAAGCGGCGCTGGGCAGGAAGGCGGCGAGCACGGCGTGAGGGGCGGCGGTCATTGTTCGGGGACTCCGGCCTTGCGCATGCCTTCGAGATTGGGCTCGAGTTGGGCGAGATACGTCGGGTCGTCGCTCATCGCCGTCCAGGAGGCGCGGGTGCGGGAGACGGTGAATGTCGGGTCGAGCGCGAGGCCGGCCTTCACCGCGGAATGCGCCTCGTCAAGTCGACCAAGCTGCGCGAGGGCGGCGGCCAAGGAGAAATGTGTGAACGGATAATTTCGGTTGGCCTCGATCGCCCGTCGAAACCACGCGACCGCCTCTTCCGAACTGCCGAGGTGGTTCTTCGCATCGCCCGCGAACGACATCCAGATGTAAGCCATCGTATCGCGCGGACTGAGGCGCAGGGCCTCGGCAATGTGAGCCTCTGTCTCCTCGGCGCGACCAGTGAAGACCTTACCAAACCCGATGAAAGCATGCGCTAACGCAAGATTTCGATCCAGCGCCAACGCATGCTCGCATTCGGCGATGCCCTCTGCGGCGCGATTGGTGAATATTTCGACAACTCCCAAGAACATATGGCCGCGCGCATGGTCCGGGACCGAGGACAAGGCTTTGGTCAACTTCGCTTCGGCCGCAGCGAAGGCCGCCGTGGGATCGGTCACAAAGGAATTTGCGCCCTCGAACGCGTCCACGCCTGCCGATCCGACAAGCGCGTCGACATTGTCGGGATCGGCGGTGAGCGCGCGATCGAAAAAGCTGCGCGCTTGCGCGACACTGTCAGGGGTCGCACCCTTATTGAACCAAGCCAAACCCTGAAAATAGAGGTCCATCGAGTCGGGGGTCGGGGCCTGTTCCGCGCGTCGCGCCTCGGCGGCGACGAGTTGGGCGTTCAGCGCGCCCGCCAGGCGCGCGACGATTTCGTCCTGCATGTCGAAGAGATCGGCGAGCGGCTTGTCGAACCGCTCGGCCCAGAGATGATTGCCCGTCTCGGCGTCGATGAGCTGGACGTTGACGCGCATGCGGTTGCCGCCGCGCTGAACGCTGCCCTCGAGGACATAGCGGACGTTCAACTCGCGCCCGATCTGCTTCAGGTCGACGGCTTGCCCTTGTAGGTGAACGCCGTGTTGCGACCGATCACGAAGGCGCCTCGTATCCGCGAGAGGTCGGTCGTCAGGCTCTCCGTGACCCCGTCGACGAAATGCTCCTGCTCCGGGTCGCCGCCGATATTGGCGAACGGCAAGACGACGATCGAGAGGCGCGGCGGGGCGGATTTTTCGGGCGCTGCGGCCGGCGCGGGCTTCGCCTGGGCGGGCTCGCCGACGTCGAGCGAATAGACCCGGATCGGCTCGGCGATGTTCTTGAGTTGGGTTGGGCCGAGATCGCTGACCGCGAGATCGAGCCGCCCCTTGACCTGCCGATAGGCGTCCTCGGAGAGGCAGATCGCGCCGGGCTTGGCGATGCCCTCCAGCCGCGCGGCGATATTGACGCCGTCGCCCATCAGATCGCCGTCGCTCTCCTCGACGACGTCGCCCAAATGAATGCCGACGCGGAACTCGATGCGGCGCTCGGCCGGCACGCCGGCGTTGCGCTCGACCATGCCGTTCTGCACCTCGATCGCGCAACGCACCGCGTCGACCACGCTGCGAAACTCGATGAGGCTGCCGTCGCCGGTGCGCTTGACGATGCGCCCGCGATGCGCGGCGATCGTCGGGATCGATCAGGTCGCTGCGCAGCGCCCGCAGCCGCGCCAGCGTTCCCTCCTCGTCCGCCCCGGCGAGCCGGCTGTAGCCGACGACATCGGCGACCAGGATCGCAGCGATCTTCCGCGTTTCCGCCATGGCGTCGCCTCGGGACTTGGCGATGCTATCATGAATGCCGCGCGGCCGGGTTTGGGTCAATCCAGGGATTTGAGCAAGGCCGCCTCGCCCTGACTGCGCGGTGAAAGAACGCGCCACCAGCTCGCGCGCCGTGCTTAGAAACTCGCCTTGGCTGGCCGGCCAGCGCGATCATTGATCTTGGGCAGGAAGATCGCGAGTAGACCGACGACCGGCAGGAATGAGCAGATCTTGTAGACGCTCTCGATCCCAAGGTTATCGATAAGGCCGCCGAGAAATGCGGCCGCGATACCCCCGAGACCGAAGTTCAAACCGTAGAACAGACCGCCGATCAAGCCGATCCGCTCCGGAACCAGCTCCATTGCGTAGATCATGATCGAAGCGAAGGCGCTCGCCATGATCAGGTTGATGACGACGGTGAGGACGCCAGTCCAAAACAGGTCCACGTATGGCAGCATCAGGGTGAATGGCAGCGGCCCGAGGATCGAAATCCAGATGATGCGATAGCGGCCAATTCTATCCCCTAGAATTCCGCCGAGAAGCACGCCAATTGCGGACGCAATGAAAATGAGGAAAAGCATCAGTTGAGACGTGGACAGCGACACGCCAAAACGATCCATCAGGTAAAACGTGTAGAACGAGCGAAAGCTTTCGAGATAGGCGAGCTTTGACGCCATGAGGATGGTCAGGATCACCAAACCGAACACGATCGACGCCGCGCGAGTGAGGCGTTTGCTTGCCATGCGCGCGTGCATGCGAGGCGATCGCGTTGAAATGCACGCGGATCGCTGCTTGCTGCCGCGCGGTCCACGTCAGGAGCGCCATGGCGATGATCGTCATGGCGGCGAACCCGGCGAGGCTCCCCTGCCCGTGAGGCACGATGATGAACGCGGCCAGAAGCGGACCAAGCGCGGCGCCCGTCTGTCCCCCGACCTGAAAGATGCCCTGGGCGAGACCCTGTCGGCCGCCGGAGGCGTATCGGGCCGATCGCGTAGCTTCGGGGTGAAAGATGGACGAGCCGATCCCGACCAGTGCGACCGAGACCAGGATGACCGTGTAGCTCCACGCAAAAGCGAGACTGACCACGCCGACCAGCGTGAAGATCATGCCCACGGCCGCCGAGTAAGGCAGCGGGTGGCGGTCCGTGTAGAGACCTATGGCGGGCTGAAACAGCGCCCCTGCGACCTGGAACGTCAGGGTGATCAATCCGATTTTGGCGAAGTCCAGAGCAAAGGACTGTTTGAGGATCGGATAAACGGCCGGGATCAGCGACTGGATCGTGTCGTTGAGCAGATGCGACAAGCCCAGCGCGAGCAGGACCGCCATGTAGACGTTTGGCCGCGCAACCGTCGCACTGGGGGCCTCTATGCCGGCTTTGGCTGAAACAACGCTCATCTTTTCCTGATACATCGGAAAATGAGGTCATTCAAACTGCGCCGGCGCAGCGCACGGCGCGAGGGGCTTCAGGCCGGATCGCCCGCTTCGCCGCCGCCCAGACACCGCGCCAGCGACGATCATTGCTCGGGGAGCCCCGCTTTGCGCATACCTTCGAAAATGGGCTCAAGCTTGGCCAGGAATGTCGGATCCGCGCTCCTCGCCATCCACGCGTCTCGGATACGGGAGACGACGTAGGCTGGATTGAGCGCAAGACCGGCCTTGACCGCGGAGTGCGCCTCGTCAAGTCGACCGAGTTGCGCGAGGGCGGCAGCTAAGTTCAAATAGGCCGGCGGATTATTTCGATTGGCCTCGATCTCCCGCCGAAACCACGCAACTGCTTGGTCCCAACAGCCGAGGTGGAGCTTCGCAAGGCCCGCTATATTCATCCAGGTGTACGCCTGCGTGTCGCGCGGACTGAGGCGCAACGCCTCGGCAATGTGAGCCTCTGAGTTCTTCGGCGCGACCAATAAACATCTTGCCCCATCCGATACACGCATGAGCTTCGGCGAGATTTCGATCCAGCGCCAACGCATGTTCACATTCGGCGATGCCCTCTGCCGCGCGCTTGGTCAAAATGTCGACAAGTCCTAACCAGAGGTGACCACCCGCATGGTCCGGGACCGAGGACAAGGCTTTGGTCAGTTTCGTTTCCGCCGCCGCAAAGGCAGCCATGGGATCGCTCACAATGATATTTACGCCCTCGACAACGTCGGCGCGCGCCGATCCAACGAGCGCGTCGACATTGTCCGGATCGACGGCGAGCGCGCGATCGAAAAAGCCGCGCGCTTGCGTCACATTGTCCGGGGTCCGACCCTTATTGAACCAAGCCAGACCTTGAAAATAGAGGTCCATCGAGTTGGGGGTCGGCGCCTGTTCGGCGCGCCGCGCCTCGGCGGCAACGAGCTCCGTGCTCAGCGAGCCGGCCAGCCGCGCGACGATTTCGTCCTGCATGTCGAAGAGATCGGCAAGGGGTTTGTCGAACCGCTATACCAGCAGGGATTCCCCCTGTTTCCAGACGGTGTTGCCCGCTAGCCCTAGCGTCATGCCAAGCAGGGCTTCGCGCTGCATCAGGCCGGTCTGTTGGCGGCGTCCCGGCGCAAATTGCCCAGCTGTCGTGGCAGCATCTGGCGCTCCAGCGCAGCGGCCCTGTCGCTGACTGGCTAGACGGGCGGCGCATGCGGAACATCTCGAATGCGAGCTGATCGATCGACGTCGCTTCCGATCTCACAGCGAGGCGCGGATCACCATATTCAGTTCATCGAAGGCTTCTACAATCCGTCCCGTCGCCACTCGGCCCCTGGCTATCTTTCGCCCATCGAATACGAAAGGAAACATGATGGCCTAAGCAAGCCCGCCTAAGCCCCAACCCGTCCATCAAAGCGGGGGAACTCCAGACTCCACCTGGCAGCTGGAAAGGAAAGTCCGAGTTTGACGTTGTTCGGCCCGACCCACCTCATTACAACGCTGTTAGCGCAGCCGCGACCTGATCCAATTGCACCCTCTGTGGAATTTCAAACATGCCGTTGTCGGTAAGCACGGTGTGGATCTTGTAGGGGAAGACCTCCACGACGACCTTGAGGAAGGCTGAGCCTTCCATCTTGCCGGCGCTGTCATGGAACTCGACGTAGGTGAACTTCGAGACCCGGTCGATGGCCAGGAACGTGACCAGCTTGCCGTCGGCATGACGCAGTTCACAACTGTCGATGTGGACGTAGCCGATCTCATAGGCCTTGAACCTCTTGCGGCGCTCCTGTGTCTCCTCGACTGGAAGCCGGGAGACGCCATGGCGCTGCAGGCAGCGGTGCAGGGCGCTGCGGCTGAGATTGGGGATGGGGTCTTTCAGGCAACCAAGCACATCGTCCAGGGGCAACGAAGTCTTCTGCCAGAACGCAACCACGATGGCTTCCTCGGCCGGCGTCAGCACCGTGCTCTTCGGCGTCTTCGGACCCATGGGCTCGTCGGGGGTCGTAGTCCGCCTGCGCCATTTGCGCACGGTCTTCGCGTTCAGGCCGTACTGGGCGGCAAGGGCCCGGGCACTCGCTTTCGACGCTTGGAACTCGGCTCGAACACGCGGCGTCGTGCGGGCGCTGCCGTGAAGAACGCTTGCCATAGGGCATCCTCTCCCTGACAAATCAGGGACAATGATGCGCCATCACAGTCCGGGACTACACACCTACGCGGGGGGTCGGGCGCGTGGCGCGGGGCGGGGTTTTGACCATCGGAAAATGTTAACGGGAACTTAACCCTTCATACCGAGGGTGGCTGGCTCGGTTCCTCTTTAAGGAGGGAAGTGTGAGCTACATCGTCCTGGCCGTCCTCTCAGTAGCGCTCATTCGCTTGGCTCTAGCGTGTGTCTACCCTAGCCGAGCCAATTGGGACGAGTGAGCCTGCAGCCGAGAGCTGTCAATCGGCGCGGAAGCCCCCGGATTGGAGTGGGCCCCGCGGGCCGGCGAAAAGATCAAGATTGCGGCGTCAAAGAAGCTCGCTTTCTCGTCCGCCAAATCGGTCAAAGACCTCTTGAATGGCCGAGCCGAACTACCAGGCAATTAAAGTTGGAGCAGGCCCGCGTTCTGCAATTCGAGCGGAAATTCGCGTCGCTGGAGTGGGCTGAGCATTGAAACCCGAAACTGGCTTCGCGAAGTGTAATCTGCGGGCAAGGCGACGCGACCGAACCTATCTGCACGCCTTTTTCACGATGCTAAAGCCGGGCGGCATTCTCGCCGTCGAACAGCACCGTGCGCCCGAGGGCGCGGACCCGCGCGCCGGAACCGGTTACGTCCCGGAATCCTACGTCATCGATGAGGCGTGCAAGGCGGGGTTCGTCCTCGAGGCAAAGTCCGAGATCAACGCCAAGCCAAAGGACACCAAAGACCACCCTTTCGGCGTTTGGACGCTGCCCCCGAACTCGTCGCAGCGCTCCAGCTGAGCAGCCCGCTGACCCGACCTTTGACCACGCAAAATACGATGCGATCGGCGAATCCGACCGAATGACTTTCAGGTTTAGAAACCGGATTGAGAACTCGCCCATGTGAGGCCGGCGTACGACCAGGACCGGATAGTGCGTTACTCCGAATCTACACCATCACGGCGCGGCCTTGCGCTGCGGACGGCCGGAGTCCCGCGCCGCATTAGATCACCGCCTCGTGGACATATCCGCCAACAACCACGTCGCGGTGACCGCGCGTCGTCGGGACTGATCAGTCGTTGAGCCGATAGCGAACCAGCGACAATGACCATGACCACATCAGGGATCGCTCGACTGTCCGACGGCCTCTACGAGGGCGCTCAGCCGCGCCACGACCGCGGCGTAGCTCGACAGCGACTGGAATTGGTTCACGATGAGAGAGAAGGCGGCGACGAGAGTCGAGAAGGCGACCGCCGACTGAGTAATGACGCCGAACTCGATTTTTCTTTCGATGAAGGCGGGGGCGATGATGAGGGCTGGGATAATCTA
>CAVXKU010000002.1:0-101613 GCA_963762335.1 uncultured Alphaproteobacteria bacterium | reverse complement strand
TGGCAAGCGTTCCGCCGCGCTCCGCTGCGAGGGCGAACGCCATAGCTCGACGCCAGGGGACCCGAAGGATCTCGCCGCGCCTGCGTTCTCTCTCGGCTTTCGGAGCTGCGAGCTTACAATTCCTACCGACGAAGCGGTAGTGTAGATTAAGGCGAAGCAGCTCACGGAAGATTTGAACAAGATCTAGTTTGCAATAGTAATGCGCGTGTGAATGCAACTGCCGAGTTGTATACTGAAAGAATACCTTGACAACTACTCGACTTTAACTAGGCTAAGCCTGCGGAACACTGTAACGTGTTGCATGGCGGCTTCCGTGTGAGGAAGTCGCCGCGTTCGACGGGGGTCGACTATGAATGCTGGATCTTCGCTCTCAACCTTGTCTGGGTTGGTCGCGGCGGGAGCGCTCGCCGGCGCAATGGCTCTATCAAGCCCGGGACAGGCGGCGACAGTCGATCTCCTGTTGAATCTCGACTTGGACGGAATGAGCACGGGGACTTGCGCCGGAACGCAATGCCCGATCCCGTTCGGGACCGTGACAGTGACTGGCGACACCACGAGCAGCCTCGATTTCTCCGTTGTTCTTTCGCCGGACGTGAGTTTTTCCGCAGGCGATTCGTTCTGGTTCGATCTGTCGGCGGGAGGCAACCCCATCACGTTTGCGCTGGAAGACCCGACCTCTGGAACCAGCGGTGGGTCGGCCTGGAGTTGGGTCACGCCCTTCTCGACCGGAAGTTTTACTCCGGCGCCGGGAGCCGACTTCCCTGGGCCGTATGCTGACCTGGTGCAATGTACACGGAAGGGAGCACCTGCGGCGCTGAGCTGAATTTTACGGCGAGCGGCGCGGACGCAGCTCATCCGTTCGTACTTGGCCAGCCGCGCGGCGCGGGGAGTTTCCCGAATTTCGCGGTTCCCGTTGTCGCGAACCTGTCGGTTGAGCCTGGCACGGCGCTTTGCCGCGGAGACACCGCCTGCACCGGTCTCGTCGGCGCACCAGAGCCCTCGACCTGGGCGATGTTGCTTCTCGGGTTCGCCGGGCTTGGTTTCCTCGGCTATCGCGGCAAGGCGTCTAAGGGGACGCTGACCGCCTGAGCGGGCGGAGATTGTCCGCTGTCTTATCTCGAAGCCGGATACCGCGGCGTGTGCGCAAAAACGCCAGCCCCGCTAGGCCCAGGAGCATCATGGCCCAGGTGGCGGGTTCGGGCGCCGCGGAGCCGCCCCTCGAGATTATATCAAGCGTGAAGGTGTCCGCGCTCGCGCCACTCCCCCAGGCCCACACATAGGAGCCGGGCGTCAAGCCGAGGCTCGTGATCGTCGCATTGGTCCAGGTTGCCGTGCTCGTTCCGAGGACTGCGCCGGAAACATAATCCTCCGGAACGGCGACAACGCCTCCGCTCGTCTCGTCGAACGTGCCAAGCCCGACAATGGGACCGACGCCGCTGTCGGCAAAAAATTCGTCGCCAGGCCCAAAGGCGATGGTCGGTCCTGTAATGCCGCTATAATAGATGTCATCCGTCGGGGTCGTGGGCCCGATGATTACCGCTCCGTCGCTTGCCGCAATAAGCGAAAAATCAAGCTCCTCCCCGTAGAATGCGAGCGCGTCAAAATTGATCGATCCTGCGCCGGTCGCGGTGACGTCAGCCCCGGCCTCCTGAATGGTCAGGGTGTAGGCCGCCTGCGCGCGCGGAACGCCGATGCTGAGGCCAAACAGCAGCGCTGCTCCAACCGCCGCCGCGCCATTCATCCGTTTCCTGAGCCCCATGTGTTCCAGCCCATGTGCTTCCTCCCCCTCGGCAATCGGGATGCTCCCGCCCGCCCTCTCATGACTTCGCGAATGGCTTACTGTCTCAACGCTTTATCTCATTCCCAGGCCCACCGCGACTGGGGTGACTCCTCAACATAATTGGCAGGAACTTGATCGTTGACTCACGAACACCTTGCGCACAAAAAGTTCACACGCGCGCGACGTGAGTCTTGCCCTACTGATTAAAATTGGGCCCCGGTCTAATAACGTGCCTGAATATTTTTGGATTTGTCGAGACAAGAGCCGTACCCAGCCTCAATCACGACTGTCGCCGCATCGTCGATGCTGGCTTTCGCAGCCGATTTTTTGGGGAGCAATTCGCGAACGACGAGGGGGGAAGTGATGGACCGGACTGGAAACAAGCCGATATCGTTGATGGGCCTCGCGGGCTGCTCAGCCCTGATGATCCTCGCCGCCGCCACGCCGGCGAAAGCGCAAACGTGCCCGACAGGCGCGGCCATACCCCTCCAGACCATCAAGATCTTCAATGACACTTCCCAATATGCTTTTGCAGAGTTCGAGGTCGGTCTGAACAATCCGGATCAATGGATCCAGATGGCGTGCAATATCACCCAGACCCAGGCCAAGACTTTCACCTACGCGACGACCCTGACCAATCGTTTCTACATCAATGGCCTAAAAGGCATCGCGCCGGGCGCAAGCGTGGTGATCACCCTTCCGCTCTATACTCAATTGACCTTATCCGTAGACCCCACAAAGCCGAACCAGTATGCGGAATGGTGGCAAGGTGAAAACATGCAGATTTTCACCAGCCCAACAGCCACGCCGCCGCTGGCCTATCAAAACTCTTTCAGCGGAGCGGCGAGACCAGATCAGAAGGCACTGTTGTCAGCGGCGCCGAACCCCACTTGGCCGACTTGCACCGACCAGAGCGGCGCCCCGTGCCCGCTGGCCTTCTTCACCGATGACAAAGGCACGTTGCCAAAGTATGGCCCGAGCCAACTGGTCGAAGCCACCCTGGGCGCGACACAGGTGCAAACGGTCGTCAAGGATTCCCTGCCGATTGCGCTCAACACGGCCAACGCCGATTTCGACGTGAGTTATGTCAACGTCGCCTATATCGCGGCCGCGATGGGGCCCTACAAGAACAACCAGGCCGGCTACGTCGGTTCGCCGTTGCTGATCTCCCAGTTCCAACCCAAGCTCGCGAACTTTCAAAAGAAGTTCAATTGGCCAAGCTTCATCGACCTCGACGGCACAAAGGCCGCGATTCCAAAATTGCCCTCGACGCTGGAGCTGCTTGCGAGGCTAAGCGGCGCCAACGCGCCCATGGATTTGCCTCCGGTGAAAACGTGGCCCACCGATGTATGGCCGCCCATTCAGGTCATTCGACAAGATTGGGCGACCTATTCGACCACGTGCCAGCACAGCGCCCAAGGGTTCACGACGTTTTGCGACGCCATTCTCGACGTCAGAGACCTCATCGCCGCGAATTACACGCAATACCGCGCGATATTTGCCGCGCAGTGCAAAGGCGCGCCGGTCACGAACACCCCGGATCGGATCGTGTCTCACGTCTATGGTTGGGCGCCGTGGATCGAATTGGTCGCGGCTGGCGGAGGCTGTTCCCCGACCGCCAATCTGCTCGAGAACACCCCCGGCTATGCGGCTGACGATTATGCTCTGTATTCAAAGGTCAAACTGGAATTCGACAATTTGAACTACGGGACATATCCCAACGCGCCCTACGCGTTTAACCCTTGGGTGCAGTTCATTCACGGCGCCGCGATCCTTCCCGACCAACTCGGGATGCCAGGCGTCTATGCCTATTCGGTGGATGACGCCGTGGGCAACCTCAACGTGGAGGCGCAAGGCTACATCGTCGATATCGGAAGCACGAAGCATCTCGAGAATCAAAAGCGGGCTCAACCGGAAATCAACATTTCGTACGGATATGCGCCAGGATCGTCAGTCAATTTTGTGACCTACGGCGTCTGCGGCAATGACCCGTCTCAGCAAAAACCAGTCAACCCCGCCAACGCCCAATTCATCATCAACTCGACAGACCCCGAAAGTTGTCCGGTGTACTTCAAGGACAATAAGAGTCCCGCTCAGACTTACACGTTCACGGTCACCAAGGCGCCGCCGTTCACAATAATTCCGAACTCGGACGTCAAGAAAAACCTCGCAAGCTGGTCGAGCGGCGGCGGCAATCCCACGAAATACAACACCACCAGCGTCATCGACTGCAGCGGCAACACAGGCGTCGCCCCATCGCAATCAAGCAAGGCTTGGTGCTGTACGTTGTTGCCGGGAAACGGGTCTGGCGTATTCGCCTATTCCTCGCCGGAAGTCCCGCCGACCGCCCACCAGAGTTTGATCCATCACGTGGTGGCGAATCAAGCGATGCCGTCCAGCACCAGCATGCTCATGACCTGCAACATGGGAAAATAGTCGGATTCCTGAGAAGACCGGAAACTGATCTACTCAGCGGAACGGCGGCCGGACTGGCGGCCGCCGCTTCGACAAGGGACTGAGCGTTTACAGTGAGCCGAGCGCATTGCCGTCGCCGTTCCTGGTCGACATCCGCCAAAGCCGCTGCCAGTGTTTGGCGTTCATCCTCCCGCCCTTCAGAGTGAGTTGCGGGGCCATTGCGCGTGTCGTCGTGGCCGCGCGGCCGATACCGGCGACGCGCAGCCGCAAGTCTTCAGCGAGCGCGCAGCGACGTGCTGCTACGGCGTAATGTCAGAAGGGAAGCAATGCGGCTGCTCGAAGCCTGTAGGCGCAGTTCCGGCAGGCGCGTAGGCAATGTTGTCGGTGCCGCCCGGGCCTACCCCTCCGGGGATCTTATCGAGGCCGGCGTTGTGGCGCATCCTGTAGGAAATGGCGTGATCCGCGCAGGAGGAGTTGCCGCTCACGCCAAGTCCGCCGATCACCTTTCCGCCCTGGTACAGCGCGACGCCGCCGCCGAACGTGATGATGCCGCCCGGCACAAATCCGATGCCCGAATTCTGCGGCTGGAAGGCCGGGTTGAACGGGTTCGAGTTGTTCAGACCGTAAAGCGAACCGCCGGGTTGGGTCGGGGCGTACAGGTTGGCGGTCGACAAAGCCAAAGCGCTGTTGCTGAAATCATTCGCCGTGGCAGCCTTGGCGATGGCGATCGCACGGCTGCCGGGCCACGGATCGTTGGCGCTGTTGATCACCGAGCAGAGCTTTCCCTCGCGATCGACGATCGCCGACCACATTCGGTTCGGCTTGAAAATTCCACCGTTCGCATCAGGCAGGTTGATCACGACCTTCAACTGGTTCTGGATGGCCGTGACGGTCGGCGCAGGAATCGAGCAAAAGCTCGGGGCGCTGGACGCTACAGGTTGCGCGTTGGACGCGCAGGGAAGCATGGCCAACAAGCCGAACGCGGGAATACCAATCCATTTCAACATTTTACAACTCCTTGGGTTATAAAACTGAGGATAAAAATAATCAGAGAGGGGCCTGGGATTCGCGGTGGGCCCGACCAATGCGACTTCAGATGGCGGTTAGCGCCCGCTTCCGCCTGTGGGCGATCATGGAAAGGCTAACCAGCCCAATTCCCATCAAGACCCACGAAGCGGGCTCTGGCGCCTGGGTGACCAGAACGGAGACATTCGCCTGCGCGAAGTCGAGGTCCACGGAACCGCCGTATGGCGACGTGAAGCCCGGATAAGTTGCGATGAAGTCCCAGACGCCAACGCTGTGGAAACCGGCCGTGACCCCGAGACTGAACGCGCCCGCGCTGAATGTGCTGGCGTCGATGGCCGTGGGGCTGGTGACGCCAAGCGGGCTGGTGTCCAGCAGCACTTGGTAAACCGAGCCGGTACGGGCGCCGGTTGTGGTCCCAAGGTCGGTAATCGTGATGGTGATCTCGCGGGCGAAGGGCGCCACAAACGCGATGTCGCCGGTGAGCAGACCGCCGCCAAAGCCGCCGTTTGAGTTTCCCAGACTGGGATCGATTCCCAACGGGGGCGCCGCGCCGATGTCTGCGGTCACCGTTCCATCGAAAAGGACGATCGGCGCGGCGCGCGCGCCCTCGCTCACGCCCAGCGCCAAAAGCGCCGCGGTAACGACCAAGCCCTTCATGTTGAGTCCCCAGACCCAGATTAATCAAGTGAGCCACACGACTGGCTCTGAAAATTACGTAGCCATATTTGTTGAAGTTCACACTATTGTGAACAACAGTCAAGAGGCGAAAAAGGATCCTTTGCCGCGAACGGCGGCGTTCACATGCACGTCAGACCGCCGGAAATCGCTGCTCGTGGAGGCTTCTGAAAACGATGGCCCGCTTCGATGGCGGGCGGTCGGCTCTTGGCCAGAGATAGGACCGCAAGCCCATCCGCTCGCGAAAGCGGCGGCCGCATCAGCAGCCGCCGCTTCGACGAGGGTTAAGCGCTCAGCGTGAGCCGCCGCCTCGCGGGTTAGGTGCTGACCGCCGAGTAGAGACCGCTCTCGAACTTGCCGAACAGCTTCAGGACCTCGGTGTCCGCAAAGGGCAGAAGCTGAGTCATGATGACTCCGGTCACGCGCTTGCTCGGGTCAAGCCAGAAATAGGTGTTGAACAGCCCGGCCCAGGCCACACTGCCGGCGCTCCGTCCCGCAGGCCCCTGTTGCGTGTTGATGTCCCAGGACAGTCCCCATTTCTGCGGCATCCCGGGAAACAGGTTGGCGTCGTTCGATGTCGCCGGGAGCGTTGTCTTCAAGGTCACGACGTCCAAGTCGCCGATATGGTTCTGCTGCATCAGCGCTATCGTCTCGGGCTTCAGCACCCGGGCGCCGTTGAACGTCCCCTCGTGCAGCAGCATCTGCAGGAACTGCATATAGTTGCGAGGGGTGCTGTATAGCGCGCCACCACCCATGAAGAACTCCGGACGCTGCGGCATTTCGAAGGCTATCGGCTTCAGCGTCCCGTCCTCCTGGCGCTGCGACATCGGTACAACTCGGGCCTTCTGCGCGGAGCTGATGAGGAAGCCTGTGTCGGTCATTCCCAACGGGGCGAAAATGTTCTCGCGGAAATAGATCTCCAGCGACTGATCGCTGACGGCTTCCACCGCCTTGCCGACCCAGTCGATGTTGATGCCATATTGCCAGCGTTCACCCGGGTCGAATTGGAGCGGCAAGGCGAAGGTGGCGTTCTTGCACTCGCCGATGAACGGGGTTCCGGTGACCTTCTCATACTGGGCCATCGGCTCGCTCCAGATGCTGTAGGTGAAGCCAGCCGTATGGGTGAGCAGATGCCGAAGCGTGATCGTCGCGCTTCGCAGGACGAAGTTGGGGCGTCCGTTGGAATCGAATCCCGTCAACACTTTCGGCGCTTCGAGTTGTGGGAGCAGTTTGCCCATCGGCTGGTCGAGCTGCAGCTTGCCTTGTTCGACCAGTTGCATGGCCGCCGTTGCGGTGATCGCTTTCGTCATCGATGCGATCCAGAACACGCTGTCGGCCGTAACCGACGGCCCGAAAGCGCCTTCGTAGACGATGCCCTTGTCGTTCGCGCCGATCGCAACGACGCCGGGAACCGTGCCCGCGTTCACGGCCTGGCGGAGCGCCTGGTCAACGCCGCTGAGAGCGGGGCTGAGCCCCGGATCGGACGCAGCCCGTGCTGCCGATGAATTTGCAGCGCCGCCAATCGACGTGGCCGCCGCAACCGTCGTGATGGTCTTCAATATGTCTCGGCGATTGAGATTGTTCGGTGTCATGACCGTACCTCCCTGGCCGCCCGAAAGGGCGGGCGCTCCTAGCGCCGTTGGCCTCTGTGGGCGCGGCGGCAGGTCTCTTTACGCCTCGCATTTTTTGCGATGGCGAATGTTCATAAAGCTGACGAAACCGCCGCGATGCTGCCGATCGTGGGTCCCGCAGATGGCGCCCGCAGCCACCCTATCGAAGGCCCTTGTCTGCGCATCCCGCGTCGCGCTGCCAGCCGACGTAAAGAATGCATTATATTCTTTTCTCGAACGAAGCAACGGGCGAGCACGGCGCGCGGAGCTCGTAATATGCTGTTCCGTTTGGTATTTATTAGATTGTTTTGTTGGTTTGCCGCGGGGATTGGCGCGTCGCCGCGGCGACTGAGCGCTCGACCCCGTCCCGTCGGCGAGCCGTCCGTTGGCCCGCAACTCCTGGCAAAACAAGCCTCGGCGCAAGTCAATCGCGTGTGGCTTTGGCAACTCCTTAGGGGGCTCGAATTCGTTGAACCTCATCGAGGATTGCCGCGCGTCCTGCCGGATGTCGTCCTATCCAAACAGCCTTGGCCATCCTCCATCACGGAGAATTGAGCGCGTGTCTCAAACCCGAGATATCGGGGCGCTTATTCTCGGCAGGGGTGGAGCGCGCTGACGATCGGAGATCCTATAGGTCGAAGTTGGTGGGCAGCATGACGACGTCGCGAATGGTCATGCCGCGCGGCCGTGTCAGCATGAACAGCACGACGTTCGCCACTTCGCTGGCCTCGAGCAGGCTTCCGGAATCCTTGGCCTCCTGCAGTTTCTCCGGCGGCCAATCCGCGAGCAACGCGGTGATGACGGGGCCGGGGGAAATCGAGCCCACGCGAATGCCATGCTTGAAGACCTGACGACGCACCGTCTGGACAAAGCAGTTGATCGCCCATTTGGACGCCGCGTAGACGGGCTCCCATGGCGTCGGAAAATGCGCCGCCAAGGAACTCGTGACGATGATGTCGCCCGTCCGACGCTCGATCATGTGCGGCAACACGTCATGCACGTTCTTCATCACGACGTTGATATTCAAATTCAGCATCCGGTCCATGGCCGCCGTATCGGCGTCGACCAGATCGCCGCCGACATAGGCGCCCGCATTCGCATGCAGGATGTCGAGTTGACCCGTCTTCTCCAGGACCCGCGGCAGGAGCGTTGCGCAATCCTTCGGGTCAAGCAGATCAATGACCAGCGGGGTCACGGCGTCGCCGTGTTTATTGCGAAGCGCGTTGAGCGCCGCCTGATCGCGATCGACCATCACCACCCGCGCGCCGGCCGCCAGCATCGCCTCGGCGCTCGCCAGTCCGATGCCCGACGCGGCTCCCGTCACGACGGCAATTTTCCCTTCCAACTCTTTCGCCATAGTCTCCGCCCTGATGCATAACCGCGCGGCAAGATAGCAGCCCCAGGCGCGTTTGTCGGAACCAAAGACGGACCGTCGGCAGATGGCTTTTGCGCCGCAACCCGGTAAGTTCAGACGATCGCCGTATGGCCCGCCGAATATCGTGGCGCGGAACAGCGATCCCTTCCTGCATGGAGGATGCTCGTGTCTCAACCCGAACAAGCTATGACGTTCTGATCCTTGGCAGCGGGGGCGGCGGCAAGCTGACCGCCTGGCACATGGCGCGGGCTCGGGACGACGGGTCGCGGTCGTTGAGCGCAGATGGATCGGCGGCTCCTGTCCCAATGTCGCGTGCCTGCCAAGCAAGAACGAAATTCGCAGCGCCGAGATCGCGCATCTGGCGCGCAGCGCGGCTCAGTTCGGGACGATCACGGGCCCGGTCACGGTCGACATGGCGAAGGTTCGTCAACGCAAGCGCGACATGGTCCAAGCGCTCGTTGACGCGCATCTGCGCAACTACAAAACAAGCGGCGCCGAATTGATCATGGGCGACGGGCGTTTCGTCGCGCCGAAGACACTCGAAGTGAACCTCAATGAAGGCGGCACGCGCACCCTGGTCGGCGAGCAGGTCTTTCTGAATGTGGGGACACACGCGGCCATTCCCAACATTCCGGGTCTCGAGGCCGCCAAGCCGCTCACCCATATCGAAGCGCTCGAACTTGACGTCTTGCCGCGGCATCTGATCGTGATCGGCGGCGGTTACGCCGGCCTTGAATTGGCGCAGGCCTATCGTCGCTTTCGGAGCCGAAGTGACCGTCGTCGAGGGCTGGGACGCAGCTGATGGCGCCGGGAGGATCCCGATGTCGCACACGAGATCCATGAGCGTCTCGCGGACGAAGGCGTTGCGATTCATGTCGGGGTTCGGCTTCTCAAAGTGGAAGGTCAGTCCGGAAACGCGGTCAGCGTTACGCTGCGAACGGGCTCCGGCGAGCAAACGATCAACGGCAGCCACATCCTCGTCGCGGCGGGGCGCATTCCGAACACCGCCGGCATCGGGCTCGACACGGTCGGCGTCGAACTGGACGATCGTGGCTTTGTTCGCGTCAACGAACGGCTGGAGACGAGCGCGCCCGACGTCTGGGCCCTGGGCGACTGCGCCGGCAGCCCGATGTTCACTCACATTTCCGAGGACGATTTTCGCATCGTTCGCGACAATCTCTCCGGAGGGCGTCGCAGCACGCACGACAAATTCATTCCCTATTGCATGTTCACCGATCCGCCGCTGGCCCATGTGGGCTTGAGCGAACGCGAAGCGGAGCGTCAGGGCGTCAAGGCGCGCATCGCCAAGCTGCCGATGAAGGCCGTGCTCAGGGCGCAAGCGACCGGCGAGACCGAAGGCTTCATGAAGGCGCTTGTCGGAGAAAATGACGACCGCATTCTCGGCTTCACGATGATCGGCGCTCAAGCCGGCGAGGTGCATGGCCGTCGTGCACACCGCGATGATGGCGAACCTGCCGTACACGAAACTGCGAGACGCCGACTTCGCGCATCCGACCATGGCCGAGGGATTGAATTTTTTGTTCTCGAACACGCCAGCTCGCGCATGAGAGAGCGTAGCTCGCGGAACGCAGTCAATTCAGCGCTCGGGCTTGAACCGATGGCGATGAGCGGCTTGCTTAGCTAAGCGTCTCCGATCCGGAAAGGACAAGCGTCATGACGATCATCCACTATCGGACCGCCAAGGTCGACAGTCGCAATGTGTTCTATCGCGAAGCCGGCGCATCGGGCGCGCCGAAGCTGTTGCTGCTGCACGGCTTCCCGACGTCCGGCCACATGTTCCGCGATCTCATCCCGCTGCTGGCCGACCGCTTCCATATCGTCGCTCCCGATCTTCCGGGCTTCGGGAACTCCGATATGCCGGACAAGGCGAACACGTTCGACCAGATCGCGGAGACGATCGATCGATTTACCGAGCATCATCGGCTTCGACCGCTACGCAGTCTACGTGTTCGACTATGGCGCGCCGACCGGATTCCGCCTTGCGGTGAAGCATCCGGAGCGGATCACCGCAATCATCTCGCAGAACGGCAACGCCTACGAAGAGGGCTTGAGCGACGGATGGACTCCGATCCGGGCCTATTGGGAGGATCCGTCTCCCAGCCAATCGCGAAGCGCTGCGCGCCTTCCTCAAGCCGGAAACGACCGTCTGGCAATATACTCACGGTGTGCCCGACCCGACGCTCGTGTCGCCGGACGGGTACACGCTGGACAATTTCTATACGTCACGACCCGGCGTCGCCGACGTGCAGCTCGACCTGATCGGCGACTACAAGAGCAACGTCGCGCTCTATCCGACCTTCCAGCACTATTTCCGCACCCATAAGCCGCCCTTTCTGGCGGCGTGGGGCAAGAACGATCCGTTCTTTCTGCCGCCGGGCGCCGAGGCGTTCAAGCGCGACATCCCGAACGCGACGGTGCGCTTCTTCGACACAGGTCATTTTGCGCTGGAGACGCATGCCTCGGAAATTGCGGCGGCGATTCGCGATTTCTTCTCCCGCTGACAGTCCGGGAATCGGTTTACGGTTATCGTGTCGCTCGATCATCTACGCCGGGCGGGTGCGATTTTATTTTGACGAATTTGATGGAACCCTCTCCCGGCCGAGGGGTTGTGGGGAAAGTTTGACCGCCCCCGCAATCATCAAAACCGGGTCGATTTCGCAATGCTCGCAAGTAGCTCATTAAGAACATTCCAGACTTGGCGTCCTGCGTCTGCCTCCGCGATCGGCAATGGCGGAAGTTCCGCAGGCTTGCGGGCTATCGCCTTGGCCTTGCTGTTGTTTGTGCGCACTTGTCGGCGGATTGTGGGCAGGAATGAATTTGTCGTTCCTCGCCAGCCCTGCCGATCACGGTGTTATGGATGCGCCTTATTGAGCGTGTGTGAGTTTGCCCTCGCACCGAGGGGCATTCATCAGAAACTGGTGTGCGCTCAGGGAAGCTGAGCATCCCAGGCGGACGCTTGCCTACGCCAGCTGGCCCGAATTCGCATCGGGGGCGATTGGCGAGCCGGCGACAGGAGCGGCAAGGGGCCGAATCTTTACCCGTTTGATTCGGCGTGGGTCGGCGTCCAGCACCTCATATTCGAATTCGCCCGGCCCCTGCAGAACTTCGCCGCGGCCTGGAACGCGCCCCGCGGCCGCGGTGATCAGGCCCCCGATCGTGTCCACTTCCTCGGCTTCGGGAAGCGAAGAGAAATCGAAACCCGCCGCTTCGGAAACGGCCTCGAGCGGGGCTCGCGCCTCGGCGATCCATCCGCCATCCGCCTGACGCGTGAAGCTCCGGCGTCTCGTCTTCGTCGTGCTCGTCTTCGATGTCGCCGACGATCGCTTCCATCACGTCCTCGATCGACACCAGTCCGTCGGTTCCACCGTATTCGTCGATGACGAGCGCCATATGGGTTCGGGAGGCCTGCATCTTGAGCAGAAGGTCGAGCGCCGGCATTGACGGGGGCGCGTAGAGAACGGGCCTCAGGATTTGCGCCGCCGAGAGCGGCATGTCGAGCCCCGGCTGGCCCTCGCCGTTGGAGGGCGCGTCATGCCGCGCCTTCATGAGCCCGAAACGTGGATCGGAGGCAAGGAAGACGACGAAGTCACGGATGTGAATCATGCCGCGTGGATCGTCGAGCGTCTCGTCATAGACCGGCAGGCGCGAATGGCCGGCGGTGCGAAAACAATCCAGCACTTCGCTCAAGGGGGTGTCGAGCGACAGCGAGATGACGTCGGCGCGCGGCACCATCACATCCTCGACCCGCACGTCGTGAAGCGCGAGCACATTTTTGAGAATGGCGCGCTCTTGCGGCGTGAACTCCTCGCTTGCGCTCTCTTCGATCGCATCCTCGATATCATCGCGCGCCGATGCGGGCGCCAGGCCGAACAGCGCCCGCACGCGCTCAAACAGGCTCGAAGACTGTTCGCGCGCAACGACTTCCGGCGGTGTTTCAGGCGCCGGTCCGCTCTCATCCGTCACGGTCATCCGCCAACGACTTCGCGCGCGTACGGGTCGGCCGCCCCGAGCCGCGCCAGAATTTTTGTTTCCATCGCCTCCATGCGCTCCGCCTCCGCGTCCGTCTCATGATCGTAGCCGATGAGGTGCAGAAATCCATGCGCGAGCAGGTGGCGATAGTGATCGGCGAGTGAGACGCCAAGGTCATCGGCCTCGCGCGCCAGCGTCTCGTAAGCAAGCGCGATATCGCCGAGCGTCGTTGCGCCCCGGAGGCGATCCGGCGGGGCTGAGGGAAAGGAGAGCACGTTCGTTGGCTTGTCGATGCCGCGCCAGCGCAGGTTGAGCGCGCGCAGGGCGGCGTCGTCAGCGAGACAGAGGCTCACGTCGCCGCCATAGGGCGTCTCTAAGGACGCCCGTCCTTCCGGACGGTCTATGCTCGGGCCTCCGCTCTCCGCGACAGCGGCGGCGATCGTCTCCCGCGCGATTGCACGCGCATGAGGCAATCCCCGCCACAAGCGTGATGGAGCGCTGATGTCGAGCGAAACCTTCATTTGGCCGGGATCGGCTGCCCCGCTCCGCCCGCGCTTTCATAGGCCTCCACGATCTGGCGCACGAGATCGTGGCGGACAACGTCGACATGCGTGAAGCGGACGTGACCGACGCGCGGGATCGACTTGAGAAGCCCGATCGCGTCGCCGAGCCCTGACTTTTGTCCAGGCGCGAGATCCGTCTGGCTCGGATCGCCGTTGACCATCATCCGCGAGCCTTCGCCAAGGCGGGTCAGGAACATCTTCATCTGCATGGCGGTGGCGTTCTGCGCTTCGTCCAGGAGGATGGCGGCCTTGGACAAAGTTCGCCCGCGCATGAAGGCAAGCGGCGCAATCTCGATCATGCCGGTCTGGATGCCCCGTTCGACCATGCGCCCATCCATGAAGTCATAGAGCGCGTCATAGACGGGACGCAAATAGGGGTCGACCTTGTCACGCATGTCGCCGGGCAGGAAGCCCAGGCGCTCGCCTGCCTCGACAGCAGGACGCGACAGCACCAGCCGTTCGACGAGACCCTGCTCGAGGAGCGACACCGCGTGTCCAACCGCGAGCCATGTCTTGCCGGTGCCCGCGGGGCCTTCGGCGAACACCAGTTCATATTTGCGCAAGGCCGCCAGATATTGGTCCTGCGCGGCGCTTCGGGCGCGCACGACGCCGCGCTTGCGTGTCTTCACGACGCCGAAACTATCCTTGGACGCTTCGTCGCCTGGAAACAAAACGCCCTGATAGGCGCTTTCGGCGATGACGCCCTCCACATCGCCTTCGCTCGCCGACTGGCCCAGCTTGACGCGCTCGTAAAGCATCTCGAACACCCGCCGCGCCTGTTCGCTCGCTTCGCGCGGGCCTTTGATCACGACCTGGTTTCCGTTGGCGTAGGCCGACACGCCGAGCGTGCGCTCGATGCGCGCGATGTTCTGATCGTAATGGCCAAAGACCACTGAGGCCGCGGCATTATCGGGGAAAACGATCGCTATTTCTGCAGGTTTGGATTCACGGAGCGTCGGATTGATGACCGGGGGGGCGGCGGCGATGCGCGTCGGCGACGTGTCCTGCGGCTTCAAACTGGCTCTCTCCGTTGTATCCTGTCCAGGTTCAGAATCATCTGTCACGCGAATAAAGCCTCGATTTACGACGCTGGCGAGACAATGCGGCCTCGCAGCGAACGCGGCTCGATGGCGATCATTTCGACCTCTGCGAGCTGGCCGATCATCGATGGCGGCCCCTCGGCGAATACCGACTGCATATAGGGCGACCGTCCGATGACCTGGCCCTCGCGCCGACCGGGCTTTTCGAACAGAACCTCGACGCGCTGCCCTACGCTTGCCAGGTTGAAGGTCTGCCGCTGATCCTCGATGAGGTCCTGAAGCACGGCCAGGCGCCGAGCCTTTGTATGCTTCGTCAATCTGTCCCGACATCTCGGCTGCGGGCGTCCCGGGCCGGCTGGAATATTTAAAGACGTAAGACGAGGCGAAGCCCACGGCGCGAACGAGCGCGAGGGTCTGATCGAAGTCATCGTCGGTCTCGCCGGGATAGCCGACGATGAAGTCCGATGAGAAGGCGACGTCCGGGCGCGCGGCGCGCACGCGCGCGACGACATCGAGATAGTCCGCGACACGATGGCGGCGATTCATCGACTTCAGCACAGTGTCGGAGCCGGATTGCACCGGCAGATGAAGATAAGGCGCGAGCGCCGGAACGTCGCGATGAGCCGCGATCAGATCGTCGCTCATGTCGTTGGGGTGCGAGGTCATATAACGCACCCGACCAATCCCGGGCGTGAGCGCGGCGGCGCGGATCAAACCGGCAAGCCCGATCGCATGGCCGCGAGCGTCGAGCCCATGATAGGCGTTGACGTTCTGGCCGAGCAGGGTGACTTCGCGCACGCCCGCGTCGGCAAGACGCGCGATCTCACTGAGAACGTCGGCAAGCGGGCGCGAAGCCTCGGCGCCGCGGGTGTAAGGCACGACGCAGAACGAACAGAACTTGTCGCAGCCCTCCTGTACGGTCACGAACGCGCCGACGCCGCGTCGGCGAATGGCGTCGGGCGACGACGCTGGGAGCCGTGAGAATTTGTCCTCAGCGGGGAAGTCGGTGTCGACAACGCCAGGTCGGACGCGCGCCTCGCGCAGGAGCTGAGGCAGGCGGTGGTAGCTCTGCGGGCCGACGACGACGTCGACAGCCGGCTGTCGGCGCAGGATTTCCGCTCCCTCGGCCTGGGCGACGCAGCCGGCGACGACCAGCGTCGTTCGCTGCCCCCACCGGGCTCGCTCCTCCTTGAGCTCACGGAGCTTGCCCAGCTCGGAGAAGATTTTCTCCGACGCGCGCTCGCGAATGTGGCAGGTGTTGAGGACGATGAGTTCCGCGTCTTCGACCCGCGTCGCGTCGCGGTAACCCATCTCCGCAGCAAGATCGCCCATGCGCTCGGCGTCATAGACGTTCATCTGGCATCCGAATGACTTGATGAACGCTCGTGGGGTGGATTCCCGAGAGGGATTTGTGCTCCCTTCAGCGTCTTCAAGCAAAATCGATTCGGACAATTAGGGGCTCCGGAAGGGTCCTGAGCTTAATGTAGGCGCTTTCCAGGCTGGGGGAAATAGGGGAGCGTGAAATCGCCACCTTCTCTGGCGCGGGTCCCCTGAAGCCGAAGCGAGACCTCGAATCCACCGGCGACCTGCGGTCAGCGGGTTAAGCCATGATTACCAGCTGCCCGCTGCCTCCGTTACTTCCGCGAGAGGGGCGCGAGCTGGGCTCAAGGGGCGCCAGGAAAATAACATCACGCACGTGGATTTCCGCCCTGGAAATCGACCCCGTCAGCCGGCGATCATTTTTCCGGCACGCCGGCTTTGCGAAGGCCCTCCACGATGCGCTCGCGCTGCTTGAGATAAATCGGGTTGTCGCTCTCCGCCATGCTGAAAAATCTGGCGATCGAGTAATTTGGCGCGAGCTCCAAACCAGCTTTAACCTCGTCTCGGGCGTCATCCAGGCGGCCAAGATGAGCGAGCGCGGCGGCCATGTAGAAATGGTTCAACGGATAGTTTCGGCTGGCGTCCACCGAGCGGCGAAAGTGCCCGGCCGCTTCCTCGTCCGCTCCGAGGTGGAGCCTGGCGAGGCCCCGGATGTGGGTCCAAATAAACGCGACGGCGTCGGTGGGCGATAGCCGGAATGCTTCGTTGACATGAGCCTCGGCCTCTTCGGCGCGGCCCATGGTGATTTTCGCTTGCCCTATCCACGCATGCGCCGCGCCGAGGTTCCGGTTGAGCGTCAGCGCCCGCTCCAGTTCGCCGATCGCTCGCGAAGCGCGATTGGTAAGGATCTGGATGAAACCCAGCCACATATGCGCCCAATGATTGCGCGGCGCGATCGAAATGCCCTTGATCAGCAGCGCCTCCGCTTCGGCCAGGCGCTCAGCGCGATGCTCGGTGGTGAAGATCGCGCCGATCAACACGTCGGCTCGCGCCGCGCCAACGAGAGCGTCGATGTTGGTCGGATCGAGCGCCACGGCCCGCTCGAAATAGCCCCGGGCAGCCTCGATGTTGTCGACCCCGCCTCTGTTGAACCGCTGAACCCCCTGGAAATAGAGGTCCATGGAATCCGGGTCCGCCACAGTCTCGGCGCGCTTTGCTTCCGCGGCGATAAGCTCCGGGCGCAGCTCATTGGCGAGCTGGGAGACAATTTCGTCCTGCATGTCGAAAAGGTCGGCCATCGGCTTGTCGAACCGGTCCGCCCACAGGTGGTTGCCGGTGATGGCGTCGATGAGCTGGGCATTGACGCGCATTCGGCTTCCGCCGCGCTGAATGCTTCCCTCGAGGATGTAGCGCACGTTGAGATCGCGGCCGAGCTGCTTGGCGTCGACCTGCTTGCCTTTGTATGTGAAGGCGGTGTTGCGCGAAACCACGAACGCATTGTTGATGCGCGAGAGGTCCGTCGTCAGGCTTTCCGTCACGCCGTCGACAAAGAGCTCGTGCTCGAGATCCACGCCAAGACTTGTGAATGGCAGCACCACGATCGACAACCGCGGCGGCGCGGGCTTGTCCGCAACGGCCACGACGCTCGGCGCGGGGCCGGCCTGGACCGCGGCGCCGACTTCGAGCGAATAGACCCGGATCGGCTCGGCGATATTTTTGAGTTCGGTGTTGCCGAGATCGCTCACCATGAGATCGAGCCGGCCTTTGACCTGCCGATAAGCGTCCTCCGACAGGCAGATGGCGCCGGGCTTCGCTATCCCTTCGAGACGCGCGGCGATGTTGACGCCGTCGCCCATCAGATCGCCGTCGCTCTCCTCGACGACGTCGCCAAGATGGATGCCAATGCGGAAGTCGATGCGGCGCTCGGTCGGCAACCCGGCGTTGCGCTCCGACAGGCCGTGCTGCAATTCAATCGCGCATCGCACCGCGTCGACGACGCTGCGAAATTCAACAATCGCGCCGTCGCCGGTGCGCTTCACCACCCGTCCGCGGTGGACCGAGATCGTCGGTTCGATCAGGTCGCTCCGCAGCGTGCGCAAGACGCGCCAGAATTCGGTCCTCGTCGGCGCCCGCGAGCCGCGAGAATCCGACGATATCCATCACGAGAATCGCCGCGAGCTTGCGCGCCTCTGTCATTCCTGCCCTCCGCGAGTGGGGAGGCTTATATAGGTCCGCCGCGTCGACTATCCAGGATTTGCGCGTTTGGGCGACGGGCGTTAGGACAGTCCGCTCAACTTTCTGCTCAAGCGGTCGAAATTCGCAGGCCGCGCTTGAGCGGGAGTGCGCGCCGAAGGCGAATCACGCAAATTTGACGTGTGGAGCCTCAGGCAAAGCATCACACCCAAGCCAAGAAGGCTCCCCGATGACCGCTTCCCGTCTCGTTATTCCGGATCTCGCCGGCAAAGCCGTTCTGATCACCGGGGGATCGACCGGCATCGGGGCCGCGGTTGCGCGAGGTTTCGCAGAACAGGGCGCGCGGGTCGCCATCGGTTATCATTCGAGCGCCGAACAGGCTCACGCATTGGTGAGTGAAATCAAGTCGGCCGGCGGCGAGGCCCTGGCGGTGAAGGGCGATGTCTCCGATCCAAAAGTATGCGCGCAAATCGTCGATGAAACGACGAGCCGATTCGGCCAACTCGACGGTCTCATCAACAATGCCGGCTTGATGCTCGGGCGCGTACACTCTCTTGAGGCGAGCGACGAGCACGTGCAGGCGGTGCTCGACCTCAACGCGCGTTCGATCATCTGGGTGACCCGCGCCGCCGCGCCATGGCTCGAGCGCCAGGGCGGCTTCGTCATCAACACAACTTCGATCGCCGCGCGAAACGGCGGCGCGGGCGGCGCCATAATCTACGCCGCCGCCAAAGGGTTTGTCTCAACGATCACCAAGGGCCACGCCAAGGAGCTGATCGGCAAGAAGATTCGAGTGAATGCGGTGTCGCCCGGCGTGATCGCGACCCCGTTTCATGAGCGCTATACGGATGCGGCGACCATGGAAACCATTCGCAAGACGATTCCGATCGCCCGCATCGGGACCGCCGAGGAATGCGTCGGCGCTTATTTGTTCCTCGCCTCCGAGGCGCTCAGCGCCTACATCGTTGGGCAGATTATCGAGGTCAATGGCGGCCAGCTCATGCCGTGAGCCGACCGGCTTTTGGATGCTGTCCGCGGGGACCGAGCATGGAACGCCGCGGACCGACCCCCTAGTGCCGATATTGCTGGATACGGGTCGTCCGAAGTCCAGCCAGGCCATGCTGATCGATTGAGACTTGCCAGCTCAGGAGCTCATCGACCGTCAGCGTATAGCGCGAGCAGGCGTCTTCCAGCGACAGCAAACCGCCGCGAACCGCGGCGACCACTTCGGCCTTGCGGCGAATAACCCAGCGACGGGTGCTCGGGGGCGGCAGATCGGCGATCGTCAACGGACTGCCGTCCGGACCAATCACATATTTTACTCTTGGCCGCAGCGATTCACTCATTGGACTCTCACTCAGACGCGTGTCACACAACTTCCGTGACATTAGGCGAGCCGATTTAAGATTTGCCTAAGCCACAGCTGCAAAAATATACCAATACATAACCAGAATGAGTTCGTGCTCTGCGTAAGAAACGATAGAGTCGGTGCGCGGAGCGCCTGAGCTGCTAAACTCGAAGGATCCTATGCCGCCAGCGTTTGAGCCGTTTTCGCGTTTAACAGGTTTCCAACTCGAGAATGATGATCCTGGAGCGCGGGAATGCGAATGAGGGCTTTGAAGGCGGCGTTTTTTTTCATCGGCCGTCCTTGCAACGCTTGGCGCCGCGCCAGCGCGCGCGGCCGATTGCGGAGATAGCGCGGCCGGCTTCAACGAATGGCTCACGTCATTCAAGCAAGTTGCTTTGGGCAACGGCATCTCCCAGCAGGTGATCGATTCCTCCCTGAACGGGGTTGTCTTTGATCCCTCAGTCGCCGCGCACGATCGCGGTCAGAATTTTGGCTCGAACTTTGCCGCGTTCTCCGCGCGGCACGTGACTCCTGCCCGGGTAAAGAGGGGCAAGACGATGATGCTTGCCTACGCCGAGCCGTTGGAGCGAATCGAGCAGCGTTACGGCGTGCCCGGGCCGGTCATAGTGGCGATCTGGGGCCTCGAAACCGACTATGGCGCGGGTTTGGGCGGCTATTCCATGTTCAGCGCGCTTGCAACGCTGGCCTACGATTGCCGCCGGGCGCAAATCTATCGCGCCGAGCTCATCGATGCGCTCATGCTTGTCCAGCGTGGTCTTTTGCGGCCATCACAGAAGGGCGCTTGGGCGGGAGAGATCGGACAGACCCAGTTCATGCCGTCGGCCTATTTGAAATACGCGGTCAACGCCCACGGAGGAGGCGGCGGCGATCTCATTTCCAGTCCCGCCGACGCGCTCGCGTCGACGGCGAATTTCCTGCGCTCGAAGGGCTGGAGCCCAGGCGCGGGTTGGGACGAAGGCCAGCCGAACTTCAACGTCTTGCTGCAATGGAACTCGGCGCCGGTCTACGCCAAGACGATCGCTTTGTTTGCGGACAAGCTGGCAGGCAAGCAACAGTAAGCACGCCATCTGGCGCGCCTGGGCCTCGATTGAACGAATTCTAATCTGCGGTTGCGACCGGGCCCTCCTATGGCGGGCGCGGGCGAATTGGGCTATGGCCTTGCCGGATCGGGCCAGAAGCCCGACATAACCCTGTGTGTCCGGCGTCTCCGCCGGTAAAAGATCGAAATGCTCGCGCCACTGCTCGCGCCGACTGTGGACGGCGCTCTAAACAGTTTGGGGCTCGAACAAGGCCCCGGCCGAGACCCGCGTCGTCGTCGCGATGTCGGGCGGCGTCGATTCGTCCGTCACGGCGGCGTTGCTTGCCGCCGAAGGCTACGATGTCGTCGGCGTCACGATGCAGCTCTACGATCACGGCGAAGCGACGCACCGCAAGGGCGCGTGCTGCGCCGGGCCAGGATATTCACGATGCGCGCGACATCGCGGCGCGGCTCGGCATTCCTCATTACGTGCTCGATTACGAGCAGCGCTTTCGCGAAAAGGTGATCGAGCCTTTCGCGCGGGCCTATATCGCTGGCGAAACCCCGGTTCCGTGCGTCGCCTGCAACCAGCACATGAAATTCGCCGATCTGTTCGCCGCCGCCAACGATCTCGGCGCCGATCTGCTGGCGACTGGCCACTATGTCGTCAGCCGCGACGACGGGCGCGGCGGACGAGCGCTGTACCGGGCCGCCGACCCCGATCGCGACCAGAGCTATTTCCTGTTCGCCACCACGCGCGCCCAGCTCGCGCGCCTGCGATTTCCGCTGGGATCGATGCCGAAGGCGCGCGTGCGCGAGCTGGCGCGCGAGTTCGACCTCGTGAACGCCGAAAAAGCGGACAGTCAGGACATCTGCTTCGTGCCGTCCGGGCATTACACCGAGATGATCGAGCGCCTGATTCCGGGCGCTTCCGTCCCCGGCGAGATCGTTCACGTGGATGGCCGCGTCCTCGGACGGCACAGCGGCGTGGTTCACTTCACCATCGGCCAGCGGCGCGGCATTGGGGTCGCGGCGACCGAACCGCTCTATGTGGTCGCGCTCGACGCCGTCAACGCGCGCGTCATCGTCGGCCCGCGGTCCTCTCTTGCGGTCGCGCGCCTTCGGTTGCGCGACATCAATTGGATCGGTCCGGGCGCAATCACCGCGCTTGCCGGCGTCCGGATTGTCGATTGCGGCGCGGGTTCGCTCGACCCGCGCGCCCGCTCCCGCTCTGCTCATGCCGACCGGAGAGATCGAGTTCGTCGAGCCTGAGAACGGCGTTTCGCCCGGCCAAGCTTGCGTTTTCTACGATTCCCTCGACCCGGGCGCGCGGGTGCTCGGCGGCGGTTTCATCGTCGCCGCCTGACGACGGAGGCCGGGAAGCATGGCTGCGCTTCGATGACGAATTCGGATTTGGAGCGAAGCCCAAGCCGCGCCATCGCTCACGAGATCGGGCAGAACATCGACGATTTGTCGGCGCCCGAGCTCGCGGAGCGCATCGGTCTTTTGCGTTCCGAGATCGAGCGGCTCGAAAAGGCGATACAGGCGCGCGATGCGACACGCGCTGCGGCCGCCTCGGTCTTCAAGATTTAGCTCCGTTCAGGATTGCGCAACCGGCCGTTAAGGGGCGGTTAACACTTATTGTTTATCAATATCGCGGCCCGTCAGATTTTGTGATTGGGCGCCTACTCCTTGAACCCTCCCATAGTCCACCTTCAAGGCCGCCTCACGGCGGCTTTTTTGTCCGCCCTCGGCGCACGGCCTTCCCGGTTAACCTTGCTCAATGGTAAATGCGCTCAGCGGCCTTGAGGACGCTATTGTGGCGCCGCGGCTCCAAATTGGGGCGGCGGCTGTCGCAGCTTCCGCGCCTGAGTGACATGACGAGTGAGGGCGTATGGGGCATCAGTACGAAGGACCGAGGCGCAATTTCCTTGCGACCCCGCCGCGTTCCAACGCGATTCCGTTCATTCACCGCCTCGCCTCATCCGCCGCGTTCAAAGACCTGTTCAAGGAAGGCATGACGCTCGTCGAAGAGGCTGCGTCTTACCTCGACGGTCCGGGGCGAGAGGAATCACGCGCCCTTCCCCGCCCCGCGGCGCTCGCCTACTCGACCGAAAGCATGCGCTTGACCACGCGTCTCATGCAGGTCGCCTCGTGGCTCCTGCTCCAACGCGCCGTCAACGAAGGCGAATTGACCTCGAGCCAGGCCCAGGCCGAACGTGTGCGCGTCAAGCTTTCCCGTGAGGACTATGGCTGCGGGCCTGAGCTTTTCGAACAATTGCCGCTCGCCTTGCGCAGTCTAAGCCAGCGCTCGCTTCGCATTCAGGAGCGTGTGATGCACCTCGATCAAAGCCTGGTCGTCGCGCATTCGCGAGACCCGATCAAAACGCCGATCAGAGGTCGCCTCGCAAGTCGAGCGCCTTCGCGCCGCGTTTTCGCTCTGAGCGGACAGCGAGTCTCCCGCTCGCTTCCTGTCTCCGTCTGCCTGGATTCGGGCGGAAGATCTGCTTCCAAGGCCTTGCCTTGACCGCTATTTGGCCGCAATGGTCGGCGACATCTCCGTCGCCGACCCGATTTGCCGCGAATGCCCTTGCCCCCCCAGTTCCCCCGCTGCTCGCTCTATCTCATCACTCCGCTTCTGACGGCTGCTGACGCCGACGCCTTCGTCAAGACTTTCGCACAGGCGGTCGAAGCCGCGCCGATCGCATGCGCGCTCGTCCGTCTGGCGCCCGGTTCCGAGGCCCATGCGAAAGCGATCGTGACGCCCCTCCTTCGCCCGGCCAAGGACGCCGACTGTGCGCTGTTGATTGAAAATGACACTCGCTTGGCGGCCCGACTGGGCGCAGATGGCGTCCATGTCGCAGGCGCCGGTGCCGATCTTGTCGAGGCGATCGAGAGCCTGAAACCGGAACGGATCGTCGGCGCGGGATCTTTGCGCACGCGCGACGAGGCGATGACTGCAGGCGAAATGGGGGCGGACTACGTGATGTTCGGGGAGCCGCACGGGGGTTCGCAAACGATGGGCCTGGCGTCGCTGGTGTCGCTCACCGAGCGGGTCGTCTGGTGGGCGGAAATCTTCGAGACGCCTTGCGTGGCCTACGCCGAAACGATCGCAGCGGCCGGGGTCGCTGGCTGACGCCGGCGCCGATTTCGTTGCGCTCGGCGAGGCGATCTGGGGCAGTTCTTCGCCAGCGGCGGCGGTGCGCGAGGCTCACGGGCTGATCGCCGGCCTTGGTGTTGTAACGCGATGATGCGGATCGCACTTACCTTGGGGTTGGCGCTGAGCTTGGCTAGCGCCGCTGTCGCCCAACAAGGGCCTGGGGTCGGGCGTCGCGTCGCCGCTGGCAACCCTTCGAGCCTCACGGCTCCCGCGCCAGCAATGGTTCCGCTGCCGCCGCGAGCGGACGGAGTGCCGGCGGATATGGCCTTTGGCGCCTATCAGCGCGGCAATTTCCTTTACGCCCTCTTGGAGGCTGAACGCCGCCTCGACGCCAATCCCAAGGACACCGCGGCGATAACGCTGATCGGCGAGATTTACCGCGACGGCGCGGCAGTCGCCCGCAACGAGCTCGAGGCGTCGCGCTGGTTCCGGCTCGCCAGCAATCTTGGCGATCCGCAGGCGGCTTACGAACTCGGAGTGATGCTGGTTCAGGGCGTGAACGGCGTGACGAAAGATCCCGCTGGCGCCAAGGCGCAGTTCGAGCGCGCCGCGGCCAAGAACCATCCTGGCGCGCTCTACAATCTTGGTGTCATGGCGCTCCAGGGGCTGGACGGCAAGACGCCGGACTACAACCAGGCGGCGCAATATTTCCTTCGCGCCGCGAACGCGGGCGACGACGACGCAGCCTATTCCTACGGCGTCATGCTGCGCGACGGCAAAGGGGCGCCGCAGGACATTGCCGAGGTCGATTCGCTGGCTCAAGCGCGCGGCCGACGACGGCATCATCGCCGGCCAAGTCGAATACGCCATCATGCTGTTCAACGGCGAGGGCGTAAAAAAGGACGAAGCCGAGGCGGCCAAGATCCTTCTCACCGCCGCGTCCCGCGGCAACCCGATCGCCCAGAACCGGATCGCTCATCTCTACCTCAGCGGCGAAGCGCTGCCGCAAGACATGGCCAAGGCCGCCGCCTGGAACAGTTTCGCCAAGGCGGGCGGACTGAAAGACGACGGCCTCGATGTCGCCACGGCCAATCTGACCCCCGACGAGCGGCGGCCGCTTCACCAAGATGGTCCACGAACTCGCCGGCTTTTGACGCTAAGCGTGTCGCTGGCGGCGGTCGTTTCCGACGTCCTTCGCAGCGCTCGGCCTTTTTCTTGCGTGTCTTTCCGCCAGAGACGGGCTGACACCCTGCCTGCCGGATCAAGGAGGCAAGATTCGCATGACAACCCAACTCAATGCTCGCGTCGGCGAAGTGACCAATCGCATCGTCGAGCGGAGCCGCCGGTCCCGTCAGGCCTACCTTGGCGCGGATCGATTCCGCGGTCGCCAAGGGGCCAGCGCGCAAGCGCCTCGGTTGCGCCAATTTCGCCCATGGCTTCGCCGCCTGCGGAGCGAGCGACAAGGAGGCGTTGCGGGAGGGGACGGGCGCCAATCTCGCGATCGTCACCGCCTATAACGACATGCTTTCGGCTCACCAGCCCTATGCGCGCTTCCCCGATCTCATCAAGGAGGCGGCGCGCGCGGTCGGCGGCTCAGCCCAGGTCGCCGGCGGCGTTCCGGCGATGTGCGACGGCGTCACCCAGGGCGAGAAAGGGATGGAGCTTTCCCTGTTCTCGCGCGACGTCATCGCGCTGTCGACGGCGGTCGCCCTTTCCCACGACATGTTCGACGCGGCGGTCTATCTCGGCGTCTGCGACAAGATTGTGCCCGGCCTCCTGATCGGCGCGCTGTCGTTCGGCCATTTGCCGGCAGTGTTCCTGCCCGCGGGACCGATGCCCTCGGGGCTCGGCAACGACGAGAAGTCGAAAGTCCGTCAGCTCTACGCCGAGGGCAAGGCGACCCGCGCCGATTTGCTGGCGGCGGAAGCCGAGGCCTATCACGCGCCTGGCACGTGCACCTTTTACGGCACGGCCAACACCAACCAGATGCTGATGGAGATCATGGGCCTGCACCTGCCGGGCTCTTCCTTCGTCAATCCCAATACGCCGCTGCGCGACGCGCTCACCATGCTCGGCGTCAAGCGGGCGCTGGAGATCACCGCGCTCGGCAATCAATTCGCGCCGATCGGGCGCGTGATCGACGAGCGGGCGATCGTCAATGGCGTCGTCGGGCTTCATGCGACGGGCGGCTCGACCAATCTCACCATTCACCTGGTGGCGATGGCGGCCGCCGCGGGGATCGCGCTCAGATGGGAGGATTTCGCCGATCTTGCGGAAGTGACGCCGCTTCTGACCCGGATTTATCCGAACGGGAAGGCCGACGTGAACCATTTCCACGCCGCCGGCGGCATGGGCCTCTTGATCCGCGAACTTCTCGGGGCCGGGCTCGTGCACGGCGACGCGCAGACCGTCTGGGGCGATCTCGACGATTATGCGGTTGAACCGCATCTCGACGCCGAAGGCGCCGTCGCATGGTCGCCAGCCGCAGCCCAGTCCGGCGACCGCAGCGTCTTGCGCGAGGCGAGCGATCCATTTCAGCCAAACGGCGGATTGCGCGTGCTGGAAGGACCGCTCGGCAGGGCCGTCATCAAGACTTCGGCCGTCGCGCCCGACCGCCACACGATCGAAGCGCCGGCCCGGGTGTTTCACAACCAGGAGGAACTGCACGCGGCCTTCCGCAACGGCGAACTCAACCGCGATTTCGTCGCCGTCCTGCGATTTCAGGGACCGAAAGCCATCGGCATGCCGGAACTGCACAAACTGATGCCCCCGCTCGGCGTGCTGCAGGACCGCGGCCATCGGGTGGCGCTGGTCACCGACGGGCGCCTGTCGGGCGCCTCGGGCAAGGTGCCGTCGGCGATCCATGTGACGCCGGAGGCGGCGGCGGGCGGAGCGATCGGCAAGATCCGCAACGGCGACGTCATCCGTCTCGACGCGCCGGCGGGCCGACTCGACGTCCTGGTCGCCGACGATGTCTGGGCGCGAAGACCGCATGCCGAAGCCGACCTCTCTTCGTCCCATGTCGGCATGGGGCGCGAATTGTTCGGCGTCTTTCGCGGCGCGGTCGGCTCGGCCGACGAGGGAGCGGCGATTTTTCCGGCCCTGTGACTGTACGGAAGCGCTTCGGGTGTTGAAGCTTTCTTCATCATTGGCGAGCGAAATGGCCCTTGGTCTCCCGACAAGAGAGGGCTCTGATGTCGTCGCGCCTTTGGCTTGCCGTCGCATTCGTTCTCGCCTCCGGCGCGTCGCCGGCTCGCGCCGAGACCAACCTGATCGCGGTCACCCTCGACCAGGCCAAGATCGCCCGGCTGCCGCAGGGCACGGCGACGCTGATCGTCGGCAACCCGATGATCGCGGACGTGACCATGCTCAAGAACAACAACACGATGATCATCACCGGCAAGGGCTTCGGCCAGACGAACCTGATCGCGATCGACGGCGACGGATCGCTCATCGAGGAGCAGCAGATCCAAGTCCTGCCGGCGAAAACCGCTGCTGGTCCTGCAGAGCGGCAAGCTCCAGGATGTCGTACGCCTGCAATCCCGCTTGCATGCCGACGGTTCAGCTCGGCGACGACGACAAGATCTTCAAGGACGCAGGCGAACAGATCTCGACCCGCAACGGTTACGCGTCGGGCGGCTCGGGAGCAGCCGCGAAATAGCGAGCGCGACTTGACAGCGCGCTGGCTCGTCTCAGGCGAGACGGAAGCGCTGCTCGCCGCCGTCAGGCGCTTCGCCCATCACCAGTCCGCGCTCGCTCAAATCCTCGAGATGGGCGAGGGTCGAGAGGCCCGCGGCGTGCGTCAAGGACGGGTTTAGCCCGACATAGACCTTGGCGACGAGCGCGGGAATCGTCTGCGGGCCATCGCCAAGCGCGTTCAGGATCGAGGCTTCCCGCTGGCGCCGGTGATGGATCAGCGCGCGCAGATACCGTTGCGGTTCGACGACGGGGCCGCCGTGGCCAGGCCAATAGATCGTCTCGGCGCGTCCGCGCAGCTTGTCGAGCGAGTCCATATAGGCGCGCATCGAACCGTCCGGGGGCGCGACAACCGACGTCGACCACGCCATGACGTGATCGCCGGAGAAGCAGCGCATTTTCCTCCAGAAGCGCAAAGCACAGATGATTGGAGCAATGTCCGGGCGTGGCGATCGGCCTCGATCGTATAACCGGCGCCCTGCCATCGCTCGCCGTCGGCGAGAATTGCGTCCGGCGAATAGTCGCGATCATGCGCGGAATCGAGACCCGCCGAGCCATCGCCGCGCGGCGTGAACGGCGCGGCGCCGACCACCCGCGCGCCTGTCGCCGCGCGGAGCTTCTTCGCGCCGACGCTATGATCGCGATGGGTGTGGGTGACGAGAATGGTCTCGACCTCGCTCGCCCTCGACGGCGGCGAGCAGCGCGGAGAGATGCGCATCGTCGTCAGGGCCCGGATCGACGATCGCGACCTACGCCTTCGCCAACGATGTAGGTGCATGTGCCGTTGAAGGTGAAGGGCGAGGCGTTCGGCGCCACCAGGCGGCGCACCATCGGCGAAACCCTCGTCAGAGCGCGCGGCGGCGGCTCGCGCGAGGCAGGCAAAGGATCGGATTCGCTCTCGTCGCTCGCCATCGCGCGCTCTTTGCCTCTCGCTCCGCGACAAGGCGGCTCGCCGCCTTGTCATGATAGCCACGCGCGGGCTAAGAGGCGAAGAGCCGCTTTGCGGCAAGTCTTGCAGGACATTTCCATGACTCTTCACACGGCGCCAGCCGCCATTCCGTCGTCGGCGGAACGAATTGCGCGCGGCCTTGCGCTCGCGCTCGCCGGATCGCTTCTGCTCGCGGCCTCGGCCAAGGTTCAGGTTCCCTTCTATCCGGTGCCGATGACGCTGCAGACGCTCGTCGTGCTCCTGCTCGGCGCAGCGCTTGGCGCCAGGCTCGCGGCCGCCTCGGTCGCTGTCTATCTCATCGAGGGCCTAGCAGGCCTGCCGGTGTTCGCCGGCGCGATTGCCGGACCTGTCTACATGGCGGGGCCAACCGGAGGGTTTCTGGCAGGATTCCTCGCTGCGGCGGCGCTGGTCGGTTTTGCCGCCGATCGGCGATGGGACCGCTCCTGGATCAGACTCCTCGCCTCGCTCAGCCTCGGCCACGCCGTCGTGTTCGCCTTTGGCTTTCTGTGGCTCGCCCAGCTCATCGGCGCGGAGAAAGCGTTCGCCGTGGGCGTCGCGCCGTTCGCGGTTGCGACGATCGTCAAGACCCTGCTCGCCGTTGCGCTGATCGGCGCAGGGAGAGGGGCGATCGAGCGGCTCCGCGCCTGAGACTGAGACCGCGCGCGAACTCCGATGGCCGACCCCGATCGCCAAGGGCCGCCTCATCGGGCGGCTTTCGTCCGATTCGTGACTCTGGCGACGCGCTGGAGCGACAACGACGCCTACGGCCATCTCAACAACGTCGTCTATTATGCGCTGTTCGATTCAGCGGTGAACGCAATCCTCATCGAGGCGGGGCTGCTCGATCCGGCTTCGAGCCCGATCATCGGCCTGGTCGTCGAGAGCAATTGCCGCTTCTACGCCAGCCTCACCTATCCGGAGCCGGCGGAAGTCGGCGTCGCGGTCGAGCACCTCGGCCGGTCCTCTGTGCGCTACCACCTTGCGGTGTTCAAAGCCGGGGCTAACGAAGCCGCCGCGGCCGGCCGTTACACCCACGTCTATGTCGAGCGAGCGACGAACCGCCCGGTTCCGATTCCCGACGGGCATCGGCGGCTGATGGAAGGGCTGAAGGCGCCTCGTAAGCAGCCGATGCTCTCGCGCCTCACCGGTTCCGGACCGCGATCATGGCGTCGCGCAGAACGTTGACCTCGTCCCGCGCTTCCTGCCACCGCCACACCATGACGTCCCGGATCGACAGCATGCCGACCAGCTTGGCGCCGTCCATGACCGGCAAATGGCGAATGCGGTGCTTGTGCATGAGCCTCTCCGCCTCGACCATGGTCGTTTCTTGCGGACAGGTCGTAACCTCGCGCGTCATCAGGTCGCGAACGTGCAGGTCGGCGAGCCTGGCTCCGTCCTTGGCGAAAGCCCGCACGACATCGCGCTCGGAGATGATTCCGACCAGACGCCCCGTGGGCGTCGCAGACCGGGAAGGCGCCGATGTTGAGCGCGCTCAGCCGTGTGCAGATTGAGATGATCGATTCTTCGGGAATGCATGTCGCCAGAGACTGGCGGTTCGATGTCAGGACGTCGGCAACCCTCATGGAGAGCCTCCACTCGAAGGTTTGGATTCCTCGCCCCTACGCCCGCTCGGCAGTCTGTCGCCGGAGTTGGTCCGAAAGAAGGCCGCTTCCGGCGCTGGCGGAGATGGCTCGCCCCTTGATCGCGACGTCCGTTTGAGGCATAGGAGCGCCTCTTCAATTTGTCCGCCGTGGGCTCGACCCCGCGGGTTAAGCCTTTGGTGATGTCGTGAAAGTCCGTAATTCTCTGAAATCCTTGCGCAACCGCCATCGCGACAACCGCCTCGTGCGTCGCAAGGGCCGCGTCTACATCATCAACAAGACGCAGCCGCGCTACAAGGCGCGGCAGGGATAGTCGTCTCTACCGCCGTCTTTTTGACGACGGCCGCCTCGCGCGTTAGAATTGTGCGATGCGGCATTCCGCGCGCTCCCTTTTCGCCAGCCTAGCGATCGCGGCCATTCTGGCCGGCGCGTCTGCGTGGGCCGCTGAACCGCCGACGCCGCTCAAAGCGGCCGGCGCCGCAGGTCAAGCCGGACAGCCAGGCGCCTGACGCCAATCCGGACGGACAAGAGCCGCAGGCGAAACAGGACGAGCCGCCGGAGAAAACGCCCGCGGAAGCAGCGCGCCGATCTCTATACGCGGCTCGCCGCCTCCAAGGACGCGGACGAGACCGCCGGAATCATCACCCGGCTTCTGCATACCTATTCCGAGTCCGGCTCGGACACCGGCGATCTCCTGCTCCATCGGGCGCGGCAGGCGATCGGCGGTCGAGCATTATCCCGACGCGCTCAAGATCCTCGACACGACGATCGCGCTCCTTCCCGACTGGGCGGAAGGCTGGAACGCCCGCGCGACCGCCCGTTACCTCGACGACGACTATAAGGGCTCGATGGCCGACATCGCGCAGACGCTCAAGCGCGAGCCCAAGCACCTCGGCGCGCTCATGGGCATGGCGACGATCCTCGAAGCGCGCGGAAAACGCGAAGAGGCGCTCAAGGTCTACGAGCGCGCGCTCGCGATCGCCCCGCACTGGCGCAACGCGCAGCAGGCCGCCGACAAGCTCAAGGCCGCGCTGGCCGGCAACGAGCTTTAGCGCCCCTTCCGCCCAAGCCGGAGGGTCTCGCGGTCGGGTGTGCGATTCTGCACGCGACCGAGCCTTTTCAATCGGTTAACCTCATTTTTCTGCAACTCGAAAAAGCGTGCGGATTGCGCTGGGGCACAAGCGTGGGGCGCCCCTCGCCGCTTGCGCTCCTGGCGTCTCGCGCTTAATGTTGTCTGAGACAACACTTATGACCGAGGTCCGGGAGCCGCCACGATGACGCTGACCGACGAGGTGCGATCCTTCAACCGATTCTACACCCGCGAAATCGGCCTCCTGAACCGGAGCCTGCCGGCGACCGACTTGTCGCTGCCCGAAGCGCGCGTTCTCTACGAACTGGCCCAGGCGCCCGAGGGCGGCCTGACCGCGGCGGCGATAGGCCGGACGCTAAGCATGGACAAGGCGCACCTGAGCCGCATCGTGACACGCTTTCTGGCGCGCAAGCTGGTTGTCAGCCGCATCAGCCCGGAGCATCGCAAGCATAGGCTGCTCACGCTGACCGACGCAGGCCGCCAGGTCTTCGCTGGAGCCGAAGCCGCGGCTCGGGCGCAAGTCGATGAGCTGATGAAGCCGATCGACAGGAGCGCGCGCGAACGGCTGGTCGAGGCGATGCGCGACATTCGCGAGACCCTGAGCGCTCGCGAGACGGACGGAGATTTGGCCTTGCGGCGGCTGCGGCCGGGCGACGTGGGCTGGATCATCCACCGTCAGACGATCCTTTACACCCAGGAATACGGTTGGGACTGGACCTACGAGGGGCTTGCGAGCCGCATCCTCGGCGCCTTCATCGCCGAATTCGATCCGACCACGGAGGACGGCTGGGTGGCCGAGCGCGTGCGGCGCCATTGTCGGCTCGATTTTTCTGATGAAAAGCGACGATCCGGCCGTCGCCAAACTCAGGCTGCTCTATGTCGAGCCGAAAGTCCGGGGAACGGGCCTTGGGCGCAAGCTGGTCGAGACATGCATCGCTCGCGCTCGCGAACTCGGCTATTCTCAGCTCACCTTATGGACCAACGACATCCTGGTCGCCGCGCGTCGAATCTATCAGGCGGCAGGGTTCCGGCTCGTCAGCGAAGCGCCGCACCACTCGTTCGGCCACGACCTCGTCGGCCAGACCTGGACGCTCGATCTGAGCTAATTAACCCGCCGGTTCCAGGTTCTTGGACGAGCCGGCGAAGCTGCCTGTCGCACAAGAGCGCCTTTTTAGTTCGCAATACGCAGACCTCTTGACGCCCTGCCGCGTCGAACGGCCGCATAACCGAGCCCCGCGAAGCCCAGCAGCAGCATGACCCAGGTTGACGTCTCCGGAACCGTTGTAGAGGCGCCGGGAAAGCCGGGCGTGCCGCCGCCGGGCGTCCCGATCGGCGGATCAACCAGGACTGTCGTCCCGCTGCCGGCGCCGCCGTCTGGCGGCCCCATCGGATCGACGGGGTCTCCGTACAAGGGGGGCAAGGGGGCCGCAATCACAGGATCGATTGCAGGCGTCGGCGGGATGATGATCGGGCGCGACGGAGACGGCGTGTTCCACAAGTAGAAGGTCAGCTCTTCCGTGCAATCGAATTTCGCGAGGATTTCGCGCCATGTGGGCGTACCGTCTTGCCCCTGCCACCGGAAAAGATCGGTATACATGAGATCGCCAGCGCTAATGTCGGCGTGCGCCGGCGCGATCGGGGTCAGCGCGACGAGTGCAATGACTGGGCCAAACAGCCCGGAAATGCGCATAGCAGAACTCCACAATTCATCCACGCGCAATTGCGTCGAGGTTGAAGAACGTTTACGGAGTGTATATCAATTGGCTTCAATTCATCTATTTAATATTGTATTTTAGATGAATTGATCCGATCGGAAGCAATCCGCTGCCCCAACCGGGGGCAGACCCGGATTGAAACAACCGCAGGAGGCTCCAGGGCGCGTTGGGGGCGCCCCGGCGACGGAGCGTCCACGGGTTTGAGCCGCGCCGGTCGGGAAAGAGGAAGGACCGCCCGGAGGCGGCCCTCAATCCGTGGTCCGATCAGGCGAGAGCCGAGATTGGCGCCCTCTTCCGCCGGAGCGCCGCATAACCGAGCCCCGAGAAGCCGACCAGCAGCATGGCCCAGGTCGAAGGCTCCGGGACCGCCGAAGACGCGCCGGGGAATCCCGGCCCCACGCCGGCGATGACATTGTCGAATTCGAACGAGTTGGACCCTGAAGCAGCGACCACCCGATCAAATTGCGGCAACGCCGTAATCCAGACATAGCCGTTCGAGGCATAATCCGTCTGGCCGCCATTGGCGCTCATCGGCGGATCGACGTCCGCTCCGCTGATTGTCGCAACCAGGGTCTCGCCGCTATAGAACGACAGCGAGTTGTAGGCGTCGACGGAACCCCAATACAGTCCGAAGCTGGTCTTCAGGCTGGAATAGGCAATCTGCTCCGATCCGCCACCCAGAACCGCGATGTAATTCGTCGTGTCGCCGTAAGGCGTCGCATAGAGACCGAGAGAGCCCTGGCCGCCATTGTTCATGACGATGGCCGACCCGGAGAAGGAAGCGCCCCCGTCAGCGAACGACCCAAACGCGGAGGTGCTTCCATAGGCCTGAGCGGCGATGGTGTCGAAGGTCGCGCCCGTACCGTATCCAGCCGGAGGTCCGAGATCGCCAGGTGACAGGATCGTGATCGTGGCGGCGCTTCCAGCGGTCGACAATCCAACGGAAACGACCGCGCCGAGCAGCCAGGAAGCGCGCATAACAGGAACCCCTTAATTCAGCCGCGCCTGATGGCGCGTGAGATGTGGGATCTTGTTTAGAGCGCCCCGCGTGGCGGGGCCTGCTTCTGCGGGCCAATCGGCTGCTTCTACAGGTCAAGGAGGCAATTTGAGCAGGCGGAGCCGCTTGGCGTGCAGGAGCTGAAGGTCGGACTGGAACGGTGGGCGTCGCCGGCCAGTCTCTCGGCTTGACAGAACGGCGCGAGGCTCCACAAAAGGCGCGTGAACAATGAAAACATTGGGAGGCGCCGATTCAGCCCGAGGGCCGCCCGCGGCGGCCGGACGCCGCTGGCGCGCACGCGCCCTGCCCTGCCCGGATCCTCCCGAGGCTTCGCTGCCCGCGCTCAACGCCCAACCCTTTTGATTTGCTGGTAAATACATGCTGACGCCAGAAGAGCTCGCCGCGCTTCCGATCTTCTCCGCGCTATCGCCGGTCGCCCTGGCGGATGTCGCGCGCGCGGCCGCGGACATTCATCTCAATGCCGGCGAGTACGCGGTTTATGAAGGCGAGCCGCCGGCTCTCTTCGTCGTGCTCGAGGGCGCGATCGAAGTGATCAAGCTCGTCGACGGCATCGAGCGCAAGATCGGAGCGCGCGCGCCCGGCAAGCTGTTCGGCGAGGTTCCTCTCGTGTTCGGCACGCAGTTTCAGGCCGGCTTCCGAGCCAGTGAGCCGACGCGGGTCTTGAAGGTAGAGGCCCGGCCTTATTACGCCGTCGCCGCGTCGTCGCCCGAACTCGCGAAGATGATGGACGAACAAGCCCGCGAGCGCATCGGGGGCTTGCAGAAGATCGCGGCCGAGCCGCGCACCGCTCAGGTCATCCTGCTTGGAAATCGTTGGGACGGCGCCTGCCTCGATCTCCGCCGTTTTCTCGAACGCAACCAGATTACCTTCAGCTGGCTGAAGCCCGACGATTCCAATCTCGCCGAGAACTGGCCGGGAACCCCGCCGCCAGAGAGCGATTGCCCCGTCCTGCGGCTCGCCGACGGCACGACGCTGGTCAAGCCGCAGCCTCGGGAATTCGCAGGCCTGGTCGGTCTTCAGACCGCTCCGCGCTTCAAGGAATACGACACGATCATCATCGGCGGAGGACCGGCGGGTCTCGCCGCCGCCGTCTACGGCGCCTCCGAGGGGCTGCGCACGATCGTGGTTGAGCAGGAGGCGCCGGGAGGCCAGGCTGAGACGTCGTCGCGAATCGAGAACTATCTCGGATTTCCGAGCGGGATCTCGGGCTCGGAACTCGCGAGTCGGGCGCTTCGGCAAGCCAAGCGCCTCGGCGCCGAAATTCTCGTCGCGCGCAAGATCGTCAGTCTTGATCCCCACGCTCGCCGGATCGTTCTCGACAACGAGGAGGTCCTGCAGGCGCGCACCGTCATCGTCGCATCCGGAGTGAGCTGGCGGCGTCTCAACGCGGATGGTTTCGACCGGCTGCTCGGCAAGGGCATATTCTACGGCGCGGCGCGCAGCGAAGCGAGCCACGCGCAAGGGCTCGACGTGCATCTCATCGGCGCCGGAAACTCAGCCGGCCAGGCTGCGATGTTTTTCGCCAATCACGCGCGAAATGTGACCCTGATCGTGCGCGCCAACTCCCTCGAAAGCAGCATGTCGCAATATCTGATCGACCAGATCCGCAGCAAATCCAACATTCGAACGGCGCTGCGCTCCGAGGTCACAGCCGTCCACGGCGACAGCCATCTGACGGCGATCGACATCGTCGATCGCGCAAGCCATGAAGTTCGGCGAGAAGAGTCGGGCGGCCTGTTTGTGTTCATTGGCGCCGACGCGGAGACTAGCTGGCTGCCGCCTGAAATCGCGCGCGACCCGCGCGGCTACATCCTCACCGGCGGCGACGTGGTCAAAACGGGTCGCTGGAACGAAAGCCGCGATCCCTATCTGGTCGAAACCAGCGTGCCGGGGGTGTTCGCCTGCGGCGATGTTCGGTTCAGCCCGGTGAAGCGCGTCGCCTCCGCCGTCGGCGAGGGCAGCATCGCAATCGCCTTCGTCCATCAATATCTCGCGAGCGACTCGTCCGCCTGAGCGGCGGGTTTCTCGCGACAATTGTCCTGCCCGGCGCCGCCCAGGCTTGTGCTAGGTTGAGTGCTGGCCGAAGAAGACACGGACTCCTCGAATGACCACCCGTCACAACGAAGAGAAAATCATGGAGCGGCGTCCGTTCGGTTCGACGAAGCGCGAGGTCGCAATCATCGGCCAGGGAACCTGGTACATCGAGCAAGGGGACCGGGCGACGGCGATCGCCGCGTTGCGCCGGGGCCTCGATCTCGGCATGACGCATATCGACACTGCGGAGATGTACGGATCGGGCGCAGCCGAGGACGTGGTCGGCGAGGCGATCGCCGACCGGCGCGACGAGGTCTTCCTCGTCTCCAAGGTGCTGCCGCACAACGCGTCTCGCCAAGGGACGATCGCCGCATGCGAGCGATCGCTCAAGCGGCTCAGGACCGACCGCCTCGATTGCTATCTCCTCCACTGGAGCGGATCGCATCCGCTCGAGGACACGATCGCCGCCTTCAAGGAGCTTCGGGCCGCCGGCAAGATCCTGTCATGGGGCGTCAGCAATTTCGATGTCGACGAGCTCGATGAAGTCCGCCGGATCGCCGGAGCCGGTCATTTGGCCTGCAACCAGGTGCTCTACCATTTGCGCGAGCGGGCGATCGAGCATGCGGTGATTCCATGGTGTGAAGCGAATGGCGTCGCCGTGGTCGCCTACAGCCCATTCGGTCACGCAGGCGGATTTCCCGGGCCGAACACTCGCGGCGGGCGCGTGCTCAAGGCAATCGCCGACCGGCATCAAGGCCACCCCGCGGCAAGTCGCTTTGCGCTTCCTGACGCGACGCCCGTCGCTGTTCGCGATCCCCAAGGCGTCGAACCCCGAGCACGCGAAAGAGAATGCTGGCGCGGGCGCGCTGAAGCTAAGCGAGGCGGAGGTTGCCCAGATCGACGCGGCGTTCCCGCTCGGCCCTCGTCCGCGCTCACTGCCGATGCTCTGAGAAGACTCGAGAAGTCGAGAAGTAGAGGAAGGGGCTGTAGGCGCCGGCGGCGACCGTGATCATGGAAAAAATGAGCAGCGCGAAGGTCAGCGCGACGTCAGCCGGAGCGCGAATGATGAACGGCGCCGACCATTTGGCGGGCCATCTCGGCGCGACCGCGAGCACGCAGCCAATGACGAGCGTCACGATCGCGCGCTCGTTCAGGGCGTCGTGCATGTCGAAGCTGATTTCGCTCAACCCATGTCGGCCGAAGAGGCTCGCGTAGTATCCGATCGCGCTCGGGAGATCCGCGGCGCGAAACAGGACCCAGCCCCCCATGACCGCGAGCAGCGCGTAGGCCCAACGCGCCGGCGTCGGCATCCGGGCGAGAGCCCGTCCCAGCCCCAGGCGCTCGATCACCAGGAAGGCGCCGTGCCAGGCGCCCCACAGGACGAAGGTCCAGTTCGCCCCGTGCCAGAGCCCGCAGAGCAGGAACACCATGATGAGATTGCGGTAGGTTTGCGCGTCGCTGCCGCGGTTGCCGCCGAGCGGAATGTAAAGATAGTCGCGCAGCCACGAGGACAGCGACATGTGCCAGCGCCGCCAGAATTCGGTGATCGACAGCGACGTATAGGGCATGCGGAAATTGCGCGGGAAGGTGAACCCGAGCACGATCCCGAGGCCGATCGCCATGTTGGAATAGCCGGCAAAGTCAAAATAGATCTGCACGGTGTAGGAGATCAGTCCGATCCACGCCTCGACCAGAGAGCGATCGTGAACCTGATCGAACGTGACCTGAACGAGCGGCGCGACGACATCGGCCACCAGCACCTTCTGCGCCAGGCCGACGATGAATATGCGGGCGCCGACGGAAGCGCGGCCAAGCGTGAACCTGCGCGCGTCCAATTGTCGCGCGACGGTCTTGTAGCGAACGATCGGGCCTGCGACCAATTGCGGGAAGAGGGAGATATAGAGCGCGATGTCGATCGGATTGCGGTTCGCCTTGAACCGCCGGCGATAGACGTCGATGACGTAGGACAGGCAGTGGAAGGTAAAAAACGAGATGCCGAGCGGCAGCGCAATGTTGGTGGCGATTGATTTGGCGCCGAACGGCGTCAGCAGCGCCGCCAGATTGGCGGTGATGAAATTGGCGTATTTGAAGACGCCGAGCAGCAGCAGATTCCCGGCGACCGCGACCGCCAGGGCGTAGCGCCGCGCCGCTCCCTCCCGGGCGTCGATCAGCAGGGCTGCGCAGAAATTGAAGGCGATCGAGCACAGCAGAATGATGACAAAGCGAGGCTCTCCCCATGCGTAGAAAAGCAGGGAGAAGATGAGCGTTACAACATTCTTGGCCTGGATCGTCGGGGTAATGAAATAGAGAATCAGAAAAATGGGCAGGAAGTAGAACAGGAAAGTGATCGAGGAGAAGACCATGCCTGAAGCGCCTGCGCCTACCTTGCTCGCGTTGGGAAAGCGCCTCTAACGATGGCGTTTCAAGGATCCCGGGCTTCGAACGCACGGTTCGAGCCCGCGACAGCCTTGCGCCGCGGAATGAGTCGCGACAAACGCTCGGCCCTCGCCTTCTCCGTCTTTTTGACTGCGATGTCCAGACAAGGACCCTGGGTGGAACGGCTATTGCAACAGTTGTTCCGACTGTGCAGGAAACGCCGGAACCGCCTATTCTTCCCTCAAAGCAGCGGACTTAAAACAATATGAGTAAGTAATACAAGAAGACGCATATATTTTTATCGTTAAATATGCTAGCTCCTCTTGCGGGCGCGCAGCCGTCCGCTTACCTCCGACGAGGCCGGAATGCCCGATGTCATCACCGCCAACCGGCTTACGGACGGCGTGGTCGTGTTTCAAACCGTTGCTCAGGACTGGAGCGAGGACTTCAACCGCGCTGCTGTTTTGCCCGATCCGCAAGCGACGGCGGTCGCGCTCAAGCGCGCGCAAGAGGACGAAGCGAACAATGTCGTCGTCGATCCCTACGCCATCGTGGTCGAGGAGCGTAACGGCCATTTGGCGCCCAAGGCTCTGCGCGAAGCCATCAGGGCGACCGGCCCGACGATCAGACGCGACCTGGGCAAGCAGGCGTTAGGTCAGGCGCCCCACTCGGGCCCCAAGGTCGCGACGGAGACCGATCATGTATCATTATGACGATTTCGACGCCGCCTTCGTCGCCGCGCGCGTCGAGCAGTTCCGCGACCAGGTGGCGCGCCGTCTTAGCGGCGAACTGACCGAGGAGCAGTTCCGCCCTCATCGGCTGATGAACGGCCTCTACCTGCAGCTTCACTCCTATATGCTGCGCATCGCCGTTCCCTATGGCGTGCTCAATTCGCGCCAGATGCGCAAGCTCGCCGAGATCGCGCGGAAATACGACCGCGGTTACGGCCATTTCACCACCCGGCAGAATATCCAGTTCAACTGGCCGGCGCTGAAAGACACGCCCGACATTCTGGCCGAGCTCTCGAGCGTCGAGATGCACGCGATCCAGACCTCGGGGAACTGCATCCGCAACGTGACGGCGGACCATTTCGCTGGTGTCGCGCATGACGAAATCGCCGACCCCCGCCCTTACGCCGAAATCTTGCGGCAATGGTCGTCGCTCCATCCCGAATTTTCGTTCCTGCCGCGCAAGTTCAAAGTCGCCGTCAACGGCGCGACGCATGATCGCGCGGTGGTGCAGGCGCATGACATCGGACTGCAAATCGTGCGCAACGATGCGGGAGAGCTTGGCTTTCGCGTCTACGTCGGCGGCGGTCTCGGCCGCACGCCGATGATCGGGCGCATGGTCCGCGATTTCCTGCCCGAGCGCGACCTGCTCGGACTATGTCGAGGCGATCCTGAGGGTCTACAATCTCGAAGGACGGCGCGACAACAAGTTCAAGGCGCGCATCAAGATCCTCGTGCACGAGAAGGGCCTCGAGGCTTTGCGCGCGGAGGTCGAGGCGGAATTCGCCGCTCGCGACCCCAAGGCTCTCAACCTTCCTGAGAAGGAGCTTGCACGCTTCCGCGCATTCTTCGCGCCCCCTGCGCTGGATCTCAAGAAGCCGGTCAGCGACCGGGTGGAGCGCCGTAAGTCGAAGGATGCGCGCTTCGCCAGCTTCCTTGCTGCAACATCCTGCCGCACAAGACACCGGGCTATGTCGCGGTCACCGTCTCGCTGAAGGCGATCGGCGCGATCCCGGGCGACGCGAGCGCCGACCAGATGGACGCGGTCGCCGACCTCGCCGAGGACTATTCGCACGACGAGGTCCGCGTCTCGCACGAGCAGAATCTCATTCTGCCCCATATTGCGCTGGACGATCTGCCGGCGGTCTACGATCGACTGGCGTCGGTCGGCTTGTCGACGCCGAACGCCGGCGCAATCAGCGACATCATCGCCTGCCCGGGCCTCGACTATTGTGCGCTGGCGACGGCTCGCTCGATTCCCGTCGCGCAGCGGATCGCCGAGCGCTTTGGCGACGGCCAGCGGTCGAAAGAGATCGGTCCGCTGAAGATCAAGATATCCGGCTGCATCAACGCCTGCGGCCACCATCACGTCGGCCATATCGGCATTCTCGGACTCGAGCGGGCGGGGGAAGAGACCTACCAGATCACGCTTGGCGGCTCCGCTGACGAGAAGGCCGCGATCGGCCAGATCACCGGGCCCGGCTTCAGCTCCGAGAACGTGGTCGAGGCGATCGAAACCATCGTCGAGACCTATGCGGGTCTCAGGCTCTCGGATGCAGGAGACCTTCATCGACGCTTACCGCCGCGTCGGCATGGCGCCGTTCAAGGAGGCGCTTTACGAACGAAGCGCCGGATCGGACATCTGATGAGCGCCCATGACGTCAAGCTGTTCGGCGACCAGATCGCCGCCTCGCGGCTCGAGACGCGCTTCGCGCAGCTCAAGGCTTCTTCGCTTCTGAGACTTGCGATCGAGGATCTCTATCCCGGCCGCATCGCGCTCGTCTCGAGTTTTGGCGCGGACGCGGCAGCGCTTTTACATATGGTGGCGCAGATCGACACGACGACGCCAGTCGTCTTCGTCGACACTGGCCAGCATTTTCCCGAGACCCTCGCCTATCGCGACGACCTCGTTGCGCGACTGGGCCTGACCAATGTCATCCTCGCCGAGCCGAAGGCCGAGACGCTCGCGCAGGAGGACCCGGAGCGATTTCTGTTCATGAGCGATCCCGACCGTTGCTGCGATATCCGCAAGGTCCGCCCCCTCGCCGAGGCCATGGAAGGATTTGACGCCTGGATCACTGGGCGTAAGGGTTTCCAGACCACAATACGTGCGACCCTGCCGCTCTTCGAAGCCGAAGGCGAGCGGATCAAGATCAACCCGCTTGTCGGCTGGAGTTCGAGCGACGTGCTGAAATACATTGCCGATTCCGGATTGCCGCGGCACCCGCTGGTGGCCAAGGGCTTTCCATCGATCGGCTGCCTGCCGTGCACGAGCCCGGTCAAGCCCGGCGAGGACGAGCGGGCCGGCCGTTGGCGCGGGCGTGGCAAGGTCGAGTGCGGCATTCATATGGGGCCGCTCGAAGCTGGATCAGGCATCTGATGCCTTTGTGGAGACGCGAGGGTTTCGTCGAAGACGCATGGGCGTTTCTCGGCGACGAGGCTTCCGTGCCCGAAGAGGGCGCGGTCGTCGTGTCGCTCAAGCGCTGGCTCGCTGAGCGCGAGACGCTTGCGTCGCGCTCGGGTCCGGTCGGGGTCGCACTCGAGGCCGGCGCCGACGCGCAGGCGCATCTCTCCGATCTCACGAACCGGCCGCTGGTCGCGCTCGCGTTCGACAAGTTCGCCGACGGCCGATCGTTCTCTTACGCGCGGATATTGCGCGAGCGGCGCCAGTTCCGCGGCGAATTGCGCGCGATCGGCGACGTGCTGATCGACGAAATCCCGCTCATGCTGCGCTGCGGCTTTGATTCTTTCGAGGTGACCAACGCGCCAACTTTGGCTGCCCTCCGAGCGGGCCGCCTGCCGGGCTCGCCGCTGCATTACCAGCCGAGCAGCGCGCAAGACGAGGCGCCCGAGGGCACGCGGCCGTGGCTCAGGGTGACGAGGCCGACAACCGATTAGGTTTGAGTTGGACCGGCCTCGTCCTGTGGCGCGCCGAAGGCCCATCTCGACGGATGCTCCGGGCAGCGCGAAACCGTCTCACCAGCTAGCGCCGTCACTGCGCGATAGGGCGTCGATAGACGCCCGTCTTTCCGACGCCCTACCGCTTCTCGCGATGACGTTCCGGAAGGCTTAGCAAGCATCGGCCTTACCGCGCCTGACGGCCACGGTGGTTCCCATGACGTCGGCCTCCTGTCATGAGAGCTTGATCCCCTGGCCGCTAGAGAGTGTACTGAGACGAGCGGAAGTTGACCTCGATGTCCCACGATCATAGCGGCCACTCTCATGACCATGACGATCATGGCCACACGCACGCCCATGCGCCCGCGAACTTCGGCAAAGCCTTCGCGATCGGCATAGCGCTCAATCTCGGCTTCGTTGTCATCGAAGCGCTTTACGGCCTCATGAGCCATTCCGTGTCGTTGCTCGCCGACGCGGGACACAATCTCAGCGATGTCCTTGGACTTGGCGTCGCCTGGCTGGGGAGCGTGCTCGCCCAGCGCGCGCCAACCGCGCGCTTCACCTACGGGATGCGCGGCTCGTCGATCCTCGCCGCCTTGTTCAACGCGGTCTTTTTGCTGGTGACGGTCGGGGGCCTGTCATGGGAGGCCCTTCGACGTCTCGGATCGCCCGAGCCCGTGGCCGGCAAGACGATGATGGCGGTCGCCGCGGTCGGCATACTCGTCAACGCAGCGACAGCGTGGCTGTTCGCCTCGGGCCGCAAGGACGACATCAACCTGCACGGCGCGTTCCTGCATATGGCGTCCGATGCGCTGGTGTCCGTTGGCGTCGTCGCGGCCGGTCTTCTGATCCTCCTGACAAACTGGCTTTGGATCGACCCGGTCGTCAGTCTCGTCATCAACGCTGTCATCGTGTGGGGAACATGGGGCCTTCTGCGCAATTCCGTCGGCATGTCGATGGCGGCGGTCCCGCCGCAAATCGATCCGGGAGCGGTGCGGACATTCCTTTCAGCGCGAACGGGCGTCATTGAAGTGCATGACCTGCACATCTGGCCGATGAGCACGACGGAAAACGCGCTCACATGCCACCTGGTCATGCCGGACGGCCATCCGGGCGACGCGTTTCTTCACGACCTGTGCAGCGATCTCGCCCAGCGCTTCAAGATCAATCATACGACCGTGCAAATCGAGGTCGACCCGCACATCGCCTGCGCGCTCGCGCCCGACGAGGTGGTTTAGCGGGCACCCCTCTCCATAGCCCGTCGGGAGACGGGCGTTCTACCGAACGCCCTATGGGGAGAGGGGTTGGGGGTGAGGGTTCTGGCGCGCGCCCACCCTCATCCGGCCGACTGCGTCGGCCACCTTCTCCCGGAAGGAGAAGGGAGCCTCCTACTCCGCCCAGCCTCTCAGCTCCCGCCGCGCGACCGCCTCGATCACCGCCATGCCGTCGGCGCTGTCGTTGAGGCACGGGATCGCGGCGAAATGCTCGCCGCCCGCCGCGCGGAAATAGCCTGCGTTCTCGACGCCGATTTCCTCCAGCGTCTCCAGGCAATCGGCGGCGAAACCGGGCGTCAGGACCGCCACGCGCTTGATTCCGTGAGCCGCGAGTCCGCGCAAGGTCTCGGAGGTCGGGGGCTTCAGCCATTCGCCGCGGCCGAAGCGCGACTGAAACGTCATCATGAGGTCGGTCTCGTCCATGCCAAGCGCGTCGCGCAGGAGCCGCGTCGTCTTCGCGCAATGGCAGAAATAGGGATCGCCCTTGTCGAAATAGGCCTGCGGAATGCCATGATAAGAGGCGATCACGACTTCGGGTTCGAAGTCGAGACCGGCGAGGCTGGCGCGAACGGAGCGGGCGAGCGCGTCGATATAGACGGGGTCGTCGTAATAGGGCGCGGCCACGCGAACCGCCGGCTGCCAGCGCATGGATTGCAGCGCCTCGAACGCCTTGTCGCCGACGGTCGCCGTCGAGGCGGCGCAATATTGCGGATAGAGGGGAATGACGAGAATGCGGTCGCAGCCTTCGGCCTGAAGCGCCTTGAGCCGCTCTGCGATCGGCGGCGCGCCGTACCGCATGGCCCAGTCGACGACGACGTCCCTGTCGAGATTGCGGAGCGCGGGCCCGAGCTTTTCGCTTTGCGCACGCGTGATCGTTTTCAGCGGCCCCTCGTCGCGCTCCTTGTTCCAGATGGAATCGTAGTCGCGTCCCTTGGCGTGCGGCCGCCGCAGGAGAATGGCTTGCAGAATGGGCGCCCAAATCACGCGCGGCGTCTCGATGACGCGGCGGTCGGACAGGAACTCCTTCAAATAGCGCCGGATCGACCAGTAGTCGGTCCCCTCCGGGGTGCCGAGATTGACGATCAGCACCCCGACTTTGCCGCTTGGCGCCGGCGGATGGTCGGCGGGGCGAGGAGCTCGGGCTTCCTTCGGTACGTTCGATACGTTCATGCAATGGCCCTGATCGACCCTGAGGCCGTGTCCCGCAACCAGCGGAACCGCCTCAACTTCCGGCAGTCGGCGCGAAGTTGGTCGCGACTCCGTTGATGCAATAGCGCTGACCGGTCGGCGGCGGCCCGTCCGGAAAGACGTGGCCGAGATGTGAACCGCAGCGTGCGCAATGCACTTCGGTGCGCGTCATGCCGAAGCTGCGGTCGACAGTCGTTTCGACCGAGCCGTCGACCGGGACATTGAAGCTCGGCCAGCCGGTGCCGCTCTCGAACTTGGTCTTGCTCTCGAACAACGGCTGCCCGCAGCCGGCGCAAGCAAAGACGCCCTGCCGATGCTCATGCAGGAGCGCGCAGCTGCCCGGCCGCTCGGTGCCGTGCCCACGCATGATCTGGTACTGCTCCGGCAGTCAGAAGCTTGCGCCATTCGGCGTCGGTGTGGGTGACGGGGAAGTGGTCTTCTTTCATGAGATCCTCCTTGAGAGCCCTATATAGGCTCGATCTCTGCGGTCAGCACGCTGATTTACGCTGGCGAGCGCCCCTGAGTTACAGCTGGGGCCTCGAAGCCTTCGGCCGACGTCGCCTTTCGACGAAGCTGCCGCCAGAATCGCGAGATCGAGGCGATGAAGATCGACTGGCGGCGGCTGTGATCGCCGCAGTGGTCTTGTATCTCGGTCCGGCCTATGTCTTGGCTGTATGACTCCGACGGCCGCAACAATAACTGGACGAATCCGCCCGCGGAAATTCGGCGCCTGTGACCGTGGCTGACATTCGCTTCCACGCACGGATCGCGATCATTGGCGTCAACCCGTATGCGCCAGTCAGCCCTGCGCAGGCGAGCAGGATCAAGCCCGGCTGGCGCAAGCCCATGCCCGTCCTGGTTCGCATCAACGATTGCGCGGAGACTTGGCGAACCAACCTCATGCCGGTCGGCGACGGCGGCTTCACCCTCTATCTCCATGGCGCCATGCGTCGCGCCTCGGCCAGCCAAGTCGGCGACAGCGTGACGGTCACGCTGGCGTTCGACTGCGACTACAAGGGCGGACCCGCGGATCCCATGCAGGCCTGGTTCGCGACGGCGCTGGCGAAAAATCCGGCGGCTCAGCGCGGCTGGGAGGCGCTCACCCCGAGCCTGCAAAAAGAATTGCTGCGCTATTTCGCCCGCCTCCAATCAGACAGCGCCCAGCGACGGAATGCCGAACTGGCGGTGCATGTGCTCGCGGGCGGCGAAGGACGTTTCATGGGCCGTTCGTGGAACATGAAAAACGGAGCCTCGCGTGGCTGAACAAGGATGAGGTCCGCGGTTGGCGGCCGGCTCACCGCCCGCCGCGGATCGAACTGAGAGGCCGCTTCGGGGCGCTTGAGGACGGGCGTCTCAGCGCGACAGCCGCGCCTACCCTTCGAACACCACGGTCTTGCCGTGGTTCAGGAGCGCCCGGTCGTCGAGCACATTGGCGATGGCTCGCGCCAGCACGCGGCGCTCGATGTCGCGCCCCTTGCGCACCAGGTCCTCGGGCGTGTCGCGGTGGCTGATGCGCTCGACATCCTGCTCGATGATCGGCCCCTCGTCGAGATCCGAAGTGACGAAATGGGCCGTCGCCCCGATCAATTTGACGCCGCGCAGATGGGCCTGGTGATAGGGCTTAGCCCCCTTGAATCCGGGCAGGAACGAATGATGGATGTTGACGCAACGCCCCTGCAGCTTGGCGGTGAAGCCGTCCGACAGGATCTGCATGTAGCGCGCGAGAATGACGAGATCGGCTTTCGCGGACTTGATGACTTCCCACGCCTGAGCCTCCTGCTCCATCTTGGTTTGCTTGGTTATCGGCAGGTGGTGAAACGGGATGTCGCCGAATTCGATATGCGCATAGGTCTCGCGCGGATAGTTGGCGATGATCGCGACAGGATCCATCGCCAGTTCTCCGCTGCGCCAGCGGTAGAGAAGATCGACCAGGCAATGATCGAAGCGCGACACCATGAGGACGACGCGCTTCAGTTGATCGACAGCGCGCATCGACCATGTCATCGCGAAACCGATGGCGATCGCCTTGAAGGTTTCGCGCAAGGCTTCGAGGTCGGCATCCGGCGTGGCGGCGTTGAAGACGACCCGCATGAAGAAGTCGCCAGTCTCGGTGTCGTCGAACTGCTGGGCGTCGAGAATGTTGAAACCGCCGTCAAACAGCGCGGCCGAGACCTTCGCCACGATCCCGGGCCGGTTGACACACGACAATGTGAGAATGTGGCGCGCGCTCGGCACGACGGCCTCCTTCATGATGATGCGCCGCCAGCGTCGCGCCGCCCGCTATTGTTTCACCTGCTTCAGCAGCGCCTCGACCGAGGGCAGGATCTTCTGGACGATGACCTCGACCCCCTCGGCCGTTCGGATGCAGTCCGTCAGGCTGGTTGAGCTTCGGGTCGCCCGCGACGCCATCGAGGAAGAACGGATAGAGCTGGACATCGTAAGCTTTCGCCAAAGACGTATAGATCGCCGCGAACTGGCCGCCGTAGTCGGGGCCGAGATTGGGCGCGGCCCGCATGCCGGTGAGAAGCGCCGGCAAACGGGCGGCCCGCGCTTTGTCCAAAATCGCCGCCAGCGCCGCCTTGGTCGCCGTGGGCGAGTGGCCGCGCAGCATGTCATTGGCGCCAAGCTCGATGATCAGCGCGTCGGCGTCCGGCGGAACGGCCCACTCGTAGCGCGCAAGGCCGTCGGCCGCCGTCTCGCCGGAGACGCCGGCGTTCATGACTTTGACGTCCCACCCCTTGGCGTGGAGCGCCGCTTCGAGGCGATCGGGAAAAGCCTTGCCCGGCGGCAAACCAAGTCCGGCCGTCAGACTGTCTCCCAGCGCCACAAGGCGAAGCGTCCGCGCGGCGGCCTGCGAAACCGACGCCAAAACCGCGGCGAAGACGGCCGCCTGGACGAAAAGGCGCCAATGCCCATATGAGGGCCGCTTGGTTTTAAGGTGCTCTGGGCAATGGTGTTTCCTGCGGTCGCGATGCGCGGCGTCGACCTTAGTCTCGGCCGCGGCGCGGCTCGCGTGCATATCTTGCGCGACGTCGCTCTGACAATCGGCAAGGGCGAGGCGGTCGGCATAATCGGGGCTTCCGGCTCGGGCAAATCGACGTTGCTCATGATCATGGCCGGCTTAGAGCGGCCAGATAAAGGCGAAGTTGAGATTGACGGCGTCAAGCTCGGCGCCCTGAACGAAGACGCCCTGGCGCGCTTTCGTGGGGCAGCGCATCGGCATCGTCTTCCAGTCCTTCCACCTCATCCCGACCATGACGGCGCTCGAAAACGTGGCGGCGCCGCTCGAGCTGGCCGGCGCGAGTGACGCGAACGAGCGCGCGAGAGATGAACTCGAACAGGTGGGTCTCGGCGATCGCCTCAGCCACTATCCAGCGCAACTGTCGGGAGGCGAGCAGCAGCGCGTGGCGCTGGCCCGCGCGCTTGCGCCCCGTCCCTCGCTGATGATCGCGGACGAGCCGACCGGCAATCTCGACGAAACAACCGGGCGCGCCATCATCGACATGATGTTCGACCTGCCCGCGCGACGGGGAGCGACGCTGGCGCTCGTCACGCATGACGCGACGCTCGCTGCGCGCTGCGACCGCGTGATCCGCATGCGCTCGGGCAGGATCGAGGACGAGCCCGTTCCCGCGGCGACGCTTCCGGCATGAGTTTTTCGGCGGCTGTCGGTGATACGTTGAGGAGGCCGCGCGCTCCCCTCTCCAGCGGGAGAGGGGTTGGGGGTGAGGGTTCGGGCGCAAAACGCGCCGACGGCTTTGATGCGGCTCCTCATCCGGCCGGCCATGCCCGCCCGGAAGGACGGGCGTCCTTCCGGACGCCCTATGGTCGCCACCTTCTCCCCGAGGGAGAAGGGAGTGAACGCGCCGGCGACAGGACTCATTCCACGGCCGACCCGCATACCGGCCATGCGCTTCGCCCTTCGCGATCTCCGCGGCGGCCTCGCGGGCTTACGCATCCTTCTCCTTTGCATCGCGCTTGGCGTGGCGGCGATTGTCGGCGTGGAAAGTCTCGCCCGCGCGCTGAACGACGGCATGGGGCGCGAGGGACGCGTGATCCTCGGCGGCGACGCGTCGTTCTCGCTCATCCATCGCCGTCTCTCCGCTGACGAGCAGCGCTTTCTCGAAGCTCACGGCTCTCTGTCAACGATCGCGACTTTGCGCGCGATGGCGCGAACGGCGGGCGGCGACGCCGCGCTGATCGAAGCGAAAGCTGTGGAGCCCTCATGGCCGCGTATCGGCTCTGCAATCTTCGCCCCGCCCATGTCGGTCGAGGACGCGCTCGGTGAACGGGATGGCGTGTTCGGCGTCGCCGTTGAAGACGCGCTGCTCACCCGGCTCAATCTCAAGCTCGGCGACGTCATTCGCATCGGCGAAGCGAGTTTCGCCATTCGAACCGTTCTCACGAGCGAACCGGACCGGCTGGCGACCGGCGTTGGCCTTGGGCCGCGCGCGCTCATTTCGCAAGCGGGGCTTGACGCAACGAAACTCATTCAGCCAGGCTCGCTCGTCCGATGGACGACGCGAGTCGTCATGGATGGCCCGAGCGGGGTGCCGGACAATGCCGCTGTCCAGGCCTTCATGGCTGAGGCGAAGCGGACCTTTCCTCAAGCCGGATGGGACGCTCGCACTCGTCTCGCCATCAACCCCGACTTCAGTCGCGACGTCGATCGCTTCGCCGAGTTCCTGACGCTGGCCGGACTGTTGTCCCTGGTCGTCGGCGGCGTCGGGGTGGCCAACGCCGCGCAAGGTTTTGTCGAACGAAAGCGCGCGACCCTCGCCATTCTCAAGGCGATCGGCGCGACCGGATCGAGCGTCGTCACGCTCGCGCTCATCGAGTTTACGGTTGTGGCGCTGATCGGGGCGCTCCTCGGCGCAGTCCTCGGCTCGGCGATCCCCTTCGTCGTCAATTGGCTGTTCGCATCCCTGCTGCCGATCCCGCTTGCGCCCTCGATCTCGCCTGGCCTCATTGGACTCGGGCTGATCTACGGGCTGTTGACGGCGCTCGCCTTCTCGATCGCGCCGCTGGGGCGGGCGCACGATCTGCCTGTCACCACGCTGATCCGCGACATGGTCGAGGAACGCCAGGGCTGGCCTCGCGCGCGCTACCTTGCCGCCGCAGCGCTCGCCGGAGCGGCGCTCATCGCGCTTGCCGTCTTCACCAGCCCGCAACAGTCGATCGCGGCGATGGTGGCAGGCGCGACCGTGGCGGCGTTTCTTGCGTTGCGCGCTGTCGCCTATGGCATCGCCAGTCTCGCGCGCCGCGCGCCCCATTCGCGCTTCGTCGAGTTGCGCATGGCGCTAGCCGCGATTCACCGGCCCGGCGCGCTGACGTCGTCCGTGGTGCTGTCGCTTGGGCTGGGCCTCACCGCGCTTGTCGCCCTCACGCTCATCGACGCCAACATGCGCGCCGAATTGCGCGAGGCTCAGCCGGGCGTCACGCCGAGCTTCTTTTTCCTCGATGTGCCCGGCGCCGATGCGGGCGCCTTCGTCGACTTCGTGAAGCGCGAGGCGCCCGGCGTCAAAATCAGCGAAACGCCGATGATGCGCGGGCGCTTCGTCACCATCGGCGGCAAGCCCGTCGAACAGGTGAAGCCCAGCGACAAGGTTGCCTGGGCGCTGGAGGGCGACCGCGGCGTCACCTTCGCCGACAAGCCTCCGGAGGGGTCCGAGGTGGTCGCGGGGACATGGTGGCCAGGCGACTATTCCGGCCCGCCGCTGGTGTCGATGGAGAAGGAGGTCGCCGAGGGCCTCGGTCTCCATGTTGGCGACACGGTCGTGGTCAACGTGCTCGGGCGAGACATCGCGGCGAAACTGGCGAACTTGCGTAAAGTGAACTGGAAGAGCTTCGCCATCAATTTCGTGCTGGTCTATTCACCCAGCGCGCTCAAAGGCGCGCCCTACACGGAACTCGTCTCAGCCGCGCTGCCGACCGTCGCGCCAGACACCGAAATCAGGCTCATGCGCGCCGTGGCGCAGCAATTCCCGGCCGTGGCCAGCGTCCGGGTGCGCGAGGCCATGGAGAATGTCGAATCGTTGCTCGCCAAGCTTGCGCTCGCCATCCGCGCGGCGACGGGGGTGGCGCTCACGACCTCGGTCCTGGTGCTCGCGGGCGCGCTTGCGGCCAACCGGCGCGCGCGCCTTGCCGATGCGACGATTCTGAAGATTCTGGGCGCGACCCGTGGCCGACTGACGATGATGTTCCTGATCGAATACGCGCTTTTGGGACTTGCGACGGCGGCCTTTGGCGTCGCGGCGGGGACCCTCGCCGCCTGTTGGGTCGTCTGGCGGGTCATGCAGTTCGATTTCGTTTTCGACTGGCGGGCCGCGCTCGCCGCCGCCGGAGGGGGCCTTGCGATCACCGTCGGGCTCGGCATGATCGGCGCGTGGCGAACTTTGAGCCAGAAGCCGGCGGCCTACCTGCGCGAATTGTGATAGAAAGCACGGTGGCGCGCCGCCAAGAGCGCAATAAAGGCCCTTAAGCGGCTAGAGGGAAGGAAAATGGCGCTGCTCACGCAATCCTACGTCCACGGCGTCTCTTCGACACCGCTGATCGGCGAGACGATCGGCCAGCTTTTGCGCCGCGTCACGGCTGAGGGGCCGGAGCGATTGGCGCAGATCACACGCCACCAGAGCGTGCGATGGACCTATGCCGACCTCCTGCGCCGGTCGGAAGACTTGGGGATCGGCCTGCGCAAGCTGGGCCTGGAAAAAGGCGACCGGGTCGGCATCTGGTCGGCCAATGTCAGCGAATGGGTTCTGGCGCAATTCGGCACGGCGCTCGCCGGGATCATTCTCGTCAACATCAATCCCGCCTACCGAAGCCATGAATTCGATTACGCGATAAAGAAATCCGGCTGCCGGGCGCTGATCCTGAGCCCTGGCCACAAGAACAACGACTATTTCGCCTCGCTCCGGACCTGCGCGCCCGAGATCGACACGAGCTGCGCCCGGCAAGCTCAAGTCCCAAGGCCTGCCCAAGCTCGAGTTCGTGATCCGCTTGGGGACGGATAAGTCGCCGGGCATGCTCAATTTCGACGAGGTCGCCAAGCCCGCGACCGCAGACGAGCGCGCCGAACTCATGGCCTTCGAGGCGTCGCTTCAGTTCGACGACCCGATCAACATCCAGTTCACCTCGGGGACCACCGGCGCGCCCAAAGGGCGCGACGCTGACCCATCACAACATCCTCAACAATGGCTATTTCATCGGCGAGGCCATGCGCCTCACTGCCGAAGATCGCCTGTGCATTCCGGTGCCCTACTATCACTGCTTCGGCATGGTGCTGGGCAATCTCGCCTGCGTCACCCACGGCTCCTGCATGGTGAGCCCGTCCGAAGGATTCGATCCGATCGCGACGCTCGAGGCGGTCCAAGCCGAGCGGTGCACCGGCCTGCACGGCGTGCCCACCATGTTCATCGCGATGCTTGAACATCCCGAATTCGCGCGTTTCGATCTTTCGAGCTTGCGCACCGGAATCATGGCTGGCTCGCCCTGCCCGGTCGAAGTCATGCGCAAAGTGGTGGACGCCATGCATATGAGCGAGGTGACCATCGCCTACGGCATGACGGAAACGAGCCCGGTCAGCTTCCAGAGCGCCTACAACGACCCGCTCGAACGGCGCGTCTCGACGGTCGGGCGGATCCTGCCGCATCTCGAAGTCAAGATTGTCGACACGGAGGGCCGAATTGTTCCTCCTGGAGTTGCGGGCGAGTTGCTGACCCGTGGTTATAGCGTCATGCGCGGCTATTGGGATGATTCCGCAGCGACGTCAGCTTCGATCGACGACGCCAGATTCATGCATACAGGCGATCTTGCGACCATCGATGCTGAAGGTTACTGCAATATTGTCGGGCGATTGAAGGATATGGTCATTCGAGGCGGTGAGAACATCTATCCTCGTGAAGTCGAGGAATTTCTCTTCACGCATCCGGCCATTTCCGAGGTCCAGGCCTTCGGCGTTCCGGATCGTCGCTATGGCGAGGAGCTTTGCGTCTGGATTCGCCGCCGGGAAGGCGTGAGCTTGAACGAGACAGAGGTCATCGCCTTTTGCCGGGAGCGAATTGCTCATTTCAAGGTTCCCCGCTACGTGCGTTTCGTGGATTCCTTTCCGATGACCGTCACAGGCAAGGCTCAAAAATATTTGATGCGCAAGACAATGATGGAGGAACTGGCTCTGGCGGAGGAAAAGACGGCCTGAAGTTCTGGTCGAGGGCGCCCGCTTGTCGGCGCTTGCTTCCGATAGGTCTCGAACCTTCCGGGTTAAACATGTTTAACTTTTGCTTTAACTTTTGAGGGGAAGCGCCCCGAATGTGTTGGGACAACGGGCCTATGACCAAGGGCGACGCCGCCAAAAAGCGACAATTTCGGCCTTCACTGGATATTGAGACAAAATGAGTTCTCTTGGCAATTCGGCCGGGCGCGCTTAAATGTTCGGAAGGATAGGGTCGGGAGGGTCCGAGAAATGTCAGACGACCGCTCCGTGACGGGAACACTATGAACGCAAACTATCGAAATTTCGCCCTCTGGGTGATCATCTTCTTGCTAGTTCTGGCGCTCGTGACCCTGTTCCAGAGCCCGGGTCAGAAATCGCCAACCAGCGAAATCACCTTCAGCCAGCTCTTGTCCGACGCTGACGCCGGGAACGTTCGCGACGTGACGATCGCCGGGCCGGAGATTTCCGGTCACCTGAAGGATGGGCGGTCGTTCCAGACTTATGCGCCGAACGATCCGAGCCTCGTGCAGACGCTTTACAAGAAGGACGTGACGATCACGGCCAAGCCGCCATCCGACGGCAACAACTGGCTGCTCACGATCGTCTCCAGCGTTCTGCCGGTGCTGCTGTTCTTGGGTCTGTGGATCTACATGACCCGGCAGATGCAGGGCGGCGCCGGCAAGGCGATGGGATTCGGCAAGTCGAAGGCCAAGCTTCTGACCGAGGCGCAGGGGCGCGTCACGTTCGAAGACGTCGCCGGCGTGGACGAAGCCAAGGAGGATTTGCAGGAGATCGTCGAGTTCCTGCGCGACCCGCAGAAGTTCCAGAAACTTGGCGGCCGCATCCCGCGCGGCGTGCTGCTGGTCGGCCCCCCAGGCACCGGCAAGACCCTGACCGCCCGTGCCGTGGCGGGCGAAGCCAATGTGCCGTTCTTCACCATCTCGGGCTCTGACTTTGTCGAAATGTTCGTCGGCGTCGGCGCGAGCCGCGTGCGCGACATGTTCGAGCAGGCGAAGAAGAATGCGCCTTGCATCATCTTCATCGACGAAATCGACGCGGTCGGGCGTCATCGTGGCGCCGGTCTCGGAGGCGGCAACGACGAGCGCGAACAGACGCTCAACCAGTTGCTCGTCGAGATGGACGGCTTCGAACAGAACGAAGGCATCATCATCATCGCCGCGACCAACCGGCCTGACGTGCTCGATCCGGCGTTGCTGCGGCCCGGCCGCTTCGACCGTCAGATCGTCATTTCGAACCCCGATTTCATCGGCCGCGAGAAGATCCTGAAGGTTCATTCGCGCAAGGTCCCGCTTGGGCCTGACGTCGACCTCAAGGTCGTGGCGCGCGGAACGCCGGGCTTCTCTGGCGCCGATCTCATGAACCTGGTCAACGAGTCGGCGCTGCTCGCCGCGCGCCGCGGAAAGCGCGTCGTCACCCGTACAGGAATTCGAGGATTCGCGCGACAAGATCATGATGGGCGCCGAGCGGCGCACCCTCATCATGACCGAACAGGAAAAGCGGCTGACCGCCTATCACGAAGCGGGCCACGCGCTCGTCTCGGTGTCGATGCCGGCCTCGACGCCGATCCACAAGGCGACGATCATTCCGCGCGGCCGCGCGCTCGGCATGGTGCAGTCGCTGCCCGAGCGCGATCAGATCTCGCAGAGCTTCGAGGAACTCATCGCCATGCTGGCGATGTCGATGGGCGGCCGCGTCGCCGAGGAAATTATGTTCGGCAAGGACAAGGTGACCTCAGGCGCGGCGGGCGACATCCAGCAGGTGACCAAGATCGCTCGCGCGATGGTGACAAGGCTCGGTTTCTCCGAGAAGCTCGGCACGGTCATGTATGGCGAGAACCAGGACGAGGTGTTCCTCGGCTATTCGCTCGGCCGCCAGCAGAACATTTCGGAAGCAACCGCCGAAACAATCGACCAGGAAGTGCGCCGGCTGGTGCAGGAAGCCCACGAAACGGCGACCCGCATCCTCACCGAGCGGAAGGCTGACCTCGAAACGCTTGCGAGCGGACTGATGGAGTTCGAGACGCTGACCGGCGACGAGATCGTCGGCCTCCTGCAAGGCGTGCGGCCCGTGCGCGAATCCGCAACCGAGCGGGAGCCTCCGGCTCCGCCGCGCGCCGCCGTGCCCTCGACGGGCAAGGCGCGGCCGATCGGTCCGGACACGGGCGGGCTCGAGCCGCAGCCGCAAACTTAAGCTCGCTTTCAGGCAAGGCCGCGCTCTGAGCGCGGCCTTTTCTCTTGCAGAAAATTGCGATCAGGTGGACGCGCCTTCCCTTCTCCCTCTGGGAGAAGGTGGCGAGCGAAGCTCGCCGGATGAGGGCGGCCACGGTGAGAACGCCCCTCGCCACTCACCCTCACCACCCTCTCCCCGAGGGAGAGGGGAGTTGTGGCTACCCCGTCGCCATCCGGACGACATGTCCGCCGGGCCCGGGCCGAGGAGCGACCGGGCAAGTCCGGCAGATAGCGCGCGACCAGCGCCGCCCGATCGAGATCCTCGATTCTCCGAGAACCCAAGTTCGCGCGCGTGAGCGTGCAGTTCTGCTGAATCGAGATAGCACCGGAACGGCTCGCCGCTCGCCGCGACCCGCTCAGCCATCTGCTCATGATGAGCGCGCGTCGCAGAGTCCGTGACCCGATCGGGCGGGTTGGCGTAGTCGAACACGACTTCCGCTCCCGCCGGGCCAGCGCGCGAGCTCGCTGAGCGTCGCGAACAACAGCCTCCTCAGTCAGATAGGGCGTGACGCCGAGCCAAATCGACAAAAGTCCGCCTGCCCGGGTCGAACCCGGCGGCTTTAAGCGCGGCGGTCATGCTCCCGCTCTTCGAAATCGTGGGCGACATAGGCGACATGCGCAGGTTCGGCGATTTGCGCCTCCGTGAGCCGGCGTCGCTTCTCGGCTTGTGTCGCCGGATGATCGAGTTCGAAGACGCGCAGGCTCGGCGTCGGCTCAAGTCGATAGGCGAAAGTGTCGAGGCCCGCGCCCAGGACCAGGATTTGCCGCACGCCGATCTGCGATCGCGTCGCCGCGCCGAATCCTCGGCGACACCGACTGCGCATGGCGATGAACAGGCGCAAGGGCCGCCGCTCCGGCTGCTCCTTGGCGAGCGCGATCGGCGGCGTCGGCGTCCGGCCCGAGGATACGAAGCGCGAGCGGATCGGCGAACACGAGCCCGTGCTCAAGGACCTGGTGCGCCGCCCGGTGTCCCGCCGCGCCGAGCGCGGTCACGCTTGCCTGTCCCTCTTGCATGGACGGTAAGGTAGGGGCGGCGGGACAGGGAGTCGAGCGTGTCCAGCTTGACGCCGAAAACCCGCTCCCCTATAGACCCTCATCTATTAGCCAGGCCGATGCGGCAGGCGGGACGCTTCTTGATTGGAGCGGCCCGCTTTCATATTTGCCGCATCGAGCTGAAGCTTTCGTCTGAAGGATCATTAGTTCGATGTCACGCCGCTGCGAGCTGACTGGGAATAGCCGTTCAATCCGGCAACAAGGTCAGCCATTCCAACCGCAAGACGCGCACGCGCTTCTTGCCCAACCTTGTCCAGGTCACGCTCACCTCGGATATGCTCGAGCGCTCCGTGCGCCTGCGCATCAGCGCGGCGGCGCTGCGTTCGGTCGAGCATCGCGGCGGTCTCGACGATTTTCTCGTCAAGGCGCACGAGTCGGAGCTTTCCGACGACGCGGTGAAGCTCAAGCGCGAAATCGCCAAGAAGCGCGCCGAAGCCAAGGCTGAGCCGGCAGCCGCAGCCGCCTAGAGCGGCGGCGGCTCAGCTCGGCGTTTAGAGCCGGTCGTCCTAGAGCTCACGATGACGGACTATGCGGCCGCCCGCTTGAGCCCCGCCGCGTCGCGCGACAGAGCTTCGACCGCGAGATAGTCCCCCGCCGCGAGCGCCGCCTTCTGCAGCATCCACGATCCGCCGACGCAGGGCACATTCGGCAGCTTCAGATATTCCGGCGCTTTCTCGAGATCGATGCCGCCGGTCGGGCAGAAGCGCAGATCCGGCAGGGGCGCCGCGAGCGAGGCGAGCAGCTTCGCGCCGCCGGCCGCTTCGGCGGGAAAGAGCTTCAGCGCCCGGAAGCCAAGCTCCCGCAACGCCATCGCCTCCGAGGCCGTCGCGCAGCCCGGCAGGAACGGAACCGGCGACCTGCGGCCGCGGCCTTGGCGAGCGCCGCGGGAGCGCCGGGGCTGACCAGAAACCGCGCTCCAGCCGCGACCGCCTGGTTGATCTGCTCGACCGAGACGATCGTGCCCGCGCCGACGACCGCGTCCGGCACGTTCTTGGCGATGGCCTGGATCGCCGCCAGCGCCGAGGGCGTGCGCAACGTCACTTCGATCGCATAAAGCCCGCCGGCCACCAGCGCCTTCGCCTGGGCGAGCCCATCCTCGACGCTCGCGACCGTGAGCACCGGGATCACCGGCGCGAGCGCCATGATCCTGGCCGTTTCGCCTTCGTGCGGATAAGCCGGCATGACGATCTCCAAGAGGAAAACATTTCGCCCTTAGCATGCCGCGGCTCGCGCGGCGACGCTCGCCTTCGACCGCGAATCGACTAGGCTCGGCGCATGACAAACGCGCGGCGCGACGAGGCTCAACGTGAACGAGCCGGTCGACCTTTCGGTCTACAAGGAGACGCTGCTGTTCCTGGTGACGGCGGGCGTGGTCGCGCCGCTGTTCTTCCGGCTGCGCATCAGTCCGGTGCTGGGTTATCTGCTCGCGGGCGTCGCGCTCGGACCCTATGGCCTCGGCGCGATCGCGCGGAACGCGCCCTGGCTCAGCGCGCTTGCGATCAATGTCGAGTCGATCGACCGTATCGCCGCCTTCGGCGTCGTCGCGCTCATGTTCACGATGGGGCTCGAGCTGTCGTTCGCGCGCTTAAGGCGCATGCGTCATCTGGTGTTCGGGCTCGGGCTTCGCGCAGGTCGTCGTAACGACGCTCATTCTCGCCGCCGCCGCCTGGAGTTTTGGCCTTAGCCCGCCCTCGGCGCTCGCGGTCGGGGCGGCGCTGTCCATGTCATCGACCGCGATCGTCATTCCGATGCTGGTCGAGAGCAAACGGCTTCATTCCGGCGCCGGGCGGGCGAGTTTGGCGGTGCTCCTGTTTCAGGATATCGCGGTCGCGCCCCTGCTCGTCATGACCGGCGCGTTGTCGGCGGCAGGCGACACGGGCCTCGCATGGCAACTCCTCACCACGCTCGCGCCGGCGGCGCTTGTCCTGACCGCGCTGGTCGTCTTCGGCCGCCTCGCGTTGCGGCCCTTCTTTCACTTTGTCGCGGAGACGAAGAGCCCCGAATTCTTCATGGCGGCGTGCCTGCTGGTCGTGCTCGGCGACGGGCTGGCCGCGGCGGCGAGCCATTTGTCGATGGCGCTCGGCGCCTTTGTCGCCGGGCTTCTGCTGGCGGAAACCGAATATCGCCGCGAGATCGAAGTGACGATCGAACCGTTCCGGGGCCTGCTGCTCGGGCTCTACTTCCTTTCGGTTGGGGCCACGATCAATCCGGCGTTCATCCTCGCGCGGCCCGGGCTTATCCTTGGTCTCGTCGCGGCGCTCGTTGCGGCGAAGGGTCTGACCCTGTTCGGGCTCGAGCCGCGCTTTTCGCGTGCCGTCCCGCGTCGGCCGCCGAAACGTCGCTCCTGCTCGGGCCCGGCGGCGAGTTCGGCTTCGTCATGATCGGCGCCGCGCTGGCGGGAGGCCTCATCGATCGCACGCTGGCGACGACGCTCATCACCGCGGTGGCGCTATCGATGATCGTGATCCCTGGCCTGGCGAAAATCGGAGCGCGCATCGGCTCAGCGCCGCGAGGGGCGGCTGGCGCACGCGCGCCGGAAATTCCGCCGGAGAGCGAGTCGTCCCGCGTCATCATCGTCGGCTACGGCCGCGTCGGCGCGCTGATCGGCGACATGCTCGACCGGCACGCGATCCCGTTCATCGCGGTGGACTCGAGCGCCGGCATCACGTCCCAGGCCCGCTCCGACGGCAAGCCGGTCTATTATGGCGACGCCACGCGGCCCGAATATTTGCGCCGCTGCGGGATCGAAACAGCGCGCGCCGTCGTCGTCACCATGGACTCGACTGCGGCCAACGAAGCGGTGGTCGAGACGACGCGCCGCCTGCGGCCGGACATAACGCTGGTCGCCCGCGCCCGCGACGCCGATCACGCCCGCGCGCTCTACGCGCTCGGCGTGACCGACGCGGTGCCCGAGACGATCGAGGCGAGCCTGCAGCTTTCCGAGGCGGTGCTGGTCGATCTCGGCGTGCCGATGGGCCTCGTCATCGCCTCGATCCACGAGAAGCGCGACGAGTTCCGCAAGCTGCTGGCCGTCGCCGGCGCGCCCGAGCGGCCGCGCTCGACGCGGGGGCCGCGGCGGGGGTGACGGCTCGCGTGCCGAGCGCAACGAGCGGGCGTTGCTAAGCTGGCCTTCATCATGCCGCGGCCCGCTCTAGCCGCGTGCGCCGCTCTTGGTTAGAAGGACGCCTTCAATCCGAGGAACTTTCCTTTGCCCGCCTTCGCTCGCCTTCTCATGATCACGTTCGCCGCCTGCGCCGGCTTTGCCGGCGCGGCGCGCGCGTCCGACTGCGCCTTCACGCCGGCGCCGGCGACGCGGCTTCAGAGCGTGACCGCGGTCGGCGATTACCAGCCGGTGCTGAAGGCCTGCGTCGCCGCCGACGGACGCAAAGCGGTCGCGATCCGCGAGATGACGATCGCGGGCCAAAAGGTCGCGCTTCTCGCCGATCCCGAGGCGCTGACCACGCGGCTCGAGCGCGCGGCGTGCTGGACCTGCCGCGACGAGAGCGAGGCCGAACTCGACGCGACCCGCATGGGCCGCGCGATCCGCGAATCCGCTTTAGCGCCGGGCCTCGTCCATCGCGGCTTTCTTCAGAACGCGGGGCTCACGCATGGCGGAGGCCAGGGCGATTTCGTCACCGGCGACCTCTGCCCAAGCCAGAAGCCGCTCTCTCGGGCGTTCTTCACTCAACTCGAGTCCGCGGGCCCGCACGTTCCCGTCGCGCTCTCGATTTCGGGCCTCTGGCTCGTCCATCACTTCGACGATTTCCGCTGGCTCGTCGATCAGCGCAATTCCGGCGCGCTCGACATCCTGTGGACCGATCACACCTATCACCACCCCTACCGCCGCAAGCTGCCGGACGACGCGAACTTCCTGCTCACGAAGGGCGTCGACCCGCACGAGGAAATCCTCGACACCGAGCGGCTTCTGATCGCCAACGGCGAGACTCCGTCGCTGTTCTTCCGCTTCCCCGGCCTCGTCTCCAGCGATCCGCTGATGCAGGCGGTCAGCCAGCACCACCTGATCACGCTCGGCGCCGACGCCTGGCTGGCGCTCGGACAGAAGCCCGGACATGGCTCGATCGTGCTGGTCCACCCGAACGGCAACGAACCCAAGGGTCTGGCGATGTTCTCGACCGACCTCGCGCATGGCGCAATCGCCGCGCCGTTCGAGCCGCTGACCGCCGCGCCGAGTAAGAAGGCGGCGCCGAACGCCCTTATGGCTTCCGCGCCGCGAAAATTCCGCTTCCGAGGTAGCCGCTGGTCCCGTTCAGGATGAGCGAACCGCCCATCTCGCCATAGAGCGGCGTCGAGCTTGGTCGGGCCGCCCTGGAAGAACGAGCCGGCGATGCGTTGCAGTCCGAGCCCCGACATTGCCGGTCAGCGTTCCGTTGAACGAAGTCGTCGACTGGAATCCATGTGGCCGTGCCGGTGTAGTTCGTTCCGTCGAGGCCGCTGATCGTCACTGCGCCGGTGCGAGTTCCGAAGTTGGCCAGGGCCGAGAACGTGCCGGCGGCGAGATAGCTGGTGATGTTGTTGGGGTTGGCGATATTGGCGATGGCGTGGCCGGTGTAAGTGGCCGTGCCGGTCGTCGGAAGGTTTGCCAGGCTGCGTCGGGACGCCTGCGACCCAGAGCAACAGATTGCCCTGATCCTCGAATACGAGATTGCCGCTCGCTGTCCTTCGCGCCGTTGAAGGCGCTCCAGAAACCCCACTGGGTCGATTCGCACGCGCAGGGCGTGACGGGGACGGAGGAAATCGAGGTCAGGAACGACGACGTGTTCGCGCCGACGCTCTCCGCCGTCACCATCTGCTGGTTGGCGTAACCTCCGGTATCCGACAGCGACATGTCGTCGCGCGTCGAGAGTGGCGTATTGGCGCCGTCGTTGAAGATCGCAGCCGCTCGCGCAGCAAAATTCGACGGACTGACATAAGCGCCGCGCGCCGTGTTCAGCCCGAGACGGAGACGTCCGCGACGTCCAAACCTCCGAAGATATAGGAGGACGTCGTCAACCCGCCTTTTGGCGCCGTACTGAGCCGACGTTCTGCCGACATTGAAGAATGCGAGCATCTCGCTGGAGTCGCCGGGCAGATAAATGCCGACGTCGCCAGGACTTCCGCTGACATTGGTGACGACATAGGGCTTCGTGTAGTTCGTGGCGCGCCGCTGGTCGCCGTCACCATCACCCCGCCGACATAGCCATTCAGGAACAAGTTCGGGTGGTTGTTTGCCGAAGTCGTCGGCGTTCCCGTGTTTATCGGATTGAACGTGTAATTCGCCAAGCCGGAGGTAGACAAAGTTGGACGACTGGCTGTTCGACACAGCTCCAGTGTTCAGGTTCGTGTTCGTATTGTTCATAGCGAAGCCCGCAACCGGCGTGCCGTTAACGGTCTGCACCGTGTTGGGCGGGGACGTCGGCGTCGCTGAAGACACAGCGCCGTCCGCCAGCCCGTACCATCCGTCCGGATTGCGCACCGTCACGCCTGGAACCCGCCGGCTTGGGTGAAGCCGATGCTTCGGCGCGTTCGTAATCTCAGACGTCATGACGAACAGCGTCGCGTTCTGGTTGACCCCTTGCCCCGTTACGCTGAGGCCGGCCTGAAACTGCCTGGAGGTCGTGTCCGGCGTGACGCCGTCCGCATTGAAGCCGCCGCGCTGATAGCCGAGGACCGGGGAAACGGTGAAGCCGCCGGTTCCGGCAAAGGCGCCGGTGAGATAGGGCACTGGGCTCGCGCCCGTGCTCGTACTGAACGGCCCGGGGGTGACCATGGCGTAGGTCGTCGGTAGGGGCGCGCCACCGGCGTAACCGGCGGCGGAACGATCGGCGGTGGAACGATCGGCGGCGGGACGATCGGCGGCGGGACGATCGGCGGCGGGACGATCGGCGGAGGCTTGATCGGCGTCAACACCTTGATCAACGTCTCAAGCGCGACTTGAACGCCGGTTTTGACCGAAGCCGTGCTCTGCGACCCTTGCTGGACGGTCTGTTGCGTGGCGCGTGCGATCGTCAGCACGTTGGCGCGACCTGCCGAGGCGGTGTCGATGATCGGCGCGCCGGGCGAAGTGGGCGTGCCGACGTTGTAGGTCCGGGCCAGATTGTCCGTCGGCTGCTGGCTTGCTCCCCCGCTTTGGCCGCCTTGGCTCGTCAACTGGCCGTTCGCCTGCGCGAGCTCCTGGCTGCTTGCCCGGGCGGGGGAAGAGGGCGCCTGATTAAGCCCGGCGACCGTCACGCCGAAGCCTGGGCGCGTCACCGAAACCGTGGTCGGTTGGCAATTGGCCGAGCCCGCGCAAAGCGTCGTGACCGACATCCGGCCAAAGCCAAGGATCGCGTCGCGTGCCCTTGGCTCCGCTATGGGAGATGATCGCGATGCCGCCGCGCAGGCCAATCGCCGCGACCGGCGTTCGGATCGTCGCCCCTTCGGAATGCGTCGCGACGCCGCCGACGACGCGCAGCACGCCCTTGCCCAGCGACAGCGCGAGCTCGCCCTTGGTCGTGGCGGGATTGTAGACGAAGCGGTCGATCACCAGCGACGAGTTGGGGCCGACATTGAGGGTCGTCTTGTCGATGAACAGAACCTGCACGCTGCCGGTGCCCGTGGTCTGGATCTTCTCGTTCTCGACCAGTTGCGTGCCGATCTCGATCACGCGCGTGGGCGCTCCGGGCGGCGTCCCCGAAGAGGTCGTGTTGACCGCCGCCGCGGTGCCGACCGTATCGGCGCGGGCGGCGACAGATATCGTCAGAACCGCGGCGAGCAAGGTCGCGGCGAGGAGCAGTGGAAACGATGGTGTCCGGCGCATTCGAGTTTCCGACAGATCAGAAGCGGAAGGTCGGTCCGGCCGCGACGAGGAAATCCGACAGGCTATAGTTCGAGATGGTCGAATAAGTGCGAAGATACTGGAGCTGCAGCGTGAAGCCGAGGTTGCTGTAGAATGGCGCATCCAAGGTCCCAGCCACCCGCCATTGGCGATCCGTGCGAGTGGTGAACGGCGAGACGATCGGGTCCGGTTCAGCGTAAGGGGTGTAGGAAAAGCCGACGGAGGGCGTCAGCGTCCAGACCGCGCCCGTATGCGCGAACGCAGGCGCGGCGAAAGCATACGGCATCCCGAGATCGATCGAGAAATCCTGGAAAGCGTAAGGATCGTAGCTGGCGCTCGAATGCGTATAGGAAACGCGGCCCTGCCACGAGAGGCCGAGCGGGGCCGACAGGAGCCCCGAACCGAACACATAGCCGATCCACTGCCCGCCGCTTTGGCCCTCGGCCGTCGGATAGTTCGAGGAATTGTAGAACCAGCGGTTGCGGAACTCGACGCCTGGCGTGATCGTCAGGTTTTCGTTGACCGGCCAGTTCAACGACACGCCGCCGCCGAGCGTATTGAGATAGGCTGGGCCGCCGAGCGTCAGGACGTTGCCCAGCGCATAGGGGTGGACGGTGAGGCCGCCATAGTCGCCAATTCCGAGGCGCGGCCCGGTGCGCAACTCGGCCAGACCCAGGTCGAGTCGGGTCACTTTGAATTGCTGGGAATAATAGGTGATCAGGTCGGATTCCCAACCGTCGCCGCGCTGATCGTTGAAATCGTAGAAATTATGCGCGGTGATCAGTCCGAACGCGTTCCAGTCCGGCGTCTTCTGAAACTGGGGCGAAAGCAGCGCGTTCTGGCCGAGCGCCAGAACGTTCGGGCTGTTGGGCCCGGCGTTGGCGTTGGTCTGATAGGCGAGCCCGAACTGCCCGTAGACCGAGAACTGATTGGTCGCGACCGCTTTATCGACCGCGGCGACATAGGTCTGCACTTCGGTGCGAATGTCGGAGGGCGTGTCCGGGGCGTTGAGCACGGCGTCGAAATAATTGCGCGCCATCTCATAGGAGCGCAGATGGAAATAAAGCACGCCGAGCTGGAGCTTCACCCGAGGAAGGTTCGGGTTGTAGTAGAGCATGCGCTCGAGCGCGCCGATCGCGGCCTCGTAGTCGCCGAGCTCGGTTTCGATCTGAGCGTATTTGAATCCGGCGTCGAGATCGTCGGGCTTGATCAAGAGGCGCTTGAACAGAAGGTCGGCTGCGATGCGCTTGTCCGCATCCTTCATCGGCGCGGCCGACGGAGCGACGACTTGCGTCTGAGCCACAGCAACAGGGGGAGCGGCAAGCATCGCCCAGCCGACGCCGATCGCCGCCGCAAGCGCGCGGGAAACCCCACGCGAAGAGCGAGCGGGCGACGCAATACTCTTCTGCCCCCACTGCATTAGGCAGACCCCAGCTCCCAAGCTCTTTTTCTTAAAGTCTGTTTCATACTAAATGCAACCGGATTCTAGACATCGTTGCAACGGCTTTTGTCGTCTTGGCGCGACTCCTACCCCTTACGTCAGTCGCACGGAAAGCTTACGTTTGTCGCTTCGGAATACCTGATCTTGGATGACCGGAACACCGAAACGCCGCCGAACTGCGTTTTGGAGCCCGTTACCAGGTCCGCCGCCGGAATCGCTATCCAGAATTGGATTCCAAGAGGAGACAAAGCCCATGACCGACCTCAGCAGCGCCGGAACGTTTCCGCTCGGCGATCGGCTCGTGAAGCGTCTCGGCTACGGCGCCATGCAGCTCGCGGGACCGGGCGTGTTCGGGCCGCCCAAGGATCACGATGGGGCGATCGCGGTGCTGCGCGAGGCGCTCGCGAGCGGCGTCGACCACATCGACACCAGCGATTACTACGGCCCTCACATAACCAACAAGCTTATCCGCGAGGCGCTTCATCCTTATCCGGAGGATCTTGTCATCGTGACCAAGATCGGCGCCCGGCGAGGCGACGACGCGTCATGGAACCCGGCGATGAGCGCCGATGACCTCAAGAGCGCGGTCGAGGACAATTTGCGCAACCTCGGGCTCGACGCGATGGAGGTCGTCAATCTGCGGATCATGGGCGCCGTTCACGGGCCGGCCGAGGGTCCGATCGAGGCGCCGCTCACGGTCCTGGCCGACCTTCAGCGGCAGGGCCTGGTGCGCCACATCGGGCTCAGCAACGTCACCGCAAACCAGATCGCCGAGGGGCGCCGCATCTGCGAAATCGTCTGCGTGCAGAACCTGTACAACGTGGCGCATCGCGAAGACGACGCCCTGATCGACGACCTCGCCCGCGCCGGCATCGCCTATGTGCCGTTCTTCCCGCTTGGCGGCTTCACGCCCTTGCAGTCGACGGCGCTCGATGATGTGGCCAGGCAGCTCAACGCCACGCCAATGCAGGTCGCGCTCGCCTGGCTTCTTCAGCGCGCGCCCAACATCCTGCTCATTCCGGGCACCTCATCGGTCGGACATCTGCGAGAAAATCTGGCTGCGGCGAGCCTCAAGCTGCCGAGCGATGCGCTGACCGTGCTCAACGCAATCGCATAGGGAACGACGCCCCACCCTTCGGACGGATCGCGCGGGCGGGCTTGGATCCAACATTCTCGGAAAAATGGCGCTGCGGCGTCTGCAGAGCGCAGCGCGGACCTTACGGATTGGGCTCGCTGTAACCCTTGCCGCTGTCGTCAGCGTAAGCCGGCGCGAAAGCGATGGTCACGCCCGCCGCCGCGCCGCAAGCCATGGTCACGGCGACAAGAAGGATCAGAAGATACTGCATGGTCCCCAACCCGGCGTTCCCCTCCGACGTTGCGCCCGCCAAAAGCCCTCGACCCATCGTCGTGTCAACCCCCAGATTGACGCTCCCCGGCAACACGGACCGTGAGCGCCGTCACATATCGCCCTTGCCCAGCGTGCTAGCTTCAAATGGTTATTAGGTAACCTGTTAACGGTGAGTTAATTGATTCCGGCGCTGTTTGAAGCAGAAAAGACGAGCTCCGAACAGTATGCGAGTAAGTTTAGCGCGTGAATCATTCAATGACTTATCCGATTGTCCGGTATTACAATTTTTCTGTCTCCAGATCATTTAATTAAGCTCATGGTCATTTTGATAGCCAGAATTACGAGCGTTCAACTCTGGTACTAAAAGATAGGTAAAATTCCCTACTTGCAATTCTATGTAGTTTTTACGCATCTTTATGTTGACTAAAGCCTAACTTGAAAACGATTGAAGGAGGAAGAGATGGCTGAATTGCACGAGAGTCTTGTTCTGAAGCCAGAGTGGATATTCGATCCGGCGATTTGGCGACTCATCGACCAGAGCGATAAGACCAAAATTACAGCTGTTGCTAAAATACAACTCGAACTCATGCACGCACAAGCGCTGGCAGGTGTGAAGGCCATCGAGGCTTTGCAGACCGTCGTTGCAGGGGCGGCGCGCAAGTAACCAACCCGCCGACGCGTCCAGTTTGATGTCACGGACGCGGCGCCCAGGCGCGGCAAAGGTTTCGCCGCGCCTCTCCCTCATTTCGGCCTGGAGTGTTTGCGATGGACACGCATGGTGGCCTCGGATCAGAATTGCGCCTGTCTCATGAGAGACCCAATGTGGTCCTCATCGGCTTCCAGAAAATGGGAAACCTCGGGCTCGGCTACCTCTCGGCGGTGCTGCGGGGCGCCAACGTCAATGTTCAGGTGCTGGATATTGAATCCTCGCCCGAACGGATGGTTGAGACCATCCGGCGAACCCGACCCATTCTGGTCGGATTTTCGCTGATCTTCCAATATTACATCCGGCGCTACGGCGACCTGATGCGAGACCTGCGGAGCCAAGGCGTCGACAGCCATTTCACCATGGGTGGACATTATCCGACCCTAAGCTTCGATCAGACCCTCAAGGCCGTGCCCGAACTGGACAGCATCGTGCGCTTCGAGGGCGAAGCGACGCTTTTGGAACTGGTCAACGCTCTGGCCTCCGGCCGGGACTGGCGGGCGATCGACGGCATCGTGTGGCGCAACGACAACGAGATCGTCGCCAACGCGCCGCGCCCGCTCGCCCCCGATCTCGACGCCCTGCCCTTCCCTGACCGGGATTTCGAGCCGATCAAGGTCCTCGGCCGCAAGATCATGCCGCTCCTCGCCAGTCGCGGCTGCGCCCGGACCTGCTCGTTCTGCTCCATCCACACGTTCTATCGCACGGCGCCGGGCAAGGTGGTGAGAACGCGCAAGCCCGCCCAGGTGGTGCGAGAAATGCGGATGCTGCACGAATCGAAGGGCATCGACGTCTTCCTGTTCCAGGATGACGATTTCCCGCTCTTTGGTCCCAAGTGGCGGGCGTGGGCCAACGAACTCGTCGACGAACTCGTCGCCAGCGGCTTATCGCAAAAGATCATCTGGAAGATCAACTGCCGCGCCGACGCGGTCGAGCCGGTGTTGCTGTCGCGCATGCGCGATGCCGGTCTCTATATGGTCTATATGGGGCTCGAGTCCGGCAACGAACAAGGACTGATCACCCTCCACAAGCAGATCACCGTCGAACAGAACCTTCGCGCCGTGCGCATCCTGAAGGAAATCGGGCTCCGTTTCGAATTCGGCTTCATGTTGCTCGATCCGCACAGCACCTTTCAGTCGGTTCACGACAACATCGCGTTCTTGCGCCAGATCGTCGGCGACGGCTGCGCCCCGGCGACGTTCTGCAAGATGCTTCCTTACGACGGGACGCCGATCAAGGAATCGCTGGAGGCAAGCGGCCGACTGAAGGGCGACGTCTGCGCGCCGGATTACGATTTCCTCGATCCTCGACTGGACGCCTTCTACGATGCGCTCGCGAACATCGTCGATGTCACCGGCTGGATCCACGGGCCCCGCGCGCTCACGATGCTGCTCGAATGGACGCACACCGAAGTCGCCGTGATCCGCCGCCTATTCCCGAGCCTGCCCGGCCTCGACGCCTACGAAGCGTCCCTGATCGGTCATACGCAGCGAAGCAATGAGGCCCTGTGCGCGACGGTCGAAGCGGTCGCGGATGTGCATGAGCACGGCCACGGGCAAATGCCAAACTCGCAGGAACTGAAAGACCGCTGCCACGAGACGTTTGAGACCGTCACCACCCAGCGCAACGATTTCATCGCGCGCCATCAAGACGTGCTTCTGCGGGCCTTGGCGGTCGCCGCGTAGGTTCTGGCCTGCCAATCCCAACGTCATGGCCGGCCCCCGGACTGTGATTCGGGGGTGACCCGGCCATCCGCGAGGCTCGCGGACGATAGGTCAGCGAGGCCGAGAAACCCGAAGCCGGCTGGAAGCTAAGATTTTTTGGATTCAATTTCTTTATGAAAGATAGAAACAGTGCTATCTTATCTAAGTCACCGGAAAATCGTGGCGTGTTGTGCGAGGGCCGGCAGCAAGGCGGAAAATGAAGGGAATACTACGTTCACCATCCGCCAGCACAACCCAAAGAGACGCGGGTTGGGAATCGGTCGAATTTTTTATTCCAATCGCTCGTAACTCATTGAAAAGTCTCGATTCGAAAAAATAAACGCTAGTAAACGTCAGCTTTTTTACTAGCGTTTACTAACGTTTAGTAGCGTTTATTGGCGTTTATTTGCATTGGCCTGGCAAGAAATTCGCGCTCAGGTTGTACTCAGCCCCGGCCGACGAAGGGCATCTTGGTCGCCATGATGGTCATGGTGAGCACGTTGGTCGAGAGCGGCAGGTTCGCCATGTTGGCGACCGCGGCGCCGACCTCATCCGGGTCCATGGTCGGCTCGATCGCCATATGCCCGTCGGCCTGCATGACGCCCGAAGTCATGCGACGCGCCATCTCGGTCAGCGCGTTGCCGATGTCGATCTGGCCGCAGGCGATGTCATGCGCGCGCCCGTCCAGCGCAATCGACTTGGTGAGCCCGGTGACCGCATGCTTGGTCGCATTGTAGGAGATGGCCATGGGCCTTGGCGTGTGCGCCGAGATCGAGCCGTTGTTGATGATCCGCCCGCCCTGCGGCTTCTGGCGCTTCATGAGGCCGTACGCGCCTTGAGCGCAGAGGAACATGCCATTGAGGTTGACGTCGACCACCGCCTTCCAGGTCTCGTAGGGCAGTTCGTCGATCGGCACCGCCGGCGCGCCCCGCCCGGCGTTGTTGAACAGGAGGTCGAGGCGGCCGAACTCGCGCTCGATCTGGGCGAACAAGGCCTTGACCGCCTCGGGGTCGGCGACATCGGCGGCATGGGCAAGCGCGCGGCGGCCAAGCGCTTTGACCTCGCCCGCCGTCTCCTCGAGGAGTTCGCTCCGCCGCCCGGTCAGAGCCACATGCCAGCCCGTGCGGGCCAGCGCTAAAGCCGATGCTTTTCCGACCCCCGAACCCGCGCCCGTCACCAGGGCAAAACGCTCGCCGTCCATGATGCTCCCTCACCGCTATAAAGCTTGTTCCAGCCGGAGTTCCGGCGCCAGGCGCCAGACAGCGGCGCCAAGCACGATCGCGCCGCCGAGAATGGTCGCCAAGCCCGGATTCTCGCCGAAGGCGATAAACACCCATATCGGCCCGAGCACAACATCCAGCAGGCTGATAAGCCCCGCTTCAGCCGACGGAATGAACTTGGCGCCCTCCATGAAGAGGACGAAGGCGAGGCCGATCGTCGTCAGGCCGAACACGAGCAGGATCGCGAAGTCATGCAGGCTGATGGCTTGATGCTGCGAATTGGCGAGGCCGAAAACGCCAGAGCCGAGCGCGCCCAGGCAATTGACGATGATCATCGAGGCCTTCGGCCGGCGCCGTTGCAGAACGATCATGAGAGCGAAGGCGAGGGTCATCAGCATCGACAGCCCCTGCCCCAACAGACGCCCCGAACCGAGGCCGCTCGCCACCATGATGACGATGCCGACAAGCGCCAAGACCGAGGCGACGAGCGTGCGGGCCGAGACCCGCTCGCCATTGATGAGGAAGCCGATCGCCGCGGCGACGAAAGGCAGCGTCGCGTAGATCACCATCACGTCGGCGATGGTCGTGGTCATCACCGACGCCGAGTAGGCGGAAATCGCGATCATCGCCAAGAGCGCCACGACTGGCGACAGCGAGCCAAAACCAAGCGGATTCTCGAGACGCCCGCTTCGCCATTCGATCAGGCCGACGATCGCGATCGAGGCCGCGCCGAGCGACGCTCGCCAGCCCATCACGGTCCATACGTCGAGATGGGTCAGGAGCCGGGCGAACAGGCCAGCCATGCTCCATAGGACCACGGCCATGAGAACCAGCACCATGCCGCGACGGCGCGCGGACTTTCCGTCCGGCACGGAAGCGTCTCCTTATCGACGGGGTCGAGAGGAGAATAGGGAGATTCGTGACCCAGGGGAACCGGCGGTCAGGGCGACGTTTTGGCGGCGCGGGCGGCGCCACGCGCGCCGGCAATTCTTTGGACCAGCCTCAGCACATGACCAGGAAGCCGTGCGCAGGGCGCGACAAGGGCGGAAAGCGTCGAGCGGAACGGCGCCCCCTCGTCGCCGATTCCGAAAACGATGGGTTCACGGGTCCTGGAGGGAATTGCGAGGGTGCCAAACGCCCAGTCCCAGACGGCCAGCGCAAAGCCGAGGTTCTTGTCGAAATGGGCGGGGTTGGCGGAGTGGTGCAGCTGATGATGCGCCGGGCTCTGCAGGATCCGGCCGGCGACGCCGGTAAACGCGATCCACATATGGCTGTGCCGGAGATGCCCGTAGGTCAGGAGAAAGACCATTGTGACGATGTTGCCGTTGAGCAGGGTGAAGGGGCGGACACCCGGGCCAAAGACGTAGGTCATGATTCCGAACACAATTCCGGTCGCGAGCCCGATCCAGTTCATGAAGGCGATCACCTCGACCGGGTGCTGGCGCAATTCGGTCAGGGTCGTCATCACCTCGGCGGAATGGTGGACCTTGTGGAACTCCCAGAGGGCCGGGACCTTGTGAAAAGCGTAGTGGGCGGACCAATAGGCGAGTTCGTAGGCCAGAACCTGGAGCACGGTCGCGAGCGTCAGGATGGTCCAGGCTGGCCAATGCGTCGGCGCGTGCGGCCCAAATGCGTGGGTCAGTCCGGCGACGATCGCGTCGCGCCAGAAAAACAGGCCGAGACCCAGCATGCCGTAAGCGGAGGTGAACACGATTCCGTTCAGCGCCCACAGGCGCAGATCGATCAGGGACGACGGATGCAGAAGAATGCGCCTGGGGAAGATCGAGCGCACAAAACCCCGCGCGCTGATCCGCCGGCCACGAGCTTGACGAAGGCCAGCATAGTAGAGCACGGACAGCGCGAGCGCGCCTCCGAGCGCGGGCGCGCCGTAAGCCGCAGCGAGGGTGAAATTCTGCAGGAAAGCGCTCTGCAACGCCGTCCAAATGGCGAAAAAGCCGGTCACGGGGTCGCCTTAGGTTGCGCTTGACGGCCGAGAGATTAGCGCAGGCGGCTTCTCAAAAGGTTAGAGACGGCCGGCGAAAGCGGGCCGCGTTCTTCACGCAATCCTCGGCATTTGGGGGGGCAATGGACCAAATCCTCGGCGTGGCGGACTGGCGAAGTTTCGCCGTGACGGCGAATTCGGCCTTCCTCCTCGCTTTTCCCTCGCTGTTCTCGATCATCAACCCGATCGGCGGCGCGCTGATCTTCTATGGGTTCACCAAGGACTTTCGGTCCTCCGACCGGGTCAAGGTCGCGGCGCGCGTCGGGTTCTATTCGCTTCTGATCATGTTCGGCGCCTTATGGACCGGGACCTATATCCTGACCTTCTTCGGAGTTTCAATCGACGCCCTGCGCATCGGGGGTGGGACGGTGATCGCCCTCAGCGGGTTCCAGCTCTTGACCACAAGCGATTCCCACCCGGACCAAAAAACCCACGAGCGACAAGCTACGCCGGGTGCTTACGACGATCCCATGCAGCTCGCGTTCTTTCCGCTTACGCTGCCGTTCACCACCGGGCCGGGCACGATCGCCGTGGCGACGACCATCGGCGCTGAGCGCCCATCGCACGGGGCTGGCCTCGTGGCGTTCTTTCTCGGCGCGAGCGTCGCGGCGGTCGCCAATGCCGCGATCATCTGGATCGGCTATCGCTTCTCCGATCGCATTACCGGGCTGATGGGGCCCACGGCCCGGCAGGTCATCGTGCGGCTGATGGCGTTCCTGCTCATGTGCATCGGCGTGCAAATCCTGGTGACCGCGATCGGCGACCTCGTCGTCAAGTGGCGCGTCGCCTAGAGCCGTGTCGCTTTTTCGGCCTGGTAGAGCGCGCGATAGCGCTTAAGGCGCGGGGCGTAAGCAGCGGCGCGCGTTTGGATCGGGGACGAACTCACGCTGGATAGGCGGTCGCGGGCAAACCGTCTCGACGCTTCCGGCCCCGGCGGCAAGCATGCCGAGCCGCGCCGCGCCAAGCGCCGCGCCTGCTTCCGCGCCGGAAGCGAGATCGATCGTCAAGCCGGTGACGTCCGCGATCATCTGCGCCCAGAATTCCGATCGCGCGCCCCCGCCAACAAGCAGCGGGCGAACCGGCCGTGCGCCGGCCGCGTCCAGAACGTCCACCCCGTCGGCGAAGGAGAAGGCCACGCCCTCCATGACCGCGAAGACCAGCGCGTCGGCGCCGTGCCCGGCGCGGAGGCCTGCGAACATTCCGGTCGCCTCAGCGTCGTTGTGGGGCGTGCGCTCGCCGCTGAGATAGGGGAGGAAAATCGGCGCGGCGGCGACCGCGCCGGGCGACGCGTGCGAACGAATCCGCCCCCGCGATCATTTTGCCGATATCATTTTCGCCTCCGAGGACACCAGCGACCCAGGCGAGCGAGGAAGCGGCCGAGAGCGTCACCGCCATGCCGTGCCAGCGATTCGGCAACGCATGGCAGAACGCGTGCAGCGTCCGCTCGGGGAGGCTGACGAAACGGTCGGTGACGGAAAAGATAACGCCCGACGTGCCGAGTGAAACGAAGCCCGCCCCCGGCGCCGTGGCGCCGACGCCGATCGCCGAGGCGGCATTGTCGCCGCCCCCGCCCGCAATCGGGATCTTGCGACCGAGACCCCAGGCGGCGGCGATTTCCGGCGCGAGATAGGCGGAAATCGTCCGAACCCTCGACCAGCCTCGGCATCGCCTTTTCGGTCAGGCCGGTCGCCGCAAGCAGCGTTTCGTCCCAGCGCCGCCGTCCGACATCGAGCCAGAGCGTGCCTGAGGCGTCCGACATCTCGGAAACCGCCTCGCCAGAGAGCCGCAGGCGCACATAGTCCTTGGGCAATAGAACTCGCTTCGTCGCCTTGGCGATCTCGGGCTCATGCGCGGCGACCCACAGCATTTTTGGCGCGGTGAAGCCGGGCATGGCGAGATTGCCGGTGCGCTCTTCAAGATCGGGCACGCGCCGTTTGAGCTCCGCGCACTCGGCGAACGACCGCCCGTCGTTCCACAAAATCGCAGGCCTGAGCGGTTTGTCCTGCGCATCCAGAAGCGTCGCGCCATGCATATGGCCCGCAAGACCGACGCCCGACAGCGCCACGAACTCGGTCGGGGCATGGCGGCGGATAGCGGCGACTGCGGCCTCGACTCCCTCGACCCAATCTGACGGGTTCTGCTCGCTCCACAATGGATGAGGGCGCGAAACGCTGAGCGGGATCGAGGCTTCGGCGAGCACGCGCTGGTCGACATCGACAAGCAGCGCCTTCACCGAGGACGTGCCGATGTCGAGCCCCAGAAATGTCTCTTGCGCCCGCCCAACCATCGCCGCCTCCCTTTCGAGCGGGAACCCTAAACAAAAAGCCCCGGCTTTGTCGCCGGGGCTGAGTACCTAGCGCCAGATTCGATGTGAAAATCAGGCGACCTGCAGGTTGCCAGCCGACGAGCGCCCGGTGCGCTTGTCAGCGACAATCTCATAGGCGACCTTCTGCCCTTCGTTGAGTTCGCGGAGCCCCGCGCGCTCAACGGCGCTGATGTGGACAAACACGTCCTTGCCGCCGTCGTCAGGCTGGATGAAGCCAAAGCCTTTCGTTGCGTTGAACCATTTGACGGTTCCCGTAGCCATAGATGCAGTCCCGTAGATCAAGTTGAGTGGAGCGGCCGGATTTCGCCAGTCCGCTATCGGTGCGGAAGGCTTCCTCGTCGCGCGCAAGACGCGATGTCGAGTCGTCAGTCGGACATCGATGCCCGGCCGGATAGCCAGACAAGATGTTAAAATCAAGACAATCGCTTACGTTCATCAGGTGTTCGGGCGTTGCGTTTAGCTGACCGACACCCCGACGAAGAGCGCTCATAGCCGTGCGCCGACGGCATGGGCGATCTGCGCTCCAGCCTCGTAGTACGCTTCCTTGAGGGCCGGCAGCGCCGGGGCTTCCGGCTCCGTGACAGGGAGCGGCAGGTCCTTCTCGCTCAGTTTTCCGAGAACATGCTCCGCGAGCAGGCGGCCGAACACTGTGCCCGTTCCGATGCCCCTGCCATTATAACCGCTGAAGCTGACGACATTCTCGGCCAGGCGATGGAAGCGCGGCAGCGCATCCGCAGTCATTCCCATCATTCCGTACCATTGCGCCTCGAACTCGACCTCGCCGATCTGCGGAAACGTCTTCTTGAGCGCGCGCAGCGCCCAGGCGCGGTGGACCGCGAGGCCCGCGAAGCGCAGCGCGCCGATGCTGCCGAACAGTAGCCGTCCGGCCTGATCGAAGCGGAACGAATTCATGATCGAGCCGAGTGTCCCAGCAGCCCTCGCGGCCGGGCAGGATCGAGGCCGCCGAGCTCAGGCGCGAGCGGCCGCGTCGCGAAGTTGAAATAGGGCACGCGGATCTGCTCCCGCTTCCCCTGCGGCCATTGCGCGCCGTCGGCGTAGGCGTCCGTGGCGACCACGATCCAGTCCGCTGTCACGGCTCCGCCATCCGTCTTGAGGCGCCAACCCTCCCCCACTCGCTCGGCCAAACGAACGGGACTTCGCGTGTGGATGAAGGCGCCCGCGGCGAGCGCCGCGCGAGCGAGCCCGCGCGCATAGGCGAGCGGTTGGATCGTGCCGGCGCGCAGGTCGAGCAATGAGCCCGCATAGATGTCGACGCCGATCCGCCGCGCCGTCTCCTCGCGGTTGAGAACCTTCACCGGCGCGCCGCGCGCTCCCCATTGGGCGCAGCGCTCCTCGATCTTGGCGAGGCCCGCCGGCCCGATCGCGCAATGCAGCGTGCCGTTGCGCACGAATTCGCACGCGAGCCCATGCTTATTGACCAGCGCCTCAACCTCGGAGGGCCCCTCGCCAAGCAGCTTGAGCAGCCGCTCGCCGTAATCGGCGCCGAGCCTCGTCGCGACATCGTCGGGCGCGAGCCACATGCCGGCGTTGACCAGGCCGACGTTGCGCCCCGCGCCGCCAAAGCCGATCTCGACCGCCTCCAAGGCGACGACCCTGGCCCCCGCCTCCGCGCAATGCAGCGCCGTCGAGAGCCCGGTATAGCCGCAGCCGATGATCGCCACGTCGGCCCGGACCTCGTCCTTGAGCGGCGAGGTCGGCGGCGCCGGCGGAGCGGTTATTTCCCAGAGGCCGTGTGAGAGCGGATCGTTTTGCATGGCGTCTGATGATACTGGGCGATTTTCGATGAGGCACGGGGGAATTTCGACGCACGGCGCCAACGCCGTTCGCAGCGCGACGCCGGCGAGTAAACGCCAATAAGCGCGCGTAAACGCCAGTAAATGCGAGTAAACGTTAGTAAAAGTGCTGGCGTTTACTAGCGTTTATTTTTCGGAATCGGGACTTTTCAATGGGTTACGGGCGATTGAAATAAAAAATTTTCTCCTCTCTGTGTCGCCGGCGAAATCCGAGATGGACGCCCTTCGCCCGCATGTCCTTTCGCCGCCGCCTAGCCCGAAAAGCCGCTCGATCCGGCGATGGGATCAGTTGTAACACAAATTTTCTGTCAGACACAATTATTTTCTGAATATTCTGATAAGAGAATCATTTCTCGCGCCGGCCCCGCAAACGTCAGAGCGCGCCTCGACGTCCCTCGCCGCGCCGAATAGAAACGGAGGTTCGAGCGGCCGGATCAACCGGGCGCAGCGCAAGAGGCGGCTTCAATGAGCTCCTTTCATGGACCTGATCTCGGCCCCTTCCAGTGGGACGATCCGTTGCTGCTGGAAGCTCAGCTCACCGAAGACGAGCGGATGATCCGCGATACGGCGCGGGATTTCGCCGCGAAGGAGCTCGCGCCCCGCATCCGGCAAGCCTATCTCGAGGAAAAGACCGACCCGGAGCTGTTCAGGCTCATGGGCAAATCAGGCCTGCTTGGGGTGACGCTGCCGGAGGAGTTCGGCTGCGCCGGCGCGGGCTATGTTTCCTACGGCCTCGTCGCGCGCGAGGTCGAGCGGGTCGATTCCGGCTTCCGCTCGATGATGAGCGTGCAAAGCTCGCTCGTCATGTACCCGATTCATGCCTATGGGGACGCCGACCAGCATCGGAAATACCTGCCAGGCCTCGCGCGGGGCGAACTTATCGGCTGCTTTGGCCTCACCGAACCGAACGCCGGCTCCGATCCGGGCGGCATGACGACGCGGGCCGAGAAGATCGACGGCGGCTACCGGCTCATCGGCGCCAAGACCTGGATCAGCAACGCCCCGATCGCCGACGTCTTCGTGGTTTGGGCAAAATCGCGCGCGCATGGCGACAAGATCCGCGGCTTCATTCTCGAAAAGGGCATGAAGGGCCTCTCCGCTCCGAAGATCGAGGGCAAGCTCAGCTTACGCGCCTCCGTCACCGGCGAGATCGTGCTCGACAATGTCGAAGCGCCGGAGAGCGCGCTGCTGCCGAATGTCGCCGGCTTGAAAGGACCATTCGGCTGCCTGAACCGGGCGCGCTACGGCATATCCTGGGGCGCGATGGGGGCGGCCGAGGATTGCTGGCTCGGGGCCCGCCAATACGGGCTTGACCGTAAGCAGTTCGGCCGGCCGCTCGCTCAGACCCAGCTCTTCCAGAAAAAGCTCGCCGACATGCAGACCAGGATCGCGCTCGGCCTCCAGGCGTCGCTGCAGGGTTGGGCGGCTCATGGACGAGGGCAGGGCGGCGCCGGAGATGATCTCGCTCGTCAAGCGCTCGAATTGCGGCGATGCGCTCGACATCGCGCGGGCCGCGCGCGACATGCACGGCGGCAACGGCATTCAGATCGAGTACAAGGTCATGCGCCACCTCGCCAACCTCGAGACGGTCAACACCTATGAGGGCACGCACGACGTTCACGCGCTGATCCTCGGGCGCGCGCAAACCGGCCTGCAGGCGTTCTTCTAGTGGCAAGTCGCGGTTAGAAGGAATTGACCTGGCGTCGAGATCGCCCCCTCCACCGCGTTTCACGCGGTCCCCCTCCCCGCCGCTTCGCGGCAAGGGAGGATCGCGCAGACAGCGATCGTTCGGCGCGCGCTTATCCTCCCCTGCGAAGCGGGGGAGGGGGACCGTCCGAAGCACGGTGGAGGGGGCCGGCGGCTCTCCGCCAAGTTCGACGTTCCCTCTCGTGAGCGTGGCAGAATGCGGGGTTTCCGGCGATGACCGCGCTCGCTGGCGTGCGGGTCCTCGAGCTTGCGCGCGTCCTTGCCGGGCCGACGACCGGCCAGACGCTTGCCGATCTCGGCGCCGACGTCATCAAGGTCGAGAGCCCAGAGGGCGACGAGACGCGCGCCTGGGGACCGCCGTTTATCGACACGGAGGGCAAGCAGATCCGCCGCCTATTTCCATTCGTGCAATCGTGGGAAACGCTCGATCGTGGCGGACTTCACGACCGAGCGGGGGCGCGAGATCGTCCGCCGGCTGGCGGCTCGGTCGGACGTTCTGGTCGAGAATTTCAAGGTCGGGGGCCTGCAAAAATACGGCCTCGACTACGAGAGCCTGAAGGCGCTCAATCCGCGCCTCATCTATTGCTCGGTGACCGGTTTCGGCCAGACCGGGCCTTACGCGAAGCGCGCCGGCTACGACTTCCTCATCCAGGGCATGTCGGGAATCATGAGCATCACGGGCGAGCCGGACGGGTCGCCGCAGAAGGCGGGCGTCGCGATCAGCGATCTGTTCACCGGGCTTTACGGGGTCATCGCCATCGAGGCGGCGCTGATTGCGCGCGAGCGCACCGGCAAAGGCCAACACGTCGACCTTGCGCTGTTCGACTCGATGATCACGATGCTCGCCAATCAGGCGATGAACTTTCTGGCGTCCGGCCGGTCGCCGCAACGGATGGGCAACGCCCATGTCAATCTCGCGCCCTACCAGACGCTTCCGGTCGCAGACGGCTGGCTGATCGTCGCGGTCGGCAACGACGGACAGTTCGCGCGGCTCTGCGGGGTGCTCGGGGTCGAGGGACTGGCGCGCGACCCGCGCTTCGCCACGAACCCTGGGCGGGTGACGAACCGCGTAGAGATGGACCGCGAACTCACGGCAAAGACCGCGGCATGGAAGCGCGACGACCTTCTCGCCGCGCTGGAAAAGGCGGTCGTGCCTGCCGGGCCGATCAACACGATCGCCGATCTGTTCGATGATCCTCAGTTTGAGGCGCGCGGCATGCGGATCGAGCCGCAGGGAACGCCCGGCCTTCGCAGCCCGATCCTGATGAGCGACAGCCCGCTCGCGCTTGACCGCCGTTCGCCGATGCTCGGCGAGCATCAGGCAGAGATATTGCGCGAGATCGGGCTTGACGAGAACTAAGCGCGCGGCTTGACGGCGCTTGGGCGCGGGCGGCAAATCGGCCCATGAGCAAAACTGAAATGGGCGCGATTCGAAATGTCTGCGTCTATTGCGGATCGAGCGACGGCGACGACGCGCGGTTCGGCGAGGCGGCGGAGGAACTCGGGCGGGCGCTCGCGGCCGCGGGCGTCGGCCTCGTCTATGGCGGCGGCGGCGAAGGGCTGATGGGACGTGTCGCCCGATCGACGCTCGCGGCTGGCGGCTATGTGACCGGGATCATTCCGAGCTTTCTCATCCGCAAGGAACATCCGCTGACCGATGTCCAGGAAATGGTGGTCGTCGAGGACATGCACGAACGCAAGCAGGCGATGTTCGACCGCGCCGACGCTTTTGTCGCCTTGCCGGGCGGGATCGGCACGCTGGAAGAGCTGGTCGAGCAGCTGACCTGGGTCCAGCTCAATCGCCACACGAAGCCGGTCCTGATCGCCGATATCGGCGGCTTCTGGCGACCGCTGCTCGCGCTGCTCGCCCACATGCGGATCGAAGGCTTCATTCGCGACGGCTTCGAGACGCGCTACTTGGTTGCGGAAAAGATCGAAGACGTGGTGCCGATGCTGCGCGCCGCTGCGGAACGCCGCCAGGCCGAGACCGAGCCTCAGGACCCGATCTCGCCAAGCGACATGTGACATCGCCGCATGGGTCGGCTGCGTCCGCCATCGTGGCGCCATTGTCGCGAACGCAAAGTCGCGCGGCTCGAAAGGCGGGAAGACATTATGACGAGACCCATTTTTATCCTGGCCATCACCGCCGGGCTTTGCGGCCTGATCGGAGCGCCGGCGGTCGCGCAGAACGTGGCCCAGGCCGCAGCCATGCCCACCAAGCTCAAGCCCAAGACTACGGAGCCCAAGACTACGGAGCCCAAGACCTCAGCGAACGCTTCCACTGTCACGATCGTGGTGACGAACGCGCGCAAGGCCGATCTTGTCCAGCTCCAGGCGACGGAGAGCGGCTTGGTCAGCTGGAAGAAAGTGCTGGGCGGCCTGAAATCCGGCAGTCACGCCGCGGCTCAACTCCCCCATCCCTTCAATTGCCGTGTCGACCTGCACGGAACGTTCAGCGATGGTCAGGCGATGGATGCTTCGGACGTCGATGTTTGCGCCCAAAAGACGCTGAATCTCACCGACTGACGTGCAAACGCCCCCGGCGTGGGGCCGGAGGCGTTTGGTTGAGAAATTACTTCTGGCCGTACAACTCGGCGACATATTCCCAATTGATGAGATTATCGACCCACGCCTTGAGATAGTCGGGGCGGCGATTGCGATAGTCGATGTAGTAGGAGTGCTCCCACACGTCGACGCCGAGAATTGGCTTTGCGCCATGGACGAGCGGGTTTTCGCCGTTCGGCGTCTTCATCACCTGAACCTTGCCATCCTTGACCGCGAGCCATGACCAGCCCGAGCCGAACTGGGTGACGCCGCCCTGGATGAAGTCCTCCTTGGCTTTTTCGATCGAGCCGAACGAATCCTTCAAGGCCTTTTCGATCTCTCCCGGAATCTTGCTTCCGCCCGGCTTCATCCATTTCCAGAAATGGGTGTGATTATAATGCTGGCCGGCGTTGTTGAACACGGCGGGGTTCTTGCCGAACGAGCCCTTGACGATCTCATCGAGCGGCTTGCCTTCCCATTCCGTGCCTTTGAGCGCGGCGTTGCCGTTATTCACGTAGGCGAGATGATGCTTGTCGTGGTGGAACTCTAGGGTTTCCGCCGACATATGGGGTTTCAGCGCGTCGTGCGCATAGGGAAGATCGGGCAGCGTGAAGGCCATGAGATGGCTCCTTGGGAGGTTAGGGGCGAAATCGGAAACCCGCGTTAGGGTGGCCCCGCGGGGCCACATTTAGCCCTCGGACGCCAGCGCCGCAACTGCATGACAATCCATCGCTCCGCGGCTTGAGCTCTCTGTTAACTGCCGTGTATGAGCTCATGTTCCGCGGAGGGAATTGCGTTGCATCTTTCGAATGAACGCATGATCGTCATCCTAGCTGTCGGCATAGTCGCTGGCTGGCTGATCGGCAGGGTCCTGCGCGGCAATGGTTTCGGACTGGTGGGCGATGCATCGGTGGGCATCGTTGGAGCGCTGATCGGCGAGTGGCTCATGCCGCGCTTCAACTTCCACCTCTGGGGCGGGCTCACCGGCATGATCATCGAAGCGGCGATCGGCGCGGTCGTCCTTCTGGTTATTCTGCGCTCGGTCGGGGCGAGCGGATGGGGCGGCGGCCGTTAGGTCAAGGAGACATTCATGTTCAAGCACATTCTCATTCCGACCGACGGTTCGGACCTGTCGCGAAAGGCTATTCTCTATGGCGTGCAGCTGGCGAAGGAGTCAGGGGCGAAGGTGACGGGGCTGACCGTCGCCGAGCCCTACCGCGTCGCGACCATGGACACCGTCCTCATTCCCATCGACGAGGGAGATTACGCGGAGCAGTCGCGCCTCCTGTCAGAGCGGGCGATGGAGCAGGTGAAGATGGCGGCCGACGCGGCGAAGGTGCCGTGCGAGACGGTCCGCGAGATAAACGACCAGCCTTATCGCGCCATCATCGACTCCGCGCACGCGCTCGGCTGCGATCTCATCGTCATGGCGTCGCATGGGCGGCGAGGGATCTCGGCTCTGTTGCTTGGCAGCGAAACGGCGAAAGTCCTGACGCACTCGACCATTCCGGTGCTCGTCTATCGCTGACCGCGGGTCCCGGCTCGCTCTGTTTAATCCGTCCGCTCGACCCGCAAGAGCGCCCCGTCCTCCACGGCGACCACCTTCACCTTGGCGCCGACCGGGCAATCTGGTCCGGCGACGCGCCAGGAACTGTCGCCGACGCGGATGCGTCCGTAGCCTCGCGCGATCGCTTCATCCAGGAAGAAATCGGCCCCGACCATCGCATGCGCACGGCTCTGTGGCAGCGGCCCGGGCCCCTTGTCGAACGATCCGTAAACCCGTCGCCCGATCAGAACCAGCGCCGCCACCAGAATGGCGAACAGAATGAGCTGCGCGACGAAGCCCATCGGCAGGAAATAGTCCACGGCTCCGACGATCGCCGCCGCGGCGCCGAACCAGATGAAGAATGCGCCGGGCGCGAGCGTCTCGATTGCGCTGAGAACGAGCCCCGCCACGAGCCAAGCCAGCGCGACAAGATGGGGCGGTTGCAGGAGGGCGTCCATCGTAGGCTCCGAACGATCCTCCTCTAGGACGAAGCCCCGCCGGGCGGCGGGTTCTCGGACCCTTGCCAAGGGGAAACCGGCGGCGTGCTCGTTGCGCCGGTGTTTGGCACGGGGGCAGGCGGACGCGGCCGAGCTGGAGGTCGCGGGGCGGCGACGGTCTCTGCGCCCATGGCGCTCGCGGCGATCTGGCTCAATCCGCCGAGCGTGCCGGCAAGCGAGCTCAATTCCATGGGCACGATCACGAGCTTCTGATTGGGCGATTGCGCAAGCGCGTGGAGCGCGGCGATATATTTCTCGGCGATCAGGAAATTCACCGCGACCACGTCGCCGTTGGCGGTCGCCTCGCTGATGACCCGCGTCGCCATCGCGCCGGCCTCAGCCGTTCGCTCGACCGCCTCGGCGGCGCGGAACGCCGCGTCGCGCCGGCCTTCGGCTTCGAGCACGAGCGCCGCCTTGCGACCTTCGGCGCGCGTGATGTCGGACTGTCGCATGCCCTCGGCCTCGAGGATCACGGCGCGCTTCTCGCGCTCCGCCTTCATTTGCCGGCCCATCGCGTCCACGAGGTCCTTCGGGGGCACGATGTCCTTGATCTCGACGCGCGTCACCTTGATCCCCCAGGGCTCCGAGGCGGCGTCGATCACCGTCAAAAGCCGCGCGTTGATCTCGTCGCGATGCGAGAGAAGCTGGTCGAGGTCCATCGAGCCCATGACCGTGCGCACGTTGGTCATGACGATATTGCGCAGAGCCTGTCTGAAGATCGGAGATCTCGTAGGCCGCGCGCCGTGCATCGAGCACCTGATAGAAGGCGACGCCGTCCACCGTCACGGTCGCGTTGTCCTTCGTGATGATCTCCTGGCTCGGAACGTCCATGACCTGCTCCATGACGTTGAGCTTGCGGCCGACGGAGTCGATGTACGGAACGATGAGCCCGAGACCCGGGGTCAAGGTTTTGTGATAGCGGCCGAAGCGCTCGACCGTGAAGTTGTAGCCCTGCGGCACCTGGCGCACGCCCATGAGAGCCGTGATCACCACGAAGGCGACGACCACAAGCGCGAAGATGGTTGCGCTCTCCAGCATCACGGGCTCGCCTCTGACCTGATCAAGCTCACGGATGAACGCCCCGCGGACGCGAGCCTACCCGCTTCACGGCCCGCATGCGACTTCTGTCTTGTCCCGGGCTTGACGGGCGCTTTCGTCACGCCCCGCCGCTTTGCGGCCCCGGGTCTTACGACCTCGCGAGCGGCGCCGCCGCGCGGAGATTGTCCTTCACCCGGTCAGCGCGTGTCTGCCTCAGCCGCACCAATTGCTGGTCGGCGAGCACGCCGATCAGAATCACCGTCCCCATGACGGCGAAATTGAGCGAACTCGGAATGCCGAGCAGATTGACCAGGTTCTGCAGAATTTGAAGGAGGATCGCGCCAAGCACGATACCCAGGATCGAGCCCTCGCCGCCGCGCAGCGAACAGCCGCCGAGAACCGCAGCCGCAATTCCGTAAAGCTCATAGAAATTGCCGTGCGAGGCGGGCGAGATCGAGCGGGTGTACATCGTGATAAAGATCGACGAAATGCCCGCGAGGGCGCCGCAGATGACGTAGGCGGCCACGATAATTTTCTTGGTCGCGATGCCGGAGAACCGCGCCGCCTCTTCATTCTTGCCGATGGCGAACAGGTAGCGCCCAAACACCGAGCGGTGCAGCAGCACCCCCATCATCGCCGCGACGATAAGGAAGATGACGAAGGTGTGCGGGACGCCATAGGTGCGTCCCATGGTTATCCATTCGAGCGCCGGAAAGTTCTGTCCAAACTCAAATCCCGCGGTCCCGTCGTCGGTGTACCAGCGCGCGACCCCGCGATAGATCAGGAGACCGCAGAGGGTCACGACAAAGGGCTGCAGGTTCATTCGCGTGACGAGAAACCCATGCACCCAGCCAAGGAGCACGCCGAAACCGACAATGATCAGAACGGCGAGGAGCCACGGCACGTGATAATTCACGAGCAAGTCGACGAAGACGACGCCGAACAGGGCGAACTGCGAGCCGACCGAAAGGTCGATGCCGCCCGTTATGATGACGAAGCCTTCGCCGATCGAGAACAGGCCGAACAGCCCGACGAGATTGGCGGTATTCGCCAGATTGATCGGCGAGATGAAGCGCGGGTTGAGAAACGCCACCACCGCGCCAACGACGACGATGAGCAGGAAAAGTCCGAGATCTTTCTTCAACATCACGCCGCACTCTGCTCCGCTTCGCGAGCGACGGCGAGCCGCATCACGTTCTCCTCGCTGAACTGGTCGCGATTCAGCGTTCCGCTGATCGCGCCTTCCTGCATCACCACGATGCGGTCGCTGACCCCGATCACCTCCTCCAGGTCGGAAGAAATCATCAGGATCGCCACGCCGGCGTCGGCCAGCCTCCGCATCAGCGAATAGATCTCGGACTTCGACCCGACGTCAATGCCACGCGTCGGTTCGTCGAAGATCATCACCTTGGGCGTCATCGACAGCCATTTGCCGAGGACCACCTTCTGCTGGTTGCCTCCCGAGAGCGTGCGCACCACCGTCTCGACATCAGCGGTCTTGATGTTGAGGGACTGGCGCTGCCGCTCCGCGTTCTTGCGCTCCGCCCCCGTATCCACGAGGAAATATCTGGCGAACGACAGAAGATCGGGCAGCGAGATGTTCTCGGCCACGGAATCCTCAAGCACGAGACCGCTGCGCTTGCGGTCCTCTGGCGCCAGATAAATTCCGTGTGCGATGGCGTCTTTGGCTGAACGAATGGCGATGAGCGCGCCGTTGAGACGAATTTCGCCTCCCAGTATGGGGTCAATGCCGAACACGGCGCGGGCCAGCTCGGTTCGTCCCGCCCCGATCAACCCGGCCATGCCCAGAATCTCGCCGGCTCTCAACGAAAGGCTGACGGCGTGAGTGGGATGCGAAACGGTTCGTAAGCCGGCGACTTCCAGAACGTTGGCGCCGGGCGGTGATTTGGGCGGGATGTAGAGCGACTTGAGGTCCCGTCCGATCATGAGGCGGATCATCGCGTCACGATGGATCTGGTCGCGAGCCAGCTCGCCGACGACCGAGCCATCCCGGAGAACGACCACACGATCGGCGCAGGCTTCGACCTCGTTCAGCCGGTGGGTGATAAAGATGATCGACACGCCATCAGCCTTAAGCTCGCCGATCACCCGCAGCAGCCGGTCGGTCTCGGTGGACGTCAGGCTGGACGTCGGCTCATCCATGATGACGACGCGGGCGTTGAGCGAAAGAGCCTTGGCGATCTCCAGAAGCTGGCGCTGCGCAAGGGAGAGGTCGGAAACCAGATCGTCGACCTCGAAGTCGACGTCCAGTCGCTTCAGCAACGGCGCCACGATGCGCTTCGTCGTCTTGCGGTCGACGAGCTTAAAAGGGCCGCCTGACAGCGGCTCGCGTCCCATCAGCACATTCGCGCCAACGTCGAGATTGTCGAAGAGATTCAGTTCCTGGTGAACGAAGGCGATTCCAGAACTCAGCGATTCGGGGACGGTGAGCGAGTCGTGCGCGGCGCCGTCGATCTCGATCTTTCCCTGATCGGGTTTCACCACCCCGCCAAGAATCTTCATCAGCGTCGACTTGCCCGCGCCATTCTCGCCGATCAACGCGAGGACTTCGCCCCGGTTCACGGTCAGGCTGACCCGCGAAAGGGCGCGGACGCCGGGATAGCTCTTGTTGATGTCGATCAGCCGGAGGAGGGGATCGGCCAAATTCAGTCCTTAAGGAAAAAGAGGGCGCCGCGCATAAGCGCGGCGCCCCAAACCGAAGCTCGTGCGAACGCCGCTTTCGCGTCCGCTCGTCCCGCCTTATTTCTTGCCCTGGCGCTCTTTCAGCTCCGCCCAGAAGGCGTCGACATTGTCCTTGCTGATGATCTTGGTCGGGATGATGATGAGGCCGTCCTTCGGAACGAAGGACTTGTCTCCTTCAAGATACTTGGCCATGTCCTTCATGCCCTGGTATCCCCACTCGTATGGCTGCTGGACCACGGTTGACGCGATGGTGCCTTCCTTGACGCCGCCGAGCGTGATCGGATCTTCGTCGAAGCCGACGATCGTGATTTGGCCAAGCTTGCCGGCCTGTTTCAGCACCTGATAGATGTCCGGGGTGTTGTAGGAATAAAAGCCGATCATGCAGTTGATTTCGGGGTGCGCGGTCAGCGTGTCCTCGACGTTGCGCTTCGAACGGGCGAAGTCGACGTCATCGGCGCGCACATCGACGAGTTCGACCTTCGATCCCTTGATTGTGGCGCGTACGCCCTCGATGCGCTCACGCGCGTTGTCCGCGCCGGGGAGACCGACGAAGCCCATGCACTTGCCGCCATTCGGAAGCGCCTTCAGCGCGATTTCGCCTGCCTGCTTGCCGGCGTCGACATTGCTCGAGCCGATATAGGCGACACGGCTGCTCTTGGGCGCGTCGCTATCAGTCGTGAACAGCGCCACCTGCTTGCCGATACGATCGAGGGCGTCGCCCATCGTCTTGGGATCGACCGCGCTGACCATGATGCCCGACGCGCCCGAGGCGACAAGGTCGTCCATCAGGCGCGTCTGGATCGCCGCGGACGATTGCTCAGGAAATTTTAACTCGAGGGTATAGTTCGGCAATTCGGCCTGGGCCTTCTTGATGCCGGCCTCGGCAGCCTTCCAGAAGGCCGACGCGGCGTTCACGACGAACACGAGCCTCTTCTTTTCGGCGGCTTGCGCCGACCCCGCGGTAGCGAGCATCGCGCCGATCATTGCAGCAGATAGTAGAAGTTTCTTCATTTGTTTCCTCCCTGTCTTATCCGGAGCTGCGCTCTCGGACGTATTTCGCAACTCGAGCCTGTTGGCGGATCGAGGCCTGAGATTCCCTAAAGACAGGTTCGTATGGGGTCAAGTTCGCAAGGTGAGCAATAATCGGGCAAATAGGCGCTTCAGACTGTTAACTTAACCGAGCGCTTTGCGGGGCGGCTCAAGGTTGCGTTCGGGCCCTCGGCCGGAGGCGATCAGCGGCTTTGGGCCTGCTCGGCGAGCGTCAGGTCGACGCCGCCCGCGCTCAATGTCCGGCCCACCGCCATCGCTTCTTCCGCGCGGTCGAGCCGAAGCAGCGCGAGGGCTTCGCGTCCCGAAGAGGAGTTCGCCCGGCCTCAAGAGCTCGACACCCGCGCATGGGAAGTCCGAGGACCGCCTCTCATGCCCCCCTGCGGCGCCGCTGGCGGTACTGGTCGGCGACCACCGCCGCCACGATGACGCCGCCCTTGATGATCTCCTGGTAATGCGCGTCGACGTTAAGGAATGTGAAGCCCGATGTCAGGACCCCAAGGATGACCGCCCCAATCACCGTGCCGGTCATGCGGCCGACGCCGCCCGACAGCGACATTCCACCAATGACAGCTGCGGCAATCGCGTCGAGCTCGAACCCTACGCCCACCCCGGCCTGGCCGCTGATGGCGCGCGCCGTATGCACGATGCCGGATAGGCCGGAGAGGAGTCCCGCGATCATGTAAACTAGGATCACGTGGCGCTCGACGTTGACTCCGAAGACGCGAGCCGCGAGCGGATTCGCGCCAATAGCGTAGGTGAACTTGCCGTAGCGGGTGTAGCGCAGCGCAATGTGAAAGATGAAGGCGACGCTAAGAAAGATGATGACGGGCCACCAGCCGGCCCCTATCGCTGCGAACTCGTCCGACAAGTTGCCGATCGGCTGGCCGTTCGTATACCAGTCGGCGACCCCGCGCGCCGACACCATCATCCCGAGCGTAGCGATGAATGGCGGGATTTTCGTCAAGGCGATCAGAGATCCGTTGATCAGTCCGGCGATCAGTCCACAGACCAGACCTGCAGTCACGGGAAAGATCGGGTTGAGGCCGGTCAGGCTGGGGTAGACCGCGTGAGTATAACCCGCGGTCTGCGCCAGGCTCGCGGCGATCATGGCCGTCATGCCCACAACCGACCCCGACGACAGATCGATGCCGCCCATGATGATAACCTGCGTGACGCCGACCGCGATGATCCCGATCTCGGCCTCCTGCAGGATCATGATCTTGAGTCGCAGCGGATTGGCGATGAAGCTCTGCCCAACGAAGATCCAACCCAGCACCTCGAAGAGCAGCATCATTCCGACCATAACGCCCAGGATGCTGAGTTCGGGAGGCAAACGACGGCGTCTGGCTTTTCTTACTTCGGGGCTTGGAGCGGCTGACGAGATATCTGTGGCCACGGGCGCGTTCTCTCCTCGTGCAGGTCCTACTTCGGCGCTATTGCGAGGCGAGTTCCATGATCTTGACTTGGGTTGCATCTTTGCGGTCGACGATGCCGGTCATGCGACCTTCGTGCATGACGAGGATCCGGTCGCTCATCCCCAGGACTTCGGGCAACTCAGATGAAATCATCAGCACCGCCACGCCTTGTCCAGCGAGTTCGGTGATCAGTTTGTGGATCTCAGCCTTGGCGCCTACGTCGATGCCACGAGTGGGCTCGTCAAGGATCAAGATTTTTGGTCGAGTGAGCAACCAGCGGGCTATGAGGACCTTCTGCTGATTGCCCCCCGAAAGGTTGATAATCGGCTCTTCAAGATCGGGCGTTCGCACGCGCAGACGGCTCTTCTGCTGCTGGCAGAGCGCCTCGATCTTGCGCTCATTAACGAACCCTCCCGTCGCATAACCGTGCCGAAGAAGCGCGATCTGCATGTTCGCGACGATGTCGAGGAGTAGGAAGCAGCCGCTCTCCTTTCGGTCCTCGGTCAGGAACGCCATGCCGGCGTCCATCGCGACACCCGGGTCCTTGACCGCAATCTCCTTGCCTCCGATCGCGATCTTGCCGGATGTCGCAGGCGTCACCCCGAATAGGGTCTCGGCGACGTTGCTGCGCCCAGACCCGACGAGTCCGGCGAACCCGAGAATTTCCCCCTTGTGCAGGTCGAACGATACGCCGTGGAACTTGCCCGCGAGACAAAGGTCTTGCGCCGAGAGCGCAACGTCGCCGATCGGCACGATCTCCTTCGGGAACATTTGAGTGAGCTCGCGGCCGACCATAAGCTTGATGATGTCGTCGCGTGTAACATCGACGGCCTTGTGCTCACCTACGAATCGCCCGTCACGGAACACCGATACTTCGTCGGCAATCTCGAACAGCTCGTTCATTTTATGGGTGATGTAGATGATGCCTTTGCCCTGGTCCCTGAGCGCGCGGATGATACGGAACAGATGCTCGACCTCGCGATCTGTCAGCGCCGAGGTCGGTTCGTCCATGATGAGGACGTCGGAATCGTAAGAGACAGCCTTGGCGATCTCGACCATCTGGCGATTGGCGACAGAGAGGTCACGCACTTCTGTTTCAGGATCGAGTGGGATGTCGAGCCGTTGGAACAGCTCCTTTGTACGACGCCGCATCTCATCGTGACGAACAAACCCCAGCATGTTCAGGGGCTCGCGGCGGATCCAGATATTCTCGGCGACCGTCATGTAGCTCATCAGGTTCAGCTCCTGATGGATCATGGCAATGCCGTACTGCAACGCATCAAGTGGCGAAGTGAGCGTGATTTCCTGTCCCTTCAGTTTGAAGGAGCCGGAATCGGGGGTGTAGATGCCCGCGATGATCTTCATTAACGTCGACTTGCCGGCGCCGTTTTCACCCATCAGCGCGTGGACATAGCCGCGCCTGAGCTTAAACGACACGTCGTCGAGCGCTAGCACACCCGGAAAGGCCTTTCGGACGTTCGAAACCTCAAGCAGATATTCGGCGCCCGGAACAGCGCCGCTCTGCCTGACGATCTCAGCGGTCGAAGGACTAATGGTCGCCATGGCGCCTCATCCCGTTCAGCTTTCCGCGCAGCAATTTCCGCGGCCTGCGCTGCTCCCGTCAGCATTGCTTCCATGACAGCCCGGAGGCGCTAGGGAGGGTGAGCGTTTCCGGGCGTCTTCAACTCGCTAGAAAGTTGAGCGAGGAAAGGAAGCGGCAGCCGAGTCAGTTTTTCTTCATGAACTGGTCCATGTTGGCCGGCGTCACGAGCTGGAAGGGAATATAGACCTTTTTCTCGACCGGCTTCCCAGCGGCGAGGGCAAGCGCCGCATCAACAGCGCCCTTCCCTTGACCTGCGGCGTCCTGGAACACAGTGACCTTGAGATCGCCAGCCTTCATCGAAGCGAGCGCGTCTTGCGTGGCGTCCACGCCGCCGACGATAGCTTTCTTAGTGTCGACGCCGGCTCCCTTCATGGCTTGAAGAGCGCCAATCGCCATCTCGTCATTGTTTGAGACGACAGCGTCGAATTTCATGCCCTTCGACAGCCAGTTCGTCATCAGGTTCTGGCCCTTCGTGCGATCCCATTCCCCCGTTTGCTCGGCAATAATCTTGATACCGCTGCACTCGGGGGTCGAGATCACTTCGTGGATGTCCTTGGTCCGTTGCACTGCCGCCTGGTTCGACAGTTGACCCTCGATGACCAGGATGTTGCCCTTGCCGCCAAGAAGCTTGCAGATTTCCTTGGTCTCAAGCGTCCCGGACTCGGCCTCGTTTGAGGCAACGAAAGCCGCTTTGGCGCCCAGTTTGTCAACATCAGTCGGTTCGCGATTCACGTAGACGAGCGGCACTCCGGCGTCTGCGGCCGCCCTCGTGATCGCAGCAGTGGCGGACGTGTCGACCGGATTGACGATGATTGCAGTGACGCCATTGGCAATGAAGTTCTGAACCTGGCTTAGCTGTTTGGAGACGTCGTCTTTTGCATCCTCGATCTGAAGCGTGAGGCCGGGAACGGTTTTGGCGTAGTCGGCCATCCCGTTTCGCAGAACAGTCAGGAAGTTGTCGTCGAACTTATCCATCGACACGCCAATCTTAGCGGCGAACGCGGGGCTCGACAGCACGGTGGCCGCGGCAAGCGCAAGAAGTGTGCGTCTCATATCCTGTTTCCTCCCTCAATGGCGCGTTAAGCGCTCGACGGTTGCGAGGCCCGATCGGGAAAAATGGATCGGCACGGGCCGCAAGTTCAATTTACGCGAGAAACTCTTCCCCCGCACGTAGCTTTTGGGCGGCGTGACATGCGACGCAAGCCGGACGAATCTTCGCCTCACGCCAGCGCTGCCCCCGGCGGGGCAATTCGCCCGTGGCGATTGCCCGCTTCGCGCCGACGCTTTAGAGCGCCCGCTCCCATCGATCCTGGTAGGCCTCAAGTCCGGGCAGGGCCCAGACAGATGCCGGCTCGAGCCCCGGCGGCGGACGGGGCTCGTCCCAATGAGCGAGCATCGCGGCGCCGGCTGCAGCGCCTGCGCTCACCGGCGCGATCACCACCCGCCGGCCGGCCATGAGCCTGGCGAGCACGGCGGCGAAAGCCGGCGAGCGGGCGAAGCCGCCTTCGACGATAAAGTCGCCCGGCGCTTCGAGGCGCCGAAGCATGTGCGCAGTCATCAACGCCGAGTAGAGCGTCGCGAGCGCTGCGCGCGCCTTCGGCGTCGCTGGCGGGCGCCCCTCGATCACGCCTTTGCGCGCGGCGAACGGGCCGCCCTGGTCGGAGAACGCGGGCAAGGCGAGCACGCCAGAAGCGATGATGGCGCCGACGTCGGCTTCGTCCGCGTCGGCCGGCGTGTCGCCGGCAAGGACTGCATATTCGCGCCCGCCCATGAAGCGCGCCGTCGGCACCGGCTCTCCGCGCACGTCGACATTGGCCAGCATGTCGGCTTCGGGATCGAGCCGCGCCGTTCCGCCGACGGCCATGATGATGACCCAGGTGCCGGTCGAGATCACAGTAAACGGGTCGCGCCGAGACAGGAGATGCGGCACAAGCGAGGCGTTCGAATTCGTGCGCGCCGCAGATGATGCGGACATCGGCAGACAAGCCAGTCGCAGTAGCGATTTCGGGCTTGAGCGTTCCGAGCGTGTCCCACGCTTTGCGCATCGGCGGGAAGAGCCGCCGCCAGCCGAACCTGTCGACCATGCTCGAGAGGTCGCCCTCGCTCGGGCGCCACAGGTCCGTATGGGCTCCGAGCGATGTCACCTCCGAAGCCATCACCCGCCGAGGCGCCAGCCGAAATATTGCGCGTAGGTCAGGAACGCGGTCGCCTCTTTGAATTGAGCCGGGTAGCGGCGCTCGTAATAGAGAATGTGGCGCCCAAGATTGAGGCCCCGCGACAGATGGGGAGATCGTGCCTCGTCGAAGGGCGGACGCGCCGCATCATAGTCGGCGTCGACAGCGGCAAATCCATCGAACTCATAGTCGAGCGGCGGGAGCGCTGGGCCGTCGTTGCGCATGAGGACGCCCGCACAGCCGTGTGTCGTGGTCGAGATCGCCTCGATGGTAAACCGCGCGCCAAGCTCCTTGAGCGCGCCCATGAGGAAAGACCATGCGCCTTCCGTGTCGAGCCGGAGATAGGGCCATTCAGAGTCAGGCGCGAGCGGCGTGTTCGGGCGCGGAGCGCTCGGCGAGAACCGCGCCGCCCCGGTCGAAGACGACGACTTTGATGTTGGTCTTGCCGACGTCGAAGACCGCAATGCAGCGGCTCATGCGTCAATCCGGATGGAACGGGTCGGCGGGCGGCGCCGCGCACTTGGACGGGCCGTCATCCCAAGGACCCTCAGGCGTCTCTCGACGTCCTGAGGGTCGCAATGATGATTGCAGTTCGACGAATTGCGTCCTCGGTTCAGAAGTCGAACTTGGTCACGTTGTCCTTGTTGAAGATGAAGGGCGCGCCGAGCAGGATTTCGCTGCCGTTGACGACATTGAGCTTGCCGAGCTTGCCTGCGTCGACCGATGTCCCGCCCGGCTTCAGCTTGCCGTCGGCGACCGCGCGCATGACGTAGGTCGCGGCGTAGCCGAGATCGACCGGGTTCCACAGGACCACCGACTTGACGCAGTCAGCGGTGACATAGGGCTTCATCGCGTTCGGCGTCGCGAGGCCGACAACGGCGATCTTGCCGCATTGGCCAGCCTTGGTGACCGCTTCGGCCGAAGCCGGCGTCGCCACCGAAGTCATGCCGAACAGGCCCTTCAGCTTGTCGCCGTATTTGTTGATGAGGGTCGTCGCCTGATTGAAGGACAGATTGTTGTCCTCCTGAGCCTCGACGGTCTCCAGCCATGTCATTTTCGGATGGCATTTCTCGGCATAGGCCTGCATCTCGGCGATCCAGCGCGCCTGATTGGGCGTGGTGAACGTCGACGTCACGATGGCGAAGCTGCCGTCGCCGATCTCCTTCGCCATCGAGTCCACCATGGACTTGCCGATGCCGTTGAACTCAGCCTGGTTCACGAACCATTCGCGCGCGTCGGGCTGCGAGTTGGCGTCGTAGCCGACGACGTGGATGCCCTTGGACAAGGCCTTCTTCAACACCGGCGCGATCGCCACCGGATCGTTGGCGGCGAACATCACGCCGTCGACGCCGCGGGTGATGTAATTGTCGATGAACTTGATCTGCTCATCGATCTTCGCTTCCGTCGGACCGTCCGTCGTCACCTTGACGTTGCCGAGTTCCTTGGCCGCATCCTGCATGCCTTTGGAGGTCGCGTTGAAATAGCCGATGCCGATCAGCTTCGGCACGTCGACGACGGTGATTTCCTTGCCAGCCTTGTCTGGCGCGTTGGTCGGTTGGCCGCCGTCATAAGGCTTGGCCGCAGTCGCTGCAGCCGCTCCGCCTGCGTCACAGGCGAGCGGGCTTGTCGGCAGATCGTCGGCGCCGTCCCATTTGCTGGCGGCGTTCGCAGCCCCGGCGGCGAACGACAAGGCGAAGATCGACGCCGCTGTGGTGGTCAATAAACTTGCCTTCATGTCCATCCTCCCTAAATGCCGCTTGCTGCGGCGTTGGTCTTCCAAATGCGTCGCTCAGTCGCGGCGACGCTGAAGGGAATCGGCGATCAAAACCGAGAGAATGAGCGCGATCCCAATGACGACGATTGTCGCGTCCCCCTTGACGCCCGTCAACGCCAGACCATTCTTGAGGAGCTGGATCATTGCGAGCCCGATGACCGTGCCCCAGATCGTGCCAGAGCCGCCGAAAATGCTGGTTCCTCCCAGCACCACCGCGGCGATCACGTCGAGCTCGTAGCCGCTCCCCATATCCATCCGCGTGGTCGTCACGCGCGAGACCAGGACCCAGGCGGCGAGGCCCGAGGCAAGGCCGGACAGCGTGTAGACGATGAGTTTGACCCGATCGACCGAGAGCGCCGAAAAGCGCGCCGCCGTCTCATTCGCGCCGATCGCGTAGAGCGCCCGGCCGAAGGTCGTGCGGTCGAGCACGACACCAGCGACGACGATGAGAACGAGCAGGAGGAGAAGCTGCGTCGGGACGCCGAACACGTCCCCCTGGCCAAGAAAATAGAACCATTCTGGATAGCCGCGCACCGAATGCGCCTGGCTTATGCCCTCGGCGAGGCCGCGATAGAGCGCGAGCGTCGCGATTGTCATGATGAGCGGCGGCACTTTAATCCGCGTGATGACAAGGCCGTTGATGAAGCCCGCGAGCGCACCCACGAAGAGTGAGAAGGCGATCGCTAACGGAAGCGGGAAATGAAAGATCTTCCACGAATAGCCGAGCATGATCGCGCACAAGCCGACGATCGCGCCGACCGAGAGATCGATGCCGCCGGTGATGATGACGAATGTCATCGGCAGCGCGATGAGGCCGATCTCGGTCATGAGCCGGCCCTGGTTGAGAAAGGTCGTCCAGGGTCAGAAAGCGGTCGTTCATGAGACCGAGGCCGAAGAGCGCGATCAGGAGGATGATCGCGAGCAACGTCTCATGACGCTTGAGCCAGCGCGGCACGCGAAACGCCTTCGTTTTCATCGCCGAGGCTCATCGCTTCCACCCCGCGCGGCGCGGCGCTGGCGGCGCAGGATGTCGGCGATGACGGTTGCGAGAATGAGGCCGCCGCGCAGTGCGTCCGTCCAGTAGGGCGAGACGTTGATGAACACGAGCGCGCTCGTGATCTCGGCGATGAGAATGGCCGCCAGCGTCGAGCCAATAACCGTGCCGACGCCGCCCAAAACGCCACGCCGCCGACCATGCGGCCGTGAGCACCCATGGTGAGTTCGCGGTCTTGCGGGGTCGTCGATGGATCACGCGGAGCTGCGTCGCATAGACGAGCGAAGCAAGGCCGGCGAAAAGACCATGCAGTGCAAACACCATCAGCACAGTGCGTCGCGCAGTTGATGCCGCAGAGACGCGCCGCCTCGCGGGTTCCCGCCGGTCGCGTAGATCGCCCGTCCCGTAGGCGAATTGCGCATCCACAGCGCCGCCAGCACGGTGGCGAGGACCATGATGATGACGGGCACTGGGCACACCGAACAGCGAGAGGTCGGCGAGATGGAAGTTTTGCGCAGGTCGGTGATCCACTTTCCGCCGGTCACGCTGATCAGGCCACCCTTGAGGATCGACAGCATGCCAAGCGTGACCATTGTGGCATTTTGCAGATAGGCGATGATCGCGCCTTGCGCCGCCGACGACGGCAACGCCGATGACGAGCGGGGCGAGCCAGGCTACGACGATCGGCGCGCCGGCGACGGCGAGCGAGCCGCTGATCGTCGCCAAAACGCCGATGAGAGCGCCAACGGAAATATCGATGTTGCCGGAGATGATGACGATTGAGATGCCCACGGCGGCGATCGCGATATAGGCGTTGCCGAGCAGAATGTCGGAGAGATTGCGCGTGGCGAGGAAGCGCGAATTGATGAAGCCGACAACGACAGCAAGCGCGACGATCGCGACCGCGCAAGCGCAGAAGCTCCTGGCCAGCCAGCCTGCGAAACATGCCGCCGCGTGCGCTTGCCGAGCTTGTGATTGCAGTCGCGGTCACGCTGCTTTTCGCCCGACGTCCCGCCGATCATCGCGGCGCCCACGGCCTCGGAAGTCTGGGTCAGCGCGATCGAACTCCGCCACGAGCCGGCCCTCGCGCATCACGAGCACGCGGTCGCTCATGCCCAGACCCTCGGGCAGCTTGGCTCGAAGTACCATCAGAATTGCGACGCCTTCGCCGGCGAGCTGGCTCATTAGGCGAGGCGGGGACTCCTTGGCCTTCGCGCCGACGTCGATGCCCCGCCGCCTATCGAGGATCAGGAGCTTGGGATTGTTGGCGAGCCACTTGCCGAGGACGATCTTTTGTTGATTGCCGCCGGAGAGTTCGGCCTGCGATCTCGTCGACCGAACTTGTCTTGACGCTAAACGCGCGACGCCCTCAAGCGCCATCCGCCGCTCCGCCGCGCGGTCGATGAACCCAAGAGCGAGACAGAGACCCAAGCGCCGCGAGCGAGAAATTGTGCAGGACGCTCATCCCCCTGGACCAGGCCCTGCGTGGCGCGGTCTTCCGGCACGTAGGCGACGACGATTTGCGCGCGCAGTTCTGAAGGCCAAGTTCTTATCTGCACGCTTTGCCCATTGAGCCGAATGTCTCCGTCTCCTCGGCGTCATGCCGAACAGTGTCTGCGCGAGTTCGCTGCGGCCCGAGCCCACAAGTCCCGCAATGCCGACGATCTCGCCCGCGCGCACGGTGAAGGCTGACGCCCTTGGTGAGCGGCCGGCGCACGAGGTCGCGCGCTTCGACTCGGCACGATCGGCGCTACCGTCTTCGGGAAGAGGCTCTCGAGCCGCCGCCCAACCATCATCTGCACGAGTTCGCCAACGTTGGTGTCCGCGACATCGCGAACTCGACATAGGCCGCGTGTCGCGGATAGCGTCGCCACGCGGTCCGCGATCGCAAAGATCTCGTCGAGGCGGTGACTGATGTACACGATGCCAACGCCGCGCTGCTTGAGGCGGCGCACAACGTCGAACAGACGCGTAACGTCGCTTTCGGTCAGCGCCGCGGTCGGCTCGTCCATGATGAGGATGCGCGCGTCATGGGACAAAGCGCGCAAGATCTCGACGCGCTGACGGTTGCCGACGGTGAGCACACCGACGATTTGATCGGGCGACAGATCGTCGATTTCGAGCGAATTGAGCAGCCGTTCCGCCTCCGTCCGCATCGTCCGCCAGTCGATCCGGCCAGCGCCTGCCAGCGGGGCATGGCCGAGAAGAGATTCTCCGGTGACGTAGTCGGAACAGCAGGAGCTCCTGATAGATCGTCGCCACGCCCGCGCGACGCGCGTCGTCAGGCGAGGAGAAATCGAACTGCGTCCCGGTCTTCTACGAGAACGAGCCGACGTCCGGTTGGTAGACCCCGGACACAATCTTGATGAGTGTCGATTTGCCGGCTGCTCCCTCCAAGCAGCGCATGGACTTCACCCGGCGCACGTCGAACGATACGCCAGCAGCGCGCGCACGCCGGGAAACGTCTTCTCGATGCCTCGAACTTCAGCGAACTGCGCCTCGCCGGCGGCGAGCGTCAGCCTTCAATTCTGTGCTCACTCCGCCCCCGTAACGCGCATCTCGGGGAGGTCGATACTTGAGAGGAATTGCTGCGCGGCGAGCTGATCGCGGAGGGTTTCGACGCGCTGTCGCTCGCGCATAACCTTGTCGTTCCCCCGAAATTGATCGTTGTCGATTTCAGTGCCACGCGTCTATAGGACTGTCAAATCGATCCGACCCGATCATTAGATCCTCACAATCGCGCAGAAACGTTGACGTCTTTCGGCCGTTCGCCTATTGGAAAAATGAAGTCGAGTAGTGTCGATAGGATAAACTGAATGAGCGGCGATCAAGTTCGTTTTGACGCTCCGCTGCCCGATCTCTGGGGACGACGAGTACGCGGCGTCCCTCGATGCCAAACGCTGGGCCAGCTGCTTTACCGGTCGAACCTACTTGGCAGCGACCTGCGCATCACCAACTTCGGCGGCGGCAATACGTCCGCTCAGCCTCGCCGCGACCGATCCTCTGACGGGCGCTCCAACTGAAGTCTTATGGATCAAGGGTTCCGGCGGCGACATCGGCTCGATGAAGCTCGACGGCTTCTCGACGCTCACCATGGACAAACTCAACAGCCTCAAATTGATCTATCGCGGCCTCGAGCACGAGGACGAGATGGTCGCGCTCTATAATCATTGCACATTCAACCTCAATCCGCGCGCGACCCTCATCGATACAACGCTGCACGGTTTCGTCCCGCACGTTCATGTCGACCATGTTCACGCAGACGCGGTCATTTCGATCGCCGCCAGCGAAAACGCGGGAGGCGCTGACGGAAGAGATCTATGGTGGCGAGCTTGGCTTTTTGCCGTGGCAGCGACCGGGCTTTGATCTCGGGCTCAAGCTCGGCGCGATGGCCGAAGCGAATCCGAACATGAAGGGCGTGGTGCTCGGCGGCCACGGGCTGTTCACTTGGGGGCCGACCTCGAAGGAGTGCTATCGGATCACACTTGAGATGATCAACAGGCTACCCTATGGCTCGGTGCAAAGGCGCAGGGAGCAGCGTTCGGCGGGTCGCACGTTGAGGCGCTGCCTCGGGCCGACCGGCGCAATGTTGCGGCGAAATTGCTGCCCGCCATTCGCAGGCATATTGCCGCAAGCGAACGCAAGATCGAGAGATTTCACCGAACGCGCCTGCGGTGTTGGAGTTGCGTACTCCCAGATCTCAAGTCTTTGGCTGCGCTTGGGACATCCTGCCCGGATCACTTCCTGCGCACGAAGATTTGTCCGCTTGTGCCGCCCGACGAACCCACCTCTCGCAATCTCGAGGAGGTGATCGCTTCACTCGACAAGACTCTCGCCGACTACCGGGCCGACTACGCCGCCTATTATGAGCGTTGCAAGCACCCCGATCGGCTGCGAGGCGTTACCTGAACGCGGTCATCTATCTCGTCCCCGGAATCGGCATGTTGTCCTTCGCCAGGCAACCGACACTCGCGCGCATCGCCTCGGAATTCTACGTCAACGCGATCAACGTGATGCGTGGCTCGACGAGCCGTCGGCAAGTATGTGGGGCTTGCGGAGCAGGAAGCGTTCAACATCGAATATTGGCTGCTTGAAGAAGCCAAGCTTCAGCGCATGCCGAAGCCGAAATCGCTTGCGCCGGCCGCGCTCGCGCTGGTGACAAGGCGGCGCAGGCGGCATAGGGCAGGCGATCGCGAATCTCGCTCATGACCGAAGGCGCCTGCGTCGTGCTCGCCGACATCGACGCCCAAAGCCTGGACGCGACCGTCGCCAGCTTCGGCAACGTATCGGCAAGGATGTGGTCACGGGGATCCATGTCGACGTGACGAATGAGAGCAAGGTCGAATTCGCGTTCCATGAAACGGTCTGCCTTCTGGTGGGGCTGGACATAGTCGTCGCCAACGCCGGCATCGCCTCCGCCGCTGCGTTCGAGGACACCTCGCTCGAGCTCGGAATCGCAACATCGCGATCCTCGCGACCGTAGATCTCCTCTCCGCGCGAGGGGGCTATCGGATCATGAAAGATCAGGGCCTCGGCGGCAGCATCGTCTTCATCGCTTCGAAGAACGCGCTCGCCGCCTCGCCCGCCGCCTTCGGCCTACTGCACCGCCAAGGCGGCCGAGGTGCACATCTTGCGCGCTGCATAGCGCTCGAAGGCGCGCCGCTCGGCATCCGCGCCAATACGGTCAATCCTGATGCGGTGCTGCGCGGCTCGAAGATCTGGCAGGGCGAATGGCGAACCCAACGAGCGGCGTCAAACAAGGTGAGCGAAGCCGAGCTTGGAGGTCTACCGCCAGCGTTCGCTCAAGTGCTCCGTCTATCCCGAGGACATTGCCGAAGCGGTCTATTATTTCGCCTCTGACCTCTCCGCCAAGAGCACGGGCAATATCTTGAACGTAGACGCTGGCAATGCAGTAAGTTTCGCGCGCTAAACGGGCGACGCGAGAACGGAACGGACGGGCTCCTGCGCGACGCCCGCGCCTTTCTGATTGATGACCAATCGACGCGACATAGACCAACACCGCCAGCTCGTGGCGCTAAAGCGCACCGGCAAACGTGTTTATCCTCGGTCCGACAAATTCGAGGCGCGATCTTGATGTCGCGCACGGCTCCAACATCGGTCTTGAAATCGACCAATACCTGACTAAAGTCAGATAATGGACGAGAGCGAGCTGCAGCACATTCGTCGCTTCAACCGCTTGGTGATCCGGCGCGTTGGGGCGCTCGAAGTCGATTATTTGCGCCGAGGCCGCCCGCTGGCTGAGGCGCGGCTCATTTTCGAGATCAGCGGTGCTGGCGTTGAGGTCCGCGCTCCGCGAGAAAGCTCGGACTCGATTCCGGATATCTCAGCCGCCTACTGCAATCCCTGAAGACGCAAGGGTTGATCACGATAGCGAAGGAAAATGGAGACCGCCGCCGTCGTCGCGTGACTTCGACGCGCCAGGGGACCAAGAGCGCGCGGCGACGACAGGCTCTCGGACAACCTCGCGGAGTTCGACCCCAAGACCCTTGGATCGCGCCGAGCAGAGCTTTGTTGCTCGCGGCAATGGGCGAAGTCGAGCGACTGATCCGAGCGGCTTCGGTAGAGATCGCGAAGGACGGGCCGGACAGCGTGGAGGCCCGCCGATGCTGAGGTGGACTTCCAAGAGCTTGAGGCCCGGTCCAGAGCGGCTTTGACGTCGCAGCGGATGATTCCGCCCTGTCTCGAGGACATGGTTCCTCCTTCGGGACTTTTGCGGCGATCGCTCGACTCGACGGCGAGGCGGTCGGATGCGGCGGCCTCAAGCGCACGAGTAAGACGGTGGGGAAAATCAAGCGCGTCTGCACTGCTGTCGGCGGCATTGGCGTTGCGCGCCGGCTATTGCGAACGCTCGAAGCCGCGGCCCGCGAAAAAGGGCTAAAGACGCTGCGCCTGGACACTAACCGCGCGTTGACCGAAGCCCACGCGCTTTACCACATAGTGAAAGGTACAAGGAAGTCGCTCATTTAACGACAACCCCTCAGCGCTACATCACTGGTTGAGAAGCGGCTTTAGGCGTTCGGCTCCGCCGCCACTCGTTAGGGCCTAGGTGTCGCTTTTCGCCGCCCGTTCGTACTTGCGGCTGCCGTCGTCACGGCGATCGCGGCGACGGCAAGCGGTCCGGCCGGAGGGGCGCCGCCAATCTTTGTCGCATCGGATGAGCCCTCAAGAAGCGCCTGAAGCCAGTTGCTGATCGCGAGGTCAGGCAAAGGAACGCCGGTTTGGTCGCGAGACGAGCGGCCGAAAGTTGGGCCACAAGGCTATAGGCCCTGATGAAGAAGATCCGCCATTTCGTCGAGCCCGTGAGCTGTCATCGGCTCGACGGCCATCCGGGCGGCTGAATCGGACAGCGCGGCCAGCGCCTCGATCACGTCCTTGCGGGCGAGGCGATAGTCATGGTCGGAGACGTCGGTGCGCAGCGCGGCCGAGGCGAAGACGGCGCTGGGCCTTAAGGCCGCCGCCAATCGCGGGGCCTCGAGTAATTCCCAGTGCGGAAGAACGAAGCTGAACAGATGCGCGATCGCCGCGCCAATCAGCGTGTCGGTGAGCCGGACCAGGATTGGCGACGGAAAGTCCGGCTGCGACCAGATGCAACGACACCAGAGCCATCATCGAAGCGCCGATCGAGGCGACGCGATAGTTCAATCGGGCGAAGCCGTGCACCGAGGCGACCGCGCCGCCCTGCACCCGATGAGGGCCCCCAGCCGGCAATAGGCGACGGCGCCCGGGCGCATCACGCACCCGATCAGCGTGCCGATGACGCGGTCGATCGCGGCGCTGCCGCGTGAGCCCGTGGCCCGCCCGCAAGACCACCGCGATCGTGAGCAACACCCAGTTGCCATGCCGCTCGTCGCCAAGCGACGGGCGACGACCGCCGCCGGCCATCATCGCGAGCGACAGCCGCGCCGCGAATTGCAGGACGGGCGATGGGGTGAGTATGCGGAGCAAGCGCGCTCAGCCAGTAGTTCCGGCTCTGGAATGAAAGCCGCGAGGTCGACGTCGCCGATCGCCGCCTTCGCTATTGCATCATTCGAGAAGACCTCTCCAGGCGTCGGACGTGATTGAGCGAGCGAACAAGGCGCCAGGTGACGGCGCCGAGCGCCGCGCGCGCTTGCCCATCCATTGCGCCCGGTTGACCGCTCGCCGCAGTTGAGAGCGTCGATGGCAAGTTGATGGTCGGGCGGCAGGGTCGGGCGCCCGGTGGTCAGAAGCTCCAGGCTAAAGTGCTGGAGATCGAGCCACCGTATCCCGCAAGCGTCCCCATGGGCGACACCGTCGCCGCTTCGGGCGTCTTGCGGAATGAGTCTCATATTGCATCGGGTGGAACTAGGGCGTCGAGGGCGTCCGACAGAATGCCGATCGAGGCCGCGAGGCGCAGGGCCGCCCTCTGTCTCCCGGGCGGTCGAGCAAGAGCGACCGCGCCGACTGCAATTGGTTGGAAAGCGCCGACTGCTGGCGGATCACGCCGCCGTAGGCCGCCGCGAGATCCTGGTCGGGGTCAAAAACGCCCGCGACGGCGCGCAAGTAGATTGAGAACTCACGGATCGTTTCGCTTGCGACCATCCGGCGGGCGCTGGCGTCGGTGAAGACGTAGATCGTGAATAGCGCGATGGCGATATAA
>CAVXKU010000001.1:0-318633 GCA_963762335.1 uncultured Alphaproteobacteria bacterium | reverse complement strand
GGCGCCGGCATCGCGCAGATTATGCAACTCGGAACGCAGGATTGGCTGGCGAAAGGCGCGCTCGTCGAGTTGTTTCCGGACTGGAACGGCGAGGTCTTTCCGCTCTACGCGGTTTATCCTTCGCGCCATCACCGGCCAGCCAAGGTGCGGGCGTTTGTCGACTTCGTCGTGGCGACGATCCGGCTGAAAACTTAGCCGCGCGGGGTCACGAGCGTCTCACGCTGCGCCATTGCGCCCCCGGCCGCTTTGCGCCAAATGAGGCCGCATGGCCATTGACTTCGTTCTCATCGTCGATTTCGGATCCAGGTCACGCAGCTGATCGCGCGGCGCGTGCGCGAGGCGGGCGTCTATTGCGAGATCCTGCCGTTCCAGAGCGCCGAGGCCTTCGCGGGGCTGAAGCCCAAGGCGGTGATCCTCTCCGGCGGCCCGGCCTCGGTGCCCGACGAGGGCTCGCCCGCGCGCGCCGCAGGCGATCTTCGCATCCGGCGTGCCGGTGCTCGGCATCTGCTACGGCCAGCATGACGATGGCGAGCAGCTCGGCGGCGAGGTCGAGAGCGGCCATCACCGCGAATTCGGCCGCGCCGATGTCGAGGTCACGCGAGCCAGCCCGCTGTTCGAGGGCGTCTGGAAACCGGGCGAGCGCTATCCGGTCTGGATGAGCCATGGCGACCGCGTCACGAGGCTGCCGCCGGGCTTCCGGCGTCATCGGCGCCTCGGAGAACGCGCCGTTCGCGGTCGCATCGCGGACGAGAAGCGCGCGCGTATTACGCGACTGATGTTCCATCCCGAGGTCGTGCACACGCCCGACGGCGCGCAAGCTGATCTCGCCAATTTCGTCCACAAGGTCGCCGGGCTGAAGGGCGACTGGACGATGGCGCGTTTCGCGACGAGGCGATCGCGAAGATCCGCGCGCAGGTCGGCAAGGGCGGGTGATCTGCGGCCTGTCGGGCGGCGTCGATTCCGCGGTCGCCGCCGTGCTGATCCACGAGGCGATCGGCGACCAGCTCACCTGCGTCTTCGTCGATCACGGCCTGATGCGGCAGGACGAGGGCGAAGAGGTGGTCGGCCTGTTCCGCGGCCACTACAACATCCCGCTGGTGCACGTCGACGCGGCGAAGCTGTTCCTCGGCGCGCTCGCCGGCGTCGACCGACCCCGAGGCCAAGCGCAAGACGATCGGCCGGCTGTTCATCGACATGTTCGAGGCGGAAGCGCACGACGCAAGCGATCGGCGGGCCCGTCGAGTTCCTCGCGCAGGGCACGCTCTATCCCGACGTGATCGAGAGCGTGTCGTTCACCGGCGGCCCGTCGGTGACGATCAAGTCGCACCACAATGTCGGCGGCCTGCCCGAGCGCATGAACATGAAGCTGGTCGAGCCGTTGCGCGAATTGTTCAAGGACGAGGTGCGCGCTCTCGGCCGCGAACTCGGCCTGCCCGAAGTCTTCGTCGGCCGCCATCCGTTCCCGGGCCCCGGCCTCGCGATCCGCATCCCCGGCGAGATCACCCCCGAAAAGCTCGACATCCTGCGCAAGGCCGACGCGATCTATCTCGACGAAATCCGCAAGGCCGGCCTCTACGACAAGATCTGGCAGGCCTTCGCGGTGCTGCTGCCGGTGCGCACCGTCGGCGTGATGGGCGACGGCCGCACCTACGACTACGTCTGCGCCCTGCGCGCGGTGACCTCGACCGACGGCATGACCGCGGATTTCTATTCCTTCGACATGAATTTCCTCGGCGCGACCGCGACCCGCATCATCAACGAGGTCAAGGGCGTCAACCGCGTGGTCTACGACGTGACGACCAAGCCGCCGGGGACGATCGAGTGGGAGTGAGGGGAGTAGAAAAGGCGGCTATCGGCGGTCTTGGAATGCTCAAGCGTAATGTGCGTGCTCGATAGATACTGATAGCCACCGCACATCGTCGTGAGCCAGGTAGCGATCCATACTGCTTCAATCCTCGATCCCGGAAGAGATGGAAGGGAGTTCGTTATGACGAAAGTGCGCGTTGCAGGCTTTTCGATCTCGCTCGACGGTTTCGGAGCAGGGCCTGAGCAAAGTCTTGAAAATCCGCTCGGCAAGCGCGGGCGGGAACTGCACGAGTGGATGTTCGGTACGCGCATGTTCCGGGCAATGATCGGTAAGGACGGCGGCTCGGACGGCGTCGATGAGGCCTACGCACATCGTTCAATGGACGGGTTCGGCGCGTTCATCCTCGGCCGCAATATGTTCGGGCCGATCCGCGGTCCCTGGCCGGACGAGAGCTGGAAGGGCTGGTGGGGCGACAATCCGCCCTATCACGCGCCGACCTTCGTGCTGACGCACCATCCGCGCGATCCGATCGAGATGGACGGCGGCACCACCTTCATCTTCGTGACCGACGGTATCGAGGCGGCGCTGGAGAAGGCGAGGCTCGCCGCCAAGGGCCGCGACGTGAAGATTGGCGGCGGCGCCGAGACGGTGCGTCAATATCTTCGCGCCGGTCTGATCGACGAGCTGCATTTCGCTTTGTCCCCGGTCGTGCTCGGGCAGGGCGAAGCGATGTTCGCCGGGATCGACCTGCCGGCGCTCGGCTACCGCGTCACCGAACATCAGGCGACCGATCACGCCACCCACATCGTTCTCAGCCGATAGGGGTCCACCGGCCAAGACGCGCGCGAAAGATCGGCGCGAGATCGAATGGGAGTGAGGCGAAACTAAATTTCAGGCTTATGCTGCGCGCGCGCCAACCACCGCCCCGCGCCGCAAACCGAGAGCCCGACATGCCTGAGACGCGCTCGCCGAAACCCGAAGACTACATCGTCGTCGACGGCTCGGACGGGCCGCGGCGCGATTTTCGGATCAGCGTGGGCTTGCGCGAGGGTTGGGACGCGGAGGGGCGCGTGTTTGACGTCTCCGAAGCGGTGCGCACCGCGCGAGCCTGGATGAGGCGTCGGGTCGAAGCGGGCGAGCCCGCGCTTTCCGGCATGTTCACCCGCGCCGAGGTGACCTACGCCTGGCCGCGAGACGACGGCACGGTCGGGTCGGACCGCGAACCGGTCGCCCTGTTCACGGGCGAGGCGGTGCACGCCTATCTCGGTCACCTGCCCGATGCCGCGATCGAGGCGATGCTCAACGAACTGGCCGCCGAACTCGGCGCCGCGCTGGGGCAGGAGCGCATCTATGTCGCCTTCGCCGACCGGACCTGGATCCTGGACGCCGGCGAGCACGCCCGCGGGGCGTGAGCAGCGGCGGTCGCGCATCGTCTGGCCCCGAGCCTGGTTGCATTCGTCGAGGCGCTCGCCGCTTCCAGTCCTTCATGCTTTGGCAAGCTGCTCGCCCATCAGTCGTTGCAATAGCTTAATCGCTTCGAGCGGGCGGACCATCACCTTGAAGCGGGTTATCAGGCGACCATCGTCGCTGAGGGTGATGATGTCGACGCCGTTGATTTTGATTCCATCGATTTCGGTCTCGAGCTCGAGAACCGCGCCCGTGTCGTTGCGCCACTCCTCGGTAAACCTGAATTTGGGGCCGCCCAGCACCGTCACCGCGCTTCGCAAGTACTTGAGTGTAACCTCTCGCCCCTTTGCGGAATGTGCCCGATGGGACTTCTCAAACACGACTTCGGGATGGAGCACGCCGCGCAGAGTCTGCATCGTCGCGAGTGTTCACGTATTCGCGCCAGCCGGCCAAGGCGTTCATTTCCATCGTTCTCTCCCTGGGTTTGCTTGCATGGCCGGCTAAGCCGCCAACCGCGCCTCTTGCTGAACGATTTCGGCGAATCCCTGCCGCCACGACGGGTGACGCGGGCGCCAACCAAGCTCTCGCTTTGCCTTGGCGTTCGAGCCGCGCCCGCGATTCCGTCATCATCGCGACAAGGTGCTCACCGGCCGCTACGCGAGCGAGCCAGGCCGGCACGTGGAACGGAGGCCTTGCTCCGAGGATTGCGGCCGTCGCGGGAAGCCATTCGCGGACCGGCGCGGGATCGTCGTCCACGATATTGTAGACGCCAGCGCCGTGCTTGATCGCCAAGGCAGTCGCCTCAGCAGCGTCATCGATGTGCAGGAACGACCACCACGCGCCGCCGTCGCCAATTAGCGGCACGCGACGTTTGCGAATCTGTGCGATCTGCGCGGCCTCGAACATGCCGGTGTCTGGCCCATAAAACGCGCCGTAACGCAACACGACGCCCTCAGGCTCTCCCGATCTTAGGATCGCGTTCTCCATATGGCGGATTGCGTCGAGCGTGCTGCGCTGTTGCTCCGGAGGGTTTGGATCGAGCGGGTCTTCTTCGGATTTCACATGTCCGCCAGTACGCGCGTACGGCCAACCGCAGAAACTCTGGACGATCATGCGCCTCACGCCGCAATCACGCGCCGCCGCAAGCAGATGATCGGTTCCTTCGATGCGCAGGCGATTGCTGCTCGCGAAGGCACGCTCGAAGTTGCGAAGGTCCGACACGCCTTTCAGATCGGTGAGTTCGTGCACGATCGCGTCCGGGCGCGCGGCGCTTATGGCCGCGTGTATGGCGTCTCGTTCGAGTGTGTCCGCGACAACCGGTTCCGCGCCAAGCTCCCGCACGAATCCGGCCTTCGAAGGCGTGTGCGTTAGCCCGGTCACGACATGACCTTCCCGAACCAGAAGTGGAATCAGCTTGCGGCCTACGGCGCCGATGGCGCCCGCGACAAAGATACGCATGCCTCTGCCTCGCGCTTGATAACCTACTAATCAGTAGGTAATGAGGTCGCCCATGATGTCAAGATCACGCAAGCGGCTGACTGCGGAGGAGCGTCGCGCCAAAATCCTGTCCGCAGCTGTGCAAGCATTTGCGTTCGACGGGTATGACAACACTTCGATGGACCGCGTCGCGGATCTTGCGAAGGTGACGAAGCCGATCCTCTATGACCATTTTCCGTCAAAGCAGGCGCTTTATCTGACCATGCTCGAGTCGTACCGCGATGGGCTGATAGCCAAGGGCAAGGCGATTGCGGAAGCTGGCGACGATCCTGAGCTGAAATTCCGGCGCGCCATCGATGCGTTTTTGGAATTCGTAGAGCGACAACCCGATGCTGCACGCGTGCTGCTGACCGTCCCGCGCGGTGACGCCGCCGCCGCTAAAGTCTCACGCGAGGTTCAGGCCGGGGCGTCCGCCGGCATCGCAAGCCTGCTTGCCGTTGTCATGCCTGGAAGTTCGCCGGGGCGCCTGCTGGCCGCTGCCGAATTTCTCAAAGAGGGTTTGCACGCTGTCGCCAGATGGTGGCTGGAAAATCCCGGTCTCTCGCGTGAAGAACTTGTCGACGTCATAACGGGCCTCGTTTCGCCCGCAGAGCCTACAAAAGATTTCGGGCGGCGGTAGGTTCCCGGCGTCTGATTGTGCGACGGTTCGCGGCCGCCAATCCTCGCCGAAGAAATATCGATGAGGACGGGCAGGCTCGCCACGTTCGCGACTCACTCCGCTTGTTCGAATGCCCAACGTCAGCTGTGTCAGCGCTATTCCGACGGGCTTTTTTTATTTAGCCGGGTCTTTCGGCGTCCACAGGACCGTCGACGCGTCCTTCTCGTAGGCCATGCCCGTTCGGATAGGAGATCGCCTCCATCTGCAGGCCCCACGGCGCCTTGAAATAGACGATCGCCTGACCCGCGGCGGGTCCCTCGGTGATCGGAATCGGGCCGAACATGGTCCAGACGCCCTTCGGCGCAGATAGTCGTCGGCCGCCTTGATGTCGTCGACGTAGAACGCGATGTGATAGCCGCCGACGTCGCTGTTCTTTGGCTGGACGACCTTCTGGTCCGGCGACTGATAGCTGAACAGCTCGATGTTCGAGCCCAAGCCGCAGCGCACCATGCGTGATCTGCGTGATGACCGCGCGCGGATTGACGTCGAGCGCGTCCTTCATGAAGGTGCCCTTGGCTCGTCCGAGAACGGTCCGAACGACATCGCCTTCTTGCAGCCGAGCACGTCGACGAAGAAGTCGACCGCCTGCATCATGTCGGGCACGGTGATGCCGGTGTGGTCGTGGCCGCGCATGCCGGGAAGTCCGTCGGCCGTGCGGCGATCCCCGAGCCTGAAGCGACGCGCGAACGCCGCCGACACCGTGCAAAGAATGCTTTGACGCATGCTTACTCCCTCTTGGCCACGCAAGCGCTGCTTCGCGCCGCCTTGTCGAGCCGCGACCTCCGCAGCCGTGTCGCGTCGAAGCCAGTCTGGACTGACGGCGGAAGACGGGATCGCGTCGATGCAGCGCGCGCGTGTAGGCGTGCTGTCGGCGCGGCGAAGACGCTCGTCGCAGGGGCCTTCCTCGACGATCTCGCCGTGCGCGAAGACGTAGACGCGGTCGCAGACGGCGCGGATCACCGAGAGGTCGTGGCTGATGAAAGCCATGGCGAGGCCGAGATCGCGCGACAGGCCGCCGAGCAGGTTGAGCACCTGCGCCTGCGTCGAGACGTCGAGGCCAGAGACGATCTCGTCGGCAAGCACGAAGTCGGGCGCAAGCAGCGCGGCGCGCGCGATGCCGACGCGCTGGCGCTGGCCGCCCGAGAGTTCGTGCGGATAGCGATCGAGGCACGCGGCCGGCAGGCTGAACCGGTCGAAGATCGCGCGCGCGCGTGACTTCGGCGTCGGCCTCGGTCGCGTCGCGACGCCGTGGAACAGCATCGGCTCCGTGACGATCCGGCGGATCGTGTGGCGCGGATTGAGCGACGCCATCGGGTCCTGGAAGATCAGCTGCATGCGTCGCCGCAGCGGCCGCATCGCCGCTTCCGGCAGGCGGGTGATGTCGCGCCCGTCGAAGTCCGACGCGTCCCGCGGTCGACGTCGACGAGCCGCAGCAGCGCGCGCCCGAGCGTCGTCTTGCCCGAGCCGCTTTCGCCGACGATGCCGACGGTTTCGCCGCGCGCGATCCGCAAGCTGACGCCCCTCAGGACATCGACGCGCGGCGTCGCGCCGCCGAACAGACGCCGCTCGCGTGCCGAAAGACGACCTCGATGTTGTCGGCGACGAGAAGATCGTCGCGCTCATGGCGCCGCCGCCTCGGCGACGCAGGCGGGCGATCGACTTCGGCGGGGATGGGCCGCAGCGCCAGCCTTCGGCCGGTCGTAGCGCGGGCAGGCGTCGAGAAGCGCGCGCGTATAGGGGTGCCGCGGCGCGCTCGAACATGTCCGCCGTCCGGCCCTCCTCGATGACCTTGCCGCCGAACAGCAGCGTGACGCTGTCGCAGACCTGCGCGACGACGCCGAGATCGTGCGTCACGAACAGGACCGCCGTGCCGTGCGCGCGTCTGCATGCGCGCGGATCAGGCGCAGGATTTGCTTCTGCACGGTCACGTCGAGCGCCGTCGTCGGCTCGTCGGCGACGATCAGCTTCGGCTCCAGCGCGAAGGCGGCGGCGATCAGCACGCGCTGGCGCATGCCGCCGGAGAGCTCGTGCGGATAAGCACCGCGAGCACACGCTCGGGCTCGCGAATGTGCACTTCTTCGAGCAGCTTGCAAGCGCGATCTTGCGCGCCGCGCGGCGTCCGAGGCCGCGCTACAAGCCGGAGGCCGTCGGTCAGCTGCGCCTCGATGCGCCGGCCGGGATTGAGCGCCGTCAGCGGGTCTTGCGGAATCAGCGCGATCCGCTCGCCGATGAGGCTGCCGCAGCGGCGCTCGCCGGCATCGTCAGAGATCCTGACCCTCGAAGCGGATCGCGCCGGCGGTGACGCGGACGGTGCGCGGCAGGATGCCGAGGATCGCCTTGCCGATCGTCGATTTTCCGGCGCCGCTTTCGCCGACGAGGCCGCGCGTTTCGCCGCGCTCGACCGTCAGCGAGACGTCGCGCAGGATCGGCGTCGCGATCGCGGTCCGAGACGGCGCTGAGGCCGAGACGGCGAGTACCGGCTCGCTCATCGGCGCATCACCGGGTCGAGCGCGCGGCGCAGGCCGTCGCCGAGCAGGTTGAAGGCGAGCACGGTGACGAACAGCACGACGAGCGGCGCCGCGAGCACCCACCAGCCCTCATGGATGATCTGCCGCCCCTGGGCGATCATGCCGCCCCAGGTCGGCGTGTCCGAGGAGACCGAGAGGCCGACGAAGGACAGGATCGCCTCGACGATCACCGCGATGCCCATTTCCAGGCTGACCAGCGCGATCAGCACCGGCAGCACGTTCGGGAAAGATCTCGCGGATCAGGATGCGCGTGCGGCGAAAAGCCGATGGTGCGCGCGGCCGTCACATAGTCGCTCTCGCCTGGTTCATCGTCTCGGCGCGCACGACGCGGCAGAAGCGCGTCCAGTCGATGATGGCGATGGCGGCGATCACCGAGCCGACGCCGGCGCCGACGACCGCGACCAGCAGGATCGACAGCAGCACCGGCGGAAACGCCATCCAGATTTCGACCAGACGCGAGATCGTCGCGTCGACCCAGCCGCGACGCCAGCCGGCGAGCAGGCCGAGCGCGGAGCCCAGCGCGGCGGCGAGGACTGGACGGCGACGAAGGCGACCGTGAGCGCGACGCGCGAGCCGTAGATCACGCGCGAGAGCACATCGCGGCCGAGATCGTCGGTGCCGAGCCAATGGCCGGGCTCGGCGCCGGCGAAGCCAGGACGGCGGCGTCGCGCCGAGAATGAGATCCTGCTCCAGCGGATCCTTCGGCGCGATCCAGGGGGCGCCGAGCGCGAGGACCAGCAGGAAGAGAATGAAGCCGCCGCCGAATCGCCACCTTGCGGATCGCGCGCAGGCAGGCGCCGACAGCGCATCTGCCAAGCGGCTCGTGCGCGGCGTGCCGTCCGTTGCGGCGCGCGCGCAAGAGCCGCGCGTCAGCCATGGCGCAGCCTCGGATTGGAGCGCAGCGACCAGAGATCGACGAGCATGTTGACGAGAATGAACAGCGCGCCGAACACCAGCGTCAGGCCCTGGATCAGCGGCAGGTCGCGATTGATGACGGCGTCGATCGCCATGTTGCCGATACCGGGATAGGCGAAGATGCGCTCGACGATGACCGTGCCGCCGATCAGGAAGGTGAACTGGACGCCGGTCAGCGCGAGCGTCGGCCCGACCGCGTTGCGCAGCGCCTCCTGCAGCACGAGGCGCAGCTTGGACATGCCCTTCAGCCGTGCGAGCAGCACGTAGTCCTGCACCATCGCCTCGCGCAGCGATTCCTTGAGCACGCGCGCGATGACGGCGGCGAGCGGCAGGCCGAGCGCCAGCGTCGGCATGATCATGTGCCGCAGAACGTCGAAGAACGATCGCGAAGCGCAAGGTGAGCAGGCTCTCGAGCAGATAGAACGGGCGTCGACGAAATTCGGACGTCGATGCTCGGATCGATGCGGCCGGAGAGCGGCAACACCGGCGACGAAGACGCCGAACAGCGAGCACGAGCACGAAGGCCCAGATGAAATCCGGCACGGCGAGAAACAGGCCGTTGAGCGCGTCGATCATCGGCGCGAGTGCGGTTCGCTCATCAGCGCCGCATGATCGCGACGGCGCCGCCGAGCAGCACGGCGAAGACGAGCGCGGCGAGCGGCGAGTTCGAGCGTCGCCGGCAGGCGTTCGCCAGAGATCGCGAGCACGTTGCGATGCAGCGAGATCGACGTGCCGAAATCGCCGCGCAGCGAGATCCTCCGACCCAGACCAGGAACTGGACGGGCAGGCTGGCGTCGAGGCCGTAATGGGCGCGCAGCGCCGCGATGTCGGCGGGCGAAGCGCCCGGCGAGATCATCATCGCGATCGGATCGCCGGGCACGACGCGCAGCAGCACGAAGACGATGACGGCGACGCCGAACAGCGTGATGGCGGCCATAGCCGAGGCGATTCAGGACCGCTGCGCCGACATCATTCGCCTGCGGCGAAAGGCGAGGAAGCGCGAAATCGCGCCTAGCGTCCGCGCCCCTCTCCTGCGTTCACGGCCTTCGACGACCAAGTCGGCTGCAGCGCGCCGGTGCCGTTCGGCGTCACCTTCAGCGACGACTTGTAGACGATCGGCTGCGAATACTGCACGAGCGGGATCACATAGCCCTTCTCGGCGATATATTTGTCGACCGCCTTCCAGCCGGCGATGCGCTTGGCCTCGTCCTTCTCGCCCCACAGCGGGCCGATCATGTCGTCGACATCCTTCGACTTCCAGCCCGAATGCGGCGACGGCGAGAACATCGCAAAGCCCGTCGACGTCGTCGGATCGCCGATCGCGTTGCCCCAATTGTAGAAGGCCATCGGCGCGAGCTTGTGCCCGGCGCGCAGCTCGTAGTGCTTGGCGATCTCGTAGACCTCGATGTCGGCCGTCGATGCCGACCTTGCGCCACATGCCGACGATCGCCTGGACCATCTCGTAGTCCTTCGGCTTGAAGCCGCGCGTCGTCTGGATCTTGAACTTGACCGGCTTCTCCGGCGAATAGCCGCTCGCGGCGAGCAGCTTCTTCGACTGTTCCGGGTCGTAAGTGATCCTTGATCGACGGATCGAAGGCGTCGTAGCCCGGCGCCTCGAGCGTCGCGATCGGCGTGGCGTAGCCGCGCAGCAAGCGCTTGGCGATCACGTCCTTGTCGATGGCGTGGATGGCCGCCGAGCCGGACGTTCTCGTCCAGCATCTCCTTCTCGACGTTGGTGATGAAGATCATGCCGATGTCGGAGACCGGCTCGCACACGCCGGCGAGTCCCGGCTTCTGCCTTCAGCCGGTCGTATTCCTCGTAGGGGATCTCGAGCGTCACGTCGGAGGAGCCGCTCTCGATCTCGGCGACGCGGCTCGTGCCGATCGGGCACGAACTTGAAGATCGACGGTCTCGAAGGCCGGCTTCGGGCCCCAATATTTGTCGTTGCGCTTCAGGCGCAGGAACGAATTGCCCTGATATTCGTCGACCATGTAGGGCCCGGTGCCGATCGGCTTCTTCTCGAAGCCCTCCGCGCCGACCTTGGTGTAAGTAGGCCTTCGGCAGGACGTAGCCGGTCAGAAACGCCATCCACTTGAAGACGGTCGGGATCGAAACTTCTTGACGTCCGCGGTGATGCGATGGCCTTCGATCTTGAAATTGCCGAGCGTGCCCCAGACGAACTGGATCGGATTGCCGGTCTTCGGATCGCCGGCGCGCTCAAGCGACCAGACGACGTCTTCGGGCGTGAACGGCGAGCCGTCATGCCAGACGACGCCCTCGCGCACGTCCATCCAGACCTTCGATCTTGTCGTCGTTCCAGCCCCAGGTGGTCAGAAGGCCGGGCGCGAAGGAAAGATCGGGCGTTCTGGCCGACGGATTGATCGAAGATCGCGCGATAGATCGCCTGGATGCGTGGGATTGACCGCCGAGGGCCCGACCGTCGGATCGAACGACGGCAGGTTGACGTTGAAGGCGATCGTCAGCTTGTCGGCGGCCTGCGCGAGCGCGCCGTCGCCGGAAACAAAAGCTCCGAAAGAATTCCTGCTCCGCCGAGCGCGAGCGCCTCGCGCCGATTGACGTTGATCATCTTGAACCCTCCCATCCCGAACCCGCTGCACAGGCCCAATCTTATTAGCCGAAGTACGCTTAGCCGAAGCGTTCGATTGCCCGCCCGTCGCTGCGTCGAACAATCGGACAACTCTGGCGGGCGCCGTCAAGCCGTTGGGCCGTAATTACATGCAAATTCATAGATACTTTGTTCAGAGTGATATGGATGAGTCAATCGCTGAAAGCGCTTCAGACGAGCCCGCATTTGCGGCGCCATTGCCTGAATTTGCAGCGCGCTTCCCGGCCCGCAACCCCTGAACTTCCGGCATTGACAGCGATTTCGTGCAAAAAATATGCTTTTGCAGATGTAGCGCCGCCCCTCTAGCGGCCGATCAGCTCCAATTGGCCAAGCTCCAATTGGCAAGGAGGCGCGCGATGGCCGAACGCTCATTCGCTCGCGAGGTCGAGGATCTCAAACTCGGCGACGGCGAAATCTTCCGCGGCGAAGGCATTCTCGCGATCACCAAGGCGCTGCTGCAGTCCGGCGTCTCCTATGTCGGCGGCTATCAGGGCTCGCCGATCTCGCATCTGATGGACGTGCTCGCCGACGCCAAGGACGTGCTCGACGAACTCGGCGTGCATTTCGAAACCTCGGCCTCCGAGGCGACAGCCGCAGCGACGCTCTCGGCCTCCGTCATGTATCCGGTGCGCGGCGCGGTGACCTGGAAGTCGACCGCCGGCACCAATGTCGCCGCCGACGCGCTCTCCAATCTCTCTTCCGGCGGCGTGACCGGCGGCGCGCTGATCATCATCGGCGAGGATTACGGCGAAGGCTCCTCGATCATGCAGGAGCGCAGCCACGCCTATGCGCTGAAGTCGCAGATCTGGCTGCTCGACCCGCGACCGAACCTGCCGACCATCGTTCGCATGGTCGAAGAGGGCTTCGAGCTGTCGGAGGCCTCGAACACGCCGGTGATGCTCGAAATCCGCATCCGCACCTGTCACATGCACGGCCAGTTCGTCTGCAAAGACAACCGCAAGCCGACATTCACGCTGCGCGAGGCGCTGGAAAATCCGGTGCGCGACGTCAACCGCATCGTGCTGCCGCCCGCCTCGTTCATGCACGAAAAGGAGAAGCTCGAGCGGCGCATGCCGGCGGCGGTCGAATTCATCAAGTCGCGCAAGCTCAACGAGACCTTCGGCCCCGCGAAGGGCGACGTCGGCGTCGTGCTGCTGGGCGGGCATGTAGAACACGACGATGCGAGCGCTCGAATATCTCGGCCTCGCCGACGCCCACGGCGGCTGCTCCGTCCCGCTCTATGTGCTCAACGTCGCCTATCCTCTGATCGAGGACGAACTCATCGAATTCTGCCGCGGCAAGAAAGCCGTGCTGGTGGTCGAGGAGGGCGCGCCGGACTATATCGAGCGCGATCTCAACACCATCCTGCGCCGCCGCGACATCCAGACGAAGGTCTCCGGCAAGGACGTGCTGCCGATGGGCGGCGAATACACCGCGCCGGTGCTGGCGACGGGCTTGCGCAAGTTTCTCTCGACCTACGCTCGCGAGCTGCTTGGCAACGAGCCGCCGCTGCCGGATCCTGCTCCGATTCTCGCCGATCCCCGAGTGAAGAAGCTCGCCGAAGTCGTGCCCCCGCGTCCGCCAGGCTTCTGCATCGGCTGTCCCGAGCGGCCGATCTTCGCGGCGATGAAGCTCGTCGAGGAGGAACTCGGCCAGCATCACATCTCGGCCGACATCGGCTGCCATCTGTTTCTCGATCCTGCCGCCGTTCAACATCGGCTCGACGACGATGGGCTACGGCCTCGGGCCCGCTTCGGCTTCCGCCTTCAACGTGCCCGCGGGCAAGCGCTCGATCTCCGTGCTCGGCGACGGCGGCTTCTGGCACAACGGGCTCGCCTCGTCGGTCGGCAACGCCGTGTTCAACAAGCATGACGGCGTCACGCTGATCGTCGACAATTTCTATTCGGCGGCGACCGGCGGCCAGGACATTCCCTCGTCCCGCGCGCTCAATCCGCGGCGAAAGACCAACAACAGCATCGTCAACGCGGTGCGCGGCGTCGGCGCGCAATGGGTGCGCCAGATCGACCGCACCTATGACGTCGCGAAGATGCGCGACACGCTGCGCGAGGCGCTAACGACCAAAGCGGAAGGCCCGAAGATCATCGTCGCCTCGTCCGAATGCATGCTGAACAAGCAGCGCCGCGTGCGCCCGATCCTGAACAAAGCCATCAAGACGGGACAGCGCGTGGTGCGCGAAAAGTTCGGCGTCGACGAGGACATCTGCACCGGCGATCACGCCTGCATCCGCCTCTCGGGCTGCCCGTCGCTGTCGGTCAAACAGACCGAAGATCCGCTGAAGGACGATCCGGTCGCCGCGATCGACGAGAATTGCGTCGGCTGCGGCAATTGCGGCGAGGTCGCCGAGGCGGCGGCTCTGTGCCCGTCGTTCTATCGCGCCGAGGTTCTTCACAATCCGACCGGATGGGACCGCCGCATCGCAGCGCTTTCGCGCCAAGGTGATCGGCTGGTTTGAAGCGCGCAGGAGCGCGTGGACAGGTTCGTCTCGTCGGGGAGGCGGGGTGAGTCGAGCGCGCGAGCCGCTCGCCCGGGCGCTCATCCGAGCGCATCTCGCTCGCCATTCTCGCGATGGGCGGGCAGGGCGGCGGCGTGCTCGCCGACTGGATCGTTTGGCTTGCGGAAGCGCAAGGCTGGGCGGCGCAGTCCACCTCCGTGCCGGGCGTCGCGCAGCGCACCGGCGCCACCATCTATTACATCGAAATGGCGCCGCCGAAGGGCGGGGCGCAGCCGGTCTTCGCGCTCATGCCGACGCCGGGCGACGTCGACATCGTGATGGCGGCGGAGCTCATGGAAGCCGGGCGTTCGGTGCTGCGCGGCCTCGTCACCCCCGACCGGACGACGTTGATCGCCTCGACCCACCGCGCGCTGGCTGTGGTCGAGAAACAGGCGCCCGGCGACGGCGTCGCCGATCCGGCGCGTCGTGTCGCTCGCCACGGAATTCGCCGCCAAACGAGTGATCGCCTTCGACATGGAGGCGATGGCCAAGGCGAAAGGAAGCGTCATTTCCGTCGACGATGTTCGGCGCGCTCGCGGCGTCTGGAGCGTTGCCCTTTACGCGCGCAGCCTTTGAGGAAGCGATCCGCGCCGGCGGGTCTGGCGTGGAGGCAAGCCTTAGCGCCTTCGCCGCGGCCTTCGATCAGACGAACGCGAATCCGATCGAGCCCATCCAACGCTTTCCCGAGAAGCGCTTCACGAACTGGCCAGAAAGAACGGGCGACGCCGATCTTGACCGGATCGGTGAGCGCATCCGCGGACTTCCCCGCCGAGGCGCAGCCGATGATCACGGCCGGAGCGCGCAAACTGGTCGACTATCTCGATCCGACTTATGGGCTCGAATATCTCGACCGCCTCGGCGCGCTCGCCGAGCGCGACCGGGATCATGGCGGCGCGACGAAGGGTTTCGCCTTCACCGTCGCCGCGGCCAAATATCTCGCGACCGCGATGGCCTATGACGACGTTCCGCGCGTCGCCGACCTCAAGATCCGCGCCTCGCGGCAGGAGCGCGTCCGCAAGGAAGTGGACGCCGCGCCCGACGCGATCGTGATGACCACGGAGTATTTTCACCCCCGCGTGGAGGAGCTTTGCGGCTCGCTGCCGAGGGGTCTGGGCGAGTGGATCGAAGCCCGGCCCGTCACTCGTCGCCCGCTTGCGGAAGGTCGTCGATCGCGGCCGCCGGATCCGGACGAACACGGTTACTGGCTATCTGATGCTAGCCGCGGCGGCGAGCCTCGGCCCGCGTCGTCGCAACACGCTGCGCCACGCTCGCGAAACGGCGCATCGCGAGGCCTGGCTGAAAGTCGCAGTTGAAGCCTTGGAGGCGCGCTACGAGCTTGGCGTCGAAGCCCTGGCCTGCCGGCGGTTGGTCAAAGGCTATTCGGACACCCATGCGCGTGGATTATCGAAATTCGACCGCGTGATCGCCGCCGTGCCGAAGCTCGCCTCGCGGGAGGACGGGCCTGTCTGGCTCGAGCGGCTCAAGCGCGCAGCGCTCGCCGATGAGAACGGCGTTGCGCTGGACGGCGTGTTGAAGACGGTCGCGACGCTGTAGGCCGCGTCGTCACGCAGAGCGGGGCGCCATCAAATCCCGTGCTTGCGGATGTTCAGCATCATCTTATGCATCGTCGCCGTGAAGGCCTTGTATTCCTCGTTGTCGATCCCCTCGAACATCTTGAGAAGCAGGTCGTACATCATCGGCCAGACCTTCGCGAAAGCGTCCCGTCCGGCCTGAGTGATTTCGACGTCGCGCACCCGCAGATCCTCAGGCCGAGGCTTGCGGACGATGAACGCCTGCTCCTCGAGCGCGTCCAGGGTCCGGCTCATCGTCGATTGTTCGGTAAGGGCGAATTGCGAGAGCTCATTGATGGTGACGGGCGAGGAGATGCTGAGCACCGCAAGCGCTCGCATTTGCGTCGTCGTCATGTCGTGCGCCTTGAGCGCCGAGGCGAGTTGCGTCACCCAGCTCAAGGAGATCCGGTTGATGAGATAGGGCGCGAACTGCTGCAGGCCGATCTGTCCGAGCGTCGGCCGAAGGCTGAGGCTCCCGCCGTGCAACCAGAACGGGTCTTCGAATGGCGATCCCTTGATGGAGGTCTGATCGCTCATTTCAGCGCATTGGCGAGCAGGAAACCGGAGCCGCCTCCAAGCCCTGGCCCGGGATGCGTGGAGGCGCCGATCTGATAGAGGCCGGGAACGGGCGTGTTGTGGTTGGTCGAGACCCGAATAGGGGCGCCACAGGAAGAACTGGTCGAGGCCGCAATAGCCTCCATACGGATCGCCTCCGACCAGATTGACGTTCAGCGCCTCGAGATCCGCCGGCGAATAGACCTTGCGGGCGATCACCAGCGAAGAGAAATTCTCGATGTGGCGAGAGAACAGCGCCTCGACCCGATCGGCGTAGGCCTCGCGAATCTCCGGGGTCCAGCTTCCGTCCGCGGGCGCCGCAATTTCGCCCTTCGCGTCGCCCTTGATGTGGCGCGGCGCTTCCGGCAATTGCAGCCAAAGGATCGCCTTGCCTTCCGGCGCTCTCGACGGATCGAGCGCTGTCGGCTGACCGACGCAGATCGTTGGCTCGGCGGGCAACAGGCCGCGCTCGCATTCGTTGGCGGCGCGCGAAACGCCGTCGAGACCGGGCGTGACGTGGAGAAGCGCGACCTTGCCGAGTTCGTCGCCGCCTTTCCATCGAGGCGGCGCGTTCAGCGCGTAATGGATCTGCATGTCGCCCTTGCCGTAGCGATAGTGCTTGAGCGACTCGCGGGCGGTTCGTCGGAGCGGGATGATCGCGCAGCAGCCGTCCATAAAGCTGCGTCGGGGTCATCGAGCAGATGATTCCTTGCGACGCTTCGATCCGCTCTCCCGAATTGAGCAGCACGGCGCGCGCCCGCCCGTCGGCGCCTGTCTCGACGCGGTCGACGTCCGCGCCACACTGGATGCGTCCGCCATTGTCTGCGATCAGCCGCTCGAAGGCGTTGACCAGAGTCTTCGCGCCCCCGATCGCGATTGGGCAGCCGGCCATTTCGACCGCGAACGCAATGACCTTCACCATCTGCGCCGAATAGGCGCTCTCCGGATTGAGGCCGCAATGCAGGCCCCATGGCGCCCAGAGCGCGTGAATGGTGTCGGAAGCGTAGGTCGATTCCAGGTAATGGCGCGCGGGGCGCAGCGCTTCGCCGAACCACGCCGCAAGTGCGCGCGGACCGCGCTTCCAGGCTTCGCGCGCCAATAGCAGCGCCGTCTGCTGCGACCATAGGCGTCCGCCCAGCAGCGCGAACAGGAAAGGCGCGTCCGCGCCCATCCGGTCCATCTCGCGCGCGAAGGCCTCGCCGTCGCCTTTCGCGAGGGCCTCGAAGGTCGCGACGTTGCGCGCCCGGTCGCGCGAGAAGAGCACGTGCGACCCGTCCGGCCGGAGAACGCCGGTCGGCAGATCGGAATGTGCGACCTGAAACCCGCGCGCTTCGAGGTCCTTGCCGATCGCGCCATAGGCGGGCGAAGTCAGGAACAGAACAAGCGTCGTCGCCATCACGTCATGGATGAAGCCCGGAGCGGTGATGGCCTCCGTACGCAAGCAGCCGCCGACGCGATCGCTGCGTTCCAGAAGCAGAACCTTCCGGCCCTTCTTGCCAAGCATGGCCGACGGCGACGAGGCCGTTGATCCCGCCGCCGACGATGACGTAATCGGCGCTGGCCACGCGCTCAGGCGGGAACAAGAGCCAGCGCGCGAACCGGAGAGCCGGTCCCATCCACGAACTTCAGCGGCGCCGCGATCAGCACCGCGCCCTTGGGCGGAAGCTGGTCCAGCTGACACAGGCTCGCGAGGCCATAGCGATTAGCCTTGTGCATGAGCGTATGCGCGGGAAAGGGCGGGTCCATGCCTCCGGCAGAGCCGGCGTCCGTGCCGACCGTCTCCTGGCCCCACCCAATGACGCCCTTGGATATGAGATAGGAAATGGCCTCCGCCGTCGGACCGGGGGAATGTGGTCCCTTGTCGTCGGCGTTGAGGAAGCTATCCGTACTGCCGTTGCGCTTGTACCAATCGGTGCGGAGCAGCACCCACGTTCCGGCCTCGATGTCGCCGTGCTGCTTTTCCCATTCCTTGATGCTGTCGGGCGTGAGCAGATAGTCCGGATTCGCCGCCGACTCCTTCGGATCGATCGATCACGTTGACCGGCGCCACAAAGTTCTTGGGCGGAATCGTGTCGGTCGTTCCGTCCGGATAATCCTTGCCGCTGATCCAGTGCCGGGGCGCGTCGAAATGAGTTCCGGTATGCTCGCCGAGTTCGAGCCAGTTCCACGCCCAATAGGGACCGTCCGCATCATATTTCGAAATCGAATGGACCTTCACCGGCGGCGTGTTCTTGCCGATGTTCGGCGGGAGATAACAGGACAGGGGTGTTGGGGCCGAGCGGAGCGGACAGGTCCACGACCTTGACCGATCCTGTCAGGAGCGCTGAGGCAAGGTTGGTCAGCGCTGTGTTTGAACTCATGAAAATCCTCCTGTCGCGGCGCCTCCAACGGGTCGTTGCGTTCGCTCCCGCCGCGGCGGCGCGCAAGCTTAGGCCATGGAAATATGAGCTTGCAACAATCTGCGTGGCGGGCGCCCCCAAAGACAGAGAGCATCCGGACAAGCCGGTTATGTTGTGAACGCTGTCAAACTGCGGCAACTTGCTTGCTTTGGCACAGTTGACGAACCGATCGCCGGCTCGCGGGGCTGCCCTTTTGCCTTCCTCGCCCGCTCGCACGATTGCTTGGAAATGCATGGAATGAGGATCGAAGCCTGAATGGCCTACGACGCAATCATCATCGGGGCGGGACACAATGGCCTGGCGGCGGCTGTGCACCTTGCCGAGAAGGGGAAGCGCGTCGCCGTTGTCGAAGCGAAGGACGAACCGGGCGGCGCCGTCAAGACGCGCGAACTGACCCTTCCAGGCTTCCGACACGATCTCTGTGCGATGAATCTTTCCATGTTCGCGGGCTCGCCTTTTTTCGCCGCCCACAAGGACGCGCTGCTCGCGCACGGCCTCGCTTTCGCGCCGGCCGAGAATTGCTTCGCGACGTGTGTTTCGCGACGGAACGCTATCTCGGCGTGAGCCGTTCGCTGGAGAAGACGCTCGCCGGCATTTCCGCTCTCTCGCCGGCCGACGCAAAAGCCTGGCAGGATCTGCTTGGACAGTTCGGCAATGACGCGCCCCACATCTTCGCCCTTTTGGGTTCGCCCATGCCCTCCCTCGCGGCGGCGAAAGTCGTCTGGAAGGCGTGGCGAGCCAGGGGAACGCACTGGCTGTTCGATACGTTGAAGATGCTGCTCGCGTCTCCGCGCGACTTTCTCGACGCGCGCTTCGACCATCCGAAGGTCAAGGCGATGATGGCCGCGTGGGGCCTGCATCTCGATTTCGCGCCGGACGTCGCGGGAGGCGCGTTGTTTCCCTATCTCGAATCCATGGCCAACCAGAGCCTCGGCATGGTGATCGGGCAGGGCGGCGCGGATACGATCGTCAAGGCGATGGTCGGGGCGCTGAAGGCGAAGGGCGGCGAACTCCTGCTTGGAGACGGCGTCGCAAAGATCGACGTCGTTAACGGCGCAGCATCCGGCGTGACATTGCGCAGCGGCCGCAAACTTGAGGCCAAGCACGATCATCGCCAATGTTCATCCGAAGATCGTCTTCGAGCAATTGGCTCCGTCCGACGCGACGCCCGCTTCGTTCAGGAGAGCGCTCAAGAACTTTCGCGCCGGCCCGGGCACGATGATGATCCACCTTGCGCTGGACGACCTGCCCGACTGGCGAGCCGGAAGGGCTTTGCGGGAGTTCGCCTATGTGCATGTCGCGCCTGACCTTGAGATGATGGCGCGGGTCTATGCCGAGGCGTCGGCCGGACTCCTGCCCGCCGAGCCGGTGTTGGTCGTCGGCCAGCCGACGGCGATCGATCCCTCGCGCGCGCCTGCAGGCCAAGCACGTGCTCTGGGTTCAGGTCCGCGTTCTGCCAGCAGAGATTCGAGGCGACGCCGGAGGGACCATTGCCGCCCGTAAGTGGGACGAGGCCCGAGAACCCTATGCGGAGCGCGTCATGGAGATCCTCGAATCCTATGCGCCGGGGTTGAAGAGCCGGGTGCTCGGCCGGGCGGTCTTCTCGCCGCTCGATCTCGAGCGAGAGAACCCGAATCTGATCGGGGGCGACAATCTCTCCGGCAGCCATCATCTCGACCAGAACTTCTTCCTGCGGCCCGTCGCGGGCTGGTCGCGCTATCGAACGCCCGTGCGCAATCTCTACATGTGCGGCGCCTCGACCTGGCCGGGCGCCGGCACGGGCGCGGGTTCGGGATTCATGGTCGCGAAAATGCTGGCGGGCTGATCTCGCCTCGATCTTGGCCCATCGCGATTGGCTCGTCATCGTCGGCGGCTGCGGCGAACTCCCCGGCGTACGACTAGACGGCGCCATGCCGCAAAGAGGGGCGCTCACAGCACGCTGATTAGGCGCCCCGCGCCTTGACTCTCCTGTCGAAGCTGTAATGCTGAGCGTCTGCCGGTCAGTTTGGGCTGATCGGCGAGCATTTCGCCCGAAGGGGCTTGGGCATTTGCGCCCCGCGGCGCAGTTCCTCAACGGGACTGCATCGTGGGGCGTTTTCGTTGAGGCGATATGACGTCTTTGCGTCTCGGCATCCTCTTCTCGACCTCCGGCGACTATGGCGTGCTCGGGCGAGATTGCCGTGACGGCGCGATGACCGCGATCGAGGAACTGCGAGGCGTCGTGCTCCATCGCGATCGAGCCGGTCTTCGGAGATCCGGCCGGATCGAGCGAGCTCTACATCGAACTGGCCCGGAAGATGCTCCAGGAGGACGGGTGCCGGCACGTGATCGGCACGGTGACCTCGCAGGCGCGCAAGGACGTCATTCCCGTCATCGAGAAGCACGACGCCCTGCTCTGGTACGTTTGCCCCTACGAAGGCTTCGAGGCCAACCCGAACGTGATCTACACGGGCGCCTGTCCGAACCAGCACCTCCTGCCGCTCTTCGAGCACATGCTGCCGGCCTACGGGCGGCGCGTCTATCTGACCGGAGCGAACTATATCTGGGGCTGGGAGATGAACCGCCTCGCGCGCGAGATCGTCACCGAGGCGGGCGGCGAGATCGTCGGCGAGCGTTGCCTTCCCATCGGCGACACCGACGTCGATCGGCATCGTCGCGGAGGTCGCCGCGCGCCGGCCGGACTTCATTCTCAGCAATATGCTCGGCCCCTCGAACCACGCTTTTCTGCGAGCCATGCGGGAACTCGGACGGCGCGATCCCGCTTTCCGCCCGGAGCGCTGCCCGGTCGTGAGCTGCGATCTGACCGAATGCGAATTGCCCGAGATCGGGTTCGGCGTCGCGGACGGCCAGCTCGCCGCCGCATCCTATTTCGACAGTCTGGACAGTGTCGCGAACCGCGCTCTCAAAGCGCAGGTCGCGGCGCGTTTCGGCTCCGAGCGGCGCGTGTCGAGCTATTTCGCGACCAGCTATGCGACGGTTCGCCTCTGCGTGGAGGCCGTGAGCCGCTGCGGAACGCGACGATCCTGTCGAAGTCCGCGCTGCCCTTGCCGGCCTCGAGGCGCCGAGTCCCCTCGGACCGCTGCGTATCGATCCGGCCACCAATCACGCCAATCTGCCGTTTCTGCTTGGCCGGATATCGGGCGCCGACTTCGTCATCCTTCAGTCCCGACCAGCCGCGGTCGGCGGACCCCTATCTCATCCGCCGGCGGACCACCGTTCAGCCGCCCGAAGCGCGCAGCCGCAGCTCAGGATCGTGTCATGAAGGCGACGCTGAGCTTCCTTGGCCAGAGAGCCGTCATCCTGCATCGCCCGGGCGACACGACCGATCGTCTCGTTCGCCAGTGCGCCCTGCTTGGATTTCGCGCCGAGGCGCGCTGGCAGCCGTTGCGCGCTGTCGAGGATGTCGACATCGTTCTTGTCGACGCCGACGAAGGATGGGACGGGCTTCTGCCGTGGACGCCGGTCCGAAAAGCCGATCCCCCTCGTCGCGTTGCTCGCCTCCGAGGCGCCCGGCCGCATCGCCTGGGCGCTCGATCAAGGCGCCGACGCGCTCATCGCCAAACCCGTCACCGCTTCCGCTGTCTATCCGGCGCTGGTGATGGCGACGCGCCGTCACGCGGAGGCTCGGCAAGCTCAACGAACGCATCGCGAGGCTCGAAGAGCGCGTGCGGCTGCGCCCGCTGGTGCACGCCGCCGTGCGGACCTTGATGGCCGCGGACGGTTGCGACGAGAACGAAGCCTATGGCCGGCTGCGTCGCGAGGCGATGCAGACGCGGCTGACCCTTGAGCAGGCCGCGGCGTCCATCCTCGCCGAGCCCGCGGAGACAGGCCGGGATGAAGCGCGCGCTCGTCGAAATCGCCCGCCAGCCGGCGACTTGTGTGGCGGTGCTTCTGATCGCGGCCGTCGTCTTCGCCGCCATCGGCGCGCCGTGGCTCGCGCCCTATCTCGCCCGACGAGCAACCGTTCGACGGCCTGTCGTTGGACGGCGCGCCGTTGCCGCCCGGCTCGAAATATTGGCTCGGCACGGACACGCTCGGCCGCGATCTCCTGTCGCGGCTCCTCTTCGGCGCGCGCACCTCGCTCGTCATCGGCCTCGTCGCCAACGGCGTCGCCGTCACGATCGGAATGATCGTCGGCGTCGTGGCCGGCTATGTCAGCGGGTTTGTCGGCAACGCGCTGATGCGCTTCACCGATCTGATGATGGCCTTCCCGGCGCTGTCTGCTCGCCATCGTGCTGGCGGCGCTGCTGCAGGCCCAGCCTCTGGATCGTCGCGCTGGTGATCGCGCTCGTGAACTGGGTGCAGGTGGCGCGCATCATCTATACCGAGACGCGCGGACTCGTGGAGCGCGACTTCATCCTGGCCGAGCGCTCGCTCGGCGCCGGGCACATGCGCATCCTCTTTCGCCACATCGCGCCGCATCTTATGCCGAGCGCGATCGTCTGGGGAACGCTCGGCGTCGCGACGACGGTGCTGCTCGAGGCGACGCTCTCGTTTCTCGGCGTCGGCGTGCAGCCGCCGCAGCCCTCCTGGGGCAACATCATCTACGAGAGCCAGAGCTACTTCCAGGCTGCGCCGTGGCTCGTGTTCATTCCCGGCGCGATCATTCTCGCGACCGCGCTTTCCTTCAATCTTGTCGGCGACGCCTTGCGCGACCTGCTCGACCCGACCCAGCGGGGACGCGGCTGATGGCGGCGCTGCTGGCTCGGCGGCTCATCCAGGCGGTCGCCGTGCTGCTCGGCGTCGCGATCATCACCTTCCTGCTGCTGCACTATCTTCCGGCCGATCCGGCGGCGCTCGTCGCCGGCCGCAGCGCCAACGCGCAGATGATCGCCAACGTTCGCCATCAGCTCGGCCTCGATCTGCCGCTGCCTTTGCAGTTCTGGCGCTATCTGACGGGCCTCGTCGCGAGGCGACCTCGGACGCTCCTATATCCAGCGCAGCGAAGTCGCGACGCTCGTCGTGGCGCGCATTCCCGCGACTCTCGTGCTGATGGCCTGCGGCATTCTCGTCGAAGTCGCGCTGGGGCTCACGCTTCGGCGTCATCGCTGCCCTGCGGCGCAACGGCTTCGTCGATCGCATCGTGATGATGTTCGCCTTCGTCGGCGTGTCGTCGCCGCAATTCGTGGTCGCGCTGCTGCTGCTCTACGTCTTCGCCGCGCCGCTCGGCTGGTTTCCGATGAGCGGCTACGGCACGCCGGCCCATGTCGTTCTGCCGGCGCTGACGCTCGGCCTTCTGGGCGCCGGATGGTACGCGCGCATGGTGCGTTCGGCGATGATCGACGTGCTCAACCAGGACTATGTGCGCACCGCGCGCGCCAAGGGCCTGAGCCGTGCGCGCGTCGTCTGTCGACACGCCCTGCCGAACGCGCTTCTGCCGATCGTCGCGATGATCGGCATCGACATCGGTCAGTTCATGGGCGGCGTCGTCGTGGTCGAGGCCGTCTACGGCTGGCCCGGCATCGGGCAACTTGCCTGGCAGGCGATCCAGCAGGCGGACGTGCCGATCATCATGGGCGTGACGCTCGTCTCCTCGCTCGCGATCGTGCTCGGCAATCTGCTCGCCGATCTTGTTGCGCCGCTGCTTGATCCGAGAATACGCGTCCGATGAGTTCAAACAGGAGGGAGAGCTTGATGAACAGAAAATTGCTCAAGAGCGCCGCGATGGCGCTCGTCCTCAGTGCAGGCCTTCGCGAACTGTCGCCCGCGCCGACGACACGCCCAGTCAGGGCGGCACGATCGTCGTCACCTACAAGGACGACATGGCGACGCTCGACCCGGCCATCGGCTATGACTGGCAGAATTGGTCGATGATCAACAGCCTGTTCTCGCGCCTCGTCGACTACAAGTTCGGCACGACGGAGATCGTCCCCTCGCTCGCCGACAGCTGGACCATTTCGCCCGACGGGCTGATCTACACCTTCAAGCTCAACCCCAAGGCCAAGTTCACCAATGGCCGGAAAGTCAGTGCGGCGGACGTCAAATATTCGATCGAGCGCAGCGTGAATCCGAAGACGCAGGGACCCGCCGGCGGCTTCTTTCATTCGATCGTCGGCCAGGACAAGATGGCGGACGGCTCGGCGACGACGATCTCCGGCATCGAGACGCCCGACGATTCCACGATCAAGTTCACGCTGAGTCCAGCCCGACGCGACGTTCCTCAACGTGCTCGCGCTCAATTTCGCGTCCGTCGTGCCGAAGGAAGTCGTCGAGGCGGAGGGCGCCGATTTCGGCAAGAAGCCGGTCGGCTCGGGCGCCTTCAAGCTTGACGAATGGGTGTCCGGCCAGCGCCTCGTGTTCTCGCGCAATCCCGACTATTTCCGCGAGCGTCCGAATCTCGACGGCTTCAAGGTCGAAATCGGCCAGGAGCCGCTCGTCGCGATCCTGCAGACTCCAGAAGGGCGAGGTCGACATCGCCGGCGACGGCATTCCGCCGGCCAAATATCTGGAGATCAAGAACTCTGCCGACGCCAAGGACTTGATCGTCGACCGCGAGCAGTTCGAGACGAGCTACATCACGATCAACACGACCAAGAAGCCGCTGGACGACGTGCGCGTCCGCAAGGCCATCAACATGGCGATCAACAAGGATCGCATCGTGCGCATCATCAACGGCCGGGCGACGCCGGCCAACCAGGTGCTGCCGCCGCTGATGCCGGGCTACGACAAGGCCTACAAGGGCTATCCTTATGACGTCGAGGGCGCGAAGAAGCTCATGGCCGAGGCCGGCCTCAAGGATGGCTTCACGACGACGCTCTACGCGATGAACACCGATCCGAATCCGCGCATCGCCCAGGCGATCCAGCAGGACCTGGCCGCCATCGGCATCAAGGCCGAGATCAAGGCGCTGGCGCAGCCCGAGGTCATCGCCGCAGGCGGCAACAAGGATCAGGCGGCGCTGACCTGGTCGGGCGGCATGGGCTGGATCGCCGACTTCCCCGATCCGTCCGACTTCTACGGGCCGATTCTCGGCTGCGGCGGCGCGATCGCGGGCGGATGGAACTGGTCGTGGTTCTGCGACAAGAGCTTCGAGGACCGCGCGACCAAGGCCGACGCCATGTCGAAGCCCGAGCAGAAGGATGAGCGCTTCAAGGTCTGGGCGCAGATCTTCACCGACATCCAGACGCAGCAAGCGCCCTGGGTGCCCGTGTTCAACGAGCGGCGCGTCGTCGCCAAGTCGAAGCGCATGGGCGGATCGGACGCGGTCTACATCGATCCGACGCGCGTCATCGACTACGAAGCGATCTACATCAAGAAGTGAGGCGCGCGAGCCTCGCCCGCGATCGCGGGCATCCAATCCCGAGCGGCGCTGTCGTAGCCTTGACGCGGCGATCGGACCCCCGCTTTCGCGGGCGACAAGGGAGCGCGCGCGGCGACCACGTTCGCAACGCGACTTGAAGGACATCCCATGTGCGTCGCCTGCAACCACACGATCCATCGCAAGAACCATAATTTCGCCTGGAGCCGCGACTTCGCGCCGGCGCTAAGATGCAAGCCCGGCGAGACGATCCACTTCGAGTGCCTGGACGCGAGCGACGGGCACTTCAAACGCGGCTCGACTTCCGCCGACGTCGCGACGCTCGATTTCGGCCGCGTCAATCCGGTGAGCGGGCCCGTCTATGTCGAGGGCGCGCAACCGGGCGATGCGCTCAAGATCACCTTCCGAAAGTTCATCCCCTCGGGCTTCGGCTGGACTGCCAACATTCCCGGCTTCGGCCTGCTGGCCGATCAGTTTCCCGATCCCGCGCTCCACCTCTGGACCTACGATCCCTCGACGATGGCGCCGGCGCTCTACGGCCCGAAAGGCCGGGTGCCGCTGAAGGCGTTCGCCGGCGAAGTCGGCCTCGCGCCGGCGGAGCCCGGCCAGCATTCCGTCGTGCCGCCGCGCGCGGTCGGCGGCAACCTCGACATCCGCGATCTCGCCGAGGGAACGACGCTCTATCTTCCGGTCGAGGTCGAAGGCGGTCTGTTCTCGATCGGCGACACGCATGCGGCGCAGGGCGACGGCGAAGTGTGCGGCACCGCCATCGAGAGCCAGATGGACGTCGAGCTGACGCTCGATCTGGTCAAGGGCGCCAATCTGAAGAGCCCGCGCTTCTCGACGCCGGGCCCGGTCACGCGTCATCTCGACGGCGCGGGCTACGAGGCGACGACCGGCGTCGGGCCGGATCTGATGACGGCTGCGCGGGAAGCGGTCGCGCGCATGATCGACCTGCTCGCGGCCGAGCACGGCCTCAATCCCATCGACGCCTATCATGCTCCTCTCGGTCTGCGGAGATCTGCGCATCAGCGAGATCGTCGATCAGCCGAACTGGATCGTGTCCTTCTACTTTCCCCGGATCGTCTTCGCCTGAGATGACGGAGCCCATTCTCGCTGTTCGGAATCTCTCCGTCGACGCGCGCACGCCGGAAGGTTTGCGTCCGGTGCTCGAGGACGTGAGCTTCACGCTTCACCCCGGCGAGACGTTGTGCCTCGCGGGGGAATCGGGCTCGGGCAAATCGCTGACGGCGCTTTCGATCATGCGCCTGCTCTCGCTGTCGCTGAAGCCGCGGTCGGGCTCGATTCGTCTCGCTGAGCGCGAACTGACGACTTTGAGCGAACGGGCCATGCGGCGCGTGCGCGGCGGCGAGATCGCGATGATCTTCCAGGAGCCGATGACGTCGCTCAATCCGGTCATGACGGTCGGCGCTCAGCTTACGGAGGCCATTCGCGACGCATGACGGCGCGGACTCGAGAGGGGCGGAGGCGCGCGCCCTCGCCATGCTCGAAGCCGTGCACATCACCGAGCCCACGCGGCGTTTGCGCCAGTACCCGCACGAGCTGTCGGGCGGCATGAGGCAGCGCGTGATGATCGCCATGGCGCTGTCGTGCCGGCCGAAGGTGCTGATCGCCGACGAGCCGACCACCGCGCTCGACGTCACCGTGCAGGCCCAGATCCTCAAGCTCATGCGGGAGCTTCGCGCCGATTTCGGCGCGGCCATTCTTCTGATCACCCACGACATGGGCGTGGTCGCCGAAATGGCCGACCGGGTCGCGGTGATGAAGTCGGGGCGCGTCGTGGAGCAGGGCGCGACCCTCGACATCTTCGAGCGCCCGCGTGACGCCTATACGCGCCAATTGCTCGACGCCGTGCCTCGCCTCGGCGCCTTCGCCGGAACAGACGAGCCGCCGCGCGTGAGTTCCGCGCCGCCCATCGCGCTCACGCGCGACCCGGTTCTCTTCGTCCACGATCTCAGCGTCACCTACGGCCGCGCCGCCCGATGGTTCGGGCGAGGCGAAGCGTCGGCGCCGACCGTCAAGGGCGTGAGCTTCGAGCTGCATCCGGGACGCACGCTCGGTCTTGTCGGCGAAAGCGGCTCGGGCAAGTCGACGACCGGAAAGGCCGTGCTCGGCCTCATTCCTTTCTCGGGCGAAGTCGTCATCGACGGCGTGTCGATCGCCGGCCTGTCGTCCGCGGAAATGAAACCCGTGCGCCGCAAGGCGCAGATGATCTTTCAGGATCCGTACGCCTCGCTCGATCCGCGCATGTCGGTCGGCGCGGCGATTGCCGAGCCGCTGACGATTCACGGAATCGGAACAGCCGCGGAGCGGCGCGAGCGCGTCGCGATGCTGCTCAGGCGCGTCCACCTTTCGCCCGATCATGCGAGCCGCTATCCGCACGAGTTCTCGGGCGGACAGCGCCAGCGCATCTGCATCGCCCGAGCGCTGGCGCTCGAACCGCTCGTCATCGTGGCGGACGAAAGCGTCTCGGCGCTCGACGTGTCGGTGCGCGGCCAGGTGCTGGACCTGCTTCTCGAACTGCAGGAGGAGATGGGTCTCGCCTATCTCTTCATCTCGCACGACATGGCTGTCATCGAACGCATGAGCCACGACGTCGCGGTGATGCGCGGCGGCGAGTTCGTGGAATATGGAACCCGGCGACAGGTGTTCGAAAACCCGGTCCAGGACTATACGAAGGCGTTGATGAGCGCCGTTCCGGTTCCTATTCCACGCCGCGGCGCCAACGATCTCCAACCGATCCTGCAGGACTAGACCGGACGGACCCGAGCGCGGCGCGGTCCCAGCCATCGTCGCCGGGAAGCTCGCGCAGGGTTGAACTGCCGCCACATTTTCAATTATTCAAACTTTCGTCTGCCATTCCTACATTAACGTCTAACGGCCGCCCGCCCAGATCGAGGGAATCACGCGATGCCACGCAGAAGGATCATTGTCGCCGCATTGGCCGGGGCGCTTTCATGCCTGGCGCAGCCCGGGATTGCCCAGAATGCTGCAACAATCCACGGCGGCGATTGGCCGATCCAAAACGGGGTCAAACACCAGCCGACCCGGGGTTCGACGGGAGGGGAATTCTCGCGGAGCCAGGCGGAGGAGACCGATCGGTTATACGATGAGCTGTTGTCAAACAGCTATGGCAGCACACACCATTCAGGCACCGCACGCATGCGCTGATGCGCGAGCCGCCCGGACCTTTAGCTTCGCGGAAGGTCGACCCCCGAGATCTCGTGACAGATGTCGATGAGCCGATCTTGCAACGAGATCTCTCCGGCCTCGGGGTTGGGCTCGCGGCGCTTCAAGTGATAGAAATAGCCGCCCGTGGTCCGCGCCGCGGGTTCGTCGCTGGTCGCAAGCCAGGCTTGCGTGAGATGTCCCTGATCGAGGTCATCGGGCGCGCCGGCGCCGCCCATTTTGGTCGCGACCCAGCCAGGACTCACCGTGTTCGACAGCACATCGGGCCAGAGGCGGGCGACGGCGAAGGCCAGCATGGCGTCATGCAGCTTGCTCTCGGAATAGGCGGTGGACGGGTCCCAGGGGCGTTTGCGCCAAAGGATATCGTCGAGATTGGCGTTGGCGCTCTCATGCATGCCGGAGCTCAGGTAGACGAGACGCTTCGGCCTTTCGATCAGCGCGGTGAGGACATAGGGCGCGAGCGTGTTGATGGCGAAGACATGCGGCAGATTGTCGCTCGTTAAGCGATGCTTCTTCGCGATGGCTGACGGCGGCGTTGTGAATGATGGCGTCGAACGAGCCCAGCGCGTTGACCTGGGCGGCGACGTCCTTCGTCGCAGCGATGGCGCCGAGATCGCCGACAACGACCGCTTCGGCCTTGGGCAAGGCCTTTTTGGCGTCCGCGGCGCGGGCGTCGCTGCGTGCGTGCAGGACCACCTTATGCCCCTGATCGGCGAGAAGCTGGCCGGCCATCAGACCGAGACCGTCGGACGAACCTGTGATCAAGACGCGCGCCATATCTTTCTCCCAATTTTGCGTTTGGTCATCTTATAGGGCGCCAACTGTCAGCTGGCGCGTCTGGCGTGAAGCCCGGATCGGACGCGTCGAGGGGCCCGCGCCTTCTCGCCGCCTCCGCGCGGGCCTATAGTCCCGGCACATTGCCAGAAGACCAACATTCAGCGGAGCACGCAATGACCACCCATCAGCGCAATTTCCCATCGATCGACCCGGCGAAGCTCGAGCGGCTGGCCGAGACGGCCGTCAAGGTGGGCTTGCGGCTTCAACCGGGGCAGGACCTTTTCTTGACCGCGCCGGTGTCGGCGCTGCCTTTGGCGCGGCGCATCGTGGCCGAGGCTTACAAGGCGGGCGCAGGATTGGTGACGCCGATCCTCTCCGACGAAGAGATCACGCTCGCGCGATATCGCTTCGCCCCGGACGCAAGCTTCGACCGTGCGCCGGGCTGGCTCTATGAAGGCGTCGGAAAGGCTTTCGCCGCCAATACGGCGCGGCTCGCCATCGTCGGCGACGATCCGATGCTGTTGTCGCAGGAAGACCCGGCCAAGGTCGCCCGCGCCAACAAGGCCAATTCCATCGCTTATCAGCCGGCGCTCGAGAAGATCGCGGGCTTCGATATCAACTGGAACATCGTCGCTTATCCGACCGCCTCGTGGGCGAAGCGGGTCTTTCCGGGCGACGAAGAAGAGGTTGCCGTCGGCAAGCTGGCGGAAGCGATCTTCTCCGCCTCTCGCGTCGACAACGACGATCCGGTTTCGAACTGGGATGCGCATAACGCCGCGTTGAGCCGACGGACGGAATGGCTGAACGCCAGAAAATTTCATGCGCTTCATTATTCCGGGCCCGGCACGGATCTCACCATCGGGCTCGCGGACGGCCACGATTGGCAGGGCGGCGCCGCGACCGCGAAGAACGGGATCACCTGCAATCCGAACATTCCGACCGAAGAGGTCTTCACCACCCCACATGCGCGCCGGGTCGATGGCCATGTCGCCAGCACCAAGCCGCTCTCGTATCAAGGCACGCTCATCGAGAACATCGCGGTCCGCTTTGAAGCGGGACGCATTGTCGAAGCGAAAGCATCGCGCGGCGAGGACGTCTTGAACAAAGTGCTCGACACCGACGATGGCGCGCGCCGCCTCGGCGAGGTCGCTTTGGTGCCGCACTCGTCGCCGATCTCGAAGAGCGGGCTCCTGTTCTTCAATACGCTGTTCGACGAGAACGCCGCCTGTCACATCGCGCTCGGGCAATGCTACACGAAATGCTTCGTCGACGGCGCGAAGCTCAGCCCCGATGAGATCGCCGAGCAGGGCGGCAACAAGAGCATGATCCATATCGACTGGATGATCGGATCGGACCAGATCGACATCGACGGCCTCGATGCGAACGGCGCCCGCACGCCGGTGTTCCGCAAAGGCGAGTGGGCCTAGCGCGGGCCGCGCTCGCTCAGCGAGCGGCGGCTGCCCGGAACGAGCGCACTGAGCTCCATCCTGCCTTCGAGATAGGCGTCGAGCTTGTCGCGCATCGATACGCAAGCCGACGAAGTTCGTTGCTCATGACAGGTGACAATCGCGCCCTCGATCCGGCCTGATTGAACGGGCGGTCGCCGGCGCGCCGTTCCTTTTGCTCCGCTGGCTAAGTTCGCCAAACCCCGATACGACTAGGGCTTACGGTGAGGAAACGTCCAATGAAACGACTTGTATTCGCCACGGTCGCCGCGCTCGCATTGGTCGGGCAACCTGCGCGGGCCGATGAGGCCGCGACGAATTTCGTGAAGCTGTTCAGCGACGTCTGCATCGCCAAGTTCGGCCATCTCACGACGGTTTGGGATTGGGCGGAGGAACAGAATTTGCTGCCGATCACCAATCCTAAGGCGCTCGCGGTGTTTGCCGGCAGGCCGAACCAGGACGGCAAGATGACCTCGTTCGCCGGCGGCGGCGTGCCCGGTTCCGGCAAGGCCTGGGCGGTGCCCGATCCGGTGGGACGGTTCGTCGTGGCGACGCGGCTCGATCCGGAATCTTGCGTTACGTGGGCGCAGAAAGCGGACCCAAGCGAGGTCGATGCAGCCTATGCCAAGATGGTGGCGCAGGCGGTCGGGCCTGGCATCGAAGTGAAGCTCGCTGAGGACAAGAACGTCGACATCCCCGGTGGCACGGTACACATCCGCGTGAACCACGTATGGTCGGGATCGCCGCTGACCAGCTATGCCCTGGTGATGGCGACGGTCAGCAAGTCGGGCGGACCGTTCCAGGCCATGCTGGAGACGCAGCGCCTGGTCGAGCGCGAGGACACGGTCAATCCGATGGTCCCATTGCAGCCGCCAGGCTAGGACGGCGCTCGTCGGGAAAGTGTGAGCGTACGCTTCGGGAAAATATCACGTTGTCAGATGCGATAAGCCAGCGTAGGTTTCTATCGCTCTCCCCCGCCGCCTTTATGCCCGGGCATGCCTTGCCAATGTGCGAGGCTGAAGGGCGTGGGCGGTGGTTCGCAAGTGTAACTACAGAAACGAAGGTCCAGGAGGAAAAAGATGAGTTTTGCTAGAAGATTCAGGTTACTGCCGGCGCTTCTGGGCGCCGTCAGCGTGGTCGGGCTCTGGGGCGCGGCGTCAACCGTCCCGGCGCGCGCGGACGATGCGCTGATCAAGTACAACGCCAACAACGCTGATTACTGGAACCACCCGCCCGCGGACTGGTTCATGGGCGACGAGACAGTGCAGCAGCACGGCACCCATCCCTATCCGGGACAGCCGCTGCCGACGCCGCATGATGAACTCGTTGGCCTCGTCAAGGACAACATCAAGCTGATGCCGGGCTTCCATATCGAAGTCCTGGCCGATCAGCTCGACTGCGCCCGCCAGATGGTGTTTGGCGGCGACGGCACGCTGTATGTCGGCTGCTGGACCGACCACGTGTTCGCGCTCAAGAAGCAGGGCGACAAGTGGGTGTCGAAGACGATCATCAAGGGGCTGCGTCAGCCGACTGGGATCGGCTACTACAACGGCAACCTCTACGTCGCCGATATCGACAAGATCTATCGCTACAAGGACATCGCCAACAATCAGGACAACCCGAAGGGCGAGGTCGTTTACAGCGACTTCCCGCCGTACACCTCGCACGGCTGGAAGTACATGGTCGCCGATCCGCAGGCGCCGGGTTGGTTCTACATTCCGGTTGGGCCGCCCTGCAACGTCTGCATGATCCCGTCGGGCACGGCGCAATATCGCCACGTCAATCCGGATGAGGGTCTGTCGGAAGTGGTCGCGCTCGGCCAGCGCAACAGCGTCGGCGGTGACGTCGATCCGCGCACCGGCCAGCTTTGGTGGTCCGAGAATGGGCGCGACTGGATGGGCGACAACATCCCGTCCGACAAGCTCAACCATCTGACCAGGATTGGCGAACATTTCGGCTATCCCTATTGTCACCAGGGTGACATTCCGGATCCGAAATACGCCATGGGCCACAAGTGCAGCGAGTTCACCCCGCCGGCTCTGAATATCGGGCCGCACATGGGGCCGCTCGGGATGAAGTTCTACAGCGGGAACAGCTTCCCGGCTGAATTCAAGAACAACATCTTCCTCTCCGAGCACGGTGGTTGGAACCAGTTCACCCACACCGGCGCCCGGATCGTCCGCATTGTGGCCGACCCGGAAGGCAAGAACGTCACCCAGGAGCCGTTTGCCTGGGGCTGGATCAAGGATAACAAGTATTGGGGCCGTCCGGCCGATGTGGCGATCAGCCCGATGGACGGCTCGATGCTGGTCGCCGACGACCAGGCCGGCGCGATCTATCGCATCTGGTATGATGGCAAGTAAGAACTAATATCCCATCTGGGATCAATCCTCGCCCTGGCGAATTACGACGCCAGGGCGAGTTTGTTTTTTAAGCACCGACACTGCGAGAACTGTACAACGATGCGAATCCCGGACTGGCTTATCGTGGCGTTTTGCTTGACCTTTCCAGTCGCCGCGATGGCGAAAGATGGGGATCCAGCTGCTGGCAAGGCCAGAGCGGAGGCCGCGGGGTGTTTCGCCTGCCATGGCGCGGACGGCATCGCCACCGAAAGCGGGCTCGCGGCCGACAAACACGTCCCGAATCTGGCTGGGCAACCTGATCTCTATTTGCAGTTCCAACTCGTTTTCTTCCGCAAAGGCGTGCGCAAGAACGAGACCATGAATGCAATGGCGCAACAGCTCAGCGACGACGACCTTCGCAACATTTCAGCATACTATGCCTCGCTGCCGGGGCCCAACCTTTCAGCCGCGCCAGACGCGGCGCCCCAGGACACGGAACTTGGCGGCAAGCTGGCGACGGGGATCCGCTGCACGAACTGCCACGGCGATCATTACGAGGGCGTGGACAACATCGCGCGGCTGGCCGGCCAGCGCGAGGACTACGTTTACGAGGCCCTGCGCGACTTCAAATCGGGCGCTCGAACCTCGAGCGGCGCCGCGGGCATGGCGGAGGTGGTGTACCCGCTCGGCGACGTCGAGATGAAAGCGCTCGCTCACTACGTGTCGCGGCTGCACTGACGGGGCCTGGCTCCGGAGTCGGCTGGCTCAGCCGACGCAGCGCGGATGAAACAGCGACGCTCACGAAACTTAAGCTCGCCGTTTTCGTATCATATTGTTGTCAGACGCGACTTGTATCCTGCGCCTGAACAAAATTCCTTTGGAGACATGCATGTCCATGCTCGGCTCGCCGAACCTCGCCCGAGGGAACGCGCCGCTCGGAATGCGGCTTAAGATCGACGACCTCCGCGCGCAGCTCGCCCCGATGGACCGCTATGGGGTCGGCGAAATCAGCTCCGCCCTGACCGCCGGCGTTGCGCGCTTGTCAGCGGCTTCAAGAGCGCGCTGCGGGGCGCTCTCTGTTGCGGCGCGGATCGACGCGATTGCGAAGCGGTCTGAGCGCTCAAGGTCTCGTCCATCTCGGATTGACGCCGCAGGCCGTCATTTTGTCGGTCGCGTTGGCGCGTCCCATCCGATAGCGTCGCGCGACTGGACGCCGTGAGCTACCAGATTTCCGCAAGAGAGGCGACCTATGCCGACGGTCACGACGAAGGACGGGCTCGAGATTTTCTACAAGGATTGGGGAACGGGACAGCCGATCGTGTTCAGTCACGGTTGGCCTCTATCTGCCGACGATTGGGACGCGCAGATGCTGTTCTTCCTCGGTCAAGGCTATCGCGTCATCGCGCATGACCGGCGCGGCCACGGGCGGTCAAGCCAGACGGCCGACGGACATGACCTCGATCATTATGCCGACGACCTCGCGGCTGTGACCGGACATCTCAACCTGAAAGACGCCATCCATGTCGGGCATTCGACTGGCGGGGGCGAGGTGGTGCGCTATCTGGCGCGGCGCGGTGAACAGGGGGTGGTGAAAGCGGCGATCATCAGCGCGGTGCCGCCGCTGATGGTGAAAACCGCAGCCAATCCGCAGGGCCTGCCGAAGAGCGTTTTCGACGATCTTCAGAAGCAGCTCGCCGCCAACCGGTCCAAGTTCTACTACGACCTTCCGGCTGGGCCCTTCTACGGCTTCAACCGTCCGGGAGTGACGACAATCGAGCCGGTGGTCTGGAACTGGTGGCGCCAGGGCATGATGGGCGGGGCCAAGGCGCATTACGACGGCATCGTCGCCTTCTCGCAGACCGACTTCACCGAGGACTCTGAAAAAGATCAATGTGCCGGTCTTGGTCATGCACAGCGAGGACGACCAGATCGTTCCCTACGCCGACGCGGGGCCGCTATCGGCGAAGCTGCTCAAGCGTGGCACGCTGAAAACCTACAAGGATTTTCCGCACGGCATGCCGACCACCCACGCCGACACGATCAACGCGGACCTGCTGGCGTTCATCAAGAGGGCTGAGGGGGTCAGCCGACCCGTTCGATCAGCGCCATCGCGGCGGCCGGGTTCCGCTCCTTGTGGCCGCTGATGACGTAGAGAAACACATCGCGGCCGGCGCGTCGGATTTCGGCGCGGGCGCGACGGTCGCGAGATCCTGCGGCGAGCCGCCGGCGGCCCAGGTCTTCGCGCGGCTCGCCCATTGATCGAGCGCGGCGGCGGAATAGCCGCTGCTCCTCCGTCTCGGTCGTTCCCATGATGCGCGCGTAGACGAACGGCGCGGTGACGTCAGCGATCTGAGGGTATTCGGAGTCGCCCGCGATCACCGCCGCGACTCCATGCTCGCGCGCCAGCGCGATGAAGTCGGGGTGCTTGAAACTTTCGTGGCGAACCTCGACGACGTGGCGGATGGCGAGGCCGTCGACCGACTTAGGCAACAGCTTCAGAAACGCGGCGAAATCCTCGGCGTCGAAACGCTTGGTGGTCGCAAACTGCCAGTTGATCGGTCCGAGCTTGGCCTTGAGTTCCGTCACCCCGGTCTTGAAGAACCGTTCGATCGATTCGCCGGCTTCGGCAAGAACGCGGCGATTGGTGGCGAAGCGCGGTCCTTTCACCGAGAACACGAAATCGTCCGGCGTCTCGTCACGCCACTTCATGAAGCTCGCGGGCTTCTGCGATCCGTAATAGGTGCCGTTGATCTCGATCGAGGACAGTTTCGAGCCCGCATATTCGAGCTCGCGCGCTTGCGCTCAGTCCCTTCGGAAAGAACACGCCGCGCCACGGCGCGAAGGTCCAGCCGCCGACGCCGATCCTGATCTTTCCCGCAGGCGTCCCTTTTGCAGCCACGTGAAGCCCTCTATCTGCGCGCAACCGCGACCGTGCGTCCGCCCGTCAGTTCGACGAGGTCCGACGGCGTCAGGCGAAAGACCGCGTTGGGCGTGCCAGCCGCGGCCCAGATCGCGGTCGATTGCATGAGCGATTCCTCGATGAGGACGATCGACTCGAGTTCTTGTGGCCGACCGGGGGCACGCCGCCGATCGCGAAGCCCGTCGCCTCGCGCACGAAATCAGCGTCGGCGCGGGCGATCGGCTCGCCAATCGCCGCGGCTGCCTTCTTTTCATCGACGCGATCGACGCCTGAAGCGATGATCAGCACGGCCTGCCCGCTTGTTCCACCGCGGAAGATCAGCGATTTCGCAATCTGCGCGACCTCACAGCCGATCGCGGTGGCGGCGTCGGCGGCGGTGCGCGTGCTGGCGTCGAACTCGAGCACCTGGAAACGCTCGCCGAGCACGGCCTGAACCTTGAGCGCCGAGGGACTTTCGGCGGGCTTCATCGGACAGATCCGGCCGGCTGCTGCGTCCGTTTATCGGTCATCAGCTTCTTCGCAGTGGAACCTGGAAGGGGGGAGCCGGCTCGTCTGTAGGCCTCGGTTCACGCAGGACAACAAATGCGCGCTCGCCTGAGAGGCGAACGTCAACCTGATCGCCCTCCTTGACCCCCAAAGCCTTCACCACTGCGAGGGGAAGGCGGATGCCGAGACTGTTGCCCCATTTCGTGATCTTCATCAGGCTCTCCTACAGGCGGACATTTCGATCAGCATTATCCGGCGCGGCCGTCAAGCAAGCTCGATGCAACGGGTCGAGAACCGCCGCCCACTCCCGCGTCATTGGCCGCTCGCGCGAAACGGATTGACGATACGCAATCGCTGGTCGATGGCCATCCCGTCCTGCATGTCCTCGGACCACAGCCTGTCGCATTCGCTCGGCGGCTATGCGCCCGCGTGCGAGCGCGCTTCATAGTCGCGAAGGTCCTTCTTCGATATCTTGCCGACGGGCGTCTTCGGCAATGCGTCGCGGATCTCCATGGCGCCGATCATTTCGTGCTTGCCGAGGCGGTCCTTCAAATACGCCTTCATCTCGTCGAGCGTCAGCGGCGGCGCGCCAGCCTTCAGCTTGACGAAGGCCTTCGGCGTCTCGCCGCGATACTCGTCCGGAATGCCGATGACGCTCACTTCCTCGACCGATGGGTGCTGATAGATCGCCTCTTCGATGTTGCGCGGATAGACGTTGAACCCGCCGCACAGCAGCATGTCCTTGGTGCGGTCGACGATATAGACGAAGCCGTCCTCGTCCATTGTGCCGACGTCCCCGGTGCGGAAGAATCCGTCCGCCGTCATCGCGTTCGCGGTCTCTTGCGGCTTTTTCCAGTAAGCCTTCATCACGTTCGGGCCCTTGACGCAGATTTCGCCGCGTTCACCGAGCTTCACCTCACGCTCCGGATCAGCGACGTCGATGAACTTCATCTCCGTGCCGGGATAAGGGAGGCCGCAGGACCCACGCCTTCTTGCGCCTTCGCGCGGATTGAAGGTTCCGGCCGGCGCCGTCTCCGTCATCCCCCAGCCTTCATTCAGCTGGCAGCCGATGATGCTCTCGAATCGTTCCTGCACCGCGAGCGGCAGCGGCGCGCCGCCCGAGCCACACAGGCGCAGCGACGAGAAATCCATCTTTTCGAGACCCGGCACGCTGAGGAGGGCGACGTGCATCGTCGGCACGCCCATGTATACGGTGATCTTCTTTTCGACGATGTCCTTGACAGCCGCCGCGGGATCGAAGCGCGGATGAAGGACGAGCTCAGCGCCCAGTCTGAAACCGAGCAACATGACGACGGTCAGCGAATAGATATGAAAGAGCGGCAGAATGCATAAGACCCGCTCCTCGCCGACGCGCAGGCCCTGCTCGCCGCGCGTCATCACTTCGGTATAGAGCGAGCAGGCGGCGGTGAGATTGGCGTGTGTCAGCATCGCGCCCTTTGGCGAGCCAGTCGTGCCGCCGGTATATTGGATGACCGCCAGTTCGTCGGTAAGGTCCCCGAGCGGATGGACTTGGTAGTCGCCGTCGTTGTCGATCAGGTCGCGGAATGCGACATGGCGTTCATCGTGCTTGACCTCAGCCAGCATCCCAGCGGCCGTCATCTGCGCTTTGACCGGCCCTGGCGCGGGCGTCATCTCGGCGAATTCGCCGACGATCAATGTTTTGAGGCGGGTGGAAGCGAGCAATTTTTCCGCTTGCGGATAACATGACGCGACGTCGAGGCTGACAAGGATGTCCGTCTCGCTGTCTTCGATTTTCAATTGGAGCGTCGGCAGCGCATCGAGGGGTGAGTAGTTGACGACCACGCCTCCAGCTTTGAGCACACCGAAAAAGGCGATGACGTAATGGGGTGTGTTCGGAAGAAACAGCCCGACATGCACGCCGGGCTTGACGCCAAGCTTCTGGAAGCCGGCCGCGGCGCGGTTCGCGAGCGCGTCGAGCTCCGCGTAAGTCGTGCGCTTGTTCATGAAATCAAGCGCCGGCTGCGGGCCGAACCTTTTGGCCGCATTCTCCAACACGCTTTGCACGGAGGAGAGATCAAGCGGCGCGTTCCAGCGCACGTTCGGCGGATAGGACTTTACCCACGGGTGAACGGCCATTGCCTTTCCTCGCGCTTCCTCGATGCTTGATCCGACGGGGCCGCCGGTTGTTTGAGTCTCAGTTGGCGCGTTCTCGGTGGGCCGTCAAGCGCCGTCGATCCGCCGGAAAGGCGGACCCATCGTTGCGTGGCGAGGCTGAGCGTCGCAAGATGGCCTGAGCCCTCACCCCACAGGGCGTCCGGAAGGACGCCCGTCCTTCCGGACGGGCTATTGGCTCGCCGGATGAGGGCCTGCGGCGCGATTTGGCTTATCGTCTTGGTCCAAAGACGAGCTCGGCCTGAGGAGGTTTTTGCGATGGCGGACAGAAACGGGCGCCCAGTATGCGCCGTGGTCGGTGTTGGCCCCGGCAATGGGGAAGCGATCGCACGGCGTTTCGCCGCGGATGGCTATGCCGTAGCGCTGATGGCGCGACGGACGGATCTGACGACCAGGCTCGCCGGCGAACTGCCGCTCGCCAAGGCTTACGCGTGCGACGTCACCGAGGCGGCTTCGGTCGAGGCGGCGTTTACCGCCGTGCGCGCAGATCTCGGCGAGGTCGACGCGCTCATCTATAACGCGGGCTCAGGCGTCTGGGGTCATGTCGAAGCGGTGAAGGCGGAGGACCTGGAGAGCGCGTGGCGTGTCAACACGCTCGGCCTCTTTCTAACCGGCCAGCAAACCATTCCAGCGATGCGTCGCAAAGCGCAAGGGGCAATTATCGTCGTCGGCGCAACGGCTTCGCGCCGGGGCGCGGCTGGCGCGGCCGCTTTCGCCCAAAGCAAGATGGCGCAGCGCGCGCTCGCCGAATCAATGGGCCGCCATCTTTGGCCTGCGGGAATTCATGTCGCGCTGATCGTCGTCGACGGGGTGGTCGGGGGGCCGGTGACGCGCTCACGATTCACCGACCGCTCGGACGACTTCTTCATCGACCCGGCGGGCGTCGCGGCGATCGCGGCGGACCTCGTCAAACAGGATCGCGCCGCGTGGAGTTTCGAAGTCGAAGCCCGACCGTTCAAGGAAAAGTGGTGAGCGCCTGAAGCGACGCTCAAGCCTCGGCGCGGAGCCCGAACACCGCGAAAAGCTCGGCCGGGTCGCTCCAGATCCTGTCCACCCGCCAGCCTGACCGCTGCGCGGCGTGGGTGAGGCCGGCGACGTCGAACTTCCGGCAAGTCTCGGTGTGGATGGTCTCGCCCTCCGCGAATGAGAAGCTGCGGCCGGCAACAGAGACAACCTGAGCCTTGCGAGCTGACGATGTGCATCTCGATCGCGGACTCCCGCTCGTTCCAACGCGCCTCGTGCGCGAAAGCGTCGAGCGCAAAATCGCCGTTGAGTTCACGGTTGATGCGGACGAGAAGATTGAGATTGAACGCCGCGGTCACCCCACGGGCGTCATCGTATGCCGCGATCAATGTCTGGATGTCTTTGCGCAGGTCCACGCCGATGATCGCCTTGCCGCGCTCACCGACATGTTCGCGCATCCGGCGAAGCAGGGCCACGGCGTCCGTGGGCAACAGATTGCCGAGCGTGCTCCCAGGAAAAAACGCGACGCGCGGACGCGCCGGCACATCGGCCGGAATGTCAAAGTCGACCGTGAAATCCGCGATGATCGGCCGCACCCGCAGATCGAGAAACCGATCCTGAATCCGCTCGACCGTTTGGCTTAGAAAATCCGCCGCAATGTCGATCGGCGCATACATCCGCGGCGCACGAAGCGCATCGATGAGGATTTCCGACTTGATCGCCGCCCCGGCGCCGTATTCGAGCAGCACGGCGCCCTCGCCACACAAGTCCGCCATCTCGCCTGCATGGCGCCGAAGAATTGCAGTCTCGGTCCGCGTCAAATAATATTCGTCGAGGCCGGTGATCTCCTCGAACAGCTCCGAGCCGCGCTGGTCGTAGAGCCAGCGGCTTGGAAGCGTCTTTTGTCGCTGCGCAAGACCCGCGAGCACGTCGGCTCGAAACGCTTCGTGCTGGCTGAGTTTGGATTTAACGAGGTCGAGCATCTCAAGCGTCTCCCGCTAGGCGCAGCCCCGAGAACTGCCATCTCGCGTCGGGCGGAAAGAAATTGCGATAAGCGGCCCGCATGTGGTCGGCCGGAGTCACGCACGAGCCGCCGCGCAGCACGAACTGCCCGCACATGAACTTGCCGTTGTATTCGCCAACGGCGCCTTCCGCAGGCTTGAAGCGGGGGTAGGGCGCAAACGCGCTGCGCGTCCACTCCCAGACATCGCCGTAGAGCTGACGCAGGCCCGTTTGCGCCAGCTTGCGCAGGCGCCGGCCGCAGCCGCCCGGACTCGACGAAGTTTCCGCGCAAAGCATGGGCGCTCGCCGCGTTCTCCCACTCGAATTCGGTCGGCAATCTTCGCTGAGCCCAGGTCGCGAAAGCGTCAGCCTCGAAGTAGCTCACATGCGTAACCGGCGCTGCGGGATCGACCGGCTGCGCGCCGCGCAAAGTCATCGACCAGTGGCCGTCCTCGCGCTCATCCCAATAGAGGGGCGCTGTCCAGCCTTCCGCCTGCACGGTCGCCCATCCCGCCGAAAGCCAGAGCAGCGGGTTACGATAGCCGCCGTCAGCCATGAACTCGATCCACTCGGCATTGGTGACGAGACGGTCCGCGAGTTGGTAGGGTTCGACAAGCGCCCGATGGCGCGGCCCCTCGCAGTCGAAACCGAAGCTGCCGCCATCGTGTCCGATTTCAACGATCCCGCCATCGAACGTCTTGTAACGAGGGGGAGAATTGTCCGTCTTGCCGACCGCTAACGGACCAGGGTCCTTGTACGCTGGATGCAACGGGTTCTGCGCGAACAGGTGCAGAATATCCGTGAGCAGCAGTTCCTGGTGCTGCTGTTCGTGGTTGCAGCCGAGTTCGATCAGTTCGGCGACGGCAGGCGCAAGATCGTCCTGCATCAGCGATCCCATCGCGCGATCGACATGCTCGCGATACGCGTAAATCGTATCCAGAGCGGGACGCGTGATCATGCCGCGTCTGGGGCGCGGCTGACGGGCGCCGATGCTCTCGTAATAGGAGTTGAACAGGAAATTGAACTGAGGATCGAACACGCGATAGCCGCGAAGATTCGGCTCGAGAATCATTTTCTCGAAGAACCACGTCGTATGCGCGAGGTGCCATTTTGCCGGGCTTGCGTCGGGCATCGACTGCACGGTCGCGTCGGCGTCGGAAAGTGGCGCGCCTAGCCGTCTGCTCGCCTCGCGAACCGATTGATAGAGCGTGCGGAGATCGGTGTTTCGCTCCGGCGAACCGTGGGGCATCGAGACACGCATGCCGTCCTCGTCCTTTGTTAAGGGCGCCGTCTGCACGCCGGAACGCCGCATATGGGATGCTCGTCAACGTTAGCGAGGGGAGGGGCGTGAATAATTATTATGCTGATCGCGAATGAGCGGGATTTCAGCATTGGCCGCCTAACTCTCGCCGATAATGCGCCGCAATTGCGCCGCCGTTCGTCGAGGCGCTCTCGCAATGTCCCCTCTCATTCGCATGATCGGCGCTCGCTCCCTGCCAAGGCCGAACCAAAACCGGCGAGCGTCGCGATGGTTCCAGCCACTGCCCAAAAGAGAGTGCGGGAAGGACCTCGCTGGCGCCCTGTTTGAGATTTGAAGTCGAGCCCATTTGTCCAAGCAAAAATATCGCGAACGCAGCTGCTGCGCTATTGACCTTTGGTATCTCAAAAAGCTTGATTTCCGAGTGGATCCCGCAGCGCAGGCGTTGCGTCAACGGATCATCGATCGCCTCGCTGCGATTGTCACTCCCATCGCATGACGAGCGTTAGGCCGACGATGATGGTCGCGCCAACCGGCGATTAGGCGCCGTCTCCTTGCGCCAGCTTGGCAAGCCTCTCGTAGCCCTTGCGGGAGAGCGGAAACGGCGCCGTGCAAAGATCGGCGCCGCTCTCGAAGAAAACGCGGGCCTGGTCGCGGCCGACCGCGGCGAACATCTTCGTGGCGACAAAGCTGGTCTTCGGCGACATGGCGTTGAACTTCCTGAGGAAGGCAGCGGTCTCGATCTCACTGAAGTTTGCGATGTCGAACCCGTGGCCCTGCGCAGAGGCGATGGTCGTTTGCCTTTTCTCGAGCGAGACACAATGCGCGCTCGGGTCTTGGGCGCTGGCTGTCGACGGCAGCTCGCTGGTCGCGACAACTAGCGTCAGGCCCGTCATCATCCGCCGAAACATGGCAGCCTCCGATAATCACTTTATCTTGAATGCTCTTCGTTAAATGGGTCGCATCGATAAACGCGCGAGCGGCTGCGCCGTAAGAAAAAATCTGCGTCGAGGCAAAAATTGCGATGAGGCGAGGCTAAAGGCGCACCTCTCCACATGAGATTACAATCAGCGCATCAGCAAGAGATCAATGCGTGGTTCTACCTATTCGAGTTTGCCGAACGCTGATTGGAATCTTTCTAATTTGAAACTGCTCTAATGAGAGCCGCGCCGCATTGACTGACCGCCTCCTGACAATGGTACCGCTGCCACACACGGCTTCGGGGGTCCCATATTGTCCTATTCGCGCATCGATTATGTTTCCTTGCTGCGCGTCGCGCTGACGGCAGCGGCGACGGTCGCGGGAAGTTCGCTTGCTTACGCGGGCGCGTCGGACTTTGACGACGCGAGCGTGCTTGGCGCAAACGCCGCGGCGACGCTCAAGTCGCTCGACCCGCGCCTTCGCGCTCAGGTGCCCGAGCAGCCGGGCCTCGAGGAAGCAAACGGAGCAGGCGCCGCCGGCTCGGACAGGCGTCGTTCGGCGTGCTGAGCGGCGCCTGGGACAGCAAGAATTTCCTCGGCGAACTGGGCGGCCTGCGCACAATTCTCAATTCCGCCGGCATAACACTCAACATCACCGAGAACGCGGAACTCTTTGGCAATGTGACCGGCGGCGCCCGGCAAAGCTTCAGCGGCAACGGGCTCACGACGATGACGCTGCAACTCGACACCAAGAAGGCGTTCGGCTTCGACGGCGGCACGTTCAATGTCAGCGGCCTTCATATCTGGGGCGGCAACCTGACCGAGACGAATCTGTTGAGCTTGCAGACCCTGACCGGCATTGAGGCCGACCGGTCGTTTCGGCTCTGGGAGCTCTGGTACGATCAAAAATTCGGCGACAAGTTCGATGTGAAGCTTGGCGCGCAGAGCATCGACCAGGAGTTCATGACCAGCGTCAGCGCCGGCTTGTTTCTCAATTCGGCGATGGGCTGGGGAGTGCTCCCGGCAGTCAACCTGCCCGGCGGCGGCCCCGCTTACCCGTTCGCGAGCTTGGGCGTTCGCGGCCAGGCTCAGATCACCGACGCTGTGACGGTGCTTGGAGGCATATACAGCGGCAGTCCGCTGCCAGCCGGCTCGGACGGCAGCCAGCTTAGCAACCCGAGCGGCATCAGCTTCCCGCTGAACACGGGCGTCCTGGCGATCGCCGAAGCTCCAATATGCGATCAATGGGGGCGTCGGCGCCGAGAAGCCGGATCCGCATGGGCCGCTGCCCGGCACCTACAAGCTTGGCGCCTGGTACGACAGCCTGTCCTTCGACGATCTGCGTTATGACAATCTGGGTCTTCCGCTCGCGAGCGATTTTACCAGTGGCGTGCCCGCGTCGCATCACGGCAATTATTCGATCTATGCGCTTGCCGACCAGACGATCTGGCGCGCGCCGGATGGCGGCCGCAGCGTCACCGGGTTCTTGAGGCCGATGTTCACGACATTCCAGGACCGCAGCCTTGTCAGCTTCAGCATCAATGGCGGGCTCACGCTGCATCAACCCTTCGATTCGCGGCCCAACGATGTCGTCGGCCTTGGCTTTGGCGTTGCGCAAGTCAGCAGCGGCGCGGCCAATTTCGACCGGGATATGCAATTCTACCAGCCGTCGAGTCTACACGCCCGTTCAGGGCGCCGAGACCTTCCTCGAGGCGACGTATCAGGCGCAGATCCTGCCCTCAGTCGTCGTCCAGCCGGACATTCAGTACATCATCAATCCGGCCGGCGGGATCGCGAATCCGAACCAGCCTTGGCAGAAGGTCAAGAACGAGCTCGTGCTCGGCATAAGGACGAACATCACGTTCTGAATGAACGGCGCGAACGCGCCGCGCGCTGGGTCATGAGGCGCAGCCTGCCGCTTTACGGCCGCGCAATTTTCATAATGCGGGCGCCTCGCAGCCGCGAGGCGCTATTGTTCCTCGATCGGCTCGCAAAAGCGGATGAGATTTCCGAACGGGTCGATGACGCCCGTTTCCAGCGTGCCCCATGGCGTCTTTTCCAGACCGGGCCGCATGTAGCGATAATTCCTGGCGCTGATCTCGCGATGGAATTCTTCCACGCCGCGCATCATCACGCGCAGCCGCGCGCCGGGGCTCCCGTCTCCGTGATGCTCGCTCAGGTGCAGAACCAGGTCGCCGCGCGACACCTGCCGGTAGAGCGGCGCGTTGTCGTCGAAGCGATGATCCCAGTCGACCTTGAAGCCGAGAAAGCCCTGATAGAACTCGTCGGCCTTGGCGATGTCGAAGATGCGCAGGATCGGGATGACGGCGGTGAACTGAATGGTCATCATGTCGCTCCATCCATGTCGAAGCGTCTCCTGATTGACAGTCCTCTATGTCGGCAATCTGAATGGCGCTGCCGGAAAACTTTGCCAGCGGCGTGCAGGGTCGCCGCGCGATGCGGCAGCCCAGGCTCAAACGATCTGCCTGAGCACGCCGCCGTCAACGCGGAGCGCGGCGCCGGTCGTGCCGGAAGCCTGTTGCGAGCAGAGATAGACGACCATGTTCGCGACCTCGTCGGTCGTCGTGAAGCGTCCGAGCAGCGACGTTGGCCGCATCGTCTTCAGGAAATTCTGCTCGGCCTGCGCTTGCGTGATGCCCTCGGCTTCGGCATTCGCCTTCATCCAGTTCGACAGAATTTCGGAGTTTGTCGGGCCGGGCAGGACCGAGTTTACGGTGACGCCCGTTCCGGCGACCGATTCCGCCACGCCTCTGGCGATCGCCAGTTGCGCGGTCTTCGTCATGCCGTAGTCGATCATCTCTTTCGGAATGGCGAGCGCGGACTCGCTGCTGATGAACACCACCCGTCCCCAGCCGCGCCTGGTCATCGCCGGCAGATAATGGCGGGTCATTCTGACGCCGCTCATCACGTTGATCTCGAACAGATCCCGCCAGTCGCCGTCGGTCAGTTCGAGGAAAGGCTTCGGCTTCGCCGTGCCCATATTGTTGATGAGAATATCGGCGTCAGCCGCCAGGCCGGTGAATGCGGCCGCGCCCGCTTCGGTCGCGAGATCGGCGGCAAAGCCTTTGATGTCGGCGGCCGGAAAAAGCCCGCGCATTTCGCGTAGCGCTGCGGCGACCCGCTCCTCGCCCCGGCCATTGATGACGACCGAAGCGCCTGCGCGTGCAAGCCCTTCCGCGATCGCACGGCCAATGCCGGCCGTCGATCCGGTCACAACCGCCTTACGTCCCGCGAGATCAATAATCATGGATATCTCCTGTTGGTCCGTCCTAGTTGGGCAATGCCAAATCCGTTTACAATCGTGCGGAGCCCATAAGATTAATTCCTTGAGGGAATGGAATGGACCGGTTCAGCGAATTGAACGCCTTCATCGCCGTCGTCGAAGCTGGGGGATTTTCAGCCGCGGCGCGCCGGCGAGGCGAAGGCCAGCCCTCCATCAGCAAGGCCGTCGCCGCGCTCGAGAGACGTCTCGGCGTCGCCTTGCTCAATCGCAGCACGCGCAGCGTGACGCTCACCGATCAGGGGCGCCGCTATTACGACCGCGCGAAGCCGCTCATCGACGAGATGGATGTCGTCGACAACGAAATGACACACAGCACGCTCAGCGTCACCGGTCTGGTGCGGATCAGCGTGGCGTCAACCTTCGGGCGCCTGCATATCCTGCCCCTCATCCCCGAACTCCTGTCGCTTTATCCCGGCCTTGAGGTCGATCTCATCCTCTCGGATTTCGTGCGCGACATGGTGGAGGATCGGATCGATCTCGCGATCCGGCTGGGTCCGGTCGATGAAGGCGACGCCGTCGCCAGGCGTGTGGCTGGGACGCCTCTGGTCTGTGTCGGGTCTCGCCGCTACTTCGATGAACGCGGCAAGCCAAAAATTCCCGCCGACCTCCTCGCCCACAATTGCCTGATCTACAGCGGCCTGCGCGAGTCGGCGAACTGGCCTTTTGTCGGGCCGAATGGGCCGTTCAGCGTATCGGTTCGCGGAAACCTGTCATCCAACAGCATCGAGACGATTCGGGCTGGCGTTCTGGCCGGCCTTGGCGTGGGCTTTTTTACCAAGGCCTCGCTGGTCGGCGAACTTGCGCATCCCGATGTCGTCACGATCCTCGACGATTTCGTGAAGGGCGTCAGAGACGTGAGCCTTGTCTGGCCCGAACGCCGGTTTGTTCCGACCCGCGTGCGGCGCGTGACCGATTTCTTCGCTCACGCCATACCGCAGCGCCTTTAGGATGCTGGCGGCGGGATCGCCGCGTCAGCCCCCAAAGCCGGCGATAGACGGGCATCTCACGACGCCCTGTGGGCCTCGCGGCGGCGTGGTCGTGAGTTAGCTGCAAGGAATGGCGGACCGAAAGCGCTCGAACACAACCTAAGATAGGGATCGAGATTTTCTTGAGGCTGCGCGCCCCTGAGCCTCTGTCGTCATGACCGGCTTGTCGCGCGCTCCCGGGCGCCCTTTCCTTCACTTCGCGCGAGACACGTGAGCGCCCGACCGTCGCGAGGGCCAAATAACCGCCACAAGCGCGTGCTTTGGTTCGTTGCCGGTATGATCGATCGCCGGGGAAGGTCAAAAGAATCGGCCGATCTCGGCCGAGTAAGCAGGGAGGGCGACATGAATGCGAAGACATTCCTGACCGTGAGCTCCATCATCGCGGTTCTGTTCGGTCTGGCGTTTGTTCTGGCGCCGACGGCGGCGGGTTCCATTTACGGCGTTCCGAATGATCCTCACACCGCTCTGAGCTCGCAATTTTTCGGTTCGGTTCTGATCGGCATCGCCGTGGTGAATTGGTTCGCCAAGGATTTTGGCGATTGGGAGGCGGTCCGCGGCGTGCTGATCGCGAATGCAGTCGCTGACGCTGTCGGCGGCGGCGTCAATCTTCTAGGCACGTTCCAAGGTCTTCTGAACGGCATGGCCTGGACTTCCACCATTGTCTACGCGCTGCTGCTGATCGGATCGCTTTATTGCCTGTCGGCGGGCGGAGAGGCGCGCGCAATGACAACCAAGCCGGCGCGATAACGGATGGCGACGGCCTAAGGGAGCCGCTCCCTCACGACGAGGAGGCCGAGGCGGCGATCGCAGAGCAGCGGCGGCGCCCTTGCGTCTGGATCGCTTCGCCTCAGCCCGCGATTCGGCTCGAGCCTGCTCCGGTCCTCAGTTCAACAATTCCTGCCGAGTTGATTTGCCAAAAGGACAGGCGCTCGCTCGATCAGGAGGGCCTGACCGAGCAGCGCCGGCAGCTCGGCGAGGGTCTTGATCTCGAAGTCAGGGGCGCCCGGAAGCCGCTCCCGGCGCTGGCCGTAGCGGTTGCACCAGACGACGCGCATGCCGAAGTCGGACGCCCCATGCGCGTCCCAGGCGTTCGAGGACTGGAACGCGATCGAGCTCGCCCCCAGGCCGAGCGTGTCGAGGGCGTATTGATAGACGTCGGGGTGGGTCTTGAAGGCGCGAACCGCGTCGACAGAGAGAACCGCGTCGAACATCGCTTCGAGGTTCGAGCGCTTGACCAGCGCTTCGAGCATCATGGGCGAGCCATTGGAAAGGATGGCGGTTCTGAATCCGGCCTCACGCAGCGCGGCAAGGACTGCGGGAACTTCGGGGAATGGCTCGAGGCCGAGATAAAGCTCCATCAGGCGCTCACGAACGGACGGCGTCGCGAGACCAAGGCTGTCGAGCGCGAAATCGAGCGCGTCCCCCGTGACCTGCCAGAAGTCGGCGTACCGGTTCTCAAGCGTGCGCAGCCATGTGTACTGGAGCTGCTTGTCGCGCCAGAGAGCGGTCAGCGCGGCGCGCCGATCCTCCGGAACATCGGGACAGCGGGCCGCGGCGGAGGCGAAGTCGAACAGGGTGCCATAGGCGTCGAAGACGCAAGCCTGGATGCCGTCAAGGGGTGGGTGCGCTTGGGTCAAAGGTCGCCTCAGCTGGGCTCGACGGTCTGCGCGAGCCGCTCCTCGAGCTCGGCGACCCGCCGCCGCAGCGTCTCGCTTTCGACCTGGGCGTAGGCGATCTCCGCGTCGTGAGAGAGGCTGCCGAGCAGATGACGTTCACTGCTGTCGAGATCGGTTCCGATCTCGTGGCCGCCATAGAGCAGCACCGCATAACACCGGCGGCGATTGCCGATCGGCACGGCGAGGACCGGCCGCGCGAGGTCCTGGGGCAGCGCCGCATGGGGTGCAGGGTCGGCTTCGGCCGCATCGAGAGCGTAGGGCTTTCTATCGAACCTGCCGGCGAGCAGGGGATGGTCGCTCTCAAGCGTCTCGGCGTCGTCGGCGCCCCATCCGACGCTGAGGCGGCGGCGGAAAACGCCGTCCTCATCGCGAAACAAAGCCGCCGAGGCCAGTCGAAGCGACCGCGCCGGCTCTTGCACCAGCAGTCGCTCGATCTCGGTCAGACTGTCGGAATGCTGAACGGTTTCGCCAACCGCGTGGAGATCGTGCTCGGCGCGGATGAATTTGCGGTCGAACAGGCGATCCATGAGTTCGGTCGCAAACTCGTGCCCGCGCGCGATCAAATAGACGAGACCAGAAGCAACCACGACCCAGGCCCAGTCGGGCATGTGGATGTAATGGTCGATCTCTTCGATCTGCTTGTGGAGGAACAGGACCGGCGCGCTGAGCAGGAGCCCGAACGCGGTCGCTCGACGCAGCGGGATCCAGACGTTGACGACCGTTGGCCGCCGCACAGCCTCGACGACGAACAGGCACAATATGCCGTTGACGAGCGAGAGTGCGCCCGCGACCTCCCCGGGCGTTTGCCCCTCTCCGATGAGGTGGCCGAACACCGAGGTTTCCTGAGAAAGCTGCGCGAGCAAATAGGCGGGAAGGCCGATCAGGCAGCCCCAGATCACCCAGCGGATGCGCTGGTAATCGCGCGGCGAGAGATCCCCTCGGCGTCCGATGAGGATCGCGAGCGCGCCGACACTGACCGCAAAGCCGATGAACAGCATGCCTCGCGCCCAGATTTCAGCAGGATAGCCGAAGACGGTCGCCATGCTGGCGAGCGCGACGGCCAGGAACACGATCGCCAGAACCGGCAGCGCCCGCTCGATCGTCCGCCATCGCCCTTCGGCCCGGTCGACCGGCGCCCTCAATGCAAACAGCAGCAGCCCCGTATAGGCGGCCGCCTGCATCATTAGGAAAATGGCGTTCTGCGCGAGAAGCGCCCGTGGCCACAGCTGGAGCCAAGCCCAGAACTGAAACGCCTGGCCGGGATTGAACTGGATCACATAGACGAAGAAGCCCCAGGTCATCGGACCGGGCCGCGTCCACACGAGCCATGCCGCGCCGAGCACAACCAGGACCCCAGCGATCGTGTCGAGCACTATGACGGCGTCGAGCAGGCGGTTGGAGGGCCGCGAGTCCGCTGTGAGCCTGACTTCGTGGGCCGGGCGCTCCGGCGAGGAGGCGACGGCGAGGGTCGCCTCGCGTCCCGGCGTGACATAGGTGACGCCGCCCCATTGCGACAGCATGGTCGCGCAGACGACGGTGTCGACCGGCGCGCAGCGCATCGCGGCGAGATCGAGCCGCTCGCCGACGCGCAATCCCGCCCGCCATGCCGGCAAATCCTCCTCGGTCGCAAAAGGACCCTGGACGTCGTAAATCAATCCGTCGCCGTCTATCGCCGTGCCGAATGAGCCCAGCGGGCGAGCGACTCGAAGCAAGTCGGGCGCGATCATCGCCAGCGCATAGACGGTCAGAAGAAGGAGGATGACACGGCCCAAGCGGCTCGCGCCGCTCGGGTCACCCATCAGCCGATGCTCCGCGGGCAAGGGACCTCCTTCAGCAGAGCTGAGGCGCGGAAACTATCCGCGGCGGAGGTCTTTGTACATAAGCCGCGTCGCGTCGTAGCGGTCCTCGAAGGCGTTGCGCGCGTAATCTGGAATCGCGCCCGCGAGCGTGTAGCCAAGCGAGCGATAAAGAGCTTCGGCCGCGTCGCCCGCCGTGTCGAGCGTCAAGAGCCAGCGTCCCTCCTTCGCCGCGTGTCGTTCGATCTCCCTGCATAAGGGCGCGCGCGACGCCGGCGCGACGAAAGTGCGGATCGACCAGGACCTTGGACACCTCGGCGTGATGGCGCTTGCTTGGCATCGAATCGAGGTCGAGCTGCGCCGTTCCCGCGGATTTCGCCGTCGAGGGCGGCGACGAGAAGGACCTTGGCGCCCGCCGCGTGCGGCGCGGCGACCCTGTTCAGTCCAGTAGGCGCGCGCCTCGCTGTGGTCGAATGGCGTAACGAAGCCGATGCTCGCGCCCTCGTGGACGCAAGCGTGCAGGATTTCGGCGAGCCGTTCGACCGTTCCAGGGAATTCGGTGGGATCGATCGCGGCTACGCTGAGGGTTTGCGTTTCCACGATCTCACCAGGATGGAGCTTCGTATTCCATACACGGAAAATCTCACCTAAACTAAGTATGTCAAGACGCAGCCGCTTGGCGCAGGGCCGCAATTTGCGCTGCGCCGCCCTTCTCCTGCACAGTCGAACGTCCCAGAACGGAATGGATTGATGTCGTCGCCGCACCACGCCTCCATTCCGGCCTGGGCCTGGGCTGTGCCACTGCTCGCGAGCGCGCTTTTGGCGCTGAAGCTGTTCGATATCGTCCCCTCGGACGATACGTATGTCCTTGTTCTCGCCGGTCTCTTCCTCGCCGCGACCGTGTTCGCTGCGGTCCATCACGCCGAAGTGCTGGCGCTCAAGCTTGGCGAGCCTTTTGGTTCGATCCTTCTCGCGATCGCGGTGACGGTGATCGAAGCCGGGCTCATTGTCTCGATCATGGTCGTCGGGGACGAGGGCAGCGAGCGCGTCGCCCGCGATACGGTGTTTGCCGCGGTGATGATCGTCCTCAATGGCGTTGTGGGACTTTGCCTCGTCTTTGGGGCGGGCAAGCATTTCGAGCAGACCTTCCAGCTTCAGGGCGCAGCCTCTGCGCTTGCCGTGCTTGGAACCTTGGCGACGCTAGCGCTTATTCTGCCCAACTTCGCGGAGGCTGCCTCCGGCCCGTCCTATTCCGTCCTGCAGTTGGAGGGCATAGGCCTTATGTCGCTGGTGCTCTGGTGCGTGTTCGTGTTCGTACAAACCATCAAGCATCGCGACTATTTCCTGGATGCTCCGGACGACGATGGCGCTGGTCAGGCATTGCACAATCTTCCGGGCCGGCTGACCACGGTCTTGAGTTTCGTCCTGCTGGTCGTTTCGCTTGCCGCAGTCGTGCTGCTCGCGAAGGCGTTGTCTCACCCGGTTGACGCCGCTATCGCCGCAGCCGGCCTGCCGAAGGCTTTCGTTGGCGTCGTCATTGCGCTCATTGTGCTCATGCCGGAGGAACTCGCCGCCATCAAGTCCGCCCTTCGCAATCGACTGCAGAACAGCATCAATCTCGCTCTCGGTTCGGCCATTGCCAGCATCGGGTTGACGATTCCGACGGTTGCGGTTGTCTCGATTGTCATCAACCGGCAGATCGTCCTTGGAGTTTCGCAAACTAATATGACGCTCCTTGTTCTGACGCTTTACATCGCCGCGCTTACGCTCGGCACAGGACGTACGACCGTGCTGCAGGGCGCGGTGCATCTGGTTATTTTCGCCGCATTCATTCTTGTGTCGGCTGTGCCATAGATCACGGCGGCCAACGCTCGGAACGCGCGAGCCGGAGACACGCTTGCGTATGGGAGAGGCCGCGGCGGAGAGCCTGGCGGTTTCCCTCACTCATGGAGGACTGGACGAAGTGAGAATTCTTGTTGTCGGAGCAGGCGCGGTTGGCGGCTATTTTGGCGGACGCCTGCTGGCAGGCGGGTCGCGACGTGACGTTTCTCGTTCGGCCGCGTCGCGCCGCGGAGCTGGCGAAGCACGGGCTGGTCATTCGCAGCCCCGTCGGCGACTTTCACCTTCCTTCGCCGCCGAGTGTGCTGCAGGAAGATCTGGCGCAGCCGTTCGACCTCGTGGTGCTGAGCTGCAAAGCCTTTGACCTCGAGGGGGCGATCACATCCTTCGCCAAGGCCATTGGCCCCGCGACGGCGATTCTGCCGCTCCTGAACGGCATGCGCCACATCGACCGACTCGTCGAACGCTTTGGGCCCGAGCATGTGCTCGGCGGACAGTGCGCTATCTCCGCGACCCTTGGCGCCGACGGCGCCGTCGTCCACCTCAATGATTGGCACGCGCTGAGCTTTGGCGAACTCGACGGCGCCCGGTCGCCGCGGATCGAGGCCATCGCGGCGGCGCTTCTCAACGCCGGCTTCGATGCGCGGCTCGCCGACAATATCCGGCAGGAAATGTGGGAAAAGTGGGTGTTCATCGCCACCACGGCAGGCATAACCTGCCTCATGCGGGCTTCGGTCGGCGATTACGTCGCCGCCGGCGCTACGGATCTCGCGCTTGGACTCCTCAAGGAGTGCGCCTCGATCGCGGCCGCGCAGGGCTTTCCGCTAAGAGAGCCGGCCCTTGAGCGCGCGCGAGCGGCTCTGACCGCCGTGGGTTCGCCGATCAAGGCGTCGATGTTGCGCGATATCGAGGGCGGCAACCGGGTCGAAGGCGACCAGATTCTGGGCGATTTGCTCCGTCGCGCTGGAAAACCGGACGCCCATTCGCTGCTGCGCATCGCCGCCCTTCACGTGAAAAGCTACGAGCAAGGCCGAAAGGGTAGGGAAGCCGCCAGGCCCTGACGCTTGCGCCGGGGGCCGCGTTGGTATATCCGCGACCGCTTCGCGAATTTCTGAAGGAGAACGCGCTTTGGCGGACGTCGCGCCGATCAACTGGACCAATGCGATGACGCTGGTCAGCGTCGCCATTCTCGTCGGCACGGAGCTTGTGGGCGCCGGCGCAGCAGCAGGCTGGGCGATCGGCGGCCTGTTTCAGCTCGGCGAACCCCTCACCCGCATGTTGGAAGGCCTGCTCATTCTGACCGCTCTGACCGGGCTCTTCTACTTTCTGCGCGCGGCGCTCGCGCACGAGCCGATCCGCGGCTGAGCGGTCGCGCGCTTGCCGTCTGGATTGCCTTCCAATATCGCCACCGAGCCCGGTGGGGCCGCATCTGCGCAGCAACAAACGGCGCAGCCAAATCACCGAAGCACGCTTCTGGTCGATTTGGACGGAACGCTGACGGATCCGGTTGAGGGCATCGTCGGCTGTTTTCGCCTTGCGCTCGAAGCGCTGGGACGCGTCGCCCCGCCTGCCGCCGAATTGCACTGGATCATCGGGCCGTCGCTGCGCTGGAGTTTCGCTGAGGCGCTGAACGGCGAGGGCGATCCCGAGGAGGCGCTGAAGATCTATCGCGGCCGGTACGCGACCGAAGGTCTTTTCGAAGCTGTCGTGTATGACGGCGTGAAGGAGACGCTTGCTGAATTGCGCGCCGCCGGAACGCGCCTCTTCCTTTGCACGGCGAAACCCCTTGTCTACGCGGAGCGGATTCTTAGCCACTTCGGCCTCGATCATCACTTCGAGGCGGCTTACGGCGACGAGCTCGGAGGACGTTTTCAGGACAAGGCGGACCTGATTGCTCACATTCTCGAGCATGAAAAGCTCGAAGCCGACGATTGCTGCATGTGGGGCGATCGCAAGCATGACGTCCTGGCCGCGGGCCGCCACGGAATGCCGACCATCGGCGCGCTCTGGGGCTACGGCGGCGCGGATGAGCTTCGCGCGGCGGGCGCGGCGGCCCTCTGCGAAGCGCCCTCGCAGGTTCCTGCGGCGTTCAACGCGCTTCCGCGCGCCGCCCGCGCGCCAGCGTCATGACCAGCAAGCGATTGGCGCGCGGAGCGGGCTCGCAATCTCCGACACCCACGCCGCCTCGGGCCGAGGCGCGGCCGGTCACGCTCTCCGCGCATGGCCTTTCGTGGGTGGACGACCACGCCTGGATGCGGGCCGACAACTGGCGCGAGGTTTTGCGCGACCCGACCCAGTTGCCCGCCGACATCCGGGCTCTGCTGGAGGCTGAGAACGCCTATTCCGACGCAATGTTGGCGCCGACGCTCGGCTTGCAGAAAGAGCTCAAGCGCGAAATGCGCGCGCGCCTCAAGGAGGATGACAGCGAGCCGCCGCAGGTCGATGGGGCGTGGGCCTATTACTCCCGCTTTCGTCGCGGCGGCCAACGCCGCATCACTTGCCGCAAGCCTCGCGAAGGCGGCGCCGAGACGGTGCTGCTCGATGGCGATGCGCGCGCCGAGGGACAAGCGTTTTTTCATCTCGCTGGCGCGCGTCATTCGCCCGATCATTCCAGGCTCGCCTGGAGCTCCGACGACCTCGGCTCCGAGATGCTGACAATCGCTGTTCGCGACCTTGAGCACGAGACGGACCTCGTCGACCGCGTCTTCGGGGCCACTGGAGACATCGTCTGGACACGGGATTCACAGGCGTTTCTTTACGTCGAGCAAGACGAGGACCATCGCCCTTGCCGCGTCATGTTGCATCGCCTTGGGACTGCGCAGACTGACGACATCGAGATCTTCGTGGAAGCCGACCCGGCGTGGTTCATCGGCATTGAGCCGACTCGTCTCGGCCGCGCGGCGATTATCTCGGTGCACGGTCACGATGCTTCGGAAGCCTTGGTCGTCGATCTCGATCATCCGACCGCGCCGCCCCGGCTCATCGCGGCGCGCCGCCCGGGGTTGCACTATGACGTGATGGATCACGGCGATCGTTTCTTTATCCGCACCAATGCGGATGCGCCCGACTTCAAGATCGTCGTCGCGCCGCGAGACGCTCCGCAGGAGTCAAACTGGCGCGATTTCGTCGCCGAGCAAGACGGACGCTTCATCGCCGATGCAGCCCTGTTCAAGCATCACCTCGTGCTGCTTATGCGCGAGATGAGCCGGCCGCATCTCGTCGTCTTCGACCTGGAAAATGGGGAATCGCACGAGATCGCGTTTGACGAGGAGACCTATTTCCTGAGGCTCGAGACGGTCTACGAATTCGACACGTCGCTGATCCGCTTCAGCTATTCGTCGCCGGCGACGCCGCAGGAGACCTATGACTACGATATCGTCACGCGGCGCCGCACCCTCGTCAAACGGCAGGCGATGCCGCGCGGCTTCGATCCGCAGGCTTACGTCGTTCGTCTCGTCTTCGCCCCCGCCGAGGACGGGGAGAGCGTGCCGGTGTCGCTGCTTTACAAGCGGGACCTGAAGCTCGACGGGTCGGCGCCGCTGTTCATCACCGGCTACGGCGCCTACGGCTATGCGGCCGAGGCGAGTTTCGCGACCAACCGCTTCTCGCTGGTCGATCGTGGCTTCGTGTTCGCGATCGCCCATGTGCGCGGCGGCACGGACAAAGGCTGGCGTTGGTACGAGGACGGCAAGCTCTCCAATAAGCCGAACACCTTCAACGATTTCCTCGCCGCCGTCCGCTTCCTCATCGCCGAAGGCTTGACCAGCAGGGGCCAAGTCGTGGCGCAGGGCGGCAGCGCCGGCGGCATGCTGATGGGCGCGATCGCCAATCTCGCGCCAGACCTGTTCGCTGGAATCATCGCTGACGTGCCGTTCGTCGACGTGCTCACGACGATGCTTGACGCGAGCCTGCCGCTCACCCCGCCCGAATGGCTGGAATGGGGCGATCCGATCCACGACAGAGCGGCGTTCGAGACCATCCGCGCCTATAGTCCGATCGACAACGTGCGGCCTCAAGCCTATCCGGCGATCCTGGCGCTCGCCGGCCTGACCGATCCGCGCGTGACCTACTGGGAGCCCGCCAAATGGGTTGCGCGCCTGCGCGCGACAATGACCGGCGGCGGTCCAATCCTGCTGCGCACCGCCATGGACGCGGGACATGCGGGCGCCTCGGGACGCTACGACCGGCTTGACGACGTCGCCCGCCAATACGCCTTCGCTCTTCGCTGCGTCGAGGGCGGGCTTTAGGGCCGAGGCTCAACGAGCTGGACCGCTTTCGGACCCTGAGCGCCCCTTCGACGTTAGTCCTATGAACGGAGGGTACGCTGTGGAACTCGGTCGTTAGAAGCGAAACTCGCAAACTCGCGGCCATCCTGGCGGCGGACATCGTGGCACGGCGAACCGGCGCAGACCAGGACCGCACGCTTGCAAGCCAACCTCGCTCTAGGGCGCCGGACCGCTCGCAATGACGCCGCGGCTTGTCAGGACGAACCAGTCGCCGCCCCGTTTCTCAATTCGCAAAACGCGCCCCGCCCCAGGGATAGAATCTCCCGGCGCTACCTCTTGCGGGCCATCGCGACCGTCAACGACCGCTACGCCATCCCGTACATTTTCGACGCTATAGTCTCCGAGCAAGGGCCTCGGGTTGTTGGATCTGCCCGCTTCATTCGGGGCGGAAGGTTCGGCCCTTGCCATAAGCGACGACTGTTTCGGCTGGGCAGGCGGGAGGGGAATGGCCGGACTTGCGCCCGCGACGGCGGCTTTCTTCTCCAACTTGTTGAGCCTTGTCGTGAGACCAGCAATTTCTGAGGCCGGGGCAGCCCCGACCGCGGCTCTCTTCTCCAACTTATCGAGCCTAGCCATCACCTCGGGAGATTCTGAGGCAGGCGTCGCCGGCAAGGCGGCTCTTTTCTCTAGCTTGTCGAGCCTCGCCGCAATATCGGCAAATCGGGACGAGGAATCTTGGTCGACGTGCTCGCTGAGCTTATCCAAACGAGCTCCGTACTCGTGCTCGATCTGGTCGAGCCGGCCCGTCAGCTGTGTGAGCGCGGCGCTGAGGTCGCGTATCGCGGACCGGTCCTCCCCACGCCCGCTTTGGCCGGTGATCGCCCCTAGATCCGCCTTGAGGACATCAGCAGCTGAAGAAAGACCGGCGATCGTCTGGCTTTTCGTCGTGGGGAACGTCCAGTTTAGTGGGGAACCGTAAATCGCAGATACGCCGAAAATCGTAAGTAGCACCAAGCCGGTTCCACGTAAAAGCGGCCTAAGGCGGCGCGATTTTGCCTTTTCTGCCTGAGGCAGAGGCCGGCGATACGCGGCGTCCGGAACCGGAATAACTTCGGGCGGCGATGTTACGGGTTTCTGTCGGGCTTCATTCAGGGAGACGGATCCCATCGGACCCCCTGCCAGCGCTGCGGGCTTGGGGGGCGGCGGACTTGCCGGCGCCGATCCCTTCACCTGCGCGGCAGCGGCGCCTTTCTGGCCGAGCGCATCAAAAAGCCCCTGAGCCTTCGCATAATCCCTGCGATCAAGGGCCGCCAGTGCGTCCTTGATGGCTTCAGCAACGTCCTTCCGTCCGCTCGCCGCAAAAAGACGCTGAGCGGTCGCATAATCCCTGTCATCGAGGGCTGCCGACGCCTCCTTGAGAGGATCAACCGCGGCCGCGTCGAACGGCGCGACCGCGACCGAGCCACCAATTTCACGGTCTCTGCCGGTCTTCCCGGCGGGGGAGTTTTTCGCCGCCTCAACAGAAAGCTCAGCGACCTGCCCAATTTCCGCCTTCGCTTGGCCTTCGTCCCGGGCGCCGGTAGCGAAGGAACCCTCCTCTCCCGACGCCGCGTCCGCCGGCGGAGGCGCCGCCTCTGATCCCTGTGGTCTTGCGACCGATGACTCGCAAACTTGGCTTTGTCGGCCCGTTTCCCGGGGCGCGAAAGGGTTCTCTGAATTCAACTCGACGTCCTTCCGTTGAGTGCCTCCGACGATGTTTCGTCAATTCCCAACTGCGGGCTTAACGGCGCCATGAGGATTTTTTGCGGCGGAAAGCCCGCGTGACCTTCGATCCGCGCGCCATCGGCCTCATGTGACACGTCGTCAGGACGCCCCAGGGGACGGCGGCTATGCGTCGAACACCGTTCGATGGGAGAGAGACGGGGACTTCCGTTTCGGCGGCGTGGGCATTTCGTGCTCGCAATGGAATGGCGGCTTTGGCGCGGACTCCAGTCCTCCCTGAGACGATCCCTGAAGGGGAGCTATCCGTCTTCTGAGACGATCGCTATTCCCTTGGCGACCGGAAAGTCTCGTAAGCTTGCGCCATGACCAATCCTGCCCTTCCGCGTGACCACGATCTCGAGGTTCGGCGCCGGAGCGAGCGAATGAACTCCATGAGGTGGGCGGCGTATCTCTTGCTTCTGCCGTTGCTCATTCTGAGCTTCGCGCCGTTCGCGTATTCCGAGGAGCGCCGCCTCGATTGTCCTCGAGGATCTCACGTGGACCGAACTGCGGGACGCAATCGGCGCGGGCAAAACCACCATCATCGTGCCCATCGGCGGAACCGAGCAGAACGGCCCGGCCATGGCGCTCGGAAAACACAATCGGCGCGTCAAGTTGCTTTGCGAGCGGATCGCCGTCGCGTTAGGCAACGCGCTTGTCGCTCCGGTGATCGCCTACGTCCCTGAAGGCGCTATCAGTCCGCCGTCCGGCCACATGCGTTTCCCTGGAACGATCAGCGTGCCGGAAGCCGCGTTTGAAACAATTCTCGAATCCGCGGCCCGCAGCTTCAAACAGCACGGGTTCAAAGACATTGTCTTCCTAGGCGATCACGGCGGTTACCAGGCCAACGAGAAGAATGTGGCGAACAAACTCAACCGTGAATGGGCCTCATCGAACGTGCGCGCGCACGCGGTGACCCAATATTACGACGCGGCGCAAATCGATTTCGCGCAAATTCTGAAGGATCACGGCTTCACGCCCTCGGAGATCGGAACCCATGCGGGTCTGAACGATACGTCGCTGATGCTCGCGCTTGACCCGAGCCTTGTCCGTGAGGATCGGCTTTCCGACGGAGCCAAATTTGGGAGCGCCGACGGCGTTTATGGGGACCCGTCCAAGGCAAGCGCAAAACTCGGAAGCTTGGGCGTCGACGCCATCGTCTCTCAAACGGTCGCCGCCATAAGGTCCGCTGTGTCGCAACATTGACGCGGGCGGCTGCGGCGTTCGCCCGGACAAGCCTCGGCCAGCGCTTTAGGAGCGAACAATCTATTGCAGAAAATCAGAAGCAAAGCTATACTCGGCTCCATGACCACTCCCGCGCTTCGCATGGCCTCGATCACGGCGACCCCTTCGGGCCGCTTGCCCGGGAAAAAGCGTGGGAGAAATTTCTTCACTCGATTTATCCCGCATAACCCATTGATAAGTCACGATTCGGACGAGAAAATCCAAGGAAATCCAAGAGAAATCCAATAGCCATAAATTGGGGTTTTTGCGGCGAAATGGCCAGGACCAAGAAAACCCAAACGGATCGACCTTCGTGAGGGACTAAGCCTCCTCGTCGCCGGGCTCAGGTTCGGCGTTGGCGCCGGGAATGACGTAACTCCCTTTCAGCCAGCGATGCAGGTCGACGTCGGCGCAGCGCTTCGAGCAGAACGGGTCATAAGGCTCGCTGCGGGGCTTGCCGCAGATCGGGCAGGGCCGGTTGCTCTTGTTGAGGTCCGGCTGCTTGTCGGTGGATTTGTCGTCGTTGGCGCTCATTGAACGAGGCTCGCGCTCCAGCGCCGGTGGACATCATAGCCCTGGCCGCCGAGCAGTGCGACTGTTTCGGCCAGCGGCAGGCCGACGACATTGGAGTAGGAGCCGACCAGCCGCTCGACGAAGGCGCCGGCGAGGCCCTGAATCGCGTAGCCGCCAGCCTTGCCGCGCCATTCGGCGCTCTGCCAGATAGGCCTCGACCTCGTTGCGCGACAGGCGCTTGAACCGGAGACGGGTCTCGACCAGCCGGCGCCGTACGGCGCCGCTCCCGGTGACCAGCGCGAGGCCAGTGAAGACCCGATGGCCGCGACCCGACAAAAGATCGAGGCACATCGCCGCCTCGTCGCGCGTCTCGCACTTGGGCAAGATGCGCAGACCGACGCCGACCACCGTGTCAGCCCCAAGCGTCAGGCAAGGCGTGAGGTCCGCCCGCTGGCCCGCGATCGCCGCCGAAGCGAGCGCTTTTTCTCTGGCCAGTCGTTCGGCGAGCGCCCGCGGCTCCTCGCGGCGTCGCGGCGTTTCGTCGATCTCGGCAGGCAGAACTGCGTCGGGCTTGACGCCGATCTGCTCAAGGAGCTGAAGCCTGCGCGGCGAAGCTGACCCGAGCACGAGATGGAGGCCCGAGTGCGAGGCGGAGCGATCGTCGCGCCGCCCGAGCGTCAGGGTCATTTGAAGCGGTAGGTAATGCGCCCTTTGGTGAGATCGTAAGGCGTCATTTCCACAAGCACCTTGTCGCCAGCCAGCACGCGAATGCGGTTCTTGCGCATCTTGCCCGCGGTGTGGGCGATGATTTCGTGGTCGTTCTCAAGTTTGACGCGAAAGGTTGCGTTGGGCAGCAATTCGACGACGAATCCAGGGAACTCAAGCAGTTCTTCTTTCGACATAAGGCTCCTTGTTGCGGCGCGCCCCGCCAAAGGCGAGCGGAGACGGCGGCCCTGACGGCCCCCTAGCACGCCAGCGGCGGGCTGTCATACCACCGCGAGGGTGTAAGATCGAATACCGTCTCGCGTCGTCAAATGCGGCGCGCTGTCGTGGAACTCAGTTTATCGGCGCACGCTCGTCAAACCAAGCTACTTGAGAGCCGTAGCGTTCGAACTCGTCCAGAAATCCGAGGATCTCGTGGAAGAACTGCATCCGGTTCTTTTCCAGCATGATTGTATGTGTGCCCTCGCCCAGCTGGACAAAACGCTTGTAGGGCGCGGCCGTCAGCTTGGCGAAATAGGCGTCGGCCATATAGGTCGGAAGATCGGCGTCCCATTCCGCATGGATGAGGAGGGTCGGCACGGTGATCTTGCCTGGATCGTAGAACGGCTTTCCTGCGCCCCAATAATTGGTGAATTCCGCCGTCACGCCGCTGGCCGCGCGAAGCCTCGGCGGGTCCATTTTGCTGCCGACGGGGTCGGTGGCGAGCGTTGCGTTCCACCATGCGTCGAAGACGCCCGGCGGAATCAGCGCCGCCTGTTTGTCCTCGGGAACGCCGCGGAGCCACCGCGCGTGCGCGAAGTCCTTGGCCACCAGGCGATAGGCGGGGATCGTCTTTGTCGACGGTTCCGCCGGGGGCTGGGTCACCCAAGCCGGCGCATAAAGCACAAGCCGATCGATCTTGTCATTGTGCTCGGCGGTGTAGGCGCCGGCGATCGATGTGCCCCACGACCAGCCCATGAGATCGAGCTTCGGGATGCCGCGCTGAGCCAGAATGTAGTCGACCGCGGCCCCGAGATCCGCGCCAGCCTGCTCGGATGTCGCAATCGGCTTGTTCGCCTCAGGCGGTTGATCCATTTCCGGCGGACGAGTCGACCGTCCGTATGACCGAACGTCAACCAGATAGACGTCGAATCCGTTCTGAGCGAACAGGTCCATCATCGAAACGCCGTCGATCGGCAGGTCGAAGCTTGTCTCCGCAGGATACGTGGCGCCGTGAATGAAGAGCAGCGTCTTGTCCGGTGAAAAGGACGTCACGCCCGCCGCGTGCTTGTTGCGAATATAGAGTTTGAGGCCCGGATCGGACGATGGGATCATCGCTTCCGTGGTTGTCAGCGGTGGCGATTGTGCGAAAGCCGCGCCCGACAAAGCCGAACACATCGCCATAGCCGAGCAAATCACTCGAAAGCCCATAAACGATTCCTCACCGCGCAGCCCGAAACGCCGCGATCTGTATAAGGCGCGCATCGCGCGAAGGCCAGAGCCAGCGAGCTGCTAAGGCGTCGCGAGCAGCGCCAGGAACGATGCTTGTCAGGCGGCCGTCGAGGGAGCGGCGCCGTTCGGTTGAGGAGGAGGCGCGGCCTCACGGCGCAGGCTTCCGCTTTCTGCGCTCCTCGAGCGACTGCAGGACCACATAGAACGAGGGAACGAACACCACGACCAGGCAGGTTGAGGCGATCATGCCGCTGAACACGGGGATGCCGAGCGAACGTCGCGCCGCTGCGCCTGCGCCGGTCGCCAGGACCAGTGGCAGCACGCCGAGAATGAAGGCGAAGGACGTCATGACGATCGGTCGGAACCGCAGCCGCGCTGCTTCGACCGCGGCGTCGAAGATCGACTTGCCCGCCTCGCGCTGCTGGCGCGCATATTCGACAATGAGAATGCCGTTCTTGCTGCCGAGAGCAATGAGCAGGATGATGCCGATCTGGGTATAAAGGTTGTTGTCCGTGCCTGCGATATTGAGGCCGGCGACGGTTCCGAGCAGCGCCAGCGGCACCGCAAGGAGCACCGCAAATGGCAGGATCCAGCTCTCGTATTGTCCGGCCAGCACGAGATAGACCATCAGGATGGCGAAGCCAAAGACGTAATAGATCGTGTTGCCGACTGTCTTCTCCTGGTAGGACATGGCGGTCCAGTCGAAGCCCGTTCCGATCGGGAGCGCCTGAGCGCCGACCTGCTCCATGAGGTCGATCGCCTGGCCCGAACTGAAGCCGGGGGCTGGCGAGCCGACGACCGTCGCGGTCGGGTAGAGATTGTAGAGACTGATCAGCGGCGGCCCTGTCACTTGGCTGACCTCGATCGCGGTGCCGATCGGCGTCATGGTTCCGTTGCCGGCTCTGACCTTGAGATTGCGGATGTCATCGACCGTGGCGCGCTTGTCAGCGTCCGCTTGCGTGTAGACCTGGAAGACGTGACCGAACTTGTTGAACTGCGTCACGTAATTCGAGCCGACATACCCTGACAGCGCGGAGAACACCTGGCCGACGGTAATGCCAAGCGCCTCCGCCTTCGTCCTGTCGACCGCGACCGAGTATTGCGGCGCGCCCGCGCGGAACGTCGTCGCCAGCCGTTGGAGACCGGATTGCGCATTGCCGTCCGCGACGACGGTGTTGGCGAGGCTTTGCAGAAGGTCATAGTCGAAATCGCCGTTGCGGATCTCGACTTGCATTGTGAAGCCGCCCACGTTGCCGACGCCCTGGATCGGCGGCGGCAGCACCGCGAAAGAAAACGCTTCGGGAATCGACTGCAGCGCGCCGTTGATCTTGCGTTGGATCGATTCCTGATCCTGGCCCTGTTCCTTCAGCCGCGCGTCCCACTCCTTCATCACGACGAAGGCGACACCTGCGTTGGCGAGGCTGGCGCGATTGTCGAGGATCGAGATGCCGCTGACGGTCACGACATGCTCGACGCCAGGAATCGGCTGGGTGAGCCTTCTGGATCTTGTCGAGGACCGCGTCAGTGCGTTCCTTCGAGGCTCCGTCCGGCAATTGCGTGACGACGATCATATAGCCCTGATCTTCGGTCGGCAGGAATCCGGTCGGGACCCGGGTCAGCGACCAGATAGCGAATACGACAAGAGCCAGCGCCACAGCGACCATCAGCAGGGCGTGGTTCGTCATGCCGGTCATCAACCGAACGTAGCCGTGCTCCGCCTTGTCATAGATCCAGTTGAAGCCGCGGTAGAAAAAATTCCGTTGCGCGGGCGGCTTCGGCGGCCGCAGCCACAGAGCCGACTGGGTCGGTTTGAGCGTCATCGCGTTGATCGCGCTGATGAGGGCGGTGGCGGCGATCACGAGCGCGAACTGGCGGAAGAGCTGTCCTGTCAGGCCCGGCAGAAAGGCTGCGGGGAGGAACACGGACATCAGGACCAACGTGATGCCGATGACCGGCCCGGTCAGCTCCTCCATCGCTTTGATCGCCGCCTCGCGTCCGGGCATGCCCTCCTCGACATGGCGCGAGACGCCCTCGACGATGACGATTGCGTCGTCGACCACGATGCCGATCACCAGGATGATGGCGAACAGCGTCGGCAGATTGACAGAGAACCCGAGCGCCGCCATCGCCGCGAAGGCGCCGATGATGGTCACCGGCACCGTCGTCGCGGGCACCAGCATCGCCCGCCAGTCCTGCAGGAACACGAGGATGACGATGAGCACGAGGATGCCCGCCTCGATCAGCGTGCGCCAGACCTCGCTGATCGCGGCCTTGACGAATTTCGTCGTGTCGTAAGGGCACGACATATTCGAGCCCGTCGGGGAAGCTTTTCTTGAGCTCCTCCATCTTGTCGGAGACCGCCTTGGAGACGGCGACCGCGTTGGCCTCGGGCAGAAGCGAGATGGCGATGCCGGCCGCGGGTTTGCCATCGAGATCGAACGCTTCACTGTAGGTCTGGGCGCCGAGGTCGACGTGCCCGACGTCGCGGATCCGCGTGATCCGCCCTCCGGCGCCGGGCTCGACCTTGACGATAAGGTTCTCGAAATCGGGCGCGTCGTTGATTCGGCCGTTGAGGTTCAAAGTGTACTGGAAGTTTTGACCCTTCACCGCCGGCGGCGCGCCAATCTGGCCGGCTGCGACTTCCTGGCTCTGCTGCTGGATAATGGAGATGACGTCCTGCGGCGTTAGCCCACGCGCCTGCATGAGATTAGGGTCCAGCCAGACCCGCATGGCGTATTGGCCGGCGCCGAGCACCGATACGTCGCCCACCCCGTTGAGGCGCTCGAGTTCGTTCACGACATTGATGACCGCGTAATTCGACAGGAACAGGCTGTCGAAGCGGCTGTCGGGCGACACGAAGCCCGACGAATTCGAGAATCGACGTCGACTGCTTCTTCGTCGTGACGCCCTGGAGCTGCACTTCGGCGGGCAGCGAAGAGAGCGCCGCCGAAACCCGGTTTTGCACCAGAATCTCGTCCTCGTCGGCGCTGGTGCCGATCGCGAAAGTGACGGTGAGATTGTACGTGCCGTCGCTGGCGCTCGTCGACTGCATGTAGAGCATGTTCTCGACGCCGTTGACGTTCTGCTCGATTGGCAGGGCCACGGTGTTGACGAGCGATGAGGCGCTTGCGCCCGGATAGCGCGTCGTGACCTGCACGGTCGGCGGGACGACGTTCGGATATTGCGACGTCGGGCAGGTTGACGAGCGAGACAAGCCCGATCACGACGAAGAACAACGCCAGAACATTGGCGAGAACCGGCCGGTCGATAAAGAAGCGGGAGATCATGGGCGTTTCTCCCCCGCCGTCACTTCGCCGAATCCGTCGCGGCCGGCTTCCCGGCTCGGACGGCGCGGCCGGTTTCGTCGGATCTGTCGCAGCCGGCTTCGGCTTGGATGCCGCCGCGGGGGCGCTGTTCTGATCGGCGGCGGCTTCGCTCAGTTTCGTCTGCTGAGGTGTGACCTTGGCGCCGGGGAGCGCGCGCTGAACGCCTTCCGTCACCACCCAGTCGCCGGGATCGATCCCGGACTCGATGATCCGGTAAGCGCCCTCGCGGTCGCCCGTCTTGACGAGTTTGCGTTGGACGACATTGTCCTGTCCGACCACCAGCAGATAGCGGCCTTCCTGGCTCGTGCCGAGCGCGACATCGGGCACGAGAATCGCTTTTTCCAGTTTCTCGACCGGCGTACGCACGCGAACGAACAGACCTGGCAGCAGCCCGCGGGCCTTGTTGTCGAAGATCGCGCGGACTTCGAGTGTGCCAGTCGAGGCGTCGACCTGCGGCGCGGCGTAGTCCATGTGGCCCATGTGCGGAAAACCTTCCTCACCCTGTAGCCCGATCTCGACTGGGATCGTTGAGAGATCCGTCGTCCTGAACTCGACGCCGGCTTTGGCGTTATTCACTTTGATCCGGAGAATTTGGGGCTCGCTTATCGTGAAATAGACGTAGAGCGGGTCGAGCTGGATAATCGATGCAAGCTTGGTCGGCGACCCGACGCCGACCAGCGCGCCCTTGTCGACAAGATGTCTGGTTACGATGCCGTCGAAAGGCGCGTTCACCGTTGTGTAGTTCAAATTGATCCGCGCTGTCTCGATAGCGGCTTTGGCGTTCAACACCTGTGCGGCCGCTTCATCCGCCTTCGACTTCCATTCCTGCACTGTGGCCTGGCTGGCGAAATCCTGCTTTCCCAGCGTCGCTTGACGCCCGTATTCGGCCTGGTTGTAGGCGAGGGTCGCCTGATTGGACGCAAGCGTCGCATTCGCCTGGTCGAGTTGAGCCTGGTATTGGTCGCGCTCGATGCCAAATAGCTTGTCGCCTGCTTTCACCGCGGCGCCGTCGGTATAGTCGATATCGGTGAGGAATCCCTGCACCCGAGCGACGAGGTCGACCGAATTGAAGGGCGACGTGTTGCCCGTCAGGTTGAGATAAAGCGTGATCGGCTTCTGCAATGGCTGTGCGACCGCGACCTTCGGGGGCGGCGGAGGCGCATAGGCGTTCTTTGAGCCGTTGCATGCCGCGAGCATTATCGTGGCGACGGTGACGCAAGAGGCGCGAAAGACGCGCCGGCGCACTTTGGCTGAGGAACTAACTTCTTGCGTTAACATGCGAGCGCCGATCCTCGGAAGCAACAGAACGATAGCCGCGGGCGGAACCCGATAGCACAGCGCGGGTGAGCCGCGCTAACGTCAGCCTATGATGCCTGACCGGCGGTTGAGCGCAAGAGCGAATGACGAGCGGCCTACTGCGCCGTCCGCTCAAGGCGCGCGATAACGCCTGATCGCGAACGGGATCGAGGCGAGATAGGCGAGGGTGACCGCGACCAGCGCCTGCATGGGAAAGTTGAACAGGATTAGAAGCGCCGCGGCTACGCCGACCAGCACCACAGAAACATACTCGCGCGGCACTCGGCCAATCGACTTGCCCGAGAAATGCGGCACGCGGCTCGCCATCAACAGCGCCACCGCCAGCACGTAAAGGCTCTCGATCACAGCGGATCGCAAGGTCGGCGGGCCGAGATCGAAGGCGTAATGAACGTAAATCGGCAGGAGGCCAACAATCGCGCCCGCAGGCGCGGGCATGCCGACGAAGAAGAGGTCGCGCCATTTAGGCTGATCTTCGTCAATCATGACGTTGAAGCGCGCGAGGCGGAGAGCGCAAGCCATCGCGAACAGGAGCGCCGCGACCCAGCCGAAGCTTTTTGCCATGTGCAGGTTGGCGACGTACAGCACCAGGGCCGGCGCGACGCCGAAATCGACGAAATCGGCAAGCGAATTGAGTTCTGCGCCGAAGCGTGAGGTTCCCTTCAACGCCCGCGCAATTCGGCCGTCGAGGCCATCGAGAACAGCAGCGCCAGCGACTGCGCTGACCGCCCAATCGATCGAGCCCTCCATCGCCAAACGAATCGCGGTCAGTCCGAGGCCGAGCGCGAACAGCGTCACAAGATTGGGGATCAGGAGCCTGAGCGGCACTGTGCGGAGGCCGCGGCGCCGCGGCGAGGCGGCGTTCGCGATCGGCGGCCGAGGCGGCAGGGCTGCTTCGCTCAACCCTCAGCTCCGTTGAAAGGGGGGCGGCTCGACCTCGCCCGCGACCTGCGCGATCACGGTCTCGCCCGCGATTGCGCGCGAACCGACGCCGACCACGACATGTGCGCCCGCTGGCAGGTAGACGTCGACGCGCGAGCCGAACCGGATCAGCCCGATGCGTTCGCCGGCGCCGACCAGGGCGCCCTCGTGGGTGAAGCACACGATCCGCCGGGCGACGAGGCCCGCGATCTGCACCACGCCAAAACGCCCGGATGGCGTATCGATGACCATGCTGTTGCGCTCGTTGTCCTCGCTCGCCTTATCGAGGTCGGCGCTCAGGAATAGCCCGGGGTGATAAACAATCTGAGCCACTCGCCCTTGGACCGGGGCGCGATTCACGTGGCAATCGAACACCGACATGAAGATCGACACACGTTGCAGCGGCGCCATGCCGAGGCCAAGCTCAGGCGGAGGCGCAGCAAAGCCGGCGAAGCTGACGACGCCGTCAGCGGGCGCTATGACAAGGTCGGCTCGCACCGGAGTGACGCGCGCCGGATCCCGGAAGAAGTACGCACACCACAACGTAGCGATCAGTCCGAGCCAGCCGAGCGGCGCCCAGATCCACCACAGGATCAGAGTTACGACAGCGAAACCGAAGACGAATATGTAGCCTTCGGGATGAATCGGCGCGAGCTGACCCCGCAGCGATTTGACAATGCTCATTGATAGGCGCCCGCAAACAAATCGCGCGCACTCATGGCGCCAAACGCTTCTGATGTCACGGCGCGGGCTGAGCCGCCAAAGCGTCAGGAGCGCCGAGGTCATCCTCGCGGCCGGCCTGCCGCAACAATTCCTGCGCCGCGTCGAGCTGTCTCTGGCGGCTCCACAACGCGGAATAAATTCCCCCGCGCGCCAATAGCTCCTTGTGCGATCCGCGCTCGGCGATGACCCCCTTGTCAAGCACCAAAATCTCGTCCGCGTTGACAACAGTCGAAAGACGGTGCGCGATCACGATCGTCGTGCGTCCACGAGAAACACGCTCCAGCGCCGACTGAATCTCGCGCTCGGTGAAACTGTCGAGCGCCGAAGTCGCTTCGTCGAGCACCAGGATCGGAGGCGCCTTGAGCATTGTGCGGGCAATCGCAACACGCTGCTTCTCTCCGCCCGAGAGCTTGAGCCCCCTCTCACCAACAGGCGACTCATAGCCTTGAGGCAGTGACCGGATGAATCGGTCGATCTGAGCGTTCTCGGCCGCCTCGTTCACTTCTCCCTCGCTTGCGCCGTCGCGGCCGTAGCGGACGTTGTAAAGGATCGTGTCATTGAACAACACCGTGTCTTGCGGGACCATACCTATCGCCGCGCGTAACGAACTCTGAGTAACGGCGCCGATGTCTTGTCCGTCGATCAATATGCGCCCTGCGCTCGGCTCATAAAATCGGAACAGCAGTCGCGATATCGTCGATTTGCCGGCGCCGGAAGGGCCGACGATGGCGATCGTGTGCCCTGCAGGCGCCTCGAACGAGACGCCGCGCAAGATAGGTCGGCCCGGGTCATAGGCGAATTCGACATTCTCGAACCGCACCGTGCCGGCGTTGACCTTCAGGGGCCGCGCGCCGGGAGCGTCTTCAATTTCCGGATTCTGCGCCAGAATGGTGAACATCGCCTCGACGTCGATGATCGCCTGTCTGATATCCCGGTAGACCATCCCCATGAAGTTAAGCGGCTGGTAAAGCTGCAGCATGATCAGGTTTACAAGTACGAAAGCCCCGACAGTCTTAGTCCCCTGCCTGACTTCAACGATGCACATCACCAGCACCACGATCAGGCCGAGGGTAAAGATGAAGGCTTGACCCGCGTTGAGAACGGCGAGCGACACGTAGGTGCGCACGCTCATCCGCTCATAGCGCGCCATCGCCTTGTCGTACCGCGCCGCTTCCCGATCTTCCGAGCCGAAATATTTGACGGTCTCGAAATTGAGCAGGCTGTCGATTGCCTTGGTGTTGGCGTCCGTGTCGCTCTCGTTCATTGAACGGCGAATGCCGATGCGCCAGTTGGTGGCCAAGGTCGTGAAGATCAAATACGTGACGACGGTGACGCTGATCACCGCAACGTAGCGCCAGTCGAACGAGATCAGCATGGCGCCGACGACCAGCGCGAACTCGACGACGGTTGGAATCGCCGTCAGCATCGAAGTCCGAATGAGGGTTTCGATCGCGTTGCGGCCGCGCTCGAGAACCCGGGTGAGGCCACCGGTCTTGCGCTCCAGATGAAAACGCAATGACAAGCGATGCAAGTGCTCGAACACCTCGATCGCCAATCGGCGCACCGCGTTCATGGCGACGGCCGCGAAGAGGGCGTCGCGACCCTGCTGGGTGAACGCCATCAGGATACGCAAGACCCCGTAAAAGACGGTCATCGCCGCCGCCCCGACGAGAATGCTGGGAAGCGGGACCGCATCGAGCGAGAGCTTGCCCGCCACCGCGTCGGTCGCCCATTTGTAGGAATAGGGAATTGCGATCGTGAACAACTTCGAGAGCAGCATCAGCGCCACGGCGAGAAATACGCGCAACTTCAGATCAGCGCGGTCGGTGGGCCAGATGTAAGGCCACAGAAGGCGAACGGTTCCAGTCAGCGTGGCCTGCCGCGCCCCATTGTTGCGCGCAGCGATGAATGTTGATGTTTTCGGATGCTGCATTGAAGCTCGCGAGCCCGGATCAATTGGATCCGCACCGCGGATATAATTGCTCTTAGCGACAATGACATCCTCCGACATGCCTATTCTAAGGCTGGAGGATATTCGGCAAGCACCGCCGCAGGTGGAGGCGAGGGTCGCTGTAACGACCGAAGTTCAAGACAGTCAACGGCCCAAAGTTAACAGGGAAGACAAACTTTGGCGTCGACCTCCTCGCGACATTGAAAACCGTCGCTGACGATTCGCGCAAAACGTTCACGGCACGTAGATCGCGGCCTGTCAAGTCAAGACAATTCTTTTTTTGTGCTGCGTCAGCATTGCTCCGCCGGCTCAGTTTCAGTATTCGGACGAATTCGACCAATTCCATAGTTCAATTCACCATGTGTTATCTTGTGCGATGTTTTCTTTTGCGCTATGTGCACGTTTGCCCAAGTCGCGACAGGCGATAAAGAACAAGGATGCTCGTCTTGGTCGGACGAGCGAGACAGCCTGAAGCTGATCGCCAAACAGCGCGCTCTCCCAAGGGTAACTTTCTGGAGTAACGTCAACAATGAGCGATTCCACCAACCACGTTGAACTCGCGGCGGAGATTGTATCGGCTTACGTGTCGAACAATTCCGTGCCGTCAAGCGAGTTGCCGGCCCTTCTCAGCGAGGTTCATGCAGCAATCGTGCGAGTCTCGACTGGCGCTCAGCCGATCGTCGTAGAGGCGGCTAAGCCGGCGGTCCCGCCAAAGAAGTCGATTACCAGCGACTATATTATATGTTTGGAAGACGGTCGTAAATTTAAGTCTCTTAAGCGGCATTTGCGTACCCAATACAATCTTTCCCCCGAAGAATATCGGGAGAAGTGGGGTCTTCAATCCGATTATCCCATGGTGGCGCCCGCCTACGCCAAGGCGCGTTCAGCCCTCGCGAAGCAAATGGGTCTTGGCCAGCAGCGCCGGCGCCGGAAGTAAACCGCAATACTAGATAAGCCGGACCTCGCGGAACGAGGATCGACCCAGGGGCGCTGCAGGATACGCGGCGCTTCTATTTCGTACCGAACATGCGGTCGCCTGCGTCGCCAAGACCGGGAATGATGTAACCGTGGTCGTTGAGGCGCTCGTCTATCGCCACGGTCCAGACTTGGACGTCGGGATGCGCCGTGGTCAGCCGTTCAATTCCCTCAGGCGCGGCGAGAAGACAGACGAAGCGGATTTCCTTCACTCCACGCGTCTTCAGGCGGTCGATTGCGGCGACCGCTGAATTGGCGGTCGCGAGCATCGGGTCCATGACGATGACTAGCCTATCGGCCACGTCGGTCGGGGCCTTGAAGTAGTATTCTACCGCTTCGAGGGTGTTCGGATCCCGGTAAAGCCCGAGATGAGCGACGCGCGCGCTCGGGACGAGATCGAGCATTCCGTCCAGAAATCCGACGCCGGCGCGCAAAATCGGCGCAAACACAAGCTTCTTGCCAGCGATTGCCGGCGCCATGGTTTTGGTGAGGGGCGTCTCCACTTCGACCATTTCGAGCGGCAAATCACGCGTCACTTCGTAGGCGAGCAGCATGCCGATCTCGTTCATGAGCTGCCGGAAGCCTTTGGTTGACACGGTCTTGTCACGCATCAACGTCAGCTTGTGCTGAACCAGGGGATGGCCGACGACGTGAACATTCGACATGGGGGCAAGGTCCTGGAGACGAGGAAGACCAAGACATTAGACGACAGCGCGCCGCATGAGGCTAGCCGTGCGTCCTCGTCCCCAGGTTTGTCTCCGGCGATTTGGCTGACGCCTCGCGAAGCTCGTTTGTGCGGGCGCTATTGACGGGCGAACGGGCACGATGTCTGCTGCCGCGCAAATGGCTTCCTCGACCACCCGCCAGCTGAGCCGCAACTGGTCTCTGCCCAATATTCTGACCTACGCGCGCGTCGCGGCGGTGCCGCTTGTCGCCGGGCTGTTATTCTGGCCGAACGAGGCCTGGGCGCGATGGACCGCGCTCGCCATCTTCATCGCCGCCGGCATCAGCGATTTCTTCGACGGCTATCTGGCGCGCGCCTGGTCATTACAGTCTTCGCTCGGGAGAATGCTCGATCCTATCGCGGACAAGCTCCTCGTTTCCGCCGTGATCCTCGTGCTTGCGGCCAACCAGACCATTTCGGGCCTGACGCTCTGGGCCGCGATTGTCATCCTTTGCCGAGAAATCCTCGTTTCGGGCTTGCGCGAATATCTGGCCGAACTCAGGGTGCCCTTACCCGTAACGGCGCTTGCCAAATGGAAGACTTCCGTTCAGTTCATCGCGCTGGGCTTTCTCATAGCCGGACCAGCCGCGGAAGCCGTGGTGCCGGGCTCAGTCACGACGGGAATCGTGCTGCTTTGGATCGCCGCGCTGGTGACGCTTTATACCGGCTGGGACTATATGAAGGCCAGTTACGACAATGTTGGCGGCGACTGAGGCGAGAATGAAGGCGCTTTATTTTGCCTGGGTGCGTGAGCGCGTGGGTAGAGCTGAGGAAGAGCTCGATCTACCCCCGACGGTGGCGACCGTGGGCGATCTCATCGGCTGGCTGTCCGGGCGGGGCGACGGTTACGCGCTCGCATTCGCTAAACCAGCGGCTGTCCGCGCTGCGCTTGATCGGGTTCACGCTCGCAGCGACGCTTCTATCGCGGGCGTGAAGGAAGTCGCGTTCTTTCCCCCGATGACCGGCGGCTGAAGCCTGTGGCGACGGTCCGCGTTCAGTCAGACGATTTCGACGCGGGCGTCGAGGCCGAAGCGCTCGCACGCGGGCGAAGCGACGTTGGCGCGGTGGTGAGCTTTGTCGGCTATTGCCGCGACGAGGGCGGCCGACTCGCCGCGCTCGAGCTCGAGCATTATCCAGGCATGGCGGAAAACGAGATCGCTCGCGCGGCGGGCGAGGCCGAGAAGCGCTGGCCGCTTCTGGGCGCAACCCTCATTCATCGGTATGGCCGCATCACGCCAGGCGAGCGGATCGTCATGGTCGCGGTCGCTGCCGAGCATCGTGGCGCGGCGTTTTCCGCGGCCGAGATGCTGATGGATTACCTCAAGACTCGGGCGCCGTTCTGGAAGCGGGCGATACGTACAGACGGCGCTGTCGAGGGATGGATTGAATCCAAAAGCGAGGACGATCGATCGGCGGCCCGGTGGAGCGCCGCCGACTGAGGCGCGTCAAGCGCGCGAAGTGACCGCGCGGTAGACGAGCAGCACGACCACCGCGCCGATAACCGCGATAATGATGCTCCCGATGTTTACGCCCGTGACGCCGCCGATGCCTAGAAAGCTCGCAAGAAAGCCGCCAACGATCGCGCCTATGACGCCCAGCGCGATGTCCATGGTCATGCCGGATCCCGTCTTATTGACGATCTTGCTGGCTATGAAACCGGCTATCAGGCCGAGAATGATCCAGCTGAGTATGCCCACTGTCGTAGCCTCCCATATGTCGCCCGCCGGCGCCGGAATGTGCGGTATGGACGGGGAAAACGCAAGCCGCTAGTCTTGGTCGTCATATGTTCGGAATCCGGCGCCAGGCTATGGTCGCGGCGGTGGTGTTTCGATTTCAGATGGAGGAGACGACGATGGGTTCCTTTGACGACGCGGTGAAGAATGCAGTTCCCGGCGGCAACCTGGCGACGCCAATTGCGGTCGCCGTGGGCGCGCTGATCCTCGGCAAAATGTTCGGCGGCGGCTCCGCGCCGGCCCCCGCGCCAGCGCCTGGCCGGATTGCGCCTCCGCCCGTGGAACCCGTGCCCGCGAATGCGCCAGCCGGCAGCATCCTAGGCGGCCTCACCGATCTTATCGGCAAGCTTAGCGCCGGCGGAGTGCCCCAGACCAATTCGTGGGTCGGCCACGGTCCGAACGAGCCGGTCCAGCCGGGTCAGCTTGGTTCTGCGCTTGGTCAGAACGTACTCGCCGAGCTCGCCCAGCGCACGGGCATGAGCCAGCAAGAGTTGCTGAGCCAGCTTTCGACCGTGCTGCCGCAGATCATCAATCACATGACGCCAAACGGCCGCATGCCGACGCTGGCTGATCTCGACAGATAAGCAAACTAAGGCCAAAGCTCGGCGTGACCGCCCGGGCTTTTTTCCCGATCGTGCGGCGTTCACAAGACGGCGGTCGATGCATGCTATCGACCGCCGTTCTCCGGACTGTGAAGGCCAGTTTCAGGCTTGGGGCCGCGCCCTGTGTCCCGGTAACGAGCGCGTAGAGCGACTGGCTTCCTGCCATGAATAATCGGTTGCGCTTCGGGCCGCCAAAGCAAACATTGCCGACGACCTCCGGGGTGCGGATACGACCGATGAGCTTACCCTCCGGGTTCCATACGGTCACCCCATTGTAGCCGACCGCTCGTCCGGCATTGCTGGACACCCAGAGGTTGCCGTCGACGTCGCGCGCATGCCATCCGGATCCGCATTTCACCCCGTCGACCACGCAATCGCGAACAGCTTTCTGATTCGAAAGTTTGTTGTCAGCGCCGACGTCGAAAACGAATATGTTTCCCTTGCCGCCGGACCCGCGTATCTCCCGGTCCCTTGCCGTGCTGATGACGTAAAGTTTCTTGTAATCGGGCGAGAAGCAGAGGCCATTCGGATCTGCACCTGCTCCTCGGTCACAACGACATCGAGTTTCCCGCTTGGGTCCCATCGATAGCATTGGTTGGGAGTTCTCGCTTGAGGGGTACGAAGCCCGCGGGCTGGCCGACTTTTGGATTCATGTGTCCCGCCACATTGACCGGTCCGCCCGCCGCGTCGGGCGCCCCCTCGTAAAACTGGCTGCCATAGGGTGGATCAGTGAACCAGAGACTGCCGTCCGGATGTGCAATCACGTCATTGGGAGAGTTGAGATGCTTGCCATTGTAATTGTCGGCGATGATCGTGGCCGTGCCGTCGAGCTCGTAGCGGGTCACGCGCCGGGTGAGATGCTCGCAGCTGACTTGCCGGCCCTGGAAGTCGAACGTATTGCCGTTACTGTAATTCGACGGCATGCGAAACACGCTTACGCGTCCGTCGTCCTCCAACCATCGCAATTGCCGATTGTTGGGAATGTCGCTCCAGACAAGATAGCGGCCCTGAGAACTCCACGCCGGCCCTTCAGACCACAACGCTCCTGTCCAAAGCCGCTGAATGGCTGCGTTGGGCTGCGCGGGAAAGCTTGGATCGAGGGTGAGGACGTCGGGATCGGTAAAGTAAGTGGTCGGCGCTCCATTCGGACCGAAATCGCGCGGCGGGCTGGTTATGACGCTGGGCGGCGCAACCGGTCCCGCGTCCGCCGCGGCAGCATTGCGAGACCCGAGCGCTACGACGCTTGCGCCAGCCGCAATCGCGCCAACGAGCGTCCGGCGCGAAACCGCGCCGGCAGCGTTTTGGACGCAATTATCCTCATGAGCCATGCGTTCCTCCCCAGATAAAATTAGCGTCTCTAGGACGCGTGCGTATTGAAACACTTAAAATGGCCCGTTTTGACTGGCCACGGGCGCACGTTAGCCTTTGTCCGTGACCCTTTCAACGACGATCGCTACGATCCGAACTATCGGGCAGGGCTTGAGCCCGTTTTCGATGGCACGAGCAAGGCCGGGGCGCGCGAGTAAAGGCTTCAACGTGCACGCCTGCGCAGCAACCATGGTGTACGACGAGCGGCGTTAGCGGGCAGGCGAGGGGAGCGAGCAGCGGCGTGAAGCACGCAATAGATTGCTTGAATCGAAAATCAGTGCTACATTGGTTTATTCGCCCGCTGAACTTGAGCTGACCCGTCGCGCGTCTGAGAGCGGGGGACAGTTCAACTCGGGTATCCCCGATACAGTGAAGGGGGAAAGATTTTCTTATTTGAATCGGCCGTAACTCATTGAAAAGTCTAGATTCAGAAAAATAGCTGTTAGCAAATCCAAGCTATTTCACTGTATTTTATTTGCGTTTGCTCGCGCTTGTTTGCGTCTGTTCTTGCCGATCACGTAGAGCCCGTAGACACGCGCGGTTGACCAGACAAGCGACCGCTAGCGGACGTACTCCCGCCTGATAGCGGGGGCCGAGGCTGGTCAGGACGTGATAGCCGATCGTGCCGCTGCGGGTCGCGAAGTCGTCGAGGTCGATCGTCGGGCCGAACAGCTCGACCGGATCGCCTGGCCGGACCGCATCCTCGGGCAGGTCGGTGACGTCGACGATGGCGAGGTCCATCGACACGCGCCCGACCAGCGCGCAGCGCCTGCGCCCGGCGACCGCGACTTCGGCGCCCGGCTTCGCATCGGTCGCGCCGGCCCCGCGCGGCAGGCCGTCGGCATAGCCGATCAGCAGCGTCGCGAGCCGGGTCGGGCGCCTGGCGGTCCACTGGGCGTTGTAGCCGCAGCTCATGCCCGTTTCGATCGAGCGAATCTGCTGGATGGCCACGGTCAGCGTGACCACCGGGCGCATCGGGTTTGGGGCGCCAGGCGTCGGATTGCCGCCGTAGAGCGCATAGCCCGGCCGCGCCAGGTCGTAGATCGGGGCGGGATCGAGGAACATGCCCGACGAGTTGGCGAGCGAGGCGGGGAGGCGGGGAAACGCCGCGCGGGCGGCCTCGAAACGCTCGATCTGCGCCTGGTTGATGGGATCGCCGGGGATCTCGGACGAGACGAAATGGCTCATCAGCAAATCGGCCCCGCTCGACGCGCCATGCGTCGCCATCGCGGCGCGCAGGCGAGCGAGGGACGCGAAGCCGAGCCGGTTCATGCCGGTGTCGAGATGGATCGCGCAAGGACTGCTCTCGGCCGCGACGCGCGGCGAAGGCGGACCAGCGCTGAAGCTCCTCTTCGCCGCCGATCACGGGCGCCAGTCGATGCTCGGCATAGTCCGCCGGGTCGGCCCCGCTCTCGAGGCCGTTGAGCACATAGATCTGAGCCTCCGCCGGCAGCGCCCGCCGCGCCGCGATCCCCTCATTGAAATGGGCGACGAAGAAGACGCGCGCGCCCGCGGCCCAGAGCGCAGGCGCAGCTTCGGAGACGCCGATCCCGTAAGCATTGGCCTTGACGACGGCGGCGCAACGCCCCGGCGCGGCGCGGCGCGCCAGTTCGCGCCAATTGTCGGCGAGCGCGCCAAGGTCGATCGTGAGACGGCCCGGCGCGCGGACAGGAGCCACGGCGTCCATCACTCGAGGACCTTCTCCATCACCGCCGTGGTCGGCGTCTCGAACCCCGGATGCGCCTCGACCTCGCGCCGGGCGAAGCCGCAGCGCTCAAACAGCCGCTCGTTCTCGGGCAGTTCCAGCCGCGTCTTGAGCGTCATTCTCCTGGCGCCGCGGCGCCTCGCCTCCGTTTCGCAGGCCGCGATCAGCGAGCGGACGATCCCGCGACCGCGCGCCCTCGGCGCGACCGACACGCGCGCGACATGGAGCGCATCGCCGTCGACGCTCCACAGCGCCGCCGCGATGAGCGCGCCGCCCTCGAAGACGCCGAATCCGCCGCCCGCCGCGATTTTGGCTGCGATCGACGGTCCGGTTTCGAGAAGGGCCGACGACGGAGGCGTGGTTCGGCGGTTCTGCGCGGCGAAAGCCGTCCGGATGAGATCGGCGGCCTCCCCCGCGTCGGCTTTCGTCAACGGGCGAAGGAGCAAGTCGGGGCGCCGCTTCGGCGTCATTGGCGATTGGATCGCGAATCTCCATGGCCCAACGTATAAAACCGTCGCGAGGCTGGAAGGCAAGGGCGGCAAGTGGACGAAGTTTAACCCCGCTTTCAGGTCCGCGTTCGGCCTACGCCTCGTTTTCGCCGCGCTCGCTGGCGAAGACCGCTCAGGCGCGGTACACCGCGCGAGAGCGAGCCATGAGGCGGACGATTCGATGACCATGAGCTTGACCCGCAGGGCGGCGTTGAAGGCCGGCGCGGGCGGCGCGCTGGCGACGCTCGTCTGCCGTCCGTTCGCCGCGTTTGCCGACGATTCCGTCGAGACGCACGGCCTGTCGTCGTTTGGCGATCTCGCCTTGCCGCCCGACTTCCCGCATTTTGCCTACGTCAACCCGAACGCGCCGACCGGCGGCCTGTTGTCGCTGCAGATCACCGGAACGAGCGGCAACCAGAACTTCGACACCTTCGACACGCTCAACATCTATTCCTGGAAGGGCAACGGCGCGGCCGGCATGTCGGCCACCTTCGACACGCTGATGACCGCCAACGGCGACGAACCCGATTCCGTCTACGGCCTGCTCGCGCAATCGGTGCGGGTCTCGCCCGACAAGCTCGACTACCGCTTCCGGCTCCGCCCCGAGGCGCGCTTCATCGGACGGCTCGAAGGTCACGGCGGCCGATGTCGCCTTTTCGCTCAACGTGCTGAAGGACAAGGGCCACCCGATCTACGCCCAGCTCCTGAAGGAGGTGGAATCGGCGAATGCGGAAGGCGACGACGTCGTGCATGTGCGCTTCGTCCAGGGCCGCAGCCGCGACGCGCATCTGATCGTTGTCGGCATGCCGGTCTTTTCGGCGGCGTGGTGGAAGGGGCGCGATTTTACCGCGGCGACGCTCGACGCGCCGCTGGGTTCAGGCCCGTACAAGGTGAAGACGTTCGAGCAGGGCCGGTTCATCGAATATGGCCGCGATCCCAATTATTGGGGCGCAAAATTGCCGGTCAATCTCGGGCAGAACAACTTCGATCGCCTGCGCTTCGAATATTATCGCGAGCGGCAGGTCGCGTTCGAGGCGTTCAAGGCCGGAGCGATCAACTATCACGAAGAGTACACGTCGCGCTTCTGGGCGACGGCCTACGACTTTCCCGCCGTCAACGACGGGCGAGTGAAGAAGGAGATTTTGCACGACGGCGCGCCGTCCAAGACCCAGGGCTGGCAGCTCAACACGCGGCGCGACCAGTTCAAGGACCCGCGCGTGCGCGAAGCGATCGGGCTCTGTTTCGACTTCGCCTGGACCAACAAGAACATCATGTATTCCGCCTACAAGCGGATCATCTCCTACTTTCCCAACACCGACATGGAGGCGAAGGACAAGCCCGGTCCGGACGAAGTCAAGCTGCTTGAGCCGTTCCGCGACAAGCTCGCGCCCGCCGTCTTCGACGAGCCTTACGTCCCGCCGGAGAGCGATGGCTCAGGGTCGGACCGCAAGCTGCTCAAGCAGGCCTACGACCTCCTTCTCGCGGCGGGGTGCAAGCGTGACGGCTCGGCGATGATGCTGCCGAACGGCAAGCCGCTGACGATCGAATTCCTCGACAGCAACGGCGCGCTTCAGCCGCATACGCTGCCGTTCATCCAGAACCTCGGCAAGCTCGGCATCCAGGCGACTTATCGCATCGTCGATCCCGCGCAATACAAGAGCCGGACCGACGCGTTTGATTTCGACGTGGTGACCACGGCGTCGGGCGGAACGCTGACGCCCGGCGTTGACCTTCGGACCGTCTTTACGTCGGAATCCGCGAAGCAGAACGCCTCGCGTAACCTCGCCGGCGTCTCCGATCCGGTTGTGGACGCGCTCGTGGAGGCGATCGCAACGGCGAAATCGCGGGATGAACTCAACGCGGGCGCCCGAGCGCTCGACCGGACCTTACGCGCCGGCCATTATTGGGTTCCGATGTGGTATCGCGACACGTCCTGGGTCGCGCATTGGGACGCGTTCTCCCGCCCTGAGAAGCAGCCGCAGACTGAGCACCGGCGCGCCGGGAACCTGGTGGTGGGACGAAGCAAAGGCCAAAACCATTGGCCTCTGATAGGCGCTTGCCGCTTCGCCCGCAGGTCGGCTGAGGCATGCTCGCCTATATCCTCCGCCGGCTCTTGCTGATGATCCCGACGATCCTCGGCATCATGGCGGTCTCGTTCGCGATCGTGCAATTCGTGCCCGGCGGCCCGGTCGAGCGTGCAATCTCGCAATTGCAGGGCGCGGACCAAAGCTCGACCGCGCAATTTGGCGGAGGCGGCGGCCAGATCGGCGCAGGGGGAGCCCAGGCGGGGGGCGACATCACCTCGCGCTATCGCGGCTCGCAGGGCCTCGATCCCAAATTCATCAAGGAGCTGGAAAAGCAATACGGCTTCGACAAGCCGGCGCTGGAGCGGTTCTGGATTCTGGTGCGCGATTATTCGACCTTCAATTTCGGCAAGAGCTATTACCGCGACGTGCCGGTGCTGCAGTTGATCAAGGAAAAACTGCCGGTCTCGATGTCGCTTGGCCTGTGGATGACTGTCCTTTCCTACGCGATCTCGATTCCGCTTGGCGTCCGAAAAGCGGTCAAGGACGGCTCCCGCTTTGACACCGTCACGTCGGCGCTCGTGATCTTCGGCTACGCGATTCCGAGCTTTCTGTTCGCGGTTTTGCTCGTTGTGTTGTTCTGCGGTGGGTCGTTCTGGCAGATCTTTCCGCTGCGCGGCCTGACCTCGGATAATTTCGCAGACCTCAGCTGGCCGCACAAGATCCTCGACTATCTCTGGCACATTACCCTGCCGGTGACGGCGCTCGTCCTAGGCTCGTTCGCGACCTCGACGCTGCTCACGAAGAATTCCTTCCTCGACGAGATCAAGAAAGCCTACGTGCAGACCGCGCGCATGAAGGGCCTCACCGAGCGTCGCGTGCTCTACGGCCATGTGTTCCGGAATGCGATGCTGATCGTTATCGCAGGCTTCCCAGGCGCCTTTATCGGCGCCTTCTTCACCGGCTCCCTTCTGATCGAACAGGTGTTCTCGCTCGACGGCCTCGGCTATCTCTCCGTACGATTCGCTCATCCAACGCGACTATCCGGTCGTGCTCGCCAATCTTTACATCTTCGCGCTCATCGGCCTTGTGGTGAACCTGATTTCCGACCTCACCTACACCTGGATCGATCCTCGCATCGATTTCGAAACGCGAGAGGTGTGAGCTTGGTCGATACGGACCGCTTGGCTCTGCCTACCGACACCGCGCCGCAACCGGGAGAAGCGGCGTCCGACATCCTTCCGCTTAACGAAGAAACGGATTCTTGGCCGCAGGCGAAGGCCCGCGCCGGCCTTGAGCGCCGCCCCTGGCTTTCGCCGATGAACCGGCGCCGTCTCGACAATTTCCGCCGCCACAGGCGCGGCGCATGGTCGTTCTGGATCTTTCTGGTCCTGTTCATTGCTTCGTTGTTCGCGGAATTCATCGCCAACGACCGTCCGCTGATCGCTTCCTACAAAGGCGAGATTCTCTTTCCCGTCCTCGTCGACTATCCCGAGGATAAATTCGGAGGGTTTCAGGCGCGCGCAGATTTTCGCGACCCCTTTATCGCCGACGAGATCAAGGCGCATGGCTGGATGATCTGGCCGCCGATCCGCTTCGCCAACTCGACCACGATCCTCAACCCGCCGACACCGTTGCCGACGCCGCCGACCTGGTTGCTGACCGACGTCCAATGCCGCGCCGCGCTCGAGAAGCAAAATGTCACGGACGCCGCCGCGGTCTCGCGTCCCTGCAGCAGGCTTGAACCGCTCTGGCTTGGCTCCGATCAGGACGGGCACGACATCGTCGCCCGCCTCATCTACGGCTTTCGCATCTCGATTTTGTTTGGGCTGACGCTGGCCGGCGTCTCGTCCGTGATCGGCGTCTTCGCGGGGGCTGTGCAGGGTTATTTCGGCGGCTGGCTTGATCTTACGATGCAGCGGGTGATCGAGATCTGGTCATCGCTGCCGCACCTTTACATTCTCATCATCCTCTCCGCGATTCTCGCGCCGAGCTTCTCTGTCCTGTTGATTATCCTGTTGCTGTTCTCGTGGGTCAGTCTCGTTCACCTGGTCCGGGCCGAGTTCCTGCGGGCGCGCAACTTCGAATACGTTAACGCCGCGCGCGCTCTCGGCCTTTCGAGCGGCAAGATCATTGTGAAGCACGTACTGCCGAACGCGATGGTGGCGACGCTGACCTTCCTGCCGTTCATCGTCAATTCCTCCATCAGCACGCTGACCTCGCTCGACTTCCTTGGCCTTGGCATGCCGCCAGGCTCGCCCTCGCTCGGCGAACTCCTGCTGCAGGGCAAATCCAATCTGTCGGCGCCCTGGATCGGACTGTCTGCTTTCGTCGTGACGGCGCTGATGCTGTCGCTCCTCATTTTCATTGGCGAAGCGGTGCGTGATGCTTTCGATCCGAGAAAGACGTTCTTGTGAGCGAGGCTGAACCGCTTCTCGACGTGCGCGAGCTGTCCATCGCCTTTGCGCAGAGCGGCGAGCGGCGCACGGTCGTGGATCGCGTCTCCTTTCGGCTTGAAAAGGGCCGCACGCTGGCGCTGGTCGGCGAGTCCGGTTCGGGCAAGACCGTCACCGCTCAGGCCATTGTGCGTCTCTTGCCGCAGCCCGCGGCCAGCTATCCGAGCGGCGAGATCTTCTTCCGCGGCCGCGACGTGCTCAAAATGTCCGTCGACGAATTGCGCGCAATGCGTGGCCACGCCGTCACCATGGTGTTTCAGGAGCCGATGACGTCGCTCAATCCGCTGCATACGATCGAGCGGCAGATCGGCGAGATCATTGCACTCCACCATGGCCGAGCCGCCGTCACGCCGGCGAAGATCGTTGAGCTCCTGACCGAGGTTGGCATCGTCGACCCGGCCCAGCGGCTTGGCGCCTATCCGCACCAGCTCTCGGGCGGACAGCGCCAGCGGGTGATGATCGCCATGGCGCTCGCCAATCGTCCCGATCTTCTGATTGCCGATGAGCCGACGACCGCGCTCGACGTCACCGTGCAGGCGCAGATCCTCAAGCTCCTGAAAGACCTGCAGACCAAGCTCGGCATGGCGATGCTGTTCATCACCCACGATCTCAACGTCGTCCGACGGATCGCCGACGATGTGATCGTCATGCGTCAGGGAAAGATCGTCGAGGCTGGGGAGACAGCGGCCGTGTTCGCCAATCCCCGACATCCCTATACGCAAGCGCTCCTCGCCGCGGAGCCCAAGGGCGATCCGCCAGCCCGCCGATGATGCGGCGCCGATGGTCGCGAGCACTGACAATTTGCGCGTCTGGTTTCCGATACGGAAAGGATTCTTGCGCCGCACCGTCGCTCACGTGAAAGCGGTCGACGGGGTTTCGCTCGCCATCCGCGAAGGGCAGACCGTAGGTGTCGTCGGCGAATCCGGCTCGGGCAAGACGACGCTTGGCCTTGCGATCTTGAGACTCATTCGATCGGAAGGGCCGATCGTCTATTGCGGGCGCGCCATCGACGGATTGACCTCAAAGGCCATGCGGCCGCTGCGGCGCGAGATGCAGATCGTTTTCCAGGACCCGTACGGTTCGCTTAGCCCACGCATGTCAGTGGCCGAGATCGTCGAGGAAGGGCTGATCGCGCAGGGGACGAAGCTGAACGCCGCCGAGCGGCGCCGCGTCGTTGAACGCGCGCTCGCCGACACTGGGCTCGATCCTTCGACGCTCGACCGCTATCCGCACGAGTTCTCCGGCGGCCAGCGCCAGCGCATCGCCATCGCGCGCGCGATGGCGCTCGATCCGCGCTTCGTGGTGCTCGACGAGCCGACCTCGGCGTTGGACATGTCGATCCAGGCGCAGATCGTCGATCTGTTGCGCGAACTGCAGCGGCGTCGCAACCTCGCCTATCTGTTCATTTCGCACGACCTGCGGGTCGTGCGGGCGCTCGCAAGCGAGATCATTGTGATGCGGCGCGGCAAGGTCGTGGAGAGCGGGGAAGCGCGGAAGGTCTTCAGCGCGCCACAAAACGACTACACGCGCGCTCTGTTCGCCGCGGCCTTCGCCAATGAGGCGACGCTCGACGCCGTCGTCAATCAGTGAGCTCATTTCCAGTCTGAGGCGCGAACCCCCAGCCCCTCTCCCGTAGGAGAGGGGAGCGTGACTCGCGCGATTCTCATCGTTCTCGATTCGGTCGGTTGCGGCGGCGCCGAGGACGCGAAAGCCTATGGCGACGAGGGCGCGGATACGCTCGGCCATATCGTCGAAGCCTGCGCTGACGGACGCGGCGATCGCGACGGCTTGAGGAGCGGACCGCTGAAATTGCCGCGCCTCGAGGCGCTAGGGCTCGGCCACGCCATGAAGGCCTCGACTGGCCGCGCGCCGCCCGGCTTTGCGCTTCCCGAGCCGCGCGGCCAGTGGGGTTATGGAATCGAGACTTCGCGCGGCAAGGACACGCCGTCCGGCCATTGGGAGACTCGCCGGCACGCCAGTCGACTTCGACTGGGGCTATTTTCCGGAGACGATTCCCGCCTTTCCGCCGGCGCTGACCGAGGCGCTGATCGCCGAAGGGAAGCTCGCCGGAATTCTCGCCAATCGCCACGCTTCGGGGACCGCCGTGATCGACGATTACGGCGAGGAGCATCTGCGGACGCTGAAACCCATCTGCTACACGTCCGCCGACTCCGTGCTCCAGATCGCCGCGCATGAACAGGCTTTCGGACTTGAGCGCCTTTATGATCTTTGCCGGATTGCGCGCCATTTGTGCGATCCTCTGAAGATCGGACGCGTGATCGCGCGTCCTTTCCTCGGCGCGAGCGCCAAGGACTTTGCGCGCACCGCCAACCGCAAAGACTTTGCCATGCCTCCGCCGGAAGGCAATATTCTGCAGCGGGCCGCCCGCGCCGGCCGCGTCGTCGTGTCGATCGGCAAGGTCGGCGACATCTTCGCCCATCGCGACACCGGCGACGAACGCAAGGGCAAGAGCAACGACGGCAATATCGATCTTCTGCTCGAAGCGCTCGCAACGACGCCAGAAGGCAGCCTGATCTGTCGTCAACCTGGTCGATTTCGACACCGAATGGGGACATCGCCGCGACGTCCCTGGTTATGCCGCCTGTCTCGAGGCCTTCGATCGACGGCTTGGCGCTATTGAAGCCGCGATGCGGTCGACCGATTATTGCGTCATCACCGCCGACCACGGCAACGATCCGACCTTTCGCGGCTTCGATCACACGCGCGAGCACGTTCCGATTCTCGCCTTCGGCGCCGGCGTTGCCTCCGGTCCGATCGGAGCGCGCGCGAGCCTGGCCGATGTCGCCGAAACGATTGCGGCCAAGCTCGGTTTGCCGCGTGGAAGCCACGGGCGCGCCGTGGACTGAATGACCTTCGCCCTCGACGATCGGCTCGCGCGCGACGGGCTCGTCATCGGCGATTTGACGCTGTGCCGCGTGCTGCTGATGAACGACGCCCGCTGGCCTTGGCTCATTCTTGTGCCCCGGCGGGAAGGCTTGGTCGAACTGATCGATCTTGACCCGGCCGACCAAACGCAATTGATGGACGAGGCGGGTCGCGCCGCGCGGTTCCTGAAAAGTCACGCGCGAGCTGACAAGATCAATGTCGGCGCGCTTGGCAACGTCGTCCGTCAGCTTCATCTGCATATTGTCGCGCGCGTCGTTGGCGATCCGGCATGGCCGGGGCCGGTGTGGGGGCATGGGCGTGGCGACGCTCTATGATGACGACGCCGCGCGAGTCGCTGATCGCGGCGGCGAAGAAAAATCTTGGGCTGTAAACGAAAAAAGACCGGATTGCGCCGCACTTTGGAAACCGTCATAACGCATCCTAATTATCCGGCTCGCAAAGGCTAGGAAATCACGGCGTCGCCGCTGAGATGGCTCACGGGCGGTTTCGCCAAGTGACGGAGGGGTCATGTCCGACGCGTTCCAGGATCGCGAAAACACGTTCGAAAAGCAGTTCGCTCACGACGAGGACCTGCGCTTCAAGGCGGTCGCGCGCCGCAACAAGGCAGTGGCGCTCTGGGTCGCCGAGACGAAGGGGCTTTCTGGGGCGGACGCCGAGAAATACGCCAGCGAGTTCGTTGGCGCGCAGATCGGCAAAAGCGACGACGACGTCGAAGCAGCCCTCAAGGCTGACCTCGAAGGTGGCGACGTCGATCTCTCCGATCATCGTCTGCGCAAGAAGATGGACGAGGCAGATGGCGGCGGCGATCGCCTCGGTCAGAGCCGGCGAAGTAAGAGGGAGGCTCACGGGCTCGGCCGACGCGCGAGCGGCGCGAAAGCGGCCGCGACCGTCTCGTAAACTTCGCGCTTGAACGGCACCACAAGCTCTGGAAGACGCTCGAAGCGCTCCCAGCGCCAGTCGTCGAACTCGGCGTCGTGGGCGCCGCCGGCGGGTTGGTGAACGTCGATCTCCTTATCCGAACCAACAAACCGGAACAGAAACCATTTCTGGGTCTGCCCACGGTACCGGCCGCCCCACCGTCCGCGCGCGCCTTCCGGCAGATCGTATTTGAGCCACTCTGGCAGCTCCGCGATCAGTTCGGTCGAACTGACGTTGGTCTCTTCCCAAAGTTCGCGCTTCGCGGCTTCGAGCGGTTGTTCCCCCGCGTCGATTCCCCCCTGCGGCATCTGCCAGGAGCGCGGGTCCAGGACCTCTGAGCCGCGTTTGCGCTTGCGATGGCCGATGAACGCATCGCCGGCGCGATTGACGAGCGCGACGCCGACGCAGGGTCGATACATAAACCGCCGCTCATGGACTCACCGACGGGTTCGATTGAGCGGACGGCCTTGGCGCTCCCGACATCAACGCGGAGAGCGGGACCAATGCGACGCCCTTCGCTGCGAGTTCGTTCGCCCATCGCGCCAAGCGCGCGATGCCGGTCGGCGAAGCGGAAGCGACTCCGATCGCCGCACCTTGCTGGCGCGCGAGTTCGACGAGCCGCGACAGGCTCGCGTCTATCGCTTCGGGCGCTGCGTTGGCGTCGATGACGACGTCCGCGCGCGCTGACGGCATGGGCAGCGATGCGGTGAGGTCCTGCATGACGCTGCGCGAGGAAGCGCCATCATCGAGATAGCCAAGGCCCCGGTCGGCGATCTCCTTCAGAATGGGCGACATATTCTGCCGATCGGCGATGAGTTTGTCGCCCAGATCGTTGACCACCGCGACATAGCCGGTGAACCGGCCCATCTGCCGGCGCAGAAAATCCAGGTTCTCCGCGTCAGAAGCTGACATGCTCGGCGCACGCGACGGCAAGTCGCCGACTTCATCCGAAAAATCCCGCCCTGCAACCTGAAGAACCGTTTCGTGTCCTGCTTCGCGCGCTTCCGCCGCCCGCTCCTCGACCGCCGCTTCCGTGGGCGCGAACCCGAGTGTGACAGCACCAGGCAGTTTAGCGATCGCGCTCGCGCCGCTCTCCGCGTTGAGGCCAAACCCACCCACCACCAATGCGATGCGCGGACTTCCGGCGCTCAATCCTGGGTCTAAGACGACGGCTCTTGCATAAACATCAATCGCGCGGGCGCCCGTCGACGCCGATGCGCGGCAGAAGACCATACTCTGACTTCTCGACGAGGCGGGGGTCGGGTGCGGGCGCGAGTTTGACGCCCAGCGCCCGCGCGACATCGATGATGAGCGGCTTCGGCGGCCCGCCGCTCCCGCGCGTGACCTTGACCCCGCTCGTCGCTTCCATTTGTTCAGCCGATGCGGCGGGGGGCGCGGTGGCCTGTCGCATCGTCGCCGTTGTATCCGGAGCCGAAGCCTTCGGCGGCGCAGCCAAGACTTGAACCTTCGCCAGCGCGAACGGCTCGCCGTTGAGGGATAAATCTCGTCGCGGAAGCGCAATGAAACCGATGGCTATCGCAAGAATTCCGAGGCCGATCGCTATTTCTCTGGCGAGGCGCTTTCGGCCAGGGGGCGGCACAGCTAAGGCGCCGGCAACAAAACCGAGCGGTTCGTCCAGTTCGTCCCACACTTCAGCCGACGCCCCCGCTCTGAACGCCCCAGAGTCGCGAATCAACCTTGCGCCAGCCTATACTCAAGCGCTGCCGCGTGGCGATTCTCCGGAGCGGCCCTAACTCTCGCCAGCGGCAAGCACAGTCTATCGCCGACGCGAGCGGCGCGAGCTTCTCGTTCCTCTTTTACGCGAAAGACGCATTGACGCCCAATTCTCACACAGCGACGTCTGCGAGCCCGAAGGACCATAGATGACTGCCAATTTGATCACTGATGTTGGCGGCGTGCTGGTCGGATCGGCCGAAGACGAAAGGCTCGCCTCGGGCGTTACCATGGTCCTGTTTGACACCCCCGCGGTCGCATCGATCGCGATCAACGGAGGTGCTCCGGCATTGCGCGACACGGCCCTTTTGGAGCCGGAAATGACCATTGAGCGGGTCGATGGTTTCGTTCTGTCGGGGGGGTCGGCTTTCGGTCTCGACGCAGCAGGCGGCGCAATGGCCTATCTGGCGGAGGTCGGACGCGGCTTTGAGCATCGCGGAGCGCGTGTTCCGATTGTGCCGGGTGCGAGCCTGTTCGATCTCCTCAACGGCGGCGACAAAGCTTGGGGCCGCAAACCGCCTTACTGGGACATGGGCTTCAAGGCCGCGTCGGCGGCCGCCGTCGATTTCTCGCTCGGCACCGCGGGCGCAGGATATGGCGCGACAACCTACAATCTCAAAGGCGGCCTAGGCTCCGCGAGCGCGGTGACCTCGAGGCGGCTTTCGGGTCGGGGCGCTCGTGGTCGTCAATTCGGTCGGCCGGGCCACGCGAGGCGAGAGCCCATATTTCTGGGCCGCGCCTTATGAACGAAAAGCAGAATTCGGCGGCCTCGGCTTCGGGCCCAAGGACATCGACGATCATCTGACGCTTCGCCTCAAGTCCGACACGCCGTCCAGCACCGACCTCATGGTCGTCGTCACCGACGCCGCATTGAGTACGACCCAGCTGAAGCGGGTGGCCACGATGGCTCAAGACGGCTGCGCGCTGGCGCTGCGCCCCGCCCACGCGCCGATGGACAATGACGTCGTCTTCGCCGCGGCGACAGCGCGGGCTAGCGCAGTTCCCGATCTGCGAGACCTGACCGAGATTGGGATGTTGAGCGCCGAATGCATAGCTCGAGCAATCGCGCGCGGTGTTTACGAGGCTTCTCCGCTGCCGTTCCCCGGCGCGCTATCTGCCTGGCGTCAGCGGTGGGCGATGAATCCGACCATTAAGTGATACGGATTTGCTTGATGACTTCGCTCGGCGTTCCCGAGGGGCGAAAGCGCCCGATCGAGCGCCGGGGCGCCTAATTCAAGAAAAATCGACAATTTCTTGCCAAGCCGGCTGAGACCAGGTATTGTTTTTCAGAAGTTGCAATCGGAGCTTCGGTGTTGGAACGGCTTAAATGGCGCAACTCCCGAGGTTGAGGGTCCGGACCACGCCCAACCCCACGGCCTCGTCCTGAGGGCGAATTCGAAGCTTCGCGTCTCGAAGGATGGTCCAGTTCGCAACTTCGCTTGCGCGTCCTGGAGCGCCCTTCGAGACGCGCCTTCGGCGCCCCTCAGGACGAGGGGGTTGGGAGTTAGAAAGTTGCGCGAAAGCGCAGCTAAGCTCCTGAAATCACTCGTTGGCGTAACCTTGTGCGCGGCCGGGTTTTGGCGGATCGACGCCTTGGGAACGCGGGGCGCAGGCCGTTTGAATGTGGATGGTCACGCCGGTCGACCTTCTGGTTCGACGCCTCGACCGAGTTAGGCGTAACGGGAGAAAGCCGCACGCAGGACAGCGATCACCTGTCGCTCGTCAAGGCGGGATGAGCCGTCTTCAGCGCCTGGGCTTGGGTGCGCCACTTATCAGCTTCGACGCGATTCTGGCGTGAGGCCCGCCGATGGCGCCCTTGCGACAGCCACGTGGCGCATGCGCCCGCGACGACGCCAAGCATGGCTGCGACAATCACCACGGCGAATAGCGGCGCGGCAATCGAAAGGGCCGCACTGTCAGTGGTGGAGAATGGGTCGAACGATACGGTCACGAAATCGCGATTGGCGAAGGCGAAACCTAGAAGGATGACCGCGCAGAGGGCAAGAATGACGACTCTTACGAAGCGAACCATGTAAGCCTCATCCACTTGACCCGTCGAGCCCTCGCCCGTTCAAGCCAGAGCAGCTGATTCAAGGATCCTAACTCTAGTCGGCGGAGCGATTGAGACGCTCGCGCATTTCTTTCCCGGTCTTGAAGAATGGCGCCAGTTTTTCCGTCACCGGAACCTTGTCGCCAGTTCGCGGATTGCGACCGGTGCGTGCCTGACGTTGTTTGGTGGAGAATGCCCCGAAGCCACGAAGCTCGACGCGCTCCCCGCGCGAGAGCGCGTTCGTGATCTCACCAAGAATAGCGTCGATAATGTTCTCAATGTCGCGCTGATAGAGATGCGGATTACGGGCCGCCATGCGCTGGACGAGCTCAGACTTTATCACCAAATGTCCCCGCCTCGAAATGACCCCGGCGTTTTGCCTTACTTTAATGCCCTGAAATGGGGGTCCGCATCAATAGCAAACCATCAACGTTTCGTTCTAAAGCGGTCCGCACACGGCGTCGTGAGCGCCATCGGAAACATTCAATCCGAACGTTGCACCTCATACTGGCCGGTCCGACGAAACCGAGTGAGGTAAGACGGGATGATCGCCTCGGCGGCTTGCGGCAGAATGCCGAGGGCCCTCAATACGCGTCCCTCGGCTTCCGCCTCCACAGACACGACGTTGTCAGACGCAAGCAAATCGACTTGATCGCGAGTTGTCGTCAGCAATTTGGGAAAAAGCCCGAATGTCACCTTCGACGCGAACTGTGTCGAGGATGCGATCCAACGCGACGGAGCCAGGGGAACGCCAATGAGCAGACGACGGCGATCGATTGCGCTGACTGTGAGCTCGGCCGCTTCGCGTAGCGTCATCGTCCGTGGGCCGCCGAGTTCGTAGATCGTGCCGGGCTTCGCCAACCCGGAGACGGCGGAGGCAACCGCCCGCGCGACGTCGCCGACATAAACGGGCTGCAAACGACTTTCGCCGCCGCCCATCAGCGGTAGAACGGGCATGTGGCAAGCGAGCGCGCCGAAGCGGTTGAAGAAGCCATCCTCGGGGCCGAACACAACTGACGGACGCATGACGACCGCATCGGGGAATGTCTCGCGCGTCCCTTTCTCGCCGAGCCCCTTGCTCGCGATATAGGGCGAGGCGGAGTTCGGGTCAGCGCCGATTCCTGAAATATGTACATAAGATGGAACGCGCGCGGCCAATGCGGCTCGCGCCAGCGCAAGGGCGCCCTCGACGTGCACGGCCTCGAAGGTTTGCGCCCCGCTCTCTGCTGTCACGCCTGTCGCGTTGACGACCGCGTTCGCGCCCTCAAGCGCCGCAGCGATCGACTCCGGAAAACGAAGATTGGCCTGCACCGGTTGGATTTGGCCAACGCCCCCGATTGGCTGGAGGAATGCAGCGAGATCAGGTCGCCTCACAGCAACTCGAACACGCCATCCGTCGCGGACCAGCGCCCTCACGATATGCCGTCCGAGGAATCCCGATCCGCCAAATACAATTGCGAGGCGATTGGCCTCCCTAGTGGCTTCGGTCATCGGGGTCCTTTCCACGACAAGGGGCCAGCCCCTTTAGGCGAAGGCCATGCACTTGTATAGCCGGGAGACGCTCGCAGCTGCTCGATGAAATTCAAGCGTTAGCATGTTTACGCGCAGCAATGACAAGATCGGCCGCGCGGCCGGAAAGCTCGGCCAAATGATCGAATTTGGTCTCGAATGCACCGACGCCCGCGGTCGCCGAACGCAACTCAACAATGAGATCGCCAATCTCGGCCTCCGGAATCAACGCCCTCAGGGCCTCCCAACCCGCCCAGCCTTCCCGTGCTTCGAAGCCAAGGATCTGACCTCTCCGCGCGCTCACCAATGCGCTGGCCCGCGCCAGGGCATCGGTTGGCACATAAACGATCACTGAGAGGATTGGCTCCAGAAGCATCGGGCGCGCTTTGACCAAAGCCTCGTCTAGCGCCAGTCTGGCTGCTGCACGGAAGGCCATGTCGGAAGAGTCGACGGTGTGGTAGGAGCCGTCGATCAGAGTTACGGAGAGATCGACGACCGGAAATCCGAGCGGGCCTCGCGACGTCGCGTCGCGGGCGCCAGCCTCGACGGAAGAAAAATACTGCTTCGGCACCGTTCCGCCGTGTACGCGCTCGGAAAAGGCGAAGCCCTCGCCTCGCGCGCGCGGGCCGACCTCGACGACGACATCGCCAAATTGGCCGTGGCCGCCTGATTGTTTTTTATGCCGCCCGCGCACCGTGACGACGTCGTGAATCGATTCCCGATAGGCGACGGACGGTTTGTGCGTTTGGATCGTTACGCCGAAGCGGTCAGCGAGACGCTCTGCGGTCACGCGCAAGTGCATTTCACCCTGCCCAAACAATTTCAGTTCGGACATCTCAGCGTCTTGGACATAAGATAGCGCTCGGTCCTCCTCGCAGAGTTTCGTAAGAGCGCTGGCAAGCCTGACCTCGTCCTTTCGCTCCTTGACCTGAATAGCAACTCCCTGGGTTGCGGCTGGAGGGACAGGCGTCGCGCCTGACGGAGGCGTGGTTCGCCCCTCAGCGATGCGATCGCCGGTGGCGAGTTCTTCTAGACGCGCGAAACCAACCGTGTCGCCTTCCTCCGCGCGAGTCAGTTTCGACGACATCGCGCCCATGAGCCGAGCCAGTCCCCCGATACGTTCCTCGGCGCCGTGTGAGTTGATGACGGTGGCGCCGTCGGTGAAAGCGCCGCGCAACACTCTGGCCAGCGATAGCTTGCCGCCATGCGCGGTGTGAATTGTGCGCACGACTTGGGCAAGCGCCGGACCTTTGTCCTCGATGCCAAGCCGTTTGCGCGTGTGGGCAACGCCGGGCGACTCATGTCTAAGCGCCTTGAGGAGCCTGGTGACTCCGTGGCCGCCGGTCGCAGAACCCAAGAGCACCGGCACAACCCGGCCCTCGCGCAATTCACGCGCGAGGTCATCGAACACGAGGTCCTTCGGCGGGTCGATGTCGCTGATCAGTTGCTCCATCAGCGCGTCGTCATAATCAGCGAGCTTCTCGAGCATGAGATAGCGGGCCTGCTTTTCCTCGGGGACGACGCCTGTCGGCATCTCAATGACGCTGGATGGAGCGGCCTCGCGATAGACGAAGGCCCGCTCGAGCGCGAGATCGACAAATCCTGTAGCCAAGCCATTCTCCCACACTGGAATCTGGCGCAGCAGCAGCGGGTCGCAGGAGGCCGGTTGGAGCATCTCCAGGGTCTCGCGCAAGCTCCCGTTCGCTTGGTCGATTTTGTTGAGGAAAAGGATGCGCGGCAACCCTAAGTCCTCGAGTTCGCGGAGAATAACTTGAAGCGCTGGGACCTTGCGGGGATCCGCTTCGCAAACGACGACCGCGGCATCGCAGACCGGCAGGGCGTAGCGCATGTCGTGGATGAATTCGATCGAACCGGGAGAATCGAAGAAGGTGAGCCGATCCCCTAGATAGTCGACGCTGGCGACGTTGGGCTCAACGCTCATTGCGTGGCTGCGCGCCTCCGAGCTGGAATCGCCGACGGTCGTGCCTTCGCGCACAGATCCCTGCCGCGCCACTGCGCCACCACGCGCCAGTATCCCCTCAAGAAGGCTGGTCTTTCCGCTCTGAAATGGCCCGACGATCGCCACAAGACGGGGACCGGCGACGCGATTCTCGTGACTGGATGTGCTCAATATCGGCCTCCCTGGCGTCGCGCCACGCAGCGATGAACTGCGCGCGTTTTATTCGCAAAGGCGATCGACTCCCTAGACCCGGCCACGTCCATCAGACGCGTCCCCTGATGACTACCGCACCTTGGTTTTGGCGTTGCCTCGTCGACCGCTACGGACCTGCTGTAGTACGGCGACATCGTTGCAAGAACAGGCGCGGCGCGCAAGACCGTCTACGACCGGTTCTCGAAGCGAACCGAACAGCCTCGCAATCGCCGCTGCCCTCTTGTATGAGGCGGCGGGAATGCTTGCGGGCGAGGTTTGAGGTTTCATGAGTCAGGGCCAACTGGTCGACGCCGGGCAGGCGGCGGCCGCGCTCAATGGGCGCTCAATCGTTCTGGTAGGCATGATGGGGGCCGGAAAAACCTCGGTCGGAAAGCGGCTCGCGGCAAGGCTCGGATTGCCGTTCTTTGATGCCGATGCGGAGATCGAAGCAGGCGCTCAACTGACGATTTCCGAGATATTCGAGCGATTCGGCGAGCCTTATTTCCGTGACGGCGAGCGCAAAGTCATCGCTCGCCTGCTCAATGACGGTCCAATGGTGCTGGCGACCGGCGGCGGCGCGTTTATGAATACGACAACCCGCGAGAACATCGCCAAGCATGGCCTATCGGTTTGGTTGAAGCCGAGTTTTGACGTCCTGCTTGGCCGGGTGCGCAAGAAATCCAATCGGCCGCTGTTGAAAACCGCTGATCCGGAAGAAACATTGCGCCGCCTGCTCGAAGAGCGGTCACCGACCTATGCGTTGGCGGATTTCACGATCGACTTCACGATTCCGCTCACGACTCGGTTGTCGACGCGATCCTCCGACGCCTTCATTCGGCGCTTGGCCATGGCGCTGAAGCCTCTCAGCAATTGCGGCGCCAAGTCGACGTTCCGCTTGGCGCGCGCGCCTACTCGATCTTGATCGGACCAGGCATTCTCGACGAAGCGGGCGCCGAAATCAGCAGGGTCGCTCCTGGCGTCAATTGCGCCATCGTGACGGACGCAAGGGTCGCGCCGCACTACCTTGAGCGGCTCACCACAAGCTTGGGTCGAGCGGGTTTGAGTTCCACTTCGATTGTCTGCTCGCCCGGCGAGGGCGCCAAGTCTTATGCCGAATTCACTCGCGTCACCGATGCGCTGATCGAGGCTCGCATTGAGCGGAAAGACATCGTCGTTGCGCTCGGAGGCGGCGTCATTGGTGATCTTGCGGGATTCTGCGCCGCGACACTGCGGCGAGGTGTGCGACTCGTACAAATCCCGACGACGTTGCTCGCTCAGGTCGATTCCAGCGTGGGCGGCAAGACGGGAATCAACTCGCGGCATGGAAAGAACCTCGTCGGAGCCTTTCATCAACCGTCGTTGGTGTTGGCCGATACAACGTGTCTCGATTCCCTGAGCGAGCGCGATTTTCGCGCCGGCTTCGCAGAAGTGGTCAAGTATGGGCTCATCGGCGACCGCAGCTTTTTCGAGTTCTTGGAATCGAATTGGCGCGATATCTTCGCCGGCGGTCCGTCCCGCGCGGAAGCGATCGCAATAAGTTGCGCGGCCAAGGCGCGCGTTGTCGTTGCCGACGAGACGGAACAGGGAGAACGGGCGCTCCTCAATTTTGGGCACACCTTTGGCCATGCCCTGGAGAACGTGACCCATTATGATCCGACACGGCTGGTGCACGGCGAGGGGGTCGCCATCGGAATGGCGTCTGCATTCCGCTTCTCGCGGGACCTCGGCTTATGTTCCGGGCAAGACGCTACCCGAGTCGAGGCGCATTTGAAGGCTGTCGGGCTTCCGACGCGTATGCTCGACATCCCTGAGTTTGGGGTGGCTCCAGATAAAATCCTCACTGTGATGCACCAGGACAAGAAGGTCGAGCGCGGCAAGCTGACTTTCATCCTCGTCAAAGGGATCGGCGAAGGTTTCGTTGCGCGCGATGTCGACCCGGCAAGCGTCTCAGCTTTCCTGGCTCGCGAAATGGCCCCTTCGGCCTGAAGCATTACGCTCACATGAGGCCGTGCTAGAGTCATTCGATGTCGTACCCCCTCGACATTCTTGTCATCGTTCTGAGCGTTGCCGCAGCGGCGTTCTTCGCCGGGGCCGAAACCGCCCTGACGGCGGCGTCTCGCGCTCGCATGCATGCGCTCGAATCGGCGGGTGACAAGCGCGCGACATTGGTTACGCGTCTGATCGGGGCGCGCGGGCGCCTCATCAGCTCGATGCTGCTCGGTGGGCAACTGGTCACCATCGGTTCATCGGCGATCGCCACGAGTGTTCTACTCGAGGTTTTTGGCGAGCGCGGCGTATGGGCTGCAACCGCCATTATGACGGCGCTAATTGTGGTCTTCGGCGAGGTGATGCCTAAGACAATCGCCATCGCCTATCCCGATCGCATGGCGCTGTTGATTGCGCCCGTGGTGCTGTTCTTCGTGCGGATCTTCGGTCCGATCGTGAGCGCGGTCGAGTTCTTGGTGCGAGGCGTCCTTCGGTTGTCAGGAGTCTCCCTCATCGATCACGACCCCGGCGTTTCCGGTCATGAGGAATTGAAGGGCGCGGTCGACATCCTGCATCGCGAAGGCGAAGTCGAGCGCGACGAGCGCGACATGTTCGGAGGTCTCCTGGAACTGTCCGAGATTCCGGTCTCGGACGTGATGATTCATCGCACCAAGATGCGGCTTATCGACGCTGACCTGCCGCCAGATGAGCTGGTGCGCGAAGTGATCGCTTCGCCGTACACTCGGATGCCCCTTTGGCGCGGGGAGCCAGATAATATTATTGGCGTTCTGCACACCAAAGATCTTCTCAGGGCGTATGTCGCGGCAGGTGGCGACGCCAGCAAACTCAACATCGCTGAGCTGACGCTCGAGCCGTGGTTCATCCCCGAATCGACGACGCTGCGCGACCAGCTGCAGGTGTTCCTGCGCGGAAAGACCCATTCGGCGCTGGTCGTCGACGAATACGGCGTCGTGCAGGGCCTGGTCACGCTTGAAGACATCATCGAGGAGATCGTTGGCGATATTCGCGATGAGCACGACATCGCTGTGCTGGGCGTTCGCAAACAGCGCGACGGGTCGGTTGTGGTCGACGGCTCGGCGACCATTCGAGAGCTCAATAGGGCGATGGGCTGGAATCTGCCTGACGACGAGGCCGCGACCGTCGCTGGCCTCGTGATCCACGAGGCGCGCTCGATTCCCGAGCCGCGTCAAACCTTCAGCTTCCACGGCTTCCGATTCGAAGTTCTTCGCAAGCAACGCAATCGGATCGCCGCGCTGAGGATTACCCCTTTGGCGGCGCGCGGTGCGGATTCGCGGCGGGTCGACCAGGAGGAAGACGCCCCGCCTCGCGATTGAGGCCAGCTCTTCCGGCCCTTCAGCAAAATTAGAGGCGTCGTTGCCGGGGCGCCAGATGTGCCTATATAAGCCCCGAGCATCGGCCAGCGGCCGACGAGAGGTTTGGATGTCCTGGAATAGTCAAGGCGGGGGACCGTGGCGCGCGCCGGGACGCGGGCCTTGGGGCCAAGGGCCATCGGGCTCCCAGCCGCCGACCGACCTCGAGGATATCATTCGCCGCGTCCAGGAAGCCCTTGGCAAGCTGACCCCAGGAGGGGGGCCGGGTGCGGGCGGCAAAGGGTTTGGTGGTCGCGGGGCGCTGTTTCTCCTGCTCGCCGCCCTGCTCGCCTGGTTCGCCTGGGGAACGTTCTATACAGTTCAGCCGAGCGAAGTCGGCATCAACCTTGTTTTCGGGCGCTACGCCGGTAAGACCGCGTCCGGCCTGAACACCAATTGGCCTTGGCCGATCGGCTCGGTGATCAAGGTTCCAGTGTGGGATCAACAAATCACGGAAGTAGGGTATCGCAGCCTCGGCGGGAGCGCAGACATCCCCGAAGAGAGTCAGATGCTGACGGGGGACAAGAATATCGTTGATGTTCACTTCAGGGTGAACTGGCAGATCGATCCCGCCAAGCCGGAAGATTACGTATTCAACATCCTCAACCCTCGCGAGACGGTTAAGGCCGTGGCCGAAAGCATCATGCGCGAGGTCGTCGGCTTGAAGACAATCGACGGCATTCTCACCACGGACCGGGCGTCCGTCGAGGCCGATGTACAAAAGAGGATGCAGGAGGTGCTCAACTCGTACCGGGCTGGCGTTCTCGTCAAGCAGGTTCAGTTGCAGTCCGTTGACGCCCCGAGCCAGGTTCTTTCCGCTTATCGCGACGTGACCGCGGCGCAACAGGACCAGCAGCGCGCCGTCAATGAGGCCGAGACTTACGCCAACAAGGTCGTGCCAGAGGCAGAGGGCGGGGCCGCAAGAATCGTCGCCGAGGCCCAGGCGTATCGCGAGCAGACAATCCTTGAAGCGAAGGGGCAGACCGCCCGCTACAACCAGATTTACCAGCAGTACAAGAAAGCGCCGGCCGTAACTCGTGAGCGGATGTATCTCGAGACGATGGAGCGGGTGCTTGGCCCTATGGACAAGACGATCGTCGATTCGAACTCCGCCAGCGCGCCCGTGCCCTACATTGCTCTTGATCCGTTGCAGTCGAAGACGGGAGGAACCGGGAAATGAGGTCCCTGAACGGCTTCGTTCTCGCCGCGATTGCAGTCGTCGCAATTGTTCTCGTCTCGATGGCGACGTTTATTGTGAATCCGACCGAACAGGCGCTTATCCTGCGGTTCGGCCAGCCGGTGCGCGACCTTATTGACGCTCCTGGTCTCTACTTCAAGTGGCCCTTTATCGACACAGTGGTCTATATCGACAAGCGGATTCTTGCCCTCGACAACGAGCGACAGGAAGTCCTGGTCTCCGACAATCAGCGCCTTGAGGTCGACGCCTTCGTCCGTTACCGGATCGCCGATCCGCTGTTGTTCTATCAATCCGTCTTCAACACCCGCGGCGCAGACGCGCAACTTGGCGGCATGCTAAACTCGGCGTTGCGGCGCACTCTGTCGGGGGCCTCGATCACCGACATCGTGCGCGACAAGCGTGACGCGCTGATGGCCGACATCCGCGACCAAATGATCTTGGGCGCCAAGCGCTTCGGTCTAGAGGTTGTCGATGTCCGAATAAAGCGCGCCGATCTGCCGGCGGAGAACTCGGAGGCTGTATTCCGCCGCATGCAGACTGAACGGCAACAGCGCGCCGCCTCCTATCGCGCGCAGGGGTCGCAGCAGAGCCAGCAGATCAAGGCCGAGGCCGACCGCAAGGTCACCGTTATCACGGCCCAGGCTCAGCAGCAGGCCGAACAGACCCGCGGCGAGGGGGACGGAGAACGCAACCACATCTTCGCCGAGGCTTATGGCGCGGACCCGGAATTTTTCGGCTTCTACCGTTCGATGCAGGCCTATGAAAATAGCTTCGCGAACGGGCGAACGCGAGCCCTCATCAGTCCGAAATCGGACTTCTTCCGATATTTCTCGACCCCGACCCCGGGGCCTGAGACCGCAACGCCTCCGACGCCGCCAGCAAACTCCGCGCCTTCCGCGACGGCGAACTGAAATGGGCGGTTTGAGCGTGACGAGCGGGCGGGACCTTGCGATAGAAGGGCTGATATTGGTCCGGCTTCGCCGTCGCGCGGACGATCCGAAGACATGCCCAAGCCGGACCGTTCGACGATTCTGAGGAGAAAACCCATGCTGTACGACGGGTTGCCATTTTCGACGACGCATCTCCGCGCGGCAAGATCCGTATGCATGCTAGCCGTGGCGTCTGTCTTCCTTGGCGCTCCGCTCGCGGTGACGGCCTCCACTCCCGCGGCCGCTCAGGCGAAGCCGAGCAATCTCGCCGACTTAGTCGACCAGGTCGCCGAGGCGGTCGTCAATATTTCGGCCACTCAGACCCTCGACGACAAGGACGCCGGCGGGGCCCCCGATTTGCCGAAAGGCACGCCTTTCGATGAGATGTTCGAAGATTTCTTCAAGAACCACGGCATCAATCCCCAGCCGCGCGCGCGCAAGGCGCAGTCGCTCGGCTCCGGCTTCGTCATCGACCCGAGTGGCCTTGTGATCACCAACAATCACGTGGTGGGGGACGCCAACGACATCGTTGTCATCTTCACCGATGGTCGCAAACTCAAGGCCAAGGTCGTTGGCAAGGACGCCAAAGTGGACGTGGCCGTATTAAAAGTGGAGAGCGACAAGCCTCTCAAGACCGTGAAGTTCGGCGACAGCGACAAAATGCGTGTCGGCGACGGCGTGATGGCGGTCGGCAACCCGTTCGGCCTCGGCGAAACCGTCACAGCCGGAATCATCTCGGCCCGCAACCGCAACATCGACAGCGGCCCATATGACGACTTCCTTCAGACCGACGCCTCGATCAACAAAGGCAATTCAGGCGGCCCGCTGTTCAATCTGCAGGGCGAGGTGATCGGCATAAACACCGCAATCCTGTCTCCCTCCGGAGGGTCGATCGGCATCGGCTTCGCGACCCCGTCCGCGACGGTCGTGCCGGTGATCGGGCAACTCAATGAATTCCATGAAACGCGGCGCGGCTGGCTTGGCGTGCGGATTCAGCCTGTCGACGAGACGATCGCCGACAGCCTGAATTTAGGATCGGCGCGCGGCGCTCTCGTGGCGGGCGTCGACGAAAAGGGTCCAGCGAAACCGGCGGGCCTGATGGCGGGCGACGTGATCATCAAGTTCGACGGCAAGGACGTCAAGGAATTCGCGATCTTCCGCGCCTTGTGGCTTCGATGGCTGTCGGCAAGCAAGTTGACGTTGTGGTCGTCCGCGGCGGCAAGGAAGTCACCAAGACCGTGACGCTGGGGCGGCTCGAGGACGGGGAAAAGAAGACCGCGGCGCTCACAAACGAAAAAGACGACTCGCTAAAGACAGACGCTGTCACCAAGGCGCTCGGCATGGAGTTTGCTGCTCTGAGCGGGGAGGCGCGCAAGACCTTCAAGATAAAGGACAGCGTCAAGGGTGTGATCGTGACCTCTGTCGAGCCCGGCTCGGCCGCTGCGGAAAGGGGCTTGCGGCCGGGCGACGTGATCGAGGAGGTCAATCATCAGGCGGTTGAGCGTCCCCGCGACATCGCCAAGGCGATCGAAGGCGCGAAGACGGACTCGAAAAAACCGGCCCTGTTGCTCGTCTCCAACGGCGAAGGCGAGGTTCGCTTTGTCGCCGTGCCGGTGGACTGAACCCTAAGGATCGGCGCAATGACGGACGGGCCCGTGACCGGGGACAATGCGCTCGCAGTGGCGCGGGATGTGCTGCGGCGCGCGCCGCTGATCGACGGGCACAACGACCTCCCGTGGGTCATCCAGATCGACAGGGCGGCGCGAGGCGACGTCATCGCCTACGATCTGAACCGGGTTCACGAACGCGCGGACACGGATATCCCGCGCCTGCGCGAAGGCATGGTCGGCGCCCAGTTTTGGGCGGCGTTCCAGCCCACCAACACGCCTCATCCCGCTCGGACCACGCTGGAACAGATCGACCTCATCCGCCGCATCGAGGAGGCTCATTCCGATGTGTTCCTGCCCGCGCGCCGGGCTGCCGACTACGACAGGGCGAAGGCCTTGAGCAAAATCGCCTCCTTCATCGCGGTTGAGGGCGGCGTTGGCCTCGAAAATTCCTTGAGTCCGCTGCGGATCTGGCATGCGGCCGGCATGCGGCTGATGACGCTTTGCCACAACGAAACCCTGGATTGGGTCGATTCCGCCACTGACGCGCCGAGAAACGGCGGGATCAACGCGTTCGGCCGAGCAATTGTCGGTGAACTCAACCGCCTCGGCGTCGTGATCGATCTGGCTCACACTTCACACGACGCCCAGCGCCGCGTGCTCGACGTGACCGAAGCGCCGGTGGCGTTGTCGCATTCCAACGCCTATTCGCTATGCGACCATCCGCGCAACACGCCCGACGACGTGCTCAAGCGGCTCAAGGCCAACGGCGGCCTGGTGATGGCGACCTTCGTGCCGGGGTTTGTGTCGCAGGCGCTGCGCGACTGGCTGCGCCGTTCGCGCGACTCTTATGGCAAGGCGCCGGTCGTGGCTGATCCGAAGGCCCAGTTGGCCGAAGTGGAAGCCAGGCAGGGGCCAGCGCCGAAGGCGAGCCTCGAGCAGGTCGCCGACCATATCGTGCGGCTCGTCGAGACTGCCGGCCTCGATCATGTCGGGGTGGGTTCGGACTATTTCGGCGGGGCCTCGCCGGTCGGGCTCGAAGACGTGAGCCGCTTTCCGCACCTGTTCGCGGAACTGGTGCGGCGCGGCTTTTCCGAGCGCGACCTTGAGAAGATGTCCTCGAAGAACATGCTGCGCGTGCTGCGGCGGGTCGAGACAATCGGCTCGGCGCTGCGCAAGACCCGGACGCCGGCGATCGGCCGCCTCGAAGATCATCGGGGCGCCTGAACGGCGCAGCCGATCGCGCTCGCCTGGCGACCCGAGGGACGCCTTTCTCCGCGCAAATAATCGCAAGCAAACGCAAATAAAAAACAGCTAAAGTGCTTGCGTTTGCTATCAGCTATTTTTCGAAATCGCGCCTTTTCAATGGGTTACAGCCGATTCAAATAAAAAATTTCCCGCCCTACGGGGCTCGCCTCACATAGCCCGACCCGCAGTCCCCCTCGGGAGGCGGGCCGAGCGGCCTGGTCCGCCGAATATTTAATGTATATCACGTTATTTCGGTTTATGCAATATTTTAAGCGGCTTTTCTGGCTGTGTGGCCGACCAGGGCAAGGTGCAGTCGGAGCCTCGACGCGCTCTTTCGATGAACGCGCCGCCCTGGCTTCGGTCGGGACCCCTGCCGTGGTTCGACGATTGTTGTTGCCGAACTCGTTGCTCTGGTGCAAAAATATTGGCAAGAGGCGGAACGCCGCCCGGGCTGGTTGGGAGCTGTTTAGGGAGAACGCCATGCGGCACGCCTCCGCGCTTCCGGTGCTTGAAGCGACCGTGGTCAGCGACTGGGTCGATTACAATGGCCATATGAACGATGCGGCTTACGCGATCATGTTCAGCCGCTCGGTCGATGCGTTGATGGATCGCGTCGGCCTCGATGCGGCCGCGCGCAAGCGGACCGGGCGGACGTTATTCACCCTGCAAATGATGCTGCACTATTTCAAAGAGGCGAAGGAGGGTGACGCGCTTGTGGTCTCCTGTCAGTTGCTCGAACACGACGACAAGCGCATGAGGGTCTGGCTTGACATGACCGCGCCGGGCGGCGAGCGCCTCGCCGCCTCGGAGCAGCTCCTGATTTCTGTCGCGCGGGGCGAAGGGGGCGCGCGCGCGGTTGCCTGGAGCTTCGAGACCAGGGCCGGGCTCGACGCGCTTGCCAAGGCGCAAAGCGGTCTGCCTCATCCGCCCGCGGCGGGATCAGGCGTGGCCTTGAAACGGAGCTGACCGGTCAACGCGAAGCGTTCCCGGGAACTGCCGAAGGCGGAGCGGGCGCAGGAACACCAGACCCCCGCAGGCAGAGCCGGCCACCCGGCGATTGCCCGATGGGAGGAGCGAAGCGAGTTCCGGCCCGTCAGGCGGCTCGCGGCAGGCGCGGCATATAGGCGAGTTTCGCGTGGCGCTCGCAATAGGGGCCGGCGGGCGCCGCCTCCCCACAATAGCGGAACGTCGTGAGATCGCGCGGGTTGCCGGTCGGCCAGCGGCAGCAAGTTTCAGTCAGGTCGGCGACTGTGAGCTTCCCGTCGATCTGCTCCTGGTCGGTAAAATAAGTTGTGAATGTTACGGCGCCATCGGAGATGACGACGTTCATTGTGTCAGACTTAGTATCGTTCATTTGAGCTCTGGATATTCAAGGAAAGTGACCTGCGGCCAGGGCCTGTGAGCCACGAAACCCGTAAAATAGTCACGGAAAACCAGATTTCCAGTCTAGTGGGAGCGAGCTTTCCTGCGGAAACGGGCCAATTTTTTGCTTTTTAAGGCCATCGCGCGCGAGCGTCGCGTCGTGAAAGCCTATGCCTCCACCTTCGCCCGCAGCCAGAAGGCGTAAAGGGCGGCGCCGGTCAGGGCCGAAACGCTCATGATCGCCCCAAGCGAGGTGGGCGAGGCGTTCCGGTAGAGCGCGGCTGACGCGAGCCCGCCCAGCGCGCCGAACAGCATTTGCACGGTGGTTACGACGGCGGAGGCGAGGCCAGCAATCTCCGGCAGGGGATGGACCGCCTCGTGGACCGCGTTGGGAAATACGAGGCCGAACGCCGAAATAAAGACCATCACCAATCCGGCGACGATAAGCGGCGAACCAGCGCCGACGAGGCCGACCGCCAGCAGCGCGAGCGCAGTGGCGCACTCGATCGCCAGTCCCGGCGTCGAGGACCCTCTTTGCCCTGACGCCGCGGTTGAGCAGCCACGCGTTGATCGACGAACCGACGATCACGCCGGATCCGGCAACTGCGAACAAGCCCGCAAAAGCGGTTTTCGACACGCCATAGCCCTGCATGAACAGAAGCGGCGAAACGTTGACATAAGCAAAAAGGCCCGCGAACAGGAGACCTCCGAGCAGCGAAAAGCCCGCGCACGCGGGACTCGTCAGGGCGCGCCGGTAGCCCGCGAAAATCGTCGAGGGCTTCAGGTTCCGGCGTTTCTCCGGCGCATGCGATTCTTTGAAGAGAGTGAGCGCGGCGAGCGTCGCGAGGACGGAGACGCCGGTCAGCACGGCGAAGATCAGGCGCCAGGAGCCGAAGAACAAAACCGCTGCGCCAAGCGCGGGCCCGACCAGCGGCGCGGCGCCGAACACGACGGAGACCGCGGAGAGTTGCAGGCGCGCCTCTCGGCCCTCGAACAGGTCGCGAATGATCGCTCTCGGCAGGATGCCAATCGCTCCCGCGCTCGCCCCTTGCACAAGGCGGAAGGCGAGCAGCGCGTGAATCGACGCGCGCAAGCGCCGAGCCCGCGGCGCAGAGAGTGAATATTACAAGGCCGGTCGCCATAATTGCCTTGCGGCCGAACCGGTCCGCGAGCGGACCGACCACGATCGGCGCGCTCGAAAAGCCGGCGCTGAAGATGGCGATCACCGCCGCCGCCTGCGCCTGCGGGGCATGAAGATCGGCCTGGATGAACGCCAGGCTCGGAAGCGCCATGTCGATCGACAGCGCCGGCAAGGCTGTGAGCAGGGCGAGAAAGAGCGTGAACCCGAGCCCGTGAATGTGGAATCGGGTCATCGGACTGTCGCGCCGCCCCCTATCGCCAGGTCGAGTCGTCCTTGCGCCATGCGAGGGCGTTCGTCGCGTCGAGGCTGTCGTCTTGTTCACACCGGCGGTCGCGTCTTTGCGTGCGCCGTCCTGCCGTCGTCCGTCGTCGCGCCGAATGGAGCCGCCTCGAGCCGCGTCAGAATGGCGTCGGATAGCCCGACGCCCGCAAGCGCGCCCGCAGTCGCCAGCAGTCCTGCCCAGAACGCGCTGCCGATGATCGAGCTGACGACAGGGACCATCGGCAGGAAGAAGCCGATCGCGATGCAGGCGAGGCAGGTCAGGATGAGGAACAGCGCCTTTGCGCCAAGATTGACCACGCCGCGGCTGCTCGCTGCGCCGCGCAGGCTTGCGTACCAGAGAAGCCCGGCGGCGACGATTAACGCGACGATCAGAATGGATGGTCCCCTTCTTTCGCTCTTAGGCCAGCGCCGCATCGCGCACAAGCGCGTGGCGCCGAAGCCGAGCCTGACCGGCGCGGCTTCGGGTCTGGCCAGCCGTTGGAATCGCAAGGCGGCGGCGAAATCGGATCAGGCGGCAGGGGTCGCCGGCGCGAGCTTGTCCTGCGTCTTCAAGTCGAAATCGCTGGCGTCATGACGCTCATGCAACTGACTGGAAAGATCGCCGCTGGTCCGGTTGACCTTGCGTCCGCGCTTCACGGCTGGCCGTTCGCCGATCGAATTGGCCCAGCGCTGGACGTTCTTGTAGTCCTGCACGCTCAGGAACTCGGCCGCGCCGTACTGCCAGCCCTTGGCCAGCCCGCCATACCAGGGCCAGATGGCCATGTCGGCGATCGTGTAGTCGCCGCCCGCCACATATTCGGTCTCCGCCAGGCGGCGGTCGAGGACGTCGAGCTGCCGCTTCACCTCCATGGCGAACCGGTCGATGGCGTATTCGAACTTGGCTGGCGCATAAGCGTAGAAGTGACCGAAGCCGCCGCCGAGATACGGCGCTGAGCCCATCTGCCAGAACAGCCAGGACATGCATTCCGCGCGGGCGCTGGCCTCGGTCGGCAGGAAGGCTCCGAACTTCTCGGCGAGATAGAACAGGATCGCGCCCGACTCGAAAATACGGATCGGCTTCGGACCGCTGTGATCCACCATGGCCGGGATTTTTGAGTTGGGATTGGCGGCGACGAAGCCGCTGCCGAATTGCTGGCCTTCGTTGATCTTGATCAGCCAGGCGTCGTATTCCGCGCCCTTTTTCCCGAGCGCCAGCAGCTCCTCGAGCATGATCGTGACCTTCTGCCCGTTCGGCGTAGCCAGCGAGTACAGCTGAAGCGGATGGCGGCCGACCGGAAGCTCCTTATCGTGAGTGGCGCCGGCGACCGGACGATTGATGTTCGCAAAATGACCGCCGCTCGGCTTGTTCCAGGTCCAGACCTTGGGCGGCGTATATTCGGACGAACTGCTCATTCATGCGGCTCCAGTCTTCAGAGTTTCGGGCGGCCGGCGGCGGGCCGCTGGCCCACCCACGATCGGCGCCCCATTTGGGCTTCGACTTGATGGCTGGCTAGGTCATAGCCCCGACGCGGTCTCCGCGCGAGTTTGGAGAGCACGGGCCATCAGCGATCGTCATCGAATAATCGCCGCGGTGGATGCGGTCCAGGCGAGCGCGCAGCGGAAAACAGGACCGGCCAGCCGCGCCGTGCTCGGCGGTCAAATTCGCGTGATCGGCCGCCTGAACTCGCGTCGAACGCGATGAAGAAATTCTCGCCGCCAGAATACTAAAGCACTTGCTTATCTATCAGGACATGATACTAAGGCATATGCTTAACTATGAGACCCCGCTGGACCGGGCGTTCCAGGCTCTCGCCGACCCGACGCGACGCGCGATCGTCGAGCGGCTTGCACAGGGTCCAGCCTCGGTCAGCGAGCTCAAGCGGCCGCTCGTCATGTCGCTGCCGGCGGTGATGCAGCATCTCGGGGTGCTGGAGACCTCGGGCCTCGTCGTTTCGCAAAAATCGGGACGCGTGCGGACTTGTCGCATCAACCCGGCCGCGTTTGCCGAAGCCGAGCGCTGGATGACCGAGCAGCGCCTCGAATGGGAGCGCCGTCTCGACCGGCTCGGCGAATATCTCAAAACTCTGCAAATCGAAGGGAAGAACGATGAACAAGATCGATGATACGAGCCGGAAGGTCCAGCCGGCGCCCTTACGCGTATCGCGCGTCTTCTCGGCGCCGCGCGAAACCGTGTTCAAGGCGTGGAGCTCCGCTGACCACGTCAAAAGATGGTTCTGCCCGAACGGCTATTCGGTTCCGGAGGCCACAGTCGAACTGCGTGTTGGCGGGAGGTTCGAGGTCTGCATGCGCTCGCCGGAAGGGATGGAGCACTGGACCAAGGGGACGTTCACCGAGGTCGTGGCGCCGGAGCGCCTGACGATCGACCATCACGTGGTCGATCCGTGCGGCGGCGGGCCGCTGTTCAGCGCGGTCACTGAGGTCAAGTTCAGCATCGCCCCTGATGGCACGCTGATGGAGGTGGTGCAGTCGTATACTGTCGCCGACCTGGCTAAGGTTGAGCCGATGCTCAAGGGCGCGCCCGAAGGCTGGCGCCAGACGCTCGACAAGCTCGAGGCGGAAGTCGCGCGCATTCAGCGGGCATGGCGGTCGCTCTGTCGTGCACGGCGCGTTTCATCTGGAGCGCGTCTACGATGCGACAGCGGAGCAGGTGTACAAGGCGCTGTCGGACGAGGCGGCCAAGAACCGCTGGTTTTATGGGCCGAAGGGGTGGCGGCCGATCGAGCGCTTCATGGACTTTCGGGTCGGCGGCCGCGAGCGCGCCAAGGGGCAGTTCGAAGGCGGCGTGACGACGACGTTCGACGCCATCTACCACGACATCGTGCCGCGCGAGCGCATCGTCTACACTTACGAGATGCATCTCGACGACCGGAAGATCTCCGTGTCGCTCGCGACGCTTGAGATCGAGCCCGCAGGCGCGGGACGTACGAAGCTCAAGGTCTGCGAGCAGGGCGCGTTTCTCGACGGTTACGACGATGCCGGATCACGCGAGCACGGGACTGGGACCTTCTGACAGCTCGCTGTCCGTGACGCGACCGAGATCGCTCGGCGTCGCTCGGCTCTCCGAGCGCGACGCTCGAGTCGGCTGAGCCGCGCTCGCTGCATGTCTTCGAGGCCGGACAGCGTGTCACGGCTTGCGCGGCCCGCGACGACCTCAATCGCGCGGCCATGCGGCGGCAAGCTCGCGCTGTGACCGTTCAACTCGTCGTTTGACGCGTTGAGGTCGTTCCAGCCGATATACTCGCCCTCGAGGGCCTCGCGCAGCCGGACCCCTATGCCTCCGCCGCCATCCTTGGGGATGAAGACGACGCCAGCGGTCTCGAGCGCGGCGCGCATCTTGTCGACCGCTTCGTTTGCGATGGGATCGGGCGCGCCGGTCTCGAACGCGTCGATCGTTGACACAGGCACGCCGGCCGTCTCGGCCAGCTTCGCCTGCGACCAGCCAATCAGGGCGCGCGCAGCTCTGACCTGTGCCGCTTCGACCATCGCCTCAGATCATTCCGCCGCCGTCGCGGGCACCGCGATGGCTGGGGCGGGCGCCGAGTTCGCGAATGTTGTCGCCGAGCGTCTTGCGCGCGAGCGCCGCTTCGCCGCCGCTGGTGGCGTGATAGAGCGACAGCTGCTCGAACTCGTCCGACTTGGGCGGCTCGATCGCGAGATCGCTGTAGGTATAGCGGTCGGGCGCCTCGAGCGTGGCCTTGAGGACCTTCCGCGTCTTCAGGAAGAAGCTCGTGTATTTCCACGCCTTGCTGACGATCTCGAACCCGTAGCGCGGATAGAAGACGAAGCGCGATTCAATCGGCAGGCTGCTGCGGCGGTCGCGACGGTACTTCAGCCGGAAGGCGCCGCCTTCGAGCGGGTGGACGCCCTCGTGGTCGATCATCAGTTTGAACCAGAGCATCGTGCTCAGGATCTGCTTCGGCCGCCCGTTCTTGATGGCGGCTGCGCGCTTGAGGATCGTGCCGATATGGTCGAGCGTATAAAACGCGTTCCATGCGGCCCGATAAGCGTCCTCCCACTCCTGGTCGCTCATCTTCGAATGATGCGACACGCGGTGGTTGAGGTCGTATTTGTTGATGTCGGGGTCCATCCAGACGCCCTTGGCGAGCATCTTCTTGTGGTCTTCCGAGCCCGGCAACGGCGTGAGGAAGAAGAACTCGAGAATGTCGAGCGGCAGTTCGCGCTTGATGATCTCGATGTCGCGAAGGATCGATTCCTTCGTGTCGGCGGGGAAGCCGAGGATGTAGCCGGCGAAAGTGATGGCGCCGTGCGAGCGCCATTTCTGCAGCATGACGCGATATTCGGTGATCTTGTTCTGCCGCTTCTTGGCGGTGATGAGATTCTCGGGGTTGATGTTCTCAAGCCCGATGAAGACGCGTTTGACGCCGGCTTGCGTCGCCTTCTCGATGAAGTTCGGGATCTTGTGGCAGAGCGTGTCGACCTGGATGGTGAAGCCGACGTGGATGCCTTCTTTCTTCGAGCTCGATCACCCGGTCGAGCAGGATCTCCCAGTCGCTGTTGCGGGCGAAATTGTCGTCGGTGATGAAGAACCGGTCGATGCCCTGCGCGTAATTGGCGCGGATGATCTGTTCGAGATCGTCGGGCGAGCGAAAGCGGCTCTTGCGCCCCTGCACGTTGATGATGGTGCAGAACGAGCACTGATAGGGGCAGCCGCGACCGAGATCGATGCTGGAATAGGTGCCCGACGTGCGCTCGACATGCTTGCGCGGCAGGATCGGCGCCGGCTCGCCTACGAGCGACGGCAGCTGATCCATGAAATTGTAGAGCGGCTTCAGCGTGCCGTTCCAGGCGTCGAGCAGCACCTCATCGAGCCGGTGCTCCTCGGATTCGCCGGCGAACATCGAAACGCCGAGCGCCTGCGCCTCGACGATCTCCGACGGAAGCTCAGGCAGCATGGCGAGGCAGCCGGAGACGTGGAAGCCGCCGAGACAGACCTGATAGCCGGCCGCGCGAAACTGGCGCGCGATATCCACGGCGCGGGGAAATTGGTTCGATTGCACCCCGACGATGCCGATCAGCGCCCGCCCGCCCCGGCGCTTGAGGTCGCGGATGATCCGGCTCGGGAACACGCGGCGATTGGTCTCATCATAGGTGTCGACCTCGATCCTGACGCCAGGGCCCAGAACCTCGCGCTTGCTGGCGTCCTCGGCCAGGCTGTTCATGCAGGCGAGCGTGTTGGACGGCAGCGCCGAGCGGAACCACTGGATCGGATAGCCGTCGTCGTCGTAATGCGTCGGCTTGACGAGAACGAAGGTGAACAACGAGTTCAGGCGCGCTCGAATCCGGCCTGGCCTCAATTGGACTCGACGATGCTCTGATCAATTGGTCGCCCCGCAGAAGAATCGTGCAACGGCTAGCACGGAGCGGCTTATCCGAGCAAATCCCGGTGGCAGGCCGCAGTTCGGCTGGAGCCGATCACATGGGCGGGACGAGCCCGTCCTTGCCGACCAGGACGAAGCCGGCGTCGATCGATCCGTCCTCCTGCTTGGGCCCTCGGGCGATGATCGCCGCGCCGGGCTTGAGATCCGTCTGCGCGCCAGGCTCGAAGGCGACGATCGGCGTCTTCGGGTCGACGACGATGGTTTGCTCCCCGCCCTTGTAGGTCACGGTGAGCTTGGGGCCGGTCGTCGCGTCGACCCGCGCGGAGATGTTGCCGTTGGTCATCGAGCTTTTCGGCCCGAGGTCGAAGGGGCGGTAGCCCTCGCCCGTGCCCCGCATGGCCTCGGGAAAGATGTGCACTTCCATGGCCTTGAGTTCGTTCCCCTCGCCCGGCAGAGCGGCGACGCCGATGAAGGACCCGGGCTTCACGTCGGTCAGCGCGGCGGGAACGACGAGGATGAAACGTGTTTTCGGATTGAGGTGGATCGTCTGATCCTCGCCCGCGCGGGTGTGCACGGACAAAGCCGAGCCGTCGGCGCTGATGGTCTTGATCGGTTGCGCGCGCCGAAGCGACAGGCGGAGTTCTGGGCGAGAGCGGGCGCGACAGCGAAGACGAACGCCGTGGCCAGAGCAATTCTGAACGAATGTCATCGCAAATCTCCAAAAGGAACGTGCGGAACTGATCGGCCGTGACGGCCATAGGCCTAGAGAATCATGATGATGTTTCCAAGGCGAAACCGGCGCTTGAACGCCGGTCGAAGTCAAAGACGCGTGAAGCGACGGGCGCACTTTTTGCGAGGCGCTCGCCTCGCTCCAGCGTGACCGTCAGACCTTGACCTCGTTCCCGTCCTGGCTCCAGCGGGTATGGAAACTGCCTTCCTTGTCGAGGCGGCGATAGGTGTGGGCGCCGAAATAATCGCGCAGGCCCTGCAGCAGGTTCGTCGGACCCCGCGCGCGCCTCAGCCCGTCGTAATAGGCAAGCGACGAAGAGAAGGCCGGCGTCGGCACGCCGTTGGCGATCGCCAGGGCAAGCACGCGGCGCCACGCGCCTTCCGTCCTCACGACGCCCTCGCGGAAATAGTCGTCGAGCAGGAGGTTCGCGAGCTTCGGATTGCGGTCATAGGCTTCCTTGATGCGATCGAGGAAGCGGGCGCGGATGATGCATCCGCCGCGCCAGATGGTCGCCATGTCGCCGAGCTTCAGATCAAATTTGAACTGGTCGGACGCGACCGACATCTGCTCGAACCCTTGCGCGTAGGCGATGATCTTCGACGCGTAAAGCGCGTCGCGGATGGCGTCGATCTCGGCCTTTTCGGGCTTGCGCGTCTGAACGGCGGCATGCGGAATTTTCTTGTCCAGCTCCAGGCGCATTGCGCGGTTGGCGGAAAGAACGCGGGCGAAGACGGCCTCGGTGATCCCGGTCAGCGGCACGCCAAGCTCGAGCGCGTTCTGCGCCGTCCAGCGGCCGGTTCCCTTCTGCTCCGCTTCATCGACGATGACGTCGACCAGCGGCTTGCCCGTGGTCGCGTCGGTCTTGCGCAGAACGGCGGCGGTGATCTCGATCAGATAGCTGTCGAGGTCGCCCTCTTTCCATGTCTGGAAGATGTCGGCCATCGCTCCTGCGTCGAGGCCGTAGACGCTTTTCATGAGATCGTAGGCTTCGGCGATGAGCTGCATGTCGGCATATTCGATGCCGTTGTGCACCATCTTGACGTAATGGCCGGCGCCCTGCGGGCCGATGTAGGTGCAGCAGGGCGCGCCATCGACCTGGGCGGCCATCTTGGTCAGCATCGGCGCGACGCGATCCCAGGCTTCGCGATCGCCGCCGGGCATCATGCTCGGACCTTCGAGCGCGCCCTCCTCGCCGCCGGAAACGCCCATGCCGACGAAGCGGATCTTCTTCTTCTTCGCAGGTCTTGTAGCGTCGCGCCGTGTCGGTGAAGAGCGAATTGCCGCCGTCGATGATGATGTCGCCTTCCTCGAGATGGGGCAGGAGCTCGTCGATCACTTCGTCGACCGGCTTGCCGGCCTTGACCATGATGAGAATCGGGCGAGGCTTGGCGATGCTGGCGATGAACTCGGGCAGCGCCTTGGCCGGGAAAAACCGGCCTTCCTTGCCGTGCTCGGCGATCAGCGCGTCGGTGCGCTCGGGATTGCGATTGAAGACCGCGACGCCGAACCCATGGTGCGCCGCGTTTCGCGCCAGGTTTGCGCCCATGACGGCCAATCCCATAACGCCAATGTCAGCTTTGTCAGCCATGGTTTCTCCTCGCTTCCCGGGCAAGGCGCCTGTCTTAGCCCCGCAGCGAGGGGTCGAGCAAATCGCGCGGTTAGATAACGCCCGAGGTGGCGTAAGGTTCGCGCTGCGATCGGCGGCATGACGGTTGACGGACGACTGTGGAAGCGCGTTCTGTCGGCTCAAGTCTCGAGGAGCGAAAACCTTGTCACATCACCCGCCGGACGCGCTCTGGGTTCGCGTCTACTACGAAGACACCGACTTTTCCGGTCGCGTCTATCACGCGTCCTATCTGCGGTTCCTCGAGCGCGGCCGCACCGAGTGGCTGCGCCGGCGGGGATTCGCGCACCGGGATCTTGCCGAGAATTCAGGCGTCGTGTTCGCCGTGCGCTCGCTGCAAATCGAGTATCTGGCGCCGGCGATGATGGACGATCTCCTGGTCGTCGAGACCAGCGTCGCCGCCGTGCGTGGCGCCTCGATCGATTTCAACAACGCGTCGTGCGCGGCGACAAGGAACTTGTCACCGCCGAGGTGTTGGTCGCCTCAATTCGCGACGGCCGTCCGGCGCGGATTCCCGCGGACTTGCGTCGTCGCCTTGAGCCGCCCTCTTGAATTCAACCGGCGAAGCGTGGCTCGGGAACGCCGCGGACGCCAAGATCGTGAATGGCGAAGAGGCTGCCCCGGAGCACGCCGTCGCCCGGAAAGCGCGGCAGCGGCGGTTTCGCCATCGAAGTCACATAAAGGACGTCGAGGTTCGGGCCGCCAAACATGACGCTCGTCACCTTCTTCACCGGCATGTCGATGACGCGATCGACTTTGCCCTCCGGCGTGTAGCGAACGAGTCTGCCGTCATAGACCAGCGCGTTCCAGAGGCACCCCTCGGCGTCGACGGTCGAGCCGTCCGCAGCGCCGCCGCGCGAACGGTCGACCTTGCAGAACGTCCGCCTGTTGGAGACGGCGCCAGTCTTGTGATCGTAGTCGTAGGCCCAGATCTCGCCTGTCCAGGTGTCGGCGAAATAAAAGATGTTTCCGTCCGGACTCCAGCACGGCCCGTTGGAGACGATGATGTGGTCGTCGAGCTTGTGCAGCGAGAGGTCCGGGTCGAGACGGTAGAGAGCGCCGTTCGGGCCCTCTTCCATCGTGTCCATCGAGCCGGCGATGAATCGACCTTGCTTGTCGACCTTGCCGTCGTTGAGGCGATTGGCCGGCTTGTCCGATTCCGGATCGACGATGAGCTGACAATCGCCGGTCTTGAAATCAAGAAAATGAAACCCGTTGGCGAGCGACACGACCGCGCCGCCCTGCCGGCGCAACGCCATGGAGCCGATCTTCGCGGGCACGTCCCAGGCGCGCACCTCACGCCCGTCGGCGGTGCAGCGGAAGACGTTGCAGCCGAAGCTGTCGATGAAATAGAGGCGCTGCTCGTCGACATCCCAGAGCGGGCCCTCTCCGAGAATGGTCTTGACGTCGATCAGCACTTCGATGCGCATGACATCCTCCCTCCATTTATCTCGCGGTTCTTTGAACGGGGCGCCTCCGGCGCGTCAGAACGCGACCCGGTCTCCGCCTTTGAGCTCGAGGATTTCGCGGGCTTCGTCCGGGCTCGCGACCGAGAGGCCAAGCCCCTCGATGATCTGGCGGGCGGCGCGAACCTGTTCGGCGTTGCTGGTCGCGAGTTTGCCTGGGCCCGACCAAAGCGAATCCTCAAGCCCGACGCGCACGTTGCCGCCCATCGCGGCGGCCTGCGCGGCGATGGCGAGCTGATTGCGGCCCGCTCCAAGCACCGACCATCTGTATTGGTCGCCGAACAGACGGTCTGCGGTGCGCTTCATATGCATGACGTCCTCGGGGTGCGGACCGATGCCGCCCAGGATGCCAAACACCGTCTGGACGAAGAGCGGCGGCTTGACGAGGCCACGTTCAAGAAAGTGACTGAGGTTGTAGAGATGCGAGGTGTCGTAGCACTCGAACTCGAAGCGCGTGCCGGAGTCGCCGAGCGTGCGCAGCACGAATTCGATGTCCTTGTACGTGTTGCGGAACACGAGATCGCGTGAGTTCTCGAGCGCCTGGCTGCTCCCAATCGTGCTTGAAAGTCTTGAAGCGATTGAGCATCGGGAAGAGCCCGAAATTCATCGAGCCCATATTGAGCGACGCGACCTCCGGCTTGAATGTCTCCGCCGGCTTCACGCGCTCCTGCACCGTCATGTAGGGCGCGCCGCCGGTGGTCAGGTTCACCACCGCCTTTGTCGACTGCTTGATGCGCGGCAGAAAGCGCGCGAACGCTTCAGGGGTCTGATCGGGACGGCCGGTTTGCTCGTCCCGCGCGTGCAGGTGGACAATTGCGGCGCCCGCTTCCGCCGCGCCAATCGCCGCCTCGGCGATCTGGTCGGCGGTGACCGGAAGATAAGGCGACATTGACGGCGTGTGGATCGCCCCCGTCACAGCGCAAGTGATGATGACCTTGTTCGACTGAGCCATGTAACCGCTGTTCCTCGTGCTTCGTACGAATTCGTTCAACGACCAATCTTCTTGTCCGCCCAGCGCTTATGCGCCGCGAGCGCAATCAGGCGGCGATCTCGCCAGGCCTGACGTTCTCCGAGTTTGTCCGCGGGCAAGCGCTTGCGCCGCTCCGCCTCGACGATGTCCATGACAGGTCCGCTCCAATCGACGCGCCACTGCGTCGATGGGAAGATGCCGGAATAAATGCCCTGATAGCGATCGGCGTAGTCGCGCACTCCGCCGGGCGCATTGAGCTCGATGGTCTCGAAGGGGCCCATGAAGGACCAGCGCAGCGCGAGCCCCTCGCGAATCCCGATGTCGACATCCTCGACCCCCGCATATCCCTGCTCGACGAGCCGGAAGGCCTCTTCAAGCAGCGCGCCTTGCATCCGGTTCATGACAAAGCCGTCGAGCTCGCGCTTCATGACGATCGGCGCGTGACCAGCGGATCGCAGGAACGTCGCGGTGCGCTCGACAACCGATGGGTCCGTCCAAGGGGCAGGGACCACCTCGGCGGCCGGAATGAGATAGGGCGGATTGATCGGATGGACGACGAGACAGCGCGCACGGCCCTTGAGGTTTTCGGTGAAGGCCGAAGGGAGAATGGCGGAGGTCGAGCTCGCGAGGACCGCGTCGGCCGGCGCGGCCGCGTCGAGTTGCGCGAACACCGCGCGCTTGACCTCGACATCCTCCGGCGTGTTCTCCTGGACGTGGACAGCCCCCTCGAGCGCCGACTCGAGACTTGTCGTCGGGCGGACTCGCGCAGCGACTTCGGCGGACGTCGCCCCGTTGAGAAGATCGTTCGCCTCGAGGTCCGGCAGGAGCCGCTCGATATATTCCTGAGCCTTGCCCGGCGCCTCTTTGTCCTGATCCCAAAGGGCGATGTCACAGCCGGCGCGGGCGAAACTGATCGCCCATGCGCGGCCGATAAAGCCTGAACCGATGATCGCCACTTTCGTCATATCGTCCTCCGAGCGCCGCAGACCGATCCGTCACAAGGTCTCGACATTGGCGTCCACGCCGATCGATTGACCGGATACATTCCGCCCTGCGGGGGACAACAGGTATGCGATTGTCGCTGCGACGTCGCCCGCGGTCACCATGCGGCCCATCGAGACTTTGTCGAGATAGGTCTTTTCCATCGCCTCGTAACTGACACCCGTCTGCTTGGCGCGCGCCGCGATCACGCCGGTGATGCGCGGTCCCTCGACGATGCCCGGCAAGATCGCATTGACGCGGATGTTAGCGGGCCCCAGCTCCTTGGCGAGGCTTTGGGTCAATCCGATGACGCCAAACTTGGCTGCAGAATAGGGAGTCCGGAACGCGTAGCCGAACCGCCCCGCCGCCGAGGACAGATTGACGATCGAGCCTCCGCCTGCGGCCTTCAGCATAGGCACGGCGAAGTGCGCGCATAGGAACTGCCCCGTCAGGCAGATGTCGATGGTGCGCCGCCAATCTTCCGGCTTGATCTCCTCGACGCCGCCGGTCGGCCCGGCGATCCCTGCGTTGTTGATGAGCGCGTCAAGTCCGCCGAGGGACGCTTTGATATCGTCAAATAGACGCGCCACGTCCGCCTCCGAGGCGACGTCGGCCTTTGTGATTCCGGCCTTGGGGTGAGCGGCGCGGTAATCGGCGAGGAACTCGTCGGAGACGTCGCAAATATGAACCTGAGCGCCACGTGCGATGAGCAGGTCAGCGGTCGCGCGCCCGATCCCCGATGCGCCGGCTGTAACCAGGACGCGCAACGTCTCGGGGAGAGCAAAGATGTCAGTGGAATCGCTCATGAGTCGCTCCGACGATTAAGCTCGCCTGTCGCGTAACGCCATAACCGCGATGAGGACGACAAGCCCGAACAGAATGGTTCGCGTGGCATAGGGCAGGGTGGAGCCGGCGAGCAAGGTCTGCAGCGAGGTCAACAACAACGCCCCTCCAAGCATGCCGAGGTAGCTTCCCCGGCCGCCGGTGATCAGCGCGCCTCCAACCACCACCACCGCGATCGACGGAAGAAGATAGTCGTCGCCCATGCCGAGGCTCGCCTGTCCGGAAAAGCCAGTGAGCAGCGCGCCGACAAGTGCAGAGCAGAGCGCCGACAATATATAGACTCCGATGATCGTGCGGCCGACGGCAATCCCGGAGAGGCGCGCGACGCGAATTCCGTTGCCGATGCCGTAGACGCGCCGCCCAAATGGCGTGTCCGACAGAAGGACGACTGCGAAGGCGACAAAGGCGATGAGGAAGAAGATGACCGGCGTCACGCCGGCGACGTGTCCGGTCATGAACCAGCGCAAGAGCGGCGACGCGAAACCTGCAGGCGTTCCGTGGGAATAGAGCAGGGCGGCGCCTTGCAGGAAGCCGTTCATCGCCAGCGTCACCACGATCGGCGACAAACCCAGTGCGACGACGCCAACGCCGTTGATGAATCCAATGACGCAGGCCAGCGCCAACACCGCCGGCAGCGCGTAGAGGAGCGCCGTGTCCGACCCTTGCACCATTCCGGCGAGAAGGATGCCGCTGAAGCCGATCGTCCAGGGCACCGACAAGTCGAGTCCGCCGGTCAGGATCACCGTCCCCTGGCCAAGCGCCAAGATGGCGAGGAAGCTCGAAAGGACGATAAGCGCGTCCCAATATCGCCAGTTCGTGAGCGCGTGCCCAAGCGTCAGTTCCGTCACCAGGAGCACAAGCACGAAGCAGACATAAGCCGGCAAAGCGTAGCGCAATGTTTGAGAGTGACGCGTGAACCAAGTTGTTCCGGAGAGGGGTGAAGGCGACCTTTCGGCGAAGCCGCCAACGACCAGACGCCGGTCGCCGCCGCCGATCTGGCTTGCCAGCAGACCCTTTCGCCAAGCTGCGAGATTGACGAGCCCGTCGCGGATCTGGCTGGCGAGTGTCGAATCGCGCGAAACGGACGACGCCAGCACCGCGAGCAAGAGGATGAGTCCCTCCGCAATGCTCGAGTAATAGGCCGATACGTTGAGCACGAGGAGAATGTTGACGACAATCATCAGAATATAGGCGCCGACGATCGAGCCGACCGGGCCGCCGCGACCGCCGCCTAGGCGCGTGCCGCCGACCACGACCGCGGCGAAGATCGAGAGCAGCAGTGGATTGCCCACCAGCGGATCCCCTGAGCCCGTCTGCGCGCTGATGAAGACGCCCGCAAGTCCGTAGAAGCCGCCCGCGAGCACGTAGACGCCAAAACGTACAAGCATGACGCGGACGCCTGTCGCGTTGGCCGCGTCAGGATCGCTTCCCACCGCGTAAGTCGCGACGCCGAACCGCGTGCTCTTCAGCCAAAGCCAAAACACGACGAGGGCTGCGAGAAGCACGATCGGCATCGGCAGCCTGCCCGGAATAGCGTCACCCAAATAGAAGCTGCCGAGGGAAGGGGAAACGAAACCGCCAGGCTTCTCCATGACCAGCAAGGTGACGCCCTGCACGATGAACATTGTGGAGAGGGTCACGACAATCGGCTGGAGGCGCAAAAAAGCGATGAAGAAGCCGTTGAAGGCGCCGACAGCCATGCCTACGCCGACCCCAGCGAGGGTCCACACGACGATCGACGCATCCGGATTCGCCGGATTCATGCTCGCCGCCAACACCACGTTGACAAGGGAGAGCACGGCGCCGGCAGAAAGGTCGAAACCGCCAACGAGAATGACAAGGGTTTCGCCAAATGCGGCGATGGCGAGAGACGCGCCGCCGCTCGCAAGGAAGCTCACGTCGAAATAGGAAAGCGGCGCGACATTGACCGCGTCGACGACCAGCAGCAGCGCCAGGAAAACGACGACCGCAGTGATCAGCCCGCGGCTCCGAGCAAGGCGAACCCAGAACGCCGAGCGGGCAGGGGCGGCGGCGGCCTCCAGGGCGCGAACGCTCACGCCACCGCCTCCTCGCGCAGCATGTCGCCGCCGAGCGCGGGCCACATGATGGCGCGCTCGGTAAGATCCTTCGCCGCGATCTCCGCGACCAATCGGCCGCCGTACAGCACGATTACCCGGTCGCAGAGATGGACGAGTTCAGGGACTTCGGTCGAGTGAAACAGGACACTGCCGCCCGCCTCGGCGTAATTGCGCATCAGGACGTAGAGCTCGTGTTTGGTGCCGACGTCGATGCCGCGTGTTGGATCGAACAGAAGCAGGATCCGGCTCTCGGCCAACAGCCATTTAGCGATCGCGATCTTCTGCTGATTGCCGCCGGAGAACGCGGAGACTTGTGTCCATAGGGCTCGCCGCTCGACCTCGACGCGCTCGAAGACTCGACAGACCTCACTCGCCTCGCGCGCCTTATCAATGAGGCCTCCTCTCGTGAACCGCTTGATGACCGGCAGCGAGGCGTTGTGCTTCCCGGACAACTTCAAGAACAGGGCTTCGCTCTTGCGATCTTCGGGCACGAGACCGATCCCGACGTTTGGCCGTAGCGCGTCGGTCGGAGAGCCGATCACGACCGGTCGGCCGTCAAGCCGCATCTCTCCCCCGCGAACTGGAGTCATGCCGAAACAGGCGAGGAACAGATCGAGTTGGCCCATGCCCTGCAGGCCTGCGACGCCGAGAATCTCGCCTCGATGCAGGGCGAAGCTGGCGTTCTCAAGTTTTTGGCCCGCGGCGAGGTCTTGCACGGCGAAGACTTCGGGCGCGTCAGGCGGCCGCGCGACCGGTCGCGGCGGAAACGTTTGCGCGATCGAGCGACCGACGATCATCTCGACCACCTGCTCTTCGGTGAAATCGCTGACCGCGCCGGTGGTGATGTGGCGCCCGTTGCGCAGAATCGTCAGCCGATCGCAGAACGCGCGGACTTCTCGCATCCGGTGCGAAATGAAGACGACGGTGACGCCCTCACTCTTCAGGCGGGCGATCAGATCGCCGAGCCAATCGACGTCTCGGCCCGCGAGAGTTGAAGTCGGCTCATCAAGCAGGATCAGGCGGGGCTTGCGGAATACTGCGCGGGCGATCTCAATTTTTTGCTGCACCGCGAGGTCCAGGTCGCCGATCTCGGCGTCGAGGTCGACGTCGAACCCTAGCGAGGCGAAATGAGCGCGTAGCGCCGCCGCGGCGGACCGCCGGCGGATCATGCCGATAGGCCCTATTGGAGCGTAGGGCAGGAGCATATTGTCGAGAACGGTCAGGTCGCGGACGAGAGTCATTTCTTGAAACGCGGTCTGAACGCCGAGCGCGTGGGCGACGCGTGGCGAGCGCAGGCGCGCCGGCTTGCCGAAGACTTCGACGCCGCCAGTGTCCGGCAGGATCAGTCCGGACAGAAGCTTGACGATCGTGGATTTACCGGCGCCGTTCTCGCCGAGCAGAGCGTGCACGCTTCCCTTGGGGATCGTGAACGAGACGTCGTCGACCGCGACCGTGGCGCCGAAAGTCTTGCGCAGATTGACGACGGACACTGCCGCATCGCCGGAAGTCTCCGTCATACACGCACCTTACATCCCCGCGGCGGCGGTCGGTCTAGCTGGTGGTTTGTAGGCGGAGGCGACCGTGCCTCCGCCTGACGCGAGGAGGTCAGTGTTCGGGCTGGCCGACCAACGCCGCGTCCAAGCCGATCTGAGGCGTCTGTTCGGAGAAGATCGAGGCGAACCAGCCCGGATTGCTGACGATCGACGGCTTGAACACGTTGCACCCAGCCTTCATCTCAGCCCAAGTGCCTTCCTCGCACAGCTTGATGGTGTCGTTGGTGACAACCGGCAGCGGCAGCTTGGTCAGCTTTGGCACCTCCTTGCCCTGAAGCTTGTCGACGGCGAGTTTCAGCGCGAGACCGCCGGAGTAGGGCGGCGAAGCGTAGGAGATGCTTGGATATCCCATCGGCCGATAGGTGCCCGATGCGCCGTCAACTTTCGTTTCCGCCGGCAGCATTTGGATGCGGTGGCCGTTCGACCCCTCGCCCGCGCACGGCTTCTTTTTGTTGTCAGGGATGCCGGCCTCGTCCTGCATCGACGACGCCGTGTAGCAGCCGACTTGCATCCACAAGCCGTCGATCTCATTCCAATTGTGGGTGGCGAGGATCTTCGAAAGTTCGGTGCGGGCGACCGCCTGGGACCACATGCCGACCGCTTCGCCGACGACGTGGATGTCAGGATGTTTGGCGAACACCGCCTTCGCAGCCGCCGTGCGTTGCGTGTCGACCGAGGTTCCCGGAACGCCCGTCATGACCACGATGTTGCCCTTGCCGCCGAGCTTATCGACCAGCCATTGCGCGGTGACCCGGCCTGCTTCTTCTTGATCGATGTGGGTGTTGTAAGCGCAGGGCTCGGTGATCTCGGCGTCATAAGCGAAGATGACTACGCCTTTGTCGCAGGCGTTCTTGACCACCTGGTTCAGCGCGGTCGGCGAGATCGGATAAATGACAATCGCCTTCGCGCCTTGCTGGACCATCGCGTTGATCTGCTGGATTTGCCGCTGCGCGTTAGGGCCCGCCACCTGCACGGTCAAATCCACCTTGTCGCGGAGCGATGTATGGTCGGCCATGGCCTTGACCATGTTCGCCGCCTCGGCCTGCCAGTCGTTGCCGATGAAGCTCATGCTGAGAAAGACTTTGAGTTTGTCTTCCGCTTGCGCGGAGATTCCGGCACTCGCCAGGAACGCGGCTCCAAGCGCGGCCGCGCCGACGACGCACGACGATAGTCTCATCAGGTCCTCCTCCCCATCTTAGCGGCCTTGCTGGCCGTTGACTTTTGATCATAGATCACAAATCAATATGCACGCAAGACAGCAGGCGGATGAGCGTCACGAGATTTGACAGGCGGGTGTGAATGACGGTCGCGGGCGCCGTCGCTCAGGCGAATATTCGAGCAGCGCCCGTTGCGCGCGACACGCTGCAGGAGCGCGTCTACAACCGGCTGGCGAGTTTGATCCTTGACGGCGGTATTCCGCCAGGCCGGCTGGTCACCATCCAAAGTCTGTCCGAGGCGTTTGGCGTCAGCGCTATGCCTGTGCGGGAGGCGCTCAAGCGGCTCACCGCCTCCAACGCGTTGACTGTTGTCTCAGGGCGCAGCATCGGCGTGCCGCCCATCACGCTCGAGCGGTTCACCGATCTGCGCAATGTGCGCCGCGAGATAGAAGGCGCGGCGACAGCCTGGGCGGCCAAACGCATCAACGCCGAGGGTCTTGCCGCGCTCGAGCGCGACCTTGTCCGCATGGATCAGGCGATCGAATTGGGCGAGACGACGGCTTATCTCAGGGCCAACCGATCGTTCCATTTTACGATCTATCGCGCCTCGGGATCGCCGGTGTCAGTGGCGCTAATCGAGAGCCTCTGGCTGCAGATCAGCCCGTACTTCAATCTTTTGCAAGGTTCCGGCAATTACGTCTCGGCCAACTCCAGTCATCATACCGCGGCCAAAGCGCTGCGGCGCGGCGACGCCGCTTCGGCGAGATTGGCGATAAGGGCGGACATCGACCGTGCGTTCGATGTCCTGGCCGCGATGTTGGACTGAGGGCAAGTTCAATCGTCTCGCCGCGTCGCTTGTTCAAGGCCGCCCTCACAATGGAGAGCGCCTCTCGACCTCGACTGCTGGGGGGCGAACTCGGCCCGAGCGACGGCAGGTCGCTCGTCCACGAACAGGCGTGCTAGACATATTTGCTCTATCGACATTCCCAGGCCTTCGCATGACCCAGGTAATTCTTTTGCTGTCCGGCGTGAGTGGTCGCTCTTCGCGAGCGCCAGTATCGCCGCCGCTATGACGGAGCGCTGCTTCGCGGCGCGGGCGGCGGTCCGAGCGTCAGGCGGAGACCCGCAATGAGACCAAGGTTCTCGCTTGCGCATTTGACCGTTATCCGCCTCGCGCCGCCGCGGGTCATCGAGGTGGCCGCCAGCACGGGCTATGACACGGTAGGGCTGCGTCTAACCGGGGGAGCGGAAACAACCCCTGCCTATCCGCTAACGGACGATAAGCCGTTGATGCGAGCCACCAAGGCCGCAATGGCGGCGACCGGCGTCGGCGTGCTCGATATCGAGTTCGTCAGGATCACGCCCGAACTCGATGTCTCCTCGCTTGAGCCCTTTGCGGCTGCCGGCGCAGAGCTGAGCGCCAAATACATGATAACGTCCGCATACGACCCGGACATCAACCGGCTCACGGACCGCTTGGCCGCGGTCAGCGATCTGACTTCGCAGTACGGACTGCGCGCTCTTCTCGAGTTCTTTCCGTGGACAGCGGTTCCAGATTTGAGCGCCGCGCTGAGGGTCGTCGAGGCGGCCGGGCGGCCCGCGCTCGGGATCCTGGTGGACACGCTTCACTTCAACCGATCGGCGAGCAAGCTCGATGAACTTGCCAGGATCTCCGCATCGCGCCTGCCCTTCGTCCACGTAGCCGACGCGCTGGTGCAGGAGCGCTACACGACCGAAGAGATGCTGCACACGGCGCGCGTGGAGCGCTTGCCTCCAGGTGAGGGCGGCATCGATATCAAAAGCATCCTCAGCCATATGCCTCAGGACATCCCGGTGACGCTGGAGGTTCCAATGACGGCCGTGGCCGCGGTCGAAGGAGAAGAGGCGGTTGCCCTTCGCGTGCGTCAAGCGGCGGAGCGGTTGCTCACGGACTGAGCGGCGCGATATCCGCAGTCGCTTCGCTGTTTCGCGAGGGCGGTTGCCGACAAAGGGGGAATGCGCGAGCGTGCGCGGCGAAGGCAGGACGGCGCCGTTCCGGTAGGGTCTCGATATGCAGTGTCCGATCTGCCACAAAGAGGCTCGCCACTACCGCGACGTCGAAGGCGTCGCCTATTTCAGATGCCTGACATGCGAATCGTTGTTCGCGCATCCGGATTTTCTGGCCGCCGTCGATGCTGGCGACGTCGGCAACTATCGCGCTCTCGTATTGGGAGCACGAGCTGCCCGCGGCGCGCGAGCGCTCCTTCGGCGCCGGGCGTCGTAAGGATGGCCGAAACGCTGCGAATGGCGCGCACGCCCGTACGACGCGCTTTGGACATCGGCAGCGGTCCTGGATTTTTGCTCGACGCGCTGGCCGAACTCGTCCCCAGTTTGGCCAAGCGCACGCATGGCGTTGAACTCTTCCCTCCGCCGCCGCACCAACGCACGCAAAGCCCGAACTTTCACGTAGGCTCCGTTGGCGATCTCGAAGGGTCGTTCGACGCGGGAGTATGCATCGAAGTCATCGAGCATCTCACACCCACAGTTCTCGCCAAGCTTGTGGCCCAACTCGCGGCGAAATCGAACCCCGGCGCGCTCTATTTCTTCAACTCCTCGCAACCCTCGTTCGTCGAAACGACCGACCCCGGCTATTTGGATCCCCATAACCGAGGTCATATCGTCTCGTGGTCGCTGGCCGGCGCTCGAGTTTTGTTCGAACCTGCCGGGTTCAATGTGATTGCTCTGCCCGGACGAGACTGGGCGTTTCTCGCGGAGTTCGGGCCGCCGCGCCGCGTCGAAGCCGACATGCTCGCTGAATGGCTGTGGCGCCCTCTTCCGGAGAATATCGAGCTGATCCGCAAGGACCGCTTCGGCTCGTTGTTCGAGATGATCGGCCTCGAGTCCGGGCGCTGCTATTTCGAATCCGCCGCAGCGGAGGCGCGGACGCGACACTCGGTTGAATATCAAAACCAACGGCGGCAGGCGCGATGGAGCCGGCCTCAATCCATTTGCGAGAAGTCGGAGGCAATAGCCGCACAGATCGGATTGCTCGCCAGCGCACCTTTCTTGCTGCTCGGCGAAACCGGTTGTGGATGGGGCCGGAATGCGCGAGCGTTGGCCGCTCAGGGATTTGCGTAAAGGAGCGCGTTCGATGAACGGCGCAGAACTCTTGGTCGCCGCGCTCGAGAACGAGGGCGTTCAGCGCATCTTCGGCGTTCCGGGCGAAGAAAATCTCGATGTGGTCGAGGCGTTACGACGCTCCGGAATCGAGCTTGTGCTGACGCGCCACGAGCAGGCGGCGGCTTTCATGGCGGCGACTCACGGCAGGCTGACCGGCAAGCCGGGAGTCTGCATCACGACGCTTGGCCCTGGCGCGCTCAACCTGACGACCGGCGCAGCCTATGCGCTGCTTGGCGCCATGCCGATGGTGATGATCACCGGCCAGAAAGGCGTTCTGAGCCGCAAACAGGCCGGCTTTCAGATTGTCGACATCGTCGCGGCCATGACGCCGCTCACCAAGATGGCCGATCAGATCGTGAGCGCCGCGACCATCCCGACCATGGTGCGGGAAGCGTTCCGCGTCGCGCAGCTCGAGCGCCCGGGGCCGGTACATCTCGAACTGCCGGAAGACATCGCCCACGCGGCGGCCCCCGACATGGCGCCGATCCCGCCCCATCCGATCGATTTGCCGATTGCCTCCGGCGCCGCGCTCGATCGGGCGGCTGAACTCATCCTCAAGGCGGAGCGGCCGCTGATCATGCTCGGCGCAGCCGCGAGCCGGCCGCGACTCGCCGAAGCGCTGTCGCAATTCGTGAGGCGGGTTCAGATTCCGTTCTTCAACACGCAGATGGGCAAGGGCGCCGTCACCGGCGAGTCCCACCTCTATATGGGCACCGCCGCGCTGTCGGAGCGCGACTATATTCATCGGGCGATCGATCGGGCGGATCTGATTATCGCCATCGGCCACGACACGGTGGAGAAGCCGCCGTTCCTCATGGGTCCAGGCGGACCGATGGTGCTGCATGTCGGCTATCTGCCGGCAACGGTCGAGGAGGTGTTCTTTCCGCAAGCCGAACTGATCGGCGACGTCGGCCCCAGTCTCGCGCTGCTTGCTGATCGACTGGAACACAAGCTGCCAAGAGCGAAGGCGCTTCTTCCCCTGCGCGAGGACATCCTCGCGCATATCGCCGACCGGGCCGAGGAAAGTCGCTACCCGCCAACGCCGCAGCGGATCGTCCACGATGTGCGCCAGGTGATGCCGGAGGACGGGATCGTCTGCCTCGACAACGGCATGTACAAGATCTGGTTTGCGCGCAACTACCGGACACACGTCGCCAACACGCTGCTCCTCGACAATGCGCTCGCCACGATGGGCGCGGGCCTGCCGTCGGCGATCATGGCCGCATGCCTCAATCCGAACCGCCGCGTGCTCGCCGTCTGCGGCGACGGCGGCTTCATGATGAACTCGCAAGAGATGGAAACAGCGGTGCGCCTCAGGCTCAATCTCGTCGTGCTGGTGCTTGCAGGACAACGCGTACGGCATGATCCGCTGGAAGCAGGCGGTCGACGGATTCCCGGATTACGGCATGACGTTCGGCGACCCCGACTTCGTCGCTTATGCAAAAGCCTATGGCGCGAAGGGCAGTCGGGTGGAGAGCGCCGACGGGCTCGCGCCTGCGCTCGAAGCCGCATTCGCCAGCGGGGGCGTGCATCTGGTGTCGACGCCGATCGACTATTCGGAGAATGAGCGGGTCCTGGTCGAGGAGTTGCGCGCCCAAGGGGCAGGGATCGACACCGACTGAGCGCAGCGGCCCTTCCGGCCGGCGGTGAAGCGAGACCGGTCGGCTCCGAAGTTCAGAACTCGATCTCAAGCCTCAGCTTGGCGAGCTGGCGCGGGAATTCGTCAAAGTCAGTCCGGCCAACCGGCGTTTGAACGAGGAAAGCGGCCGAGAGATCGATCTTTTCGTTGATCTGGTAATGGAACGTCGGTCCCAGATAGACCGCTTGGCCCTGAAATGCGCGTGGAACGAGGCCGCCATAGGCGCGGTCATAATCCGCTTCCGCCCCGAGCATCAGCGGCGGCGTCAGGCGATACGAGAGCGCGGCGGAGGCGGACAACAGGGCTGTGTCCTCCCACAATCCCCCAGGAAACCGCGACGCCTCCGGCTCATAGACGAGATTGACCGCGCCATAAAGCCGCCGATCGCTGGATACCACGTCTGCGACGGCGCGCAGGTTCACGCTGAAATCGTTGGCCTGCTGTCCGGCGTCGGTGAGAACGCTATATTCCGGCTCAACTGTCAGCATCAGCTGGATCGGAAGGTCGGCGGTCCGGTGCAGCAGCACATAACGAAGCTCGGCCGAGACGCCCATAAAATTGACGCCGACGAAATCGGGCAGGTCGGGGACATGCCGGATATCCTGGCCGAGCACATGGGCTCCGAGTTCGAGCCCAAGCGAATCCGTCAGTGTGTTCTCGAAGATGAATTCCTGTTCGAGCGAACGATAGAGGCCCTGGGCTGCGCCGAAGGATCCCGTGGTCTCAAATTCGAACGACCGGTCGCCCTTCTCACCGACGTCTGCGCCTTCGAGGAAGCCGAACAGGTTCTTGGTGTCGAGCGTATAGAAGGGATTGTTCGACTGTCCCGCTTTAGGCGCCTCATCGTCGTCGGCCAAAGCAAAGGAGGGGCCGCAAGCGACTGCAAACGCGACGCTCAGACAATCGAGCAAACGGCGCCGGCGTAGGCAAGACGTCGACACCGCACTAGCCCACGTGACGCTTCAGAAAGGCTAGTGTGTCTTCGTTGAACTTGCTGACGTTCTCGTAGATTGCGGCGTGTGCGCACATCTCGAAAATGACGAGTTCGCTATTCTTGATGCCGGTCCGGAACGGCTCGACGAAGCGAGTCGACGTCACCATATCGTGTCTGCCGAACGTGATCTGCGTCGGCGCCGTGATCCTGCCGAGCTGAGCGAGCGCGTCATGCGCGATGACCGCGTCCGACTGACGAAGGAAGGCGTCGACCGGCTGTTCTGGCCGGCTGCGCACGAAGGCTGCGAGTTGGTCGAGATATTCGGGCTTGTCGGCGTAGAGCTCCGGCGTGAAACAAAAGGGAAAGATGCCCTGGATGATCATCTCAGGGACGCTGCCGAGGCCTTTGGCGATGGTTTGCCAGTTCCTCACGACGGCCTGCTGAAATGGGTCGCTCTTTGGCCAGCAGGAATGCAGCGAGAGCGACTTGACCCGCTCGGGATGTTTGCTGGCGAGCCACAAGCCAACGGCGCCGCCCAGCGACAGGCCGCTCACATGCGCTTTCTCGACGCCGATTGCGGCCATGAAGGCCGCGACGTCGTCGGCGAACAACTCGGTCGAATATTTTCCGGCCGGCTTGTCGGTCTCGCCCGCGCCGCGCGGATCGAGCGAAATGCAGGTGAAATGCTTGGAATAATCGGCGACCTGGAAGGCGTAGCAGGCGTTGTCGGCGGCGAGATATGGGATGAGGATGAGCGGCTCGCCCGATCCCTGCTGTTCATAATTGATCGTAATGTCGTTGACCTTGACCCTCGGCACGAACGTCTCCCCAGACCGCCACTGCGCGGCGACGCTACGCCCCGCAGCGATTGAACGACGCTACGCTCTCGCCTCGAATGAGGTCAATGTGTTGCGCCGCCGACTAGCGGGTCAGTCTGAAAGCCTGCGGCATTCGGCGAGATACTGAAGATAGAACCGCGTCGTGCCATCGTTCGTCGGATGATCCAGAGAGGCGAGCGCCCGTTTGTCAATTACAGTACAGCGAATAGGGAACATAGCGGCCAGAATTGCGGACGCGACGGGTATCCCGACCCCGAAAGACCAATGAGAACCGCGATCCCAGATCGATCCGTTTTGGCTTCGGCGGCTAGCCGTAGAGCATCGGCTATCTCTTCCTTGCTGTTCTTTTCAAGGAGGCGCTCAGGTTTGAAACGCCTGAGGATTCCAGTTTCCAGTCGACGATGGTCTTGAGATTGATCTCTATGTCAGTGCCGGACAGCAACGCGCTTCCGCACGCAACGCGTTTGCATCTTTGGCCGCGCATCATTCTCGCGAGAATAAGCGCACGCTAGCGCCAATATTTTCGAACGGGTCTCGTCGGGCGTGAGTTGTTTAAGTAGCAATCTGAAACGGGGGCCGGTCTCGTTAACCATCGATCTTGTCAGTTTTCCTATAAGGTCCGTGTTTGACGACTTTTGGCCCGAGCTTTGTCACCCCGTCAGAATTTCAAACTCACCCCACCTCGCCGCCTGCTTTTTTCCAGGCCGATATTCCACCCTCGATGTGCCGGGCGCCGGCGAGGCCCTGATCCTGAGCTGCTTGCACCGCCATTGCCGACCGCTCGCCGAACGCGCAATAGAAGACGATCGTCCTGCCGCACCGTGCGAGTTCGCTGATGACGCCGCCCTCGCCGATATTGTCCTGGAGCTCGCCATATGGCGCGTGGAGCGAACCGGGAATGGCGCCGATGTGCTCGCGCTCGCTCTTCTCGCGCAAGTCGACCAGCGCGATCTCCGGCCGCCCGACCAGTCCCTTCGCTTGTTCAGCTGAAAAGGCCCAGCCCTTGCGCGCCACGTCCTCCTGATGCAGCCCCTGATGGACATTGGCCGGAACGGCGACATCCATCATTTTCGGATCGGGCAGATGGAGGCTTTCCATCAGTTTCGCATAATCATCGGCATCGCGAACCTGAAGGCGCGGATTGAAGCGCTTCTCCTCGCCGATCGTGCTGACGGTGTCGCCTTTGTAGTCGTGCGCGGGAAAGACCATCGTCGCTTCGGGAAGCCGCATGAGGCGCTGCAGGCTCTCGTACTGCATCCGCGAGTCGCCGTTCTGGAAGTCGGTGCGGCCGGTGCCGCGGATGAGCAGCGTGTCGCCGGTGAAGACGCGATCGCCGAAATGGAAGCTGTACGAATTGTCGGTGTGGCCGGGCGTGTAGAGCACGTCGAGGCTCAAGCCCTCGACGCCAAGCTTGTCGCCGTCGGCGACTCGCATCGACACGACGTCGACCTTGCTCTGCTCGCCCATGACCGTGATGCAGTGGGTGCGGTCACGCAACGCGCCGAGGCCGGTGATGTGATCGGCGTGCAAATGCGTGTCGACCGCCTTGACGAGCTTGAGGTCGAGCTCCTCCATCAGCTTGAGATAGCGGTCGACCTTTTCCAGCACGGGATCGATGATGAGCGCTTCGCCGCCACGACGGCTGGCAAGGACGTAGCTATAGGTGCTCGAGACGCTGTCGAACAATTGCCGGAAGATCATCGAAGCCTCCCGCGGAGGAAGCGAGATTGCGCGATCAGCCGCCGCTTATCTCGACGATCAAACTTCTCGCATGGATACACCGCCGCGTCGAGTGATTCTCGCCGCGTCGGAGCGCCCCTCTCTACCTAGAAAATCCCTGAAGCTCAGACCGGCTGCTTGACGATGCGGATATAGGGCTTCGGCGAGCGCCAGCCTTCGGGGAACAGCTTCTTGGCGTCGTCGTCGTTGACCGAGCCCGCAATGATGACGTCGTCGCCGTGCTTCCAGTTCACTGGCGTCGCCACCTTGTGCTTCGCCGTGAGCTGCATCGAATCGAGCACGCGCAGGATCTCGTCGAAGTTGCGACCGGTGGTCATCGGATAGGCGAGCATGAGCTTGATCTTCTTGTCGGGCCCGATGACGATAGACCGTGCGCACGGCCTGGTTGGTCGCCGCCGTGCGGCCCTCCGACGTGCCGGGCTCCTCGGCCGGCAGCATGTTGTAGAGCTTGGAGACCGTGAGATCGTGGTCGGCGATGATCGGGTAGTTGACCTTCGCGCCTTGCGTCTCCTCGATGTCGGTGAGCCAGCGCCCATGGGCCTCGCTCGGATCGACGCTCAGGCCGATGAGCTTCGCGTCGCGCTTGGTGAACTCGGGCTCGATCTTGGCCATGTAGCCGAGCTCGGTCGTGCAGACCGGGGTGAAGTCCTTAGGATGGGAAAACAGGATCGCCCACTTGTCGCCGATCCACTCGTGAAAGTTGATCTTGCCCTGCGTGGTTTCGGCGGTGAAGTCGGGAGCAGTCTCGTTGAGGCGAAGGGACATCGGATTCCTCCGATTGAGGGCGCTCGGTTAAGTCCAGTAGAATTAGTATACTTGTCAACCTGAAACCCAGCGCAGAGGCGGCTCGAGCCCTCAAGCGACAAGCGGACAGCGCGGTCTGGACGCGCGACCGATATGGCCCCTAGGCGGTAAGGCGCAAGCCTTTGGACGCCGCGCATTGGCTTGTCCGCCCCCGCCGCCTTATGATCGGCGCATGACAGAAGCGGAGATCGCCAAGCTTGCGACCTGGCTCGCGAAAGCGGGGCTTGAGGGACGGACCGAGACTGCGCTGGTCGAGGGCTTTTGCAGTCGCGCGGTCGCCGGCGGATTGCCGCTCGCCCGCGTGATGATGCTCATCGACACGCTCCACCCCATTCACGAGGGGCGGGCGTTTCGCTGGGAAAAGGAAAAGCCGGAGGTGACGCTGACCGAATACGGGCGAACCGCCGAGGGGGAGGCGGCGGAACGGTGGCGGACAAGCCCTCTTTACCGGCTCTCGACCAGCGGCGAATCGACGTTGCGCCTGCGTGTGACCGCGGAGACCGAAGCCGAATTTCCTTCCTTCGCGGAGTTTCGCGAGGCGAAGTTCACAGACTATGTCGCGATCATCAACCGCTTCGCCGAAGACGGCGCGATCGGCGAGATGGATTGCGTGTATTCCTATTGGACGACGGATCGAGCCGACGGATTCAGCGATGACGAGCTCGGCGCGCTGAAGCGGCTCTCGCCCTTCCTCGGGCTTGCGATCAAAGCCGTCTCTCTTGCTCGCATCGCGGAGACGCTGGTCGAGACTTATCTCGGACGCGACGCCGGCCGGCGGGTGCTGCGAGGCCGCATCGAGCGCGGCGTCGCCGACCGGATCAACACGGTTTTGTGGTTCAGCGATCTGCGCAACTACACGCGCATCTCCGACACCTCTCCGCCCGAGGAGATCATTCCGCTGCTCAACGACTATGCCGAGGCCATCGTCTCGTCGATCCACCAGCATTCCGGCGACGTCCTGAAGCTGATCGGCGATGGCGTGCTTGCGATCTTCCCGGCTGAGGAACGCAGTCGCGCTTGCGCGGCCGCGCTCGACGCGGCAGGCGCCGCGCGCCAGGCGGTCGCCGCCTTGAACGCGCGCCGGTTCGAGAAGGGCCTGCCTTCGACCGAAATGTATCTCGGCCTCCATTTCGGCGAGGTCTTCTACGGCAACATCGGCAGTAAGGAGCGCCTCGATTTCACCGTCGTCGGACCGGCGGTCAACGAGGTGAGCCGCATCGCGGCGATGTGCCGGTCGGTGGATCAGCCGATACTCGTCTCGTCGGCGTTCGCGGAAACCTGCGCCGGGCACGCGCGCACGTTCGCTTCCGTGGGACGCTTCGCTCTGCGCGGCGTCGGCAAGCCGCAGGAACTGTTCACGCTCGATCTCCTTGAAGCCCTTTGGCTTGCGAACGTATCGCCCGATCCGGCCGCGGGACCTCGGCCGTCTTAGTTTGCAGCGGCAGCCGACTTCCGGGGTGCCGCCTGATACGACGCGCGACGCATGATGTCCGCCTGTTCCGCCTGCGTCCTTAAGGTCGAGCGCCTGGAAAAGTCGTTCGGCGACGTGCGGGCCGTGAAGGGCGTGAGCTTTCACGTCGCGCCGGGCGAGATCGTGGGCCTGCTTGGCCCGAACGGCGCCGGCAAGACGACGACGATCAACATGATCCTGGGCGTTCTCGAGCCGAGCGCCGGCCGGATCGAGATCGAGGGCATCGACCTCGCCGAAGAGCGCAGCAAGGCGTTGTCCTGCACCAACTTCGCCGCCGTCTACGCGCCGCTGCCCGGCAATCTCACCGTCGAGCAGAATCTGCGGGTGTTCGGCATGCTCTATGCCGTCGAAGATCTCTCCGCGCGAATCGAGAAGCTGCTCGACGTCTACGATCTCCGGCGTTACCGGCGCAGCAAGGCGGGCGTTCTGTCGTCCGGCGAGCAGACGCGCCTCTCCCTCGCCAAGGCGATGCTCAATCTTCCGCGGCTGCTTCTGCTGGACGAGCCGACCGCCTCCATTGATCCTTCGAACGCACGCGACATTCGCGCCGGTATCGCAAAATTCGTCGACAATGGACTTTGCGGCGTGTTGTGGACAAGCCACAACATGTACGAGGTTCAGGCCGTCTGCGACCGCGTGCTGTTCCTGTCGCACGGGCGGATTGTCCTCGAGGGCGATCCGAAGACGTTGCCGAAGGAACACGGAGCGGCGAGTCTCGACGATTTGTTCGTCAGCGTCGCGCAAGAGGCGCTGCCCGACGGGGCAGGGCGATGAACGCTTCGCGCATCGGCGCTATCGTATTGCGGATGTTCTATCTCTATCGCGGCAGCCCGCAACGCATCTTCCCGATTTTCGTCTTTGTCGCGATCGATATTTTGGTTTGGGGCTTTCTGACCCGCTACCTCAATTCGGTCTCGCATGCCGATTTCAATTTCGTGCCGGCGCTGCTTGGCGCGGTGCTGCTGTGGGACTTCCTGACACGCGTCATGCAGCAACTGACGATGACGTTGTTCGAGGACGTCTGGACGCGCAATTTCCTCAACTTCTTCGCCTCTCCCCTGCGCACGTCCGAATATCTCGTCGGGCTTCTGATCGTCGCGATCATCACCAGCGGCTTGAGCCTTGTCGCCATGCTCGTGCTGGCGCAGATCGCGTTCGGCTTGTCCTTTCTCTCCTACGGGTTGCCGATCGCCCCTTTCCTCATGGTGCTGTTCATCACCGGTATCGCGCTCGGCATCGCCGCGTCGGCCCTGGTGCTCAGGCTCGGGCCCGCGTCCGAATGGCTGATCTGGCCGATCCCGATGCTGATCTCGCCATTCGCGGGCGTGTTCTACCCGGTCACGGTCTTGCCCGGATGGATGCAGGCGATCGCGCTGATCCTGCCGCCGTCCTACGTGTTTGAAGGCATGCGCTCGGTCGTCGCCGGACAAGGCGTCCCTTGGGATCGCCTCGCGATCGGCGGCGTGCTCGCGATCGTCTACCTCGTGCTCGCCTGCATGTTCTTCTTCGCGGTCTATCGCACGGTCATTCGCAACGGGCTTATTGCCCGCTACAGCGCCGAGACGGTGAGCTGAGGTCGCGAGCGGCCACGGTTCGGACATCATGCGACGTTAGCGATTGTCTGGGGGAACGAATCGAAGGGCCAGTGGTTCTTCGATCATGAGGGGCAGAATGTCGCAACGCTTGAAGGCGATTTTCGCCGCTATTTTGGTTCTGGCCTGTAGTGTCCTCGCGCTGGCCGCGGAAGCCCAAGAGCCGGCGACGAACCCGCGAATTGCTCTTGTCGTGGGCAATGCGACCTATCGCGACGCGGCGCTTGCGACCCCCGCCAACGACGCGGGTCTCGTCGCCCAAACTTTGCAGGCGGCGGGATTTCGACGTCGTCGGCGCGCGCGACCTCGACGGTCAATCCCTGCGCACGGCCTTTCGCGACTTTCTGCAGAAAGCGGCGGCGGCGGGTCCCGACATGCAGGCGTTCGTCTACCTCGCCGGCCGCGCGGTCCAGTACAATGGCGACAATTACTTTGTGCCGGTGGACGCTGAGATCAATCGCGACGCCGATGTGCCGATCGAAGCGCTCCGCATTGCCGATTTTAGCCATGCTCTCGCGGCGACGCCGGGAAGGGCGCGCATCATCGTGCTCGACGCGGCGCGGGCCAATCCGTACGCAACGCAGGGATCGTCCCCACTCGCGCCGGGGCTAGCCCTGGTCGATCCCGAACCGGGTGAGTTGATCGCATTCAACGCGGCCCCGGGCACTCTGGCGGGCGAGGAGGAAGGCCCCTACGGGGTTTACGGAAAGACTCTGTCCGGCGCGATCCGGCAGGGCGGCGTCGATATCGTCCAGGCGTTCGACCAGACGCGGGTGTCGGTTAATTCGGAGACACAAGGGGCTTTGCTGCCGTGGAGCGCGTCCAAACTCCAGGGTCCATTCTACGTCTTCGAACGCGCCGCCGACGCGCCTCCTGCCGCGCCTCCCCTGGCGCGGACAGAGCGCCAGCCGATATCCAGCTTTTCGGCGGAGGACGCCTACGCCGCCGCCGTCGAGCGAGACACCCTCAAGGGCTACCGCGAGTTCCTTGCCGCATACCCGAACTCTGACCAGGCCAACCGGGTGCGGGCCATTCTCGCGGTTCGACGAGAAGCCGCCTACTGGCGGCGAACCGTCCGCGCCGATACGCCGCGAGCCTATTGGACGTATTTGCATACCTATCCGAAAGGCCCGCACATCCCTGACGCGCGCCGCCGCCTCGCCATGCTCTCGGCCGAGTTCGAGCCGCCGCCGGACTTCCGGCCAGAGGTGTTCGCCGATCTCCCGCCTCCGCCCCCGGACGAACTCGTCTACGACGACCGGCCGATCTACGCGTTTGATGATTTCGGTCCGCCGCCTCCTCCGCCGCCGGTCCAATATATCTATGTCGAAGACGACGGTTGGCGCGATTTGCCTCCGCCTCCGCCGCCTGTCGAGATTGGCGTACTTCCCGTGTTGGCTGTCGCGATTCCGATCGCCATCGGGGCGGTCGCCTACCAACACGGTTTTCACCACGACGGCATAGCGCCGCGCGGCGAGCCACGGTGGCGTCACCCGCCGTTCGCGCCGCCGCCGCTGCCCGCCAACATTAAACCCGTAGCGCCGCCGCCGCCGGTCGCCATTGCGGCTCCCGTGGCCAACGCGGCCGTCGTCAAGCCGCTCCGGCCGATGGGTCGGCGTCGAGCCAACCGGGCGCGCCGGCGGCGCAGGCCCGGCCTGGCGCTCCGCCAGCGACCGCGCCGCCGACTGCGGCGGCGCCGGCGGCTCGCCGCCGCTGGCCAGCCGCCGAAGCCGCTTCCGTCCGCGCCGCCCGCCGCTGGCCAGCTCCGCCTGTAGCGCCGCCGCCGGGTCCGGGCGTCAAGCCTTTGCCGACCCCGACGGCGCCATCGGGCGAAGCCCCCTGGAACGCCGCCTGCAGCCGTGACCGCGCCGACGACGCCTGTCGCTCCCGGCGGCAAGCCGCGCCGACCGCCTTGCCAACGCCGGCAATCCGGCTGCGGCGCCAGCCGGGGCCAAGCCTCCTGGAACGCCGCGCCGCGCCCGCTGTTGCGGCGCCTACGGTTCCCCCAGGCGCGAAGCCTTTGCCGACCCCGACGGCGCCCGCCGTGGTCAAGCCAAACGGCGCGACGGCGCCGCCTGCGGCCGTGACCGCGCCGACCCCGTCGCTCCAGGCGGCAAGCCGTTGCCGCCAACGCCTTCGCCGAACGCCGGCAGTGCGGCGCCGGCGGCAGCAGCGCCAGCCGGGGCCAAGCCTCCCGGAACGCCGGCCGGCGCCCGCAGTTGCTGCGCCAGCCGTTCCAGGCGGCAAGCCATTGGCGCCCCCGACGGCGCCCGCGATAGTCAAGCCAAGCGGCGCCACGGCGCCTGCGGCCGTGGCCCCCGCCATTCCCGGCGGCAAGCCATTGCCGGCGGCGCCCTCGCCGAAGAGGGCCATCCCCGCGCCCGCCCGCTTGGCGCCAGTCGGGCCCCACTGGGAGGCCCGTCCCAACCCCGGCGGCCCAGCCTGTCGCGCCGGCTTCGCTTGCGCCAGCGCCGCTTGCCGCGCCGAAGGCCATACCGAAACCGCCGGCGCCCGCGCAAATGCCCGCCAGCGTTCCCATGCCGAAGCCGAATGTCGTCGCGAAGCCGCCGCCTGCCATTGCGCCTGCCGCGCTTCGCCCGCCGCCAGTGGTTCGCGCCCCCGCGCCGCCGCCGGCTGCGGTGGTCGCGCCTCGCCCGCCGCCGCCGGTGATTCACACCCCCGCGCCAGCGATGGTCGTAGCGCCTCGTCCGCCGCCAGCGATGGCTGCACCCCCTGCGCGCTTCGTCAGCCTCCGCCGGTCGTTCGCGCGCCGCAGGCGCCCGCCCAACTACCCGCGTGCGGCAGGCCTGGCCTGCCGCCATGTCCGAAATAGGCTCTGCGCTGGCGCCTACGGGGTCCCACATGAAGACGATGAGCCTGCCGGCAGCCGGCTTTGCAATGGCGTCCGGCGCCGTGCGAAAGATTGGCGATGGCGACGAGCACCAGATTTGCCGTTGGCGTTCATTTGCTGACCGCGTTGGCGGCCAATCCGGGCAAGGTCGTGCGCTCGGATGATATTGCGGAGAGCGCCAGCACCAATCCGGTCGTTGTTCGCCGCCTCTTCTCGCTCATGACAGCCGCTGGATTGATCAGCGCTCGGCTGGGTCCAGGAGGCGGTTTCGAATTGGCGCGGCCGGCGAGCGATATCACGTTGCGCGATGTGTTCGCCGCTTTGGAGAGCGGCGAACTGTTCACCGAGCACCGGTCGCCCCGAGCGCATCCTGTCCGTCGGCGGCCACATCCTTCCTGTCCTGCGAGAGGTGACCGCGCCCGCGTCGAGGCCTTGGAGGCGAGCTGTCGCGCACTACAATCGCTATATCGGCCTCGCTGGAAGCCGGACCGGCAGAGCGAGACAGCGACCTCGAGGAGCGGCGTGGAGGTCGGGTAAAATTGCGTAACCAGTATGGTTACGCTACTAGCCGCACCGCGGCTTGACCGCGTGCTTCTCGGAGCGTTCTGATGATCAAGTTCTATTATCACCCGTCGCCAAACCCGGCGAAGGTCGCCTTGTTTCTCGAGGAAGCTGGCCTCGAATACGAGCGGTTCCGGTCGACACGCGCAAGGGCGAGCAGCACGCGCCGAGTTATCTCGCCATCAATCCGAACGCGAAGACGCCGTCGATCGTCGACGGCGAAGCAACCATATTCGATTCGAGCGCGATCCTGCTCTATCTCGCGGAGAAGACGGGCCGCTTCCTTCCCGAGAATACGCCCAAAGCGCGGGGCGAACTGCTTTCGTGGCTCTTCTTCGTCTCGAGCGGGATTGGTCCGTATTCCGGCCAGTCGTTCCACTTCAACGTCGCCGCTCCGGAGAAGATCGAATACGCGATCAACCGATACAATTTCGAAACGCACCGGCATTGGAAGATCCTCGACGAGCGGCTGGCCGGGCGGAAATACGTGCTCGGCGACGTCTACACGATCGTCGACATGGCGGTTTGGGGCTGGAGCTCCGCGGCTCCATACCTCCTGGGCGCGGAGACATGGTCAAAGATGACCAACGTGAAGCGGCTCGTCGACGAGCTCAACGAGCGTCCGGCCGTCGCGCGTGTCAACAAATTGAAGGATAAGCACGCCTTCAAGCAGGAGTTCGACGAGGAGGCGCGGCGATCACCTGTTTCCGCATCAGATAAAAAAAGCAGGCTAACTCAGCGCCTGCGTCGACATGGCTAAATGGCCTTGCCGATCCCGGCGGTCGCCGCCATGCCCCGAGATCTCGTCGCCCGCAAAGTTTACGCGTAACGCCGTGTCGCCGGGCCAGCCAACGGCGCGCTCATCGTGTGAGCGAAGTCAGGCGCGCGGAATTTCTTCAATGCGAGCGACGCACAGGCGTCCGCAAATGCTGATCCTCATGGCTTGCAATTATCGTCGAACTTGTAGACGCCGTAGAGACTGGACTTCATATCGTAAATCCCGCCCGGGATATTGGCCTCAATCCACTCGGTCGTCACGCGCCAGGATTTGCACAGTTCGTCTACGCGCTGCAAAGCGACCTGTCGCTGGGTGATTGCCTCGCGTCTCTGCATCCAGGCAAAGGCAGCCAGACCGAGCGCGACTGCCGTGACCGCAAGCGAGATGCCGAGCGTCATGCGCTGGCGCCGCGTCGCGGCGCGGCGACTCTGCGTAATGAATGCGATATGGGCGGTGGTCGGATCGGGGGCGTTTTTCGGACGACCGGTCAGCCAGGTTTCCCCGACTGCAAGCTCCGCGCCGCGAAGCAGCATTTCGTCCGGGCGTTCACGCTTTTCCCATCGGTGCGCAAGTGCGCCGATACGTGTATGTTCGCGGATCCAGGCAATGTCGGTGTTAAGCGCCTCGATCAACTCGCCGACTGCCTCTTCGAAATTGCCGGATGCGCCTGCATTCGCGTTCTCGATGAAAAATATGTAGTTGAGACGCGCGATGGGCGCGGGCGCCGGTTGGCCGGTGATGTCAACGGCAATGACCGGCAGGAAACGCTTCTTCACGCGTTCGGCGAAATCCACCTCGCGATGGCAGATTTCCGAGTTGGCCGAGCCCGGCGTCATGACGAAGATCACGGTGTCGGCTTCGGTGATGAGCTGCTCGATCCGCTCCCACCACTCCTCGCCCTTCTCGATGTCCTCGCGGTCGACATATGCGTCGACGCCATGTTTGGCCAAAGCTGGTTGCAGCCGGTCGACGAAGGCGAGAGCGTCACGGCGAGAATAGGATATGAAGACCTTCAGCTCGTCGATTTGAGGATGATCGGCTGATTGGAGTGTGCGAAGCGGCGCGGCCATCGATTGCCCCACAATGATGCCCGGCAACGTACCGAGATGTGCAACGGTCGAACCAAAGCTGCGGGAAGGCTAAATGGCCTTGCCGATCAGCGCGCCGATCCCGGCCGTCACCGCCATGGCCAGCGCACCCCAAAAGCCGACCCTCAGCGCCGGCTTCATCATCGGGCGCGCCGCCCGCCCGGGCGCCGAGCGCGCCGAGCGCGATCAGAAAAACCAACGCCGCGGCAGGCACGGCTTTAACGATGGCGCCTTGTGGCGCCAGGAACGCCGTGAGCGTAGGCAATGCGGCGCCGAGCGAGAAGGCGGCGGCGGATGCGAAGGCGGCCTGCGATCGGTTTGGGTTGGGCGCCCTCGCTCAGGCCGAGCTCATCGCGCGCATGGGCTGCGAGCGCATCCTTGGCCATCAACTGATCGGCCACCTCTCGCGCGAGCTTTGGCTGGACGCCGCGGTCTTCGTAGATATGAGCCAGCTCGCGCTTTTCCTTGGACGGCTCCTCGCGAAGCGCCCGTCGCTCGCGGGCCAGATCAGCGGCCTCCGAGTCCGATTGCGAGCTGACGGATACATACTCGCCCGCGGCCATCGACATCGCGCCCGCCGCCCAACCCGCGATGGCCGCGGTCAGGATTTCGGCTCGTGCCCCCGTGGCTGCTGCGACGCCGAGGACGAGGCTTGCGGTTGAAATAATCCCGTCATTCGCGCCGAGGACCGCCGCCCGCAGCCAGCCGGTCCTATGGACGTAATGCGATTCCGCTCCCGGCATGGCGCCGCCTCTCTCGCCCGATCGCTTATCACGGTCGGATGAAGCCGAGCTAGCCCGGTCGCGCGGGTGTTTCGCCGCGGGCGGAGGTCTGTCTGGCCCCGCTCTTCGGCTTGAGCCTATGCGTGGCGCTTGCGAACAAACCGCGAAACATGGTTGCGTCGGCACCATGTCGCTCGCTCTGATTCGCTCGGGCTCAGCCGTCGAACTCAATCCCGAGCAGCAGCTCGCGGTCGAGCATGGGATCGGCGATCCGCAAGGGTCTCGGCCGCTTCTTGTCATCGCCGGCGCGGGCTCAGGCAAGACCGCGATGCTCGCGCATCGGGTGGCGGCGCTCATTCTTGGGGGCGCCGATCCGAAGCGCATCATGCTGGCCACTTTTTCGCGCCGTGCTGCGGCCGAGCTTGGCCGTCGCGTCGAACGGCTGCTCGCCCGTCGTCTCGCGCCTGAGGCGGCCGCCGCGGCGACACCGGCCTACGCTGGAACGTTTCACGCCATTGGCGCACGGCTCCTGCGCGAATATGCGACGCGCCTCGGGCTCGATCCGCAATTCACCATCCACGACCGCGAGGATTCGGCCGATCTCATGAACTGGGCGCGTCATGAAATGGGCGTCGGCGATCTGAAGCTGCGTTTCCCGACGAAGGCGACGTGTCTTGCGATCTATTCGCGCGTCGTCAACGCGCGCGGCGATCTTAAGGCGATCCTCGGCAAGTGGTTTCCGTGGGTTGCGGGGCACGAGGACGCGCTGCGCGGGCTGTTCGCGTCTTACGTCGAGATGAAGCAGCGCCAGAACGTGCTCGATTACGACGACCTGCTGCTTTACCTCGCCCAGATGCTGACCGAGCCCGCGATCGCGGCGGAGATCGCGGCGCGCTTCGATCATCTCTTGGTCGACGAATACCAGGACACCAATGTGCTGCAGGGCGAAATCGTGCTGGCGCTGAGACCCTTCGGGCGCGGGCTGACTGTGGTCGGCGACGATGCGCAGTCGATCTACTCCTTCCGAGCGGCGACGGTGCGCAACATCCTCGATTTTCCTCGCTCGTTCGATCCGCCAGCGCATGTGGTTACGCTTGAGCAGAACTATCGTTCGAGCGGCGCCGTTCTCGCTGCGGCCAATGCCGTCATCGCGCTCGCGCCGGAACGCTTCGCCAAGACCCTTCGCACCGATCGACCTCATGGGCCCCTTCCTCAGCTGGTCACCGTCCTGGACGACGCCGATCAGGCTCGCTTCGTTGCGACCCGTGTGCTCGCCAATCGCGAGGCGGGCGCTGCGCTGAAAGCTCAGGCGGTGCTGTTTCGCACGTCCCATCACAGCGCCGCGCTCGAGCTTGAGCTCACCCGCCGCAACGTCCCGTTCGTTAAATTTGGCGGCCTGAAGTTTCTCGACGCCGCGCATGTCAAGGACACGGTCGCCCTCATGCGTTTCGCCGAAAACCCGCGCGACCGCGTCGCGGGCTTTCGCGTCGCTCAGCTCCTGCCCGGCGTCGGGCCGAAGGTCGCCGAGACCATCGTCGCCGCGGCGGCGGCCGACGATGGCTTTGCGACGATGGCCGCGATGTCGCCGCCCGCCCGAGCGCGGGACGGCTTTCCCGCCTTCGCCGACCTCATGCGAAGGCTTGCGTCGCGCACCGCGCCGTGGCCGGCGGAGATCGCCGACGCTGTCGCGTGGCTTAGTCCCCTCATGGAGACGCGCTACGACGACGCGCGCATCCGGATGGGCGATCTCGAAGCTCTGGAGCGCATCGCCGCCTCGTTCCCGTCGCGCGAGCGGTTCCTGAGCGAGCTTGCGCTCGATCCGCCCGATGCGACCAGCGACGAAGCCGGGCCACCCTTGAGGGACGAGGACTATCTCATCCTTTCGACCATCCATTCGGCCAAGGGGCAGGAATGGCGCTCGGTGTTCGTGCTGAACTGCGTCGACGGCTGTATTCCCTCCGACCTCGCCACCGGCTCGTCGGACGAGATCGAGGAGGAGCGCCGTCTGCTCTATGTCGCGATGACGCGGGCGAAAGACGAACTCGCGCTCGTCGTGCCGCAGCGCTTCTATGTCCACGGGCAGCCGAGGGGCGGCGACCGCAGCGTGTACGCAAGCCGCACCCGCTTCATCCCGCCGCCCCTTTTGAAGCACTTCGACCGGCAGACCTGGCCCGATGCCGCGCCCTCGCCGGGGCGCGCGGCGAGCGATGGCCCAAAGGTCGATCTCCAGGCGCGCATGCGGGCGATGTGGCGCTGAAAAGCGGTAGACTCCCGCACGACAGAAATCGAAAGGACCGGCTGCCTGATGCGCCCCACCATCATCTGCCACATGGGAACCTCTCTCGACGGCGGCCTCCATCCGAGCCGTTTCACCCGGCCTGCCGCCGGCGTGTCGTTCGACGCGCTTGCGCGGCCACTATGAGGCCATTCACGACCGCTTCGAGGCCGACGGCTGGATCGTCGGGCGGAAAACCATGGCGGAAATGGCTAAGGGGCGCGAACGATCCGTCGCGGTCGATTCACCGCTGGCGCGGGAGCCTCACCTCGGCAACAGGAACGGCAGGAATCTGGCCGTCGCCATCGATCCCTCCGGCCGCGTCCACTATGGCCAGGACAATGTCGGCGGCGATCACGTCGTCGCGGTGCTGGGCGAGCATGTCTCGGACGCTTATCTGGCGGAACTTCGCGAGGATGGCGCCTCCTATATTTTCGCGGGTCCGAAGGGCGAGGATCTCCCCGGCGCGATGGCGCAGCTCGCCGATGTTTTCGGGGTCAAGAAACTCCTTCTTGAGGGTGGCGGCCGGATCAACGGCGCGTTTTTCAAGCATCGCCTGATCGACGAATTCAGCACCCTGATTTTCCCGGCGATCGACGGCCTGGCCGGAAGGGACACCATCGTCGATCATGAGAACGCAAACGGCGAACGCCCCGGCGCCGGACAGTCGCTCCGACTGATTGGCTGCGAGACTCTGGAAGGCGGCATGGTCTGGCTGCGCCATCGCGTCGAAGAAGCGCCGACGGCGCCCCCGCAAGGCTGACCGCCGAGGCGACGGAAGGGAGGCCTGCCAGGCGTCTTTAGAGCTTGCGCGGAGCTCCGATCTGTCCGATGCTGACATGCTAGAACAAGAATTGCGGCCGGGCTCACCGGCTGCGGCGTAGCTGTGGGTGGAAGCGGAGGAGCCGGCTTGCCGATTCTCGAGTTGAACGCAGTGTCGAAGCACTTCGGCGCAATTCATGCGCTGAACGAAGTCGACATGACGCTCGAGCCGGGCGAAGTCCTCGGGCTGATGGGCGATAACGGCGCGGGCAAGTCCACCCTGGTCAAGGTCATCGCCGGCAACTTTCCCCCAACCCACGGCGAGATTCGCCTCGCGGGCGAGGCTGTGCACTTTCACAAGCCCGTAGAAGCGCGCGAGAAGGGCGTCGAGGTCGTCTACCAGGACCTGGCGCTCTGCAACAATCTGTCAGCGGCCGCCAATGTGTTCCTTGGGCGTGAAATCAAGCGCCGCTTCGGACCGCTGCGCTGGCTCGATCATAGGGCCATGGCCAAGCGCGCCGGCGAATTGTTCGGCGAACTCAAGTCTGAAACGAGGCCACGCGATCTCGTACGCCAGATGTCCGGCGGGCAGCGCCAGGCGGTCGCCATCGCGCGCACCCGGCTGTCGAAGGCGCGTCTCGTCTTGATGGACGAGCCGACTGCCGCGATCTCCGTTCGGCAGGTCGCGGAGGTGTTGGACCTCATTCGCCGCCTCAAAGACTCCGGCATGGCGATCATCCTCATCAGCCATCGTATGCCCGACGTGTTCGCCGTCTGCGATCGGGTGATGGTCATGCGCCGCGGCAACAAGGTCGCGGACAAACCGATCAAGGCGACGAGCCCCGAAGAAGTGACCGGCTTGATCACCGGCGCCATCCACACGGCTTGAGAGGCGAAGGATGTCGACCGACGCCGCCAAACCGCCGCCGCAACAAGCCAATGTCTCGATTGAGTTGGTGCTGGACATCCAGCAGCACAATTTCTGGCAGCGCTTCACGAGTTCGCAAGCGTTCTGGGTGACGGTCGCGCTCATCATCATCTGCGTCGTGATGAGTTGGCTGCAACCGGCGTCTTTCGCCACTCCCGACAACTTCTACAACACCACGCGCAATTTTTCCTTCATCGGCATCATGGCGCTTGGCATGACCGCGGTCATTGCGACGGGCGGAATCGACTTGTCGGTCGGTTCGATCATGGGTCTGACCGCCGTCTCGTGCGGCCTAACCCTCGAAGCCGGCTATCCGGCCTGGGCGGCCGTGATTGTCGGCTTGTTGGCAGGCGGCCTCACCGGGCTCATCAATGGCGTTATCATTGCCTATCTCGGTCTCTCGCCCTTCGTCACAACGCTCGGCATGCTGGCGATCGCGAGGTCGGTCGCGGTGGTGTTGTCGGGAAACCGCATGCTCTACAATTTTGGCCCCGGCGGACCGGCCTTCAAGGCGCTCGGCAGCGGCGCCTGGAGAATTACGCCCAAGTTCGAACTGAGCTCTCCGCTCCTGTTCCTCATCGTCTTCACGTTCATTCTAGGCGTGGTCTATAAGATGACGAGCTGGGGTCGCCACGTTTTGGCGATTGGCGGCAATGAGCAGGCGGCCCTGTTGACGGGCGTTCCCGTCAATCGGGTCAAGGTGCAGGTCTATGTGTTCTCAGGGTTGACGGCGGCGTTCGCGGCGATCCTTTCTGTTGGATGGGCAGGCTCGGCGATCAACGCGCTTGGCGCGACTTACGAACTGCTCGCCATTTCGGCCGCGGTGATCGGAGGCGCGAACCTGATGGGGGGCGAGGCCAGCGCTTATGGCGCGTTCATCGGCGCGGCGCTCATCTTTGTCATCCGCAATTCTCTTCTGATGGCCGGCGTTGATTCCAACTGGCAGGGCACGTTCGTCGGCTTGTTCTTGATCGGAGCGGTTTACCTCGGGAAGCTTCGAGGAGCGAAACGCGACTGACCCTTTTTAGGGGTCCGCGTCTAACTGGCCTTTAAGGGCCGTGTCCAAATGGGAGGAAGCGAATGTTGAAACTTGTGTTGACCGGCGCGGTCGCCGCCGGGGCGTTGCTTGCAGTCTCCGCTTCGGCGCAGGCCGCTGATCCCTACACCTTCGCGCTCGTGCCGAAGAACACCAACAATCCATTTTTCGACCAGGCTCTCGCCGGCTGCAAGAAGGCGGAGAAGGAGCTCAACGGCGCGGTCAAATGTCTCTACATCGGCCCCGGTGAACATGGCGGCGGCGATGAAGAAGCGCAGATCGTAGCCGATCTCGTCACCAAGAAGGTCGACGGCATCGCGGTGTCTCCGGCTAATGCGCCGGCGATGGCCAATGCGCTGCAGGGCGCCGGCCCCGCGAAGATCCCGGTGCTGACCTGGGACTCGGACCTTTTGCCCCAGGACAAGAAGCTGCGCCTCGCCTATGTCGGCACACACAATTATGACATCGGGGTCAACATCGCGAAGCTCGTGATGGCGATCAAGCCCAAAGGCGGCACGATCTGCATCCAGTCCGGCGGCGCCGCGGCAGCCAACCATAACGAGCGCATGCAGGGCATCCGCGACACGCTTGTTGGAGCGAAGAGCGCCGAAGCGCCAGGCCCTCGCCTGACCGGTCAGAATGGCTGGAAGGAGCCGGATGGCTGCCCGCTGTACACGGACGATGACTTCAGCCGCGCCAACCAGCAGATGGAGGATATTCTCGCTAAATATCCGAACCTCGACGCCTTCACGCCGACGGGCGGCTTCCCGCAGTTCCTGCCGGACGCCTACGCGAAGACGGCCGAGAAATACAAGGACAAGATCGCTTCCGGCGCGCTTGCTCTAGTGGTCGCGGACACGCTGCCGATTCAGATCGACCTGATGAAGAGGGGGCTGTCGTCCGGCCAAGTCGGCCAGCGGCCGTTCGAGATGGGGTACAAGGCGATGTACTTCCTCAAGGACATCAAGGACGGCAAACCGGCGCCTGCGGATCCGACCTACACCGGCCTCGACGTCTGCACGCCGAAGACTGCCGACACCTGCATCGGCGGCGGCAGCTGAGGCTTTAGCAAGAGGTACTCGATGAGGGCCGGCTTCGCGCCGGCCCTTTTTGTTTGAGCCGCGCGGCGCCGATCGACTTCAGAATCCGCCGTACGACAAGACTTGCAGGGTCGCGCCGTTCGCGCTCCTGCAATTCGGGATGGTAACGGAGGGGGACGGCGCCCTTATCGCCGGTCACTTGAACGAGTAGCTTCGCTCTCCGCGCGCTACTTGCAGTTCGCGGCACGGCTTGCGCTGAAAACGCTGGGCTCCGTAGGCGTCTCCGAATAAACTTCCTCTCTCATGTGTTTTTGACTGATCGCAACGGCGTGGCTGGCGGGACGGCACGACTGGCGGGGATGCAGTGCGCACTGCCCCCTATCCTGGAGGCGATCATGAAAGCGACGATTTCGACGATATTGGCGTTTGCGCGCTCGAGCGCGGGCGGGATAGCGGTAGCGGCGCTTGCAGCGTGCGGAGCTGCGCTCACGCCCATGGGCGCCCGCGCGGCGGGCTATAGCTTCCAGACGATTAACGATCCCGCCCAACCGCCCTTCATGGGCACGACCTTCACCAATCTGATGGGCATCAACAGCAGCGGTGACTTGATCGCCGGGTTCTACGGCAGCGGCCAAGCTGGAGATCCCAACACGGGCTTCTTGCTCACCTTGCCCACCAAGACGTTCACCGCCGACAACTTTCCTTTCGGACAACGCGCGCAAACCCAAATAACCGCGCTAAACGACATCGGCACGCGGACCGGGTACACGTACCCGACAAACTACGGGTGTGCCCTTCGATTTCCAGTTCGGCTTCTACGAGAAGGGCGGGGCGTTCACCATGGTCAACAACCCCAAGACCCCCGACTGCAGTGTCTCGGGCGCGTGCGACTCGGGCGTGATAACCGAAAACCAGTTGATCGGCGTGAACAACAGTGATCTCGCGGTCGGCTTCTATAACGACAGCCACGGAGACAGCCACGGCTACACCTTTAACATCGCGACGAACACGTTCTCGGCCGACATCAACGATCCGCTTGCGGTCAGCACGGTTACCGCAGCGATCAACAATTCGGACGAGGATCGCTGGCTTCTTTACAGATTCCAGTGGCGTCATCCACGGCTTCATCGACAACGGCGGGTCTTTCAGCACCGATCGATCCGGCTGGCTCGACCGAGACCCAGCTGCTGGGGCTGAACGACAAGGGGATAGCGGACGGGTTCGCCGTTATCGGTGGCGTGCAGCACGGCATCCTCTACAACAGTCTAACAAAGACGTTCACCATACTGGACCCGCCGGGAAGCACCTCGACGACGCTCAACGGACTCAACGATGCTGGGCGATGTGGTCGGATTCTTTGTGGACGCTGCCGGCAACACTGACGGCGCCCTTGGGACTCCTGTGCCGGAGCCGGCCACCTGGCTCATGATCCTGGCGGGCTTCGCCGGCCTCGGCTGCCTTGGCCTCCGCCGCTCGCGACGGCCTGAAGTCGCGCGCGCCGCGTCGTAACCGCAGGCGGCGGAGTGACCGTCAGAAGGTCTCCGCGATCAGGGCGCCGATCTCCTTGTGAATCGCGTTGCGCGCATCCATCGGCGCGGATGATTCCGTGTAGTAGACCGTGGCGATGATCGGCGCCCGATCGGGCGGCCGGATGATCGCGAGCGTATTCGTCGATCCACGATCGCCGCTGCCGGTCTTGTCGCCGATGCGCCACGAGGATGGCAGCCCGGCGCGCAGCCGCTTGTCGCCAACCTTGTCGTCGACGAGCCAGGCTTCGAGCTGGCGCCGCGACGCTTCGGAGAGCGCGTCGTCCAGCAGCACCTTCTGCATGTCGATCGCCATCGCGCGCGGACTCGTCGTGTCGCGCGGGTCTCCAGGCGTCGCTTCGTTGAGGCTTGGTTCGTTCCTGTCGAGCCGCGTCACCGCGTCGCCGAGCGAGCGTGCGAACTGCGTGAAGCCCGCCGGTCCGCCGATCGTCTGCAGAACCAGATTTCCGGCGGTGTTGTCGCTCCAGTCGATCGCCGCGGCGCAGAGATCGGACAGCGTCATGCCGCCTTCTGCGACATGCGCCTTGGTGACGGGCGCGTATTCGAGCAGATCGCTTGGCCCGTAGGCGATTGTTCGGTTCAAGCGCTCGGCGCCCTCGTCCACGCGCTTAAGCGCGGCGGCCGCCGCCAGAAACTTGAACGTGCTGCACATCGGAAAACGCTCGTCGGCGCGATGCTCGAGCGTGGCGCCGGTTCCAGTATCGCGCACGAAGACGCCGAGCCGGCCGCCCTCACGCGCTTCGATCTCGGCGAGCCGCCTCGTGGCGGAGTTCAGACGGTCCTCGGCGGAAGGAGCAGCGCGCGCCGGATGGGCCGTTGCGGCGGCTGCGAGGCCCGCGAGGAACGTACGACGATGCATGGATTGGCCTCCGATCTGCAGCGTCGCGATCCGCCGCATAATTGAGGCGCGCGGATGGCCGGGCCGGCGCGTCGTGAAACTTTCGCGACGAGGCCTCGACCGGGTCTAGCCAAGTCACAATGGATGGGCGATCGTAGAGACGGCGAACGCCAACGAACGGTTGCGCCTGTCACAATCTGGCGCCAACACCGTGTAAGAGGGTGTTCGGAAAGCGCCTCAATCTGGGGGAGAAGACAAATGCGCTTGACTGTCGCCGGCGCCGCGTTTGCGGCGTTGCTTGCAGTTTCGGGGTGCTCCAAGGGCGACAGAGGCGAGCAAGGCCAGCCCGGGCAACAGGGACAGCAGGGTCCAGCTGGCCCAGCCGGACCGAAGGGTGAGCCGGGCGCGGTCGGCGCGATCGGGCCGCTCGGGCCGAAAGGCGACATGGGCGCCGACGGGCCGCCGGGGCCAAAAGGCGAGACTGGCCCGGCAGGCGTGCCAGGACCATCGGGACCGCCGGGGCCTGACGGGCCGCCAGGGCCGAAGGGAGACATCGGAGGATCCGGCCCGCCTGGGCTGCAAGGCGCGAAAGGCGAACCGGGGCCTGAGGGGCCGGCCGGATCTCAGGGCGCCAAAGGCGATTCTGGTCAGATAGGGCCGGCGGGGCCATTGGGACCCGTTGGGCCAAAAGGCGAAGTCGGAAGCGCCGGCGCGGTCGGCCCGCGCGGGGCGACAGGGCCGGCTGGCCCCAAGGGCGACGTCGGCGCGGCGGGACCAAAAGGTGAAATTGGCGCGGTCGGTCCAGCTGGACCGGCGGGACCTCCAGGGCCAAAGGGCGATGTCGGCGCCGCGGGGCCTAAAGGCGAGGCGGGCGCTTCCGGGCTTGTTGGACCAGCCGGGCCTGTAGGGCCGAAAGGAGAAGCCGGTGTCGCCGGCCCCAAGGGCGAAGCCGGAATGGTGGGCGCGACCGGACCAACTGGGCCTGCTGGGCCTAAGGGCGAGGCGGGGACGGCCGGGCCGAAGGGCGAAGCAGGAACGACCGGGCTGAAGGGCGAAGCCGGCCCCGCCGGACCGGTGGGGCCATCCGGACCGCCAGGGCCAAAGGGCGACGTTGGCGCAGCGGGACCGAAAGGCGAAGCCGGCGCCGCGGGAGCGCCAGGGCCCAAGGGTGAGGCCGGAATTGCCGGCGCGGTTGGACCGCAAGGGCCGTCGGGGCATGTAGGCCCCTCCGGGCCGCTGGGCCCACCCGGTCCTCCTGGCTTGGCCGGAGCGGCGGGGCAGATGGGGGCTCCCGGTCCTCAAGGCCCGGCAGGACCTGCGGGCCCGCCCGGCGCCGGCGTGAGTTTGAGGGTGGTCAGCGATTCCGGCCAGGTGTCGTGCGGCGCGGGCGAGATCATGGCCAGCGCCTATTGCGCGGGCGGCGCGGCGATGCGCATCGACGGAACGACGGGCGCAAGCTGCGATGGCGGAGCGAAGGCGGTGATCGTCTGCGCAAGGCAATAGCCGCCGCCTCTTCATCACCCGGGATGCTCCGAGCGCCTCCCGGGAACGACGGGGCGTCAACCGGATGAGGCGCCCCGCGCGTCAGATTCGGACGATTGCGAAGCAGCGAGGCGGCGGACGTGTTCAGCGTAGGTTCATCCGATCCGGATAACTTGGCGCCGCGCGGGCTTTGCGTTCGCGAGGTTCGCCACGTCGAACAACAGAAAAACAAGGGGAGGCTTGATATGCCGAGTTCAAGATTGGCGTTCACGGCTGCGATGATGCTTCTTTCGGCGGGCTTCGTTCTTTATCCGCTAGCCCCTGCCAACGCCGCCAAGTTCTGTGCGCAGTTAAGAGGGTCGACAGCGACAGGGCACCCTGACTGTTCATTTTCGACCCTCGAGGCGTGTCGCGCGCGTGTAAAACACAGGGGCGGCGGGCACTGCTATAGATCGCATTAACGGGCCGAACTCCATCAAGGCGCGCCGTCGACGAGCGTAGCGATGGCGCGTCAGCGGGACACGGGCGGATCTCTCTCGTCGCGCGGGCTTCAGTGTGTTCGAGGACGCAATGCGCGGAGACGCAATCGCTGATGCGAGCCTACCGGTGAACGGATCTGGACAGCGGCGCGTTGCGGCGTGAAACTCGACAAGCAAGGGACCTGCGGCGAGGAGCGATCGCGGGGCTCGCGAGCAGGAGGAAGCGATGATTCGACTGACGGTTCTCTATCCTGCGAAAGACGGCGAGACGTTCGACTACGACTATTATTTCGGGCCGCATCACAAGCTCCTCCTCTCCCGATGGAAACCGGAAGGGATGGTGAGCTGCGAATTCGACAAGGGCGCTGTCCGATCCCGCCGGCGGCAAGGCGCCCTATCTCGCGATCGCCTATCTCAAGTTCAACTCCGTCGAGGACCTCCAGAAAGCGCTCGCCAAGCACGGCGCCGAGGTCATGGGCGACGTTCCCAATTACACGAAGATCGAGCCGATCATGCAGGTGAACGAGGTGATGGCGAGCTGAGTTCGAACTCTCGCTGACTCCTATCGGAGCGGGCCGACGGCTTGGGCTTTTCTATCGTCCCGGACACCAATAGTCGGCCTGCCGCTTCGTTCAGAGCGGCCCCCGCAGGCGCGTCCGACATCGGCCTTTTGGCGAATTGACAGGGTCAGGAGGCCTCACCATTGTACTGGCCGCGACGATTGTCCGGCCTGGTCTGGAGAAGTGGGCTTTTGCGTCGACGGCAGGTCCGCAGGTCACTTGGGAGGAACGCATGAAATCCTTGAAAAACCTGGCGATCGGGGCGGCTTTGCTGGCGTCGGCGAGCGTCGTCTCTTTCGCTGCGACGGCGAAAGACCTGACAGTCGGCGTGTCGTGGTCGAACTTCCAGGAAGAGCGCTGGAAGACCGACGAGGCGGCGATCAAGAAGGCGCTCGAGGCGCACGGCGCCAAATACATTTCGGCTGACGCTCAAGCCTCACCGACGAAGCAGCTGACCGACGTCGAGAGCCTCATCTCGAAGGGCGCCAATGTGCTCATCATTCTCGCCATGGATTCGGAAGCGATCCTGCCGGCGGTGAAGAAGGCGGCGGACGAAGGCATTCCAGTCATCGCCTATGACCGCCTGATCGAGAGCCCGAACGTGCTCTACATCACCTTCGACAACGTCGGCGTCGGCCGCATGATGGCCAAGGCGATCTATGCCGTTAAGCCGGCTGGCAACTATGCCTTCATCAAGGGCGACAAGGGCGATCCGAACGCCGACTTCCTGTTCTCGGGTATCACGGAAGTCCTGAAGCCGGCGATGGACGCGGGCAAGATCAAGAACGTCGGCATGTCTTACACCGACGGCTGGAAGCCGGACAACGCGCAAAAGGAAATGGAGCAGATCCTAACCAAGAACAACAACAAGGTTGACGCAGTCGTGTCCGAGAACGACGGCATGGCCGGCGGCGTCGTGGCGGCGCTTGGCGCGCAGGGCATGGCGGGCTCCGTGCCGGTCTCCGGTCAGGACGGCGACCACGCGGCCATCAATCGCATCGCGCTTGGGCACGCAAACGGTTTCGATCTGGAAGGACGCGCGCGATCTCGGCAAAACGGCCGGCGAAGCCGCTGTCGCGCTCGGCGCCGGCAAGAAGCTGACCGACATCCCCGACGTGCACCCCTTCACCGGCGGCGCCAAGGGCGTGAAGGTCAACGGCGTTCTGTTGACGCCGCTTCCCGTCACCAGGGACAACCTCAACGTGATCGTCGACAAGGGCTGGATCACCAAGGCGGAGGTCTGCGCCGGCGTGAAGCCGGGGACAGTGAAGTTCTGCGGCTGAGTTGACCCGCCCAGCACGCACTGAAACAAAAGAAGCCGCGCCGTTCTTCAAGGGCGGCGCGGCTTTCTGTTGCAGCGCCCCTCGCTCCCGTCCTGACGGCGACGGCGCAAGGCAAACAGATCGGGAGAGATCATGATCTCTGCGGCGCCGAGCGCGACCAGCGCCGCTCCGAACGAGCCGGCTATCCGACGGCTGCTCAGAGCGACCGAGGTCGACACCCGCATGCTCGGCATGATCGGCGCACTGGCGCTGATCTGGATTGGCTTTCACCTCTACACCCTGATCGCGAACGGCGAGGGCTTGTTCCTGACGCCGCGCAACTTGTGGAATTTGAGCGTCCAGACGTCGTCGATCGCGGTCATGGCGACCGGCATGGTGCTCATCATCGTCATGCGCCATATCGACCTTTCGGTTGGCTCGATCATCGGCTTCGTGTCGACCATCATCGGCGTCGCGCAGGTCCGCTTTCTGCCGCTCTATCTCGGGCTCGATAATCCCGCGATCTGGATCATCGCCGTGATCTTGGCCTTGGCGGTTGGCGCAGCGATCGGCGCCTTTCACGGCTCGCTCGTCGCCTATCTCGGCATTCCGGCTTTCATCGTTACGCTCGGGGGCCAATTGTTCTGGCGCGGCGCCGCGTGGTGGGTGACGGCGGGTCAGACGATTGCGCCGCTCGATGACCGCTTCGCACTGATGGGCGGGGGCCCGCACGGCTCGATCGGAGCGACCGGGAGCTGGGCGCTTGCGGCAATTTGCTGCGCCGGCATCGTGTTCGGTCTCTACGCCGGCCGTCAGCGGCGGGCGCGCTTTCGGTTCCCCCAGCGGCCGATGTGGGCCGAATACGTGATTGCGATCGTCGGCTGCTTCGTCGTCCTCGGCGCAACCGCGATCGTCAACGCTTACCCTTGGCCTGAGCGGGTCGCCGCGGCCTATGCGGAGGCCAACAACATTCCTGTGCCGGAGGGCGGACTGGTCATTGCCACTGGCTACGCGATTCCAGTGCTGATCGCGCTTGTCACCGGCCTTGTCATGACCTTCCTCGCTCGACGCACCCGGTTTGGCCGCTATGTCTACGCCATCGGCGGCAATCCGGAAGCCGCCGAGCTTGCCGGCGTCAACACCAAAAAGATCACGATCATGGTCTTTGCGCTGATGGGCGCGCTGGCGGGCGTCGCTGCCTGCATCGATTCGGCGCGGCTCGACTCGGCGACCAACGTGCTTGGGCAGTTCGACGAGCTTTACGTGATCGCGGCCGCGGTGATCGGCGGCACCTCGCTCGCGGGCGGCGTCGGCACGATCTACGGCGCGCTCATCGGCGCGCTGGTCATCCAGTCGCTGCAATCGGGCATGGTGCTCTTGGGTTTCGACTCGGCCTTTCAGCAGATGGTGGTTGGCTTGGTGCTCGTCGGCGCGGTAGGCCTCGACACTTTCTACCGCCGTCGAACCGCCAAGGGTTGAGCCATGGACCCCAACGCGATCACGCCGCTTGTCGAGATGAAGGACATCTCGATCGCCTTTGGCGGCGTCAAGGCGGTCGACCACGCGTACATTGACTTGTACGCGGGCGAGGTGGTCGGCCTGCTCGGCCACAATGGCGCGGGCAAATCCTGCCTCATCAAGATCCTGTCCGGCGCGTACAAGCGCGACAGCGGACAAATCTTCATCAACGGGCAGGAAGTCAAGATCGACAACCCGCGCGACGCCAAGTCCTATGGCATCGAGACGGTGTACCAGGCGCTCGCGCTTGCCGATAACGTCGACGCCGCGTCGAACCTCTATCTCGGCCGCGAGCTTCTGACGCGCTGGGGGACGCTCGACGACGCCTCGATGGAGGCGGAGGCGCGCAAGGTGATGGGGCGGCTCAATCCGAACTTCCGCCGCTTCAAGGAGCCGGTGGTCGCGCTGTCCGGCGGTCAGCGCCAGTCGGTCGCCATCGCGCGCGCAATCCATTTCGACGCCAAGGTCCTCATCATGGACGAGCCGACGGCGGCCTTGGGGCCGGCCGAGACCGCGCAGGTCGGCGAGCTCATCAAGCAGCTCAAGTCCGAGGGCCTCGGCATTTTTCTCATCAGTCACGACATCCACGATGTGTTCGACCTCGCCGACCGCGTGACCGTGATGAAGAACGGCCAGGTCGTCGGGACCGGCAGCGTCGAGGACGTGACCAAGGACGAAGTGCTCGGCATGATCATCCTGGGCAAATGCCCGATGGGCGCGATACCTGGGCCTGGAGCGATGGCGCTGACCTGAGGCGTGATCGCCAGTAAAAAGGACGCCCGTCTAGAGCGCGCTGCGTATCGATGGATCGTCGCGAGGAGCGAAGCGACGCGGCGATCCAGGAGTCGTAGAGCGCTCTACGTTCTCTGGATTGGTTCGTCATAGCCCGTCCGGAAGGACGGGCGTCTTTCGACGCCCTATGGCTCGCAATGACGATCCGGTTCGACCCAAAGAGTATCGACTCTATGCGAGGCGCCAGACCGTGACCGGCTCCGCATACCCGCGGACGGGGACTGCCCCGAGCGGTAAAGCTTCGCCGATGACTTCCCGCGCCGCCTCGCGCACAGCGTCGGAGACGATGAGTTGCGAGCCCACCTCTTTGTTGAGGCTCTCGAGGCGCGAGGCCAGGTTCACCGTGTCGCCGATGACCGTATATTCCTTGCGGCGTTGCGAGCCGACGGTCCCGGCGACCGCCTGACCGATATGGATGCCGATGCCGAGGCGGATCGGCCAGGCATGGCCGACATTGGTCGCCTCGACGATCGTGAGCATTTCGCGGGCGGCGGCGACGGCGTTCGCGGCCTCGAGAGGATCGTCGAGCGGCGCGCCGAAGATGGCGAGGAGCCCGTCGCCGAGAAACTTGTTCACGATGCCGTTGTGGCGATCGACGACATCGACCAGAATTTCGAACACGTCGTCGAGGCGCTCGACGACTTCGGCCGGCGTTCGGGTGCGCGCCGCCGTGGTGAAGCTGCGGATGTCGACGAACATCACGCAAACGCTTCTCATTTCGCTGAGTTCGGCCGCCCCGATCGCGAGCAGCCGCTCGACGACCCGCGGCGAGACATGTTGACCGAAGAGGTTCGTCACTTCGTCGCGAGCCGATGCCGCGGCGAGCGCCCGTCGGAAGTGGCTCTTGATCGTCGCGCCGGCATAACCGGCCAGAAGGCCCGCAGCGAGAAGCACGGCGCTGCGCGTCGCATGATAGCCGATGCTCAGGCGCGGCTCCTCGGCTTGCCAGCCAAGATGCAGCGTGACGAAAGCGAGAGTGAAGACCTCGACCGCGGCGACCGCGCCGGTAAAGGCCGAGAGGGCAAAATCGAGCCGCAGCGTCGAGAGAATGATGAAAAGAAAATAGAGCAGCGCCGGCCACGCGCCGAAAACGACGACGGGCGCGGACAGATATCCGGCGAGGAGATAGAGCAGCACGGTCGGAAAGCTCGTTTCGACCAGCGCGTTCATGTAGCGGCCCAGGACCGGAAAGTTTCTGCCTCGACGAAGAAAGATCGTGACGACGCTGGCTGCGAGCAGTTCGTAGACAATGAAGGCCGAGAAAGCCGCCAACGCCGCGCGCTCGGGAAGCCGGTCGTGATAGATCGACCGGACGAAGCCGGGGGCGAACGTCGCCGCGAGGACGATCATGACGAGAATGAGCGCCTGCACGCCTGCCAGAATGAGCATGCGCCGCCGTTCGCTCAGGAGAATCTCACGGTTCAACAGGCGCTGAAACGCCGTGTCGGTTGGGTCCGTGGGATCGTCCATCTCGATCCTTTCGTGGCTCGCGTTGATGTGTCTGTCTATCGCATTTCACGGACGCAGTGCTCGATCGGCCGCGATCTGGTTGACGATTGGCCGGGGACAAAACGATGCGTGCGCGCAATGGCGAGTAAAGCCGCGCGCACCCATGCCGTGGGCAAAGGCCGGAGATCCACCTTGCCGATCACGCCGCGCGCCATGGCTGCATTTTGGCGAAACAGATCCTAGACTGGCCAAGCGCGTCCAGCGACTGCTGATGAATTGATCGAGGCAGGGCTTCTCATGTCGGACTTGGCGTTATCCATCGTTCTGGGCATAGCGCTCGCCGCAGCGACTGGCTTTCGCGTCTTTTTGCCGATGCTCATCGTCAGCGGCGCGGCCTATACGGGCCATCTCCATTTGGACGACAGCTTCGCCTGGCTTGGCTCGCCGTCGGCCCTGATGATGCTCAGTGTAGCGGCCCTTGCCGAAGTCCTGGCTTATTACATTCCGATTGTCGACAACTTGCTCGACACCGTCGCGACGCCTGCCGCCTTCGTCGCTGGAACGATCGTGTCAGCCGCCGTCATGATCGATGCGCCGCCAATGGTGAAATGGACCGCGGCCGTAATCGCCGGCGGCGGTGTCGCGGGACTTACACAAGGGTTGACCGGAATTCTTCGGGCTCACTCGACCGTTTTGACGGGCGGCCTTGGCAACCCTGTCATCGCGACCGCGGAACTTGGGAGTGCGGCGCTGATCTCGTTTCTGGCGCTGGCTGCGCCGACCGTCGCAATCGCGCTGGTCGTGCTCTTCTTGTTGGTGGCTTTCCGTCTGCTCCGCCGACGATTTCGAAGGGAGAAATTGTCGGACAGCGGGACATAGCTTGTCCGGCGCTTGCCCTGCTTTGCCCGCGCTACCGCGCCAGTCTCCGAAGAAAATCATCTCCGAAGAAAGTCATTGCAAGAATCGGAAACCGATGTTATATTCCTTATTCGTCGAATACCAACTGCGCCTCGCCATGCCGCCCACCCCTGAGACGAGAGAGAAACGCTCGTGGAACGCTCGGGAAACAATTTGCCAGAGCCGGAGACGCGAGCCGATTTTTTTATTTGAATCGGCCGTAACCCATTGAAAAGTCCCGATTCGAAAAAATAAACGCTAGTAAACGTCAGCAAATTTACTAGCGTTTACTAGCGTTTATTGGCGTTATTGGCGTCTAAGAGCGTTTAATTTTGCGCCGACTCGTGCATTTTCACGGCTCGGCCCAGCCAGGTAGCGATCACTCCGCCACCTTCCGCGCGTCGATGATTGCGCTCGCCCATGCTTCCGGACGCTCCTGCGGCAGGTTATGGCCGGCGCCCTTGAACACGCGATGCTCGTGCGCGCCCGCGAACTTCGCCGCGTGATGCGTCGGTGCCAGGGTTCACGCCGTCCGCGTCGCCATCGATCGTGATCGCCGGAACGATGATCGGCGGCTGCAGAGCGAGCGCCGCCTCGATCGAGGCATAGGCCGGATCGCCCGGGGCGAGCCCGTAGCGGTGACGATAGGAGTGGATGACCACGTCGACAAAGTCCGGATTGTCGAACGCCGTCGCCGTGCGCTCGAACGTCTCGTCGTCGAACGCCCAGGTCGGCGACCACATGCGCCACAGCAGGCGAGCGACGCCCCGCCGATCCTTCTCGAGACCCCGTCGGCCGCGCTCGTTGTGGAAATAATACTGGTACCAGAGGGCGGCTTCCTCGGATGGGCTTGCCGGCTCCATTGCTCGCGCGATGTCCTGGATGTTGTACGAATTGCCAGAGACGAGCGCGACGGCGCGCTCAGGCCAGAGCGCAGCGACGACACAAGCTGCGCGCCCGCCCCAGTCGTAGCCCCCAAGCACCGCGCGCTCGATGTTCAGCGCGTCCATCAGCGCCAGAAGGTCGGCGCCGAGCGCGGCTTGCTCGCCCGAGCGCGGCGTTCCGGCCTTGAGGAACCGCGTCGGCCCGTACCCGCGCAGATAGGGAATGATCACGTGCGCGCCGGCGTCGGCCAGCATTGGCGCAGCATCCGCATAGGCCTGCGGGTCGTAAGGGAAGCCATGGCCAAGAATGCACGGCCATCCCGACGCCGCTCCATGTTCGAGATAGGCGATGGAAAGAACGCCCGCGTCCACAGTCTTGCTCGTCGCCGCCACTTGCCGCTGCCCTCCTTTGACTCAAACTCGCTTCAAGCGCGATCAACAACCGTGCTCGGAACGGCTTGACGCCGCTGCCAGCATTCTTTACGGTTGCCGCGTTTTCCAATTCGAGGCGACGCGTGGCGAAGCTTATTGTACCTTTGGCGCTAGAAAGCGGGCAGACTTAAGGTCTGCATCCGGTTGCTAGCGCTTACCCGAAGGCCCCTTAGAGGGCCTTTTTTATTGCCTCGAATTCGCGACTGAAGAAATAGACGGAGACTTGCGATTATGGCCAAGCACATGACCGGCGCGGAGATGGTCGTCGAGGCGCTGAAGGACCAGGGCGTCGAGATGGTCTTCGGCTATCCGGGCGGCGCGGTGCTGCCGATCTACGACGCCATTTTCCATCAAAACAAGCTTCGCCACATTCTCGTGCGTCATGAGCAAGGCGCGACGCACTCTGCGGAGGGGTATGCGCGCTCGACTGGCAAGGTCGGCGTCGTCCTCGTGACTTCGGGCCCGGGCGCGACCAACGCGATCACCGGGCTAACTGACGCGCTCATGGATTCCATTCCGCTCGTCTGCATCACCGGCCAGGTGCCGACCCATCTGATCGGCTCCGACGCCTTCCAGGAATGCGATACGACCGGCATCACTCGCAGCTGCACCAAGCACAATTATCTCGTGCGCCGCGTCGAGGACTTGCCACGAATCCTGCATGAGGCCTTCTATATCGCTTCGCACGGACGACCGGGTCCCGTGGTCATCGACATTCCGAAAGACGTGCAGTTCGCGAGCGGCGCTTACACGTTCCAGAAGAATGTCCAGCACAAGACCTATCAGCCCCAACTCAAGGGCGACCTGGAGCGCGTTCGGCAGGCCGTCGAGATGATGGCGGCGGCTAAGAAGCCGGTCTTCTACACCGGTGGCGGCGTCATCAACTCGGGCTCCCATGCTTCCACGCTTCTACGTGAACTCGTTCGCACGACTGGGTTTCCGATAACGTCGACGCTGATGGGGCTTGGCGCCTATCCTGCGTCCGACAAGCAATGGCTCGGCATGCTTGGCATGCACGGATCGTTCGAGGCCAACAATGCGATGCATGATTGCGATCTGATGATCTGCGTCGGCGCGCGCTTTGACGATCGCATCACCGGCCGCCTTGACGCCTTTTCGCCGAAGTCGAGAAAGATCCATATCGATATCGATCCCTCTTCGATCAACAAGAACGTCAAAGTCGATCTCGGGATCGTCGGCGATTGCGCCCACGTGCTTGAGGACATGACCCGATTGTGGCGGACGGGCTCGCATCAGGCCGAGCCTGCGGCGCTCGCTAAATGGTGGGGTGCGATCGATAGTTGGCGGGCGCGCAACTCGTTCGGCTTCCGCAACTCCGAGAAGATTATCAAGCCGCAGCACGCGGTGAAACGGCTTTACGAGCTGACCAAGGGCCGCGACGTCTACATCACGACCGAGGTCGGCCAGCACCAGATGTGGGCCGCGCAACACTTCGCGTTCGAGGAGCCGAACCGCTGGATGACCTCGGGCGGCCTCGGAACAATGGGCTACGGGTTGCCGGCCGCGATCGGCGCCCAGCTCGCCCATCCGAAGTCGTTGGTCATAGACATTGCCGGCGAAGCCTCGATTCTCATGAACATGCAGGAAATGTCGACGGCGGCGCAATATCGCCTACCGGTGAAGATCTTCATTCTCAATAACCAGTACATGGGCATGGTTCGCCAGTGGCAGGAGCTTCTGCATGGTGGTCGCTATTCTGAGAGCTACACCGATTCGCTGCCCGACTTTGTCAAGCTCGCCGATGCCTACGGCGCCCACGGGATCCGCTGCTCAGATCCGGCGAAGCTCGATGCGGCGATCATGGAGATGATCGATACGCCAGGGCCGGTCATTTTTGATTGCCTGGTCGATCAGAAGGAGAATTGCTTTCCGATGATCCCATCGGGCAAGGCGCATAACGAGATGATCCTGGCGGCGCTCGAGGACGACGCGGGCGTCGAGCTGGAAAACATCATCGACGAGAAGGGCAAGATGTTGGTCTGACACTCCTCTCGTCTGGGCAGAGGGTAGGGTGAGGGGTTTCGCGATGTTCAGTCTGGAGGAGATACGGCGAGGACACGAAGATGTGCTTGGCGCCTTGCGCCCGACGCCGGCCCTGAACTGGCCGCTGCTTGATCAGCGGCTTGGCGCCGAAATTGTGGTCAAGCACGAAAATCACCTACCGACCGGCGCATTCAAAGTGCGGGGCGGTCTGACCTATGTCGATGCGCTGATCAAACGTGAACCGTCGACGCCGGGGCTCATTTCGGCAACGCGCGGCAATCACGGCCAAAGCTTAGCCTTCGCAGGTCGACGCGCCGGCCTCAAAGTGACGATCCTCGCGCCGCGGGGCAATTCGAGCGAGAAAAACGCCGCCATGCGCGCGCTTGGCGCCGAACTGATCGAATTCGGGCGCGACTTTCAGGCCGCTCGCGAGGAAGCGATACGGCTTGCCGGCTCGCGCGGCCTGCACATGGTTCCATCGTTCCACCGCGATCTAACGCTCGGCGTGTCGACCTACGCGTTCGAACTTCTGAGCGAGCGGTCGGACCTTGACGTGCTTTACGTTCCGATCGGCCAGGGGTCGGGAATCTGCGGCTGCATCGCCGCGCGCGACGCCCTGGGTCTCAAGACCGAGATCGTCGGCGTCCAGTCGACCGAAGCGCCAGCCTATTCGCTTTCATTTGCCGCTGGCCATGTGGTTTCCACCCAGAGCGCCGACACGCTTGCCGACGGCATGGCGACGCGGCTTCCCGACCAGGAAGCGCTCGACATCATTCTCAAAGGCGCGGCGCGGGTCGCGCTGGTCGGTGACGATGAAATTGCGGCGGCGGTGCGCGCTTATTGGACCGACACGCACAACCTCGCCGAAGGGGCGGGCGCGGCGGCGCTCGCGGCGGCGTTGAAGGAACGATCGCGTCTCAAGGGACGCAAGATTGGGCTCGTGCTGTCGGGCGGCAACATCGACTTCGATCTGTTCCGGCGATGGGTCTCGGTCGCGCCGAGCGCCGCCGCCGCTTGAACGGAAATTCATACGCCGTCCCCAGGGCCGGCGCGAACAAGGACACGACGCGCATGAGCAAGACCTCGATCCTTCAGTCTCTCTCGCCCTATTCGTCGGCGACGGAGAAAGCCGCCATCGAGGCTCACACCCTCTCGGTGCTGGTCGACAACGAGCCGGGCGTGCTCGCGCGGGTCGTGGGTATGTTCTCGGGGCGCGGTTATAATATCGAGAGCCTGACTGTCGCGGAGGTGGCGCACGAAACGCATCTCTCTCGCATCACCATCGTCACCTCTGGCACGCCCGAAATCATCGAACAAATCCGCCACCAACTTGAGCGTCTGGTTCCCGTTCACTCGGTGAACGACCTGACACTGTCCGTTCGCGCGATCGAGCGCGAGCTCGCGATGATCAAGGTCAAGGGCAAAGGCGAGAACCGGGTGGAGGCCATGCGCCTCGCCGACGCGTTCCGCGCCAAGGTGATCGACGCGACGACTGAAAGCTTCATCTTTGAACTGACCGGCGCGCCGCGCAAGATCGACGATTTCGTGGAACTCATGCGCCCGATCGGACTGGTCGAGGTCTCGCGCACCGGTGTCGCCGCGATCTCACGCGGGCCGGAGCCAATCTAGGAACTCGGGGACAAGGCTCGTCCACATAGTCTTGGAAACGGTTAGTGGTGCCGCAAGAGGGATTCGAACCCCCGACCCCATCATTACGAATGATGTGCTCTACCAGCTGAGCTATTGCGGCCCCGTCGAGCAACGCCGCGCCTGCGGCGCCGCTCGAACGGCGCCGCTGTCTATGCCAGTTTTCCCCGTCTTGGCAATACGCGCAGCGCGGCGGCGAAGGCGCGATCGGGCTAGGAACGCGCCGCGATGTCGCCTAGAAACTCGGCCGCGCGGCCCCGAGACGGCCGCGGGAAACAGAATCGGAAGGAGCGGCCCAGATGGCGGGACGATTGGCGGGTAAGGTGGCGTTGTTGACGGCGGCGGCGGCGGGCATCGGGCGCGGGACGGCCGAGGCCTTTGCGCGCGAGGGCGCGCGCGTCATCGCGACGGACATCGACGTCGCCGGCCTCGCAGGGCCTCGACGCCGACAAGCGCAAGCTCGACGTCCGCTCGACCGAGGCGGTCGAGGCGCTCGCGCGCGAGGTCGGGCCGATCGACATCCTCTTCAACTGCGCCGGCTTCGTCCACCACGGAACGGTCCTCACCACCTCGGACGCCGACTGGGACTTCTCGTTCGATCTCAACGTCAAGTCGATGCACCGCACGATCCGCGCCTTTCTGCCGGGAATGCTGGAGAAGGGCAGGGGCTCGATCGTCAACATCGCCTCCGGCGCCTCGTCGGTGCGCGGCATCCCCAACCGCTACGTCTACGGCGCCTCGAAGGCCGCGGTGATCGGCCTCACCAAGTCGGTGGCGGCCGACTACATCCGCAAGGGCGTGCGCTGCAACGCCATCTGCCCCGGCACGATCGAGAGCCCGTCGCTCGACGGCCGGATCGAGACGTTGAGCAAGACGAGCGGCCAGTCGATCGAGACGGTGCGCCAGGCGTTCGTCGACCGCCAGCCGATGGGCCGGCTCGGCAAGCCGGAGGAGATCGCCGCGATCGCCGTCTACCTCGCCTCCGACGAGAGCGCCTTCGCCACCGGCCAGGCCTTCATCGTCGACGGCGGATTTGCAATGTAGGGTTGTATTCGGCTCGCAATAAAAGCCAGTAAACGCCAGTAAACGCGCATAAACGCTAGTAAAAATGCTAGCGTTTACTAGCGTTTATTTTTTGGAATCGGGACTTTTCAATGGGTTACGAGCGATTTAAATAAAAAATTTCCCGCCCCTTTGTCTCCGGTTGTGTACAACCTCCGTTCCGCCGCCAGAGACGCTTGTCGCCAACATTGATGCTCTCACCCGGGCCGATGGCGATTGTCATAGCATGAATTCTGAATTTCTGCAAGATATTGTCCTGCTTTCGGTAATGGCGGCAGAGCAGCCCCGCTGATCGCGGACCGCGCAAGAGGCCAGCCGCCTCATCCATTGAGCGACCTCGCGCCGCTCACGAACGGACTGCCCCGAAGATAAAACCGCAACACCCGGTCCGCCTCCCGCGAAATGCCGATCCTGACGCTCTCTCCGATTTCCCTCTCGCCGATCTCGCCGGCGCCGTGGTCGTCGCGCGCCAGCCAGAGCGGGCCCTTCCTCGCAAAGATCGAGCCCGTCGAGCGAACGATCGATCCTGAGCGCCTGGGCGAGCCGTCCCGGTCCTCGCGTCAGATCCCGCAAGCGCTCGACGCCGCGATTTTGCCGCATGATCGCCATGCCTTCGACCGGCTCGAGCGCCCGAATCAGCACGCCGGCGCCGATTCCCGGCGCCTCGCTCGAGACATTCAGCATGAAGGAGACGCCGTAGGCGAGATAAACATAGGCGTGGCCGCGCTCGAGAAAGAGCGAGCGATTGCGCGGCGTCATGCCCCGATAGGCGTGCCCGGCGGCGTCGCCGATGACATAGGCCTCGGTCTCGACAATGCGGCCGCTGGCGACGCCTTCCGGCAGTTCCCGCACCAACGAGCTTGCCGATGAGAAAGCGGGCGAGCGCGGCCGTATCGATCGGCAGCTCCGAGCGCGCGAGCGGCGTAGGCCCATGTCGTTGGCGGCCAGGCTTTCAAGCCATCCGCTCGACCAGATGCGCGCGCGAAGGCCCCGGCTCGAACGGATCGCCGAAATACTGGGTCTCGCGCGCCACCTTGCCGTCGCGAAACTCCATGATGCTCACCGTGTAGGACGGCCGCCCGTCATAGGTGAGCACAATTCGGTGACCCAGAGGTCGCCCGCGCCGACGATCCGCCGCACCGTGAAGCGCTTCCGGTTCGGCTGCACGGTGCGCGACGCCTGAATGTTGCGCCGCCCACGGATGCGCTCGCCCGATTGCGGATATTCGAGCACCGCGTCCTCGCGATAGATCTCATGCTCCGCCTCGAAGTCGTCGGCGTCGGACGCGGCCCAGTGGCGATCCAGAGCCGCGCGAATTTCTGGGTCTTCCATGCCAAGCCTCCTTGACCGTCGCTCTGGATGCGCAGCGTAGCACGCGTCGGTCATGGCCGGGCATGTTCCGCTTCGCGGAAATGTGGCAAGGTTGCGCCGCTCGATCGAGCGAACGGGCGCGCGATGGCGATCAGCGTCTTTCTTTCGACCGTTTCCGACGAGTTCCGCGCCTACCGCGATCAACTCGTCCATGACCTCACGCGGCATAACGTCGCGGTGAAGGTGCAGGAGGACTTCAAGGACCTCGGCGGCGACACGCTCGACAAGCTCGACGTCTACATCGCCCATTGCGACGCGGTCGTGCATCTGGTCGGCGACATGTGCGGCGCGGCGGCGGACGAAACGCAACAGCAAGCGCTGCTCGCCAAACATGTCGACCTTCAGAGCAAACTGCCGCCGCTCGGCGAAGCGCTCACGACCGGCGGTCTGCATTCCCTACACGCAATGGGAGGCGTGGCTCGCGCTCTATCACGGCAAGCAGCTCTACGTCGCCAAGGCGGCATCAGGCCGCGCCGCGTGGGCCGAACTTTGCGCCGACGCGACGCTTCGCGCGCCGCGCAAGTCGAGCATCTCGCGCGGCTCAAGGCGCCAAGCGCTATCCCGCTCGAATTCGCAAGCCCGGACGATCTGGCCAAGCAGGTTCTGGCATCGGGCATCCTCGATCTGCTGGCCGAGGACAAGGCCGCGCAGGCCAGCGTTCCGCGGCAGGAAGCGAAGATCGATGAAATCCTGAGGCGTCTCTCGCAGATCGAGAGCGTGCCGCTCGATACGTTGCGGGCGATTCTCGGCTCGATGGGCGAAGCGGCCGCCTCCTATAACGCCGGTGAGATCGAGCAGAAGCTCGCGGCAAAGGCGGTCTGAATTCCGCGACCTGACCGACCGGCTGAATCGTCTTTCCAACGCCGATCCCGTTGTGACGCAGCTGCGCGCAGAGGCTTCGACCGCTTTGGCCAGTGGCTCGTTCGACCGGCGGATCAGCTTCTCGCCGACGCGGAAGCGCGCGATTTGTCCGGCCTTGAAGATATCGAGGCGCTTGCGCGACAGAAGCGGCTTTCGGCGGCGGACAGCCGGGCGCAACGGGCGGCCGCCGCGCTGCTGCACGTCAATCCAGACGCGTATCGTCAAGCGCCGCACACTATGGCGAGGCCTCTCGCATAGCCTGCGGCCGCGGATGCTTCGAAGGCTCGCGAATATCTCCGCTCGCAAGCCACCGCTCTTGTGAGGCTCGGCGATGAGTTCGGCGACAACGCTGCCTTGCGCGAAGCGATAGAGCTTCTCAGAGCAACGCCGGCTGCCGGCGATCGAGCCAAGGATCCGCTCGACTGGGCGATGACGCAGAACAATCTCGGCAACGCGCTCAGACGCTCGGCGAGCGGGAGAGCGGGACGGCGCGGCTGGAGGAGGCGGTCGCGGCCTATCGCGCGGCGCTGGAGGAAAGGACGCGCGAGCGCGTGCCGCTCGACTGGGCGATGACGCAGAACAACCTCGGCACTGCGCTCTGGACGCTCGGCGAGCGGGAGAGCGGGACGGCGCGGCTGGAGGAGGCGGTCGCGGCCTATCGCGCGGCGCTGGAGGAAAGGACGCGCGAGCGCGTGCCGCTCGACTGGGCGATGACGCAGAACAACCTCGGCACCGCGCTCCTGAGGCTCGGCGAGCGGGAGAGCGGGACGGCGCGGCTGGAGGAGGCGGTCGCGGCCTATCGCGCGGCGCTGGAGGAAAGGACGCGCGAGCGCGTGCCGCTCGACTGGGCGATGACGCAGAACAACCTCGGCAACGCGCTCTGGACGCTGGGCGAGCGGGAGAGCGGGACGGCGCGGCTGGAGGAGGCGGTCGCGGCCTATCGCGCGGCGCTGGAGGAATGGACGCGCGAGCGCGTGCCGCTCGACTGGGCGATGACGCAGAACAACCTCGGCAACGCGCTCTGAGACGCTTGGGCGAGCGGGAGAGCGGGACGGCGCGGCTGGAGGAGGCGGTCGCGGCCTATCGCGCGGCGCTGGAGGAATGGACGCGCGAGCGCGTGCCGCTCGACTGGGCGATGACGCAGAACAATCTCGGCAACGCGCTCTGCGACGCTCGGGCGAGCGGGAGAGCGGGACGGCGCGGCTGGAGGAGGCGGTCGCGGCCTATCGCGCGGCGCTGGAGGAATGGACGCGCGAGCGCGTGCCGCTCGACTGGGCGATGACGCAGAACAACCTCGGCAATGCGCTCTGGACGCTCGGGCGAGCGGGAGAGCGGGACGGCGCGGCTGGAGGAGGCGGTCGCGGCCTATCGCGCGGCGCTGGAGGAATGGACGCGCGAGCGCGTGCCGCTCGACTGGGCGATGACGCAGAACAATCTCGGCAACGCGCTCGTGACGCTCGGCGAGCGGGAGAGCGGGACGGCGCGGCTGGAGGAGGCGGTCGCGGCCTATCGCGCGGCGCTGGAGGAATGGACGCGCGAGCGCGTGCCGCTCGACTGGGCGATGACGCAGAACAATCTCGGCATCGCGCTGATGCTGCTCGGCGAGCGGGAGAGCGGGACGGCGCGGCTGGAGGAGGCGGTCGCGGCTCTAGACGCGCGCTCCGCGGCTACACGCGAGGCAGTCCAGCAGCCCTGAGGCGGGCATTCTGTCGAGGCGCAGTCGCGAAGAGCGCAGGCGGATCCGGGACCGGCTCACGATGCGAGCTAACCGGCGCCAGGCCGATCGTCGTCGTCTCTGTCGACCGTTCCGACGGTTGCGGGCTTATCCAGATCAGCGAGTCACGATCTCGCGCGCGACGATGTCGCTCCGACCATCATCGACGGCGCCGTCAGCGCGGCTCTAGCGATTGGCGAGCGCTAAAAGCGCTTGAACATCGAGCCTCAATGCGGGTATGTACCCGCATAACAGGAGGAGACGCCTATGCCGCTTGCACGCATCGACATGATCAAAGGTCAATCGCGAACCTACCGGCAGACCGTCGGGGACGTCGTGTACCAGGCGATGGTGGATGTGCTGAAGGCTCCGAAAGATGACCGCTTCCAGGTCATCACTGAGCACGACGAAGATAATTTCATCTTCGATCCGCATTTTTTCGGCATCGAGCGTTCGAAGGCCTGTATCTTCATTCAATTGTTTCTGCGCGAGGGGCGCACCGTCGAGCAGAAGCAGGGCTTCTACAAAAAAGTCGCCGAAGACCTGAACAGCCGCATCGGGGTTCGACCCGAGGACGTGTTCGTCTCACTCGTGTCCACCGCGGCGGACGAATGGTCGTTCGGCAATGGCGTGGCCTCACTGGTGAAGTGAGAATTTTCAGATTTGCTCAACTCGCACTGAAGGAAGCTCGATGCCGCACCCGTCACTGACGTTGAGAGCGATCAACGCGAGGGCCGTCTTGCTCAAGCTCGACCGGCCGGTGGTCGCCAAGATCGCGACCATCACCCATTGGCCGATGATCCTGATCGATTTGACGACGGAGGAAGGAATCGTTGGGCGGAGCTACCTCGAGCCTTACGCCGCGCAATCGATGAAGTATCTGGTGCGCGGCGCTGCACGATCTCGGCGATCTCCTGAAGGGCCGAACGCTGTCGCCCGTCGAACTGTACAGCCTCGCGCGCAAGTCGCTGCACTTTGTCGGCTATGAGGGGCTCTCGATGATCGCCGTCTCCGGTCTCGATATGGCGGCCTGGGATGCGCTGGCGAAGGCGGCCGAGATGCCGCTCTGTACGCTTCTGGGCGGCACGGTCGGTCCCGTGCCGGCCTACAACAGCAATGGCCTCTGGCTGAAGGAGCCCGCGGCGGTTGCGGCGGAGGCGGTCGAGCTTCGGGATGAAGGCGGTTTTCAGGGGCTGAAGCTGCGCCTCGGCCGTCCCGATCCGCGTCAGGACGTGGCGACGATCGCAGCCGTGCGCGACGCGGTCGGCGACCTCAAGCTGATGATCGACTTCAACCAGGGGCTCGACCTGGCCGACGCCCTCCTTCGCTGCCACATGATCGACGATCTTGGCCTGGCCTGGATCGAGGAGCCGATCGTCTACGACAATCTCGACGGCTACGCCCAACTCGCGGCTGAACTCAAGACGCCGTTGATGATCGGCGAGAATTTCTATGGTCCGCGCGAGCTCATGAAAGCGCTGCAACGACAGGGCCTGCGATCTCGTCATGCCGGACTTCATGCGCATCGGTGGAGTGACCGGCTGGATGCGCGCGGCGGCGATCGCCGGAACCGCCGGCATCCCCATGTCGACGCATCTCTATCCGGAAGTCGGCGCGCACGTCATGCGGGTCACGGAGAGCGCGCATTGGCTCGAATGGCAGAGCTGGGCCGATCCGATCCTGCAGCGTCCCTACGCGATCAAGGATGGCATGCTGCACATTCCAAACACGCCCGGCGTCGGTTTGGAGTGGGACGAAAGCATGGTGGCCGCAAACCTGGCGAGCTGACGCTGTCTATTGAGCCGTCGCTTCGTGGGCTACAGGAAGTCGGCGCCGCTGGTGTTCCGCTACGCAAGAATATGGCAGAGTCGCCACGCTCAGTGAGCGACAGGCGCCATGCCGATCGTAGTCTTTCTTTCGACCGTTTCCGACGAGTTCCGGGCTTACCGGGATCAGTTGAGTCATGACCTCACGCGGCACGATGTCGCGGTGAAGGTGCAGGAGGATTTCAAGGACCTCGGCGGCGACACGCTCGACAAGCTCGACGTCTACATCGCCGATTGCGACGCTGTCGTGCATCTCGTGGGCGACATGTGCGGCGCTGCCGCGGACGAAACGCAGCAGCGGGCGCTGGTCGCCAAACATTCCGACCTTGCGAGCAAATTGCCGCCGCTCGGCGACGGCCTCAGAAAGGCCTGCGCCTTGCCTACACGCAATGGGAGGCGTGGCTCGCCCTCTACCATGGCAAGTCGCTGCTCATCGCGAAAGCGAAAACGACTGCCCCGCGCGGGCCAAAATATGCGCCAGACGATTCCACGCGCGCCGCGCAAGTTGAACATCTCAAACGGCTGAAGGCGTTCCATCGCTATCCCGGCGGCGAATTTGGCAGCCCGGACGAACTGGCGAAGCAGATCGCCTATTCGGCCATCCTCGATTTGCTGGTCGCCGACTACGCAAAGGAAGAAGCGCGAGAACGCGAGGTCGCGGAAGGGTTCATTCGCGAAATGGCGAAGCGCGTGGCGGGCGACAAGGCGCTCGACCTCGACGGCATGAAGCAGGCGGTGCAGAACGCCATCGAAATCTACGAGCAGGAGATCGCCGGAAGCCCTGCCGAGACAAATCTGGACGCGATCGTCAGTCGCGCCTTGGCCAGCGCCAAGACGCAGGTCGACAAGGGACAATCGGCGCTGGCGCGGGCAACGCTGCGCCGGGCGGCCGAGGAAATGCGGCGCGATGAGGAGAAGCGGCGCAAGCGCTACGCGGCAAGCGTCGCCGCGCTCTACAATCGCGAACGCGACATTGCGCTCGCGGCTTACGATGGCGACGCCGCGGCGGACGCCATCATCGAGCTGGCGCGCTCGATCCATGGCGCCAATACCGCCAAGCTCATTGAGTTCCTCGACGCGGAGGCGCACGCGCTGTACGAGATTGGCGACGGACGCGGCAGCAATGTGCATCTTGTCGCCGCGATTGCGCTCAGGCGCGAGCAGCTGGCGCTCGCCTCCTCCGACGATGAACGGGCGGCGGCGCGCCACGATCTCGGCAAAGCGCTTATGACGCTTGGCGAGCGGGACAGCGGGACGGCCCGGCTTGAGGAGGCGGTCGCAGTCTATCGTGCAGCGCTGCAGCAGCGGACGCGCGAGCGGATTTTGCTTGACTGGACGCTGACCCAAAACAACCTCGGCCGTGCGCTCCAGACGCTCGGCGGGCGCGATAGCGGGACGGCGCGGCTCGAAGAGGCGGTCGCCGTCTATCGCGCGACGCTCGGGGAGCAGACGCGCGAGCAGCTTCCGCTCCAATGGGCTGCGATCCAGAACAATCTTGGGAGCGCGCTTCAAACGCTGGGCGCGCGTCAAAGGGAGACAGCGCGGCTCGAAGAAGCGGTCGCGGCCTTCCGAGCGGCGCTCGCGGAGCGGACGCGCGAACGGGTTCCGCTCGACTGGGCGGCGACGCAGATGAACCTCGGCGGCGCCCTGAAGATGCTGGGCGACCGGGAGAGCGGGACTACGAGGCTCGAGGAGGCGCTGGCCGCCTATCGTGCGGCGCTTACAGAGCAGACTCAGGAGCGGGTTCCGCTCGGCTGGGCGACGACGCAGAATAATCTTGGCAATGTTCTCAAGGCGCTTGGCGAGAGGGAGAGCGGGACGGCGCGGCTCGAGGAATCGGTCGCGGCCTATCGCGCGGCGCTCATGGAGCGGGTGCGCACGCGGGTTCCGCTCAAGTGGGCGGCCACCCAGAACAATCTCGGCAACACGCTCTGGGCGCTGGGCAAGCGGGAGAACGGGACGAAGGGGCTTGAAGAGGCGGTCGCCGCATACCGCGCCGCGCTTGAGGAACTCACGCGCTCTCGCGTTCCCCTCGACTGGGCGAAGACGCAGAACAATCTCGGCAACGCGCTCACGAGCCTCGGCGAGCGGGAGCGTGGGACGAGCGCGGCTCGGCGAGGCAGTTGCGGCCTATGGCGAGGCGCTGAAGGAAAGAACACGAGAGCGCGTCCCGCTTGCCTGGGCGGTGAGCTTCGGCAATCAGGGAGTCCCGATGTCGCTGATCGCGGACCGCACCAACGACCTCGCGTTGGCCGACGCCGCGGTGGGACAGATCGAGGGCGCCTACGAGACATTGCGCGCGGGCGGCCACGCGCAGCAATGGGCGGCGGAATTCGAAGCGGAGCTGCCCAAGGCGCGAGCCGTGCGCGATCGGCTCACGCGAAAGTGATGAGCGAGGATTTCTGCGCGGCTCCCCAGGCAGCGCCCCGCTTTGACCGCGAAAACAGTCCGGTCACGCATTTTCGTCACGAGCAATTTCGCCTGCGGTCGACGGTCGAGCCTGCATTTTCGGTGATATCGAGGCCATGGAGTACGGCGCGCTTCGCCGACAGATTCTAGGCTTGGGAACTCGACCCCGATAGGTCCCCCCATATTTGCAGCGTTGACAAAAACACCTGCAAACATCCCAATCCAGCCGGGGCTGAGAACCTCACAACAGAAATTCTTTCAATAGTGTACGGTTATGGCTGTCGCAGCGGTGACGCTTCGCTCCCAGAAGACGTTCGCTACACCGTCACACAACTATCCGAAGCTTTGTGGATGTGGATCGATACCGGGAAGGTTCGTCCACTTCCTGCTGGGGGGAAACATGCGCTCAATCATCGTGGCCGCTGCACTTGGCGCGGTCGTTGAGTGCTTGTTTGCAGTTCCAGTATTTGCCGCTGACATCTGCGGCCCAAAAAATCCGATCGTCGTCCACCCCAAAGACAGTCCGCCGGACTTGCAGGTATCCGGCGAATGCCACGTTCCTCCCAATGTCACGTACTACTTTGGGAACGTGAACGTGTTGAATGGCGGAAGGCTGATCTTCGATGAACTCGGCCGCACGATCAAGAAAACCCAGACCGACTTCTGGACAAGCTCCATCATAATCGAAAACAACGGCGCGCTCATTGCGGGCAATGCGCGCCAACCTTTTGGAATCTATGGCGGCGTTCTGACGATCCATCTCTATGGTCCGGATCAGAGCAATGGAAACCCGACAACAAACCGGGCGTCGGCGCGCTATGCAAAACCTTGGTGTCGGGGGATGTTGGTCCATGCGGTATTCCCGTCAGCCCTGGGAAAAACAATGGCGAGAAGGCGATCTGCCCGGCGGCGTCACCGACTTTTTCTACCAGTATGGGCCCCTTCATGGCGACGACCTCTGCACCGACGGTTCGACGTGGTCGGCCAAGGAGGGTTGCAAGTCAGCGAAGGCGCAAGTCGGCTATTTCGGCTACAAGGTCTTGGCCGTCTCCTATGGCGGAAGCCTGCAACTCTTCGGGTACAAGGGGGCGTGTTATTCGCTCGGGTGCAACGATCCCACGGCTGACACATGGGAGCTGGACCCGGCTCGAGGGATCTCTCGCGAAGGGCGACGGCGTTTCCGATGACAAACCGATCGTTGTCGCCGGGCCGAGCAACTACAGACCGTGGAATTTGTCCGTCTCCGCAGGCGATCAGATCGTCGTCACGACGACGGATTACCTTCCGGGCCATTCCGAGACGTTCGTCGTCAAAAATGCGTCGACCGGGCCAGTCGGCGCCGGCGGGTGGGTTGAAAAGATCTGGGTCGACCACGGCGGGTCCTGGCCGCACAATGGCGAGCGCTATTCGCTGGCGGACAGACTGAAGGCCGCCGGGAAGCGGATCAGCATCGATCCGAGGTTGGTGGGCGACGGGGTCGAGACGCGCGCGGCTGTCGCGCTTTTGAACCGCAGCATCCAGATTGTCTCCGGGGGGGACAAGCCGGGAGATGAGTTTCCGGCCTCGACGCCGGAGAACCCTTGCAAGAAGCTCGACGGCCAGGGCCCTTGCTATTCGTTCGGCGGCCATACGCTGATCCGCCAGGGATTTGCGAAGGTCCAGGTCCAGGGTGTCGAGTTCCGGCAACTCGGGCAGGGCGGCCGGCTCGCCCATTATCCAGTCCACTTTCACATGGCGCGCAAGACCCCTGCGGACACCTTTATCAGGGACTCGTCGGTCAACGAATCCATGACCCGGTGGATGGTTCTCCATTCGACCGAGGGCGTCCTGCTTGCCGGCAACGTCGGCTACAAGTCGATCGGGCACGGATATTATCTGGAGGACGGGACGGAAGCCGATAATCGTCTTTATGGGAACATTGGGATATTCGCTCGTGGGGCGGTGGCGAACGACCAGAACCCGCGCCGCGTCGCCGGCATCCTTTCCGACAACACCGATCCGGCGACATATCCGTCTCCGAATGTGCCGAGTCCCGCGTTCCCCTACAGGTCCGATTCTGAATACCCGACGGTGTTTTGGATCACGAATGGATGGAACGATTTTCAGGGAAATATGGCGGCCGGCGCCGGGACGTGCGGCGCCTGCTACTGGCTCGTGCCCGCCGCCAACAGCGATATGCCGGATGTCTCGGGCATGCCCATGCGAGCCGGGGCCATGTCGACGGGCGCGCACATGGAGTGGACAGGTTATTCGGCGCTGCAAAAGAACCGGGATTTCGCAGGCTCCACGCCGCTCAAGTCCTTCTACGGAAACTATTGTTCGTCGGCGATGCTCTCGTTCCAGACCACGCCCGACGCGCCGGCTTGCGACGGATTCGTTTCGGCGGAGGACACAAAAACGGTCCTGCATCCAACGCTGCGGGACGTCAAAAGCATCGCCCCCGAACCCGCGCGCCACACGGTGACCGATCCCAACACGGGACCACATACAGAAGTCGATCCGATGGCGGACGCTTACTATCCCCACGTCGTAGGCGCGCGTCTCGCGACGCAATGCCCGCTCGCTTCGAATCAACCCCCGAACGGTCCGCCGGCGTATGATTGCAGCAGCACGCCAGTGTGCTCAAACGGCAACATCGAGAATTGCTCCGTCACAGTCCTCGATCACTATACGTCCTCGTTCAACTGGGCTAACGGCAACGTCTCGGCCGTGTGGTTGCGGCCACAATGGTATCTGCTCGACAACAGCGCCCTGACGGATGTCCAGAATGGCGCGCTGACCTTCATCACCGGCGGAGATTTTACCCACGCTTCGGTCATCAAGGGATACTGGGCGCTGGCGAGAAATTCGGTTTTCGTCGGGCATACACAGCCGCAGGACGCAGACCACGCCTTTGCTTCCGATTCAGGACCGTTCAACAAAGCGAGCGGCGTTCTATGCGACCCGCTCGATGGGAAATCGTCGGGACCTTATTGTCTCAACAGCAACGAGGCGGTCAGCCTGCCTGTCACCGGATGGTTCTCGAATCAAAGGCTTTTCAATATTTACGATGGCCCGGCTTATCAGGATTCGAACGCCTATCTCGACGTGAACAAGACCCCCTGTCCGAACGCCGGCTATAACGGCGGTTGCATCTACGGCAACGGAGCTTCGATCGGCGTCGCCACCGATCCGGCGAGCCCGATCGGCCCCAATTGCTACCTGCCCAACGCCGCGATCGCGTGGAAGCAGCCGAACGGCTTCTTCTACCCGCCGGCCTTCCATTCGACGAACCTGTTTTTCGACAATGTCGACATCCGGCACTACGTGATCGACCCCTTGTTCAAGCCCGGGACCTACATCACCGACTTCTGACGCCGCGAAGAAAATTTACTGCTTCCCGAACGACGCGATGTTCAACGGCTTCACCGGCATCGACCGGCAGACCGAACTCAACGACGACGACGGCAGTCTAACTGGCCTCAGCAATTCTCTGCCGGCGACGACCCCGCCCAATCCCCTTAAGCAAACGATCTCCGTAAACGAGGACTCATTCTTCAATGCGCCCGTTGAAACTCCGGAGTGCTGGTCAAACGTCGGACAGAACAGCGCTCCCGTGAACGCGTGCGTCAAGCCCAGTGATAAACAGGCGCCCGTCACCGCGAAGACCAGCCCGTACGATTACGTCGCCACGGTCGTGTTCCATCCCGCAGAGACTGAAGAGAAGGCCGAGATCTGGAGCACTGTCTGCACGAACCCGTCCTGTTACGGTGTTCCGCTCTATCGACAATTCCTGACTGGCGTGAAGGGAAGCAACGAAAAGAGCAGCACGCGCGAATGGGCTGACTGGTACAAGAACGGCTGCGACGCCGATCAGAACACCGCAAAATGCCGTTGGCCGTTCATTCGAATGTCGGGCGAGGCGCTGGCGACGCGCGAGACCATTACCGTCAACCACGGCGCATATTACCTCGATACGACCGTGTCTCGCGATACGCAGAGGGATGAGAAATATAATCAGCAGGGTCCGGCGCTGTCGTCCCTGACCAACTCGTTCAACGTGTTTCGCGGAGCGCAGACTTACACTGTGTTTTTCCTTTACCTAAAACCCGAGACCAAGCAGAGCTATCAGATCTATGTCGGCAAGGGCGATCCAAACGCCGGCAGCGTCAAAGCCGTTGAAGTCCCCATCGCAACCACGGATTTGAAGCCCGTGGTGGTTGGCGCCGGCGCGCAGCCCTGGCTCGACGTCGACACAAGCGCTGTGGCGTCGACGGGGCTGGTGAAGGTCAACCTCGACTTCAGCAAGGCGGGCGCCTCGATCCTGCCCACGGTGGCGAACGGCCTCTGCCAACCTCACACGTTCTGCAAGCCGGCAGGCGCCCAGTGCGTGAGCGGTTTGCGGGACAACGATCCGCGCGTCCTGGCCGATCCCGATCTCAAGAAGGAGGCGAATGCTGTTTGCGGGCACTGGGCAGTGAAGGACCTTGATTGTCCGGAGGCAGGCTGCCTCGGCTTTCAGTTCACTCTTCCCGGAAATTTCACTGCTGACGCGACGGTCACGAACCCATCGCCGCACCGGCCGACGCCGCTATCCTTCCCCGCGGCGGCGAAGAACGATCCGAACTGGCCGCAATTTACCCGGACGAACGCGCAGCCTGATTCGGGAAAGGTTTCAGATCCTCGGACACCCTTCGACGTGCGTTCTTGCTATTATTCGAGACTGCCCACGGCGTCCGATCCTGGGCCGGACCAATGTACGGTGCCGTAGCAAGGCAAGGCGCACCGAAATTATAGAGAAGGACGGTTAGGTCGGAATCCGTGGCCGCATAGGTCTTGGTGTGGCGCGGCTCCGATTGAGGGTCGTCGCCCATCCTGTCGCTCCTCCTCGCTTCTTCTTCAGCGGCGCTCTTTAGCCGCGTGCGGCCACTTTGACCGCGAACACATTCCAGCCATACTAGGCCATGCTCGATTGGTATCGCAGATTCGGACCCGATGAACGCCGGACGTTCTGGGCGTGCTTCGGCGGCTGGGCGCTCGATGCGGCCGATGTGCAGCTTTACACCTTCGCCATCCCCGCGCTGATCGCGGTCTGGCACATCACCAAGGCGCAGGCCGGATTGCTGGCGACGAGCGCGCTGGTGATCTCCGCCTTCGGCGGATGGATCGCCGGCATGTTCGCCGATCGCGTCGGCCGGGCGCGCCTCTTGAGCATCATGGTCGCGTGGTTCGCGTTCTTCACCTTTCTGTCCGGCTTCACCCAGAATTTCGAGCAATTGCTGGTCGTGCGCGGCCTCCAGGGTTTCGGCTTCGGAGGCGAATGGGCGGCAGGCTCGGTGCTGATGGGGGAAGTGGTGCGCGGCGCCGATCGCGGCAAGGCAGTCGGCACGGTGCAGAGCGCCTGGGCGTGTGGGCTGGGCCGCGGCCGCGATCATCGCCACTGTCATCTTCCAGCTCTTCCCGCAGGAAATTGCGTGGCGCTATTTGTTCTTCGTCGGCATTCTGCCGGCGTTTCTCGTGTTCTACATTCGCAGCAAGGTCCGCGAACCGGAGATCTTCAAAGCGGCTGTCGAGAAGGCGGCGCGCCCCAGTCCGTTCGCCATCTTCCGGCGCGAACTTCTGGCGACGACGATCCTCGGCTCGGCTCTCTCGACCGGCGCGCAGGGCGGCTATTACGCGATCACGACCTTCCTGCCGACATTCCTGCGCACCGAACGCCACCTCACGGTGCTCGGCAGCGGCGGCTATCTCGCCATCATCATCTTCGGCTCGTGGTGCGGCTATATCGCCAGCGCGTACTGGAGCGACATGCTCGGCCGGCGGAAGAATTTCTTCATCTTCGCGATCGGCTCCTTGGTCGTCGTGATCGCTTACATGGAAATGCAGATCTCGGACTCGATGATGCTGGTGCTGGGATTTCCGCTGGGCTTCTTCGCGTCAGGCATTTTCAGCGGCATGGGGCCGGTTTTCACCGAGCTTTATCCAACCAGCGTGCGCGGCGCGGGACAGGGCTTCTGTTACAATTTCGGCCGGGGCCTGGGCGCGTTTTTTCCCGTTCTGGTCGGCGTCGTGTCGGCCAGCGCGGGGCTTGGCGCAGCGATCGGCGTCTTCGCCGCCATTGCTTACGCCATCGTCATTCTCGCAGCCCTGGCGCTCCCCGAGACGCGCGGAAGGGAATTGCGCGCCGATTGAGGGGCGAGCGCAGACTTACACGGCCTTGCGCGCGAGCTCGGCGCCGCCGCGAGCGCCGCGAGCTTGGCGTAGGCGATCTCCGACGACATCGGCGCCATGCCGCAATTGGTGCAAGGATAGAGCCGGTCGGGCGGGACATAGTCGAGCGCCGCGCGGATGGTGTCGGCGACCTCCTGCGGCGTCTCGACGACATTCGACGCGACGTCGATGCAGCCGACCAGCACGTCCTTGCCCTTGAGCAGGCCGATCAGTTCGATCGGCACGTGCGAATTGCGGCATTCGAGCGAGACCTGGTCGATGCGGCTCGCCGCTAGCGCGGGGAAGGTCTCCTCATACTGGCGCCAATGCTCGCCGAGCGTCGCTTTCCAGTCAGTGTTGGCCTTGATGCCATAGCCGTAGCAGATGTGGACGGCGGTCCTGCATCGTAAGCCCCTGCGCGGCGCGCTCGAGCGCGGCGACGCCCCAATCCTTGACGTCGCGCATGTAGACGTTGAAGGCGGGCTCGTCGAATTGCACCACGTCGACGCCGAGCGCTTCGAGCTCGCGCGCCTCTTCGTTCAGCGCCGCGGCGAAGGCGTGGGCGAGGGCGGGGCGATCGCGGTAATGCTCATCCGCGATGGTGTCGGCGATGGTCATCGGGCCGGGCAAGGTGAACTTGAGCTTGCGCTTGGTGTGGGCGCGCGCGGCGCTCGCCTCGAGCTTGTGGACGGGGCCCTTGCGGCGGATCGGGCCGGTCACGGTCGGGACCTCGGCCTTGTAGCGGTCGGCGCGGATGCCGATCGTCTGCCGGCGCGCGAAATCGATGCCGTCGAGATTGGCGAGAAAGCCGTGCACGAAATGGATGCGCGCCTGCTCGCCGTCGCTGACGATGTCGATGCCGGCGTCCTCCTGCCGCTTCACCGCGAGGATGGTGGCGTCGATCTTGCCCGCCGCGAGCGCGTCGCCTTCGAGCTTCCAGGCGGGCCAGAGTTTCTCCGGCTCAGCAAGCCAGAGGGGCTTCGGCAGGCTGCCGGCGACGGTGGTTTCGAACATGGCGGCTTATCCCAGCTTGTAGTCGCGCGTCGCCTCGGGATCTTCGGTCGCGTAGCTCAGCGCCATCAGCTCGGCCCACGCCTCGTCGGGAATGGGAAAGCGGGCCCAGTTGACCGTCTGCTTGACCCGCTCGGGCTTGGTCACGCCGCAGATGGTCGAGGCGATGCGGGGGTCGCGCATCGAGAATTGCAGCGCCGCCGCGCCCGGCGGCACGCCGTGCAGCGTGCAGATCGCTTCGATCTTGCGGATCGGATCGAGCATTTCCTCCGAGGCTTCCTGATAGGCGTAGCGCGGGTAGACGGTCGATCCCTTGGCGAGCACGCCGCTGGCGTAGGGCGCGGCGTTGAGGACGGCGATCCCGCGCGAGGCCGCGAGATCGAGCATGGCGTTGGCGCTGCGATTGGCGAGGGTGAAGCGATTGTGGGTGATCAGCGCGTCGAAATCCCAGTCGCGCAAGAGCGGCATCATCATGGAGGCCGGGCCGGCCGCGAGCCCCACCGCCTTCGCCAGCCCCTCCTCCTTGATGCGGAACAGTTCGCCGAGCGCGCCGTCTTTGCCAGTCGCCTCGTCGAACGAGCTCGCGTGCTCGGGATCGTGCAGATGCAGGAGGTCGATCTGGTCGATCCCCAGCGCCTTCAGGCTTTGCTCGAGCGAGCGGCGGGCGCGCGAGGCGTCGAACGCGCTCGTCTCGAAATCGCGATCGAGCTTGGTCGAGATGACGAAACCCTGCGGGCAGGCCGCCGCGCTCGCGAATGGCGGCGCCGATCCGCTCCTCGCTGCGGCCGATGCCCATAATTGCGCGAGGTGTCGATGAAATTGGCCGGCCCATCGAAAATGGCGTGGAGCGTCGCCCTGGCGCGCGCTTCGTCGACGCCGTAGCCGTAGGTGTCGGGCATGTCGCCGAGGCCCGAGGTGCCGAAGCAGACGGACGTGACCATGAGATCGGTGCGGCCCAGCCGGACCTTGTCCATGGCGCCCTCGGTCATCGCGAACTCCCTGATTTGATTGGCGCCGCATCCGTAAAGCGCCGGCGAGACGCGGGCAAGGCGCAGCGCGCCGCGCGCATGAAGGGCGAGCGCGAAGTACGGCCTCGCCTTGCTGAAGCCGCTCGGAGCGCGGCAAGCTGTTCCGCGAAGAGGCGCGGTGAAAAGCTCATGACCGGAATCGCAGAGACGCCAGGATACGGGGCCCGCTATTCCTGGCTTTTCTCGTTGCTGGCTGGATGTGACGACGCGCCCGGCGAATGGGCCGCGATCGTCTATCCGGATCGCACCGACCGGACCCGGTTCGACGTGACCCCGCGCTTCAAGACATTCAGCTACTGCCGAGACCAGGCGATCGAGAGGATGAAGGCGATTCAGGTGAAAAGCGGCGGCGACTACGAATGCGGCTTTCAATGCGAGTTGTCCGGCGATCCGCACCGGATGAATGTCTGCAAGGAAATCCGTAAGTAGCCCGAGCCGGAGCGCGGAGCCCTCGTTCTCAATTCAGCGCTGGCGCCGAACGCCGCGAACTCGGCTTCGGTCGCGAAGGATTTCTGCGCGCCGTGGCGGGTGACGGAGAAGGCGGAATAGCGCGTCGCCTCGGTCGAGCGCCGCCTCGAGCGAGAGGCCGCCGGCGAGATAGCGGGCGAAGCTGCCGATGAAGGCGTCGCCGGCGCCGGTGGTGTCGACCGCCTGAACCTTGACCGGGGCGATGCGTTGCGAGCCGTCCCGTGTCGCGAGCAGCGAACCGCGCGCGCCAAGCGTCACGATCACCGTCTCGACGCCCTGCTTGACGAGGCTTTGCGCGGCGGCTGAAACCTCGTCGTCCGACTCGACGGGCATGTCGGTCAGGATGGCGAGTTCGGTCTCGTTGGGGATGAGGAAGCTCGCCTGCGTGACGACGCCCATGTCGAGGTTGCGGCGGGCGGGCGCCGGGTTGAGCACAGTCCTGACGCCGTTCTTGCGCGCGAAGCGGATCGCCTCATAGGCGGTTTCGAGCTGGATCTCGAGCTGCAGCAGGATGAGATCGCAACGCTTGAGCGCCTCGCTCGCGGCGTCGACGTCGGCGGAGCTCAGGTCGCCATTGGCGCCGGCGACGATCAGGATCGAATTGTCGCCCGATTTCTCGTCGACCAGAATCGTCGCCGTGCCGGTCGACTGGTTCGGAATGCGGCGGACGTGGCTGCGTATCGATCCCGTAGCTCTCGAAATTCTTGAGCGCGCTGTCGCCAAGCGTGTCGTCGCCGAGATTCGAGACCATGACGACCTCGGCGCCAAGCTTCGCGGCGGCGACCGCCTGATTGGCGCCCTTGCCGCCGAAACTCGTCTCGAAATGCGAGGCGAGCACCGTCTCGCCCCAGACGGGCATGCGCTCGACCGTGGTGGTGAGATCCATATTGGTCGAGCCGATGACTCCGATGCGCGGGCGCTTCGGCATGTTGTTCCTCCCCAGACGCTGTTCTACGTATTGTTGCGACCGTCGCCGGTCCTTCAGGCTTTGAGCTCCGCGGATTGCCGCCAGATGTTGACGCCGCCTTCGACCGCGTAGCGGTCGATTTCCTTCAGTTCATCGGCCGTGAAAGACAGGTTGTCGAGCGCCTTGACGCTGTCCGTCACCTGCTCGGGGCTGCTCGCGCCGATCAGGGCCGAGGTCACGCGCTTGTCTCTCAGCGCCCAGGCCAGCGCCATCTGCGCCAGCGTCTGGCCGCGCCGCTTGGCGATGGCGTCGAGCTGACGGGTGCGCTCAAGGTTCTCTGGCGTGAGCATCGCCTTTTTGAGAAAGCGGTTCTCCGTGGCGCGGCTGCCGGCGGGCACGCCGGCCAGATATTTGTCGGTGAGCAAGCCTTGCGCGAGCGGCGAAAAAACGATCGCGCCGACGCCCTCGGCTTCGAGCGTGTCCAGCAGATGATCGTCCTCGATCCAGCGATTGATCATCGAATAACTGGGCTGATGGATGAGGCAGGGCGTCCCGAGCCGCTTGAGGATGGCGGTCGCCTCTTTGGTGCGGACGGGAATTGTAGGAGGAAATGCCGGCGTAAAGCGCCTTCCCCTGGCGAACCGCGTGATCGAGAGCGCCCATCGTCTCCTCGAGCGGCGTCTCGGGATCGAAGCGGTGCGAATAGAAGATGTCGACATAGTCGAGGCCCATGCGCTTGAGGCTCTGGTCGAGGCTCGCGAGCACATATTTGCGGCTGCCCCATTCGCCGTAAGGCCCCGGCCACATGTGATAGCCCGCCTTGGTCGAGATCACGAGTTCGTCGCGAAAGCCGCGGAAGTCGCCGCGCAGGATGTCGCCGAAGGCAAGCTCGGCCGAGCCGGCGGGGGCCCATAATTGTTGGCGAGGTCGAAATGCGTGACGCCGAGATCGAAGGCGCGCTGGCATATCGCGCGCATCGAATCGGCGGACTTGTCGAAGCCGAAATTGTGCCACAAGCCCAGCGATATCGCGGGCAGTTTCAGCCCGCTGCGGCCGCTGCGGTTGTAGATCATTTTGTCGTAGCGCGTGGGCGAAGGCGTGTAGGGCATGAGTGTCCTCAAGGGTGCGATTGCGTCGAGCTGTGCAGGCGTTGCGGCGAGAGCGATGAGAGGCGTCAGTTCAGCGCGCGTGAATCCGTCGGCGCTCCAGTCCTCGCTGCCGACGCCGTGGTGGAGGAAGAAGAGACCGTCGGGATCGTATTTGGTCTTGACCGCGAGAAGCCGGTCGTAGTTCTCGCCCCAGAACGCCTCCTGCCAATGCGGCTGGAAATAATCGGTCTCCCACACATAGGAGCCGGCGCGCGGCGCGACCTTGCGGATTTCGTCCATCGCCGCGGTCACTCTGGCCGCCCGGACCTGCGCGCCTGCAATGTCCGGCTCGTGACCGGGAACGTCGGGATAGGCGGGCGGTCCGCCGGCGCCGCTGATCGCGAGCGCGAACGCGTCGACGACCGCCGGGTTCATCGCCGTATCCCGGGCCGTGGCGATCGCGTCCGGGGTCGCGCCGGCGAGCCCCTTGTTGAAATGCAGCGAGACGCCCCAATGCTTCGCCGCCGCAAACAGCGCGTCGACAAGGCGCTCGCGCTGATTGTCCTGAAGCAGCGACTGGGGCAGCCAGGCGGATTGGTAGGCGTACCAGACCCGACCCGTCTCTTCGAGGTTGCTCGCCCAGAAGATATTGTCGGCCGGCGCGTCCGGGCGGTCGTCCGACGAGGACCAGGCCGGGAGCTTCTTGAGCGCGGCGGGGTCCCAGAAAAGGCGCGCCGGCTCGCTGATGATCCTTGGCGCCGAAACAATGCTGAAATCCTGCGGCGGACGCTGAGACCCAGTCGAAGAAGGGACGCCACGTCTCTTCGGCCTGTTGCTGGTCGAGGCCTTGGTGCACCATCGAAATCGACAAGATCCCGCCCGGACCGAAGCCGAGCTGCTCGCCCCAGTGCGGATTGAAAAGCGCCTGTGCGTAGAATTCGAGGACTTTCGCGATGAGGCGCCGATAGGCCTCGTCGGACGACGCCTTGATCGTCGCGAACACGCCGCCCATGAATTCCGGCAGCGCGTGCGTGCGCAGCGTGACGCGGGTGACGATTCCGAACCCGCCGCCGCCGCCCTTCAGCGCCCAGAAGAGATCGGGATTCGTGCAGGCGTTGGCGATTTTGACGTCGCCGTCGGCGGTCACGACTTCCGCCTCCAAGAGGCTCGCTCCGGCCTGTCCAAAGGCCTTCGAGCAGCTGCCGAACCCGCCGCCCAGAATGAGGCCGACGACCCCGACCGTCATGCAGCCGCCGCCTTGCACGTAGCGGCCGGCCTTGGTCATCACCTGGTTGTACACATGTCCCCAGATCGCGCCGGGCTCGATCGAGACGGCCTGTTGCGGCTCCGCGCTTGCCGGCGCAGCCGGCGCCGACGAACGCGTCGTGCAGCGTCACGGCGTTCATGTGGCGCGTCCAGATGAGAAGCGAGTCGGCGGCGTTCGATGTTCCCTGATAGCTGTGGCCGCCGCCCTTCACCACGAGCCGCAGATTGTTCGTGCGCGCGAAATTGACCGCGGCGACGACATCCTGCGTCGTCTTGGCGGCGACCGCGTAGACGCTTGGCTCCGACGTCCACGCGCCGACCCAGCCGAGCGACTGGGTGAGCCCGACCTCGTCGCCGAGATAGTAGGGATTCTTCAGTTCCTTGAACACTTGCTCGCAAGTCGCGTCGGGCGTTCCGCCGACGCAGTCGGCGAGCGGCGAGCGCACCTTGATGAGGCGCCCGCCCGACGTCGCGATCGAGTTGATCCCAGCTTGCTTCCGAAGGCCATGCGGGATCGCCGAGACGGACCCGCGCTTGCGGCTGGAGCCGCGGCCGAGGCGCCGCGCGCGAGACCGCCCATGAACGGAAGCGCCGCGGAGATCTTCAAGCAGGCGCCTCCGGCTCCATCGTTTCGCCATTTCCCGCTCCATGGCCGCCAGCCGGTCGGTTCTCTAGCCGTTTGACCGGAGCCGTTTCAAGGCGCCCCGGCGCGTTCGATCTCGGCGACGAGCGCGTCGGGCAATTCGATTTCGGCCGCGGCGGCGCGTCGTCCGGGAATATGAACGCCAAGCTTGGCGAGCCGGTCGAGCTGCAGCCTCAAGCGCTGCGGAAAGTCGGGCGCGAGCAGCGCCGGCGTGATGGCGATGACGAGAAGGCCAGCGCCGGGCGAGCGATCGCCCGAGAGTGAACGAGGGCGCGTCGAGCGCCCAGTTCGCGCCCGCAAGGCCCGCGGCCATGACCTCGACCATCAGCGCGATATTGGCGCCGCGCGCGCCGCCGAAAGCGAGAAGCGCGCCGCGAAGCGCCGCCTGCGGATCGGTGGTCGGCTCTCCATCGGCGTCGACCGCCCAGCCGGCGGGCAGCGTCTCGCCTCGCTCCGCATAGTGCCTGAGCTGGACAAAGGCGGTCGCGCTGGACGCCTGGTCGATCAAGAGCGGCGGCCCTTCGTCGAGCGGCGCGGCGAAAGCGATCGGGTTGGTGCAATAGACGGGCGTCTTGGCGCCCGCGACCGTCATCAGCGCCGGCCCGCTGGTCGCGGCGAACGCGACCAGGCCAACCTCGGCCAGGCGACGCGGATAATAGCCGAGTTCGCCCGTGGTGTAGCTTCCGTTCTGCGCGAACAGCGCGAGCCCAAAGGTCTCGCGCGCGCTCGGAGAGCGAATCGAAAGCGCGATCGAAGCCCGCTTGCGCGATGCCGCCTCTGGCGTCGCAATGGATCGCCGCGGGAGCGGGCGAAGTCATGAGCGGCTCGGCGTCGCCGACGATCCGTCCCGCTCTCAAGGCGGCCAGATAATCCATGAGATGGGAAAAGCCGCTCGAGCCTTTTCCGTGCGCATTGGCGGAGACGGTCGCTCGCGCCAGCGACAGCGCCGCCTCGTCGCTGGCGCCGGCGGCGCGGATTGCGCGCGCGGCAAGGTCGGTCGCCGCTTGAAGAGTGAACCGCCGCGTCATGCGAAGAACCACCTAATCATGCGCAGCTTGGAGCGGCCCGAGCAAGGTGACGCCTTCCCGGCGCGCCGCTTGAGCCAGCTTTTGATCCAGTGTCGCGAGAGGCAGTCCTCGTTCCTGCGCAAGGGCGAGATAGGCCGCGTCATAGGCGGTGAGCCCGTGCGCGATTGTAAGGGCGAGAACCGCGCCGTCCGAGCCCGCGCCGGCATCCTCGAGCGGCAGCCGGCGCAGCCTGCCCATCGCCGCGGCCGGCTCGCCGGCGACAATGCGTCCGCGCCGCTCAGCCATGACGAGAATATTGCGCGCCTCATGCCAGAACAGCGACGGGACGGGCGGTCGCCCCGACAACGCCATGATGACCGCCTCCGCCGCGTCGCTGTCCTCCTCGGGGAGGAGCCAGGCCGCCGCGATCGAGGCGTCGACCACGACGGTCATACCCCCCGCGCCCCCTCGCGTTTCCACGCCAGGATTTCCTCTCGGGTCACGGACTTCGCCCGCGCCCGCGCGGCGCGCGCCTCAGCGAGGACCGCGGCGAGATCATTCGCCTTTTCGATCCGCGTCAGCTTGGCGATCGGCACATCGCCGCGCGCGATGGTGATCTCCTCGCCCGCCTCAACCCTTGCGAGAAGGTCGGAAAGATGGGTCTTCGCCTCGCCGACCTTGACGATGGTGGTCATGGATTCGTGGCCTTCGGGCTGATGAGCCGGGCGCGGAGCGCACGTCCATTCAAGGACCGAGATTGTCGCCTTCGGCGGCTTGGTCAAGCGCTTGGCCAATAGGGTCAGGCGAACCCACTGTCGCGCTCGTGCGCCGCCGCTGCTCGGCGGATGCGGATAGGGCGCCGACGCGAACCCGAATTACGCGGGTCCTATGTTCGTGATATCGACGCCGCGACCCTCGAGCACGGGGTCGCGCGGGAATAAGGAGTACGCTTTCGTGAAGGTGGACGGGCGTCCGTATCGCACGATCTGGCTCAACGAAGACGGCGCGAGCGTCGACGTCATCGATCAGCGCTGGCTGCCGCATGAGTTCAAGGTCGCGACGCTGCGCAGCGTCGACGAGGCGGCGATCGCGATCCGCGACATGTGGGTGCGCGGGGCGCCGTTGATCGGCGCGACCGCGGCTTATGGGCTCGCGCTCGCCATGCGCGAGGATCCGAGCGACGCGGCGCTCGACGCCGCGCATGAAAAGCTTGCGGCGACGCGGCCGACCGCGATCAACCTGCGCTGGGCTCTGGACGCGGTCCGCAAGCATCTCGCCCCGCTCGCCCCGCAGGCGCGCGCCGCCGCCGCCTACGCGGAGGCCAGGCGAATCGCCGACGAGGACGTCGAGATCAACCGCGCGATCGGCGCGCACGGCCTCAAGATCCTTCGCCGTCTGGCTGCGGACAAGAAGCCCGGCGAACCGGTCAACATCCTCACCCATTGCAACGCCGGTTGGCTGGCCACGGTCGATTACGGCACCGCGACCGCGCCGATTTATCTGGCGATGGAGGAGGGCGTGAGCGTCCACGTCTATGTCGACGAGACGCGCCCGCGCAATCAGGGCGCGTCGCTGACCGCCTGGGAGCTCAATCATCACGGCGCGCCGTACACGCTCATCGTCGACAACGCCGGCGGGCATCTCATGCAGCACGGCCTGATCGACATGGTGATCGTCGGCACCGACCGGACGACCGCCAACGGCGACGTCTGCAACAAGATCGGCACCTACCTCAAGGCGCTCGCGGCGCGCGACAATGCGGTGCCGTTCTACGTCGCGCTGCCCTCGCCGACCATCGACTGGACCGTTCATGACGGCGTGAAGGAAATTCCGATCGAGGAGCGCAGCGCCGATGAAGTCAACTTCATCCAGGGCCGGAGCGACGACGGCGCGATCACGCGCGTGAGGATCGCGCCCGAAGGCGGGCCGTGCCGCCAATCCGGCGTTCGACGTCACGCCGGCGCGCCTCGTGACCGGGCTGATCACCGAGCGCGGCGTGGCCGAGGCGTCGCCGCAGGGACTGAAGGCGCTGTTTCCGGAGCGATCTTGACGGCGGCTCTGTTCTCAATCGAGCCGCAGTGTAGAGTTCGCGCCGGGGGTTCATGGATGATGCGTCCGCTTGCAGGCTTGAAGGTGGTCGAGTTCGAGGGGATCGGGCCCGGTCCGCTCGCCGGCCGCATGCTCGCGGATCTCGGCGCCGAGGTTGTCGCAATCGTCCGCCCGAACAAGGCGCCGCTCGGCGATCCGGACCGGCCGCTTTCCGAGGGTCCGCTGCGGCGTGGCAAAGCGAGTCGTCGCCCTCAATCTGAAGCGCCCCGAAGAGCGCGAAGAAGCGCTGGCGTTGATCGAGACGGCCGACGCGCTGATCGAGGGCAATCGGCCGGGCGTGATGGAGCGCCTTGGCCTCGGTCCCGCGGAATGCGCCAAGCGCAATCCGCGGCTCGTCTACGGGCGCATGACGGGCTGGGGGCAGGACGGTCCGCTCGCTCAAGTCGCCGCCCATGATCTCAATTATCTGGCGCTCAGCGGAATCTTGTCGCTCGCCGCCCGCGACGGACAAGCGCCGATCTCCCCGCCGACGGTCCTCGGCGACGGAGGCGGCGCGCTCGGGCTCGCCTTCGGAATCGTCGCTGCTGTCTTCGCCGCCGGACGCAGCGGCAAGGGCTGCGTGATCGATTGTTCAATTCTCGACATGGCCGCGAGCCTGGGCGGCATCGCGCTCTCGGCGCGGGCGTCCGGAATGCTGGACGCGCCGAGCCCGAGCCCGTTCCACGACTCGCCCTTCTACGACGTCTACGCCTGCGCCGACGGACGATATGTCTCCGTCGGCGCGCTCGAGCCGCAATTCTACGCGCTGTTGCTCGACAAGCTCGGTCTTGCGGACGTCGATCCGAAAGCGCAATACGACCGCGCCGCTTGGCCGGCGCTGAAAGCGCGGTTGCGCGCGCTGTTCCTGAGCCAGCCGAGCGCGCATTGGCGCGCGTTGCTCGAGGGGTGCGACGCGTGCTTCGCTCCGGTGCTGAGCCTCGCCGAGGCCGCGGCCCATCCGCACAATGCGGCGCGCGGCGTCTACAAGCGTGGGCCGGACGGCGAACTGGAGGCGGCCGGCGCGCCGCGCTTCTCGCCGCTCGAGTGAGCTCGACTCGGCGGGCCGGAACCGAAGGACGAACGCAGACGATGTCAAATCGCGCAATGCCCGAGACGCTTGTGTTTCCCAACCCCGATCCGCCGAAGCCGGGCGAAACGATCGAGGTTCGTCCGGGCGTGTTGTGGGCGCGCTTTCCCCTTCCGTTTCGGCTCGATCACGTCAACATCTATCTGATCGAAGACGGCGACGGGCTGGCGGTCGTCGATGCGGGAATCGACGACGCGCAATCGCGCGCGGCATGGGAGGCGCTGCTCGCCGGGCCGCTTCGCGGCCGCAAACTGACGCGGGTCATCGCCACCCACTTTCACCCCGACCATGTGGGTCTCGCCGGGTGGCTCTGCGAGCGCTTCGGCCTGCAGCTTGCGATGAGCGAGGCGGAATATCTGATCGCGCTCAACATTCGTCTCGACCCGCAGGGGCTGAGATCGGAGCCCTATCGCAGCTTCTATCGCTCGCATGGGCTCACCGAGGAAAGCACGGAGCTCCTGCTCGGCAACGGCCTGCAATATTTGAGAATGGTCTCCCCGCCGCCGAAGACCTTTCTGCGCCTGATCGCCGAGGAGCGGATCAAGATCGGCGGCCGTGAATTCGAAGTGATGACCGGCGCCGGCCATTCGCCCGAGCAGGTGATGCTCTACTCGAAGGCCGACAATTTCGTTCTCATCGGCGACCAGGTGCTGGCCAAGATCTCGCCCAATGTCAGCGTCGAGGCGATGGATCCGCAAGGCGATCCGCTCGGCGCCTATCTGCGTTCGCTTGAGAAGCTCAAGGCGACGCTGCCGGAGGACGTGCTGGTTTTGCCGGGGCACAGGCTGCCGTTCGTGGGCCTGCACACGCGCGCCGACGAACTCATCGCCCACCACGAGGCGCGCTGCATGGCGGTCGTCGAGGCCTGCAAACAGGGGCCGCAGACGGTCGCCGAACTCGTGCCGGTCATTTTCGGCCGCACGATCGACGATCCGCACCAGCTCACCTTCGCCTTCAGCGAGGCGCTCGCGCATGTGAACATCCTCGTGCGCGACGGACGGCTGCGCATCGCCAAGGCCGAGCATGGCCTGGCGCTCGAGGCGGCGTGAATGCAGGCGACCGCGCCGCTAGAACCCCGCGAGCACGATCTTGCCGATCGCGCGGCCCGACTTGAGGAACTTCATCGCGCGCATGAGATTGGCGGCGTCGATGCGTCCGTAGTTCTCCCGCATGGTCGAGCGAACGCGGCCGGAATCGACGAGATCGGCGACCTCGTTCAGGAGCCTGTGCTGGGCCTCGATGTCGGCGGTCTGAAGCAAGGGCCGCGTGAACATCAGCTCAAAGTGAATGGACACGCTCTTCGGCCTGAAGACGAAAAGATCGGCCGCTTCGGCATTGATGAGCGCGATGCGGCCCTGCGGCGCGATCAATTCGGCGAGGTCGGCGATGACGCCGCCGATCGGCGACGTCGCGAAGATGAAACCGGGACTGCCGATGCCGAGCGCCGCGATCTGTGGCGTCAGCGGCTTCTTGTGGTCGATGACATGATGGGCGCCCATGTCCTTCGCCCATTGCACGGTCTCCGGCCGCGACGCGGTCGCTATGATCGTAAGATCGGTCAATTGCCGCGCGAGCTGAATGGCGATCGAACCGACGCCGCCGGCGCCGCCAAGGATCAGGATCGCGCGCGCCGCGCCGGGAACGGGTTTCGCGACATCGAGCCGGTCGAACATCGCCTCCCAGGCGGTGATCGCAGGTCAAGGGCAAAGCGGCGGCGGCGGCGAAATCGAGCGTGCGCGGCTTGCGGCCGACGATCCGCTCGTCGACCAGATGAAACTCCATGTCCGCGCCTAGGCGTCCGACACTGCCGGCGTAGAACACTTCATCGCCCGGCTTGAAGAGGCTCGCCTCGCTGCCGGTTTCCACGACCACTCCGGCGGCGTCGTAGCCGACGACCTTGATTTCGTCCGTCTCGCCGACCGCGCCCGGCCCCCCGCCGCTCGCGACTTTGTAATCGACCGGATTGACCGAAACCGCGCGCACCTCGACGAGAAGGTCGCGACCTTCCGGCTTTGGCCGCGGGATATCGAACGCCTCCAGATGATCGAGCTCGGGGCTCGCCTTGCGATATCCGATCGCGCGCATTTCGCTTCGTCTCCAAGTCGTCAGCCGTTCGGCGTAAAGTAACCGGCGTCGGCGCGCTTGGCGAGAAGCGCCGCGATTGAGGCCTCGAGCCGCCGTTACGCCTCATTCAGCCCGGCGCCGCGCTCGCCGAGAAACGCGATAGCCTTGGCCGTGAGCTCGAAGACCGAGCCCGGATGGTCCGCGGTCGGCTGCACGTAGCCTTCGGCGATCAGCCGCTCCAGATCGCGCTTCTTTTCGCTGGTCGACTCGGAATGGTCATACTCTCCGATGTGCGCAGAGCAGCGCGATTTGAGAGTTCGTCAGATCGTCGGACATTTGGGCCCCTCCGGCTCCGCTCCAGCATCCTATCCGATCGTCATCAGGCTTGCATTGCCGCCGGCCGCGGCGGTGTTGGTGGCGGTCGCGCATTCCTCGACGAGATCGGCGAGATTATAGTCCTCGCCAGCGGCGAGGCGCGCGCTGGACAGCGCCTGGAGCCGCACGATCGGCCCAAGCCGCGCCGCGAGCTTGCGCGAGGCGTCCGCGGTCGCCGCCTCGTCGCCCTCGAGGAGGGCGAAGGCGAGGGCAGGCGCGCTCAAGGGATCCTCGACACGCGCGATCCGATGGGCGAGCTCCGCCGGCAATCGCGAAAGGACGCGCTCAGCGAGCGCGCGCTGCTGACCACCGCGTCGTTCCCGGTCGCCAGGATCGCGCCGATCTGGATGAGAAGGGCGCTTTCGCTCGCCGCGACCGCCGCAATTCGGCCGCGCCGCCGAAGCGTATAGACATTGCGCTCGCCGACCGGGCCTCTTGAGCTCCACGCGCGCGCCGAGGGGCGAGCGCGCCATCATTCCCACGCACCGCTCGGCCTCCGCCGCATGGCCATGCGCTGCCGAGCCAGTCGGTATAGGCGCGGATGCCGGCAATCGCCGCGTCGCCGCCTTCCACGCCGTCCAGCGCCCCCGGCGCGGGCTCGGCGACGCAGGCGCGAAAGATAGAGCGGGCCGCCAGCCTTGGGCCCCGTGCCCGATAGCCTCGAGCCGCCGAACGGCTGCACGCCGACCGTCGCGCCGATGACGTTGCGGTTGATGTAGATGTTGCCGGCCTCGATGCGTTCGACGACGCGCGCGATCGTCTCGTCGATGCGGGTGTGGAGGCCGAAGGTGAGGCCGTAGCCGGCGGCGTTGATGTCGTCGATCAGTTTGTCGAGCGCCTCGCGCTTGTAGCGCAGCACATGCAGCACCGGCCCGAACACCTCGCGCTCGACGTCGGCGATTCTGCTCACCTCGATCAGCGTCGGCGCGACGAATGTGCCGCGCGCGGCGTCTTCGCCGAGCGGCGTTTGGCGTCACCTTGTGGCCGCGCCCTCGCATTGTTTCGATGTGGCTCACAATCCCATCGCGCGCTTCCGCGGTGATGACCGGGCCGACGTCGACCGAGAGCCTGCGCGGATCGCCGACCTCAAGCTCGGCCATGGCGCCTTTCAGCATCCTGAGCACGCGGTCCGCGCCGTCCTCCTGCAGGCAGAGAATGCGCAAAGCCGAACAGCGCTGGCCGGCCGAATCGAAGGCCGACGACAGGACGTCGACGACGACCTGCTCGGCGAGCGCCGAGGAATCGACCACCATCGCGTTGAGGCCGCCGGTTTCGGCGATGAGGGCGACGGGCGCGCCGCGGCGCGTGAGGCGGCCGGCAAGCTCCTTTTCGATCAGGCGCGCGACCGGCGTCGAGCCGGTGAACACGACGCCCTGAACGCGGCGCGTCGGCGACCAGCGCCGCGCCAACTTCGCCGGCGCCGGGCATGAGCTGCAGCGCGTCGCGCGGGACGCCCGCTTCATGCAGCACGCGCACGGCTTCGGCGGCGATGAGCGGCGTCTCTTCGGCAGGCTTGGCGATGACGGAATTGCCGGCCGCGAGCGCGGCGGCGACCTGGCCCGTGAAGATGGCGAGCGGAAAGTTCCAGGGACTGATGCAGACGACGAGGCCGAGCGGGGCAGGGGAGCCGGGAAGCAACGTGCGCGCCGCCTCATGCCCATAGTAGCGCAGGAAGTCGGCCGCCTCGCGCACTTCCGCGACCGCGTTGGCGTAAGACTTGCCGGCCTCGCGCACGATGAGGCCAACGAGCACGTCGTTCCGCGCTTCGAGGATGTCGGCGGCGCGGCGCAGGAGGCTCGGCGCGCTCCGAGGGCGGGATCGCGGCGAAAGCGGGCGCGGCGCGATCTCCGATGTCGAGCGCCGCGGCGATTTCGTCGGCGCGCGCATGCCGGGCGAAACCGACGACGTCCGTTTGGTTCGCAGGGTTCAGGACCGGCTCGCCCCGATCGTCCTGCGCCGCGCCTGGGGGAAAAGCGCGCCAGGCTCGTCTCGGCGCTTGCGTTCAGTCCGTCGGCGAGCGTGGCGAGGCGTCCTTCGTCGGAGAAGTCGAGTCCGCGCGAATTGACGCGATCCGGCGCATAGAGATCGCGGGGCGCCGCGATCTTGTCGTGCGGCGCCCCGAGCGGCTGGATGGCGCGGGCGGCCTCGACGGGATCGGCGACGAGATCGTCGATCGGCCACGCTCGCGTCGGCGATGCGGTTCACGAACGAGGTGTTGGCGCCGTTCTCGAGCAGTCGGCGAACGAGATAGGCGAGCAGGGTCTCGTGCGAGCCGACCGGCGCATAGACCCGGCACGGACGATTGAGCTTGTCGCGGCCGACCACCTCCTCGTAGAGCGGCTCGCCCATGCCGTGCAGGCATTGGAATTCGTACTGGCCGCGATAGAAGTCGGGGCCGGCGAAGACGAGCACGGAAGCGAGCGTCTGCGCATTGTGGGTGGCGAATTGCGGATAGACCGCGTCCGGCGCCGCGAGCAATTTGCGCGCGCAGGCGAGATAGCTCACGTCGGTGTAGATCTTGCGGGTGAACACCGGAAAGCCGTCGAGGCCGTCGACCTGCGCGCGCTTGATCTCCGAATCCCAATAGGCGCCCTTGACCAGGCGGATCATCAGCCGGCGACGCGAGCGGCGCGCGAGATCGATCAGCCAGTCGATGACGGGCGCGCAGCGTTTGCCATAAGCCTGGATGACGAAGCCGAGCCCGTTCCAGCCGCTGAGATCCGGGTCGAGGGACAAGCGTCTCCAGGATGTCGAGCGAGAGGTCGAGCCGATCGGCTTCCTCGGCGTCGATGTTGAAACCGATGTCGTAAGATTTGGCGAGCGCCGCGAGCGCTCTTCACGCGCGGCAGCAGCTCGTTCATCACGCGGGCGCGCTTGATGCGCTGATAGCGCGGATGGAGCGCCGAAAGCTTGATCGAGATGCCGGCGCCTTCGTAGATGCCGCGACCGTGCGAGGCCCGGCCGATGGCGTGGACGGCGCGCTCGTATTCGTCGAGATAGCGCGCCGCGTCCTCGGCGGTGGTCGCCGCTTCGCCCAGCATGTCGTAGGAGAACGTGAAGCCGCGCGCCTCGCGCTCGCGGCTGTTTCCGAGCGCCTCTTCGATCGTGCGGCCGGTGACGAACTGCTCGCCCATGAGCCGCATGGCGACGTCGACGCCGGCGCGGATGATCGGCTCGCCGCTGCGGGCGATGAGGCGAGTCAGCGCCGCCGACAGACCCTGCTCGCTGGTTGTCGTCACGAGCCTGCCGGTGAGCACCAGGCCCCAGGTGGCGGCGTTGACGAACAGCGACGGGCTCTGACCGACATGCGCGCGCCAGTCGCCGGGCGAGAGCTTGTCGCGGATCAGCGCGTCGCGTGTCGCGGCGTCGGGAATGCGCAGCAGCGCCTCGGCGAGGCACATCAGCGCCACGCCCTCCTGGCTCGACAGCGAATATTCGTGGATGAGGCCTTCGACGCCGCTCGAGCGCGTCTTGGCCCTGAGCTTGGCGACCAGGCTGCTGGCGAGCGTCCGGATGCGGTTCGCTTCGTCCGCGCTCGCGGTCGCGAGCTTAAGCAGCGGCGGCACGCACTCAGGCTCGGGCGCCCGGTAGGCGGCGGTGATCGCGCTCCTGAGCGGCGTTTGCGGCACGACCTCGGAGCGGAACGCGGCGAAAACGTCGGCGGCGTCGGTCATGTCAAGCTTCCGGGCCCTATCAACCTCGCGGGCGGCGCAAAGCGCGGCCGGCGCGATCTTAGTCTCGAGAAAGGCGTTTTGCCTATGTCGTCAGATGAGGTCGGACGCCACGATGCGTGGTCGTCCTGATTTTCGCGAGGTTTCGTTCGCGCTTCGCGCGGTCGATCGCTACATAGCGAGTGGGACGCGGAATACGAGGAGTGGCCCATGCGCGTGATCGGCTTCGCCGGATGGAGCGGAGCGGGCAAGACGACGCTCATCGTCAAGCTTATCCCCGAGCTCAACCGTCGAGGCTTGAGCGTCTCGACGATCAAGCACGCCCACCACAATTTCGACCTCGACCAGCCGGGCAAGGATTCCTACGAGCATCGCGCCGCCGGCGCGGAAGAAGTGCTGGTCGCGTCCGCCAATCGGGTCGCGCTGATGCGGGAATTGCGCGGCGCGCCTGAGCCTTCGCTGGGCGAGCTTTTCCGGCTGCTCAAGACCGTCGACCTTGTCCTGGTCGAGGGCTTCAAGCGCGATCCCCTGCCCAAGATCGAGGTCTTTCGCACGGCCAACGGCAAGCCGCCGCTTTATCCCGATGACCGGAACATTGTCGCGCTGATCAGCGACGCCGCGCTCCGTCCGGCGGTCTGCCGCACGCGTCGATCGACGACATCCCCGCCGCGGCGGATCTTGTGCTCGCGCATGCGAAGCCGCTCGCTGAGGTCCTCGCCCGGTTTGATCGGCCGTCGTAACCGCTTGAGTGCTGTTTGAAGGGCTGAAGGACTGAAAGACATGCCGCCGGTCGGAGACATGATGAGCGACGCGCAAGTCGCCGACGTCACCGTCCGCACGCATTTCGGCAACACGTACTCAGACGCGGTGTCGCAGCCGACGTTGCGGCGGCGAGGCGGCGCCCTGATTTCCGCCGAGGCGCCAAGTCTAAAAATTGACCACAGATGCAAAATGTAATGTCATTCTCGTCGCCCCAAACAATGACGCGGAACTAAAAGGGGTCGTAACGCGCTGAAATCATTAAGGCGCGCCGGTAAAAATGCTGCTAGAGCACGGCGCCGGTCCTTCGAGCGCGGTCGCGCGACCGTTCTCAAGAGGGCGCCACGGCCTCACGATCGGCAGCCTCCTTGGCTTTCGCCGGCTCGAGAGCGGCGGAGACCGCGTCGTCCACCCGTTCGAGCCACGTGAAGGTCAATTGCTGGCGCACCTCTTCGGGGATGTCCTCGAAGTCCTTCCGGTTGCGCGCCGGCAACATGATGTGCCTGAGTCCAGCCCTGTGCGCGGCGATGATTTTCTCCTTGATGCCGCCGACCGGAAGCACGAGCCCTCGGAGGCTGATCTCCCCGGTCATCGCGGTGTCGCTGCGAATGGTGCGATCGGTCATGAGCGAGACGAGCGCCATGAACATCGCCACCCCGGCGCTCGGGCCGTCTTTTGGCGTCGCGCCCGCCGGCACGTGGATGTGAATGTCGGTCCTCTCGAACCGCGCCGGGTCGATTCCGAAAGAGGCGGCGCGATTCTTGACGATGCTGAGCGCGGCTTGCGCGCTTTCCTTCATCACTTCGCCCAGTTGCCCGGTGAGGATCAGCCGTCCGCCGCCTGGAGTCGCGGTCGCCTCGATGAACAGGATGTCGCCGCCGACCGGCGTCCAGGCGAGCCCGGTCGCCACGCCGGGGACGCTGGTGCGCATGGCGACCTCGTCCTCGAATATCGGCGGCCCCAGAATGCTCAAGAGATCGCCGTCTGTGATCGTGATCGGGCCGCTCTCGCCCTCCGCGACCCGCATGGCGGATTGGCGCAGCACCCTGCCGATCTCGCGCTCCAGGCTTCGAACGCCAGCCTCCCGCGTGTAGCGCTCGATGATTCCCCTGAGCGCGTCATCGGCGATCTCGACTTGTTCCGGCTTGAGGCCGTTGGCCTTCAATTGGCGTCGAACAAGATAGCGGCGCGCGATCTGGAATTTTTCGCTCGCCGTGTAGCCGGAGAGACTGATGATCTCCATGCGGTCGCGAAGCGGGCCGGGAACGGTGTCGAGCATATTCGCCGTGGCGATGAACACGACGCGGCTGAGGTCGAACGGCACGGCGAGGTAATTGTCGCGGAAGGTGTTGTTCTGCTCGGGGTCCAGCACCTCCAGCATCGCGGAGGCCGGGTCGCCCTGTATGCCGGACCCAAGCTTGTCGATCTCGTCGAGCATCATGACGCAGTCGCGAGCGCCGGCCTTGCGGATCGCCTGAATGATGTTGCCGGGCAAGGCGCCGATATAGGTGCGCCGATGGCCGCGGATCTCCGCTTCGTCATGCACGCCGCCGAGACTGACCCGGACGAACTTGCGGCTCATGGCGCGCGCGATCGACTGACCGAGCGACGTCTTGCCGACGCCGGGAGGGCCGACAAAGCAAAGGATCGGCGCCTTGCCGTCCGGCGAGAGCTTGCGAACGGCGAGATATTCGATGATCCGGCGCTTGATCTTCTCAAGCCCGAAATGATCCTCGTCGAGGATGTGTCGCGCCGCGGCGATGTCGATCGGCGTCTCCTCGGGCAGCGCCCACGGCAGGTCCACCAGCCAATCGAGATAGGTGCGCACCATGCCGTATTCGCCCGCCGCCTCCGGCATGCGCTGCAGCCGGCGCAACTCCTTGCGCGCCTGGTCGTCGACCTCCTTCGGCATATGCGCGTTGGCGATCGCCTTCTCGAGTTCGGCGATCTCGGCCGACTTTCCCTCATCCGCTTCGCCAAGTTGGCGCTGAATCGCCGCCATCTGCTCGCGCAGCAGAACCTCGCGATTGCGGGAGTCGATCGAGGCCTTGGTTTCCCGGCCGATCTCCTGCGACAGACGCAGCACCTCGATCCGGTGCGCAAGCAGTCGCGAGACCCGCTCCATTCGGGCGCCGATGTCCACCGTCTCGAGGATCTCCTGCTTCTCGTCGGGCGTCGCATCCATGAAGGTCGCGACCAAGTCGGCGAGCGCGCCCGGCGAATCGACGCCCTGGATGGTCGCCAGCAATTCGCTGGGCGCTTGCGGCAGGAGCTGGATCGCCTCGATCGCTTGACTCTTGAGATGGAGGAATCGGGCCTCGATCTCGTTTGAGGTCGGAGTTGGCTCCGCAATCTTTTCCGTCTTGGCGACGAAGAACGGCCAGCCGGTCAGATAGTCCACGACCCGGAACCGCTGCTCACCCTGGCAAATGAGATGGTGGCCGCCGTCCGGCGCGGTGATGTAACGAACGATATTGGCGACCGTGCCCATTTGATGCAGATCGACCGGCAGGGGATCGGCGATCTCGGCGTTGCGCTGCATCACAATGCCGACCTGCTTTTGCTCCCGCACCGCTGTCTGCGCCGCCAGCACGGAACGAGGGCGGCCGAGGGTGATCGGCAGCACCGTCCCCGGAAACAGCACCATGCCGCGCACCGGCACGATGATCAGGGCGTCGGGCGGCAATGGCGGCGAAGGCGCCGCGCCGAGGGTCGCTTCGGAGCCTGTTGCGGCGTCAGCCATTTGAGGCCTCCGATTTTTGCAGCGTAATGAGCAGGTGGCCATTCGAGGCCGACCGATGAATGGCGCTGTAGCGTCCCGCAGGCAGACGAACGCGGCGTTCAAATCGGCCTTGCGGCAGCTCGAGGCGGTGGATGATCGCGGTCCGCATCTCCTCCGGATAGGTCCGAGATCCTGAGATCAGCAATTCGCCTTGATTGATGACCGCCTTGACCTCGTCGAAATCGACGCCCGGCAGAGCGACCAGCACCAGCACCGCGCGTTCGGTCTCGAGGATGTCGACCGGCGGCTCCCACGTGACCGGAGAGCGCGAGCCGGATGGCGGAAAAAATTGCCGATGCATGCGCTCGGCGCGCGCAAGCATCTCGAAGGCCTCCGACCACATCCAATAGCTCGGAAATTTTGTTTCCATCGCCTCACCCGAACCAGCGCCGCCGGTTTTTGATCCAGACCTGTCGATGCTCAATAGCGCAATTCCGGCCCGCGTTCATCCGCCGCGGTAGCGTCGTTGTCCGGATCAAAGATGGGCTTTTGCGCCAGCGAACATCTCCACATAAGGACCGCGGCCGGTTAGTATCAAATTCGCGGGACAATCGGGCTTGGGCTGATGCGCCGCCATTTCCAGACGCGGCCGGCCGGCTGATGAAAGACAGATCGCGGGCAGGGGAGGGGACAATGTTGGACTCGTCGATTGAGATCCTGACGACGCCGCGTCGAGACGATCTCGACCTTTTGCGGATCGCCAATGGGTCCGGGCTTTCGGTCAGCGTCCTGCCGAGCGGCGCGATCTTCGCCATCGAGCACACGCAAGCGAACCGTCGGATCGTGATCAATCAGACGCTCGCCTTGCCGATCGCCAACGGCATGGCGCGCCTCTATTTGCGCATGGGCGGACCGCAGCCGACGATTCTGCCTGTGATCGGGCCCGGAGGCAGGGCTTCGCGTCGGCGCTTCGGACGACCGCTATGTCTGGGAGGGAGAGGAGAGCGGCGTCAGCCATCGGGTCACGCTCTGGCTGCATCCGCGCTTGAACGCGTGGTTCTGGCGGGTCGAGGTCGTCAATCGCCGCGACGAGGAGCTTCCCTGCGACGCTGTCCTCATCCAGGATCTCGGGCTCGGCGATCAGGGCTTCCTGATGAACAACGAGGCCTACGCCAGCCAGTATCTCGACCATCACGTCGCGCAGTCATCCGCGCCTGGACCATGTTCTGATGGGCAGGCAAAATCTGTCGCAGGGCGGAGCGTATCCGTGGGCCGCGCACGGCTGCCTGGAAGGCGCCGCAGGCTTCGCGACCGATTTTCGCCAGCTGATGGGGCCTGAATATCGCGACGCCGATCAACTGGGCGTTCCGTTCGGGACGAACCTGCCGTCCGAGCGCCTTCAATTCGAGACGGCGTGCGCGGCTCTGCAGTCGAAGGCTGTGACGCTCGAGCCTGGCGGAGAGACGTCCTGGACGTTTTTTGGCTTCTTCGAGCCGGACCACCCCGCGGCGTCGAGCGACGCCGACCTGAGCCAGGTCGAGATCATCGAACGCGCCAGCAAGGACTGGGCGCAGCGCGAAGTCGCCTTGTCCGTGCCGCCGCGAAGTCTGCTCCATGACGCCCGCTCCGCCGTCGCGGAGACGCTCGACGAGAAGGCGATCCGCGCGCGCTACCGCCGGCGCACGCATGTCGAACGAGGCCGGCGACCAGCTTCTGTCTTTCTTTGTCCCGGGAAGAACGCACAGCCGCCACGTCGTCCTGCGCGACAAGGAGCAGCATCGTGGCGCGCCGCCACGGTTCCTTGGTGCGCAGCGGCGAGGAGATGCTGCCGGACGAGGCGATTCTTTGCGCGACCGCATGGATGCACGGCGTGTTCGGCGCGCAGCTCACCATCGGCAACACGTCATTCCACAAGCTCTTTTCCGTCTCGCGCGATCCCTACAACATCACCCGCGCCAGCGGGCTGCGCATGCTGATGGAGACGAAGGACGGATGGCGGTTGCTGACCGTCCCGTCCGCCTTCGAAATGGGCCTCAACGACTGCCGCTGGATCTATCAGTCTGGGCAAGCGAACCGTCACGGTCTCCGCGACCGTTTCCGGCGACGAGCCCGCCATGCAGTGGCGCGTCACGGTCGAAGGGCCAAGATGCCGCTTTCTCGTCTTCGGTCATCTTGTTCTTGGCGAGCAGGAGTTTGGCCCTGCCGGCCGCATCGAGATCGACTCGAAGCGAAAGCGCTTCACGTTCCGGCCGGATCTCAATGATCGCTGGGGTCAGCAATATCCTCGAGGCCGTCTATCGCCTCGTGACGAGCACGCCGGGACGCGTCGAAGCCATTGGCGGCGACGAACTGCTCTACGCCGACGGCAAGCGCCGCAGCGGCGGATACGCCGCGATCCGCACGCGGCCGACGAATGAATTCGTGTTCGCGGTCGTGGGCTCGATGACCGATGCGAAGCAGGCCGACGCGCTGTCGTCAAAATACGCCAAGCCGGTCGACGAAGCCGACGATGCTCAAGCCCGCCGATCGCTTCTGGCGCAAGCTCACGCGCGGCGTTCGGGTGAGGAGCGCCAAGGACTCCGCGGATGCGCTTGCCGTCGACACGATTCTTCCCTGGCTCGCGCATGACGCGATGATCCATCTCACCGCGCCGCACGGTCTCGAACAATATACCGGCGGCGCCTGGGGCACGCGCGACGTCTGCCAGGGCTCGATCGAACTCCTGCTGACGCTCGAGCACGATCAGCCGGTCAAAGAGATTCTGCGCATCCTCTTCGCTCAGCAATACGAGGAGAGCGGCGACTGGCCGCAATGGTTCATGCTCGAACCCTATTCCGTCGTGCAGGACAAGGAGTCGCACGGCGACATCATCGTCTGGCCGCTCAAGGCGCTCTGCGACTATATCGAGGCGACCGGCGATTTTGCCTTCCTCGACGAGACGATCGCGTGGCGCCGCGCGGACAATTTCGAGAAGACGCCGCACGCCGATCCGGTCACCGGCCATATCGACAAGCTGATCGAGACGGTGCGCGCGCGCTTCATCCCGGGCACGAATCTCGTTCGCTATGGCCACGGCGACTGGAACGATTCGCTGCGGCCGGTCGATCCGACGACGAGCGACTGGATGACGAGCGCCTGGACGGTCGTTCTCTTCTACGAGCAGCTTCGCCGCTACGCCGAAATCCTTCGCCGAGCGAAGCGCCCGCCGAGCCAAGCGAAGGCGCTCGACGCGCTTGCGGCCGCGGTGCGCAAGGACTTCAACACGCTATCTCATTCGCGACGGCGTCGTCGCCGGCTATGGCGTGTTCCGGCCGGAAGGCGGCGAGCCCGAGCTTTTGCTGCACCCGAGCGACAAGCAAACGGGCCTCGCCTACTCGCTCCTGCCGATGACGCAGAGCATGATCGGCGGCCTGTTCACCCAGGCCCAGGCGCGCAAGCACTTGAGCCTCATCCGCAAGCATCTGCTTTTTTCCGACGGCGCGCGGCTGATGGACAAGCCGATCGCCTATCACGGCGGCCCGGAGACGTTCTTTCAGCGGGCGGAATCGGCGGCCTTCTTCGGCCGCGAAATCGGGCTCATGTATACGCATTCGCATCTGCGCTACGGCGAGGCGATGAGCGACATCGGCGAATTCGACGCGCTGTGGGAGGCGCTGCTGGTCGCCAATCCGATCGCCGTGACGGATGAGCTTCCGAACGCCTCGCTGAGGCAGCGCAACGCCTATTTCAGCAGCAGCGACGCGGCCTTCCAGGACCGCTATCAGGCGAGCGACGAATGGGCGCGCGTCAAAGCCAACTCGATCGCCGTCGATGGCGGCTGGCGCATCTATTCGAGCGGTCCCGGCCTCTACGCCAACATGCTCATTCGCCACGCCTTCGGGCTGCGGCGCCAGTTCGGCAAGCGAATCGTGACGCCGGGCTTGAGACAGTCGCGCAAGGACCTCAGCCTCGAATGGCCTGGGCGGCCCGGCGGCGGCTCGCGGCGGCGGTGATGAAGGCGGCGTAGCTCCAGGCCAGATGTTTGGCCGAGATCTGCGCGCCCGTCGTGCGATCGAATTGCTCCGAAAGATCGCCGCTCGGCTGGAGTGTACGCCTGCACGGTGCGCATGAACGTGTCGCCGCGTTCGAGAGCGGCCGCCGCGAAGTCCGAGTTCCCCGGGCTCCGTCCGCGGCGATGAGCTGGCGCCGAAAGCGCGCGTTCTCGCTCGTCGCGGGCATCGGCGCCGCCCGATCTCAGCGCAATCGCCAATCTGAAATAGAACTCGGCCGCGGCGAGCGTCGCCAGATACCAGGGGTTGCCGCCGTAATAGGCGTCGTTCGCGTAGCGCCCCATCGCCGGGCCACGCTCAGGCGGGCGCTTTCGGTTGATCGGATATTCAGCGTCGAACAGGTCTTCGAATGCGGTCAAGTGTCGCCTGGGCCCTCGGGTCGAGCACGCTGTGCGTTCCCTCCTTGCGCCCAGCGTGAAGCACGCCAAGAATCACCGAAATGTCGAGAGCCTTTTCCGGGACGCCGCCGGCGACGCCAGTCCTTGAGCGGTAGTAGCCGTCTCTCGCGCTCCAAAAGGCGTCCAGACTCGGTGCGAGTTCGTCCGCCGCGGAACGGCAGGCGCGAGCCAGCGCGGCGTCGCCCGCTTCCTCAAGCCATTCGGCGCCGCGAGCCAGCGCCTCGGCCTGCACGAGCTGCGTATAATAATGATATCCGCACTCTTCCTCCCAGATGTCGAAACGAGCGTTCGCTCGACGCGCGCCCGGATGAAGTCGAGATCGCCGATCACGAGCTCGAGCATGGCCGCCTGAAGCGTCGTCGTCCAAGTCCGGCTGCGCGTCGCGCCATCGCGTGAGCGCAAGGACTTCAAGCGCCGGCCCGTCATTCTGGGGACGCGCCCAACGGGTGAAGTCGAGCGTTCCGTCCGGATTGACGCGGGCTTCGGCCAGCACCGAATCGCCAAAGACCGCCGCGATCTCGGCGTCGGGCCGCACATATTGCAGGAAGGACGGCTGAACCTTCTCCCGGAAGCGCCCGTCGCGAACAAGCTCCCGCCCGTCCAGTTCGCGCAGCGATCGGCTGAAGTCGACAAACTCCCGCAAACGGTCGACAGCGATTCGCTTCTCGAGCCCCTCGGCTTCAGCCACGCGCAACGCGTCGATGATGATCGCCGAATCCCGGAACCAGTGAAAGAAATAGTCGGGGTCCGGATCGTAGGAGGCGGGGACCGGCGAAGCCAGCACTGACCCCGGCCGCGGGACGACGCGCTGCCCGAAGCCCGGACGTTCCTTGACCAGGTTGGTAGCCGAGACGGATCGCAACATCGCGCCCGCGGCGAAGCGCGCTTCTTTCTCTATCCAGTCGTCGAGCGCAGTCACGCTATCGCTGAAACGAAATGCGGACTTTTGAAGCCCAGCTTCTTCATCCCCTCGCGGATCTCGGGAATGCTCATGAACAGCTTCCAGATGAGGCCGCTGCGATAGTTCTCGATCATGACGACGATCGGCCCCTGGCTGATCGAGAGGTAACTGTCGGCGTACCAATCATGCTGCTCGCTGAAGCCGTCGATGAAGCCGAAGCGGCCCCAGATCTTGTCGCCGAGATTGTCGTAAAAGTGCCGCAGCGCCGCCATCGCCTCCGTCGGCGCGTAGGGGAAGCTCGCCAGTGCGGCGCTCGGCGTGATGACGCTCTTGTCGTTGTTGGGCGAATGCGCGTCGTAGCCCTTGATCGAGTCGCCGGCGGTGAGGCCCCAGCAGTTCGGTCCGTAGCCCTTGTACCCATGCGGGTTGCGGACGCAGTAGGCGTAGTTGATGCGCGTATGAGCGACGTTCTGCTTCCAGTAGTCGGCATAGTTGTCGCTCAAGCCCGCGCGGATCGATGCCGCAGAAGGAATAATGGGTGAAGAAGAGCGGTCCGCCCCAGTCGGGTCCGAGAGGAAGCTCGACGCCCTCGAAATTGCGTCCGTTGACGAACTGACGGCTCTGGACCCAGCCTTCGTGATAGGCCTCGGCGGGCATCGGATAGCGCGGCGCAGAAGCGGCGAGCACATAAGCGATGAGGCACTCGTTCCAGCCGCGGACAGGATGGTTCAGCGCGAAGCCGTTGGTCGGGCTCCAGTGCCAGGTGAGCGCAATTCGGCCGCCCTGGGTGTACCAATCCCACTCCGCCTCGCTCCAAAGATAGGTGATGCGGTCGCGAATTCGCTTCTCCTCCGACGTATCGCGATCGAAATAGGCGCGCGCGCACAGGAGCCCCTGGAACAGGAACGCGCTCTCGACCAGATCGGCGCCGTCGTCCTTGCGGCTGAACGGCTTTGTCGCGCCGGTGTCGCCGTGCATGAAATGGGGATAGAGACCGTGATAGCAGGTCGCCCTCTCGAGGCAGTCGAGCGACTTCGACAGGCGAGCGAGCGCCTCGGCTCGCGTCACCCATCCGCGCTCGCAGGCGACGATCATGGCCATCACGCCAAAGCCGGAGCCGCCCGTCGCGACGTCATGGTCGGCCGGATCCGCCAGCCGTCCGGCGCGATCGCGCGCCAGCCCGCTCACGGGCTCCGCGCCGTCCCAGAAAAAGAGGAAGGTCTGGCGCTGGACGAGGTCAAGCAAGGCCTCGTCGGAGAGCTTCTCCTTGCGCTTGACTTCCTTGTGGTGCGGCTTGGTTTTGGCGGAATGTGGCATCGACGTCCTGTCTATTGGGCGGGAAGAGATTCGGCGGTGGATTTCGGCGGGTCAGGGATTCCGTGCTCGCGTTCGGGTTCGAACTTCTGCCCGCTCGGATCCATGACGAGATTGAGCTTGCGGAGATAGAAGCCGGTTTCCGGCTGGTCATGGCCGATGTTGATGATGCCGATTTCAGCCAATTCGTTCGAGAACAGCGTCCTGATGCGCTCACGCGAAGTCGGATCGAGCACATCGAGCGCATCGTTCACCACGACCCAGCGCGGCCTTTGCAGAACGACGCGGGCAAAGGCGAGGCATTGCTTTTCGTCGTCGGTCAACTCCCGGTCCCATCGATCCACCGTGTCGAGATGCGGCTCGAGGTGTTCCAGTCCGACGTCGGCAAGCGCATTGACGATGGCCGGATGGTCAAAGGATTCGGTTGGGTGCGGGTAAGCGACGACCTCGCGAAGCGAGCCGGGCGGGATATAGGCTCGCACCGGCATGAACATGATCGTGCTGCGCGCCGGGTGCGTGATCTGGCCGCTCCCCCACGGCCACAAGCCCGCCGATGGCGCGAAACAGCAAGGCTTTTTCTTCGCCATTTTCGCCGGCGATCAGGACACGTTCGTTGGCGTCGATGTCTGTATGCGGCTCGCTCAGCATGACGCAGCCCGCCGGTGAGGCGATGCGGAGATCGTCGATCTTTATCGACTGATCGTCCCCCTCGGCGAATTTGATGCGGCTTGCCGCTTCGCCGAGGTCGTCCATGCCCAAGATCGCCTTCCGGAACCGCGCCACGCGCAAGAGCGTCGCGCGCCAGTCCGCAAGGTTGGAGAAATTGTCGACGAACCATCGCAGAGCCGTCTGCACCTGGTTGAAGGCGCCGACAATCACCATCAGTTCGCCGAAGCTTATGTTGCTCCGGAAATAGGCTGGGGCCGCGACCAGAATCGGCGCGATGATCGTAAACCAGCCGTAGCCGGCGGTAACCCAGGTCAGCCGCGTCACGGAATTGACGATCCGCCATGAAATGTCGAGCACGTTGCCGAACACGCCATTCAGGCGCTCCCTCTCGTCGGCCTCGCCGCCGTAAAGGGTGATGCCGTCGATGTGCTCGTTCACCCGCACGAGGGCGAAGCGAAAATCAGCCTCTCGCGCATAGTGCTCGGCATTGAGGTTGATCAGCGGGCGCCCGACCCGCCAGCTCACGTACGAAGCGGCGCCGGCGTAGACCAGCGCGCACCACACGAGATAGCCGGGCGGAGCGAAGTCGCGGCCAGCGATCGGCAGAAACTGGCCCTGCGAGAGCCCCCAAAGCACGCCGACAAATGTGAGCAGAAGAAGGCTCGACTGCAGAAGGCCGATGCCCAGGTCGGTCGAGAGATCGGTCAGATGCTGGGCGTCGGCCTGGAGGCGCTGGTCGGGGTTGGCGCCGAGCGGGCCCGAATTCGACAGGCGGAAAGCGCGCTTCGGCTTGAGCCACTGATTCAGAAGATCGTTCACCAGGCCCTGGCGCAGAACGACCTTCGAGCTCTGATTGAGCCACATCTGCACCACGTTGAGAACAAGCAATATGCCGGCGATTTCGCCAAAGACGCCGAGCTGCGTCAGGAAACCGGACATGTCCTTGTTGGTCAGCGCATTGTAGAATGGGCGGTTCCAGGAATTGAGCCTGATCTGCATGTAGGCCGTGGCCCCGACGACCACGACGAGCCCGCCGGCCAGGGTCAGGAGTTTGTTGCGCTGGCGCGAAACCCAGAATGCCGAAGCCATCCAGATGACGTCGGAGAACAGGCTTTTTAGCGAGGCGCTGTCCGCGTTGTCGGCGCCTGGTCGGTGGATTATTGGACTGTTCCGCCATCGAATTCCCCTCCCCTGACGCACATTCTCGCATGATCCGGCCCGGTCGTCTTGGCGGATGTTCGAGGGCCTAGATTGACTGTTGCATCGAGCGACGCCGCTTGCGAAGCCTGTTTCCGATCGAGAAGATCGCGGGCCACGAACCATCGGCTCGCGGCTGAGGAAAAGGCAAGAGCATGGGACGCATCGATACGTTGCTCGCCTCGATGACGCTCGAGGAAAAGATCGGGCAACTCAACATGGTCGCCGCCGTCTCGCGTGGTCACCGGCCCCGGCGAGCTTCGCGATCTGCAGGAGGGGATTCGAACCGGGCGGATCGGAAACTTGCTCAATCTTTGGGGGGCGGACGAGACGCGCGCCGTCCAGCGTCTCGCGGTGGAGGAATCCCGCCTCGGCATTCCCTTGCTGATGGGCCTCGACGTCATCCATGGCCACCACACGATTTTTCCCGTCTCCCTTGGCGGAAGCGTGTCTGTTCGCGCCTGATCTTTGGGAGAAGACGGCGCGCGTCGCCGCCGAAGAGGCGGCGGAGGACGGCGTGGCGCTGACTTTTGCGCCGATGCTCGACGTGGCGCGCGATCCACGCTGGGGACGCATCGTCGAAAGCCCTGGCGAAGACACCTGGGTTGCCTCCCAGATGGCGGCGGCCAAGACGCGGGGCTTCCAGGGACAAGACCTCGCGGCGCGGGATAGCCTTGCCGCCACGGCCAAGCATCTCTGCGCCTATGGCGCCGTCACCGCCGGCCGCGAATATGCCTCGGCCGATGTGTCCGAGAGAACGTTGCACGAGATTTACCTGCCGCCGTTTGCGGCGGCTGTCGCTGCGGGCGTCGCGGCGATCATGCCGGCGTTCATCGATGTCGCTGGCGTGGCCATGACCGCCAACGCCAAGCTGCTGCAAGGTTGGCTCAGGGGAGTCGTCGGCTTCGATGGCGTCGTGATCAGCGACTACAACGCCGTCGCCGAGCTCCTCAATCATGGCGTCGCGGCGGATCTCGTCGAGGCCGCGGCGCTCGCGCTGAACGCCGGCGTCGACATCGACATGACGAGCGGCGCCTATGTTCAGTGCCTGCCCGAGGCGCTGGAGCGCGGCCTCGTAACGATGGCCGCGATCGACGCCTGCGTGCTGCGGGTGCTCAAGCTGAAGGAGCGCCTCGGCCTGTTCGACGATCCCTATCGCCGCGGGTCGGTCCCGCCGCAGGCAGGCCGGGCGGCGGAACGGCGCGAGCTGGCGCGAGAGGCGGCGCGGCGAGCGATCGTGCTCCTGTCCAATCGCACGGGAGTCTTGCCGCTCTCCCCCGAAATCCGACGCGTCGCCGTGATCGGCCCTTTGGCCGCGGCGCCGGGCAGAGATGCTGGGATCATGGGCCTCGGCGGGCCGTCCTGAAGACGCTGTGTCCATTCTGGAAGGGCTCAAGGCGGCGCTGCCGCACTGCCGCATCGATCACGCCGTCGGCGTCGAGATAACGGGAGAGAACACCGACGGAATATCGGCTGCGGTCGATCTCTGCGCCGGCGCCGAAGCCGTCGTGCTCTGCCTTGGCGAGAGCGCGGCGATGAGCGGAGAGGCGGCGAGCCGGGTCGATCTCGGCTTGCCCGGGCGCCAGAGCGCGCTCGCCGAAGCGATCCTTGACCTCGGCAAACCCGTCGTCGTGACGCTGTCCTCGGGCCGGCCGCTCACTCTGCCATGGCTGTTCGAGCGGGCGGACGCCGTGCTGGCGACGTGGTTTCTTGGGCACGAGGCTGGAGCACGCGATCGCCGACGTTCTGACCGGCAAATTCAATCCGACCGGACGATTGCCAGTGAGCTGGCCGCGCCACGTGGGGCAGGTCCCGATCTTCTACAACGAGCTTCCGTCTGGTCGGCCCTACGCGCCCGGAGTGCATTACTCGAGCACCTATCTCGATCTGCCGCCGACGCCCCAATTTCCGTTTGGCCACGGCCTTTCATACAGCCGCTTTGCGCTGAGCGATCTTCGCTGCGAGCCGTACTCGCGTGAAAGCGAATGACAGTCTTGAAGTGTCGTCTGGCGGTCCATAACGAGAGCGCGGTGGACGGCGAGGCGACGCTGTTCCTGTTCGTGCGCGATCCCGTCGCGAGCGTCGCTCGGCCGCTGCTGGAGCTGAAGGGGGTGCAGAAGGCCGTTCTCGCGGCCGGTGAACGCAAGACTGGTGACGTGGCGGCTTCCGGTTGAGGATCTGTCATTCGTCGGCCAAAACCTCGATCGCGTTCTGGAGCCGGGGCGGTTCGAGATCCACGTCGGGCCAAAGCGCGGATCCAAGCGGCCTTCTGAGCAGCGTCATCGAACTGACGAAGTGAGCGGTGTTCAGGGACGGCGGACGCTTCTCGAACCTGAAACGGCTTGACCGGGATGGGATGAATCCTTAAGCGCTGGACGATTGGCCGAGCAAGAATTTGGGAAGATTGCGGACGGGCACTTTTGCGATTCCGTCAAAAGCTGACGCGCTTTGTTTTAAATAAACAGGGTATTCAAGACATATTATGTGAATGTTTCGAGGCGGCTCCCTAGTCTGGTAAGCTTAAGATCATATGGATCGTGAAGGTAGACAAAGCGTTGCTCCGGCGGATCTCAGGTCTGCCAGCGAAGCAGGGCACGGTTGCTGTCGAAGGTCGCGCGCGAACTCCCTTCGACCGTCCTGGTCACGGGCGCGAGCGGCTTTCTCGGTTCTGCAATCGCCGCTGCGCTGCGCGCGCGCGGCGACGAGGTCCGCGTGCTGGTGCGTCCATCGAGCCCGCGGACAAATCTCAACCCGGCCGACACTCTGTGCGAGGGCGATCTGCGCGATCGCGCCTCGTTGGCGGCGGCGCTGAAAGGCGCCCGCTTTCTCTTTCACGCAGCCGCCGACTACCGGCTCTGGGCGCGAAACCCGGACGAGATCCACCGCAACAATGTCGAGGGAACGCGCCTCATCATGGAGGAGGCGCTCAGGGCCGGCGTCGAGCGCATCGTCTACACGAGCAGCGTCGCGACCTTGAAGCTCGACGGACGGCGCCTCGGCGACAGAGGATCGTCCGCTTGCGGACGGCGAGGGAATCGGCGTCTACAAGCGCAGCAAGGTCGCGGCTGAGCGTCTGGTCGAGGCGATGATCCAGCGCGACGGCCTGCCGGCGGTGATCGTCAATCCGTCAACGCCGATCGGTCCGCGCGACGTGCGGCCGACGCCGACCGGCCGCATCATCGTCGAGGCCGCGTCGGGGCGCATGCCGGCCTTTGTCGACACGGGGCTCAACCTCGCGCATGTCGACGATGTCGCGGCCGGCCATCTCGCCGCGCTCGACCGCGGCAGGATCGGCGAGCGCTACATTCTCGGCGGCGAGAACGTGCTCCTCGCCGATATGCTGGCCGACATCGCTCGCGCTCGTCGGGCGGCGTCCGCCGACGGTCAAGCTGCCGCGGAAGCTGCTCTATCCGATCGCATACGGAGCGGAGGTGCTGGCGAGCCTGCGCAGCGTCGAGCCGTTCATCACGATGGATGGCCTGCGGATGGCGCGCCATCATATGTTCTTCGACGATTCCAAGGCGCGGCGCGAACTGGGCTATGTTTCGAGGCCCTATCGCGAGGGCCTTGCCGATGCGATCGCCTGGTTTCGCACGCACGGCTATCTCAAATGATTCTCGTCGCCGTCTCCCTCCTTCCGCTCGCCATATGGGCCTATCTTCTGCTCGGCAGGGGATGGTTCTGGCTGTGCGGCGAGCGCGACGATTCCGCCGCCGCCGCTGTCGTCCACCGAACGAGCCGGATGCTTGGCCGAGCGTCGTGGCGATCATCCCGGCTCGCGACGAGGCCGACATGATTGCCCGCAGCGTCGGCTCGCTTCTGAGGCAGGACTATCCCGGGTCCTTTTCGGTGGTCGTGGTTGACGATCAGAGCACGGACGGCACGGCCGCCGTCGCGTCGGACTGCCGCGAGCGACGCTCACGCGGCCGACCGGCTACAAATCGTCACCGGAACTGGCCCGCCTCCGGGCTGGACCGGCAAACTGTCGGCGATGCGCCTGGGCCTGGCCGAGGTCGAGGCCGGCGCGGCCAGGCCTGAATTCGTCCTGTTCACCGACGCCGACATCGCCTATGCGCCGCACGTGCTCTCTCGTCTCGTCACGATCGCCCGCGCCAAGAACAGCGTGCTCACGTCGTTGATGGTGAAGCTGCGCTGCGAAAGCGCGGCCGAGCGCTGGCTGGCGCCGGCCTTCGTGTTCTTCTTTCAGATGCTCTATCCGTTCGCCTGGGTGAACGATCCGCGACGCGCGACCGCCGCGGCGGCTGGCGGCTGCATGCTTGTGCGACGCGAGGCTCTTCACGCGGCAGGCGGTCTCGAGGCCGTGCGCGGCGCGCTCATCGACGATTGCGCGCTGGGCGCGCTCATGAAAGGGCAGGGGCCGATCTGGCTTGGGCTAACCGAGAGCGTCGATAGTCTGCGCGCCTATTCCACCTTCGCCGAATTCAGCCGGATGGTGTCGCGCTCGGCCTTCGCCGAATTGCGCTATTCGTCCGTGCGGCTCGCCGGCGCGATCGGCGGGATGGCGCTTGTCTATCTCGCGCCGCCGCTGTTCGCGATTTTCGCGCGGGGCGCAGCGCAAGCGGTCGGCGCGCGTCACCTGGGCGATGATGGCGATTGCGCTCGCGCCGATGTTGCGGCTTTACGGTCGGCCCCTTGTTGGCGGCCTCGCCTTGCCCGCAATCGCCGCCGCCTATGTCGCCTTCACCTTCGATTCCGCGTACCAATATTGGCGGGGGCGAGGCGGCTACTGGAAAGGTCGATTCCAGGCGCCGATGCGGGAGACAGGGCGCGCGTGACGACGGTGAAAGAGGCCCTCTCGGGCAAGGGCCACCGAGACGAGAATTTTCCGGTCGCCTCGTGGCTGCTCAGCGAGCAGCGACGCGGTCCGATCATGGCCTTCTATCGCTTCGTGCGCGCGGCCGACGACGTCGCCGATCATCCGACTCTGACGCCAGAGACGAAGCTCGAGCTTCTCGACGATCTCGACGATGCGCTCACCGGGCGCGGAAAGCCGGCTGACGAAGCCGAGCCCCTGAGGCTTGAGCTTGCCAGGACCGGCTTGAGCCCGAAGCATGCTCTCGGATCTGCTCAAGGCCTTCCGGCTGGATGCGCGGAAGAACCGCTACGCCAACTGGTCAGAGCTGATGGACTATTGCGCTTTGTCCGCCGCGCCGGTTGGCCGTTTCGTTCTCGACGTGCACGAAGAAGATCCGTCGATGTGGCCGGCCTCCGACGCTTTGTGCTCGGCGCTGCAGATCATCAATCATTTGCAGGACTGCGGCGAGGACTACGGCGGCTCAACCGTGTCTATCTGCCGCTCGATACGCTCGCCGCGCACGGAGCCTCTGTGGAGATGCTGGACGCGCCGAAGGCGCCGCCGGCCCTGCGCGGCGCGCTCGCCGAGCTTGCCCGCCGCACGAGCGAACTCGTGGCGCGCGGCGCGCCGCTCATCCCGCAGATTCGGGACGTGCGGCTCGGCGCCGAGATCGCCGCGATCCATGCGCTCGCGCGCCGCCTCTCGCGCGATCTCGAAAGCCGCGATCCGCTGAGCGAGCGCGTCCATCTCGGCAAGGCTGGCTTCGCGCTTGTCGGCGGCCTTGGCGCCGCGCGTTTTCTGGGCTCCGCGATGATGCGTTCGGTCGGGATGCGAGCGAAAGCGACGGCATGAGTTCGCAGGCGGCGCCTGCGGCGCACAGCTCCTTCTATTCCGCCATGCGCATTTTGCCGGAGAAGCAGCGCGAGGGGATGTTTGCGCTCTACGGCTTCTGTCGCGAAGTCGACGACATCGCCGACGACCGCGGGCCGGCGACAGCGGCCGAGCGCCTGGCCAAGTTGGAGCATTGGCGCGTCGACATCGCCGCGATGGTCGCCGGACGGGCGCCGGCCCATCTCGCCGCGCTCGCCGAGGTCACCCGAACCTATCATCTTGAAGCGTGAGGATTTCGACGCCGTGATCGACGGCATGGCGATGGACGCCGAGCAGGACATCCGCGCTCCGGACTGGGCGACGCTGGACCTCTATTGCGACCGGGTGGCGTCGGCCGTCGGTCGGCTTTCGGTGCGCATTTTCGGCCTGGCCGACGAACGCGGCGTCGCGCTTGCCCATCATCTTGGCCGCGCGCTCCAGCTCACCAACATCCTGCGCGACATCGACGAGGACGCAAGCATCGGCCGGCTCTATCTGCCGCGCGAGGCGCTATCAGCCGCGGGGGTGACGACCGACGAACCGCTGGCCGCCGCTGCGGACCCGAAGCTCGCCCAGGCCTGCGTCGAGGTGGCGGCGCGCGCTCGCGAGCATTTCGAGAAGGCCCAATCGATCATGGCGTCGGCGCCGCGCGCGGCGGTGAAGGCGCCGCGACTGATGGCTGCCGCGTATGGCTCGATCCTCGACAGGATGCTGAAGGAGGGCTTCGCCCCGCCGCGACGACGGGCAAAGGCCAGCCGACTACGCCTGCTCGGCGCGCTTCTGCGCTATGGCGTCGTGTGAGCGGCGGCGTACCGTCCATGTCATCGGCGCGGGGATTGCGGGCTTGAGCGCCGCCGTGCGCCTTGTCGATGCCGGGCTCACGGTCGTCGTGCATGAGGCTGCGTGCTTTTGCCGGCGGCCGTTGCCGCTCCTATCCCGATCCGACGCTTGGCCTCGTCATCGACAACGGCAACCATCTGCTGCTGTCAGGCAATCATGAGGCGCTGGACTATCTCGATCGGATCGGAGCGCGCGAGACGCTGCACGATCCCGGCGCTGCGATCTTCGACTTCGCCGACCTCAAGAGCGGCGAGCGCTGGCGGCTCGATCTCAGCGAAGGCCGTATCCCGTGGTGGCTGTTCGATCCGAAGAAACGCGTGCCGGGCACGACGCTTGGCGAATATTTCGCTCCGCTCGGCGTGTTCATGAAGGGGCGGGGCGCGACGGTCGGCGAGGCGATGGACTGCGGGGGACCGCTTTACGAGCGGCTCTGGCGTCCCCTGCTGACTTCGGCGCTCAACACCGATCCCCCGGAAAGCTCGGCCAAGCTGACCGCGGCTTTGTTGCGCGAGACGCTCGCCGCGGGCGGAAAGGCCTGTCACCCGCTCTTCGCCGGCCATGGCCTTGCGCAAAGCTTCATCGATCCGGCGCTCGCCTTTCTCGCCGCGCGCGGGTCTGCGGTTCGCTTTGGCGACCGCCTTCGAACGATCCGTTTCGAGAATGATCGCGCCGTTGGGCTCGACTTTGACCGGACGCAGCAGGAGCTTGGCGCGGATGATTTTGTGATTCTCGGCGTGCCGCCATGGATCGCGAAGGATCTCCTTCCAGGCTTGACTGCGCCGGACGAATTTCGCGGCATTCTCAACGTCCATTTCCAGATCGCGCCGCCTCGCGGGCAACCGGCGATCCTCGGCGTCGTCAATGGGGAGATCGAATGGCTGTTTGCCTTTCCCGACCGGCTCTCCGTCACGATCAGCAACGCCGACCGGCTCATCGACCGTCCGCGCGATGAACTTGCGGCCGGAGATCTGGCGCGAGGCGGCGGCGCTGACTGGCCTTCCGCCCGACCTGCCGCCCTGGCAGATCGTCAAGGAAAAGCGTGCGACCTTCGCGGCGACGCCGGCGCAAGACGCCAAACGGCCGGATTCGCGCACCCGATGGGCAAATGTTGTCCTCGCGGGCGACTGGGTCCAGACCGGCCTGCCAGCCACGATCGAAGGCGCGGTGCGTTCGGGCTATAAGGCTGCGTCGATCGTCACTGGGCTCTGGCGCGAAAGCGCCAAGACGCCACGCTATGAGCTTCTTCGCAATGAATATTGCCCTCGATCATACTCAAGATCCGCCGTCGCCGGACGCGCTCGAGCGTCACATCTCGAGCGCGGCGAAAGCATTGCTCGCCCAGCAGCACGAGGACGGCCACTGGTGTTTCGAACTTGAGGCCGATGCGACGATTCCCGCCGAATACGTGCTGCTCAGACACTTCCGCGGCGAGAAGGCCGATCTTGAACTCGAGCGCCTGATCGCCGTCTATCTTCGGCGCATTCAGGGCGATCATGGCGGCTGGCCGCTTGTTCACGCAGGCCCGTTCGACATGAGCGCCAGCGTCAAGGCGTACTTTGCGCTCAAGATGATCGGCGACGATCCCGACGCGCCGCACATGGCCCATGCGCGCGAAGCGATTCTTGGCCATGGCGGCGCAGCGAAGAGCAATGTCTTCACGCGCTTCCTGCTCGCGCTCTACGAGGCCATTCCGTGGCGCGGCGTGCCGACCATGCCGGTCGAAATCATGCTCCTGCCGCGCTGGTTTCCCTTCCATATCGACAAGGTTTCCTATTGGGCGCGCACCGTGATGGTCCCGCTGCTCGTGCTGCAAGCCTTGAAGCCGCGTCCCGCCAATCCGCGCGGCGTCACGATCCCTGAGCTGTTCGTCGCGCCCCCTGAAACTGTGCGCGAGTGGCCAAAGGGCGCGCATCAGGCATGGGCGGCCGTCAAGCTTTTCGGCGCGATCGATTGGCTGCTGAAGCGCGTCGAGCCCTACTTTCCGGCGTCCCTACGCCGCCGCGCGATCGACGCGGCGCAGGCTTTCGTGACCGAGCGCTTGAACGGCGAAGAAGGCCTCGGCGCGATCTATCCCGCCATGGCGAACGCCGTGCTGATGTATGACGCGCTCGGATTATCCGCCGGACCACCCTCATCTGCGGGCGGCGCGCCAGTCGATCGAGAAGCTGCTCGTTATCGGCAAGGACGAGGCCTATTGCCAGCCGTGCCTGTCGCCGGTCTGGGACACGGCGCTCACCGCCCATGCGCTGCTGGAAGCGGGAGGCGAGGCCGGCGGCGAGCCGGTGCGGGCGGCGCTCGACTGGCTGGCGCCGCTCCAAATCCTCGACGTCAAGGGCGACTGGGCGGTCCGACGTCCGGATGTTCGGCCCGGGGGCTGGGCGTTCCAGTACGCCAACCCGCACTATCCCGACACCGACGACACCGCTGTGGTGGTGATGGCGATGGATCGCGCCGATCGCGGCGGCGTGACGCAGGCTCCTGACGCGCATTCGCCAGCCAGTCGCCCGAGCGCGCGAGTGGATCGAAGGACTGCAGAGCAAGAACGGCGCGTGGGGCGCCTTCGACGCCGACAACACCTATCACTACCTCAATCACATTCCGTTCGCCGACCATGGCGCCCTGCTCGACCCGCCGACCGCGGACGTCACGGCCCGCTGCGTCTCGATGCTGGCGCAGCTCGGCGAAACGCGCGCGACGAGCCCGGTTCTGGCGCGCGGGATCGACGCCCTTCTGGCCGATCAGGAGAAGGACGGAAGCTGGTTCGGCCGCTGGGGAATGAATTACATTTACGGGACCTGGTCGTCGCTATGCGCGCTGGCGATCGCCGGCCAGGACCCGCAATCGGAGCCTATGCGGCGCGCCGTCAGCTGGCTCGTTGGCATCCAGAATGCGGACGGGGGCTGGGGGGAGAGCGGCGGCAGCTACCGGCTCGACTATAAGGGCTACGAACCCGCGCCCAGCACCGCTTCGCAGACGGCCTGGGCGGTGCTTGGGCTCATGGCGGCCGGCGAAGCCGATCACCCTGCGGTCGCCCGCGGAATTGCTTATCTGGCCGCCGCGCAAGGCGAGGACGGCCTCTGGAGCGAGCCGTTTCACACCGCGACAGGTTTTCCACGCGTTTTTTACCTGCGCTACCACGGCTATTCGAAGTTTTTCCCGCTTTGGGCGATGGCCCGCTATCGCAACCTCAAGCGCGGCAACAGCCGCACCCCCGCCTTTGGCATGTGAAGCGTGGGTGGGTCCTTGGCTTTGTTGAGCTGACAGCGGTCCAAATGCATTCCACGCATGCGTAAAACTGGGCTTTGCGCTCGCAGCCCGGTCATATATACTTTACGTTTTCGTCACGCCTGTGGATAAGCGACGGATTCCGTTGATCCGATCCGCGGGCACTGTGGGGATCTCAGACCGAATGCCAAAGAACATCAAGGTCGCCATCGCCGGCGTTGGCAATTGCGCCAGCGCACTGGTTCAAGGCGTGGAATACTACCGCAGCCGCCGCAACGCGGCGCTCGATGGCGTGATGCACCAGGTCATCGGCGGCTACCGGGCCAGCGATGTCGAGTTCGTCTCCGCTTTCGACGTCGATGTGCGCAAGGTCGGCCGGCCGCTCGAGGAGGCGATCTTCGCCAAGCCGAACAACACGCGTGTCTTCCAGAGTTCGCTGCCGGTGTCGAACGTCGTCGTCCAGATGGGCCCCGAGCTCGACGGCGTGGCGCCGCATATGGCGGACTACGGCGACGACGTCGCCTTTCGCCCGGCGGATCTCGAGCCGACCAATATCGCTGAGGCTCTGCGCAAGTCGGGCGCGGAAGTGCTGTTGTGCTACCTGCCGGTCGGCTCCGAAAAGGCCGTGAAGCACTATGCGGAAGCCTGCCTGGCGGCGGGCGTCGCGATGGTGAATTGCGTGCCCGTCTTTCTCGCCTCCGATCCTGAATGGGCGAAAAAGTTCCAAGACGCCCGCCTGCCCATCGTCGGCGACGACATCAAGAGCCAGGTCGGCGCGACCATCGTCCATCGCTCGCTGGCGCGGCTGTTCGCCGACCGGGGCGTCGCTCTCGACCGGACCTACCAGCTCAACACGGCGGGCAACACCGACTTCCTCAACATGCTGGAGCGCAAGCGCCTCAAGTCGAAGAAGCTTTCCAAGACGGAATCCGTCCAGTCGCAGCTCGACGAGCGGCTCGATGACGCGGATATCCACATCGGCCCCTCCGACTACATTCCCTGGCAGCATGACAACAAGATCGCTTTCATTCGCCTCGAGGGGCGCGGCTTCGGCGACGCGCCGCTCGAGATCGAACTCAGGCTGTCGGTGCAGGATTCCTCAAACAGCGCCGGCGTCGTCATTGACGCTTTGCGTTGCGCGAAGCTCGGACTGGACCGCGGGGTAGGCGGGCCGCTCGAAGCGCCGTCGGCCTACTTCATGAAAACCCCGCCGCGCCAGTTCCGCGACAGCGTCGCGTACGATGCGTGCAATGCGTTCATCGACGGCGAGCCTTTCGATCTTCCCGCAGAGGCGCCGAAGAGCGAAAAAGTTGCGAGTGCGCGGCCGCTCATAGTGCAAGCGATCGAAACGGTGCTGTTTGATTTTGGCGGAACGCTCGACTCTGACGGGGTGCCGTGGAAGGAGCGTTTCTACGCTCTCTACCGGGCCGAAGGACTGAACCTTTCCGCCGAAGCTTTCGCGCCGGCTTTCTATGCCGCCGATGATGCGCTCGTTGGCGCGCTTGCGCCCACGACGGGCCTCAAGGAGACGGTCGACTTGTTGGCCGCGAATCTCGAGGCCGAACTCGCGGGCCGCGGAGGCGGCCCAGAGGCAAACGATGTCGATCGCGGCCAGCGCGTCGCTTCGCGCTTTCTATCCGATATGTCCGCCGCCTTTGCCCGCAACCGCCCGGTCCTCGAGGCGCTCAGCGAGCGCTATCGGCTTGGCGTGGTGTCGAATTTCTACGGCAATCTCGAAGCGGTGTGCGAGAGCTCGGGACTTGGTCCCTTGTTCGGGGTCATGACGGATAGTCAGTGTGTCGGCGCGGAGAAGCCCGAACCGGCGATTTTCCAGGCCGCTCTCTCGGCGCTGCAGCGCTGCGCCGGAGACGAGCGTGATGGTCGGCGATTCCTTGCGGCGCGACTATGAGGGCGCTCGGCGCTCCGGCATGGGCTTCATCTGGATCGCGCCCGAAGACGTCCAGGCCGCAGAGCGCAGCGCAGCGGACCGACCCGCTTTCCCCACCGTGAGCGAGCTGCCGGGTCTTCTCGACATCCTGACATGACGGTCGCGCCAGAATCTCTCGCTCTCCGCGGAGGAATTATCGCCGCGGGTCATGGGACGCGCCTGCGGGCTGACGGCTATCGCGTCAGTAAGCCGATGACGCCGGTCGGCGGACACCCCTTGATCGGCCATGCTCTCGATCGCTTTCGCGCGGTCGGCGTTCGCAAAGCGACCGTCATCGTCAACGAGGGGAGCGACGATTGCAGGCGGTGGCTTCGTGACCACGCTCAGGATTTTGATCTCGACCTGATCGTGCGCACGACTCCGTCGTCCTATGCGAGCTTTGCGATTGTCGCCGCCAGGCTTGCTGGCGCCCCGGCGCTTATCACGACGGTTGATTCCGTTATGCCCGTCGACGCCTTTCAGCGTTTTGTCGAGTCGGCCGCCCGCCTCCCGGAAGACGCATTCGTGCTCGGTCTGACCGGCCATGTCGATGACGAAAATCCGTTGTGGGCGACGACGGACGCAGACGGGCGCGTTCTTCGGCTTGGCGGCGATCGCGGCGACTATGTTACGGCCGGCGTCTACTGGCTTCCGGCTCACCGAGGCGCGGAGCCGACAATGGGCTTCGACCGTCTGCGCGACTATCTCAAATGGCTGGTCGACGAAGGCCGGCCAGTCTATGGAATCGTCCTGCCTCTCGTGTTCGACATCGATCGGGCGCACGACGTCGAGGCTGCGGAGCAGGCTGGGTTCTCGCGGCTGGCGCGGAGAACGCCCGAGCATGAGTACGAGCTTGACCTGTGTGGGCGTCTTGCGCGAGCCCGCCCACTCGCCTGGCCGCATCGATGACGACGCCGCCATCATGAGACGGGTCGGCGAAGCTTTGGCGGAACGGGGCTTCAAGGTCGAATTGATCGCCGCCGACGCCATCGTCGAAGCGCCTTCGGCCAACCTGTTCGTCATGTGCGAGCGCGCGACGGTCCTGGATCGCCTGGCGGCGATGGAGAAGTCGGGCGCGATCGTCGTCAACGCGCCGGCCGCCATTCGCAACACCTACCGCCACCGCATGGTCGAACTGTTCGCGCGCCATCGCGTGTCGGCCCCCGTCAGCTGGGTTGTCGCCACCGACGCGAACAAGCCCCGGCCAGCCGATTGCGCGTGGGTCAAGCGCTACGATTTTCACGCGACCCAGACCGACGACGTCCTCTATGCCGCGTCCGAAGTCGGATGGCGCGACGCGCTGAGCCGCTTCGCCGAGCGCGGCATTCCGTTCGTCATCGCGCAGGAGCACGTGCCGGGCGACCTGGTCAAATTCTACGGCGTGCGGAATAGCGCGCGGTCACACGACTCCAATTGGTTCCAATGGTTCTATCATCGCGACAAAGGAATGCTGGGTCATTCCTTCGACCAGGCTCGTCTAAGCAAGGCCGGACACGAAGCCGCCGCCGCGCTTGGACTGGAGGTCTTCGGCGGCGACGCGGTCATCAAAGCCGATGGCGAGCCGATGATCATCGACCTCAACGCGTGGCCGAGCTACGCGCTCTACCGCGATCGCGCCGCGGAGGCGATCGCCGATTGCCTGACCGAGCGCTTCCAGCGGCGCCCTCGCTTGGTCGCTTCAGCAAGGAACTGATCTCTTGAACGAAGTTCCGTCTCTGAACAACGCGTTCAAACGCCGCGTCGTGCCCGGCCCGAAGTCCAAGGCGATCTTCGCCGAGGAGGCGAAGGTCATGGCGCCGGGGCTGCAGTCGATCGCGCTCTTCTCGCAGATCGTCGTCGACCACGCCGAAGGCTGCACGATCACCGACGTCGACGGCAACGAATATCTCGATTTCATCGCCGGCATCGCCGTCGGCAGCGTCGGACACAGCCACCCGCACTATGTGAAGCGCCTGAAGGAGCAGCTCGAACGATCGACGTTTGGCAGCTTCACCACCGAAGCTCGTGTGCGCTTCCTCAAGATCGTGGCCTCGCTGCTGCCGGACGGAATCACCCACCTGCAATTGTTCTCGGGCGGCGCCGAGGCGGTCGAAGCGGCGTTCCGGCTCGCCAAGTCGGTCACCAAGAAATTCGAGTTCATCGGCTTCTGGGGCGGCTTCCATGGCAAGAGCCAGGGCGTTATCGGCATGCTCGGCGGCGCTTATCGCAACCATCAGGGACCGTTTCCGCCCGGCATGCATCATTCGCCTTACGCGAATTGCTACCGCTGCCCGTTCAACCTGCAGCATCCCTCCTGCGGCCTGGCCTGCGCCGAGCATCTGCGCAACGTCATCAAGAACGACACGCAAGGCGAGCTTGCGGCGATCATCATCGAGCCGATGCAGGGCACGGCCGGCAACGTCATTCCGCCCGACGACTTCATCCACGCGGTGCGCGAGATCGCGACCGAGACCGGCGCGCTTCTCATCGCCGACGAGATTCTGGTCGGCTTCGGCCGCACCGGCAAGATGTGGGCCTCTGACCATTTCGGTCTGAAGCCCGACGTTATGACGATCGGCAAGGGCATCGGCGGCGGTTTTCCGTTGAGCGCCGTCGCCTCGTCGCTCGAGCGCATGTCGGCCGCGCCCTTCGGCGAGCCGAGCGGCAGTTCGTCGAGCTACGGCGGCAATCCGCTCGCCGCCGCGGCGGGGCTCGGCGCGGTCGAGGCGATCCTTGAGGACAAGCTCGTCGAGAATTCGGCGCGCGTCGGCGCCAAGATGCTCGAGGCGCTCAAGCTCTTACAGGACAAGTACCGTTTCATCGGCGATGTGCGCGGGCGAGGCCTGCTGATCGGCGTCGAGATGGTGGCCGATCGCAAGACGAAGGCGCCGCTCGACAAGACCATCACCCGCGCGCTCTTCCATGAGGCGCTGGAGCGCGGCCTCATCACCATGTCCTATTCCAACGTCATTCGCATCAACCCGCCTCTGGTCATCACCGAAGAGGAAGCGTTGCGCGGGGTCGATATCCTCGATCAGTCGTTCGCCGCGATTGCGCGCCGGTTCAACCTCGACTGAGCGGCCAGAGTGCTCAAAGGCGCGTTCATCGGCTTCGGCAATGTCGCGGCCAATGGCCACTTGCCGGGTTGGCGAGCCCGTGAGGACGTGCAGATTGTCGCTGCGACCGACGCCGCCGCGTCGCGTCGCGAGGCGTTTCTCGCCGCCTGTCCCGATGGCCGATGGTATGAAACCGTCGATGATCTCCTGGCCGGCGAAAAGCTCGATTTCGTCGACATCTGCGCGCCGCCGGGCAGCCATGCGGCGCTGATCGAACGCGCGCTCGATGCGGGCCTGCATGTGCTCAGCGAGAAGCCGCTGGTCACGCGGGTCGAGGACGCGAAGCGCGCTGGCCGCAGCAGCCGCTCGCGCTGGGCGCGTCGTGCACACGGTGCACAACTGGCTCGAGGCGCCGATCTGCCGAAAGATCTCAGCTCTGGTCGACGAGGGCGCGATCGGCGCCGTGCGATCCGTTCGCTGGCGGACGCTCAGAACCCAGCCGGCGATCGCCGTCAGCGCGGACGGAGTGACGAACTGGCGCGTCGATCCAGCGATGGCGGGCGGCGGCATCCTGTTCGATCACGGCTGGCACGCGATCTATTGCGTCATGCGCTGGGCCGGCGCTCCCATTGGGGTCGCGGCGCAGCTCGAAACGCGCCGCTTCCACGAGCATCCGCTCGAAGACACGGCGAGCGTTGACCTGGAGACGACGCTCGGGATGAGCAACATCTTTCTGACCTGGGCCGCCGACGAGCGGTCGAACGCGATCGAGATTGAGGGGGAAAAGGGCGAGATCCGCGTCGTTGGCGACGCTGTGATCTTGAAATCGAATTCGCAGGAGCAGCGCTGGTCCTGTCCGCCGTCCCTGTCGGAGGGGTCGCACCATCCCGATTGGTTCGGCGGTGTGGCCGCCGATTTTGTGGCCGCGGCGACGGGAGGCGCGAAGAGCAATCTCGACCAGGCGATCCTATGCGCCCAGGTGATCGACGCCGCTCAGCGGTCGAGCGCCGCCGGCGGTGTTCCGATGGTCTCTGCACCGGATAACACGCCCGCGACGTTCGCGGCGCGATGTCGCTCAGTCGTTCTGCCCGGGACCGCCGCGGGTGGCCTCAAACAGGAACCACGTCCGCCGCTCGGTCTCGTCGATCCAGACTTCGAGCAGGCTTGCGGTCGCGACGTCGCCGTGATCGTCGCACACGTTATGGACCGCGCGCAGGCTCGCCGTCAGGGCCTTGTTGTCGTCGCGCAACTCCGCCAGCATGTCCTTCGGATCGACATATTCCGCGTCGTTGTCGAGAAGACGCTGGCGCCGGGAAATGTCGCCGATCGAGCGCAAGGTCGTGCCGCCGATCTTGCGCGCCCGTTCGGCCATCGGATCGGTCATGGCGAAAATCTGGTCGCCGTGCTCATCCAAGAGCAGATGATAGTCGCGAAAATGCGGTCCGCTCATGTGCCAGTGAAAGTTCTTGGTCTTCATGTAGAGAGCGAAGACGTCGGCCAGCAATCCCGCCAGCGCGGCCGAGATGTCCCGCGTCGCCTCCGACTTGAGGTCGGTCGGCGTGCCAAGGCGCTCGCGGACGTGGGCATCCTTGCTTGTTCGGACGTGGGTCTCTTTCGCCTCTGTCTTTGCCATTCCGGCCTCCTTTGTGTCGTTTCCGCTCCATCGTCGAAAAGCGAAGCCTCGCCTGCGTCCGCGCATGAACTGATCGGCAGCGCCGACAGCCATGGCAGCCACGGCTTCGGGCAGCGCCGTGTCAACGCTGTAAACCGGCGAAAGGTTCCAGTTGAACCAAACCAAAGGGTCAGAAGCGTTTGGCTTGGACTTCCCTTGGCGCGAGCCGCGCGCGTCGTTTCACAATCGCCGCTCGACCATCATCTCCTTGATGCGGACGATCGCTTTGGCCGGGTTGAGGCCTTTGGGGCAGGTCTGGGCGCAGTTCATGATGGTGTGGCAGCGATAGAGGCGAAACGGGTCTTCGAGATTGTCGAGCCGCTCGCCTTGCGATTCGTCGCGCGAGTCGATCAGCCAGCGATAGGCCTGCAGCAGGACCGCCGGGCCGAGATAGCGGTCGCCGTTCCACCAATAGCTCGGGCAGGACGTCGAGCAGCAGGCGCACAGGATGCACTCGTAGAGGCCGTCGAGCTTCGACCGGTCCTCCGGCGATTGCAGCCATTCCTTCTCCGGCGGCGGGCTGACCGTCTTGAGCCACGGCTCGATCGACGCGTGCTGGGCGAAGAAGACCGAGAGATCGGGCACCAGATCCTTGATCACTTCCTGATGCGGCAGCGGATAGATCGTCACCGGGCGCGGCGACGTCGTCGATGCCGCGCGTGCAGGCGAGCGTATTGGACCCGCCGATGTTCATCGCGCACGAGCCGCACACGCCCTCGCGGCACGAGCGGCGGAAGGTCAGCGTCGAATCGACCTTGGACTTGATCCAGATGAGCGCGTCGAGAACCATCGGACCGCAATCGTCGCGGTCGATGAAATAGGTGTCGATGTGCGGATTGGCGCCGTCATCCGGGTTCCAGCGATAGATGCGGAACTCCGTCAGTCGCTTTGCGTTCGCGGGCTTCGGCCAAGTCTTGCCCGGCTTGACGCGTGAGTTTTCGGGCAGAGTCAGTTGGACCATAGCGGCTCATCCATTCCCGAAAGATCTCCCAGCACGCGCGAGCGAAGCCTCAATACACCCGCGCCTTCGGCTCGATGTAGCCGATGTCGTTGCTCATCGTATAGGTATGCACCGGCCGGTAATCGATCGTCACCGTCTGCTTTGCGGGGTCGATCCAGGCGAGCGTATGCTTCATCCAGTTGACGTCGTCGCGCTTGGGATAATCCTCGCGCGCGTGCGCGCCGCGGCTTTCGAGGCGGTTGAGCGCGCCCTCCATCGTCACGACCGCCTGAACGATCAGATTGTCGTATTCGAGCGTCTCGATGAGATCGGAGTTCCAGATCAGCGAGCGGTCGGTCACCGAGACGTCGGCGCCGGCGCGCCACGCGGCGTGAATTTTCTCCTTGCCCTCGGCGAGCACTTCGCCGGTGCGGAACACGGCGCAATTGGCCTGCATGACGCGCTGCATGTCGAGGCGAAGCGCCGCGGTCGGAGTCTTGCCCTTGGCGTTGCGGAACCGGTCGAGGCGGGAGAGCGCGAAGTCCGCGCTGTCCTTGGCGAGCTCGGGTTGTTTGTCGCCGGCCTTCAGCATCTCGGCGGCGCGCAGGCCCGCCGCGCGGCCGAAGACGACAAGGTCGATCAGCGAATTGGAGCCGAGCCGGTTCGCGCCATGCACCGACACGCAAGCGGCTTCGCCCAGCGCCATCAGTCCCGGCACGATCGCGTCGGGATCGCCGTTGACCTTGGTCAGAACCTCGCCGTGATAATTGGTCGGGATGCCGCCCATATTGTAGTGGACGGTCGGCAGCACGGGGATCGGCTCCTTCGTCAGGTCGACGCCAGCGAAAATGTGGGCGCTCTCGGAAATGCCGGGCAGCCGCTCGTGCAGCACCTTGGGATCGAGATGATCGAGGTGCAGGTAGATGTGGTCCTTGTCCTTGCCGACGCCGCGGCCCTCGCGAATCTCCATCGTCATCGCCCGGCTGACGACATCGCGCGAGGCGAGATCCTTGGCGGACGGCGCATGGCGCTCCATGAAGCGCTCGCCTTCCGAATTGACCAGATAGCCGCCTTCGCCGCGCGCGCCTTCGGTGATGAGGCAGCCTGCGCCATAGATGCCGGTCGGATGGAACTGCACGAACTCCATGTCCTGCAGCGGCAGCCCGGCGCGCAGCGCCATCGCGTTGCCGTCGCCGGTGCAGGTGTGCGCGGAAGTGGCGGAGAAATAGGCGCGGCCATAGCCGCCGGTGGCCAGCACGGTCGTCTGGGCGCGGAACCGGTGGATCGTTCCGTCGTCCAGCTTGAGGCAGACGACGCCGCGCACCGCGCCCTCGGCGTCGCGGATGAGATCGATGGCGAAATATTCGATGAAGAACTGGCACTTCGCCTTGAGCGCCTGACCGTACAACGTGTGCAGGATGGCGTGCCCGGTGCGGTCGGCGGCGGCGCAGGTGCGCTGCGCGATGCCCTTGCCATAGTCGGTCGTCATGCCGCCGAACGGACGCTGGTAGATCTTGCCTTCTTCAGTGCGGGAGAACGGCACGCCCCAATGGTCGAGTTCGTAGACGGCGGCTGGCGCCTGACGGCACAGATATTCGATGGCGTCCTGGTCGCCGAGCCAGTCAGCGCCCTTGACGGTGTCGTACATATGCCAGCGCCAGTCGTCCGGCCCCATATTGCCGAGCGAAGCCGAAATGCCGCCCTGCGCCGCGACGGTGTGCGAGCGGGTCGGGAATACTTTCGTGATGCACGCCGTGCGCAAGCCCGCCTGAGCGCAGCCGACGCTCGCTCGCAAGCCGGCGCCGCCGGCGCCGACCACCACGACGTCGAACGTGTGGTCGGTGATCGGATAGGCCTTGCTTCCGAGCGCGGGCGCGCTCTGCGCGGAAGAGCCGTTGGTCGCCATGGATGTCCGTCTTCTTGAGGTTTGCTCAGGTGAAGGCGACGCGCAGCGTCGCGTAGATGCAGGCCAGCGCCAGAAGCGCAGCAAAGCAGGTGTTGGCGGCCAGCGCCCAGCCCCGTGTCTGGCCGCCGACATAGTCGACAATGACGGAGCGCATGCCGAGCTCCATATGGACGATGCCCGCGAGGATGAAAGCCAGGAGCAGGATTGCCGGTATCGGGTGCGCGAGCTCGGCTCGCACGCCGTTATAGTCCTTGCGCAAAAGGTCGAGCATGAGCCAGACGAAGCCAAGGGTGAGGGGCACGAGCGCCACCGAAGTCAGGTGAATAAGTCGCGCCTCAGTCGTGCCCATCCGCGCCGAGCCAAGAAACCGGACCCGACTGAGGGGCGTGCGCAGATCGCTTGAATGATCGGCCAATTGCGATGCTCCCTACCGGACCGCTGCGCCCACGATCCACACGAGGACCGTCAGCGCAAACCCGCCGATCGCAGTCGCCCACGCCATCTGATCGCGCAACGGCGCATCGAGGCCGTAGCCCGCGTCCCACAGGATGTGACGAAGGCCTCCGATGAGGTGATGGAAGAGCGCCCAGGTGAACATGAACAAGACCAGGCGCCCGATGAACGAGCCGATGAAATCGGAGAAGACGGCGAAGCTCGAAGCGTCGGTGGAGGCGGCGATGAGAAACCAGGCCAGCAGCAGGACGCCGACGTAAAGCGCGACGCCGCTGATTCGATGCGCGATCGACATCGCCATCGTCATCGTCGGGCGATAGATGCTGAGATGCGGCGAGAGCGGCCGCGGGCGGCGCTTGGGAGCGGCGTCCATCGTTGCCATTTGAGTTTCCTGATGCGGTCCGGCGAACGTTTTAGACCCGCCGGCGCCCACTCGCAATGTGGGCCCGGCCGCACCAGAGGTCAACGATATTGGCGCTCGTCCTTTCAGGAGGAAAGCCTCGCAAGGCCCTCGTCTTCGCGGCGGGCTCTGCGAGGCGACGGTTGCGCCGACGTGTGCGGGGGGCTTAACCGGCCAGCCGTTCCAGATCCGCGATCAAGCCGGGTCCAGTCAGGCCGCCATCCGAGCTTCTTCTGCGTGAGCTCGCTCGACGCGGGCATGTCGCGCGAGGCCAAATGGGCGAGCCAGCCGAAATAGCCTCCCGCCTCCTCGGTCGTAATGGATTTGACCGGCATGTTCAGGCGCCGGCCGATGGTTTCGGCGATCTCGCGCGCCGGCACGCCTTCCTCTCCGACCGCGTTGTAGATCGCGCCCGGCTCGGCCTTTTCGATCGCCAGCCTGTAGAGGCGCGCGACATCGGAAATATGCGCGGCGGGCCAGCGGTTACGCCCGTCTCCGACATAGGCGATCATTCCTTTTTCCCGGGCGATGGCGATCCACGGGGAGATCAGCCCCTGCCGCTCTGGGTCGTGAACCTGGGGCAGGCGAACCACGGAGGTGTTGACGCCATTCGCGGCGACGTCGGCGGTCGCCTCTTCGGAAGCCGCGCGGGGGAAGTCGCTGGAGGTGATCGCGGGAGCGTCCTCGACGGCGAGGGCGCCGGGCGCAACCTTGGCGATCGCGGTCCCGGAGGTCACGATCAGGGGTCGGCCGGAGCCGCCGAGAACCGAGCCGAGGCCCATGATGACGCGTCGATCGGTTTCGCAATTCGTGGCGAACTGCGAGAAGTCGTGGTTGAAGGCGAGGTGGATGACTCCGTCCGAGCGGGCGGCGCCGTCCTTCAGGCTGTCCGGATCGTCGATCGATCCGCGATAGGCCTCAGCCCCAGCAGCGGTCAGGGCCTTCGCCTTGTCGTCCGAACGGTAGACGCCGATCACCTGATGGCCCGCGGCGATCAATTCCTTGACGACGGCCGAGCCGATGAATCCGGTCGCGCCGGTGACAAATACACGCATGAGCAAACCTCTCTGTTTGTCGAAGGATTGGGAAATCGTTCCTACGCTGCGGCGGCCGAGACCGGCGGAGCCAAAATAATGAGCGTCCATGTCGGCAAGCAGGCCGGGATGCTCGGGTCGCCAATTCAGCGCATTCCGGGTCCATTCGCTGGACGCCGGATTATCGAGACCGACGAAATTGCCGATGATGCCGAAATGCTTGCCAGCCTTCGCCGCGGGAATGCCGATTGTCGGAACGTTCAGCTTGGTCGAAATGAGGGATGCGATCTCGCGGAAAGGGACGCCGACGTCATCGACGGCGTGGAATTTTGCGCCCGCTTCTCCTTTTTCAAGCGCGAGACGAAAGAGGCGCGCCGCGTCGGACACATGCACCGCCGGCCATCGGTTCGCGCCGTCGCCGATATAGGGCGAAACGCCTTTCCTGCGCGCTGCGGCGATGATCCGGGACATGAAACCGTGTTCGCCTGCGCCATGCACGGTCGGTGGAAGCCGCACGATTGAAGACCGGACGCCGCGCGCAATCAGGTCCAGAGCCGCCGTCTCGGAGAAAGACCTGTTTGGACCGGTCAGCACATGGTTGTCGCGTTCGGTCGAAACCTTGCCCTGCGGCAGGGCAAGAACGCCCGACGCCACGACCAAAGGGCTCTTCGAGCTTTCGAGACCGGCGCCCAAAGCCCGGATGGCGCCCGATTCCGTTTCCGCGAGGATTCTGAGAAAGCTCTGGACGATCCCGCCTGTCAGGGCCCCGGCGAACAGTCTGAGGCGGGTCGGCAAACTCATGTTCGATAACCCGTGAATGAAAGCGAGGTGGATCACCCCGTCCGAGTCGGCTGCGCCCTCGCGCAGCAGGGCGTGATCTTGCAGCCTTCCCACGCGCGCCTTGGCGCCGAGCGCCTGCAGCTTCCGCGCTCCATCCGTCGTTGTGGTCAGTCCCGTGACTTCATGTCCCGATGACAGCAGATCCTTCACGACGGCCGAGCCGATCCAGCCTGTCGCGCCTGTCACAAACACGCGCATGAGCAAGTCTCCAGTTTTCGTTGGAGACAAACCTGTGCTCTTAGGTTATTGTAGTAAAGTAGTGATCTTATCCCATTATAATGGCTAACAGGATGGACGAACCCGTTGCGCGCGAGAACCAGCTCGCGGCTATCTGAAAGACCGGCGCACGAAGCTCGACCCGGCTGCGTTAGGCTTTGCCGCGGAGCGCCGCCGCACGCCCGGACTGCGGCGCGAGGAAGTGGCGCAGCGCGCCAACATCAGCCCGACCTGGTACACGTGGCTCGAGCAGGGGCGGGGCGGCGCGCCCTCGGCTGACGTGCTCAATCGGATCTCGCGCGCCCTCATGCTGACCGAGGTCGAACGCGAGCATCTCTTCCTGCTCGGCCTCGGCCGGCCGCCCGAAGCGCGCTACCGCAAGAACGACGGCGCCACGCCGCGTCTGCAGCGCGTGCTCGATGCGCTGGACCCGAGCCCCGCGCTGATCCGAAATGCGAAATACGACGTCGTGGCCTGGAACCGGGCTGCGACTGTGATGCTCGTCGACTACGGATCGCTGCCGCCAGAACAGCGCAACATCTTGCGCTTCATCTTTCTCGACCCGCGCGCTCGCGCTGCGCAATACGACTGGGAGAGCGTGGCGCGTTTCGTGTTGGGGGCGTTCAGGGTGGACGCGGCCCGCGCCGGCGCCGCAGCCGAGGTTGAGCCTCTCGTCGACGAGCTCTGTCGTCTTAGTCCTGAGTTCCAGGCGATGTGGCGCGACAATGATGTTCCGACCCACCACGGCGAGGCGGTCAAGCATATCCGGCATCCGGTGCTCGGTCCGATCGCCTTCGAATTTTCAACGTTCGCCGTCGATGGGCGAACGGACCTCGCCATGGCGGTCTACAATCCGGCGACGCCCGAGGACGCCGCGCGGATCAAGTCGCTGCTCGAAGCAAAATGATCTGGCGGTCTCGTCGCGCAGGCGCTCTGCGCCGACGTACGAAGCGAGGTTAGAGCGCCGCTTCGACTTCTTTCCGCGTCGGCGGATCGGATCCCTTGCGCGTGCAGGTGATCGCGGAGGCGGTCGCCGCGAAGCGAAGCCAATGTTCGAGTTCGGTTCGCGACGGGGCCGGCGCCTCGGCGCCGAGCGCGTGATCGCGGTCCATCGCGGAAAGCAGGGCGGACATGAAACTGTCGCCTGCGCCGACCGTGTCGACGACCTCGACGCGTGGCGCTGGAACCTCGATCCGCTCCTTGCCGAGCATGGCGACGGACGCCGCGCTCGCCGAGTGTCGCGACACAAAATCGCGGGCCAGACTTTGCCCAGGCGGCGAGGCTCTCCTCAAGGCCGCGGCCCGGGTAAAGCCATTCGAGATCCTCCTCGCTCCCCTTGACGACGTGAGCCTGCGACACGTGGCGTTCGACCAGCGGTCCGATCGCCTCGCGGTCCGGGGTGACGAACGGCCGGATATTGGGATCGAAGCTCACGGTGGCGCGCGTGGACGCAAGCCGAATCGCTTCGACCACCGTCTGTCCGTGGCGTTCCACAGCGGCGAAGGATCCGACGTGCAGGTGTCGCGCCGCATTCGGCCATTCGGCCGGAAACGGCCACGGCCCGTCGTAAGCTGTTCCGTCGAGGTAGAAGGAATAGCGGGAGCCGGTCTTGGCGGTCCCGCGCATGACGAAGGCGAGCGTCGTCGGGCGCATGTCGCGCGCGACGAAGCTCAGGTCGACCCCATTCGCCGCGAGGGAGGAGGCGAGCGCTTCGCCATTCGCGTCCGCGGAAAGGCGCGAGATGAAGGCGGTCGGCGCGCCAAGCCGAGCCAGCCCAATCGCGACGTTGTAGGGCGAGCCGCCCAGGACGGCGTCATAGGAATTGGCCTTGACCGGGTCGGGGATGAGGTCGATCAGCGCCTCGCCGGAGATCATGATCATGGTCGCTATCGCCCCGCCGAGCCGCGGCTCGCCCGCCTCACGGCTGCGTGTAAGAGGTCTTCACGGTCGTATAAAATTCCGCCGCGTAGCGTCCTTGTTCGCGTGGGCCGAGGTTCGAAGCCTTACGGCCGCCGAACGGCGCGTGATAGTCGACGCCGGCCGTCGGCAGGTTGACCATCGTCATGCCGACTTCACTGTTGCGCTTGAAATGCGACGCGTGCTTGAGGCTCGTCGTGCAGATGCCGGCGCACAGGCCGAATTCGGTGTCGTTGGCGATCGCCAATGCGTGATCGTAATCGCGCGCCGGGATCATCGCCGAAACGGGTCCGAAGATTTCCTCGCGCGCAATGCGCATCGTGTTGTCGGCGTCGAGGAAAAGGGCAGGGGCCATATAGAAGCCGGGGGTCGCGCGGTTGAGCCGCTCGCCGCCGAGCGCGAGCTTCGCGCCTTCGCCCTGGCCGATCCCGATGTAGGAGAGATCCTGCTCGAACTGGGAGGCGTCGACCACCGGCCCAATATGCGTTCCGGCCTTCACCGCATCGTCGATGACGAGGCTGCGCATCCGCTCCGTGAGCGCGTCCGCAAAGCGCCGATAAATCGGCTCCTCGACGATGATGCGCGACGAGGCGGTGCATCGCTGGCCGGTCGAGAAATAGGCCCCGTTGACCGCGCATTCGACCGCGTTCTTGAGATCGGCGTCCGCAAGCACGACGAGCGGATTCTTGCCCCCCATTTCGAGCTGGAAGCGGCGCATGGACTTGGCGCAGGCGGCCGCGACCTTGGCGCCGGTCGCGGTTGAGCCCGTGAAGGTGACCGCATCGACTTTCCTGTGCTCGAGGATCGCCTGACCGACCACCGAGCCGCGCCCGACGACCAGATTGAACACGCCCTTGGGAACGCCAGCGCGCACGATGATTTCAGACAGCGCATGGGCGCAGCCGGGAACGAGGTCGGCAGGCTTGAAGACGACCGTGTTTCCATAGGCCAGCGCCGGCGCGATCTTCCAGGCGGGGATTGCGAGCGGGAAGTTCCAGGGCGCGATGATGCCGATGACCCCAAGTGGCTCGCGCGTCACTTCGATGTCGATGTTCGGCCGTGTGCTGGCGAATTTCTCGCCCGGAATCCGCAACACTTCACCAGCGAAGAAGTCGAAGATCTGCCCGGCCCGGGTCGCTTCGCCGATACCCTCCGCGAGCGTCTTGCCTTCTTCGCGCGACAGCAGGCGCCCGAGCTCCTCGCGGCGGGCGAGAATTTCGGTCGAAGCCCGCAGCAGAATGTCGTGACGCTCCTGCGGCGTCGTCCGCGACCAGGCCGGAAACGCGGCATGCGCGGCTTCAATCGCGGCGTTCGTCTGAGCGACGTCGGCTTGCGCGTATTCGCCGACCAGGTCGTTCGTGTTCGACGGGTTGATGTCGCGAGTGACGCTCGAGCCGTCGACCCATTCGCCGGCGATATAGTTCTGGTGCGCGCCCATGCTCTTGTTCCTGAGTTGTCTGCCAAATTTCTGTTGCGGGGGCGGTTAAATCAAGTCCCGCCGGGCGAGATTGCGCATCAGCGCGCCAACCCCGAACGTCCAGCGCTCGCACTCTTCGCACGGCCGCATGCGATTGACGAGCCGACCGAGTTTCTCCGTGCTGATCGTGACGATATCGCCTGTCTTGTGAGTGAAACCCATGCCCGGCGCGCCGCGATCGGCGACGGGCGCGAACATCGTCCCGAGCAGGAGAACGAATCCATCCGGATAGGCATGGGTCTCGCTGATCGTCTGGGCGGCGAGATCGCTCGGATCGCGGCTGATTTTGGCCATCGACGAGCCGCCTTCGAGCCGGAAGCCGTCCTCGCCCTCGACCAGGAGCGAGACCGTCGCGCGCCGCACGTCGTCGAGCGTGAACGTCGCGTCGAAGAAGCGCAAGAAGGGGCCGATCGCGCAACTCGCGTTCTGGTCCTTCGCCTTGCCAAGCAGAAGCGCCGAGCGCCCCTCGAAATCGCGCAGATTGACGTCGTTGCCGAGCGTCGCGCCGACGATGGCGCCGCTGGAGGCGACCGCGAGCGCGATCTCGGGTTCGGGGTTGTTCCAAAGCGAGGCGCTGTGGAATCCCGCGTCCTCGCCCGATCCGACGGCGGACATCGGCTGGCTCTTGGTGAACACCTCCGCGTCGGGGCCGATGCCGACTTCCAGATATTGCGACCAGGCGCCGGCCTTGACCAGCGCATCCTTGAGCCGCATCGCGGCGGGCGAACCTGGCTTGAGCGTGCTCAGATCGTCGCCCAGCACGCTGCACGATCTCTTCGCGGGCCTTCGCCGCGCCTTCGCGGCTGCCGCGCGCGCGTTCTTCGATCACGCGCTCGAGCAGAGATTCGCGCAAATGTGACTCCGGCCGCCTTGATCGCCTGCAGGTCGATAGGCGCGAGCAAACGCGGGCCGCCGGAAGCGCGGCTGTCGCGCGGAGAGTGGGCGAGAATGTCGCTGAGCGCGCCTATGCGCGGGCCTTGCGCCGCACGCAGCGCTTCGGCCGGGGAGGGGGCCTCGCAGAGATCGCGCATGGTCGGGAACGACGCGCTGACGTCGAACACGCCGCTGTCCCTGACCGCGACGACCGAGGGGCCGTTGACGTCGGGGCGCCAAACGCGCGCAGCCAAGAGCGCCAGCGAAGCGGTCCGCAGGCAGCGTCGTCTCTTCGCGCAAGTCGAGTATCGGCATGGGCGTCCTCCTGGCGCGGCTTTGGAGATTGACGGGGCCGCGCCGGCTCTCTAGCGTCTAACATGTTAGCGAGACCAGGCGAAGCGTACCGCTTGGCTATAAGCGGCGGGCAGGATTTGACCAAGGGCGCCCATTCGAAGGCGGACGCCGTGTACGGCGAACTCAAGGAGGCAATTCTCTCCGGCGCGCTCGAGCCCGGGAGTCTGATCGACAAGACAGAATTGTGCGAAAAGCTTCAAGTTTCCCGCTTCCCCGTTTCCGCCGCCGTCAGCCGGCTCGCCTATGATCGTCTCGTCGATGTTGCGCCCCAGCATGGCTCTTTCGTTGCGCGGATCTCGCTCAACGACGCGCGGGAGCGCCTGTTCATCCGCAGCGCGCTCGAAGGCGAGATTGCGGCCGAGGCCGCGCGCCGGATGAGCCGCGCCGACAAGGACGCGCTCGCCGCGAACCTCAGGCAGGAGGCGGCTGCCGTCGCGGCGAAGGATCGAGCGACGTTTTACGCGCTCGACGTGGCGTTCCACCAGATCCTGACCGCTCGCTTAGACATGGCGCGCGCCGCGGATGTCCTCGAGTTCGCTGCGCATTCATCTGGAAAGAACACGCAGACTGACTATGTTCTCGCTGGAGCAGCTTCGCGCGAGCCTGAACGAGCACACCGCGATCGCCGCTGCGATCGAAGCCGAGGAGCGCGGACGCGGCGCGCGACGCGATGAAACAGCACCTCAGTAGCACGGCGGCGCGGCTTGAGAGTCTCGCACAGCGGCAGCCAGAACTTTTCTCCCCGACAGATGAACCCTCCTCAAACGGCGGACAACAATCATGGCCACACCTCGCGCTCTGCGTCTCGACCCCTCGGACAACGTGATCATCGCGATCGACGACATTTCGGCCGGCTCTGAACCGGCGAGAGGCGTCAGCGCTCGCCAACGCGTCCCGAAGGGCCACAAGATGGCGGTGGTCCCGGTCGCGGAAGGCGCCCCGATCCGCAAGTTTGGGCAGATCATCGGCTTCGCCTCCAAGCCGATTGCGCCTGGCGAGTGGGTGCACGAGCACAATTGCGAAATCAAAGAGTTCGCGCGCGACTATCATTTTGGCGAGGACACGCGCCGCGAGAACATCCTGCCGGTTGACGAGCAGCCGACCTTTCAGGGCTTTCGGCGCGCCAACGGCAAGGTCGGGACGCGCAACTATCTCGCGGTCCTGACTTCGGTGAATTGCTCGGCGACCGTCGCGCGGCTGATCGCGAAGGAGGTCGAACGCTCCGGACATGCTTGCCGACTATCCGAATGTCGACGGCGTCATCGCGCTCGTCCACGGCACGGGTTGCGGCATCGCCGCCAAGGGCGTGGGATTCGACGCGCTCATGCGCACGCAATGGGGCTATGCCGGAAACCCCAACATTGGCGGCGACTCTGATGGTCGGGCTCGGCTGCGAAGTGTTTCAGATCGGCCGCATGAAGGAGGAATACGGGATCGTCGAAAGCGACTCGTTCCACAGCCTGACGATCCAGGCGACTGGGGGAACGCGCAAGACGGTCGCGGCCGGCGTCGAGCACATCCGCACCATGCTGCCTGCGCTCAACAACGTCGAGCGGACGCCGGAGCCGGCGAGCGAGCTGACGCTGGCGCTCCAGTGCGGCGGTTCGGACGGTTATTCGGGCATCACCGCCAATCCCGCGCTCGGCGCCGCGGTCGATATCCTGGTGCGCAATGGCGGCACGGCGATTCTCTCGGAGACGCCCGAGATCTATGGCGCCGAGCATTTGCTGACCCGGCGCGCCGCAACGCCGGAGATCGGTCACAAGCTCGTCGAGCGCATCCGTTGGTGGGAGGATTATTGCGCGCGCAACGGCGGCGAGATGAACAACAATCCCTCGCCCGGAAACAAGGCCGGCGGCTTGACGACCATACTCGAGAAATCCCTGGGCGCCGCCGCGAAGGGCGGCACGACCGCGCTCAACGAAGTCTACGAATACGCCCAGCCGGTCACCGCCAAGGGCTTCGTGTTCATGGATACGCCGGGCTATGATCCCGTGTCGGCGACGGGACAAGTCGCGGGCGGCGCCAACGTCCTCTGCTTCACCACCGGGCGCGGCTCGGCTTACGGCTGCAAGCCGACGCCCTCGGTCAAGCTCGCCACCAACAATGACACGTACCGCAGGATGATCGAGGACATGGACATCAATTGCGGCGACGTCCTCGACGGCGTCTCGATCGCCGACAAGGGCCAGGAGATTTTCGACAAGGTTCTGGCGGTCGCTTCTGGCGAGCGGACCAAGTCCGAAACCTTAGGGTACGGCGACGCGGAATTCACGCCCTGGCAGATCGGAGCGACGATGTGAGGGGCGCGGATCCTCTTACGGACAGCGCTTGCGGATGGTGATCGCTTCAAAGCTGGAAGCCGCGGCCGATCATGAAAACCGCGCTTCTGTTCGATCTCGACGGAACGCTGGTGGATAGCGACCCCGAGCACCTGGTCGCTTTCCAGCGCGTGTTCGCGCCGCACGGAATCAAGCTCGATCATTCCGAATACGCCGCGAACATCATGGGCGCTTCCAACGACATGATCGCGAGCCGTTACCTCTCGCACTTGTCGCCCCTCGAGCAGGCCGCGGCCCTGGACGCCAAGGAAGCGGACTACCGGGACAATTTGGGCGCGCTCGAGCCTATTCTGGGCGCGCTTGCGCTGCTCGACTTCGCCGACCGGCGCGGGCTCAAGCGCGCGGTCGTCACCAACGCGCCGCGCGCCAATGCTGAAAAGGTTCTCGCGGCGTTGGGGATTGGGCGACGTTTGCCGATCCTGGTGATCGGCGGAGAGCTTGCGCGCTCCAAGCCTGATCCCTTGCCTTATCTGACTGCGCTCGAGCGCACCGGCGCGCTCGGCTGCCCATTCGGTCGCCTTCGAGGATTCGCTGTCGGGCGTTCGCGCCGCGGCGGCGGCAGGCCTCGCCGTGGTCGGCATGACGACCACGCTCGATTCGCGAACGCTGATCGAGGCTGGCGCGACATTCGCAGCGAGCAATTTCACTGATCCGCGAATCTTCGAACTGATTGAAACGCGCCTGAAATCCGGCGCTGAACAAGGGGCAAAAGCGTGAGACTGGCGCAATTCATCGACGAGAACGGCAAGCGGGCGCTTGCGGTCACGGCGCGCGGCGAGAGCCGGCTGGTCAAGGGCGCGCGCACGACGCTGGACCTCGCGCGCCAGGCGATCGCCGAGGGCGTTTCGTTTCGCAAGCTGATCGCCGACCGGGGCGTCGGCAAACCGGTCGATCTCGCTCGGGCGTTGAAGGAAAGGCGCGTGCTCGCGCCGATCGACCATAAGGATCCCGCGCATGTGATCGTGACCGGAACGGGCCTCACGCATCTCGGTTCGGCTGAAGGACGCGACAAGATGCACAAGGATCTCGCCGATCCGTCCAAGCTCACCGACTCGATGCGCATGTTCAAGATGGGCCTCGAGGGCGGCAAGCCAGGCAAGAGCGAGACCGGCGCGCAGCCCGAATGGTTCTACAAGGGCGACGGTTCATCCCTCGCCGCTCCGGAGGGCGATCTTGCCCAGCCCCGCTTTCGCGCTCGACGGCGGCGAAGAGCCGGAGATCGTCGGAATCTACCTGATCGACGACGCCGGTTTGCCCGTTCGTGTCGGATTTGCGCTCGGCAACGAATTCTCCGATCACATTACCGAGCGGCACAACTATCTTTGGCTCGCGCACTCGAAGCTCAGGCCCGCAAGCGTCGGCCCGGAACTGCTGGTTGGCGATCTGCCCGCCGACATCAACGGCATGTCCCGCATCCGGCGGGGCAAGGAAGTCGATCTGGGAGAAGCCGTTTCTGTCCGGCGAGCAGAACATGGCCCATTCGATCGCCAATCTCGAGGCGCATCATTTCAAGTATGGCTTGTTTCGGCGCCCGGGCGACGTCCACGTCCACTTCTTCGGCACGGCGACCCTGTCGTTCAGCGACGGTGTGAAGACGCAAAAGGGCGACGTGTTCGAGATCGAGTCGGAGGCCTTCGGCCTGCCGCTTCGCAATCGGCTCGCAACCGAGAAAGCGGCGAAAGCGCGGGTGCGCGCGCTTTAGGCGACGCGAACCTCCCGCGCGGCAGCGGCAGGAGAGGCGCCTCAGGCTCAGTCCTGGTCCTGAGGCGCACCCCTGCGCCTCGACGCAGTCTACTTCCCGATCACGGTCGCCCGCGCGCGCTGCCACCAGCCGCTGCGGCGAGGCCGTGGCGGTTCTTCGGGCTGCGGCCGCCGGCTCAGCTCGCGACGGCCTCCTCCGCCGCGGCGGAGGTCTCGACGGTCGGCTCCGCGCTCGCGGCGCTGGGTCGCGCCGGCGGCTCAACATCCTCTCGCCCGAGCAACGGGCGCCGGGTCGGCCATCGCCTCTTCATGAGCCGGAGCGCCCGTCACTGGGCGGCAGGCGCAGCGGAATAGTCTGCCTCGGACGCGGCGAATTCTTGCTCGAGAGCGAGCGAGGGAGGCGAATCGAAGCCTGGCGCGGTCGCCTCGGGCGGCGCTTCTCCGTCATGCCGCCGAAGCCGGTTTCGCTCGCCGCGCGAACCTCTCGATCGACGGTGACGCTCCTCTCCGCTGCGCGGACCTCCTGCGGGTGTAAGCGTCACCCTCGCCGCTCGGCGCAACGAGGTCGCCGCCGATTTCGGCGACAACGGCCAAGCCGTCGTCGGTCGGCTGCGGGGCGTCCTGGCGAAAGATTGTCTCCGAACGAGCGCTCACCGCCGCGGCGGCGGCGGCGACGCCGACGGCGACGGCCGACCTCGCCTTCGTCCAGCGACGGATCGCCTCCGCGCTCGCTCGTGGGCGCGGGCTCCTCACCCTCCTCGCCGGACGCTTCGATCGGCTCCTCGTCCTCGGTCTCGATCGGCGCCGGCTCCTCGATGATTGGCGCGATGTCGTCCGCCAGCGATTTCGTCGGCTCCGGCTTCGCTCTTGACGCCGGTCGCCAGCTCGCCGCGCTCGATTGCGTGGTAATTGGCGCCGGTCAGCGTGTCGTCCGCCTCGACGACGATCACGACGCCGAACCGGCGCTCGAGGTCGCGCAGATTGACGCGCTTTTGGTTGAGTATGTAGAGCGCCACGGGCGTGCGCGTTCGCACGATGAGATCGTGGGTCGAGCTCTTGATCAGCGAGTCCTCGAGCACGCGCAGCACATGCAGCGCGATCGAAGCGGTCGATCGCACGACGCCAGCGCCCTGGCAGTGGGCGCAGACCACGGTCGAGCCTTCGAGAACGCCGGTGCGGATGCGCTGACGCGACATTTCGAGCAGGCCGAAGTGCGAAATGCGGCCGACCTGGATGCGCGCGCGGTCATTTTTCAACGCGTCCTTGATTCGCCTCTCGACCGAGCGATTGTTGCGCGATTCCTCCATGTCGATGAAGTCGACCACGATGAGCCCGGCGAGGTCGCGCAGACGCAGCTGACGGGCGATTTCGTCGGCGGCCTCGAGATTGGTGCGCAGCGCCGTGTCTTCGATATTGTGCTCGCGCGTGGATCGACCCGAATTGACGTCGATCGCGACCAGAGCCTCGGTCTGGTTGATGACGATGTAGCCGCCCGACTTCAGCGTCACCTGGTTGGAGAACATCGCGTCGAGCTGCGATTCGACGCCAGCCTTGGCGAAGACCGGCGGGGTGTCGCGATAGAGTTGCACGCTGTTGACGTGGCTCGGCATCAGGAGGCGCATGAACTGCCTGGCCTCGCGATAGCCGGCCTCGCCCGCGACGGTGATCTCTTCGACCTCTTTGCTGTAGAGATCGCGGATCGCCCGCTTGATGAGCGAGCCTTCTTCGTAGACGAGCGTTGGCGCGCTGGATGCGAGCGTCGTCTCTCGCACGGTCTCCCACATCCGCAACAAATACTCGAAGTCGCGCTTGACCTCGGCCTTGGTGCGCGAAGCGCCGGCAGTGCGGAGAATGACGCCCATGCCCTCCGGAACGTCGAGCTCCTCGGCGATCCCCTTCAGTCGGCTGCGGTCCTGGGCGTTGGTGATCTTGCGCGAAATGCCGCCGCCGCGCGCGGTGTTGGGCATCAGAACCGAGTAGCGCCCAGCCAGCGACAGGTAGGTCGTGAGCGCCGCCCCCTTGTTGCCGCGCTCTTCTTTGACGACCTGCACCAGCAGAACCTGCCGGCGCTTGATGACCTCCTGAATCTTGTACTGGCGGCGCAGGCGCTGCGGACGGCGTGGAACCTCCTCCAACGCGTCGCCGCCGATCTGCTCGACCGGCTCGCCTTCGTCCTCGGTTCGCTGCCTTGCCGCTCGCCACGCGCTCTTCAGAGCCGCCCTCGAGCGTCGTGACTTCGTGAACGTCTTCCTCAGCTGGCCGCTCGTCGCGCTCAGCGTCGTCCTTTGCGCTCGGCTGCGTCGATCTGTTCGTCGGTCGTCGCAGCGGTCAACGGAGCTTCGTCGGATGTCCACGTCGGAGCTTGCCGGGTCGAAATCCGGAGGCTCTGTGGCTTCTGGCGGCGGATCGGCGCCCAAGTCGCTCGGCCGGCTTCGCCAGTCCCCGGCGCGACCGGTCACAGCCGGGTTCATCTCCGCCGACGATCCGGATGGCGCCCCAGCTCCGTGTCGGCGGAGTCCGCCTCGAAGCTCGCGGAAGGCGGTGTCGGAACGCGTTCTTCCGCGCCGAACTCATCCGTGGGCGCCGGTTCCGAAACGGTCTCGCCTGTCCTCGGCGCGCGCCTCGACCTCGGCGCGTCGCGGATGGCGATGGCGTCGGCTGCGTCTTTCGCCGTTGGCCTCTTCGTCCTCCTCCCGCTGCGACAGGGCTTCCTCCTCGAGAAGCGCCTGTCGGTCGGCGACCGGAATTTGGTAGTAGTCCGGATGAATTTCGGAGAAGGCGAGAAAGCCGTGGCGATTGCCGCCATAGTCGATGAAAGCGGCCTGGAGCGACGGTTCTACGCGGGTGACCTTGGCGAGATAGATATTCCCGCGCAGCGGTCTCTTGCTCGCTGACTCGAAGTCAAATTCCTCGACGCGATTGCCTCGCAGAACCACCACCCGGGTTTCTTCCGGGTGTGAGGCGTCGATGATCATTTTGTTGGCCATGAGTAAACTCTCTCGCCGCGCGCGAAAATGCGCTGCGAGGGCCGACTGGGCCGCCCGACCGCGCCGCGTGGGGCGTCTATGCTGGAGATGGAAAAATAGGGAAATGGGGCGGCAGGCGCCGCATCAGGGAACTGGTCAGACGCCACCGCGTTACGGCAAAACGCCCGCGCCGCCCGAGTGGCGGCCGGCGAGTAGTGGATTTGCCATCGGGACATCGTCAACCTGAAACCAAGCGTCGCTTGCCACGCCGCCCTTCAAGCAGCGCCGCATGGCGCCGATGTCACGATTTCGATCCGAGCCGCGCGGCCGGCCCTTGTCCGGCAGGTCAATTCCTGCCTTCCGCTTGCAGTCTTCCCGCGCGGATGCTCGCCGCGGTATCGAAAGTGGCAAGCGATCCGACGGGTCGACAACCCGCCCCGGCCTATCCGCGCAACCCGCAGGCCATCGCATGATGGTCCCGGCAGAATGCCTCGCTCAACCAATGAGCGAGCCGGCTGCGCGAACTCGGTCCGAATTCGTAACGCACCATAAATAGGCGCCTTCGACGCGCGTTGGCAAGTTCTTTTCCCGTCTGTGATTTGTTGGCCGTCACCGAGGCCGGCTCGGATCTTCATCTGGAACCAAGATCGCCCTTAGATCTCGTTAACCCGTCGTAAAGAGCTTTCGCGGGCTCATTTTTGCTCGCGCGGTCCCGCTTGGTCGATGAAAGCCGCGCGCGGATCCAGTCGGAAACGCGGACGATTGCGCCGCAGCGGTATTGGCACTATAGCGCAGGCGTGGCGCCGAGGGGAGGCGGAATGGCGCGAATGGGACGGCTGGCGGCTCTTGCCGTCTTCGCGCTGATCGGTGCGCCACTTCAGCGCGGATTCGCGGGGGAGGCGAGCGCGCCGGTCGCGGTCGGCGCGCGGCTCTCGCAGGATGAGAATGCGGCCAAACTGGTGTTCGACCTGTCACGATCGGTCGACGCGACCGCCTCCGCCTTGGCCTCGCCTGATCGCATTGTCGTCGACATGCCGGAGGTGAATTTTCAACTCGATCCGCTCGGTCGGCCGGGTCGGCGCGTCGCCCAATGGCTCCGCTTGTGAAGGGCTTTCGCTTCGGCTTGCTTGCTCCCGGCAAATCCCGGATCGTCATCGATCTTGCGCGCGCGGCCTGTCCTGCCCAGATTTCCGCCAAACCGATCGTCGAAGGTGAACCTGCGGCGCGGCTCACGATCGAACTGAAGCCCTGCGATCCGTCGGCCTTTGCCGCCCTCGTCCGCTCATCCGCCGTTTCAACCGCGAGCGCCTCCCCGGCGGTCACTCCCGCGCAGCCGGTCATCGTCCTTGATCCCGGTCACGGCGGCGTCGACAGCGGCGCGCGCGGCCTTCGGCGGCGTCCAGGAGAAGACCTTGGTCTTTGAGTTTCTGCGCCGAACTGAAGCGACAGCTCGACGCGACCAAGCGCTACGCCATCGTGATGACGCGCGACGGCGATCAGTATGTCGATCTTGACGATCGGGTCGCGATCGCGCGCAAGGCGAATGCGTCTTTATTCATCTCCGTCCACGCTGACACGCTGAGCGAGGACGCGAGCGTCAGCGGCTCTACGGTCTATACTGTGGCTGATCGCGCTTCCGACGCGGAGGCCGCCCGCATTGCGGCCCGCGAGAACGCGGCCGAGCAGAGGCTCGGGCGTCGGGCGGACGCCTCGAGAATCCGGATGTGGCCGACATTCTGTTCGACCTCAAGCGTCGAGAGACCCGGACCTACGCCCACATCTTCTCGCGCGGCCTTGTCGACAACCTGCGCGCCGCAGCGAAGCTCAACCACAACCCGGAACGCTCCGCGGGTTTCGTCGTCCTCAAGGCGCCGGAGTTTCCCTCCGTCCTGGTCGAGCTCGGCTATCTCTCGAACCCCCAGGACGTCCAGTCCCTTGCCTCCCCGGAATGGCGGGCCAAGGCGGCGGCCGCCATGGTCAAAGCCATCGACGCGTTCTTTGCCGGGGAGCGGAAAGCCCGACAGCGTCCCAGCCGAAAGCGGCGTCGTCGTCATCAGCTGCGCCGACCTGCCGCGCGCCATGCTGGCGCATTAAGGCTTGCGCGTAGCTGGCGCGCCGGGGTAATGGCGTGCGGGCCGAGACGCCTCGATCATAGATTCGCCGTACTCGAGCCCGACAGGGGTGAGGCTGGCGTATTCGATTTCGGCTCGGATCGCGGCGGCGTGAGGAACGTCGGCAGATCGGGTCTCGTAGAGCTCCGCGCCTTGGCGCTGAAAGTTCGGTTCGTCTCGACGCTGCGGCGCTCGCCGACGGGCGCAATGGAAGGCTTCGATCGAGAGATGCGCGGTATCGCTCGGATTATCGGCTTCATATTTGCGACCGGCGCGTTGCTGTTCGTCGTGGCGGCGGCGGTGTTTGCCGGCGTCATCTGGAAGTACGAGCAAGACCTCCCGGATTACTCGCTGCTCAAGAACTATGAACCGCCGGTCATGACGCGCGTGCACGCTGCCGACGGCAGCCTGCTCGCCGAATATTCGCGCGAACGACGACTCTATCTCCCGTCAGACGAAATTCCCGACTTGGTCAAGCACGCCTTCATCTCGGCCGAAGACAAGAATTTCTATAGCCATTGGGGCGTCGATCCTGAAGGGATTGTGCGCGCCGGCATGGTTTACATACAGGGCTCGCGCCACATTCAGGGCGCGTCGACCATTACTCAGCAGGTCGCCAAGAATTTTCTGTTGAACTCTGATCGAACGTTCGATCGCAAGATCCGGGAGATTTTGCTCAGCCTTGCGAATAGAGTCCGCGTATTCGAAGGAGAAGATTCTCGAGCTCTACCTCAACGAGATTTATCTCGGCCTTTCCAACTACGGCATCGCCGCCGCGGCGCTCAATTATTTCAATAAGTCCGTGCACGAACTGACGATCGCCGAAGTCGCCTATCTGGCGGCTTTGCCGAAGGAGCCGAGTTCGCTGAATCCGTTCCGCGATCACGACCGCGCCGTGGAGAGGCGCAACTACGTCATCGGCCGCATGGAGGAGGACGGCTACATCACCGCCAAACAGGCGAATGAGTCTCGGGCCGAGCCGTTGGTCGTCAATCCGCGCGTGCTTACGCCGAATTCCATTGCTGCCGGGTTCTTCGCGGAAGAAGTCCGCCGCGAGCTGCAGGAACGGTACGGCGAGCAGAAGCTTTACGAGGGCGGCCTTTCGGTTCGCACGACGCTCGACCCAAAGGTTCAGCTGATGGCGCGTAAGGCGCTTGTCGATGGTCTTGTGCGTTATGACGAGGCCTACGGTTGGCATGGAACGCTGAAGACGATCGACATCGGTCAGGATTGGGGCGTGCCTCTGGCCGACATTCCATCCTACGGCGACATCAAGCCGTGGGTCCTGGCGGTGGCGCTCGACGTCAGCAATTCCGCCGTAAGGATCGGTCTTCAGCCCGAGCGAGACAAATCCGGCGCGATCGTCGCCGATCGTCGAACCGGGCGCGGTCACGGCGGAAGGCGTGCGCTGGACGGGCCGCGGGATGAAAGGCCTCGTCAAACCCGGCGACGTCTTTTACGTCGAGCCGATCCCTGGCCGCCAAGGCGAATATCGCCTGCGCCAGATTCCGGAAGTGTCCGGCGCTTGCATCGCGATGGATCCCTTTACGGGCCGAGTTTTGGCGATGGTCGGCGGGTTCTCATTCGACGAGTCGGAATTCAATCGGGCGACGCAGGCCCAACGACAACCGGGCTCCTCGTTTAAGCCTTTCGTGTATGCAGCGGCGCTCGACAACGGCTACACGCCCTCTTCAACTCTTTTGGATGCGCCGATCACGATCGACGACGGCAGCGGTCAATTGTGGACTCCGGCAAACTTTGAAGGGACGTCGGGCGGCCAACATACGTTGCGCTTCGGCGTCGAGCATTCGATCAATCTGATGACGATCAGGCTTGCGCGCGACATCGGCATGCCGCTCGTCGTCGAATACGCCAAACGCTTCGGCATCTACGACAACCTGCCGCCGTTCCTGTCGATGTCGATTGGCGCGGGCGAGACGACGGTGCTGCGCATGATCACCGCCTACTCGATGTTCGCCAACGGCGGCAAGCGAGTGAAGGCGACGCTGATCGATCGGATCCAGGACCGTTGGGGCAATACGATCTACAAGCACGACGAACGGATCTGCGAGGGCTGCGACGCCCAGACATGGAACAATCAGCCTGAGCCGCGTCTGGTCGACAAACGCGAACAAGTGATCGATCCGCTGACCGCCTATCAGGTCACCTCCATTCTGGAGGGCGTCATCCAGCGCGGCACCGGCATCGCGATCAAGGAGGTCGGTAAGCACCTCGCCGGCAAGACGGGCACGACCAACGACGCGAAGGACCTCTGGTTCGTCGGCTATTCGCCGAATCTCGCGTTTGGCGTGTTCATGGGCTACGACAAGCCGCGCTCTCTTGGCGGCAGCGCACAGGCCGCGCTCTACACCGCGCCGATTTTCCGCGACTTCATGAAAATGGCGCTCAAGGACACTCCGGATACGCCGTTCCGCATTCCGCCTGGAATCAAACTCGATTTCGGTCGACGTTCACTCCGGCATGCGTTCGACCGGCGCCGGTTCGATCATGGAGGCGTTCAAGCCCGGCACCGGACCGCCCGACAGCTACGGCGGCGGCGGCGGTGGGGCGAATCGGCTCAGACCTCCTCGCGAAGCGAACGATCTGGTTGGCTCGGGGACGGGCGGGCTCTATTGAGGACGCTTAAGTCTTCCCCCGATAACCGGATAACGTGACGGCTTCGTGGTGCTGAGTCGTCTTGGATGCGTGGTGACGTTACGCCCCTAAGCTCATTGGTTGGATAATGCGCGCCGAAGCCGAACAGTTGGTCGAATTCGATCAAGCAGTCCGTGGGACTGCTGAGGAGGCATCTTTGACGTCGATGCTGCTCAACGCCGCCTAGGCGAACTCAACGCAAAATCCGAAGATCCGAGCCTCTGGAACGATCCAGAAAGCGCCGAAAAGGTGATGCGCGAGCGCACCATGCTGGAAGACCGGCTTGGGTCTCTGGCGAAGATGCAGCGCGATCTCGAAGACGCGGCGACGCTGGTCGAGCTTGGGGAGGCCGAGGGCGACGCAGGCACTGAAGCCGAAGGGCTTGCTGCTCTCAGGGCGCTGAAAGCCGAGGGTGAGCGGCGCCAGCTCGAAGCGCTGCTTTCAGGCGAGGCTGACGGCAACGACAGTTATGTCGAAGTGCATTCCGGCGCGGGCGGCACGGAAAGCTGCGACTGGGCGCGCATGCTGCTGCGCATGTACATGCGCTGGGGGGAGCGCCGAAAGTTCGGGGTCGAGCTGATCGAGGAGACGGATGGGGACGAAGCCGGCATCAAGTCGGCGACCATTATCGTCAAGGGCCACAACGCGCATGGCTGGCTGAAAACCGAGTCCGGCGTCCATCGGCTGGTGCGCATATCGCCGTTCGATTCCAATGCGCGCCGGCACACGAGCTTCGCCTCCGTTTGGGTTTATCCAGTCGTCGATGACCGGATAAAGGTCGAAGTCAACGAGAGCGATTGCCGGATCGACACCTATCGCGCGTCTGGCGCCGGCGGACAGCACGTCAACAAGACCGAATCGGCTGTCCGCATCACGCACGTGCCGACCGGCATCGTCGTCGCCTGTCAGTCGGAGCGCTCACAGCACAAGAACCGGGCGACGGCCTGGAATATGTTGCGGGCGCGCCTTTACGAGCTTGAGCTGCAGAAGCGCGAAGAGAAGGCCAATGCCGACGCTGCGTCCAAGACCGACATTGGCTGGGGCCATCAGATCCGCTCGTACGTGCTTCAGCCCTATCAGATGGTGAAGGACCTTCGCACCGGGCACGTTTCGGGTACGCCCGCCGAGGTGCTCGACGGGGACCTCGATCCATTCATGGAGGCGTCGCTGGCTCAGCGCCTCTCGGGCCGAACAGTCGTGGTCGAGGACGTCGATTAAGGTCGGAGTCGGCTCGCGGCCTCACTGCGTGGCGCGTCGCGACGACGTGGTTCGATCCGTTCTTCGCCGCTATGTCGTGGCGCGCTCCGGCGGAGCGGGAGGCGCGCCGTCTCGCCTGAAGATTGCGCCGGGGGCGAGCTTCACGCCACGCATCAATTCGTGGCCGCTCATCGTGGCCTTGCCCGGGCGTTGCGCCTCAAGAATCCTTATGGCGCCCTGACCGCAGGCGATTTGCAGGTCCTCCGAGAGAAGCGTGCCGGGCGCGCCAGTTCCGCTTGTGATCTCAGCGCGGAGAAACTTCACGGCCTCGTCGCGATTCGCGATGAGAATTTTGGAAAAAGCGCCGGGCGCTGGGGAAAGCCCGTGGATCTGGTTGCGGACTGTTTCCGCCGTCTGCGTCCAATCAATCGCCGCCTCGCTGTTGTCGATCTTGTGCGCGTAACAGACGCCTTCGACAGATTGGCGTTGAAACTCCAGACGACCTGCCTCGATCGCTCGCAAGGCGCTGACCGACAGCGTGCCGGCGACGCCGGAAAGGCGGCGCGTGAGATCGCCGGCCGTATCAGTCGGACGAATGGGGATGATTTCACGCAGCGCGATCGGACCGGTGTCGAGGCCCGCTTCCATCCGCATGACATCAACGCCGATTTGCGGGTCGCCGGCCATAACCGCCCGCTGGATCGGCGCTGCGCCTCGCCACCGCGGCAACAGGGATGCATGCAAGTTCACGCAACCGAGCCTGGGCGCTTCGAGAATGGGAACCGGCAGCAGCAGTCCGTAAGCGGCGACGACCGCGATGTCCGCAGCCAAATTTCTGAAGGCCGCTTGAGTTTCGACGTCGCGTAAGGAAGCCGGCGTCATCACCGGAATTCCAAGCGAATCCGCCGCCGCATGCACCGGGGTTTTTCTTGTCTCGAGACCCCTGCCGCGGCGGGAGGGCGCGCGCGTATAGACTGCGGCAAGCTCATAACCGCTCTTTGCTATTTCCATCAGCGCCGGAACCGCGAATTCCGGCGTGCCCATGAAGACAACTCGCATGGTCCGCCAATAGCTCGAAACATTAGCTTAGTCAGGACCATCTTGCCCGATGTCTCTGCCTAAGGCGAAAGAATCTTGCGGTCTGCCAGAGATGTCGTGGCCGGCGGCTTCCGCCTCCAGAACAGCGCCCGCGCGGTTTTTCAAGCGCTCGGCGGGCTCGCGGTCCGCCAGCGCGGCAGCATGCGCTTCAGCACGTCATCGCGGTCCAGGAAATGGTGCTTGAGGGCTCCTGCGACATGCAGGGCGATCAGGACCGCGATTCCCCACGCGGCGAGCTTGTGCGCGAGCACAGCGCCGGCAAAGAGCGAAGGATCAGGTCGCGGCGATGTTCGGAATGACGAACAGAGTCAAAAAATCGCGTCGGCACCGGCAAGGGCGAGGTTGAGACGACTAGCCAGCCGGAGAAGATCACGACGATCATCAGAGCGTAGAGCGCGCCTTGCGTGAACGCTGCGAGGCGTCGCTCCCAGAGCGCCGAAACCGGCGACGGGGGTGAAGAACCGACAAGGCGGCTTATGAGCCGCCACGCGGTCAACGCAAGCGCGACGAAGCCGAACGACTTGTGCCACTGATAAAGATCGAACGTGACGCCTGCGTCGAGACCGCCGTAAACCATGATCCAGCCAATCGCGAGAAGGGCGAGGATGACTCGCGCCCGCCATCCAGTGGAGCGAGATCATCAGCGCGCTCCATCGCTCAGGCCGCGCCTCGGCGGTCAAAGCGCCACAGCCGCGCTCGAAATCACGAGCTGGACGTCGCGCGAAACCAGCGGAAAGCCCGAATTCATACCGAACGCAAGCCTGTCGATACTGGTTTTCGCCAGGAACGTCAGCCGCTCGCTCGCGGCCGCCGCTTGCTTCGCGCTGCACCGTGACATCCACGTTGAGCGGCTTTGTCACGCCAAGCAGCGTCAGTTCGCCGGTCACCCGGACCGTGTGGTCGTCAACTTTCGCGACCGACGTCGAGACGAAGTCGATGGATGGAAAACGCGCGGAATCAAGGAAAGCGCTTGACCGCAGGTAGTCTCCGAACGACTGCGACCCCACGTCAACCGACTGCGACTGCACGTGGAACGAAACGCTGCTCCTCTCCGGGTGATCGAGATCAACCGAGATGCGTCCCGCAAACTGCCGGAATTCTCCGTGCGTGCGCGGGTAGCCGACCGCGTCGATGGCGAAGGCGATGTGCGTTCGGGCGGGATCGACACGCCAGCTCGTGGCGGCCACAGCGGCGGCGCCGGCCAGCGCGAGGACCGCAAGGACAAGGATCGCGCGCACGCATTTGGCCGACAACCACTTGTCGCGATGGATTGTCATCGTCTGCTCCACGTTCGCCCGCCGTCCACAGAACCCTGAGGTCGAAGGATTTATTCGGCCGCCGCCTTCAAGGCTTCGTGACCGACGGCCGTGTGAACTGTGGACGTCAAACTCGCTTTTCCAGCATCTGCGCGAGGGTCACGGCGCGCTCCTCGGGAATGTGGCCGATGACCAAATTGCTTCGTCCGCTGCGCGACCACCAGGCAAGCGACAGATCGCCGCGACGGTCTGACCGGGTCGTCGCATCCGACGCCCCGTTGGCGAGGATGCAAAGCAGGACCGGGGCTCCCGAGGGGTCGACATAGGCGATCACACCGAGCGGAGAGCCTCCGTATGAAAGCATGAACGCGGATGTGAACCGCAGGCCGGGCAGGGCGACATTTTCCGGCGTGAGGCTCGCGCCCACCATGGCGCCGACAGCCCTCAGCTCGGCCGCTTGCTGCGCGGCGTCCGGATTTAACGGGCTGAACGTTTCGTCGGTATAGAGATGCGTATATTCGGCGATCGCCGTGCGCCAGTCCTCCCGGCCCTCGAACGGTCCTAGGTTTAACGCCGCCCATACCGCGGCGCCCGCCGCGAGCGCCCCGATGACAATTCCCGCCGCCAGCTCCCGGAGCGCGATTCCACCGAAGCGCCTTGCCGGCCGGTGCGCGGGTTTTTCCAAGGGAAGCGCAGCCCGCAGATCGGCGAGCGGCGCTTGCTCCAGCAGAGCCTCGAAGGACATGGCGAGCGGCTCGCCGGTCTGGCGCAACTCGTCGTAACGCCGGCGCAACCCCTCGTCCGCCGCCAGACGCGCCACGAGGGCGGTTCTGCGGCTTTCGTCGAGCTCGTTGTCGATCAGCGCGACAAGTTCGGCGTCATCGTCGGACATGGGTATCCTTGCCAAGCCCTCCTATTTCAGTTTTGCCAGCGCCGCTCGCCCGGCGGCCAGTCTACTCATGATTGTGCCGATCGGAACATTGAGAGCCGCCGCCGCCTCGGCGTACTTATACCCTTCCCCGTAAACCAGCAGGATCGTCTCGCGCTGCGCCTCCGGGAGCCGCCCGATGGCTGTTAACACCGCAGAGGCGGTAATATTCATTTCCATCTCGCGTTCGCCGTCGGCAATCAACGCATCCTCCGCGTCGACAAAACCGCCACCCTCACGAATTCGTCGCGATCGTATCTCGTTAAGCCAGATCGAGCGAAGAATTGCGAACAGCCACCGGTCGACACGCGTTCCTGGGACAAATTGATCCGCGCGCTCGATGGCGCGCAAGCATGTGGCCTGCACGAGGTCGTCGGCCGCGTCCCGCGCCTTCGACAACACGAGGGCATATCGCCAAAGGCGCGCGAGCGAAGGCTCCAGTCCGGCCCGCACTTCGCGTCGGCTCGCTTCGCTCATGGCCCCGCTGGAGTTCACCCGCCGCTCTATTAGAACATGATCGCCATGAGGTGCGAGGAGCGGTCGGTAATTTTTTGTTGAACCGACCGCCGCCTGTGGAACAGCGGCGGCGCGAATAAATGGCCGGCTCGCGTGTTTCATGAGCCGGTATCCCGATCGGAGGACTGAGCGATGCGCGCTTTTCTTCAATTCGACCAACAAAAGGCCCGCGGTTTGGTTTCGGCGCTTTGCAGTGGATTGCTGGTTGCTAGTCTCGCGTTCGCCTCGCCCTCCTTCGCGGCCGGCGGAGGAGGAGGTGGTGGAGGCGGTGGAGGTGGAGGAGGCGGGGGCGGTGGAGGCGCTGGCGCGGGTGGCGGCGGCGCAGGCGGGGGTGGAGCGGCGGCGGGGGAGCGGGCGGCGGCGCAGGTGGCGGGGGCGCGGGCGGCGGCGCAGCGGTTCACAGGATGAACCAAACCGACCTCACGACCTGCCTGCCGGGCATGGTTTGGGACGCGAAGCATCGTAGGTGTCTCATGAGGCATAGCCGCGTCCTCCCAGACCCCGATCTGACCGAATACGCCTATGCGCTCGCCAAGGCCGACCGGTACCAGGAGGCGATCGACGTGCTCGACCTGCTGGACAATCCGAACACGCCGCGCGCGCTCAACTACCGTGGTTACGCCACCCGCAAGCTGGGACACACCGACGAGGGAATTGGCTACTATCTCAAGTCGGTTTCGCTTGATCCCGATTACCCACAGGTGCGCGAATATCTTGGGGAAGCTTACGTCATTCAAGGCAAGTACGGCCTCGCCAAGGAGCAATTATCGACGATCGAAAAGCTTTGCGGTAAGGACTGCGAATATTACGAAGACCTGGCCGACGCGCTGACCGAGGCGCACGCGCTTTAGTCTGGGCTTCGACGCGCGCGCCGAGTCATCGGCGCGCCGTCTCGCCGGGAGGAATGACGATGTCGCAGGCGCAATTCACTCGCGAACATGCCCGACCGCCGGCAGAGGAGCGGGCTCTCGACGGGGACCTTAATTTTCTCTCGCGCTGGGCCGGCCCGCTCGGACTGCTTGCCCGAGCGATGCTGGCTTACATTTTCATCGTCGAGGGGGTCGGGAAGATCGCCGGTTACGCTGGCGTCGCCGACTATATGCAGGCTCATGGAGTCGACGGCCGGCTCCTGCCGTTGGTCATTCTGACCGAGCTCGGCGGCGGCCTGCTTGTGCTCTTCGGCTTGAAGACGCGCTGGGCGGCGATCGCGCTATGCGGCTTTTGTCTGCTGACAGCCCTGTTCTTCCACTTTGGCGCTGATCAGGCGATCCAGCTCCAGAAGAACGTCGCCATGGCTGGAGGCTTTCTCGCTCTGGCGCTCCTCGGCCCCGGCGCCTGGTCGCTGGACGCCTGGCGCGGCCGCGAAGTCTAGGGACCCCTACCGCTGCGCTCCGCTTTGCTCGGCGACGTCCCACCTTGGTCTCTGATGACGCTTGCCGTAGGCAAGACCGTGCCGAGCCTACCTATCTGGTCAATTTTTCATGCACCAATTGATATACCCTCGTTCATCGGGATTACCGCCGAGATCTCCACTGGCTTTCATTGAATTGAAAGATGCTTTGCAAGCATACAGTATCGTCATTCCCGCGGTTACCGACGAAGATAAGAATTTTATGTCCTCACTGGTCGAATTATTTAATACACACCAATTAGTGTATCCTTGCTCATCTGGATTTGCCCCCAGCTCTCCGTTTGCTTTCTTCACAAGAAAAGATGATTTGCACAAGTCAGAAATCGGTTCGTTCGATGCTCTCGCCACAGGGTTGTTACTCGAATTAGCCTGCGCACGTAGCCTGCTCACTTCAACTGCGGAGGCCCGAAGCGCGCCCTGCTTTTCCACTAACTCTGCTTGCAATTCCGTGCCTTGACGGTTGAGTGCTTCGACCAGCGCGTTGGCGACGGCGAGCTTGTCGTCGTCCGCGCGAGCCGTCGCCGCCGCCTCTTTCTTCGCGGACTTCTACATCCCTTTGTAGCTGTAGAACGCTGAGCCCCGAAAAAGCAAAGGCAGCGACAGCGATAGCTGGCAAAATCAGAACCCACGCTCTCGACCTACTCGTTCCGATATTTTTTTCACTCGTCTTGGCCCGGACGGCGGCTAGTTCATCGGATAGTCGCTCGATTTCCGCCTTTGCTCCGACCAACGCCTGGTCGCCCGATTTCGCCTGCACCAAGGCGGCGGAAACCTCAGCAATCTCTTCGCGCACGCGCTGCGACTCGATGGATCGCAGATCCAGCTGTTGAGAAAGACGCGCCATCTCCGCCTTCGCCCAGACTACCTCTGCTTTGTCCGCGTTCTTGTCGGTATTCGCTTGCGTCAAAGCGCTAGAAAGCGTGGCAATTTCGTCGCGCAATCTTCGCTCCTCGCCTTGCTCTTGCCATTCGACCAGCGCCATCGGGTCGGGTCTCGGGCCTTTTGCTGCTGCGCGTCGCTCGTCAGCGAGCCAAGCTTCGAAAGCCGGCGTCAGCGCCGCAAGCCGCATATCGAGATCACCCCGTTCGGCTTTGATTCGCTCGGCCGCTGCCGCCTGAGCGGTGGCCAGACGCCGCTCAAATTCCGCACGATAGCGAGCCTCGACGCGTTCCCAAATTCTTCGGGCTGCCGGCTCGCCGGGATAACGTAGCGCGAAGTCGTACAGGGTCGGCTCGCCCCCCGCCGCAAAGGCACGCGCGGCGGCGGCGACTGCTTCGCGGCCGATGTTCTTGGAAAGTCGTTCCACGACTTTCAGCCAACCCTCATCGTTCGCCGCGCCGTCCCAGCTCACCAACGTGTCTGTGTGGATCTCGCTTAGCGCCAAAGGCAGTTCGCATTCCGCCACGAAGACGGGCACGTAGGTCCCCAGCTTCCGCGCGAGCTTAGCCTCGGAACGCACCCAATGCGACGATGAAGCCCTTCTCCGTCCAACAGACCAATACGGCCTTGGCTTTCGATAGCTCCGCCTTAATTACGACTTCGAATTCTTCGCCAGATTCGATGCTGATGTCGAACCAAATATCGACGCCCAACTCCTTCAGCCGCGCAGCGATCGGCTCGACGAGCTTGCGATCGTCGCGGGCGTAGGAAATAAAGACTTCCGCCATGGGCCGCCGCCCTACGCCTCCACAAGACCGCGCTGTTGCGGCTGTCTGTCCGGCGCTTCCGCGCCCAAATTGCCGCGTTTCCTTTGAAGCATCAAGGGTGTTCCCCCGCCTTGCCGCGGCCTTGAGGGTCGGCCTATAGAAACCTTTCGCGCCCTTTCGGGTGCGCGCACCTTTTTTGAAGGCTCCGAATGTCGACCGTCGACGTCAAGCCGACCAGCAACCGCAAGCCGGCAGGCAAGGCGGAGGCGCCGAACGAGCCGTTCAAGCAGGCGCTCGCTTCGTGCACGCGCGCGCTGGCGCGTCAGCCTGATCTTGAAGTCGCCTTCTCGGCCGACAAGCCCTCGCTCGTGGCCTCTCCCGAAGGCGCCAAAGCGCGGCTTTCCGAGCCGCCGCGAAAGCCCAACCCGCGTGAGGCGGCGATCGTCCGCGGGCTCGCCGATTCCTTCGCCTTGCGCCTCGCCTGCCATAGCGACGCGCTCCACCGGCGTCTCGCGCCCCAGAGCCCGGCGGCGCGCGCCCTGTTCGACGCGGTCGAGCAGGCGCGGGTCGAAGCCATAGGCTCGCGACGCATGGAGGGCGTGGCGTCCAACATCACCGCCATGCTCGACGACCGCTACCATCGCAGCCCGTTCGCCGAAGCGCGCACACGTGAAGAAGCGCCGCTGGAGGAGGCGGTGGCGATGCTCGCGCGACAGCGCATGACGGGCCTCGAGCCGCCGCAGGGCGCTGCGCGTTTCGTCGAACTCTGGCGCCCGTTTATCGAGGAGAAGGCCGGCCCCGATCTTGACCGGCTGAGCGACGCTCTTCTCGACCAGCGCGCCTATGCGCGGCTCGTGCGCAAAGTGCTTTCGTCCTTGGGGCTCGCAGGCGAATCCGATTCCGACGCTGAGGAATCGGACGACGAGACGGAAGACAAGACGCCGCCTGAGGAATCCGAAGAAGCTCAAGGCGAGGGCGAAGACCAGTCGACGCAGGATTCGATGCAGCGGGAGGAGGCCGACGACGCGGCCGACGACGCCGAGGAAGGCTCGATCGAAACCGTCGAGGCTCCGTCATCGGAGCTGGAAGACGAAGGCGATACGGGAGAGGCGGAAGAAGCGACGGAGAGCCGTCCTCCGCAGTCCTCGGGCTCGGAGAAGCGGGGGCCTGACTACAAGGCTTTTACCAGTCGCTTCGATGAAACCATCGACGCCGACGAACTCTGCGATCCCGAAGAGCTGCAGCGATTGCGCGACTATCTCGACAAGCAATTGCAGAACCTTCATTCGGTCGTCGCCCGCCTCGCCAATCGTCTGCAGCGGCGTCTGATGGCGCAGCAGAGCCGGTCATGGGAGTTCGACCTCGAAGAGGGCGTGCTCGATCCCGCGCGCCTGCCGCGCGTGATCATCGATTCGCAGCAACCTCTGTCCTTCAAGCAAGAAAAGGACATGGCGTTCCGCGACACTTCGGTGACGTTGCTCATCGACAATTCCGGTTCGATGCGCGGCCGTCCGATCACGGTCGCGGCGACTTGCGCGGACATTCTCGCGCGCACGCTCGAGCGCTGCGGCGTCAAGGTCGAGATCCTCGGCTTCACGACCCGCGCCTGGAAAGGCGGACAGTCGCGCGAGTCGTGGCTTCAGGCCGGCAAGCCGGCCAATCCGGGCCGTCTCAACGATCTGCGCCATCTCATTTACAAATCCGCGGACGCGCCGTGGCGGCGCGCGCGCAAGAATCTCGGTCTGATGATGCGCGAGGGCCTGCTCAAGGAGAACATCGACGGCGAGGCGCTCGACTGGGCGCACCAGCGTCTTCTCGGCCGCTCCGAGCAGCGCAAGATCCTGATGATGATTTCGGACGGCGCGCCGGTCGACGACTCGACGCTATCGGTCAACCCCGGCAACTATCTGGAGCGCCACCTGCGCTATGTGATCGAGGAAATCGAGACCCGTTCGCCGGTCGAACTCATCGCGATCGGCATCGGCCACGACGTGACGCGCTACTATCGCCGCGCCGTGACGATCGTCGACGCCGAGGAACTGGGCGGGGCGATGACCGAGAAGCTCGCCGAATTGTTTGACGAGAACGCCGCGCCCGAACGGGCGAAGCCGGCGCGGCGGCCGAGGCGGGGCCGGAAGGCGGCGTAGGACGCGCGAGTGCGATACAGATCGTCGCTCATGGGGACACCGGTTTCGGATCGAACGGGTTGAGGACATCGACACTCAACCCGACAAAATCCCGCACATTGCGCGTCACCAATGTTGCGCCGTGCACCATTGCCGTCGCCGCGATCAAGGCGTCGGCCGCTTTCAACATCCTCCCGTGATTTTGCGCATGCGCGCGAAGGCGGCCCGAGGCGCGTGCGATATCGAGGGTGATCGGCAAGGCCCTCGATCCGAGTTCCGACTCGACGCCGTCATAGAACAGCGTCAGGCGGGCCTTCTTCTCTTGGGGCGCGCGGTCCAACCCGAACATCAACTCCTCAAACAGGATGACGCTCACGCACAGATTTCTCTCGCGCCGCAAAAACTCGACGACCCCAGGATCCGGGCGCGGGTTTCCTGCCTCTGAAACAATGTTCGTATCCACCAAATAGAGCGCCAAGGTTCATACGTCCGGCATGTCCACAGGACGCGCCCGCTCCCGCGGGGGGAGTTCAAACTCGACGCCGCCAAGACGCTCGCCCAGCGCGAGAAGGGCCAGGCCCGGATGCGCCTGCGATTTTGTCCGCTGGTACTCCTCCAGGGTGATCACCACACAGGGCTGTTGCGCGCCAATCACTTGCGGGCGCCCTTCCCGAGCCAATCGCAGCACCTCCGACAGGCGAGCCTTCGCATCGGCCACCGACCAATTCATTCGGTTCTTCCGCATCTAGTCTAGTATCGTAGACTAGATCGACGATGGGATGGAGTCAAGCCGGCTTTTGGAGAGGTGTCTCCTTGAGGGCTCCATTAGGGCCTGAACGAAGGGGAGCCAACCCGGCGATTGGATAGCCTCGAGGCCTCTTATCTATGGCGGATGAACGCTTCCAGCCGCCGTCGCGCCGCTTCCTCCTCACCTGCCGCTCAAACCGATCTGTTCGCCGCGCCCGTGGGCCGCCGGACGGGTTCCGCTATCATTCGGACGTTGTGTCGCTGGACGAGGAGGAGGCGCTCGCTCGCGAACTCGCACAGCTTCCGTTCAAGCCGTTTGACTTTCACGGTTACAAGGCAAATCGACAGGTGGTGAGCTTCGGCTACCGTTACGATTACGACCGCCGCGCGGTCGTCGAGGCCGCGCCGTTTCCGCCTTTTCTTCTCTCCCTGAGACGCAAGGTTGCCGAGACGTTCGGCCGCCCGGCTGACTCTTTTCGCCAGGTTCTCATCAACGAGTATCGACCGGGTGCAGGCATCGGCTGGCATCGAGACAAGGCGCAGTTCGACGAGGTGGTCGGCGTGTCGCTGCTTGCGCCGTGCTCGCTGCGCTTTCGCCGAAAGGCGGGCGATGGTTGGGAGCGCGCGTCGCTCACAGTGGAGCCGCGCTCGGCCTATCTTCTCTCGGGGCCGGCGCGAGCGGTCTGGGAGCACAGCATTCCGGCCCTCGACCGCCTTCGTTATTCCATCACCCTGCGGACGCTCGTCGCCAAGGCGACAGCTGCGCCCCCTGACGAGGATCGCGAATTGCGCAGTCTGCTAAGCCGCCGCCGCTTTGCCCGCTTCGGTCGCCGCGCCCACCTCGTTCAACCGGCCGGTCTTCACATCATAAATGTAACCGTGGATCGGCACGTTGCGGGGAACCAGCGGATGCGCCCGTATGCGGCGCACATCCTGCACGACGCTGGCCTCCTGGCTCTTGATCGTATGCCATTTGATGAAGTGACCGGCCGTATGGCCGCCCCGATGATGCGGGTTCGACCATTGCTTGCCATCGAATGAAGCGGTCGCGAGGTCGTCTTCCAGCAGTTCGGCCATGACGTCGTCGGAGAACAGCTCCATCCCGCAATTGGTGTGGTGGACGACGAACCACTCGTTGGTGCCCAAGAGCTTGTGCGAGATGATGAGGGAACGGATCGCATCCTCCGTCGCACGGCCCCCGGCGTTACGGATGACATGCGCATCGCCTTCGGCGAGTCCGGCGTATTTCGCGGGATCGAGACGCGCGTCCATGCAGGTCAGGATGGCGAAGCCGCGCGCTGGGGGAAGCCCAAGCTCGCTCTTCTCTCCGAAATGCTCGGCGTAGGATCGATTGGCCTCGAGAACTTCGCTGACGATTTTCGACATGGGGCGCCTCCGATTGAAGGTCGGCCGGTCGGTAAGTACGGTCTGACCTCCCAGACGAATCACGCGCGGCAGTCTAAGTCAAGAAAGTTACAATTATTTACTGGACTATCTGCAATCGCCCGGCGGCTTGTTCTCATCGCGACAACAGCCACAGGACGAGCGACAGAACGACGCTCACGAGAATGCCGGTCGTGATCGGCGCGTAGAAGGTGAAATTGTCGCGCTGGATAAAGATGTCGCCCGGGAAGGCGGCCGAGCCCGAATCCGAGCGATCCACGGCCACAGCAAGCCAATCACCGCAATGGCGAGACCGAGGATGATCAGGGTGCGGGACATTGCCGATCTTCTCCGGCCGATCACTTTGGCCTGAGATCGAGTCCGACGCCTTTGTCGACGAATTGCAACGTGTAGGCGCTCTTATAATCGGCGCCCTTGTCGATCATTCCAATCGCCACCATTTTTTCGAAGAAATCTTTCCAGCGCGCATCGGTCATCGCGCCAATTCCGAGCTTAAGCGTATCGCCGGAATCGATGACTTCGTGTTTTTTCAATTGCTCAATCGAGTAGGCGATCTGATCGTCGTTGATGTCGGGGTTCAGCGCCTTGATCATCGCATTCGCCCTGGAATTGTCGCCATAGAGATAGTGGTACCAGCCGATCGCGGAAGCGTCGACGAAGCGCTGCACGAGGTCAGGCTTTTTCTCCACGTGTCGCGACGAGTCTCGATCAGGGTCGAGTAAGTCGAATAGCCGTAGTCGGAGAGCAGGAAGACGTTGGGCTTGAAGCCGCCCTGCTTTTCAATTTCGTATGGCTCGGAGGTGACATAACCCTGCTGGACAGACGTCTTGTTTTGAATGAACGGAGCTGAATTGAAGTTGTACGGCCTGACCGCCTCATCCTTGAATCCGTAAACGAGTCTGAGCCAGGCATAGAAGGTGTTGATCGAGCCCGCGCCGAGATAGACGGAATTGGCTTTCGGCAGATCCTCCCATTTGTCCAGGCCGACGCCTGGATGCGACATCAGGATCTGCGGCGACTTTTGAAAGTAGGCGGCGACCGCGACGAGCGGCAGCTTGCTTTCGGCGCTCATGAAATCGCCGATCAGGTCGCCGCCCATGAAGAAGTCGATCTTGCCGAACAGCAGCATCAGCGCCCCGTTGGTCTGCGGGCCGCCTGGAATGACGGTGACGTCGAGCCCGTACTTGGCGTAAGTGCCGTCAGCCACGGCCTGAAAGAACCCTCCAGCCTCCGGATCGGCGAGCCAGTTTGTCTCGAACTTCACTTTATCGAGCGCAATAGCCGGCTCAGCCAAGCCGACCCATGCCGCCAAGACCGCAAGCATCCCCAACCGCATCCGAAGCACTCGGCCCATGGCTCCTCCCAGCGCCGATGCAGCGCGGATCAAAGGCTGTCCGAACTGGACTCGGCCCTCAACCCGGGGTTGCCCGCTACCCTTGCGAGCCGCATCGGCGTTCTGGGAAATATAATAGGACGTCATATCATAGACAAATGCGGCGTCCTCGCCCGGAAGATAGGACGCCTCGATATGATACGAGAGAAACTCGATCGCATAGGCCGCGCCCATGTCATGCTCGTAACGGCGCCGCGCGTCGGTTCTCATTTCCTTGACGGCGCGCTTTCGGATGGGAACCTCACAATCCTTGACCGGTCCGAATCGGTCGACCCAGTCGTTGAACAGATGATTGAGACCGCGGCCGAACCGTTCGGCCTGCTCGTCTCCGAGATCGCGCAGGTGGAGGGAGGCGTTCTCAAATTGCCGTTTGAGGTCCGTTCCGCGCGCTTCCCGCATGTGGGCAATCAAGCGTCCGAACATGGCCCTGACCTGCACGCCTCCGAAAAGAGCGCTCCGCGCCGCTTCTATTTGCCGCGCCAAGCGCCCGGCCACGGTGAGCCCATTGCAAGATGGCGACGAAGCCGCCAGATGAAGAGCTTCAGTTCCGCTGATTGCGCCTCAGCACACGTCCCAACGAGAGGTTTCGGCCCATGAGCCACGTCACCTACACGGTTGTCGAGCACGACGGCGGATGGGCCTACAAGGTTGGCGACGTCTTTTCGGAGACCTTCCCCACTCATGAAGCCGCTCACGCCGCCGCCGCGCGAGCGGCGCAGGAGCAGCGCGCGCCAGGGGAGGGCGGCCCGATCGAATACGAGGACAGTTCCGGCAAGTGGCACGAGGAACAGGAAAGCGGCGCCGACCGGCCGGACACCGACGTCAAGGACTAGTGCCTTGGCGAAAACTATCCTGCCGTGCGGAAGGTCAGGATCAGCTTGGCTTGCGGGAGGCGCGGCCAAGCGCTCAATCGAGCGCAGGTCATTCACGAAACTCGCGTAGGCTGAGCGTCTCTCTTCCTCATCCTGCAGGCGAAGCACCGCAGACGGATGAATGGTGACGAAGACCCGCAGCCCGTTTGTCGCATCGAGGATCTTGCCGCGGTTGGCCTGAACGGGATCGCCCGTCCTGCAAGACTCTGCGCCGCAGTCGCTCCGAGGGCGACGACAAGTCGTGGACGGATCGCCTCGATTTCATCAAACAGCCAACGCCGGCATACTTTAATCTCGCTCGCGTTGGGACGCTTATGGAGCCGCCGTTTGCCGCGCGGCTCGAACTTGAAGTGCTTGACCGCGTTGGTCACGTAGACACGTCTGCGATCCACGCCCGCTTCGGTTAGCGCCCTGTCCAGTAGCTGACCCGCCGGCCCGACGAACGGGCGGCCTTCGCGGTCTTCCCGATCCCCGGGCTGCTCGCCGACCAACACGATTGCAGCGTCTTCCGGGCCTTCTCCGAACACCGTCTGGGTCGCGTCCTTCCAAAGCGGGCAAGCCTGACAAGATGCGGCTTCTCGACGCAAACCCTCGATCTTGCCGCTCGGCCGGGCTTGAAGCGCCTGACGCTCAGGGCCTGACGAAGTACTCGACAAGAATCCAGGCGAGGATTGCCAAGGCGACGCTGCCGATGAGCACATAGCGGACGTTATTTCCCGTGGGCAGCCGCGCGCTCGGACGTCGCTTGCCTGATTCTTGTCTGAGTGACTTCGGTTCAGGCCCCGAATCGCGCAGACGTCTCGAGCGTGCCGAGCGAGTTCCATAGGTCGGAACGCTCCATCTTATCGACGATCTATTGCAGAAAATCAGAAATTAGGTTAAGCTTGCCCCATGAACAATCCTGCGCATCCGCACGCCAAGACCGGAGGAGCCCGTTCCGGCGCTGCCGCCGGCGCGGCCAAGGGCCCGAGAAATTTCGCCAGCGAAAATCCGCGTAACCCATTGATAAGTCTCGATTCGGACGAGAAATCCAAGGAAATCCAAGCAATCCAATAGCGACGAATGTAGGTTTTCGTCGCCAAACGGCGCGGGCCAAGAAAACCCAAACCGGATCGACCGGACTGAACGTCGCGGCCCGCCGAGGAAGGAGCCAGACCGACTTCATCCCAATGCAAAGCGCTCCTAGTCTGGCAGCCCTGCCTTCATCAGGCCCTGCCGTATGTGCTCGGCATCTCCCGGATTGCGGTAGTGCAGCGTCGCGATGAAGGCTCGGGCCGCAAAAGCCGGCTCCCTTTGCAGTCACCTCGCGGGCGTGCGCGCCCGAGGCGGTGCGGTTTCCGAGTTGCGCCGACGCCGCCGCCAGGAACGCGTGGTGCGTGTAGTCTGGCGCCGTGAGCTTGCTGAAAGAGGCGATCGCGTCCGCATAAGCGCGGGCGGTGTATTGCGCCCGCCCGAGATGGCTCCAGAAGCGCTCGGGATGATAGGGGTTGAGCCGCATCGCCCGGCGAATCCACTCGATGCCTTCCTCAGGCCGTCCGAGCCAAGTGAGCAATTCGCCCTGCTGGACGACGATGAGATCGCTGTTCGGATTGAGGTTGAGCGCCCGTTCCTGATGATAGGCGGCCTTGTCGTGCTCGTTGAAGTTGAGCTTGAGCGCCGCCAGAATTCGATGGACGTCGGCGTCGTTGTCGTCGAGCGCGAGCGCGGTTTGCAACTCGTCGACGATCCTCTGCTCGAGGGCGAGCCGGTCGTCGCACCAGCCATTGAGCCAGGCCTGCCCGGTCACGCACGCCATCCAGGCATGGGCGTGGGCGTAGTTGGGATCGAGCTCGATGGCTCGTCCTAGAGCGCGAGACGCCTCGGCGTTGGCTTCGCGATTCGAGCGATGATGAAGGATCTTGCCGGCCAACACGTGTTCGTAGGCCGCCATGTTCGCGGTGGTCTTCCGCTTGACGCGGTCGTGCCTCGCGGCCTCGACCCGGCCAAACAGGGTCGAGGCAATGGAGGCGGTGATCTCGTCCTGGATGGCGAAGATGTCCTCAAGCTTGCGATCATAACGTTCGGCCCAGATATGCGTCTCGGTCTCGCTGTCGATGAGCTGAACCGTGACCCTCACCCGATCGCCCGCCTTGCGGACGCTCCCTTCGGCTATGTAGTCCACCCCGAATTCAAGCCCGACCTGCTTCGCCTTGACGTGCTTGCCCTTGTGGACGAACACGGCGTTGCGGGAGATCACGAGCAGTTCGCGGAAACGCGACAGTTCGGTGATGATGTCCTCGGTGAGACCGTCGACGAAAAACTCCTGCTCCGGGTCGCCGCTCATATTGTCGAACGGCAGAACGGCGATCGAGGGTTTTCTGGCGCTCGCTGGGCGCCCGTTTGAAGGGTCCGCGTATGCGGCCTTGGACACCGGCTGATCGATGAGCACGCTTGTAGGCTCGTATCGGCCGGGCGATGTTCTTGACCTGCTGATCGCCGAGATCGGCATAGCCGACGTTGAGCCGGTCGCCGACCTGGTCGCGCACTGCCGAGGAGATGCAGATCCCCCCTGGCTCGGCCATGGTCTCGAGCCGCGCGGCCACGTTCACGCCGTCGCCGAAAATATCGCCGTCTTCGACGATGACGTCGCCGAGATTGATGCCGATGCGAAAGAGCAGCGCCCGCGACGCCGGCATGTCGCGATTGCGCCTGGCCATGCGCTCCTGAAAATCAATGGCGCAGCCCAGCGCTTCCGTGACGCTTTGGAACTCAACGAGCATGCCGTCGCCCGTGGTCTTGATAATGCGGCCCCGGCACTTGACGATGGCAGGGTCGATGACCTCAAGCCGCACGGTCTTCAGGCGAGCGAGCGTTCCGGCCTCGTCGACCTCCATAAGGCGGCTGTAGCCGACTACGTCGGTGGTAAGAATTGCCGCGAGCCGGCGCTCGACGTTGTGGACTTCCATTGGATCAATGACCCGTCCATCCGCTGGCGCGGCGCGTGCCGAAGTCCGAAGCCGGAACGGTCGAGTTTCAAGGGCCGGTACGGTTTCACGGCCTGCGCATGCTTGAAGGATAGTACTTGATGCGGCCTCAATATCCAAATCCGCAAAACTACGCAGGCGCCCTCAGTTTGGCGGCTAGGTGCGCGGGCCGGATGCGGCTTGAACGCGCCGGTTCGCCACGAGCGCCCCCGCCAGCGCCGTCCAACCTGTCTGATGCGAGGCGCCCAGACCCTCGCCGGTCTCGCCGTGGAAGTATTCGTAGAAGAGAAGCGAATCTCGCCACGCCGGATCGTTCTGGAAGCGGGGATTTGCGCCATGCGCCGGGCGCCGGCCGTTCGCGTCGAGCATAAACAGACTCAAAAGACGGCGCTCAAGCTCCGCGGCGACCTCACTGCAGATTCGCCTTTTTGCCCGATCCGGTCGGCAGTTCGACCGTCAAGTCATCGCCGAAGAAATTGTGGAGATGCCTGAGCGACTCGATCGCGAGGAAGTTCAGGGGAAACCAGACTGGCCCCCGCCAGTTGGAGTTGCCGCCGAAGAGGCCGGAGTGCGGACTCTCCCGGTTCGTAGTCGAGCCGGTAGGTGCGACCGTCGAAATCGAGAACCAGAGGGTGTTCCTGGTGGTAGCGCGAGAGCGATCTCAATCCGTAAGGCGATAGAAATTCGCTCTCGTCGAGCATACGAGCCAGAATGCGCTGGAAGCGGGACTTCTCGACGAGCGAGATGAGACCAGGCCGGCCGCCGGACGGGAGATAGTAGAGATGGTTCTTCGCCCCCAGTTTATGCTCGATGTACCAGCGGGCCCGCTCCCGAAACATGGGCAATCGTTGCCCAGAGCGAGGGATCGAGCCCCACGGCGGCGAAGACTGGCAGAAGTCCGACCATCGAGCGCGCCCGCACCCTGATCGCGGAGCCGTCCTTCGTGCGCAGGCAGTCGTAGAAAAATCCATCCTGCTCGTCCCACAGGTTCTCCATGGCGTGCGGCGATCAGCGCGAAGTGCTCGAAGAATTTGATGGCGACATCCTCGTAAACCGGGTTCCGATTTGCGAGCAGCAGCGCCATCTCAAGCATGTTGAGGCAGTATTTCGCCATCCAGGCCGTGCCGTCCGACTGTTCAAGGACTTCGCCCGGAAGGATCACCGAGCGGTCGAATGGGCCGATATTGTCGAGCCCCAGAAAACCGCCTTCGAAAATATTATCGCCGCGCGCGTCCTCGCGGTTGACCCACCAGGTGAAGTTGATCAAGAGCTTGTTGAAGACGCGTGCGAGGAAATCGAAATCCGTCGCGCCGTCGATGCGGAACACCGCCAGCGCGGCCCATGCCTGGACGGGCGGATTCACATCGCTGAAGTTCCATTCGTAGGCCGGCAACTGGCCGTTCGGATTCATGTACCATTCGCGCGCAAGCAGCAGCAGCTGATTCTTCGCCATCGCCGGGTCGGTATGGGCGAGAACCACGCTGTGAAAAGCGAGATCCCACGAAGCGTACCAAGGGTATTCCCACTTATCCGGCATCGCGACGATGTGGTGGTTGCTGAGGTGGCGCCATCCCGAGTTGCGGCCGGATTTCCGCGCTTCAGGAGGCGGCACCTTGTCGCCCTCCAGCCAACGCGGGACATCGTAGTGATAGAATTGCAGGCTCCAGCTCATTCCCGCGAAGGCTTGCCGCATCACCATCGCTTCTTCGTCGCTCGTTCCTTCCGGGCGTAGCGCGGCGTAATATTCGTCGGCTTCGCGGCTTCGGTCGGCTTGCGTTTGTGTGAAGGCCGTCGCCGAGATCCAGTGGTCCTGCCCGGAGTGTCGCGCGCCAGCCGGAGCCTGATCTCGACAGTCTCTCCGGCTCCGACCGTGACGCGGTGCCAGAAGGCCATCTTCGTCCCGCGTCGTTCGGGATTGACCGTCGCCGCGCCATTGACGACGTGGTCGTTGATCGCCATCCTTGGGATAGGGCGTCGAAGCGGCGCCGCCAAAGACTTTCGGGACGTTGGTCTCGTTGTCGCAAAACAAAAGCGTGGGCGGACGCCCGGTGGGATCAGGGCCGGCGGCGAGCTTCCATGCGCCGAGCTTCTCGTCCTCGGCGATGACCACCGAGCCCGTCTCGTCGGACGCGTCGCGAATGACAGGTTTGGGAACGCCGTCCTCCCAGGACCAGCGGTTGCGGAACCAGAGCGTCGGCAGGATATGGAGCTCGGCGGGCTCTGGCCCGGCGTTGCGCGCGGTGATGCGAATTAAGACATCATCCGGCGCCGCCTTGGCGTAGTCCGCCGTGATTTGCCAGTATCGATCGCCGTCAAACACGCCGGTGTCGAGAAGCTCGAATTCCGGCTGCTCGCGTGTGCGCTTCGCGTTCTCCTGCCGCAGGCGCTCATAGGGAAACTCGGCTTGCGGATAGTGATAGCGCCAGCGCAGCCAGGAGTAGGTCGGCGTCGCGTCGAGAGACCACCAGTATTCCTTGGCGTCCTCGCCGTGATTGCCCTCCGGCCCGCTGAGGCCGAAGATTCGCTCCTTCAGGATGGGGTCGCGCCCGTTCCAGAACGAGAGAGCGAAACAGAGGCGCTGCTCGCGATCGCAGAGGCCCGCCAGGCCGTCCTCGCTCCAGCGGTAGGCGCGTGAGTGGGCGTGATCGAACGGAAAGTAGCGCCAGGCGTCGCCGTCGGCGCTGTAGTCCTCGCGCACGGTGCCCCACGCCCGGTCGGCGACGTATGGGCCGATGAGCTTCCAGTCGCCCCCAGCAGCGGCGGCTGATCCCTCCGCGAGCCGCGCGTGCTCAGCGGAGAGGGCCCCTTTTTGTTGTTCGCCCCCACTCATGGTCGGCGCATCCTAGCATCGGTCTTCATTCCGGATGCAAGGGCGCAGAACGTTATCCGCAGCGACCTGCGAGTCGCGGGCTCGCGACCGATCGTTCGGGCTATTTGCCGACCGGCTTTTCCAGATGCCCGCCGAACTGGAAGCGCATCGCCGAGAGCAGCTTGTTCTGGTAGTCGGCGTCGCCGCGCGAAAAGAACCGCTCGTAGAGCGCCGTGCTCAGCACCGGCACCGGCACGCCCTCGTCGATCGCCGCCTTGATCGTCCAGCGGCCTTCGCCGGAGTCGGACACGCGCCCGGAGAACTTGGCCAGCGCGGAATCTTCGGACAGCGCCGTCGCCGTCAGGTCGAGCAGCCAGGAGGCGATCACGCTGCCGCGCCGCCAGACCTCGGCGACGTCCGGCAGATTGATGTTGTATTTGTAGTGGTCGGGATTGCGGAGCGGCGTCGTCTCGGCGTCGATTGCGTGCGTCTTCTTGCCGACATTCGCCGCCCGCAGAATGTCCAGCCCTTCCGCATAGGCGGCCATGATGCCGTACTCGATGCCGTTGTGGACCATCTTGACGAAATGTCCGGCGCCGTTCGGCCCGCAATGCAGATAGCCGAGCTCGGCCTGCGTCGGCTCGCCCTTGCGGCCCGGGGTTCGCGAAATGGAGCCTGCGCCGGGCGCGAGCGTCTTGAAGATCGGATCGAGACGCTGCACCTCGTGATCGGGACCGCCGATCATCATGCAATAGCCGCGCTCAAGCCCCCAGACGCCGCCGCTGGTGCCGACGTCGACATAGTTGATGCCTTTCGACATGAGTTCATGGGCGCGGCGGATATCGTCGACATAGTAGGAATTGCCGCCGTCGATGATCGTGTCGCCAGCCTCGAGCGCCGGCAACAAGATCGGCGATGGTCTGGTCGACGACCGCGGCGGGAACCATGAGCCAGACCGCGCGCGGCTTTTCCAGCTTCTTGACCAGGTCGGCGAGCGAGGAGCTGCCGAGCGCCTTTTCGTCGACCAGTTCCTCGACGGCCTTGGGAGACATGTCGAAGACCACGCATTCATGGCCGTCCGTGAGGAGCCTGCGGACCATGTTGGCGCCCATCCGCCCCAGTCCGACCATTCCAAGCTGCATATGCGGCTCCCTTCAGATGAGTGAGTGATCCAATCGCGTTAGGATCGTTTCGACCTTGCCGGTGTGCGCAACTTCGTAGCAACCGCGGGACCGACTTGAGACCGCCGGCAATTCGGATTTCGGGGCGTCTTCCCACATCAGAAATCCGCCCTTGAATGCATTCGCGTTGTCGCCCAGCCGGCACCCCGGCGGCAGCTCGTTGAGTATCTTAGCGTTGCCGCCGCCGAGCACAATATCGTCGGGCTCGAGCGCGGCGACCAGTCGGTCAACGACGTCAAAAACGTGCTTCCGCCACTTTTTCTTGCCCAGCCGCTCCAGTCCTCGCGCGCCGACATAGTCCTCATAGGTGGCTTTCTTGTACGGGCAGATGACCAAGCTCCATCGGCTCCACGATCCCGTCGACGATGAGCGTCGAGCCAAGCCCGGTTCCCAGCCCGAGGAACAACATCTTGCCCTTTTTGATAGCCGCCAAGCGCCTGCATGGCGGCGTCGTTGATGACCTTGGTCGGCCGCCCGAACGCTGTCTTGAAGTCGAAGCCCATCCAGCCCGGTCCCAGATTCTTCGGATCGGCGACTGGCCGATTGTGCAGGACCGGGCCTGGATAGCCGATCGACACGACGTCGTAGCTCCACCCGTCGGCGAGCTGCCGGACTCCGGAGACCATCTGTTCAGCCGTCATTTTTGGACCGGAAGCGAACTCCCGCTTGTCGGTCTGGCCGGTCGCGAGGATTTTGACGTGGGTGCCGCCCACGTCGATGACCAACACGTTCATGAATCGCCCCGTCGTCGCCGCGCTCGTCACCGCAAGCGCGCTCTTCAGGAACATGCCTCGCGGCAATACGATGCGCTACCCCCAAATCAGCGTTTGCGCTCCACCAAACTGCTGATGCGGAGGGGTCGATTTGGTCAGGATCGTCGGAACCGGCGATCGATCAAAGCTCTGCCTGCTATCGCCTTCGCGGCGGGCTACTTGATCGGTATACTGAATTATTGGCAGATTTGTGAAAGCGAACCCTTCAACGTCGTATCCGCGGGTCGTTCGCCCGGCCTACATGGGACCGCTGTCAGCGAGGATGGCAAGCGCCAGCACCAAGACTGCACTGGCGAATCCGCCAAGAAAAGCTAGGGCTAGCATCGTTCAGTCTCCGCAGGCGTCGCTTGGCTTTGTTCGAGCCGAAGCGACGGATGTGATCACTAAGCATATCACGTATAATATCTGTGCTTTCAATCCGCGCAAACGGAATCTTTCGCGTTGGTCGCGCCTTCGCTCGACGCCGGAACGTCGACTAGCTGGCGGATAGCCGCTTCCACTCGGAATGAGTTCGACCTAAAGCTTATTCCCTTCGCTTGAGGCTGACGTGTGGCGGAACGCCTCAATGAGCGAGCCGTTGCGAAAGGACGGATCAAAGCTTCGTGATTGGCGCGGTAGCCCATGCGCGCTTAGCGCATTGAGTCCAACAGGGAGCAAGTATCGACCGGCTCCTTGCGGACGGAACGACCCTCCGGAAGGGGCCTGCGAACCCGTCAGGTCGATGGCGACTAGCGACGTTCGTGTGGCTTGCCATTATCCCGCATCGTGCGGATCCCTGCGGATCGCCCTCCCGTACGAAGACGCTCGTCCTCTTCGGAAAGCGTTTGGGCTCAGGTTTTGATTGCGGCAGCTTAGTACCGTCCGACGAGGAGACCACCGTCTACGACCAAAACTTGTCCCGTGATGTAGCGCGCAGCGTGCGATGCGAGAAAGAGTGCAACATCGGCGACGTCTTCCGGCTCGCCCGTTCGGCCAAGCGGTATGAATTTCGCGGCTGCTTCCAGTCCAGCCAGACCAAGGGAATGTTCTGTCGACAGGGCCTGAGCCGTGCGGATATAGCCTGGCGCAATGCCGTTGACGCGGACTTCATCCCGGCCCAGTTCAACGGCCAGGCCTCGGACAAGACCCACGACGCCGGCCTTCGCCGCCGAATAGTGGACGTGCTCGTCCCACCCATAAGCCACCCCCATGATTGAGGACAGCGCGATAATGCATCCCTTGCGGTTCTTGCGCATCGCCGGCGCGGCCGCACGCACAATGCGGAAGACGCCATGGAGGTCGACATCGAGCGTGTGCGCCCATTTCTCGTCGGTGAGCTCGGCGAGCGGGGTCTTATGGGCGATGCCGGCATTGGCGAGAACGACGTCGAGCGCTCCGTGCTTCTTTTCAATGTCCGCAACAATCGGCATTCGCCTGCTGCGTGCTCCGAACGTCGAGAGAATAGAATTCTGCGCTGCCGCCACCGCGCTCCAATTCATCTGTGACTTGGCGGCCCTCCTTTTCGAGAACATCGGTTACGACCACATGATAGTCGGCTTTGGAGAATGCGTAGGCGCAGGCGCGGCCGATGCCAATTCCTCCGCCAGTGATAACCACGACCTTCTTAGCCATGTTCGGTTCATGCTCCTCAATAGACATGCTGGTTCGACAAAGGTTGTGGGTCAGAGCCGATCAATCTCGGGTCTAGTCGACGGCGGATTCTGCCCAGTTTCCGGCGTGAGGCGAGTAAAAATTGATGTGGAAGCTGAGACGCTTGAACATCCAGACGCCGTCGACGCGAACGTAGTGGTCGTCATAAGCGCCCAACAGCCACCGGGCTTCCTTGATCCCGCTCGTCATAACGGTCGCGGGCATGATCAGCCGCCATCTTCCGGTCGCCGTATCGCCGTCGACCTCGATGATGGGATTCAGCGCCAGATGGGCGGCGAAGACAATCTCGCCGGAGACACGCTCGAAGTGGGCCTTGATCGCCGCCCGCCCCACATGTTGGCCGAACGATTTACCTTCCCAGATCCCATCCTCGGTGAAGAGGGCGGCTATGCCGGGCGGGTTGTATTTGTCGTCGCAATAGGCGCAATATCGATACTTCAACTGCTTGATGGCTTCGATGGCTTCGAGGCGCGCCAAACGCTGCTGCTCTGATCCCGGCATTTCGTTTCCTCCAACAATTCAGATGCGCCGGGGCCAGGATTCTACCGCCGGCCAGTGCGTCCTCCGCGACCGAGCCGCGGTTGGCGCGTCTTCTCGGCGTCGTCGTCAACCAACGGCGAAAGAAGCGGCTTATATCAGCTCCCAGCGCTTGTCCGACAACACGGCGACCGTGTTCCCCGTCGCTTTGTCGAATATGACCAGCCGTTCCGGGCGAAGCCGCACCCAGGCCTTCTCTCCTCGTCCGCGCGATTCGTTCGATGTGACGACGGCGATCACCGGTTCTCCGTCGGCGGTCGCCTCCGCGCCGCTGCTCAGCCGCAACACGATATTGTTCACGGAGCCCATCGGCTCGACGAGTTCGATCTCAGCCGGCGCGGCGCCGGCCTCCTCCTCCGCCAGAACGGCGATCGCCTCGGGCCGCACGCCCAGAATAACGTCGCTTCCGACCATGCCGAGCCTGCCGAAGACTTCGTCCGAGGCGGGGAGGGCAATCGACCCGAGCGGCGCTTCCTCGCCCTTCAGCCGGATCAAGAGCGATCCACCGCTGTTCTGGGCCGTGACGTTGAGCAGGTTGATCGACGGCGTTCCGACAAATTGAGCAACGAAGATGTTGCGCGGACGGTCGTAGATCTCCTGCGGCTTGCCAACCTGGACGAGATCGCCCGCATTCATGATGCCGATCCGGTTCGACAGCACGAGCGCCTCCGCCTGGTCGTGCGTCACATAGATTGTCGTGACCTTCAGGGTCTCATGCAGTTTCTTCAGCTCGGTGCGCGTACGCTCGCGCAACTTGAGGTCGAGATTGCTGAGCGGCTCGTCCATCAGGAAGATATTGGGGCGCCGGATCAGGGCGCGTCCGAGCGCCACCCTCTGACGCTGGCCGCCGGAAAGCTCGCCGGGCTTCTTGTTGAGGAGCAGCGTCGATGTCGAGCATGCGCGCGACATTCTGAATGCGCCCCTCGATTTCCGAGGGCGCAATGCGCTTGACCTCGAGGTTCAGGCTGAGATTCTCGCGGACGGTCATGTGCGGATAGAGCGCGTAGCTCTGGAAGACCATCGCGACGTCGCGATTGCGGGGATGCGTGTCCGTGAAATCCTGGCCGCCGATGAAGATCCTGCCCGCCGAGGGCGTCTCCAGTCCTGCAATCATCCGCAGGGTCGTCGTCTTGCCACATCCGGACGGACCGAGAAGGGTGAAGAACTCGCCATCCTCAACGTCAAGGTCGACGCCTTTGACCGCCATGAAGCCCGATGAATAGGCTTTCTGCACATTCTGCAATCGCAGCGTCATCGCTCTGTTCCGTCTCGATTGTTATTTGACCGCGCCGAGCGTCATGCCGCGCACGATATGCCGCTGCAGCAGGAAGACGATGATCAGCATGGGCACCACCTGGATGACCACGGCGGCGCTGAGCTGGCCCCACAACATCGTATAGGGCTGCACGAACTTCGCGATCGTCACCGGGACCGGTGACCGACTTGAACGCCGTCAGCATCAGCGCCATCAGGTATTCGTTCCAGGTGAAGACGAAGGTGAAGATCGCGGTCGACGCGATGCCAGGCATGACGACGGGCACGACGATGCGCCGGATGATCTGCAAGCCGACGTCAGACCGTCAAGCAGCGCCGCCTCCTCGAGCGCGACCGGCACATCGGCAAGGAAACCGCGCATCATCCAGATGGCGAATGGCAGATTGAAAGCGACATAAATGATGACCATTCCCAGGTAGGTGTCGAGCAGGTGCAAGTCTTGCCATTGGATGTAGAAGGGAATTGCGACCGCGATCGGCGGCAGGAAGCGGAGCGACAGAATCCAGAGCGCAATATGCTTTTCGCCCGGAACCTTCATCCGCCCCAAGGCGTAAGCGGCCAGCACCGCAAGCACGATCACCACGAAACAGCTCACGATCGTAATCACGAGGCTGTTCATCAGCACGCGGGCAAAATCGAACTTGGTGAACAGCTCCCAGTAGTTCGCGCCCGTCGGTGTGAAGATGAAAGTCGGCACCGCGCTGTTGATCTCGACGATCGGCTTCAACGAAGTCAGCGCGATCCAGTAGACCGGAAACAGCCAGAGGCCGACGACGAAGATGGCGCCGATGTTCCCGAGCGTCGGCCGGAAAGAGCGCGCCTTCGGGGCTCGGGCGGCGGCTCGGTCGTTCGCCGATACGGATGAGATCACCTGCTGAGCGGTCATGACGTCAGCTCGTCTTGGACAGGAAGCGAAGGAAAACGGCGACCAGGATGTTGACCAGCACGACGGTCACCCAGGCGATTGCGGAGGCGGAGCCCATGTCGCCGGAAGCGAAACCGGTCACGTAGCTGAAGAGGCTGAGCACTTCGGTGGTCGACCCCGGGCCGCCGCGCGTCATCACAAAGACGAGGTCGAACATACGGATGGAGTTGATGAGGCGAATGAGCACGACGACCAGCAGCACAGGCCGGATCAGCGGCAGCACGATGCGCCAGAGCTTCTGCCATTCGGTAAGACCGTCGAGTTCGGCGGCCTCCGTCACCTCGGTCGAGACCGACTGCATGCCTGAGAGCAGAATGAGCGCGACGAAAGGCGTCCACTGCCAGACGTCGGCAAAAATGACCACCGGCAGCGCCCAGGTGACGCTGACCGTCCAGTCCGCCGTTGGGCAGATGGACGCTCTTCATCAGATAGGTCAGCAGTCCATAGGTCGGCGCGAAGATGTAGCGAAAGGTCAGCCCCATCGCGACGGGCGAGATGAGCACGGGGATCATCAGCAGCGTCCGCAGGACATTCGCTCCACGCATCTTGCGATCGAGCAGGACGGCAATCGCAAAGCCGAGCGCGAGCTCAACCGCGACCGCCGAGAACGCGAAGATGAGCGTGACCGCGAAGCTCTGCTTGAAGACGTCAGAGTCCAGCAGGTCCGTGAAATTGTCGAAGCCGGCGAAGGAAACCAGATCGCGCCGGTAAAGCGAATAATTGTGGAACGCGATCCACAACGAGTAGATCGTCGGATAGACCGAGAGGGCCAGCAGGTAGAGGACTGCTGGCCCAAGCAGAAGCAGCGCTACGAGCTTCTCACGACGTTGCCATTGCGGGAGACTCGCGGCGGCGGACATTTGGCTACCCTCAGTTCTTGTAGTAACCGCCCTTTGTCATCAGACGCGTCGCCTGCTTCTGCATGTTCTTGAGCGCCTGATCGGGCTGCGTCTGGCCGATCGCCACGGCGGCGATCTCAGTTCCGACGATCTCATAAAGCGCGTTGGACTCCGGAATCGGCAAGAACCGCATGGCGACGGGAAGCGACTCCATCATGCCCGCATAATAGGGACGGACGCTCGTATATTTCTTCAAGAGAGAGATGCGCGCCGGTTGGCCCGCGTTCTCAACCCACGCCTTGCCGATGGCCGGATCCTGCTTGTCGCCGCTATTGCAGAATTTAATCCATTCCCAGGCGGCGTCTTTGTTGTGCGAGTAGACCGGCATGATCAGCCCGAGGCCGCCCATGTGCGGCGCGTGCCGGCCTTTGTCATTCGCGCCCTTGGCGGTGACAGCGACCTTCCAGACGTCGGCGAATTTCGTGTATTGCGGATCGTTCATCGTCGAGCCGCCCCACTCGAACGGCGCGTAAGTCCAAGTGCCGTTCAGCATCGCGGTGTTGGCTTCGTCGTCCGACGCGTTGAGCGCGGTCGGCTCCATATACGGGATGAGACGCGTCAATACGTCCATTGCCTTATGGCTTTCGTCCGTGTCGAGTTGAGGCTTCCAGCCGCCAGCCTCCATCTTGTCGAACCAGTCGCCGCCGTGGGAACGCAAGAGCGTGATGAAAGCGCAGCCGGCCCAAAAGCCTCGACGCATTGTAGTGCCGGTGACCTTGACGCCTCCCTTCGACAGTTCCTTTGCGTTCTCGATGACGTCTTCCCACGTCTGGGCTGGTTTCAAGCCGGCCTTTTCGAAAATGTCGGCGCGATAGTATTGCATCTGGCAATTGCTGTCCGGCGGCAGACCGTAAAGCTTGCCGCCCTGAGCGGCCGGCTTGTCGCGATAGAGGTCGAGGACGTTCTCAGGTATGTCCGCGAGGATGTCCTTCTTGAACTCCGGATCCTTGTCGAGATAGGGCTCGAGGTTCTCGAGCGCGCCTTCGGCGATGAACTGCGGCGAGTAGTTATAGTCGTCGAAGATCACGTCATAGCGATCGGACTTGGACGCCATGGCCACGGCCGTCTTGGCCAGCATGTCCCCAATCGGCTCGGCGAAAATCTGGACGTCGATATTGGGAAACTTCGCCTTGAACAGAGGCAGCACGCCTTTCTGTGGGAACTCCCATCTCTGCCCCGCACACGCCCAGTTAACGATACTGGCTGAGTCCGCAGCACGAGCGGCGCCCGCCAAGCCGGCAGATGCGGCAAGCGCCCCCAACCCGCCCGCCCCCAATCCTTTCAGCGCGGATCGCCGCGAGAGCGGCCCCCCGAACGACCCTTGCTGGCCACCGAAGCCTTTACGTCCGTCCATAACCCTCTCCTTGTTACCCGAGTTACCTAAGCAACAATCATGCCCGCGCATAGTGTTAGGCGTAGCGATGGTATTTGCAAGATAATTTTTTGGAGATCTACTCCAAAAATTCTGATATTACCTATAATTATCGAATTAATATTGTATTTGCTAGTTTATAGATCGGTTTATGTTTTACTGAAATAGGTACAATTACCTATTATCGTTAGATAAGCGGCGATTTATCTTCGGATTTCGTTAGGCTATATCTTATTCTCGTTCAGATCACAGCCCTATATGCTTGAGGATACATCGAGAAGCAGTTGCGTCGCCGCCCGGAGCGGCGTCATGACGATCCCGCGCTCGCCGCCTTTCCATAGAAAGCGGCCGCGCCGCCCGGTGGTCACATAGCCCTCGGCCACGTCTTCCTCGACCATCGCCGGATCGCGCTTCGCCGGATCGCCGTACCCGCCGCCGCCGGGCGTCCACAGCAGAATGCGATCGCCCGGCTCGAAGTGAACGTTGGCGTATTTGCTGGTCGACACCTTGCCGAACAGCTCTTTCGTCGTTCGCCATTTATCGTCGCCTTGCTGCATGATCTGCGTGCCGCCATTGCCGCCCGGCTGACCGCCGAACAGGGGGAACGGCTTCACCTCGTGGCGGTCGCTGCATTGGCTGCCCGTGATCGGAACCTCGGTGATCAGGAGGGTGCGGCGAAAGCCCAGTCCGCCGCGCCACTGGCCGGCGCCGCCGGAATCGGGGATCAACTCGAAATTCTCGACCCGCAGCGGAAAGCGAGCCTCGAACACCTCGGTCGGATTGAAGCGGCAATTGCCGTTGATGGCGATCACGCAGTCGTTGCCGTCGTGCCCGTAGCGCCCGCCCCAGCCGCCCGACATCAGGTCGTAGCAGGCGAAATATTCGTCATATTCGGGATGCTGGCCGCCGAAGACGAAATTCGTGCCGGTGCAGCTCTCGGACGCCATCGCACGCTCAGGCTTGCAGGCGCTCATCGCGCCGATGACGATGTTGGCGAGGCGAGGATGGGTCTCGGTGTTTCCGGCGACCAATGGCCCCGGATAATCGACGTTCGTCACCTTGCCGGGCGGCGAGACCACCCGGATGGGACGGAAGCAACCCGAGTTCTTCGGGATCGAGGCGTCGGTGACATGCAGGAGTCCGTTGTAGACGGCGCCGGTCGCCACCCCGAGCGTCGCGTTGATGGGCCCCTTGGCCTGCCGCGAACTGCGCGAATAATCGGCGACGACCTCGTCGCCTTGGATGTGAAGGTCGATCGCGACCGTGTAGGGGACGGCTTCGATGCCGTCGTTCTCGACCACGTCTTCGAAGCTGTAGACCCCGTCCGGGAACGAGGACAATTCGGCGCGCATCCGGCGCTCGGAATAGTCCATCAGGTCTTCGCAGGTCTTGCGGAAGACGTTCAGGCCATATTTGCCGACGATTTGCTGGATGCGGTCGACGCCGAGGTCGACCGAGCCGATCATGGCCCTGAGATCGCCGTAGTTCTGCCTGGGCGTTCTCGTGTTCGCGAGCAGGAGCTTCCAGACTTCGTCGACGTCGACCCCGGCCTTCTTGATATGCACGGGCGGGACCCGCAGGCCCTCATGGAAGATTTCGGTCGCCTCGCCGCAGAAAGCCCCGGGCACCATGCCGCCGATCTCGGCGATGTGGCCGATGCAGACGGCGAAGCCGAGGAGTTCGCCATCGGCGAAGAACGGCTTGAAGAATGTGTGCTCCGGGCAGTGCAGACCGCCGCGATAGGGATCGTTGTGCAGCATCACGTCGCCCTCGCGAAGCGAGGCGAAGTCGACTTCCTGCGAGATCGTCTTGATGAGGATCGGCATGCCGCCGATCATGGTGGGACAAAACTCCGCGCAGGCGATCATGTCGCCCTTGGCGTCGGAGAGCGCGCAGGTGAAGTCGAGGCCCTCGTTGAAGATCGTCGAATAGGACGTCTTCATCAGGAGAATGCCCATCTCGCGACAGATCGACACCATGGTCGAGTCGAGGATGTTCATCATCACCGGATCAGGGGGCGAACCGTCCTTCACGTGCACCGCGCGGTTCTCGATCGGCATGCGCGGCTGCACGATCGGCAGCCGAATGTCGCGCTCGCCTTCCTCCTTGAGCGTCGACCATTGCACGCACCAGTCGGAGCAGAAGATGGCCTTCTTTCCCGCGCGGAATCCCGGCGTTCCCGGTCCGAAGACGAGAAGGCCGCAATTCACGCACTTGATATACTTCTCGACGTAAAGGCCGTTCTCTGAGAAGCGCATGGGAATGGTCTCCCGATAGTCAGGCGTGGGCGATGTGGAGCGTGCCGAACCGATCGACGCTCAGGATCTGGCCGGGATTGACGATGGTGACGGAAGCCGCCTCCTCGATCACGGCGGGGCCAGCGATCTTCTGGCTCGCGCCGAGATCGGTGCGCCGGTAGACCGGCGTATCGACGCGCGCGCCGGGAAACACGACGACCCGGCTCGCCACAGGCTTCGGTGGGCCAGAGGCATGCGGCAGCGTTGGGAGTTCAGGAGATTCTCCACCCGAAGTCGCCGTGACGAGATAATTGACGATCTCGATGATCTCGCCGGGAATGCTAAAGCCGAAGCGGCTCTTGTGCGCGTCGTGAAACGAGGCCCAGAGCTGCGGCACGCGTTCGGCCGAGAGCGCGTCCGCCGCGACCGGCAGCTCCAGTTCGTAGTTCTGGCCGAGATAGCGCATCTCGAGCGCGCGGGAGACTTGCGGCGTCCTTGGTCGAGCCCTGCTCCTTCAGTTCGCCGACCGCCTCGTCGACGAGGCTCGCCATGATGTCGGCGGCGCGCGCGCCGTCGAAGTTGAGGCTTGTGAGCTGGGTCGTGCGCTGACGGTCGACACGCGCACTCGTGACGATGAAGCCGTAGGCCGAGAACTGGCCCGGGTGCATCGGGATAATGGCGCGCGGGATGCCCGCCTCGACCATCAGTTCGCGACGCATGCAGCGGCCCCGCGCCGCCGAAGGTGCAGAGCGTGAAGTCGCGCGGATCCAGGCCACGCTCGATGAGCACCGAGCGGAGCGCTCCGACCATGTTGTTGTTGGCGATGCGCAGGATCGCCAGCGCCGTGTCGTCGCGCGTCTGGCCGATCGCTTTCGCCACCCGGTCGACGGCCGCCTCGGCGGCGCCCGTATCGAGCTTCATCCGCCCGTTGAGAAAGTTATTGGGATCAATTCTGCCCAGCACAACATTGGCGTCGGTGACGGTCGCGTCGACGCCGCCTGCGCCGTAGCACGCAGGCCCAGGTTTGGCGCCGGCGCTCTTCGGCCCCACGCGCAGCATCCCGCCGGTGTCGATCCAGGCGATCGAGCCGCCGCCCGCGCCGATGGTGCGAATGTCGAGCATCGGGATCTGGATCGGCAGACCCCATTCGATCTCGAAGGCGGTGGTGAAGCTTTCCTGCCGGTCGAGGATGGTGGCGACGTCGGTCGAGGTGCCGCCCATGTCGAGGGTCACGAGATTGTCGATGCCGCTGAGCTGGGCGAGGTAGCGGCTCGCGATCACGCCGCCGGTTGGACCTGACATCGCGAGATTCACCGGCGCCCGCGCAGCGGCTGCGAGCGTCATCTCGCCGCCATTCGACTTGATCACCACGGAAGGCGCGCGCACGCCGGCCTTGTCGAGCCGCTCGCGCATGGACTCGAGCTGGCTGCTGACGACCGGCTTCAGATAGGCGTCCGCGATCGTTGTCGAGGCGCGCTCATATTCCTTCCACTTCGGCAGCACCTCGAACGAGATCGAGATCGGCATATCCCCGAGATGCTCCGAGAGGATCGCTTTTGCGCGCTGCTCGTGAGCGGGATTGAGATAAGAAAACAGGAAGCAAACGGCGACCGCCTTGATTTCGGGCGCGTTTCGGATCGCCTTGGCGACCTCGACGAGATCGGACTCGCTGAGCGGCGTTATGACTTTGCCAGCGGCGTCGATCGCGCTCGGTGACCTCGAAGCAATGGCGCCGCTTCACGAGCGGCTTCGGCTTCACCCAGCTCATGTCGTAGTGGAACTTGCGGTTGCCTCGCTGGATGAATGGAACGTCGCGGAAGCCGCGGGTCGCGACATAAGCGATCGTCGCGCCCTTGCGCTCGAGGATGGCGTTGGTCGCGACCGTGGTGCCGAGCCTCAGGAGCCGGATCGCCTCGGGAGGCAGTTCCTGCGAAATGCCGTCCAGAATGCCCGCGACCGGATCGCCCGGCACGGAGGGCACTTTCCAGACGTTGATGCTCCGGCTCTCCGGGTCATAGGCGACGAAGTCGGTGAAAGTCCCGCCTACGTCGACGCCCAACAACACATCCATCAAAAACCCCGCAAGAACTGCTCAACCTCCGCGCGCCGGCGGCCGCCTCCAAAGATCCCGCCCTATGCAGCCGCTCGCGATCCGGACAGCGCATCGAGTTCGGGCGTCGCCGCCGCAAGCGCGTCAACGAACAGATCGAGCGCCCGGTCGCATTCGTCCTTCGTGATGCAGAGAGGCGGTGAGAACGCGAGCGCCTCGATGAATGGCGACGCCCGCACGACGAGGCCGAGCTCGAACGCCTTGTTGGCCACGATCCGGTGCGCGCCGGCGGCGCGGGGAAAGGGAACGCGCTTGCCCTTGTCGGCCGACAATTCGACGCCGATCATCAGACCCTCGCCGCGGACGTCGCCGACGTAGCGATGATCCCCGACGCGTTCCTTGAGGCCCCTCTTGAGATAGGCGCCCATATTCGCCGAATTGCCGATGAGGTCCTCGTCCTCGAGTATCGCCAGATTGACCAGCGCGATCGCCGCGCCGACGGGATGGCCCGAATAGGTGAAGCCGTGCATCAACGGCCCGACCTCCGGGGACGCCTGCTCCAGCACTTCCCAGACGCGCTCCGAGATCATGGAGACCGACATCGGGAAATAGGCGCTGGTCACGCCCTTGGCGAGGCTGACGATGTCCGGCGTTAAGATCATAGAACTCCGTCGCGAACCAGGTTCCGAGCCGCCCGAAGCCGGTGATGACTTCGTCCACGATGAGCAGGATGTCGTGTTGCTTCAGCACGGCCTGCAGACGGGTGAAATAGCCGGCCGGCGGGACCAGCACGCCGCCAGTCCCCATGATGGGTTCGGCGATGAAAGCCGCGACCGTCTCCGGTCCCTCGCGCGCGATGATCGCCTCGATCTCGTCGATGAGCCGGTCGCAGAACTCCGCCTCGCTCTCGCCGTCGTTCGCGAAACGGAAATAATGCGGGCAGCTCGTATGAAGGACGCCGGGCAGGGGCAGGTCGAACGCCTTGTGATAGGCCGGGATGCCCGTCAGGCTGCCCGACGCCATCGTCACGCCGTGGTAGCCGCCCTCGCGGGAGATGATCTTCTTCTTCGCGGGCAGACCGCGCAGGTTGTTGTAATGACGAACGAGCTTGAAGGCCGTGTCATTGGCGTCCGACCCGGACGTCCCGAAGAAGACCTTGCTCAGATGCGTCGCGCCGCCACGATGGAAGAGACTCAGCAACCGATCCGCGAGGCGGATCGCGGGCGCGTGCGAACTGGAGCCGAAGAGATGGAAATAGCTGAGCTCGAGAATGGCCTGCTTTCGCCGCCTCCGCAAGCTCGGGGCGCCCGTAGCCGACGTTGACGCACCATAGACCACCCGAACAATCGAGGAGGGAGCGCCCACTGGGATCTTTGAGTGTCACTCCGGAGCCGCTCGCGATGATGCGAGGCCCCGACTTCAGGTGATCGGCGATCGACGTCAAAGGATGGATCAGGCTTTGTCGATCCATATCCTCCAGGCCGTAATTTGTTAAGAGTTCGGACATTGCTCGGCTTTCATCAGGTCAGTTGTAGGTAACGCGCGCCTATAGATTGGCGTTGTCGCCAGCGATTAGCCTGGTTCGTAACGCTGTGGTTGCTTACTTCGACGCGACGCGGTTGCCGTCAACGAGCCTGTTTGCAGTAGTTTCAGCAAGGCGCGTGCCAACTTGAAGCTTTTCGTCGAATCTAAGCGGTGGCGGCGTGCGAAGGAGGTATCGGCTGTCTAATTGTTAGTCAGGACTGTCTACCGGGAGAATGGGCGCCAATTTCGTGATCACAGGGTCGTCCGCCCGCGCGTCCGAGTGCCAAGCCGCCTAGGATGATCAGAGCTTGCTAATCCATAATAAGCCTCTCGATAGTGGCGTTTCGACAGAATACTGCGCCCGATTTTCTAAAATGAGTCAAACCGTTTCGTCGATGCCCGGCACGCTCCTTGCTGCCGGTGTAATCACAGACGAAAGACCGCGAAAAAAGAAGGACGGAAGAATGCGACTGGCCTGCGACACGGGCGGAACTTTCACGGATCTCGTTGTCGAGCACGGCGATCAGATCAAGCTGTTCAAGGCCTCGACGACGCCGGACGACCCGGTTCGCGGCGTCCTGGACGCGATCCAGCTCGCGGCCGACTTCTATGGCGTGACGCGGCGCGAATTGCTCGCAGGCGTGAGCGCCTTCATTCATGGCACGACGAGAGCGATCAACGCGATCCTTACCGGCGCCACCGCCAAGACCGCCTTTCTGACGACGGAAGGCCACCCGGACGTGCTGGTGATCCGCGAGGGCGGTCGTATCGAGCCGTTCAACTTCCGCGTTCCTTATCCCGAGCCCTATGTTCCGCGCCGCTTGACGTTCGAGATTCCGGAGCGGGTTAACGCCGCGGGCGAAGTCCTCAAGCCGCTCGATGAACTCGCGGTCATCAAGATCGCCGAGCGCATGAAGGCGCTGAAGATCGAGGCCGTCGGCGTTTGCCTGCTCTGGTCGATTGTCAATTCCGAGCACGAGCGTCGGGTCGGCGAGCTTCTTGCGCAGCATCTGCCCGGAGTTCCGGTCACCTTGTCGCACGAGCTCAATCCGACCTTACGCGAATATCGCCGCGCCTCGGCCACGGTGATCGACGCTTCCCTCAAGCCGCTGATGTTCGCCTATCTCGACGGTCTGACGAGCAGGCTGCGCGACGCCGGATTCAACGGCCGCACGCTCATGGTGACCTCGCAGGGCGGCATCATGGATGCAGAGGCGGTCGCGCGCGCGCCGATCCATTCCATCAACTCCGGGCCGGCCATGGCGCCGGTCGCCGGCCGCTTCTATAGCGAGCGCGATTTCGGCGCCTCGATGGCCATCGTCGCCGACACCGGAGGGACGAGCTACGACGTGAGCCTCGTGCGCGACGGACGCATTCCGTGGACCCGCGAGACCTGGCTCGGCCAGCGATTCCGGGGCCACATGACCGGATTCCCCTCGGTCGACGTGAAGAGCATCGGCGCGGGCGGCGGCTCGATCGCCTGGGTCGATTCCGGCGGCCTTCTTCAGGTTGGACCGAAGAGCGCAGGATCGAACCCGGGGCCCGTCGCCTATGGAAAAGGCGGCGTCGAACCCACCGTGACGGATTGCGCCATCGTGCTTGGCTATATCGACCCCGACTATTTTCTCGGCGGCGCCATGAAGCTCGATCGCGAGGCTGCCGAGGCCGCCGTGCGCGACCGGGTGGCCGCGAAGCTCGGTCTGTCCGTAGAAGAGGCGGCTGCGGCCGTGCTCGCGCTCGCGACGGAAAAGATGGTCGGCGCGATCGACGAGATCACGGTCAATCAGGGGATCGACCCCCGGGCGGCTGTGCTGGTCGGGGGCGGCGGCGCGGCGGGGATCAATGCGGTCGCGGTCGGCAAGCGGCTTGGCTGCGCGGGCGTTCTGATTCCCGAGACCGGCGCGCTTCTGAGCGCCGCCGGCGCGCTCATGTCGGAGCTCTCGTCTGATCACGCTCAGATGCTCTTCTGCGCGAGCGACAGTTTTCCATTCGACAAGGTCGCGACCGCCATCGATGGCCTGAAGGCGAAATGCGCTGCCTTCGCGGATGGTCCGGGCGAGGGGGCGGTCGAAGTCCTGACGGAAGTGTTCGTGGAGGCTCGCTATCCTCATCAGATCTGGGAGATCGAGGTTCCGGTTCCAGGCGGCGAGGTCGATGGTCCGGTGGACCTTGGGGCGCTCAAGGATACTTTCCACGCCATGCACAAGACGATCTTCGAAATCAACGATCCCGTTTCCGAAGTCGAGTTCGTGACCTGGCGGGCCAAGGTGCGCTGCCGGCATCGCGAGGGTCAGACCGGGAGCCTGCACGAGCCGGAAATCGAGCAGAAGGGAGCGTCGCGCCGACGCATCTATTTCTCAGGCGTCGGCTGGATGGACGCGCCGATCGTTCGGTTCGAGGCGATGTCCCCGAAGGAGAAGATCGAAGGCCCTGCCATTGTGGAATCGTCCTACACCACTGTCGTCATCGATCCGTGGGCGACAGCGGCCCGGACGGCCGGCGCGGGACTTCAGGTGACGTTCTGAGGACGGCGCGCCTCGAAATGGATCCAGTGAAAGACTTGCTATGACGATACAGGTCGGCAAACCGGGGCTGAACTCAAGAGCGGCCGGCTCCGAGAGCGTGAGAACCGCCATCCTCTCGAGCCGCATGGACGGCATCGCTCAGAAGATGCAAAATACCTTGTTCCGGACGGCGCGCTCGGGCGTCCTCAACACCGCTCACGACTTTTCCTGCGTGATCCTGACCGCCGATTGCCGTCTCTTGGCCCGGCGCCGAAAGCTTGCCGATCCACACCCTGATCGGCCCCGACCTCATGTGTCAGACGGTGAAGCGCTACCATCCTGATCTCAAGGCCGGCGACTGCTATCTCCACAATTGCCCCTATGAGGGCAATTCGCACGCAGCGGACCATTGTCTCGTCGCGCCAATCGTCGACAAGAACGGCGTGCTGCGCTTCTTCGCGCTCGCCAAGGCGCATCAGGCCGATTGCGGCAACTCCCGTCCGTCGACCTACTTGGCCGACGTGGCCGACGTCTACGAGGAAGGCGCGCTGATTTTCTCCGCGGTGAAGATCCAGGAGAATTATCGCAACAATCGAAGACATCATCCGGATGTGCCGCAATCGTATCCGCGTGCCGGAGCAATGGTGGGGCGACTATCTGGCTTCGCTTGGCGCGGTGCGCATCGCCGAGCGCGAGCTGCTGGCGCTTGGCGAGGAGGTTGGGTGGGACGCGCTCGAATCGCTATGCCGAGTCCTGGTTCGACTACTCGGAAGGCAAGATGATCGAGGCGATCCAGCGGCTGTCCTCCGGCAAAGCCGTCACGTCGCGCCGCGCACGATCCGGTCCCGGGTCTTCCGAACGGAATCGCCATCAAGGTGGAGGTCGAAGTCGACGCCGAAGCGGGGACCATCACCGTCGATCTTCGAGACAATCCGGACTGCCAGCCCTGCGGCCTCAACCTGACCCAGGGCACCGCCAGCACGGCGGCGATGGTCGGCATCTACAATTCAATTCTCGATCACACCGTGCCGACCAATGCGGGCAGCTTCCGGCGCGTCACGCTGAAACTGCGTGAGAATTGCGCGGTCGGCATTCCGCGTCATCCCTTCTCGTGCTCGGTCGCGACGACCAATCTCGCGGATCGAGTCGCCAATTGCGTCCAGCGCGCGATCGCCGAGATCGCGCCGGGCTTCGGTCTCGCCGAGACCGGTCCGAGCCAACCGCCGGGCATGGGCGTCATATCGGGCAACGATCCGCGTCATAGTGACGCGCCCTTCGTGAACCAGGTGTTCATCGGCGTCACCGGCGGAGCGGCCACTGCGGTGAGCGACGCCTTCATGACCATCATCGACATCGGCAACGCCGGACTTTGCCGGCACGATTCCATCGAGGTCGACGAACTGCATCACCCGCTGCACATCGTTCGGCGGAGCATCGTGCCGGACACCGAGGGCGCCGGGCGATACCGCGGAGCGCCATCCATCTATTCGGAATTCGGGCCCACCCCCGGGTGCTCGATGAAGGTGCTCTACACGTCCGACGGAACGATCAACCACGCCGTCGGCGTCCTTGGCGGAGGAGGGGGAGGGCCGAGTCGCGCGCTCAAGCGGGAAGGCGACGGATCTCTCACGCAGCTGCCGGCCTGTTACGGCGCGCAACTCGAGCCCGGCGAATTCATTGTCTCCTATTCGTCAGGCGGCGGGGGTTACGGCGACCCGCTCCAACGCGATCCGAAGCGGGTGCTGCACGATCTCGAGGAGGGCTGGATCACCGCCGAACGCGCGCGGTCGGTCTATGGCGTCGCCACCGCCGACAGCGACGAGCCTGGCGTTCCAGCTCTCGACGAACCAGCGACGCAAGCGCTGAGAGGGCGCATCCTGATCTCCTGACACGGGCTTCGCCCCCGCGCTCGGCTTGGACCTCTCACGCCTGTTTCCCTTCGAGCTTCAAGGAATTCCGTGATGAACGTCATCAACCCCGCCTCGGCGCTTGGCTCCAAGGGCCGCGACGGCGTGCGGACCGCCATTCTCTCGAGCCGGATGGATAGCATCGCGCGCAAGATGCAGAACACGCTGTTTCGCACCGCGCGATCGGGAATCCTCAACACCGCGCACGACTTCTCGTGCGTCATTCTGACCGCCGACTGCCGGCTGCTTGCCGCGGCCGAAAGCCTGCCGACCCACACGCTGGTCGGCCCCGACATCATCTGCCGGACGGTGCGCGGCTATCATCCAGATCTCAAGGCGGGCGACTGCTTCCTGCACAACAGCCCCTACGAGGGCAATTCGCACGCCGCCGATCATTGTCTCGTCGTTCCGGTGATCGATGCGGCGGGCGTGCTGCGCTACTGGGTTCTGGCCAAGGCCCATCAGGCCGACTGCGGCAATTCGAAGCCTTCGACCTACCTCGGCGACGTCGTGGACGTGTACAACGAAGGCGCGCTCATCTTCTCGGCCGTCAAGATCCAGGAAAACTATCAGGACAAGGCCGACATCGTGCGCATGTGCAAGAACCGCATCCGCGTACCCGAAATCTGGTGGGGCGACTATCTGGCTTCGCTCGGCGCCGTGCGCATCGCGGAGCGCGAGCTGCTCGCGCTTGGCGCCGAGATCGGGCTGGGACACTCTGGAAGCTACGCCGAGTCCTGGTTCGATTATTCCGAGGCAAAGATGATGGAAGCCATCCGCAGGCTCAAGTCGGGGCGTCGCGATCATCCATACCGCGCACGATCCCTTCCCAGGCGTCCCGGACGGCATCCCCGTCAAGGTCGACGTCGAGATCGACGCCGAGAGCGGGAAGATCGTCGTCGACCTCCCCGACAATCCCGGACTGCCAGCCGTGCGGCCTGAACCTGACGGAGTCCACCTCGATCAGCGCCGCGATGGTCGGCATCTACAACGGCATCCTCGACCATCATGTCCCGGCCAACGCCGGCAGCTTTCCGACGCATCAATGTGATGGTGCGCGAGAACTGCACCGTTGGCATTCCGCGCCATCCCTTTTCCTGCTCGGTGGCGACGACGAACCTGGCGGACCGGGTGTCGAACCCGGTGCAGCGCGCCATCGCCGAAATCGCGCCCGGCTTTGGCAGGCCGAAACCGGGCCGATCCACGGACCGGGCATGGGCGTCATCTCCGGCAACGACCCGCGGCGCAACGGCGCGCCCTTCGTCAACCAGGTGCATGTCGCCGTCAGCGGCGGCGCCGCAACGCCAGTGACAGACGCGTTCCTTTCGATCATTCATGTCGGCAATGCCGGCATGTGCCGAATCGACTGCGTCGAGGTCGACGAACTTGGCCACCCGATGCATGTGGTGCGCCGCGGCATCATACCGGACACAGAGGGCGCAGGCATGTTCCGCGGCGCCCCTTCGATCTATGGCGAGTACGGTCCTGTCCAGGGCTGCACCATGAAGGTGCTCTACAATGCCGACGGCACGATCAACAGCGCGATGGGCGCGGTCGGCGGCGGTCGCGGCGGGCCGACAAAGGCCTACAAGCGGGAGCGCGACGGTTCTCTCAGCCATCTGCCGGCCTGTTATGGCGTGACGCTCGAACCGGGCGAGTTCGTCGTGTCTCATTCCTCCGGCGGCGGAGGATATGGACATCCGTTCGACCGGGATCCTGACCGCGTGCTGCACGATCTCAGCGAGGGCTGGATCACCGCCGAGCGCGCGAGATCCGTTTATGGCGTCGTGACGACGGGCGACGCGGAACGCGACACGCTGGCCATCGATGGATCGGCGACGCAGGCGCTGCGCGCCGGAATGCGCGTCGCCGTTTCCGCAGGACTGACCATTGCGGACAACCTGAGCCAGACCTCGAGCGTCCCGGCGACGCAGCCCAGTGATCTCAGGCGGAAGAACTCGCTGGCGAAGACCATCCGATGCGTTGATAAAGGTAGCGCTGAAACGATCGAAGATCGGCGCAACGAAGATAGCGCGCTGCCGCTGCGTCGCCTGACGAGATGGCGAGCATGCAGTTCGTCCTGAATGTGGAGAATGAAGGAGAGGAATTCTTCGTCATGCGCGACCGGCGCGTTTAGCGCCGAGGCCAGAAACGGCGAATAACGCAGATAAAGGCGCCCGACCGTGTCGTAGAGCAACTGCGAACCTGCAGCCTGAATAATGCTGGCGTTCCACTCCGCGATGACCCTCATCGTCGCCCTGGGGTCATGTCCATAATTGATGACGCGGCAGGCGTTGGTGGCGGCGGTGAGCCGCTCGCAGGCTTTCGGATCGCGCCGGGCTGCGAAGCGCGCGGCCGCCTCGCCTTCGAGCAGGAACCGAAGCGACCAGATTTCATCCGCCGCCGCGCGATCGAGCTCCGGCACGCGAAAAGCCCGGTTCGGGGTCGCCTCCAGAGCGGACGCCGCGACGAGCCGTCCGACGGCTTCCCGCACCGGCTGCATACTCGTGTTGAGGGACATGGCCAACGTGCGCAGCGTCACCTTCGTGTTGGGCAACCACTCGCCGAGCAGCAGCTTGCTTTCGAGTTGCTGATAAATCTGCTGTCCAAGTGTGCTCTCGGTCCCCGCCTCAAGTCCCCTCGTCCATGCAATGGCCCCTGTGTCCATGGACGCTGCAAGGGAGACGACATTGGTCATTGGAGTTGGAACTCGATGCTGAATACAACTGGAACTGCCCACACTACGGCGCGGGGAGGGCGCACGCCAGAACGAATTGCTTGCCCGAAGGAACAGCTCGATTGAGAGTGTGGGAATCGGGCCAGGCTTCGCCCGCGACTGGCGCCCTTCTTGTAAGCGAAGCGGTGAGCGATCAGGCTGCTTGAGGCGAATCATGACGGAATCAGCGATGGCTGTTCGACGCGAAAGCGATGCCGCCTTACCTTCGGTCGGCTCGGAAGAAGACCTCGTTCAGCGCGCCACGGCGCTCATTCCGACGCTGCGTGGACGAGGCGAGGAGACGGAGGAGAAGCGGTCGCTCACGGCGGAGACGCGGCGCGATCTCATGGGCAGCGGCATTCATCGCATTTTTCAGCCCAAGCGCTTCGGAGGGGTCGAGGGTTCGATGCGCGCGGGCGTCGACATTCTGATCGAGACCGGCCGCGGCTGCGCCTCCACAGCCTGGGTGCTGGTCCAGAATATGACGCACAACTGGATGGTCGCAGAGTGGCCCATCGAAGCGCAGGAGGCGGTCTGGGGGCAGAACCCTGGTGCGCTGTTGAGCGGCATCCTGATTCCCGGTCTCGGTAAGGCCAGGCGCGTCGAGGGCGGTTACCGGCTTTCCGGCCGTTGGCCTTTCCTCAGCGGCGTCAACATCTGCGACTGGGCGCTTTTCACCGCCTTCACCGAAGGACCGGACGGACGGCAGGAGGATCGCCACTTTCTGTTGCCGCGCTCCGATTTCGAGATTCTCGACACCTGGCGTTCAGTCGGGCTGCGCGGCACATGCAGCAACGACGCCAAGGTCGACGACGTCTTCGTGCCAGAGCATATGACGACCACGGTCGAAAGCCTCAAAGGCGCGGTTCCGCCTCCGGGCGCGGAGTTGGTTTGCTTCTATGTTCCGCGCTATGCGCTGTTCGGCGTTTTCATCAGCGCGGCTGCGCTTGGCGCGGCTGAAGCCGCCGTGGAAGCCTATGTTGACGGAGCCAGGAAGCGCGTCGCGACTTCGTCTTCGATTGGCCTCTCCAGCTTTCTGACGCAGCATGTCAAAGTTTCGGAAGCGCTTGCCTGCTTGCGCGCCTCGCGGCTGATGCTTTACGGCGTTTGCGATCTGGTGACGGCGATCCTGAAATCCGGGCGCCTGCCGACTGACGAAGAGCGGACGCGATTTCGTAGCGAGGCGGCCTTCGCCGGGCGCTTACTCGTCCAGGCGGTGAACCTCGTCTGGGATGCAGGCGGAGGTGGCGTCATCTATGACGCCAATCCGCTTTCACGGGCCTTTCGGGACATCAGCACGGCGGGCCGTCACCTCACGCAGAACTGGGATATCAACGCGGGCGCGCATGGGCGCGTCGTGCTTGGCCTTACGATCGACAACCCTTCGCTCTGATCAGGCGCGCCAGTTTTCATTTGAAAGTGTGGGCTAGCCGCTCCTGTAATTCGCACTGAAGCTTGGCGGATGCGCCGCCTCCAGCGCGGCGGCAATGCGAATGACGTCAGCTTCGCCGCGTGGCCCGCAGGCGATCTGAAGTCCGACAGGCATTCCGTCAGAAGCCAAACCTGCGCAAAGCGTTCCGCAGGGAAAGCCCAAAAGGTTGAACGGGTACGTGTAATAGACCCACGAGACCAAGCTTCGATGGGTGAGGCGGGCCGGCTTGTTCAGACCGCAGTCAAGTGAGGACACAGGCAGGACGGGGGAAAGAAGCGCGTCATAATCCTCAAACTTTTTCAGAGCGTCGCGATAGAAGGCATGCCGCGCAAACACGCTGTCATAGTAGTCGCGCATAGTTTGTGAGAGAGCCGCATCAAGGATATCGCTGACGGCGGGGTCAAGGATTTCACGCTGGTTCTTCAAGGTTTCCCTAAGACGCGTACCGACTCCAGCGTAGAATTCAGCGGTCCAGAGAGGGGCCGGATCCTCTTCGAAGAAGCGATCGACTTTTTCAACGACACATCCCATGTCCTGCAGCGTCAAAGCCGACTTCTCGCAGATGGCGACGACCTCATCATCGGGCTCCGCGTACCCCAGAGTTGGACTTCAGGCGAGACGCATGCCGGCAACCGACGACCGGCAAGCGGCCAGGACATTCGGAACTGGCTCGGAGACGCTCGAAGGATCGCGGGCGTCGTATCCGGCGATCGCAGTGAACAGTAACGCCGCGTCTTGGACATTCCGAGCTATTGGACCGACATGCGCCAACGTCGGCGTGGCGGATGTCGGCCAGACCGGAACACGCCCGAACTGGCCCTTGAGTCCGACGAGGCCTGTCATGCAAGACGGGATGCGGATTGACCCGCCCCCGTCAGTCCCCAATCCGAATGGCGTTACGCCAGCCGCGATCGATGCCGCCGCCCCTGCGCTGGAGCCGCCCGGCGTCTTGGCGATATCCCAAGGATTGCGCGTTATCCCGGTCAACGGGCTATCACCGACCGGTTTGCAGCCGTACTCGCTGGTTGTCGTTTTTCCGATAATAACGGCGCCGGCGGCTCTCAGTCTCTCAACCGACGGCGCGTCGTCTGGCGCGATGTTGCCGCTGTTCGCACGGGAGCCTGAAGCATACGGAAGACCACCGACCGCGATGAGGTCTTTAACCGACACCGGAAGTCCGTGCAGAAGCCCTAGCGGCGTTCCCTGCATTACCGCGGTCTCGGCGCGTCTCGCGGCGGCGCGTGCTCCGTCGGCGTCGATCACGAAGAAACAGTTCAAGTCGGACTGAGTTGATTCCGCCTTGCTCAGAGCGCGCTCGACGAGCTCCACCGGCGAGATCTGTTTTCCTGCGATAAGCTTTCGAAGCGACGTCGCGCTCATATAGTCGAAGTCGTTAGACATTTCGCCATCTTCCGCGGGCTTTGGGCAATTGGTGCGGCTGAGGCCCGCACGCCCCGTCAAGGACCGATCTCAGTCGAGGGTGGCGATCGCGCGAACGGGCGAGCCGCTGCCGCGATGAATCTTCAGCGGCAAGCCTTGGAAATGGAACTCGCCCCTGCCGATCAATTCTTCAAGATTGCAAAGCCACTCATAGTGCGAGATGCGTCGATCGCGGCAGGTTCGATGGTTCGGAAACAGGTTGTCCGTGGGTCGGTCGGTGGAGGGGCCTTCTACACCGTGCAGCCTGGATCCCCGGTCGGCCAACCAGTGCGTCGCCGCCGCCGTTATGCCCGGGTTGCTCCATACCGACTTTTCAGTCGGAAAATGGCGTTTATGGAGGCCGGTGTTAAGAAGGACGATATGTCCGTCGATCGTCACGTTAGCTTTCTTCTGCGCTGCTTCAAAATCCGAGACGTCGATCTCGCCAAGGTCGGGGATGTGGGTCAGATCCAAACAGACGGCTTTGCCCATGAACATGTCCAAAGGCATTTCATCGATCGTCTCGCCGTCCTCACGCACGTGGAAAAAGGCGTCGACATGAGTGCCGACGTGATCAACCATGCCGATGAAAGTGGTTGCGCCACCCAGCTGATCGCCCGGGATTCCGAGGTTCCACTGGCGAAACTCTTCGTGCCCGAAATGAGGCACAATGACTGGCTTCGGGAAAAATTTGTGCGCAGGCATATTGTTGGTCAGCGTGACCGTTAAGTCGATGATCCTTCCGCTCATTTCATATCCTTACTCTACTGCGCCCGGCGCGGGTCAGAGGGTTGAAGCCAAGTCGTAAAGCGAGTTCCTGTTCCTCGGCGGCCCTTCTCGTCTCGTCCCGGCCGAACATCGATAGCGATCTCGCGTAGGACCGAACCGACGCTGTCTGACGCCAGCCTCTCATCCGATCATCGCTGGTGGGCGGCAGCCGATTCATCTCCGTGACTAAGCCGACGCGCGTTTCCCGACGCTGCTCCGGCTTCGATCACGCCGGCGCCCCCGATGCCAAAGGCGTTCAACGAACGGATGAGAGCCCCACTTGTGAACCGGCGCCCGATCAGGACAAGCAAGCCATCACGAGCGCCGGCGGTCGCAGGTTCGTCAGGCAGTATCTCCGGGGACTGGACCACCTTGCGAACACTCTGAAGCAGGATGCGGCCGCGTGGCGTCCGAACGACTCCCTTGATCCGCAGGATGTCGTCGCCGCGGGCGTGTATCAACGCGCTGAGCCACACCGTGAGCGCTGGCCAGTCGGGCGTCTCACCGAGGTCCAGCGTAGCGGCTTTGATCGGCGCTCCCGTCCCATCGGCGCCTGCGACGGGCAAGATCTCGGGATCGGCGCCGAACGGGTCCGGCAGATCGGCGGGCGATCCCATCCTGGACCCCGACAAGGCCGCGCCGGGATTGAGGACGCGAAGGGTCGCAACGAGGCGGCGCAAACCTTCGAGCTCCGCGGCGTCCACTTTGGTGACCACAAGCCTGTCGGCGATCTCGATCTGCCGACGTCCAAGATCTTCGTCGCGGATTTGCGCGAGCCCGTGCAGGGCGTCGACCGTTACGATGATCTCACTCACCACGATGTGATGCTGCAGGACCGGGTCTGTGACGATGGAGTTGACGATCCGGCCGGGGTCGGCAAGCCCGCTGGTCTCGAGCACGATGTGGTCAATTCTCGCGCGGACGCCTCCCCTCCCACCCGATCGTCGCAGATGTCGCGGAGCAATGCGACAAGCGCCGGACGCGTCTCGCAGCAGGCGCAGCCGCCCGCGAGAACACGCAGCCGCGTCGAGCCGGCAAGCAAAGTGTCATCCACCGGCGCGTCGGCGGCTTCGTTGACCACCACCAGGGCGTCCCGCAGTAAGCCATGATGGAGATGATGGCGCAGCCAGGTGCTTTTGCCGGAGCCAAGAAAGCCGCCGAGAATTGTGAGCCGCATCCGACCTTCGCGCGGATCACTCGTCAAGGCGTCGGCGCCTCGTCTGCAAAGCGGGGGTCGAGCGGATCGACGGGGCGGCCGACGATCCGCTCGGCCGCCTCCCAAAGTTCGCTCAGAGTGTTGACCACCACCTGATGGCCGGTCCGGTTGGCCAGTGTGAAACCGGAGCCTGAGCCGTCGTCATGGACAGTCAGGCCGTAGGAGGCGAGAACTGGGGCAAGGATGCGAGCCCGTTGCAGCCGGCCGCGAATGCGGTCGAAGGCGCTGCCTGCGCCCGCGTCCGTCCAATGGCCCTGCGCGGCCGGAAACCCGCAATTCGCACACATCCTTGCCTCTGTCCGCTCTCGTCGTCCGTCAGATGACCGGGGGTCGTTCCTTGCCGCTGAAAGGATAGCGCTTCCGGAAGTCTTCCGCGATCTCCTCGAAGGTCGCCCAGCGAACGCCCTTGTGGCCGTTGACATACTCGATCAGCCGCTCGAGCATCATGATGACCTGGGGCCGCCCGCTCACGTCCGGATGGATGGTGAAGCAGAACGTCGCATAGTCCATCTCACGGTAGACCCAGTCGAATTGCTGGCGCCACAGGTCCTCGATGTCGCGAGGATTGACGAAGCCGTGACTGTTCGGAGATTTTTTGATGAACATCATCGGCGGCAGATCGTCGACGTACCAGTTGGCGGCGATATCGACGAGATCGATCTCCTTGCCGTGTTGGAGCGGTTTCATCCACTCTTCCGCCTGCTTGGAATAGTCGATCAATGTCCAGCTGTCGCCGACCCGGGCGTAGAAGGGCTGGAAATCGCGATAGCCCTGGCTGTGATCATATTTGAAGCCATGCTTCTGCAGGAGCGCCGCGGTCGAGGCCGACATCTCCCACCACGGCGCCACATACCCGCGTGGTTTCTTGCCGCTGAGCTTCTCGATGATCTCGATGGACTTTACGAGCACCGCCTCTTCTTGTTTGGGCGTCATCGCGACCGGGTTTTCGTGAGAATAGCCGTGCGCGCCGATCTCGTGACCTGCCTCGACGATCTTCCGACACTCGTTCGGGAAGGTCTCGATGGAATGACCCGGGATGAAGAACGTGGTCTTCAATTTGTATTTCTTGAAGAGGTTCAAGAGGCGAATGATACCGACTTCGCTCGCAAAAATACCGCGCTGAATATCGGACGGCGAGTTGCCCCCACCATAGGAGCCAAGCCAGCCCGCCACCGAATCAATGTCTGTGCCGAATGCGCAGATAATCTCTTTAGCCATCTTTACTCTCCTGGTTGGCCTGTAGGAACTGTAAGTCCGACGGCGCGTCAGCGCGGCGGCTGAAGATCGGGATCACGCATTGTCCGCGTGCAGATGCGATCGGGCGCTTGCAGCCGTTCCCTCGTGGCGGCTGCGCCAAGACCCGGCGCGAAGAGACCGGCCCTCGACGAGTGAACGCAATCGAATTGCCGCATGCGCTTTCAAGAATTGATCTCAAGAATGGGCCGCGCCAGACGCGCAGCCCTTTCGTGAGGCGCTCAGTTTGGAACCGGGATGGCCTTCACGTGATTGGGCTCGAGCCAGTCGGCCGGAGCCTTGCAGTCCGTGCAGTTCACGCCCGGCAGGTCGTCCGCGTAAGTCACCGCAGGCAGCGGCTTCATCGTGGCGCCGGGCGTCGGGTCGCCGTTTTGCACCGCGTTGATGCTGAGCTCGGGAACGAGGTCGCCATTCAGAGCGGTATCGAGGAACAGTGGGGCGACTTTGCCTGCCGGGAAGGTGTTGCAGCCATCGGCGAACATGTCGCCATTGCAGACCTTGACGTCCTTCGGCTCAACCCAGGGCAGGGGATATTCGATGTTGTGCTTGTCGAGTTTCATCTTGCCCGTCAACACCTCCATCATGACCTTGAACGCATAGGGGCCGACCGCCGGACCCGCGCTCGACGATACACCCTTGAGGCCCTTGGCCTGTGCAGCCGGGTCGGCGATCATCAACCGGTAGCCATTGTTGGACTGGCCCGCGATGGTGACGAGGCGGTCGGGCCGGCCGTTCACGACGGCCTGCAGCGCGCCATAACTTCCATCGACGTTCCAGATGCCGTCGATATTGGGATGCGCGGCCAAGATCTTGGCGACCTCCTCCTGCGAGACGCTGTCGTTCCAGTTGCCGTAGAAGTCGCCAACGATCTTGATGCCGGGGTAGCGCTTGAACACGCCGAGCGCCTGCTCGTCGTAGACCTTGGTGACGGTCGTGCCTGCGACGCCGTGGTTGATCACAACCTCGCCCTTGCCGCCCATCTGGTTGGCCATCCATTGCGCCGTGTTGGCGCCGTACCGGGCGGTGATATTGCTGACGTTGTAGGCGCAAGGCTCGGTGACGGTGGAATCATAGGCGAACACCAGAATGTTCTTGGCGCACGCCTGCTTGATCACACGGTTCAGAGCGGTGGGCGACAGCGGATACACGATGATGGCGTTGGCGCCGGCCGCGATCATGCTCTGCAGATCAGAGATCTGGTGTTGGACGTCGGTGCCCGAGATCACGGTCTTGAACTCGACCGTCTTGTCGTAGGGCGGCGTCCCAGCCAGGGCCTTGATGCCGTTGGCGGCCGAGGCCTGCCAGGAATTGCCGGAATAGCTCATGTCGAGGAACACCTTGTAGTGATCCTCGGCGTGGCCCGGCGTCGCGGCGCCGGCCAGCAACACGCCGGCCGCTGCCGCGATTGCAGCGGCGGATTTGAGTTGGTCCCGAATCTTCATCTGTTTGGCTCCCTTGGTGGACGGAGCAGATCGCTCCGTTAGTTCGTCCGCAGACCTCCACGCCGGCTCTGCAGCAGCAGCGCCAGGATGATGACGCCGCCCTGTATGACGCTACGCAATCCCTGCGACAGGCTGAGCACCGTTATGGCGGTCGAAAGCGTGCTGAGAAACAACGCTCCGGCGAGCGTGCCGGCATAGAGGCCCACCCCGCCGGTAACCCGCGCGCCGCCGATCACGACGGCTGCGATTGTCGGCATCAGCAGAGCGTTGCCCATGTCGAGGGTGGCGCTCGACGAATAGCCGGCGAGCAACACGCCGGCTATTCCTGCGCACAGGCCGCTCAGCGCGTAGACGGTGACCGTCAGCGCCGCCACCGGCAAGCCGAGAATTTCGGCAGCCCGCGGGTTGTCGCCAAGCGCGTAGATACGGCGCCCGACTGCGCTGCGGTTCTGGAACAAGGCCGCGGCCACAGCGAACAGGAGAATAAAAAAGATCGGCAGCGGAATACCGAGCAGCCTCCCGCCATGAAACGTTGCAGCGCCGGCGCGACGCTCTGCTGCGAACTGCCCGCTGTCATGCCCAAGGCCACGCCGAAGAACGCGGTCGCGGACGACAAGGTCATGATGAACGGCGGCAATCGACCAATCGCGACGCCCAGCCCGTTGATCACTCCGATCCCGGTGCAAGCACAGCAACGCGATGGGAAGCGCGTAGAGGAGCGCGCCGTCTACGCCGCGGGTCAGGTTGGCGACAATCATCCCGCCGACGCCCATGACGGCCCCGATCGACAGATCAATGCCGCCGGTGAGGATCACAAGACCCTGGCCAAACGACGCGACGATCAGGAAGATCGCGGTCACCAGGATGGCGGTCAATTGGTTGATCGAGCCGAACCCGGCCACCGTCAACTTCAACACCGCGATCAGGACCGCGGTCGCGACGAGAACCAGCACGACCGCCAGCACGTCGGGACGCAGGAGGCCCGTACGATCCCTTTGCGGCGCGCCAGAGAGCACCGCTTCGCCCGACAACGGGCGGTCGATCTTGGCCATCAGGCGGCCCTCCATCGACCGAGGCGGGATATCACGGCGCCGATCTTTCCAAAGAAGATGGCGGCGATCATGATCAGGCCGTTGAAAATGTTGGTGTAGAAATCAGCGACGCCGAGCGCGAACAACATCTTCTGCATGACGGTCAGGATGCCGGCGCCAATCAGCGAGCCGAGCACTCCGCCGCGCCCCCCCATCAGCGAGGTGCCGCCGATCGCCACCGACGCGAACATGTAGAGCAGGAAGGAATTGCTCACTCGCGGATCGCCTGAGCCGATCTCGGCGCTGAAAAGGTAACCCGCGACGGCGTAGAGGACGCCGGCCGCCGCGAAGGCGAAGAAACGTGTCCGCTGAACGTCAAGACCGGAAAGCCGCGCGGCGCCTTCGTCGTCGCCAACCGCATAGAGCGCGATGCCGCGACGCGTATTTTTGAGCACGAGCCAGGCCGCGGCCACCCCGAGCGCCACCAGGAATGCGACCGGAAAACCGGCGAAATCTCCGGTGACACCAGAGGCGATCGCGTCCGCGACTTCGCCACCGGGCGCCCCGAGAATCAACAGGCGACTCCCTGGCAGGCGATGAGCGTGCCGATCGTCACCGCCAACGATTGTAGGCCAAATATCGTGACGAGGCAGCCGTTGATACAGCCAACCGCCAGCCCGATCGCGAGTACGGCGGCGAGACTACCGAGGCTGCCAAGACGACCGGTGCTGGTCGTCGCGACAACCACATTGGCGATCGCTACGACACCTGAGCCCGACAGGTCCAGCTCGCCGGATAGCACCACCAGGGTCAGGCCGGAGGCCGCCACCGCCAGAACAATGCCGTTGTTGACGAGGCTGCCGAAGCCGAAGGCGGTCAGCGCCGAGGGATCACGGCTCGCGTAGACGCCGAACATCAGAACAAGCAGCACGAAAGCCGGCAATACTGGACTGGCGGCGGCCGCTCGAATCCAGCCTACGCCGCCGCGCATCAGTGCGCCGCCTCGGACAAGCGACGACGTCGGCTCTGTGGCATAGTCCGCCACGCCCGATGCAAGCGCCAGTATGGCCGCCTGGGTCAGCTCGGAGTCCCGCAGCTCGCCCGCGATACGGCCGCCGTAGACCACCAGCACGCGCTCGCACAGATGCACGAGTTCGTCGAGTTCGGTCGAATAAAACAGGATCGAGCCGCCGCTGTCGACGAAATTGGCCATCATGGCGTAGATGCTCTGCTTGGCGCCGACGTCGACGCCGCGAGTTGGGTCGAACAGCAGCAGGCACTTGGCGCGGGTGACAAGCGCGCGCGCCAAGATGGCCTTTTGCTGGTTGCCGCCAGACAGCGCGCCAATGTTGCGACCGAGATAGCGTTCGCTGAGATCGACGGACGGTGTCACACGCGCGACCGATTTGCGCTCGGCGGCCTGGTCTACGAGGCCCAGGCGGCTCGCGTCGCCGATCACCGGCAACGAGATGTTGGCGAGTGTCGACAGATCCGCGAACAGCCCTTCGGCCTTGCGGTCCTCCGGCACCAGCACGACGCCTTTGTCGCGGGCGCCGCGAGTTGAATGGATTCGCACGGCGGCGCCGTCAATCGCCATCGTGCCGGCCCTCGCGGGCGTAAGACCGACCAGGGTGCGGAACAGGGCGGACTGGCCCTGGCCTTCGAGTCCCGCGACGCCGAGGCATTCGCCAGGCGCCAGGGCAAAGCTGACGGGGTTCAGGCCCTGGCCGGCGAGCTCGTCGACGCGCAGGCGCGGCGTCGCGCCCTCCCGGATCGACGAGGCGCGACGGGTGAAAGTCTCGACCGCCGAGCGACCTGCCATATTGGTGAAGATATCGCCGTCGCTCATCGCCGCCACGTCGCTGTCGAGCACCTTGCGACCGTTGCGCAGGATGATGCATCGTCGGCAAAGACGACGAATTCTCGTCGAGCTTGTGAGTGATATAGAGGACCGAGACGCCCTGCTTTAGAACGCGGTCGATGAGCCCGAACAGCCATTCGCGATCGGACAGGGCCGAGGTGGGCTCGTCGAGCAGCAGCACGGATGGATTGCGGGCTAGAGCCCGAATGATCTCGACGCGCTGGCGCATGCCAAGCGGCAGCGAGCCGACAATGTCGCTGGGCTGAATGTCGGCGCCGCCCCAGCGCGCCAGTGTCGCCTCGGCCTGGCGTCGCAATTCTCGTGTCGACACCAGTCCTATGGCGTTCCGTGTGGGGCCGGGCAGCGCCAGATTGGTGGCGACGGACAGGCTCGGCACCAGGCTGAGTTCCTGGAAGGCCGTCGAAACGCCCAAGCCGATTGGCGTCCACGATCGACTTCGGCTGGAAGCGACCGTCCTTTAGGCGAATCTCGCCGTGGTCGGGCGCCACCACGCCGCTTAGGACCTTGACCAGGGTCGACTTCCCGGCGCCGTTCTCCCCGAGCAAACCGCAGACCTCGCCGGCTTTCAAGGCGAACGACACGTCCTCGAGCGCGACGGTGGCTCCGTAACGTTTGGCGAGACCGTCAACCTGGAGAACCACAGGGCTCACCACTCGGGCTCCGCCCGTCGCCAAGGCTGAAGCGCCTCCTTTGGTCCGACCTTTGACAAAGGGTGCATCGGCTCTTTTGCCTGGTCCAAGAGTGGCCGCCAGCTTCAGCGCCCATCATCGCGCAGCGCCCGATGACTGGTCTGACCTTTGTGTCGGATCATCGTGCGGCGGTCAAGCGCGCGACTCTTTGCGAAACAGCGCGAACATGTCGCTCTTGGCTTCGAACAGGGCGTCCGGACAGTCGGGAAAGCGAATATGGCTGTCCACAATGTCCGTGCCGTCCGCAGAGCAGCCGTACCCGCCAGCCACAACGCTAAAGTGCACAAGAGGGTTGCGAATCTGTCCGTCCCGCTCCATTCCAAGGCGAGGAGTTTGAATCGTGATCCCGAGTCGTGACTGAAGAACCCAGGTCACGGCTCACGCCGGACAGCAAAATGTACAAGCTCAACGAGAGCGCGGACGCCCTCCCGCCGACCGAGCAGCGCCCGACGCGGCGCGACCGCTCAGCCAACGTAACCCAGGGGGTTGTCGCGGCGCTGCAGGGCATGATCCGCGACGGCACGTTCAAGGGCGGCGTGGCCTTGCCGCCCCAGCGCGACCTCGCCCAGAAACTGGGGGTGAGCCGCGCCTCGCTGCGGGAAGCCGTCTCGATCCTCGGCACGCTCGGACAATTATCGATCGAACAAGGCCGCGGCACTTTCCTGGTCAGCAGGATGGAAGGCGCGGGCGGAGGCCAGCCGATCGGCACGTGGCGGTTTGCGGCTCGGTATTCGCCCGAGGAGGTCTATCAATTCCGGCTGATCGCCGAGAGCCAGGCGGTGCAACTCGCCGCGATGAGCCATACCGACGAGGAGCTGACCGAGCTTAGCCGCAATCTCGACCGCTTCCGCCAGGCCACGCGGCAAGTGGATCTGGGCGCCTACGCGCAAGCCGATTTCGATTTCCATCGCCTTATCATCCGCTTTTCCCGCAACCGGCTGCTCGCCGACATGCACGGAAGTTTTGCGGGCGTTCTCCTTGAAGCTCAGCGCCTGCCGCTGATCCGACGCGACACATTGTGGGAGCCGGTGCTGGAACACGAGCGGATCGTCGAGTTCCTCAGACGCAGCGACCCCGAAGGGGCTCGCTACTACATGCGCCAGCACCTCAGCCGGGCATGCAGCCGGGCCGGGATCCGCATCATCGAGGTGATCTGACCGTTCGCGCTTCAACCGCCGAGCAGGTCGAATTCCGCGCGCATGGCCTCGCTCGATAGCCCGGCGCCGAGCATCACGGCTGCCAGCACTCGCGCCTTTGGGCCAGTGAGATCACCCGCGAACATGGCGCCGGCGCGCTCCAGGTCGCGGGCGCCGCCGTTACCGTAGATCGGCCGCACGCGCCCCCGCGGGCACCGCGAGGTGACAATCACCGGCACTCCGGCAGCAATGATCTCGGCGATCGCCTTGGCGGCTGCCGGCGTCGCGTTGCCGCGCCCGAATCCCTCGATCACGATGCCCTTGGCGCCGCTGTCGGCCGCAAAGCGGAGGAAGCGATCGTCTGAACCCATGACCAGTTTGACCAGGTCGACCCGGCTTTCGATCCGCTCCGCCACGAAGGTCTTGCGCAACACCGGACGGCGGTGGACCGAGACCCGCTCGCCATCGATTTCGCCGAGCTTGCCGTGCTCGCTCGACATGAAAGTGTCGACCCGCGACGTGTGAGTCTTGGTGACGTCGCGTGCGGCGTGGAATTCCTGTTCGAAAGCGATCATCACGCCCAGTCCGATCGCCGCCGGTGAGGCCGCGATACGCACCGCCTCGGCGATGTTGCGGGGACCGTCGGGATCGCGCGCGTCGGCGGCGCGCTGGGCCCCGGTGAACACCACGGGCCTGTCGGAGGCAACCAGGAGATCGGCCAGATACGCGCTCTCCTCCATCGTATCCGTGCCATGCGTGACGACAACGCCAGTCGTGGCCGGATCGGCAAGGTGGCGCCCGACACGCTTCGCCAGACCGAAGGCGAGCGGCAGGTCGATCGCGAACGAACCGACGTTGCAGAACTCGTCGACCACGAGATCGACGCCGTCCAACGGATCGTGGAGGCTTCGACGAAGGCTGTCGCCGTCTACGCTGGCCGCGGTGTGGCCGCTTTGAGGATCATGTCGCGACGCGACGGTGCCGCCTGTGGTGACGAGTACGATTCTGCTCATGCGCGTGGGACTGCCTCAATCGTTCCCGATTGGTCAGACCTTACCCAGTCGGATCGAAAGAGCCTAGTGGGCTGTGAGGGGTTGTGACGCGCGTTTAAGCAACCGATGCCCAAAGTTCGTGATTGACTGAGCCCGATATTCGTTGTCCATTTCGCACCGCGCTATTGGTCGGACCTTTGGTAGCGGCTGGCGCTAAGGGAGAACAACATGTCAGATCGCGACTCCGGCTCGCCCTTCGTCCAGAACCGCCGTCAGTTTATGGGCAACACCGCCGCCGTTGGCGCGCGCGGGCTTGCTGCCGGCGGCGATCGCGCTGTCCGAGGCGGCGTCTGCGCAAGGCGCCTCCGACACGTTGGTGATCGCAGCCCCCGCCACTCCCCAGGGTCTCGACATCGAATTCGACGTCAGCCTGGGCTCGATCGACACGCTCGGCGCAATCTACGAATACATGCTCGGCTACGAGAAGATGGCCGACCCCAACGCGCCCGGCGTATTGCGCGAGGACACTGGCGTCCATCCCGACAAGCCGAACGGCCTCGCGCTCAAGGGCAAGCTGGCCGAGAGCTGGGAACTCGCGCCCGACGGGCGCAAGGCCACCTTCAAGCTCCGCGAGGGCGTGAAGTCGAACTGGGGCAATCCGTTCACCGCCAAAGATGTGAAATGGACGTGGGACCGCAAATTCAACCTGAAGGGCCAGGGCATTTTCCAGACCTCGGTGCTGGGTCTGCATACGCCCGATCAGATCAAGATCGAGGGCGATCACGCCATTTCCTTCAATCTCGACAAGCCGAACCCGATCCTGCTCAAGCAGCAATGCAACCTCGCGAACCCGATCTACGACGGGACGAAATGCGCCGAGGCGGGCGGCAAGGACGACCCTTGGGCGGTGCAGTTCCTCAAGAACGACAGCGCCGGGTTTGGCCCCTACCGATTGAAGCAGCTGGTGCGCGGTCAGCAGGCCGTGTTCGAGGCGCGCGACGACTATTGGGGCGACAAGCCCGCGATGAAGCGCGTCATCATGAAGGAAGTGCCGACATCGGCGAGCCGGCTGTCGTTGTTGCAGGGCGGCGCGGTCGACATCGCCCAGTTTCTTCAGCCGCGCGAGCTTCAGTCGCTCAAAGGGACCAGCGCGGTGGCGGTCGATTCAGTCAACTCATCCTACGCGATCTGGCTCGAGCTCAACTCCGCCATCAAGCCGTTCGACAATGTCGACGTGCGCCGCGCCTTCAACTACGCGCTTCCGCAGGACGAGATCATCCGCACCATCTACTACGGCTACGCGGACAAGCAGACGGCCCCCATGCCGTACATCTACCCGATGGCCGACACTTCGTTCTTCAACTACGACTTGAACCTCGACAAGGCCAAGGAATTGCTCGGCAAGGCGGGGCTCGCGAGCGGGTTCGAGACGACCATCTCCTACAACGCCGGCGATCCCACGCAAGAGCCGATCGCGCTCTTGATCCAGACATCGCTGCGCAAGATCGGCGTCAACGTGACGCTGGAAAAACTGCCGGCTGGCGTCTTCTACGAGGCCGTCACCAAGCGGCAGAAGCCGGTGATCTTCTACCTCGACTCGCCGTGGACGCCCGACCCCGGCTATTCGATGTACCTGTATTTCAACCAGAAGAGCTACGTCGACTATTCGAACTACAAGAACGACCACGTGGACCAGCTGATCACCGAGGGGCTCGAAACCCTCGACGACAAGATTCGGCTGGAGAAATATAAGGAGGTCCAGAAGATCCTGATGGACGAGGCGCCATGGGGATTCCTGGCCTATCCGAAATACACTCTGGCGCGGAAGGCGAACCTGAAGGGGTTCACCTACTACACCTCAAACAACCTTCGCTTCCAGGACTTCAGTCGCGGGTGATCGGGTCACCGCAAGGCGTGGCAAGTCCGTCGTTCGGCGAAAGGACGACGGCGCCGGCCCAACCCACTTGACCTCCGGAACGACAGGCTCACGATAGCTCCAGGCGGCGAAAGAGTTCGACGGCCTGGGCCTGACGACTCTTCAGCCACGATGTCCGGGCTGCGATTCTTGGCATGATGTCCGCTCTGCGTTTCTTTGGAGGCGCTCTCCTTGTCCGGCCGCGCTTCGCGATCGGATACGGGATTGTTGCAGTCGTGGTGCTGGCGGCGCTGCTCGCGCCTTCGGTCGCGCCCTATTCGCCGATCGAAGCCAATTCCAATGAATTCCTCCAACCGCCCAGCCGCGCCCATCTCCTTCGGCACCGACGCGGTCGGCATGGACATTTTCAGCCGAACGATCACGGCGCCGCGAATCGACCTCACCATCGCGATCCTCGGCACTCTACTCTCCGCAATCGTTGGTACGACGATCGGCGCCCTCGTCGGCTTTTATTCGGTTGGGCGCGGCCCGAAGGTGTGGCTCTCCTTCGCGGTGATGCGGGCCGCCGACGTTTTGCAGGCCTTTCCAGTGTTCGTCTTCGCCATCGCGCTGGTGGCGGCGCTCGGCCAGAGCATTCAGACCGTGGTGCTCGCCATCGCGTTCGTGAACATGCCGATCTATCTGCGGCTGGTGCGTTCGCAGGTGCTCAGCATCCGCGCCATGCGCTATGTGGAGGCCGCCAAGGTTGCGGGCGTTTCCGACATCACCACCATCCGGCGCCATGTCATTCCCAACGCCATGGCGCCAGTCCTGGCGCAGCTCTCGGTCAACATCGGTTGGGGCATTCTGCTGACCGCGGCCCTATCCTTCGTGGGCGCGGGCGTGCGGGCGCCCACCCCTGAGTGGGGCAGCATGATCGCCATGGGATTCCAGAATGTGGTGACGGGGCAGTGGTGGCCTTCGGTATTCCCAGGGCTGTCGCTGGCCATCACCGTGTTCGGCTTTTCTCTGGTTGGCGCCTCGATCGAGATGCTGTCGGATCCCGCGCGCCGGCAGACGCTCGCCCAGGCGATGGAAGAGCGCAACGCCCGGACCGCGGTCCATCAGGCCGTCAAGGCGGAGATTTGAGCGGTGCGCGTCGTTCGTTACCTGCTCTACCGCCTCACCTTCATCCTCCCTCAGCTACTCGGGATCGTCCTGGTCAGCTTCTTCCTGGTCAAGTCGATTCCAGGCGACCCGGCGGTGCTGATGCTTGGCCCGACCGCCACACCTGACGCCATCGCAAGCCTGCGCACCCAGATGGGGCTCGACCAACCCCTCTACATGCAATTCATCCTCTATGTGAATCACCTGCTGCACGGCGATCTCGGCACCTCCTGGCAGACGACGCGGCCGGTGCTCGAGGATTTGATTCAGCGTTTTCCCGCGACGCTGGAACTGGTGACTTTTTCCTTGATCCTGGCCATCGCGGTCGGGATGGGGCTCGGCGTTGCCTCAGCGATGAATCCGAAGGGCTGGATAGGCCGGCTGACCGATCTGTACGGACTGAGCGCCGGCGCCCTGCCAGACTTCTGGTTCGCGCTCGTGCTGATCTTCGTGTTCTACACGCTCGCTCGTTGGTCGCCCGCGCCGCTTGGCCGGCTTGACATCGAGGTTCTTGCGCCCAACCCAGATCACCGGGTTCATGACGATCGACACGCTGCTGGCGGGCGACATGCAGGCGTTCCGCTCCGCCGTCTCCCACTTGATCCTGCCGGTGTTGACGCTCGGATTGATCAACGCCGGGCCGATCATGAAGATGACCCAGTCCAGCATGGAGAAGATGCTTTCGTCCGACGCCGCGCGCTATGAAGTGCTGTGCGGCATTCCCCAGCGCCTGGTGATCCGGCACGCGCTGCGCAACGCTCTGCCTTCAATCGTCACCATCATCAGCGTGCTCTACGGCTATCTGATCGGCGGGGCCGTGCTCGTCGAGATCGTCTTTTCCTGGGGCGGCGCTGGACAATACGCGGTTCAAGGCGTGCTCAATTCCGACATCTACCCCGTACTCGGCTTCGTGCTGTTCTCCGCCATCTTCTCGCTCATCGTCTATATTCTGGTCGACCTCATCTACGTGCTGATCGACCCGAGGATCAGCCATTGAAGAGGCCCGCGTGAGCACCGTGATCGGCGCCGAGAAGCCGACCCACCGCGCCGTCTCAGCCACAGCCGCTGACCTCCTGCGGGTCGAGGACATGCGGGTCGTTTTCCCGACCGCAGCCGGAAAGTCGCGTACAGTCCTGCGCGGCGTCAATCTGTCGGTTAGGCCGGGTGAGGTTCTTGGGCTCGTGGGCGAGAGCGGCGCGGGGAAAACCACGCTGGCCCGGTCGATCCTCGGCGCTCCACCGGCTCCCGGGCGCATCGCTTCCGGGCGCGTGATGTTCGAAGGACGCGACATCCTGGCCTTGCCCGAAAAGCAGCTGCGTGAGTTGCGTGGCCGCCGGCTCGCCATGGTGGTGCCGAACCCGCGCGGCGAACTGAACCCCACCGTGAGGATCGGCGATCAGATCGCCACCATGGCGCGCGTCCACCTCGGCCTCGACCGCGTGGCTGCTCGGGCCCGGGCGCTCGAGATGCTGAGGGCCGTCCAGATTCCGGATCCGGAACGGCGCATGAACGCCTATCCGCACGAACTCTCCGGCGGCATGGCCCAGCGCGCCGTGATCGCCATCGCGCTGATCTGCGACCCGGCCTTCGTGATCTCGGATGACGCCACGAGCGGGCTTGACGTCACAGTCCAGGCCCAGATCCTCGACCTGCATGCGCAAGCTCGCGGCCGAGCACCACAGCGCCATGTTGTTCATCACCCGCGATGTCGGGATCACCGCACATTTCTGCGATCGCGTCGCGGTGCTCTACGACGGCGAGATCATGGAGGCGGCGAGCCGGAACGCGCTATTTCTGTCGCCTGCTCACCCCTATACGCTGCTCCTGCTCGCCGCCTTCTCGCATAATCCGGCGCTGCGGCAAGGCTGGAGCGCCACGGCGAGCGCGCCGCCGCCGGCCGCTTCCGAAGCCTGCATCTATGCGGGCCGCTGTCCGTTGGCGCAGCCGCTCTGCCGCGCCGAGAAACCGCCGTTGGCTGAACTTGCGCCGGGTCATGTCGTCCGATGTCACTTTCCGGTGAGACACTGAGCGCGCGATGCTGACAGTCGAGCGCCTTCACAAGCAGTTTCCGATCGCAGGGTCGCGCAAGGTTGTCAGCGCCATCAATGACGTGTCGTTTTCCATCGCGCCAGGGGAGACGCTCGGCCTCGTTGGTGAAAGCGGTTCGGGCAAAACGACGGTCGGGCGCATCGTCGTGGGGCTCATCGAACCCTCGTCCGGAACCGTGCGGTTCAGCCTGCCGGGAGACGCTCCCGGCAACGCCCGGCCGCCGAAGGGCAAGGTCCAGCTGGTGTTCCAGGAGCCCGCGGAGTCGCTCGATCCCCGCATGAGAATCGGGGCGACCCTCGCCGAGCCGTTGCAGGCGCTTGCCGTCGAACGCAGCGAATGGCGCCGCCGGGTGCGCGACGTCATGGGGCTCGTGCGGCTCGATCCCGCTCTGCTCGACGCCTACCCGGCTGAACTTTCGGCAGGCCAGCAGCAGCGCGTGGGCGTCGCCCGCGCCATGGTCACCGAGCCAGATCTCGTGGTGCTGGACGAGCCGACCTCGGCGCTCGATCCGACCGCGCGGGCCGAGATCATCGATCTCCTGAAGCGCATCCAGGCCGAGCGCAACACCGCCTACCTCTTCATCTCGCACGATCTCTCGACGATCCGCTTCATCAGCCACCGGGTTGCGGTGATGTACCTTGGCATGATCGTCGAACAGGGCGACGCTGCGACTCTCTTCAGCCAGCCGCAACATCCCTATTCGAGCGGGCTGCTCTCATCCGTCTTGCTGCCGCACCCGGATCTCGTGATGGAAAGCTCGGTCAGCCTTAAGGGCGAGATCCCGAGCCCTATCGATCTCCCGCGAGGTTGTTTCCTCGCTTCGCGCTGCCCGTTCGTGATTGATCGCTGCCGAAGCGAGATGCCGCCGGCCGAGACTGGTCGGCCCCGGCCACACCGTCCACTGCTTCCGCCACGACGAAGTCGCGGCGACTACGCCCGCCTCCAAGACCTTTGAAGCTTTTGTCGCCGAGGCGGAGCGCATTCTGCGGCGCCCGGCCGGCCAACCTATCCGTTTCACCCCCCAGCCCTAGCGAAAGGAATTGTCATGCCTGGACGGCTCGATGGAAAAACAGCGCTCGTCACCGGCGGCGCGCGCGGAATCGGCGAGGCGATCGCCCGCGCCTTCGTGCGTGAAGGCGCCGCGGTCGCGATCCTCGACCGGCAGCTGGCTCCCGCGAAGGCGACCGCCGACACACTCGCGGTGAAGGGCGCCAAGGTTATCGCGGTCGCCGCTGACGTAAGCGACGAAGCGGAAGTGGAGAGCGCGGTGAAAGCCGCGACGAAGGGGCTCGGCCACATCGACATCCTGGTCAACAACGCGGGCATCGACACGACCTCTTTGGTGGCCGACATGCCAACTGCGATGTGGGACGAGATGATGGCTATCAATCTGCGCAGCGTGTTCCTCTGCACCCGCGCCGTGCTGCCCGGCATGATCGCCCGCAAGTTCGGCCGCATCATCTCGACGTCGTCGCAGCTCGCCCACAAGGGCGCGCCCGAGATGGCGCATTACGCGGCCGCCAAGGCGGGCGTGATCGGCTTCACCCGATCGCTCGCCTACGAGGTGGCGCGTGATGGCGTCACCGTGAACGCGATCTGTCCGGGGCCGATCGACACCGAGCTTTTCAGGGGGATCCCGGAGGCGTGGCGAAAGCGGAAACTCGCGGAGCTGCCAATCGGCCGCGCCGGCTCCGTCGAGGAGATCGCGCCGACCGCCGTTCTCCTCGCCTCGGACGAGGGCGCTTATTACATCGGCGCGACTCTCAATCCGAACGGCGGCGACGTCATGGTGTGAGGGCGGTCCGTGGCGTCCGCACTTAGGCGTCGTGGGCCTCCGGGCGCCGGCGAACGGCCTCGCATTAATGACCCCGCGCGGACCTGGCAGCCCTCAATGAAATCTCACGCGGCGAGGCTCCCGGGGCCACGACGGACAGTCACAGCATCGCGCCAGTCGATTGAATTGACGTGCTCCGACGCCCAAGGTCGGCCCGACAGTCGACAGAAATCGCATTTCCGGATGCGTAACAGTACCCTAGACACCACGCTCGCGCTGGACGATCATCGTCGCGGGCGCTTGGGACGTGACTATGGACGTGGGAGACTGGCTGCGAAGCCTTGGACTCAGCGAATACGAGCCGGCGTTCCGTGACAATCAAATCGACAGCGAGGTTCTCCGCCAGCTGACGGGGGATGACCTGAAGGAACTCGGCGTGGCGTCCGTCGGACATCGGCGGAAGCTCTTGTCGGCCATCGCTGCGCTGTCAGGGACGTTCGCCGAGCCGGCGGCTGTCGCGAAGATAATCCGCCTCGACCCTCCCGTCCACGCCGCCGCCGAGCGCCGTCAGCTAACCGTGATGTTCTGCGATCTCGTTGGTTCGACAGCAATGTCGGCTCGCCTCGATCCCGAGGACATGCGCGAGATGATCGCCGCCTATCACCAGTGCTGCGCGAGCCTGATTGAGCGCGGCGGAGGGTTCGTCGCCAAGTACATGGGCGACGGCGTGCTCGGCTATTTCGGCTATCCGCAAGCGCACGAGCACGACGCTGAGCTGGCTGTGAAGGCGGGGCTCGCCATCGTCGAGGCCGCGCCGACGCTGCGAACCGCTGCCGGCGCGCCGCTGCATGTGCGCGTAGGGATAGCGACCGGCATCGTGATCGTCGGCGATCTGTTGGGCTCGGGAGAGGCGCAGGAACGTGAGGTCGTCGGCGGCACGCCAAACCTGGCCGCCCGGCTCCAAGGGATCGCTGAGCCCGACAGCGTCGTCATCGCCGAGGACACGCGCAAATTGCTGGGCGAACTGTTCGAACTTGTCGATCTCGGCCCGCAGAAGCTCAAGGGCGTCGCGGGAACAACGCGGGCATTCGCGGCGCTGAGGGAAAGTTCTCAGGCCAACCGCTTCGAGGCGTTGCACCCAGACGGTCTGGCGGCGCTCGTCGGCCGGGAGGCGGAGTGCGATCTCTTGCTTCGGCGCTGGGCCAAGGCGAAGGGGGGCGAGGGCCAGGTCGCGCTCATCTCGGGCGAAGCGGGCATCGGCAAATCCAGGCTGACGGCCGAATTTCTGGAACGACTGCCGGGTGAACCGCATACGCGGCTGCGCTATTTCTGCTCGCCCCAACACACCGACAGCGCGCTCTATCCGATCATCGGCCACATCGAGCGGGCAGCCAACTTTGCGCGCGAGGACGATGCAAAGACGAGGCTCGATAAGCTCGAGGCGGTGCTCTCCAAGTCCTCAGTGTCGGACGAGGACGCCGCGCTTCTGGCCCAGATGCTGTCCCTTCCGAACGATGGCCGCTATCCCGCCTTGGACCTCGCTCCGCATGAACGGCGACAGAGAACGCTTGCAGCGTTGGCCCATCGGATCGAAGGGATTGCGCGCGAAACGCCGGTGCTGATGGTTTACGAGGACGCTCATTGGGCCGATCCTTCGAGCCTGGAAGCGATCGGCCTGCTCGTGGACAAGATCGAAACCTTACGCCTCCTGCTGTTCGTCACCTTTCGGCCGGAATTCGTCCCGCCGTGGGCCGCGCGTCCGCATGTGACGGCGCTCACGATCAACCGGCTTGCTCCCCGCGAAGTGATAGCGCTGATCGACCGTGTCGCTGGCGACAAGCCACTCGCGGCGAATATCCGGCAAGACATCGTCGAGCGCGCGGACGGAATACCCTTGTTTGTGGAGGAGATGACCAAGGCGGTGCTGGAGGCTGATGGAGAAGGCGGGGCGGCGCGCATGGTCGCTGCAGCGCCATCTCCAGCACTGGCCGTTCCCGCCAGCCTGCACGCCTCGCTGATGGCTCGGCTTGATCGACTGGGGCCGGCCAAGGGCGTGGCGCAGATCGGCGCCGCGATCGGGCGGGAATTTTCTCATGCGCTGCTGGCCTCCGTTACGCGCGAGACGGAGGCGGACCTGGCGGCGTCGCTGGACCGGCTCCTTCAGTCGGGGCTGCTGTCTCGCGAGGGGACGCCGCCGCACGCCATTTACCTCTTCAAGCACGCTCTGGTGCAGGACGCGGCCTATGGCACGCTGCTGCGCGAACCGAGGCGCGCGCTGCACGCCCGAATCGCGGATGCGATTGACGAGCAGTTCCCAGAAGTTGCGGAGAGCCATCCGGAGACGCTTGCCCGACATTGCACGGAGGCGGGCCAAATCGAGAAGGCGGCCAGTTTGTGGGGTAAGGCGGGCCAGCGTTCTCTAGGGAACGCTGCATTCCCAGAGGCCGAGCGACAGCTGACACGGGCGCTCGCTCAGATCGCGTCCTTGCCGAGCACACTTGTCTTGCGACGTGAGCAGATCAAGCTCCAGGTCGGACTTTCATACGCACTGATGCAGACGAAAGGCTATGGGGCGTCCGAGACCAAGGCCGCATTCGAACTCGCGCGGGTGCTTATCCAACGGGCGGAGGCGCTTGGGGAGCCAGCCGAGGACCGGTTAGCATTGTTCTCTATCCTTTATGGTGTCTGGGTTTGGAACTTTGCAGGATTTCAACAGCCATGCGACGCTCGACCTCGCAAAACAGTTCCTCGCGCTCGCGCGCGAGCAGGACGAGACACTTCCATTGGCTATCGGGCATCGAATGACCGCCAGTTCCCTCCTTGTGGCTGGGGACATCGCCGTGGCCCGGGAACACTTCGATAGCGCGAGCGCGCTGTACAACCCTGATAAACACCGTCCGTTGGTGGCCCGAATTGGCCATGACCTCGGCGTTATGACGCTGTGCCACAGGGCCATTGACCTATGGCTTCTTGGCTATCCCGAAGCGGCTCGTGCGGACATTGATTGCGCCCTTCGCGACGCACGCGAATTCAAGCATGCAGCAACGCTGATGTACGCTCTTACCTACAATTCGATTGTTTACGCCCTTCGGCGAGATATCGCTAAGGCGCAAGCCGACGAACTTGTCGCACTCGCAGATGAAAAAGGGGCGCTGTTCTGGAAGGCGTCAGGGGGGTTGGTTAAGAGCTGGCTGTTCGTTCTAACGGGCCGTCCCTCGGACGCGGTGACGTCCTTCGACTCCTCGATCACCATCTTTAGGTCAACAGGGGCGACAATTTTCGTTCCGCTTTTTTTGTCGATGCTCGGAAGCGCCTTTGCGGAGTTGCGGCAATTTGACCGAGCGCGCCGCTGCATCGGTGACGCGATGGCCCTTGCGGAGGCGTCGGGCGAACGATGGTTTGATGCAGAGACTTATCGCGTCGCCGGTGAAATCGAATTGAGCTCATCCGAGCGCAACGGTCCCAATGCGCAGCGCTATTTTGAGCAAGCGTTGGGCGTCGCGCGCGCACAACAGGCTCGCTCTTGTGAACTTCGCGCCGCGACAAGCCTTGCGCGGCTCTGGCGCGCTCAGGGGCGGCGCACGGAAGCCCGCGATCTACTCGCTCACGTCTACGACTGGTTCACCGAGGGCTTCGACACATTCGACCTGAAAGAGGCCAAGGCGTTGCTCGAGGAGATGGCGTAGCAACTGCTCTCCAGCATTTACCCAAAGGACTGACCGGGCTGGACATCAACCGGTCGGATTACTCGGGCGGGACGATCGCCATCTATGGGCGAGATTTTCGCCTTGAGGACGGTCGCCATCCCATACGGTGGAGTTGAACTGGAACTTGTCGATTTGTTCCGAATCGGTTTGCCGGAAATGCTCACTTGACGCTATACTATTGTAATATTTGGCTATCGTAATAGTTGGTCGGAGTGAGAGGATTCGAACCTCCGACCCCATCGTCCCGAACGATGTGCGCTACCAGGCTGCGCTACACTCCGACATGGCCGCGTCAAGCGGCCAGCGCGGCTATATACGGGCGACCGTCGCCGCGCAAGCTTTGGCGCCTCGTCAAGGCCTGAAGAGCATCAAGATCGCCGGACCCGCGTCGGTCGCAACCAAAGTTTCAGTGCGAAACCCGGCCTTTTCATACGCGCGCCGCGCCCGCAGATTGGCTTCGGCCGGATCGATCGGGACCATTGGCGCGCCTTCAGCGCAAAAGTTGCTGCGCGAGCCGGCGCCGGTGAGGATCATCGTTGCTTGCACCGCGCCAAACAGCAGAAGCGCCCCCACGCCCGCGGGCGCCGGCACATAGGCGAAAGAGAACGCCGCCGCGTACACGAACAACGCTACCGCGCCCCGCCACGACCCCCCGACCGGTCGTCCCCGACGCAGGGCTATTGCGATCGCCCATAAAATCACGGCGCCCGAGACGATGCGCACAATCGTGAAGCTCGCCGGATCGATGCCGGCTCGCGCCAGCGCCGCTCGACTGAGAATCGAATTGGCGCCGAAAGCCGCGATGGCGAGGCCAGCCAACGCAAAAGTTCGGCCGCGGCTCATTCTTCCCTTCACCCTCAGTTCTATGAGACTGGGCTCTGACGGAAACAGGCGATTGGACGCTGACGCATCCAAGCTGTCGCGATGATCGCCGTTGGTGGCTTGAACTCTCGCCCGCCGCGCCTCAAATCTTCGCGAAGAGTAGTCGAGAGTTAGACTGGAGTTTCGGACACGGCCGGCTTGTAAGATCAACTGGTTATGTTAGGCTCCTACTGGCCTCGCGACCGGGGATGGAATGGCGAAAATTCTAATTGTTGACGACGAGCCGTTGATCACGGTGCTGATCGAGGATTGGCTGTGGGAACTTGGTCACGAGGTGATCGGGCCGGCGCACAATTTGGCCCGGGCGCTGGCTTTGGCGAATAGCGAGATCGACGCCGCGATCGTCGACGTAACGCTTGGCAAAGAGAATTCCTACCCGCTCGTCGACGCCCTGAACGGCCGAGACGTGCCGCTGGCCCTGGCGACTGGCCACGGGCAGGACGGCATCGAGCCGCGGTACCGCGGGCACTCGATACTCAGGAAGCCGTTCGATTTCGCGACTTTCCGCCGCACAATCGATGAACTTGTGGCGAAAAACAGCGCGAGTTTGGGCGCGCGAGCCGCCGCCCGCGACGCTACCTCAGCGACTGGTTGATCGCGCCGAGCGCTTTCGACCCCGGGCACAGTTCGCGCTCCGACAGTTCGTTTAGCGGTCGGTCGGCCGTTCCCAAAATGTCGTGCAGCTCATTGGCGTCGTCATCGATGTAGATGAGGCCGGTGGCGATTTCGCCAGCGATACGGGCGCGCTCCAGCGTGGCCAGCGCCGCTGACCGGTCGCGGCAATCGTGACTGGCGTCGAGCTTGCGCAACACGACGGTCGAGCCGTCGTGCATCATGACTGCCTGGCTTGCGCCTTCGGCGTAGTCCACTTCGATAGGCTCCCGTCCAATGATGACGTCGAGCGCGTTGACGGCGATGTTGTGCTCGCGCACGTAGTCGAAGCTCTTGGTCGAACCGGCGTGATTGTTGAACGTGACGCAAGGCGAAAGGACGTCGATGAAGGCCGCGCCCTTATGCTCGAACGCCGCTTTTATAAGCGGCACGAGTTGCGCCTTGTCGCCGGAGAAGCTGCGTCCGACGAACGAGGCGCCGAGCCCGATCGCCATGCCCACGAGATCGATCGGCTGGTCGAGCGCGCTCGCGCCCTTCTTGCTCTTTGAACCGCGGTCGGCGGTGGCCGAGAACTGTCCCTTGGTCAGCCCGTACACGCCGTTATTCTCGACGATATAGACCATGTTGACGCCCCGCCGCATGGAATGGGCGAACTGACCGAGGCCGATCGAGGCGGTGTCGCCGTCGCCGGAAACGCCGAGATAGATGAGGTCGCGGTTGGCGAGATTCGCGCCGGTCAACACCGAGGGCATCCGCCCGTGCACCGAGTTGAAACCGTGGCTCTGACCGAGCATGTAGGTCGGCGTCTTGGAGGAGCATCCGATGCCGCTCAATTTGGCGATTCTGTGCGGTGGCAGGCTCAGTTCGAAGCAGGCGTGGATGATCGCCGCGCTGATCGCATCGTGCCCGCAGCCGGCGCAGAGCGTCGACATTGACCCTTCGTAGTCACGGCGCGTGTAGCCAAGTTCGTTGACGGCGGTCGAGGGGTGATGAAACTTCGGCTTGCCGAGATAGGTCACGAAACCTGCTCCAACGTTTGCGCCGAAGCCGGGCGCCGCAATCGGCCGGCGATTTCCCGGACTATGAAACGGGCGGTGATCGGCATCCCGCCGAAATGAAGGATCGAGGTGAGCTGCGAGGGCGCAAGCTCGAGATCGGCGCTCATGAGGGTGCGCATCTGGGCGTCGCGGTTCTGCTCGACGACGAACACGTGCTCATGCTCGCGGACGAATTCGGCGATCTCGAGCGCGAGCGGGAAGGCGCGAATGCGCAGCGTGTCGACATGAAGGCCGTCTTGCGCGAGAAGCGCCTGAGCCTCGTCCATCGCCGGCGCGGTCGATCCATAGTGAATGACGCCGACGCGAGCAGGCTTCGCCGCGGGCTTCAGCACCGGGCGCGGCAGGAGGCTGCGCGCGGTCTCAAACTTGCGCAGCAGGCGCTCCATATTGTCGACGTAGGGCCCCGATTCCTCGGTGTAGCGGGCGAAGCGGTCGCGGCTGGTGCCCCGGGTGAAATACGCGCCGCGCGTCGGATGCGTGCCGGGCAGGGTGCGGTAAGGAATGCCGTCGCCGTCGACGTCATTGTAGCGGCCGAATTCGCGGGCCGTTTCGAGTTCCTCGCCGCTCAGCACTTTGCCGCGATCGTAGGCGCGCGAATTGTCCCAAGAGAACGGCGCGGTCAGATGCGCATTCATCCCGATATCGAGGTCGAGCATGACGAACACCAGCGTCTGTAGCCGCTCGGCGAAATCAAACGCGCTCGCGCCGAATTCGAACGCTTCGCTTGGGCCCTCGGGGATCAGCAGCACATGCTTGGTGTCGCCGTGTGAAGCGAAGGCTGCGGCGAGAAGGTCGGACTGCTGGGTGCGCGTCGGCATGCCGGTCGAGGGGCCGCCGCGCTGAACGTCGAACAGCACGACCGGGACTTCAGCGAAATAGGCGAGGCCGAAGAACTCCTGCATTAACGAAACGCCAGGACCCGAGGTGGCGGTGAAGGCGCGGGCGCCATTCCAGCCGGCGCCGACGGCGACGCCGATCGCGGCGATCTCATCTTCCGCCTGGACGATGGCGTAATTCTTCTTCTTCGTCGCCGGATCGACGCGGTAGCGCGCGCAATTGCTCTCGAACGCTTCGGCGAGCGAGGTCGAGGGCGTGATCGGATACCAGGCGCAGACCGTGGCCCCGCCATAGACGGCGCCCAAACCTGCGGCGAAATTGCCCTCGACCAGAATGCGATCGCCGGCGGCCTCGCTGCGCCGGACGCGCACGCCGAGCGGACATTGGAAGCGTGACCGCGCGTCGTCGTGGCCGATCTTGAGCGCCTTCAAGTTGGCCTCGATCAGCTTGTCCTTGCCCTTGAATCGCTCGGTGAGCAGCGTCTCGATAACACCAAGCTCGATGTCGAGCAGCGCCGCGAGCGCGCCGACATAGACGATGTTCTTGTAAAGCTGGCGCTGCTTCGGGTCCGAATATTGCGCGGTGCAGATCTCGGTGAGCGGCATGCCCAGGACCACGATGTCGTCGCGGGTCAAGAGATGCGCAATCGGCCGGGTCGAATTGTAGAAGAGGTAGCCGCCGGGTTCGATCGCGGCCAGATCCTGCACGAACGTCTGCGGGTTCATGGCGACCAGGATGTCGGCGCCGCCGCGCGCGCCCAGGCAATCCGCTTCGCTGACCCGCACTTCATACCATGTCGGCAGGCCCTGAATGTTCGAAGGGAAGATGTTGCGCGGCGCGATCGGCACGCCCATGCGCAGGATCGAACGCGCGAACAGGAGATTGGCGCTTGCCGATCCCGAGCCGTTGACGTTGGCGAAGCGAATGACGAAGTCGTTTACAGCTGCGATCGACATGTGTGTCCGGCTTGCGCCATCTCGATTGTGAACTTCATCATGTCCCAGGCGCCGGTCGGGCAGCGTTCGGCGCAGAGGCCGCAATGCAGGCAGAGATCCTCGTCCTTGACCATGACACGCCGGGTCTTGACAGGCTCCGAAACATAGATCGCCTGGGAAAGGTTGAGCGCGGGCGCAATCAGCGAACGGCGCAGCTCATCTTCGGGTGCGTTGGGCACGAACGAGATGCAATCGATCGGGCATACGTCGACGCAGGCGTCGCACTCGATGCACAGAGGGGTCGAAAAAACGGTCTGCACATCGCAGTTGAGGCAGCGCTGCGCTTCACCCAAAGCCTGCTTCAGGTCGAACCCGAGCTCGACCTCGGTCTGGATGTTCTTGAGCGCCACCGCGTTCTCGACATGGGGAACCTGAAACCGGCGATCGAGCGTGATCGCGTTGTCGTATGACCATTCGTGGATGCCCATCTTCTGGCTGACGAGATTGGTCAGAGGATCGGGTCGCGCGCGCGGATCTTCGTCACGGCAGAAGGCGTCGATCGAGATCGCGGCCTCATGGCCATGCGCGACGGCGGTGATGATGTTCTTGGGGCCGAAAGCGGAATCGCCGCCGAAGAAGACATGTCGCAGGCTCGACTGGAACGTCACGGGGTCGACGGCGGGCAGTCCGTCGCGGCCGAAGGCAAGGCCCACGTCGCCTTCGATCCAGGGAAACGCGTTTTCCTGGCCAACCGCTATCAGCACGTCGTCGCATTCGATGATGACATCCGGCTCGCCGGTGGGCGTGAGAACGCGACGCCCGCGCTCGTCTTTTTTCGCCGCCATTTTTTCGAATACGATTCCGGTCAGGCGGCCGGACTTCATGCGTGAACGCCTTGGGCGCGAGGAAGTTCAGGATCTCGACGCCTTCGCGCATCGCGTCTTCTTTTTCCCACGGCGAGGCCTTCATCTCGGCGAAGCCGGAGCGCACGACGACCTTGACCTCGGCGCCGCCAAGACGGCGCGCTGTCCGGCAGCAGTCCATGGCCGTGTTGCCGCCCCCCAGCACCACCACGCGCCGGCCGATCGACGAGACATGGCCGAACGAAACGCTCGCCAGCCAGTCGATGCCGATATGGATGTGGCCCGCTGCTTCGTGGCGGCCGGGAATATCGAGGTTGCGCCCGCGCGGCGCGCCGCAGCCGACAAAGATTGCGTCGTAGCCTTCGCCCATCAGCCCCTTGAGGCTGTCGATGCGCCGTTCGGCGATGAATTGGCCGCCGGTCGACAAAGCGTAGCCGACCTCCTCGTCGATCACTTCGTCGGGCAGTCGAAATTTTGGAATTTGGCTGCGCATCATGCCGCCGGCGCGCGTGTCGGAATCGAACACGACGACCTCGTAGCCGACCGCGGCCAGATCGCGCGCGACCGTCAATGACGCGGGTCCGGCGCCGACGCAGGCGACGTGCTTGCCGTTTCGCTGTGACCGGCGCGCCCGGGCAGCAGCGCGGCGATGTCCTGCTTGTGATCGGCGGCGACCCGCTTCAGCCGGCAAATCGCGACCGGCTGCTCCTCAAGCCGCCCCCTGCGGCAGGCAGGCTCGCATGGACGGTCGCACGTGCGTCCCAGGATGCCTGGGAACACGTTCGACTTCCAGTTGATCATGTAAGCGCTGTCGTAATCGCCCGCGGCGATCTTGCGGATGTATTCCGGGACCGGAGTGTGCGCGGGGCAGGCCCACTGACAATCGACCACCTTGTGGAAGTAACTGGGATCGGAGACGTCCGTCGGTTGCACGACCGCTTGTCCTCCCGCCCGTTCCCTGGGCGTCAACACTTCGGAATCCATTGTTAAGCCAACCTTGAGGCAAAACGTTTAAAATTGGATTGGAAGGCCGACAAAAGGTCGTGAACTGGGTATTTCATCGCCATTTTTTGCATCAACTGAGCCGCGCGAACCGCGCCAAGCGCTCAAATTGCCTCCCTAATGCGCGGCCAGGTATCCGAGAGCCGGTAGCCCGACGGCCACGGATCGGCCGGGTCGAGCATATACTGACTGACGCCGGTAATCCAGGCCCGGCCCGAAATGAGGGGACGATGGCCGGCCGGCCGCCGAATTGTGGCCCGGCGTGCGATCCGGCAGACGAACTCCGAGCCTATGATCGAGCGGGCGAGATAGACGTCGCCCTCCGCCATCTGTCCGCGCGCGCTCAGAACCGCCATGCGGGCGCTGCACCGGTCCCGGTCGGCGAGCGGTCGATCTTGCCGGGCCGGATGACGCATGCGTTCGAACCGTGAAGTTCGTTTCTGTCGCGCGTGAGCGGGCCGGCGAACTGGCAGAAGGAGATGTGGTCCCAAGCCTGCGCCTCGGGATGAGTAAAGCCGAGTTGCTCGTTGGCGGCGGCGATGATGCGGATGCCGATCTCGGCAAGGTCGCGCGCTTCGTCCGGCCGAATTGCAAAACCCAGCGCCTCCGCATCGACGATGACGAAACTGTCGCCGCCATAGGCGGTGTCGACTGTGAGCGATCGCAAGCCCGGCGACCTCGAGCGGGGCGTCGAGCTTGATCGGCGAAGCGAGGGCACGTTGGCGACCGTGATGCGTTCGGCCTTGCCGTCGCGGCATTCGCGCCTCGACCTCGATCAGACCGCCCGGCGCCTCCAGCGTCAGGCGCGTCTCCGGCTCCTGCATCGGCAGGATGCCGGCGTCGAGCAGCACGGTCGCGACGCAGATCGAGTTCGAGCCCGACATGGGCGGCGTATCCTCGGGCTCCATGATGATGAAGCCCATCTGCGCCTTCGGGTTCTTGGCCGGCACCAGCAGATTGACATGGCGGAAGACGCCGCCGCGCGGCTCGTTGAGGACGAAATTGCGCAGCGCTCCGTCCTCGGCGATGAAGCGCGACTGCGTCCCACAGCGTCTCGCCGGGCGGCGGCGCGACGCCGCCGACGATCACGTCGCCCACCTCGCCCTCGGCGTGGCAGGTGACGACGTGGACGATCTTGGAGGTGCGCATGGGGAACACTTTCACTTACGGCGTTGCGGTGCTCGCTTCCTCGGAGACGTATCTTTCGCTTGTCAGAAGGCCGATGCTTTTATTCACGCGCTTGTGCGGACAATTTAAGCAAGAGGCAGCTTAACAAAAGCGCTTGAATGATTTTTTAATCGCGCGGAAGATGGTCGCCGAAACGTCCCATCCGGGGTGTTTCTGCTCGACCTGGAGTTCGACGATGATCCCCGATGGCTTGAAAAATGTGAACCGCCGCACTTTCCTCAAGGGGACTGCCGGCGCGGTGGTCGGCGGATCGACCTTGTCGTTGCTGGGACGGTCGGCGTTCGCCGCCGATCTCAAAACTGTGCGGTTCAGCGAGGCCGTTCACAACCTCGGCTACATCAATCTCTACGTCGGCATGCATGCCGGGATCTTCAAGAAAAATGGCCTCGATATGCAGGTCAGCGCGGCCGGCGGCGACACGCAGACTTTCGCGGCGGTGCTCGGCGGCTCGGCCGATTTCGCCATCGGCGACGCCACCATGGCGGTGATCTCGCGCGAGAATGGCGGTCCCGGCCTGGTCATCGGCACAGTGGTGCAGCGGGCCCACTATTTCGCTGTTTCGACGACTGTCGAGCCCTTCACCCATCCCAAAGCGTTCAAGGGCAAGAAGATCGCGACTTCGCCCGAACCCAACACCAACTTCAGCGT